>CAVYQJ010000024.1:0-121638 GCA_963770615.1 uncultured Solirubrobacterales bacterium | reverse complement strand
GGTCGTCGTCGCCGACCCAGTTCTCCCGCTTGCCGAGCTGCGCGAGCGCGGTAGCGACGTCGGGTGCCATGGGCACAGCGCGAACCTTGCCTGACTTTGGCGTGGTCAGGTGGCCAGCAGCGTAGCTTCCGCGCACCCGGACGGTGGCGCCGGCGAAGTCGACATCCCGCCACCGGAGCGCCAACAGCTCTCCCATCCGCAACCCGGTGAACGCAGCCGTCAGGAAGATCGCGCCGTCCTGCTTGGAAGCTGCGGCGCGCACCAGCGCCCAGACCTCCTCGGGCGAGAACACCTGGATGTCGCCGCTCGCTCGCATCGGGTGCTTCTCGACCCGCGCAAGCGGGTTGGCCTGAAGACCCCAGACCATCTGCGCCCGGCGGAAGATCCCGTGCAGCTGGATCAAGAGCTTGTTCTTGCTGCGGTTCGACAGGCCCGTTAGCCCGCGGCGCCAGGCGTCGACCTGCTCGGGCGTGATGGACTTGAGCGACTGCGCGCCGAACGCCGGCAGCAGATGCGCCTTCAACGCCGACCGGTAGTCGAGCAGCGTCGATGGCTTGCGCGAGCGGTCCTCCTCGATGAACCGCAGCCACTCCGCCGACGCGTCGGCGAACGTCGCGCCGGTACGGGCCATCCCGGGCAGCGTCCCGCGCCCCGCCTGGTCCAACAAATCACGCAGCCACGCCTCAGCCGTCCGCTTCGTGAACCAGCCGACTGGCGGGCGGCCGCGCTCGCCCCACGCCGGCCCGATCTTCTTCTGGACCTGGCGCCCGTCGGGCAGCCGGTACTTCGCGTACCAGACCGGGCCGCTCGCGCGCTCGACCCGGAAGACGTGACCAGTGGGAGGACCAACGGCGCCCACCCCGCAAATCGGACGCCCATTTCGGGACACATTGGGGACACGAAAGTGTTCCGCGGAACACTCCTGAACCGCAAAACCCTCGATTTACAGGGCCTCCGCAATGCCGCCGGTGGGGATCGAACCCACGACCTTCGGATTAAAAGTCCGCTGCTCTGCCAGCTGAGCTACGGCGGCCTGGGTCCATGATCGCGTACCCGGGGCCGCGGGGGCGCGCGCCGCGAAGACTTTGGCGCTGCGACTTACATATACGTAGCTGGATCGCCATCGGCGCTCCGAACAGGTCGTCCGAGACCCTCAGTGGCGGAAATGGCGGCGCGAGGTGAAGACCATCGCCGCGCCGGCGGCGTCGACGGCCTCGACGACTTCGTGGTCGCGGACCGATCCGCCGGGCTGGATGATCGCGATCGTGCCGGCGCTCAAGGCGAGCTGGGGGCCGTCGGCGAACGGGAAGTAGGCGTCGGAGGCGAGCACCGACCCCTGCAGCGAAGAGCGGGCTTTCTCGATCGCCAGCCGCACGGAGTCGACGCGGCTCATCTGGCCGGCGCCGATGCCGACGGTGGCGAGATCGCGGCACATCACGATCGCGTTGGAGCGGACGTGCTTGCACACCTTCCAGGCGAAGGAGAGCTCGCCCCACTCCGCCTCGGTGGGGACGCGCTCAGAGACGACCTGCATCTCGGAACGCTCCTCGAGGTCGTAGTCGCGGTCCTGGACGAGCATGCCACCGACGACTTGATGGAGCTGGGGGTCGATCATGTCGGGGTTGCGGCGCTCGCGGTCGTCGAGGATGCGCATGTTGCGCTTGGCCTCGAGCACCTCGAGCGCGTCCTCGTCGTAGCCACGGGCGAACAGGACCTCGACGAACTGGCTTGAGATCGCCTCGGCGAGCGTGCGGTCGACGCGGCGGTTCAGACAGATCACGCCGCCGTAGGCCGACAGAGGGTCGCAGTCGAACGCCTTCTGATAGGCCTCGAGCGCGGTCTTGCCGACGGCGACGCCGCAGGGGTTGTTGTGCTTGAGGATCGCGCAGGCGGGGATCTGGAACTCGCTCACGAGCAGCCGGCCGGCGTCCAAATCCAGGAGGTTGTTGAACGACAGCTCCTTGCCGCCGAGCTGAGAGATCATCGACAGGACGTGGGTGCGGGTTCCCACTTGCGAGTAGTAGGCAGCGCGCTGGTGCGGGTTCTCGCCGTAGGGGAGCTCGAGCACCTTCTCGAACGCACGCACCATCAGCGCCGGGAAGTCGGCGCCCTTCTCCTGGAACCAGCGCGCGATCGCGGTGTCGTACCTCGCGGTATAGGCAAAGGCCTCGGCGGCGAGCGATTCGCGCGTCGTCGGCGACAGCCGGCGGTCGAACTCGCGCAGCTCGGCGAGGATCGCGTCGTAGCTCTCGGGGCTGACGACCGGCGCGACGAACTGGAAGTTCTTGGCCGCGGCTCGGATCATCGAGGGCCCGCCGATGTCGATGTTCTCGATCACCTCGGGATCGCCCACGCCACGACGGGCGGCGGTCCGTTCGAACGGGTACAGGTTCACGCACACGAGGTCGACGAACTCGACGTCGTGGTCCTCCGCCGCGCGCATGTGCGCCGGGTCGTCGCGCAGCGCCAGGAGCCCGCCGTACAGCTTCGGGTGGAGCGTCTTGACGCGCCCGTCCATGATCTCGGGGAAGCCGGTCAAATCCGAGATCTGGCGGACCTGGAGGCCCGCGTCGGACAGCTCGCGCGCCGTCCCGCCCGTGGACACGATCTCGATCCCGAGGTCAGCCAGGCCCCGCGCGAACTCCACCAGTCCGGTCTTGTCGGACACGGACAGCAGCGCCCGAGCGACCTGAACGTCCTCGGAAGCGACGGGAGCAAACTGGTTCGCGCGCGATGTTCCCTGCTCCATGAGGCCCCGACTCTATCGCTCGATAACGACGCGGCGCGGATTGGCGGGGTCGAAGCTCACGGCCCCTCGCGCGATCAGACGGACCGCCTCGGGCAGTAGTTCGTGCTCAATCGGATGCAGGCGTCCGAGCACCGCCTCAGGATCGTTCTCGTCGGGCAGCTCGATCGCGCGCTGGAGGATCACTGGTCCGCTGTCTACCCCGCCGTCGACAAAGTGGATCGTCACCCCGAACACCTTGACGCCGTAGGCGATCGCCTGCTCCACCGCCTCGAGGCCGGGGAACGCGGGGAGCAGCGCCGGGTGAACGTTGATCACGCGGTCGGGGAAGCTGCGACAGGAACGCGGCGTCCAGCAGCTGCATGTAGCCGGCGAGCACGACCAGCTCCACTCCGCGCGCCACGAGCCACTCGGCCATGGCCCGGTCGCGCTCGGTCCGCCCCGCATACGCGCTAGCCGGAAACGCCCGCGTCGCGACGTCAGCCCGCGACGCGCGCGAAAGCGCCGGCGCCTCGGGCTTGTCGGACGCCACCGCCACGATCTCAACCCCGTCGCGGCCGTGAACGTGGTCGATCAGCGCCTGGAGATTCGTGCCTTCGCCCGACGCGAGCACGCCGACGTTCATGCGGCGCGGAGCTTCGGGAACCGGCCGCCCGTGGAGCGGAGCGTCCCGGCCTCGAGCAGTTGATCGACCCGGCCGAGGACCTCGCTCGAGTGCATGTGGCCGAACGCGCCGTAGGCCGCGAGCCGGTCGTACGCGTGCTCGACGATGACCTTCGAGCGACCACCCCGGAGGATCTCGACCGCGCGCGTTCGGCCGACCGGGGGCGCCGCCGAGACGACCACCTCGAGGATGGCGTCGTCGAGGCTGCCGGCGCCGAGCGAATCGCCGCGGGGCCTCGCGGACGCCCGGGTACTGGTCCCCACCGGGGCGGACGCGCGGGCACCGGTCCCCACCGGCGCGGACGCAGCCGGCGCCGGCGCCGCCGCCTCCGGCGAGCACACGTCGCAGCACGCCACCGACGGCTCCGCGCGCGAACGGTCGCCGAAGTGCGCGAGCAGCGCCGCCCGCCGGCAACCGGACCCCTCCACATACGCCCACACCGAGCGGTACTGCGCCCAGCGCGCGCGCTCGGCGTCGCGCGCGGACCCGAGGCACGAAGCCAGCGCGCGCCTGTCCCACTCTCGAACCACGGTCCCCGCGGCCCGATCCGGCGGGGCGGGGAGCGGCGCCACCAATTCCGCGCGGGTGAGGTGACCGATGACTGCTCGAACCGTCTCCCCGGCGGAGTCGCCATCGGACCCGACATCGGCAGCCAGCCCGCCGACGGCGACGTCGTAGCGCCCGTCGAGTCCCGCCCACCGCAACCGTTCGGCCACCCGCTCGAACACGCCGGCGTCGAGACGCGACCGCTGGATGAAGAACACGTGCAGGCCCTTGTCGCGCTGTTCGGCGAACAGCAGACATCGGGCCGGGGCGCCGTCCCGTCCGGCGCGACCGGCCTCCTGGTAGTAGGCCTCGAGCGAGCCGGGCACGGTGGCGTGGCAGACCGTCCTCACGTTGGCCTTGTCGATCCCCATGCCGAACGCGTTGGTGGCGACGATCACGCGCACCTCGCCGGACATGAACCGCTCCTGGGTGGTCGCCCGGACGTCTCGCCGCAGCCCGGCGTGGTACACCGCCACCTCCTCGCCGAGCGCGCGGGCGATAAACCCCGCCACCTCCTCGCTTGCGCGGCGCGTGCCGGCGTAGACGATCGCGGGCAGTGCCCCGGGCTCCGATAGCGCCGCGGCGAGCCGGCGGCGTTTGTCGACCGCAGTCCCGCACCGGGCGACGGCAAACGAAAGATTGGGCCGGTCGAACCCGGTCGTCACACGGACCGGATCGCGCAGGGCCAGCCGGCGCGCGATGTCATCGGCCACCGCCGTTGTCGCGGTCGCCGTGAGCCCCATCGTCGCCCGGGCGCCGACGCGCCGTGCGGCGTCCGCGAGGAAGAAGTAATCCGGACGGAAGTCGTGACCCCACTGCGAGATGCAGTGCGCCTCGTCGACCACGAACAGGCCGACCCGGATCTGCCCGACGAACTCGGCGAACCGCGGGGAGGCAAAGCGCTCGGGCGCGACGTAGAGCAGCCGGACCTCTCCGGCCGCCGCGCGTGCCAGCGCCTCACGGTTGGCGGCTCCGCCCTGCTGCGCGTTGACGAGCTCGACTCGCCCGGGCGCGACCTCGCGCAGCGCGGCCACCTGGTCCTGCATCAGCGAGACGAGCGGCGAGACCACGAGCGTGAGGTCGTCGCGCATCAATGCCGGAAGCTGGTAGCAGAGCGACTTGCCCGAGCCCGTGGGCATCACCACGAGCGCGTCGCGACCTGAGAGCGCGGCGGTTACCGCCTCGGCCTGGCCGGGCCGGAAATGCTCGAATCCGAACAGCCGCCGGAGCGCTTCACCGGGATCCATGGGGCGCCCGACTGTAGCGGCGGCCCCGGCTGTCTCTCGGGCGTCTACGCCCTGACGAGCGGCAGCTCGAGCGCGTACTTGCCGAGCGCGTCCTCTGTGCCGGCGAGCGGATAGGAGCCGCTGAAGCACGCGTCACAGTGCTCGTCGCGGGACACGCCGACCGCCTCGTACACGCCCTCCAAGGACAGGTAGTGGAGCGAGTCGGCCCCGAGTTCGTCGGCGACCTCGTCGACGGTCCGCCCGTGGGCGATCATCTCCTCGCGGCTCGACATGTCGATGCCGTAGTGGCAGGGGTGCTTGATCGGCGGCGCGGAGATCCGCAGGTGGATCTCGGCTGCGCCCGCGTCGCGGAGCATCTGCACGATCTGACGGGTCGTGTTGCCGCGGACGATCGAGTCGTCGACGACGATCAGCCGCTGGCCGGCGACGACCTCGGGCAGCGGGTTGAACTTGAGCCGCAGGCCGTGACGGCGGAGCTCCTGCCCGGGCTGGATAAACGTCCGCGCGACGTAGCGGTTCTTGATGAAGCCGTCGTCCTGTGGAAGGCCGGCCGCCCGGGCCAGTCCGCGCGCCGCCGGGTTGCCCGAGTCGGGCACGGGGATCACCAGGTCGGCCTCAACCGGGGCCTCGCGCCACAGGATCTCGCCCATCCGACCGCGCGCCACCTGGAGCACGGTGCCCGCCATCTTCGAGTCCGGTCGGGCGAAGTAGATGTACTCGAACACGCAGAAGGCGCGGCGCTCGGAGCCGGCCACCATTCGCGTCTGTACGCCGCCGTCGGTCAGCGTGACGACCTCGCCGGGCAGCACCTCGCGCAGGTATTTGGCGCCGATCAGGTCGAATGCGCACGACTCGCTGGCCACGCAGTACGCCGCGGTCCCGGTCTCCTCGTCCTCGATCATCCCGAGCACGAGCGGACGGAGGCCGTGCGGATCGCGGAAGGCGACGACTGAATCGTCGGTCAGCACCACGGTGGAGAACGCGCCCTTGAGCCGCGGGAGCACGTCGGCGATCGCGTCCTCGACGCGGTCAGCGGGGTGGGTCGCGAGCAGCGCCGCGATGATCTCGGAGTCCGACGTCGAGCTGAACGAGAAGCCGCGCTCGTGCAGCTCCGAGTACAGGTCGACCGCGTTGATCAGGTTGCCGTTGTGCGCGAGCGCCAGCGTGCGGCGATCGTCACGGACGATCGGCTGCGTGTTCTCCCAGGCCGACTTGCCGGTGGTCGAGTAGCGGACGTGGCCGATCGCCATGTCGCCGACGAGCGAGCGGAGTTTGTGCTCGTCGAACACCTGCGCCACCAAGCCCTGGTCGCGGATCGCCATGATCCCGCGGCCGCGCGGCGCGGTGGCGATCCCGGCCGATTCCTGGCCGCGGTGCTGGAGCGCGAATAGCGCGAAGTACGCGACGCGAGCCACGTCGTGTCCCGGCGCAAAGATGCCGAACACGCCGCACTCGTCGCGAGGTCCGTCGCGATGGTCGTTCACGGTTGGCGCCATGCCCACCCTGCCGCCAAGGCTAGCAGCGGCCCTAGACCCATTCGGCCAGCCCAGCCTCATGAGCCTCGCGCAGCTCGGAAACCCCCACCTCGAGTAGCCCCTCGATCCGCAGGGCGTCGCCGCCGACCTCGCCGATCACGACGAACCCGGCGAGCGCTTCACGCGGTCCGGACACGATGAACCCCCGGCCCGGCGCCTCGCCGAAGGGATCAAGCCCCTTCGGCAGGTCCACCGTCGCGCCCAGGCCACCGGCGACCGCGCACTCGGCGAGCGCGACCGCGACCCCGCCCTCGGCGACGTCGTGCGCGCTCCTGAACGCGCCCGAGCGCACCCGCGACCGGACCGTCCCGTGGGCGACCCGGATCCTCCCGACGTCGGTGGCCGGAAGCTCCCCAACCGGTGGAAGGCCGCGCAGCTTCGACAGCTCGGACCCGACCTGCGATGGCTCGAAGGGCCCGACCAGGGCGATCGCGTCGCCTTCCTGTGCGAACCCGAGCCGCCCGGCCCGCGCAGCCCGCGGGAGCTTGCCCACGATCCCGACCACCGGCGTCGGGAAGATCGGGCCTGTCGGCGCCTCGTTGTAGAGCGACACGTTGCCGCCCACGACCGGCACGCCGAGCTCCTCGCAGGCGCCGGCAAGACCCTCGACCGCCTCCACGAGCTGCCAGGCCACGTGCGGCTTCTCCGGGTTGCCGAAGTTCAGGCAGTTGGTCAGTCCGAGCGGCTCGGCGCCGACGCAGGCGAGGTTCGCGGCGCACTCGTACACGGCCTCGGCGGCGCCGCGCCGCGGGTCGCAGGCGACGCGCCGGCCGTTCCCGTCGATCGACACCGCGATCGCCGGTGAGTCCGGCCGCTCACCCAGCGCCAGCACCGCCGCGTCGGCCTCGTCGGGACGGCGCACCGTGCGCGACTGCACGATCGGGTCGTACTGCTCGAACACCGGGCGCCGCGAGGCGATGTTCACCGAGCGCAGCAGCGCGAGCAGCGTTTCGCCCGGCGACTCGTCCCCGGTCAGAACCGGGTCCGCGCCCGCGTACAACCCGTCAGGAGGCGGCGCCGGCTCGAGGTCGTACAGCGGACAGTCGTCGACGAGCACACTCACGGGCAGGTCCGCGACGACGACGCCCCCGTCGAGCACCTGGAAACTGTCCCCCTCGGCCACGCACCCGATCGGCGTCGCCAGTATCTCCCACCGCTCGCACACCCCGAGCACGTCGCCCACACGCTCGGGCTCGACGACGCACAACATCCGCTCCTGCGACTCGGACACCATGATCTCGAACGGCTCCATCCCCGGCTCGCGGAGCGGCACGCGGCCGACGTCGAGGCGGAGGCTGACGCCGCCCTTGCTCGCCATCTCGGACGCTGCCGAGGTGAGCCCCGCCGCGCCCAGGTCCTGCAGCGACACCAGCAGCTCGCGGTCGAGCAGCTCGAGGCAGCACTCGAGCAGCTTCTTCTCGGTGAACGGGTCGCCGATCTGAACCGACGGGCGCTTGGCCTCGTCGCCCTCGCCGAGCTCGGCGCTCGCGAGCACGGAGGCCCCGCCGATCCCGTCTCGCCCCGTCAAAGCGCCCAGCAACACGACCACGTTGCCGGGACCGGCCGCGGCGCTCCGGGTCAGCCGCGCGTGCGGCGCGAGCCCGAGGCACATCGCGTTGACCAGACAGTTCTGCTCGTAGCTGCGCTCGAAGTAGATCTCGCCTCCGACCGTCGGGACGCCGATCGAGTTGCCGTAATGGCCGATGCCGGCGACCGCCCGATCGAGCAGATACCGCGAGCGCTCGGAGTCGGCAGGTTCACCGAACCGCAGCGAGTCGAGCACCGCGATCGGCCGAGCGCCGACCGCGAACACGTCGCGGAGGATCCCGCCGACTCCGGTGGCGGCGCCCTGGAACGGCTCGACCGCGCTCGGATGATTGTGGGACTCGACCTTGAATGCGACCGCCAGGCCGCCGCCGACGTCGACCGCGCCCGCGTTCTCGCCCGGCCCCATCAGCACGTGCGCGCCCTCCTTGGGCAGCCGGCGCAGCAGCCGGCGCGAGTGCTTGTAGCCGCAGTGCTCGGACCACATCAGCGACAGCATCGCGAGCTCCACGTCGCCCGGCGCGCGCCCGAGCCGCTCGAGGATCCGCGCGTACTCGTCGTCGGTCAGCCCGAGCTGCCGGTGCCGCTCCTCAAGCGAGGACGTGCTGCTCGACATGCGCTCGCATCGATTCGAAGATCCGTAGTCCGTCGGTCGACCCGCCGAGGGGATCGACGGCGTGCTCGGGGTGCGGCATCAGCCCGAACACATTGCCCCGCTCGTTGCAAACGCCGGCGATGTCGCGCAGCGACCCGTTCGGATTCTGGCCGGGCGCGTAGCGGAGGAGCACCTGGCCGGCCGCCTCCAACCTGTCGAGCTGCTCCTCGGGCGCGTAGTAACGACCGGTCGTGTGCTTGACCGGAATCGACAGGCGCTCACCGACCCCGCACGCACCGGTAAACGGACCCTCGGAACGGACCACATCGAGGTCCACCTGCCGGAAGATGAACTTGAGCGAGGTGTTCGGCAGTAACGCCCCGGGCAAGAGACCAGCCTCGCACAGCACCTGGAAACCGTTGCAGATGCCGAGCACGAGCCCGCCCTCGCGCGCGAACTCCTCGACCTCGGCCATCACCGGCGCGAACCGGGCGATCGCGCCGACGCGCAGGTAGTCGCCGTAGGAGAAACCACCGGGGACGATCACGGCGTCGACGCCCTGCAGGTCGCGGTCCGCGTGCCACAGCAACACCGCGTCCCCGACCCGGGCCGCCGCTTGCAAAGCATCGATGTCGTCGCACGACCCGGGGAAGCGGACGACCCCGAACTTCACTGCACGATCTCCCAGTCCTCGATCAGCGGGTTGGTCAGCAATCGATCGCACATCTCCGGCAGCCGCTCGGGGTCCTCGACGTCCAGCTCGATCAGACGCCCGACGTGGACGTTCCGGACGCCCTTGAACCCGAGCGCGGGCAGCGCACGCTCTACCGCCTGGCCCTGCGGGTCGAGGATCCCCGCTTTGGGCCGGACCAGGACCCGTGCCCTCATCGGGTTCGGCTGAGCCAGGCGTCGAACGGCTCGCCGGTGATCCGCTCGTAGGCCTCGATGTACTTCTCGCGCGTGCGCGCGACGACGTCGTCGGGAATCGCCGGCGCCGGCGGGTTGCGGTCCCATCCGGTCGACGACGCCCAGTCGCGCACGAACTGCTTGTCGAAGCTCGGCTGGCCCCGCCCCGGCTCGTACTCGTCGGCGGGCCAGAAGCGCGAGGAGTCCGGCGTGCACACCTCATCGCCGAGAGTCAACTCGCCATCCGCGTCGAGCCCGAACTCGAACTTGGTGTCGGCGAGGATGATCCCGTGCTGACGGGCGTGCTCGGCCGCCGCGCTGTACACGGCGATCGAGACGTCACGCAGCCGCTCGGCCAGCGCGCGGTCGCCGGTCAGCGCCACCGTCCGCTCGAAGTCGATCGCCTCGTCGTGGCCGACCTCGGCCTTGGTCGACGGGGTGTAGATCGGCTCGGGGAGCTGGTCGGATTCGCGCAGACCCGGCGGCAGCTCGATGCCCGAGACCGTCCCGGTCCGCTGATAATCCTTCCAGCCTGACCCCGTGATGTAGCCGCGGACGACGCATTCGACCGGGAGCATCTCGAGCCTCCGGACGAGCATTCCCCGCCCCCGCACCTCGGCTGGGACGCCGTCGCTCACCGAGAGCATGTGATTCGGCACGATCGAGGCCGTCCGCTCGAACCAGAAAGTGGACAGGCCGGTGAGCACCGCGCCCTTATCCGGGATCGGCGTCGGGTGCACGACGTCATAGGTCGAGATACGGTCCGAGGCGACGATCAGCAGCGTCTGATCGCCCCCCTCGTAGATCTCGCGGACCTTGCCCGAAGCGATTAGGGGCAGGTCGGCTAAGGCGGTCACTGGGCCGATCCTAGCAACGGGTACGGCGGCCCGGAGAGCGCCTCCGGGCCGCAGTCCGCACGTTCCGGCAAACCCTCTAATGGACTCCGGTGAAGTCGGCCCAGCACCCGGTGGTGCCAAGACTCCCGACGCCGGCCATGCCTGTCACGATCGCCGACGCACCGCTCGGGGCCACCAGCGCGATCGTGGCCGGGGCGAACAGCGAGCCCGCCGTGCCGTCCGGAGTCGGCTCGACGTCGGCGCCCGTGTCGGTGGGCGTGTTCGCGTCGGCGAACTCCCCGTTGAGGTCCGACTGGTCCTCGGTCGAGCTGGCGTTGATCACGCTCGAGGTGTTCGAGCCGTCGTCGGTGCAGGTCATCGTGACCGTGAACGGCCCGGACGTGAACAGCGTCACGGTCGTGCCGTTGAGCGACCCATCGGTCTTCACGACCCCGTTCGTGCCGACCGTGCTCGCGCCGCCGCCTCCGCCTCCGCCTCCGAGGTAGGCGCTCGCCGGCTTGCCTCCGAGCTCGTCCGCGTTCTTGGCGGTCGGGACCGTCCCGAGCCCGCTCAGCTTGATCTGGAGCCCCGTGAGTGTGTGGTCGCGCAGCCGGTTCCCCGACAGCGAGTTCTTCTTGATCAGCGAGTCGCCGCTCACTTCATTGCTCGCGGCGACCGCGGTCCCCGACGCGGCGACGACGAGCGCGATGACCGCAACCACCATGGCCCCCGATGGCCTGCGACGCCTGTGATGGCCCATCTGGGTCTTCCCTCCCAAGTCGTGGACCGCCCGGTGCGGTCCGTGCACCGGCGGACGGTAGCCGACGAACTGGGAGCAAGCCGTTAAGAAGTTGGAGCCCTCGGGTCGGAGGGCTCCAATCCTTCCTGATCTCTGAGGCGCTAAGGCGCGATGGCCGCCGCCGGCGCGCAGATCGCCGTTACCGTGCCGGTGGTCGCCACGTTGAACTCCAGGAAGTCCGCGGCCCAGCCGGCCTTCCCGTTCGGATAGCTGTCCGCGAGGGACCCCGCTCCCGACGTTCGGCAGGAGCCTGGCGACAATCGTCACAAGCGGGGTGATTTTCCCTACCGCAAAGGCAGTACCGGGCTCTCGAGCCCCGCCGCCATCCCGCGCCGGGCGGCGAGTACCTCGAGCATCAGGGCCGTGTCGGCGATCGCGACGCCGGTCAGGTGCTGGCTCCGCTGCTCGAAGTCGCGGACGATCGCCTCGAGCGCGACGGCATAACGCGCCGCGTCGTGGGCGGCCAGCGCGGAGATCGCCTCCCCAGCCCGCGCGAATGCATCGGTGGCCTCGCTAACCAGCGTCGCCCAGGCCAGAGCGTCCTGGTCGTCGCCGGCGATCAGCGCCGCGATCGCCCGCGCGTAGTTGGCCGTCGCGGAGTCGCGGTCCGCGTCCGCGAGAGCGGCAAGTGCATAGTCAGACTCCGCGAAGGCGTCACTGCCGGACAGCACCGCGGCCTTCAACATCCCGACGAGTCGCCCGAACGCCCGGGCGTGCGCCGCCTCCCACGACTGCCGGTACAGATCGGCGGCCGCAGCGAACTCCGCCCGCGCCGCGTCACGATCACCGTCCAGCAGCTCGCGCTGCGCCTCGCCCTCGTGTTCGATCGCCGCCATCAGCAATTCCTGATGCTTGTGCGGAGGCACGGCGCGATCAATCGTAGGCGAAGCGGGTATCCCCCGGGACAATGGCTGCCAAGGGACCACTGACCAATCGCGTTGCGCTCGTGACCGGAGCGAGCGGTGGGATCGGGCACGCGATCGGCCGCCGGCTCGCGGCCGAAGGCGCGTCGGTCGCGCTCGCTTACAGCGCCCACCCCGAGCCGGCGCAACGACTCGCCGACGAACTCGTGGCCGACGGCGCGCACGCGCTGGCGGTACAGGCCGACCTGCGTCGCGCCGAAGCCCCTGCCGAACTGCTGGCCGCGATCGAGCCCCGGCTCGGCTCGATCGACGTGCTCGTCGCCGCGGCCGGACTCGGGCGGCAGCAGACGCTCGAGCAGGTATCGGTCGACGACTTCGACGAGATGCTCGCGATCAATCTGCGCGCGCCGTTCCTGCTGGCGCAACAGACGCTGCCCGGCATGCGTGCACGAGGCTTCGGCCGGATCCTGTTCGTGTCGTCGATCGCCGCGTTCACCGGCGGGATCGTCGGGCCGCACTACGCCGCATCAAAGGCGGGCCTGCACGGCCTGACGCACTTCCTCGCGGCGCGGGTGGCCGGCGCCGGCGTGACCGTGAACGCGATCGCGCCCGCGCTGATCACCGACACACGGATGCTCCCCGGCGAGCCCGAGGAGCTGCGCGACGCCGTCCCGGTCGGCCGCCTCGGGCAGCCCGACGAGGTCGCGGACCTGGCGCTCGCGATCCTGCGAAACCGCTACCTGACCAACCAGGTCGTCTCGCTCGACGGCGGGATCTACCCGCGCTAGTCGACCCGGTCAGGCCGACGCGACCGGCTCGCGGACGCTGATCGCGTCCAGCCGGCCGACGATCTGATCCGCGTACCGGACGAACGGCGCGTAGTCGAAGACCGCGTCGAGATCGAGCCCCGCGCCAGCCGGGTCAGCCGCCAGCAGTGCTCGCAGGTGCACACGTGAGTCGATCGCCTGCTGGGCGAGGCGCTGGACCACGCGGTACGCGTCGTCGCGGATCATGCCCGACTCGACCAGCGCCAGCAGCACGCGCTGGGAGAACAGCGCTCCGTGAGTGAGCTCGAGGTTCTCGCGCATCCGCTCGGCGTCGACGACCATCCCCTCGACGAGCCCCAGGACCCGTCGCTGCATGTGGTCGAGCAGGATCGTCGAGTCGGGCAGGATCACGCGCTCGACCGAGGAGTGCGAGATGTCGCGCTCGTGCCACAGCGCCACATCCTCCAAAGCCGCCATCGCGTTCCCGCGCAGCACTCGCGAGAGGCCAACCACCTGCTCGGACTTGATCGGGTTGCGCTTGTGCGGCATCGAGCTCGAGCCCTTCTGGCCGCGCCCGAACGGCTCGCGCACCTCGCCGACCTCGGTTCGCGCGAGGTGCCGGACCTCTGTCGCGAACCGCTCGAGACCTGCCCCGGCGAGCGCGATCGCCTCCAGCAGCTCGGCGTGGCGGTCCCGCGGCACCACCTGTGTCGAGACCGGCTCGCGCGGGAGCCCGAGACGCGCGAGCACCCGCTCCTCGAACTCGGGCGACGTCGCGGAGTACGTGCCGACGGCGCCGGACAATGCCCCGACGGCCGCCTGGGCGAACGCGCGATCGAGCCGATCCGCGTTGCGATGGGCCTCGAACGCGAAGCCCGCCAGCTTGATCCCGAACGTGGTCGGCTCGGCGTGGA
This sequence comes from uncultured Solirubrobacterales bacterium, assembly GCA_963770615.1. GTDB lineage: Bacteria > Actinomycetota > Thermoleophilia > Solirubrobacterales > Solirubrobacteraceae > Palsa-465. The sequence continues at coordinate 107,675 of CAVYQJ010000024.1, read as the reverse complement.
TGCCGTGCGTGCGCCCGGCGCAAAGCGTGTGGACGTGCTCGCGCGCGGCCGCGGCGAGCGCCTCGACGAGCCGCCGGGAGTCCGGTAGCACGATCTCGCCGACGCGGCGAAGCTGGAGCGCGAGGCCCGTGTCGAGCACGTCGCTCGAGGTCAGCCCGTGGTGGATCCAGCGACCGGCGGGACCCGCCGAGGCGGACAACACGTCGACGAACGCGGCGGTGTCGTGATCGGTTACCTTCTCGCGCTCGTTGATCTCCTCCACCGTGAACGTGGCGGCCCGGATCGCATCGAGCTCCTCGCCAGTAGGCCCGTCGAGCTCCTCGGCGGCCGCCACCTCGACCTGGCGCATGGCCTCGAAGCGGGCCTCCTCAGACCAGACCTCGGCGAGCGCAGCGCGGGTGTAGCGCGGGATCATCAGCTTTGAGCTTACCCGCGATACTGGACCGCACCCGATGAGCGAGAACCCCAACCACGCCGGCGACTGGCGAGCGGCGATCCGCGAGCTCGCCGCCTTCGACCGTCCGTCGGCGTCCGAAGGCGAGCGCCGCGGCGCCGAATCGATCGCGGCGCGCCTGCAAGCGCTCGGATGCCGAGTCACGATCGAGGAGGAACGCGCCCACGGCGGCTACTGGTGGCCTATCGGCCTGGTCAACGCGGTCGCGGCCGCGGGCGGGATCCTCGCGCTGCGAAAGCGAGGCAAGCTGACGCGTGCGATCGTCGCGGGGATCGCCGGCGGCGGAGCGGCCGCCCTTTGGGACGACCTCGGCCACGGCCGGCGCTGGTTCCGCCACGCGGTGCTGCCGCACCGGTCGACGTGGAACGTGGTGGCGGAGGCGGGAGATCCGGATGCCGAGCGTACGGTCGTGTTCATCGCCCACCACGACGCCGCTCACTCCGGCCTCGTGTTCCACCCGGCGCTGCCGAGGATCCCGCTGAAGCTCGCCCCGCGCCTGCACGCGCGCGCGGGGCGGAGCTTCCCGCTGATGTACACCGTATGGCTGGGCCCGGTGCTGGTCTGCGCCGGCTCGGTCCTGGGGGTGCGCCGCGCGCTCGCCGCCGGGTCGGCGATCGCGGCCGCGGCCACGGCCGCAATGGTGGACATCGGGGCACGCGCCTCCGTCCCCGGCGCGAACGACAACCTGAGCGCAGTCGGCGCCGTGATCGCACTGGCCGCTCGCCTGCGCGATCACCCGGTCGAGGGGGCGCGCGTGCTGCTCGTCTCCACCGGGTCCGAGGAGTCCTTCAGCGAGGGGATGCAGGGGTTCGGCGAGCGTCACTTCGGCGATCTGGACCCCGAGCGGACCGAGATGGTTTGCCTCGAGTGCCTCGGCGGTCCGACGTTGATCGTGGTCGAGGGCGAGGGCATGCTCCGGATGCGGGACTACCCGGTCCACATGCGCGAGGCGCTTGCGCAGGCCGCAGCCGACGCCGGCGAGCCGATCACGCGTGGCCTGCGAACGACGGCCGCCACCGACGCGATCATCCCGCTGCGCGCCGGCTACGCCGTGGCCACGCTCGCGTCGGTCGACGAGACGAAGCTCCCGATGAACTACCACTGGCCCAACGACGTCGCCGACAACCTGCACTGGTCGACGATCGAGAGCGCGATCACGGTGTGCGAACGGTTCCTGCGCACACGCGCGGGCGCCCGCGGGCGGACCACCTAATTCAGCAGTCGAGAATCCGTGCCGCGAGCACGGCCGCGTTGCGCGCGTTGTCCACGCCGACGCATGCAACCGGGACTCCGGGGGGCATCTGCGCGATCGACAGCAGCGCGTCAAGCCCGCCGGCGACCGACGTCCGGCTGGTGAGCGGCACCCCGATCACGGGCAGGTCGGAGTGCGCCGCGACGACGCCCGGCAACGCCGCGGACAGACCGGCGCCGGCGATGATCACGCGGATCCCGCGCATCCGCGCGTTGCGCGCGTAGTCCGCGACCTTGTCCGGCTCGCGGTGTGCCGACATGACCCTGACCTCGCAGCGGATCCCGCGGTCGATCAGCTCCTTTTCGGCGGCCTCCATGCGCTCGAGGTCGCTTTTCGAGCCCATCACGATCCCGACCCGCGGCGCGTCGACCTCGAGCGCCTCGAGCTCGACCTCTGCCTCGGCGAAAGTCTCGGGAGCGGGGCTTTCGCTCATGCGATCGGCTGGACGACCCGGAGCGCGATGTCGCGCCGCATCTGTCTGCCCTCGAAGTGGATCATGTCGGCGGCAGCATATGCGGCGTCGCGGGCAGACGCCGCGTCGGGGCCGAGCGCGGTCACGTTGAGCACCCTGCCGCCGGCGGTCACGATCTGACCGTCGACGTTCCTCGCGGTCCCGGCGTGCGTGACCTCGGCGCGCCCAGCCGCCGCTTCCAAGCCCGTGATGACGTCACCGTGCGACGAGGTAGCCGGATAGCCCGCGCTCGCCAGCACCACGCTGACCGCCATCTCCGGCGCCCACTCGAGCGTGGCGCCCGACAGTCCCCCGATGACGGTCGCCGCCTCGAGCAGCGCGAGCAGATCCGACTCGAGACGCGGCAGGATCGCCTGGGTCTCGGGGTCGCCGAAGCGCACGTTGAACTCGAGCACGCGCGGTCCGTCGGCGGTCATCATCAGGCCGGCGTAGAGCACCCCCTGGAATGGGATGCCCCGCCGGCCCAGCTCTTCGAGCACGGGCTGATGGACCGCGCGGCAGATCTCGGCCGCGCGCTCGGAGTCGACCGCCGGCACGGGCGAGTACGACCCCATGCCACCGGTGTTCGGCCCCTGGTCGCCGTCGAAGATCCGCTTGTAGTCCTGCGCGGACGCCAGCGGCACCGCGGTCTGCGCGTCGCACAGCGCCAGCAGCGACAGCTCCTCGCCCTCGAGGTACTCCTCGACGAGGACGCGCTCGGTACCGAACCGCCGCCGCACGAGCAACTCATCCAACGCCTCACGTGCCTCCGACTCGTCCGCGGCGATGATCACGCCCTTGCCCGCGGCGAGGCCGTCCGCCTTGATCACGACTGGATACCGCTCGATGGCGGCCAGGCCGGCCTGCGGATCCTGAACAACCTCATAAACAGCAGTAGGCACGCCGGCGGCCCCCATGATCTCCTTGCAGAACGCCTTGGAGCCTTCGAGCTGCGCGGCCGCCTTGGTCGGCCCGAAGCAGCGGATGCCGGCGGCGGTGAGCGCGTCGGCCAGCCCGGCGACGAGCGGGGCCTCGGGCCCGATCACGACGAGATCGACACGCTCGTGGACGGCCGCGGACACGAGCCGGGGAACGTCCTCGGCCCCGATGTCGATAACCCGGGCGTCGCGGGCAATGCCCGCGTTCCCGGGTGCGCACAGGACCTCGGGGCGGCGGGGCGAGCGCGCCAGTGCATGGACGAGCGCGTGCTCGCGGCCGCCGCCGCCGACGATCAGGACCCGCGGCGATGAGTCAGATGGCGCCAATGAAGTCGTCGATCGGGATCGCGACCAGCGTCTCGTACTTCGCGGTCCCGCGCGAGCCGAGCTCGAGCGAGATCCGCGCCATCGTCTTCTCGTCCGGCGCCTCGACGACGTTGACGAAGTCGAACTGCCCGAGCGTCGCCCATTGCGCCTTAACGGTGGCGCCGAGCTGCTCGACTTCGCGATTGACCTCTTTGATCCGGGACGGGTTGTTCTTGATCGTCTGAACGCCTTCGGGGCTCAGCGTGGAGAGCATGATGTAGGTCGGCACTGCTGCCTCCTTCGGCTTCGGGGGCGGTCGCGTCGAAGCATTCCACGCTTACACGTGTGCCGGCTCCACGGCTCGCTCGAGCACCAACTCACCCTCGGCGTTGTCCACTCTGACGACGTCGCCGGACGTGAACCGCCCCTCGAGAATCGCCAGCGCCAGCGGGTCGACCAGGCGCTTCTGGATCACGCGCTTCAAAGGCCGCGCGCCGTATGTCGGGTCGTAGCCGAGGTTGCCGAGCAGCGTCCTAGCGCTGTCGGTCAGCTCGACCTCGATCCCGCGCTCACGCACCCGCTGGATCAGCCTCGCGACCTGCAGGTCGACGATCTCGCCGATCTGCTCGCGGCTCAGTGGCTCGAACTCGACGATGTCGTCGAGCCGGTTGACGAACTCCGGCCTGAAGTGGGCCTCGACCCCTGCCCGGCCGCCCTGGATGTTCGAGGTCATGATCAGCACCGTGTTCTTGAACGAAACCGTGCGGCCCTGGCCGTCGGTCAGGCGCCCGTCGTCCATCACCTGGAGCAGAGCGTTGAACACGTCGGGGTGGGCCTTCTCGATCTCGTCGAGCAACACCACGCTGTACGGACGGCGGCGAACCGCCTCGGTCAGCTGGCCGCCCTCGTCGTAGCCGACGTAGCCGGGCGGGGCACCGACCAGACGCGAGACCGCGTGCTTCTCCATGTACTCGGACATGTCGATCCGGACCATCGCGTCCTGGCTGTCGAACATGAACTCGGCCAGCGCGCGGGCCAGCTCGGTCTTGCCGACGCCGGTCGGCCCGATGAACAGGAACGTGCCGATCGGCCGGTCGGGGTCCTGGAGGCCGGCGCGCGAGCGCCGGAGCGCATTCGACACCGCCTCGACGGGCTCGTCCTGGCCGATCACCCGCGCGTGCAGGCGCTCCTCCATGTGCACGAGCTTCTCGATCTCGCCCTCCATCAGGCGGGTGACCGGGATGCCCGTCCACTTGGCGACGACCTCGGCGACGTCCTCGGCGTCGACCACATCCTTGAGGAACCGCGGCGTGTGGTCGCCGGCAGCATCGTGCTCAGCCTCGGCCGCCGCTGCGAGCTGCTTCTCGAGCTCGGGGATGGTGCCGTAGCGCAGCTCGGCGGCGCGACCGAGGTCGGCCTCGCGCTGGGCCTTCTCGAGCTCCATCTTGGCCTGCTCGAGCTTCTCCTGAAGCTCGGCGACAGCGCCGACGGAGTCCTTCTCGCGCTGCCACTCGGCGTGCATCGCGTCGGAGCGCTCACGCTCCTCGGCGAGCCCACGCTCGAGCTGCTCGCGGCGCGCCACCGTGCCGGGATCGTCGTCCTCGCCCAGCGACTGAAGCTCGATCTCGAGCTGCATGATGTGCCGGTCGACCTCGTCGATCTCGGTCGGCTTTGAGTCGATCTCCATCCGGATCCGCGACGCGGCCTCGTCGACCAGGTCGATCGCCTTGTCGGGCAGGAAGCGGTCGGCGATGTAGCGCTGGCTCAGCGTTGCCGCCGCCACCAGCGCGGAGTCCTGGATGCGGATCTTGTGGTGGACCTGATAGCGCTCCTTGAGGCCACGCAGGATCGCGATCGTGTCCGCGACGGTGGGCTCGCCCACGTACACGGGCTGGAAGCGCCGCTCGAGCGCGGGGTCCTTCTCGATGTGCTTGCGGTACTCGTCGAGCGTGGTCGCGCCGACGGCCCGCAGCTCGCCTCGCGCGAGCATCGGCTTGAGCATGTTGCCGGCGTCCATCGCGCCCTCGGCGGCGCCGGCGCCGACGATCGTGTGGAGCTCGTCGATGAACACGATGATCTGGCCCTTCGCGTCGGCGATCTCCTTGAGCACGGCCTTCAGGCGATCCTCGAACTCGCCGCGGTACTTGGAGCCGGCGACCATCGCGCTCAGGTCGAGCGCGACCAGCCGGCGATCCTTGAGGCTCTCAGGCACATCGCCGGAGACGATCCGCTGCGCGAGGCCCTCGACGATCGCGGTCTTGCCGACGCCCGGCTCGCCGATCAGCACCGGGTTGTTCTTCGTCCGTCTTGAGAGGACCTGAACGACACGGCGAATCTCGTCGTCGCGTCCGATCACGGGGTCGAGCTTGCCCTGCGCGGCGGCCTCGGTGAGGTCGCGTCCGTAGCGCTCGAGCGCGCGATACTTCTCCTCGGGGTTCTCGTCGGTCACGCGGTGGCTGCCGCGGACCTCGGACAGCGCCTTGAGCAGCTGCTCGTGGGTGGCGCCGTTACTGCGGAGCGCGTCGCCGGCCTTGCCGGGATGCTGGGCGATCGCGAGCATGAGGTGCTCGGTCGAGACGTACTCGTCGCTCAGCTCGCGCATCTCGGTCTCGGCATCGCGCAGGATCTGGACGAGCTCGCTCGAGCCGCCGGCCGGCTCCGGGCTGGCGGAGCCTTGGATCTTCGGCAGCGCGTCGAGCGACTCGGAGTTCGATTGGCGGACGGTCGTCGGGTCGACGCCGAGCTTGCGCAGAACGGGAGCGACGACGCCGCCGTCCTGCTCGAGCAGGACCGCGAGCACGTGCTCGGGCATCGTCTGCGGGTTGCGGCGCTCGTCGGCCAGCCGCTGGGCGGCCTGAAGAGCCTCCTGGGACTTAATCGTGAAGCGGTCTGGTTGCATAGGCGTTTCTCAATTTCGGGTTAGAAAAATCTAAGTGTGTATGACTTAGATTATGACAAGAATCGCCCCGCTTCTCAAGGGGTTGCCGGACCCGTCGTCGCGCCTCCCGTGCTCGTCGTCGGAGCATTCGTACTCGTCGTCGGGGCGGTGCTCGTCGTCGGCGCCTTCGTGCTTGTGGTCGCCGGCGTGCTGGTCGTCGTCTTCGGCGGCGTGCTCGTCGTCGTCGTCGGGGTGCTGGTCGTCGTCCTCGGCGTGCTCGTGGTCGTCTTGGGCGTGCTGGTCGTAGGCGGTGGCGTCGCGGCGTGCGAGCTGCTGGTGGCCGGGGTCGAGTGGCTCGAGCTCGTACTCGACGAGGTCGAGTTATGCGAGCCGCCGCCGAGCGCGAGCGCGGCGCCGCCGCCGAGCAGCAGCGCGGCGATCAGCGCGATAAGTGCCCACAGGCCGGTCCGGCTCTTGCGCGGTGGTGGTGGTGGCGGCGTCGGTTGGCGCGTCTCGCGCCGTCTTGGCGGAATCGGCGTCTGCCGGACTGGTGGCTCCGGCGCCGGCGGTGGCGGCGTGGCCTCGATCGGGACCGTCGCGGCGGTGGGCACGGCTGCCGCCATCGCGAGCGTCGTCAGCGCATCCGCCCGCGGATCTTCCGCGATCACCGCGACGAGCCGGTCGCGGACGTCGGCCGCGGTCTGCGGACGGTCCTTGGGCTGCTTGGCCAGCATCTCCATCACGAGCGTGTTCAGCGCCGGCGGAATCGCGGGGTTTCGCTCGATCGCCGGCTTCGGCGCGACTCGGACGTGCTGGTGGAGAACCGCGGCCGCCACGTCGGCGACGAACGGCGGCTGCCCGGTCAGCATCTCGTAGAGCACGCATCCGAGTGAGTAGATGTCCGAGCGCGCGTCCACCGGTTGCCCGAGCGCCTGCTCGGGGGACATGTACGCGGACGTGCCGAGCACGGTCGCGGTCTGCGTGAGCGAGTGGCCGTCGACCGCCCGGGCGATCCCGAAGTCGAGCACCTTCACCGATCCATTCGGCTCGACCATGATGTTGCCGGGCTTGATGTCGCGATGGATGATCCCGGCGGCGTGGGCGGCGCTGAGCGCATCGGCGACCTGGGCGGCGATGTTCGCAGCCCGCTCCGGCTCGAGCGGGCGCTCCTCCTTCAGGATGTCGGCCAGGCTCTTGCCCGGCACGAACTCCATCACGATGAACCGGGTCGGCCCGTCCGCGCCCGCGTCGTACACGGTCACGACGCCCGGATTGCCGATCGCGGCGGCGGACTGTGCCTCCCGGGTGAACCGGGCCAGGTAAATCGGGCTCTCCTCGACCAGCGGATCAAGCGCCACTTTGACCGCGACCACGCGGTCGAGCGACAGATCCGTGCCTCGGTAGACCGTGCTCATGCCGCCCCGACCGATCACCTCTTCGAGCCGATAGCGGCCCGCGAGTATCCGCGGTTCGCGGCCGGAGCTCACGTGGACGGCCGCTGCACCCGGAGCGCGAACCGCTGCACGTCCGCCCTGCGGACGATCGCGCCACCCTTGCTGTAGGGCACTATCTCCGCCCGCAGCTCGCGGCGCAGCTGCTCGAGCCGCTCCACATCGGACTTCAGCTCGCCGGCGCGCTTCTCGAGCAACTTGACCTTGCGCTCCATCGCGTCGAGCTGCTGCTCGAGCTCGAACACGCGCTCGACGCCCGCGAGGTTCATGCCGAGCTCGGCCGTCATCTCCTGGATGCGGCGGAGCCGCTGTACGTCCTTGTGCGAGTACAGCCGCGTGCCCTTGGGCGAGCGCTTGGGCTCGATCAGCCCGCGGGCCTCGTACATCCGGAGCGTCTGGGGGTGCATGTCGGCCAGCTCGGCCGCCACCGAGATCATGAATACGCCGCGGTCGGAGGAGACCTCGACCTTGGCGGTGGTACGCACGCGCCTAGCGGCCATCAGTCCTTCCTCCCTTTCGCGCCGGCGCCGCCGGCCTGCTGGAACAGCTTGGCCCGCGGGTCGCCGTTCATCGCCTTCGACAGCCGGTCGATCGCCTCATCCTGCTCGGGCGAGAGCGAATCGGGCACATCGATCACGAACCGGTAGTGGATGTCGCCCTTGGCCTTGCCACCTGGCTTCGGTGGGCCCTCGCCTCTCAGTCGCTGCACGGTGCCGCTCTTGGTTCCCGCGGCAACGCGCAGACGCTTGGTGCCGTTCAGCGTCGGCACCTCGACGATCGCGCCGCGAACGGCCTCGGGGATCGTCAGCGGCACCTCGACCTCGAGGTTGTCGCCGACGGTCTTGAACACCGGCGACTCCTGCACGCGCGTGATCACGTACAGATCTCCCGGATCACCGCCGCGAAGGGCGGCCTCGCCCTTGCCGGCGAGCCGGATCCGGCTTCCGTCGTGGACGCCGGCCGGGATGTTGACCCGGAGCTTGCGGATGCTGCGCTGGGCGCCGGTGCCGCTGCACGTCGGGCACGGATCCTCGATCACGGTGCCGGAGCCGCCGCAGTTCGAGCACGGCTGAGAGATCGAGAAGATCCCCTGGCTCTGGGACTCGATACCGCGCCCCTCGCACACCGGGCACACCTTGGGTGTGGTTCCGGGCTTGGCGCCCGTGCCGCGACACGTCGGGCACGGTTGCGAGGTCGGCACCGACAGCGGCACCTGGGCGCCTTGCACGGCCTGGTCGAACGTCAGCGAGACCTCGGTCTCGAGGTCACGGCCCTGGGTTTGCGCGGTCCGGCCGGTCCGTCCCGATGTCGTGCGCCCGCGCGCGCCACCGGTGCGGCCGGCGGTGCCGGGGGCGCCGCCACCTCCTCCGAACAGGTTCGAGAGGATGTCGCTGAACCCGCCGCCGAACGCGCCCGGGTCGAAGTTGCCGCCGGCGAACCCGCCGAGCGGCCCCTGACCGCGGTCGTACGCCTTGCGCTTCTCGGGGTCCGACAGGACGTCATGGGCCTGGGAGATCTCCTTGAACTTCTCCTCGGCCTGCTTGTTGCCCGGGTTCCGATCAGGGTGGTACTGGCGCGCCAGCTTGCGGTACGCCTTCTTGATCTCCTCGTCGGAGGCGCCCTTACCTACTCCGAGCGTCTTGTAGTAGTCGGGTCTGCCCGCCATGGCTTTTCAGCGTAGTCACGCCGCAACAACGACGCGAGCGGGCCGGATCACGACCTCGCCCAGCCGGTACCCGCGCTGGTACACCTCGACGACGGTTCCCGGCTCGGCGCCCTCGACGGGCGTCTGCGCGATCGCCTCGTGCATCTGCGGGTCGAATTGCTCACCCTCGGGCGAGAAGCCCTCGATGCCCGCGCGCGCGAGCGCGGCGATCACGTCGTCGTGGACCAGCTTGATGCCCGACACGAGCGTCGCGGTGCCGTTGTCTTGCGGTGCCCCGTCAGTGGTCTTGGCCGCTTCCAGCGCGCGGTCGAGGTTGTCGACCGCCGGCAGGAGCTCCTTCGCCAGCTTCGCGATGCCACGCTCCTGCGCGGCCGCAGCCTCGCGGGTCGCGCGCTTGCGGTAGTTCTCGAAGTCCGCCTTGGTTCGCTGCGCGAGCTCGAGGTATGCGTCGGCCTTCTCGGCCTTGGCCGCGAGCTCCTCGAGGTCGCGCTCGAGCTTGCGCTCGTGATCGACCTCGACGTCGGACTCGGGGACCGAACTTGTCCTGGGGGCCTCACGGGTGGCCCGCGGGCACAGACGGATCGGGGGCGCCTTGCGGCGCCCCCTCCTCAGCTGCCACGCGGACCCTGTGGAGGGCCTCCGCGATGTCAGGTCTACGCGTCGTCATTACTTCTCATCCACGACTTCGGCGTCGACGACATCCTCCTCGGCACCAGCGCCGTTGCTGTCCGCGCCGGCACCGTTGGCGCCACCGTCGGGCGAGCTGGCCGCGGCCTGCTCCTGGGCGCGCTGGTACATCGCCTCGGAGACCTTGTGGAACGCGGTGTGGAGCGTTTCGGTCTTCGCGTTGATGTCGGCGGCGTCGTCGCTCGTGAGCGACTCGCGGACCGCCTTGATCGCGGCCTCGATCTCCTCCTTGGAGCTCGAGTCGACCGCGTCGCCCAGGTCCTTGAGCTGGCGATCGGCCTGGTAGGCGGCGTTCTCGCCGTTGTTCCGGGCCTCGGCGAGCTCGCGCTGCCGGCGGTCATCCTCGGCGTGCGACTCGGCGTCGGTCACCATGCGCTTGATCTCGTCGTCGGACAGACCGGAGCCGGACCGGATCTCGATCTTCTGCTCCTTGCCGGTGCCGAGGTCCTTGGCGGACACGTTCAGGATCCCGTTGGCGTCGATGTCGAACGCGACCTCGATCTGCGGGATGCCCCGCGGCGCCGGCGGGATGCCGGTCAGCTGGAACTTGCCCAGCGACTTGTTGTAGGTCGCCATCTCGCGCTCGCCCTGGAGGACGTGGATCTCGACCGACGGCTGGTTGTCCTCGGCGGTCGAGAACACCTCGCCCTTGCGGGTCGGGATCGTCGTGTTGCGCTCGATCAGCTTGGTCATGACGCCGCCCTTGGTCTCGATCCCCAGCGTCAGCGGGGTCACGTCGAGCAGCAGCACGTCCTTGACGTCGCCGGCGAGCACGCCCGCCTGGATCGCCGCGCCGACCGCAACCACCTCATCGGGGTTGACGCCACGGTGCGGCTCCTTGCCGGTCAGCTCCTTGACCTTCTCCTGGACGGAGGGCATGCGGGTCATGCCGCCCACCAGCACGACGTGGTCGACCTTGTCGACGCCCTTGTCCTTGGCGTCGTCGAGCGCCTGGCGAACAGGCGCCACCGTGCGGTCGAGCAGCGCGCTCGTCAGCTCGTTGAGCTTGGCGCGCGTGAGGCGCATGTCCAGATGCTTGGGCCCGCTGCTGTCAGCCGTGATGAACGGCAGGTTGATCTGCGTCTCCTGCGTCGTCGACAGCTCGATCTTGGCCTTCTCGGCCGCCTCGTAGAGCCGCTGAAGCGCCATCGGGTCGGCGCTCAGATCGATGCCCTGCGACTTCTTGAACTCGCTCACGAGCCAGTCCACGAGTGCCTTGTCGAAGTTGTCGCCACCGAGGTGGTTGTCACCGGCGGTCGCCTTGACCTCGAACACGCCGTCGCCGATCTCGAGCACGGACACGTCGAACGTGCCGCCGCCGAGGTCGAAGATCAGGATCGTCTGGTCGTTCTCCTTGTCGAGGCCGTAGGCCAGCGAAGCCGCGGTCGGCTCGTTGATGATGCGCTTGACGTCGAGCCCGGCAACTCGACCGGCGTCCTTGGTCGCCTGGCGCTGATCGTCGTTGAAGTACGCCGGGACGGTAATCACGGCACTGTCGACGCTCTCGCCGAGATACGCCTCGGCGTCGGCCTTCAGCTTGCCGAGGATCATCGCGCTGATCTCGGGCGGCGAGTACTGCTTGCCGCCGGCCTCCACGCGTGCATCCCCATTGGGGCCCGAGACCACCTTGTACGGCACGATCGACTCTTCCTCGCGCACCTCGGCCTCTTTACGGCCCATGAAGCGCTTGATCGAGAAGACCGTGTTCTGCGGGTTGGTGACTGCCTGGCGCTTGGCGACGGTGCCGACCAGACGCTCACCGGACTGCGTGAACGCGACCACGGACGGCGTAGTGCGTCCGCCCTCCGCGTTCTCAACGACCGTCGGCTCTCCACCCTCGAGCACTGCCATGCACGAGTTCGTGGTACCGAGGTCGATTCCGATCGTCTTTCCCATCGAGTTCTACTCCTGTTTAGTCGTCAAAATCTAAGTGTGAGAGTAGCAGATTTGAGTTTTGGTGCCAGGGGCGTCCGGATCCCCGCCTGGTCGCGGTCAACGTGACGATCGGGCGCGCGGCGGGGCTGAGCTCCACGAAAGCCGCCTATATCGCGGCGAACGTGGCGCTCGGCAGGCGGGCCGCGTCGAGAGTCACGTTAGCCGCGTACGAGGGCCGGCGGACCGCATCGACGGACCGCGACCACCGGCCGGGCACGGACGCCGGGCGGAACGGCCGGGCGAGGCCTATCCCACCTTGAACGCACTCGGGCACATCTTCTGGAGCGCGCACCCCGCGCAATCCGGGTGGCGCGCGTGGCACGTCCGCCGGCCGTGGCGCAGCAGGTTCAGGTGGAACTCGAGCTCCTCCCCCGGTGGCGTGAGATCGAGCATGTCGTCGTGCATCTCCTCGAACGGCGCCCCCGGTCGGAACAGGCCGAGACGCATCCCGACCCGTGAGACGTGGGTGTCGACCGGCACATCGCGCATCCCGAGCGCGAACAGCAGCACGCACGCCGCGGTCTTGCGGCCCACTCCCGGCAATGACGTTAGATACGCCTGCGCCTCCGGAACCGTCTGGCTGGGCAGCCAATCGAGCGAGAGCCCTCCGCCGGGCGCGGTCTCGGTGATCGCGCGCAGAATCGACTTGATCCGGGCCGACTTCACCTTGGAGATCCCGCCGGGCCGGATCGCCTCCTCGATCTCGTCGACCGGGGCGTCCCGGACGTCCTCCCACGTCGGGAAGCGCTCGCGCAGCGCCAGGTACGCGACGTCGCGGTTGCGGTCGTTCGTCGACTGCGAGAGCACGGTCAGGATCAGCTCCGCGATGGGGTGGCCGTGGGGCTCGGCGAGCGGGATCCCGTACACGAGCCGCAACCGATCGCGGATCGCGCGCACCCGCCGGCGGCTCGGACGCTCCCAGCGCAATCGAACGGCTACTCAAGCGCGCCCCATCGCTCGCACGCCCGGGTCGCCTCCGCCACCGCCTCGGGCAGCGACGCGGCGACCGCCGACGGGTAGTACGCCGACGTCGCGAGCCGCGCCAGCAGGACCCCGGTGAGAACCTCGCCGGCCCCGATCGTGCTCACGACCGGCGCGTCCACGCCCTCGACGTCGAGCCGTAGCTCACCCCGGAGGATCGCGCCCTCGAGCCCGAGCGTGATCACGACCATGCGCGCCCCGGCCTTCAGCATCGCCAGCGCCGCGCGCTCGGGGTCGTCCTCGCCGGTCATCAGCTCGGCGTCGCCGGCGCCGGCGCGGACGAGCAACGCGTCGGGCACGCACGCGTTCGCGACCGCCGCCGCCTCGGCGCGCGAGCGCCAACGCTCGACGCGCGGCTGGGCGTCGAACACAACCGGGCGCTCGAGCGACAGGGCGACCTTCCGGGCCCGCATCGTCGCCTCGGACTCCTCGGGCCCGCCCGAGCCGATCATCAGCGCCGCCGAGGCCCGGACCGCCTCATCGAGGCCATCGCCGGCCGACGTCGCGATCCGCTCGCCATAGACGCGGTCGCGCGGGATCCCTTCCGGGGAGACCGCGACGAGTGACACCGGCGTCTGCGCTCCCGGCACCAGCGACAGCAACTCGGTTCCGACGCCCTCGCGCTGCAAGCGCGCACGCAGCCATCGGCCCCACGGATCGTCGCCCGCAGTTCCGGCGAAGGCGACGTGCGCGCCGTGGCGAGCGGCGGTCACGGCGACGGTGGCCACCGCGCCGCCGAAGTGCGGCACGAACGCGTCAGCGGCGGAGACATCGCCGAGGGGGCGCTCGCAGATCAGATCAACGACCGCGTCGCCGAGACACAGGGTCGGCGCCCCTCGAGGCGGGGAAGCCGGGCTCGGGCGCTGGTCTGGGCTCGTACCGCTCACGCGCCCGGACGTTATCCTCGCCGGGGGGTGCGCGTCGATGAGCACACGATCAAGCTCGACGAGTCGCCCGTTTTCTACCGTCACGCCGCTGACGCCCCGGGCGTGCCGACGCTGTACCTGCACGGGATTCCCACGAGCTCGGACGACTGGGTCGAGTTCCTGACCCGTACGGGTGGAGTCGCCCCCGACCTGATCGGGTTCGGCCGCTCCGGGAAGGGCGGCCATCTCGACTACTCAGTGGATGGGATCAGCCGGTTCGTCGAGTGGTTTCTCGCCGAGATGGAACTCGACACGGTCAAGCTCGTCGCCCACGATTGGGGCGCCGCCGTCGGGTTGACGCTCGCCGGGCGCCATCCCGAGCGGGTCGAGCGGCTCGTGCTCCTCAACCCGCCACCGCTCATCCGTGGGTTCCCGTGGCCACGATTAACACGACTGTGGCGCCTCCCGGTGATCGGCGAGGGGCTGATGGGCGCGACGACCCGCGGCATGCTCGCGCGGGCGCTCCGCCAGGGAAGCGTGCGCGAGGACGCCTGGCCGGACAAACGTATCGACGAGGTCTGGGAGCAGTTCGACCAGGGCACACAGCGGGCGATCCTTCGTCTCGTGCGATCCGCTAACACCCTCGGCACCCCGCCGAGCACACACGTCCCGGCGCTGATCGTCTGGGGCGAGCGCGATCCTTGGTACCCGCCGGCGGTCGCCGACGCGTACGGCACCCATCTGCCGGGTGCGCGGGTCGAGCGCCTGTCAGACGCGGGACACTGGCCGTGGCTTGACCGAGGCGATCTCGTCGAGCGCGTGGCAACGTTCCTGGAGGAGTAGCCGTGCCGGTCCACGCCAGTCCTCCCGTCCGCCCCCCGGCGGAGCCACCCGTGCCGCCAGAAGACGACTCGCGCGCGCGACACGTGCGACTGCTCAAGCGCATCCTGCCCACGTTCTCAGCCGGGGTTATCGGGCTCGCCTATGTACTCATCGCACCGCGCAGCGAGGACCTGGCTGCGCACCTCCTCCGCGCGAAGCTGTTCGCGACCCAAGGGTTCGGGATCTGGAACAACTGGTGGTACGCGGGCCACAACATCCCGGGTTACAGCGTCCTATTCCCGCCGATCGCCGCGCTGCTCACGCCTCAGCTCGCCGGCGCAATCGCGGCAACCGTCACCGCGGCGCTGTTCGAGTCGCTCGCCTACCGCCGGTTCGGCGCGGACTCATGGGTCGGCGCGCTGTGGTTCGGCGTAGCAACATCGACAAGTCTGTTCACCGGCCGGCTGACGTTCGCGTTCGGCCTCATGCCGGCGGTTGGCGCCGCGCTCGCGCTCCAGCGCCGGCGGACTGGGACCGCGGTCGCGCTCGCGTTCGTGACGCCCCTGGCGAGCCCCGTGGGCGCACTGTTCTCGGCGCTTGCCGGCGCCGCACAGGCGGTCGGCGCGTACCAGCGCGAGCGCCGCATCAGGCCGGCGCTTCCCGGCGTGGCGGTGGTGATCGCGTCGGCGCTGCCGGTCCTGGCGCTGTCGGTCGCGTTCCCGGAGGGCGGCGTCGAGCCGTTCGCGTTCTCTGCGCTCTGGCCGATCGTGGTGATCTCGATCGGCGCGCTGCTCTTGATCCCCAAGGGCGACCTCGCGCTCAGGGCCGGCGTCGCCCTGTACGCGCTCGGGTGCATCGCCTCCTACGCAGTCGCGAGCCCGATCGGCAGCAACGTGACCCGGCTCGCACCACTGGTGGCGGGCCCGCTCATCGCGTTGCTGTGGTGGCCGCGGGCCGGGCGGCGGGTCGGGCTGCTGCTGGCGGTCGCCCTGCCGCTGGTTTACATCCAGTGGCAAGCGCCGATCCGGGACATCAGGACCGCGGACGACAACGCCGAGGTCACCGCCGCGTATTTCCAGCCGCTCGTCACCTACCTGAGCAGGCAGCGGGACCAGCCGTTCAGGATCGAGATCCCGTTCACGTTGTTCCACTGGGAGGCGTATCTGATGGCGCCCGAGTTCCCGCTCGCGCGAGGCTGGGAGCGCCAGCTCGACATCAAGTACAACCCCCTGTTCTACGACGGAACGCTGACTGCCGCGCGTTACGACGCCTGGCTCCACGAGGTCGCGGTCCGCTATGTCGCTGTTTCCGACAAGAACCTCGACTACTCGGCGAAGCAAGAGGTCGCGCTGATCAACCGCGGCCTGCCCTACCTGCACCTGGTGTTCCGCACTCGTCAGTGGCGCGTCTACGCGGTGCGCAACGCGACGCCGATCGTGCAGGGGGCCGCCACGCTGACCGCACTCGGGTCCGACTGGATGAGCGTCCAGGGCCTCCGACACGGAACCGCGATCGTACGCGTGCACTACAGCCCCTACTGGGCGGTGGTCCAGGGATCGGGATGCGTCGCTCCGTACGGCAGCTACACCGAGCTCGCGGTTCGGAGCCCCGGACCGATGAAGATTGCGATGCGCTTCTCGCTTGCGCGCATCGGAGCGCACTCCCGTCGGTGTAGCTGACGCGGGCCGAACATCGCACCTCGCTAGGATGATTCATCGACATGGGGCGTTGCCTCCGATTCATCGAGGCGCGGCTCTTGCCGCGTGGGTGGCTGGACCTGATCCGTCAGATCCTGCTGTTTGTCGGCGCGCTCGTCTTGTACGACCTGGTCCGCGGGCTCGTCTCGAGCGGCAACCCATACAAGCCGTTCAGCGACGCGATGCGGATCATCGACGTCGAGCGCACGCTGCACGTGTTCATCGAGCCAAGCATCCAGGCGTGGGCGATCAACAAGCACTGGCTGATGGACGTCCTCGACTGGGTCTACCTGAACGGCCACTTCGTGGTCACGTTCCTGGTGCTCGCGTTCATCTACGCGCGCCGCAACGATTCGTTCTACTTCGTGCGGAACATGTTCATGATCGCGATGGCACTCGCGGTTATCGGGTATTGGCTATACCCGACGGCGCCGCCGCGGCTGATGCCCGAATGGGGCTTCACCGACGCGATCTCGCAGTTCGTGACCGGCGGCCGCAGCTCGATCGACTTCGGACCAACCAAGGATTTCGTGAACTTCTACGCCGCAGTCCCCTCGATGCACGTCTGCTTCGCGGTGATGATCGGCGGCTCCATGTCGCGGCTCACCCGCTGGCGTCCGGGCAAGCTCCTTTGGGCGCTGTATCCGCTGCTGATCACGTTCGTGGTCGTCGCCACTGCCAATCACTTCCTCACCGACGTATTCCTCGGTGCCCTCACGGCCGGCGCTTCCGCGCTGCTGGCCCAGCGACTGCTGGCGAAGGCCAGGCCGGATGTGTGGGCGTTCCGCCCCTCCCCGGTCGAGCGCCTGGGCGTGGCTGGGCGTTCCGCGTCGACGGCCTGACGATGCCCGAACAAGCTCAGCGCCCGCCCGGGGCGCGAAGAAACGGTGCGCCGCGCCGCCAGCGGCCGCCGCGAAACGGTCCGACCGCCCAGGAGTTGGTGCGCAACCGGCTGATCGAGTCCCGGCTGACGCCGAACACAATCTCGCTCACGGGATTCGCCCTGAACCTCGCCGCCGCCGGGCTGATCGTCGGCCGCATGTTCTTCCTGGCCGGCCTCGCGTTCATCATCGGGTCGATCATGGACACGCTCGACGGGCGCTACTCGCGCATGTCGGGCAAGGGCACCGCGTTCGGGGCGTTCCTCGACTCGACGCTCGACCGCCTCGAGGAAGGAATCGTGCTGATCGCGGTCGGCGCGTACTTCGCCTCGCAGAACAACCAGGTCGCGGCCGCCGCGACCGTGGCGGCGGTGCTCGGGTCGCTGATGGTGTCCTACACGCGCGCCCGCGCCGAGGCTCTCGGGGTCGAGTGCAAAGTCGGACTCGCCACGCGCCCGGTGCGCGTCGTGATCCTGTCGATCGGGCTCTTGTTCGCCAGGGGCGCGTCGCTCGGCCACTTCGAACTGCTCGCGCCGGCGGTGTACGTGCTGGCCGCCCTGACGGTGCTTACTACCCTTCAGCGCATAGTCCACGTGCGCCGGCAACTCAAGGCGATCGCACAGCAGCCTGAGCCGGTGTAACGAACCCGCTTTCGCGGAATACCTGTAGTGGCCGCGGGAACCGCCCGCGAGAAAGGCAGTCTCTGAAAGTGAGCACGACCAACGGTTCGACCAACGGCGCCGCGCGCTACAAGGACGGCAAGGTCCGCGTGGCGATCATCGGCGTCGGCAACTGCGCAAGCTCGTTCGTGCAGGGCGTCCAGTACTACCGCGACGCCGACCCGCGCCAGGACGTCCCCGGGCTGATGCACGTCGACCTTGGCGGCTACCACGTGCGCGACATCGAGTTCAGCGCCGCGTTTGACATCGACGCCGACAAGGTCGGCAAGGACCTGTCCGAGGCGATCTTCGCCGGCCAGAACAACACGATGAATTTCGCCGGCAAGGTCCCGCCGCTCGGTATCCCCGTAAACCGAGGGATGACCCACGACGGCCTTGGGAAGTACCTCAAAGAGAAGATCACCAAGGCACCGGGGCCGACCGCCGACATCACCGAGATCCTCAAGGACACGCACACCGACGTGGTCGTCTCCTACCTCCCGGTGGGCTCCGAGCAGGCCACCAAGTGGTATGTCGAGCAGATCCTCGACGCGGGCTGCGGGTTCGTCAACTGCATCCCGGTGTTCATCGCCCGCGAGGACTACTGGAACAAGCGCTTCAAGAAGGCCCGCCTGCCGATCGTCGGCGACGACATCAAGTCCCAGGTGGGCGCGACGATCGTCCACCGCGCGCTGGCGCGGCTGTTCCACGAGCGCGGAGTGAAGCTCCAGCACACCTCCCAGCTCAACGTCGGCGGCAACATGGACTTCTACAACATGCTCGAGCGCGAGCGGCTCGAGTCCAAGAAGACGTCGAAGACCAACGCGGTGACGTCGATCATGGGCACCACGCTGCCCGCCGACGACGTCCACGTCGGCCCCTCCGACTACGTGCCGTGGCTGACCGACCGCAAGTGGGCGCACATCCGGCTCGAGGGCCAGGCGTTCGGCGACGTGCCGCTGAACCTGGAGCTCAAGCTCGAGGTGTGGGACTCGCCGAACTCGGCGGGGATCGTGATCGACGCCGTCCGCTGCTGCAAGCTGGCGCTCGACAACGGGGTCTCCGGCCAGCTCGACGGCCCGAGCTCGTACCTGATGAAGTCGCCGATGCACCAGCGCCCCGATGACGAGGCGCGCGATCTGACCGAGAAGTTCATCGCGAAGTACGCCCGCAAGGCCCCGAGCGCGAAGTCCGCGAAGCCGAAGACCCGCGCCGGCTCGTAAGCAGGGCCGCGATTGCGGCTCCGCGTAACGAAATAGACTGCCGCCCGTGACGAGCGAGCAGCTCGCGATCGCACAGGTGACGCCGTTCGCCTGGGAGGTCTCGCACGAGGTCAACGACTACGTCGCTGGCATCGCACACGAACTGTCCCGCCGCGGGCATCGCGTGCTGATCATCGCCCCGTCGGAGTCCGAGGCGCTGGTACGCGATAGCCGCCAGGCGATCCGCAACAACGCCGAGACGCTGCTCGAGCGGGCCGACGGCGAGCCGCTCGTGCTGGGGGTGGGGGAAGTGCTGCCGTTCTCGCCGGCCCGCCGGCGGGCCGCCTCGCTGCCGATCGATGTGGCGCGGACGATCGAGGAGGCGCTCGCCACCCTGGCGCTCGACCTCGTCCACGTGCACGAGCCGTTCGCGCCGAGCGCTTCGAGCATCGCGCTGCGACACTCTCGCGGCCTGAACGTCGGGAGCTTCCATGCGCCGACGGAGCGGGTCCTCTCGACTCAGCTCACGGGTCCGCTGTCGCGGCTGCTGTTCGGGCGCCTTGATGCGCGCACGGCCAGCTACGGCGCGACGCGGGACCTGCTCCAACGCTACTTCCCGAACGACTATCGGGTGATCCTGCCCGGCGCCGACGTCGACGGGGAGCACACCGCGCACGACCCCCTGCAGCTGCTGTTCAGCGCCCGCGAGGAGCGCGGCGCGCTCCGGATCTTCCTGCGGGCGCTGCGAGCGCTCCCGGCCGACGCCGCGTGGCGGGCCACGGTCTGGTCGCCGAAGCCGCTGACCGTGCCGGCGACGCTCAGCCGGAGCATGCGCGAACGGGTCGAGTTCGTCGACGCCGAGCGCGTCTCCGAGGCGCAGGCGCTCGCCGGGGCGGACGTGCTCGTGCTCGCCTCCGAGGGGATCAGGCCGGCGCCGGGCACGCTCGTGCGCGCGCTCGCCAGCGGCGTCGTGCCCGTCGCCTCGCGTCTGCCCGTCTACGAGGAGCTGCTGGGGGAGGGCAGTTTCGGGTTCGAGTTTGAGCCCGGCGACGCGCAGACGCTCGCCAGTCACCTCGGTCGGATGATCTCGGAGCCGGAGCTGAGTCGGCGCAGCCCCGAGGAGGCACGGGAGCTCCACGCCCGGTTCAGCTGGTCACGCGTGGCCGACGAGTACGAGGAGGTATATGCGCGGCTGGTCGCCCGCCGTCATGACACCCGCGCAAACGGTCACGTCCGCGCCCGCCTGACCGAGCGCCGACTGATCGACGTCGATCTGCACATGCACACCGACCACTCGTACGACTGCGCGACGCCTGTCGAGGTGCTGCTGGCCGAGGCCCAGGCGCGCGGCCTCGGGGCGATCGCGGTCACCGACCACAACGAGATCTCGGGCGCACTCGCGGCGCGGGCCCAGGCCAACGGGATCGGCGTGATCGTCGGCGAGGAGGTCAAGACCGCCGACCAGGGCGAGGTGATCGGCCTGTTCATCGAGGAGAAGATCCCCCGCGGCATGACGCTCCAGGAGACGATCGCCGAGATCAAGCGCCAGGGCGGGCTCGTGTACGTGCCGCACCCGTTCGACCGGCTCCATTCGGTCCCCGACTACGAGCATCTGCTCGACGTGCTCGACGACGTCGATGCGATCGAGGTGTTCAACCCACGGGTCGCGATCAGCGAGTTCAACGACGAGGCGGCCAGGTTCGCCGCCAAGTACCGCATCCCGGCCGGCGCGGGTTCGGACGCGCACGTTCCCCAGGGGCTCGGATCGGTGCGGATCCGGATGCGCTCGTTCGACGGCCCCGAGGAGTTCCTCGAGTCGCTGCGCGACGCCGACATCGTGCGCAAACCTGCGAGCCTGCTGTACGTGCAGGCGCTCAAGTTTCTGCAGACCAAGGCGCTGCCCGAGGCCGCCCGGCGGGCCTCGCGCGAGCGTCGCGTGCGACGCGCAACCGGCCGCGATCGCCGGCGGGAGAACGGTCGGGACAGCCGCAACTCCTGATGCACTCGCAAGGACAAGCTCCCGAGCCGTCCAATCGGACAGCGATGCCCGCCACCGACGACGAGATCCGCGAGAAATACCTCGAGCGCGCGATCCGTGAGCTGAACGCCTTCTCGCGAGAGGTCCAGTCGTGCACCCACTGCCCTCGGGGCTCGCTGATGCCCGTGCTCGGGTCCGGTCACCCGCAGGCGGACATCTTCCTCGTGAAGCACTCGGCGCGGCCGTCAGAGGTGGAGGAGGGGGTGGCGTTCTACGGGCGGGCGGGGAACGCGCTGATGAAGTCCTTGAAACGCCTGTCGATCGATCCGCTCGCCGTCTACGGGACGCTGTGCGTCAAGTGCCCCGTGCCGGACCCCGCGCTTGCCGACCCGGCGTGCGTGGCCAGGCTGATCGAAGAGCTCCAGATCGTCTCGCCGAAGCTGGTCGTGGTTATGGGCCCTGACGCGCTCGCGGTCGTCAATGAACTCGACCTCCCGCTCGCCGGCGACCTCCGCCCGACGCTGGGTCAGCTCCAGCGCCTCACGCCCTCGATCGAGGCCCTGTACGTCCCGAACATCGACGACTCGCTCGACGAGGAGAGCGCCAAGCGGGAGTTCTGGGGCGCGTTCCGGGTGGTCGGCGACTGGTGGACGGACTTACCCCCTTACTGAGGAAGACTGGCCGGATGCCAGTCCGAGGTATCTGCCGGCGCGCGCGGAGCGGTCTCCTGGAACTCTAAAAGCGGAGCGCGCGCAGGCCAAAAGCCGGATGCGGTTAGCCCCCGGGCGCGCTAGGCTCGCCGGCATGGACCTAGAAGAGAAGTCCCTCGACCGGGTCGGAGACCGCTGCGAGGAGTGTGGCGCCAAGCTCACCCCGGCGGAAATCGAGACTGCGATGGAGACGGGCGGACCGGCGCTGTGCACGGTCCACGCAGACGAGGTCGTCGCGATAGGCGACGAAGACGACGGGTTCGCAGAAGAGTAGGAGCCTCGCCCGGGCCTGACGGAAGCGGCGGCGGTCAGCCGCCCATCGTCAGCACGATGTTCCCGAGCTTGCCACCCGAGGCGAAGTGGTCGTACGCCGACACCGCGTCCTCGAGTGGATACGTCGTGGCGATCAGCACGCGCACCGCGCCGGACGCGAGCAGCGGCAGCACCGACCGTTCCATCGCGCGCGCGGTCAGCGCCTTCTCCTCGAGCGGCCGGACGCGGAGCGTCGAGTTGTAGATCCGCGCTCGGCGCTGCATCGCGAGCCCGAGGTTGAGCTCGGCCTGGGCGCCGGCGCCGATCCCGATCACCATGATCCGGCCCCACAGGGCCAGCGCCTCGAGGTCACTCGGCAGGTTGGGCGCACCCACCAGTTCGAGGATCACGTCGAACGGCCCGTGCTCCACGAACCCCTCGGGCGCGATCACCTCGGCGCCGAGCTGGGCCACGGCGTCCCGGTGTTCGGGGTTGCGGACGGTCGCGGTGACGCGTGCGCCCGAGGCGTGGGCGAGCTGGATCGCCGCGGTCCCGACCCCGCCGGCGCCACCGTGGACGAGGAGCCGCTCGCCCGGCTTCAGGCCCGCCTGGGTGAAGATCCCGTCTTGGGCAGTCGTGAACGTCTCGGGGACGGCGCCGGCCTGCACCCAGTCGAGGTTGTCGGGGACCGGCATCAGGATCCGCTCGTGCACCGTCGCCAGCTCGGCCTGACCACCGCCGGCGACGATCCCCATCACGCGATCGCCGACCGCGAACCGATCCGCACCTTGGCCGAGTCCGATGACTTCGCCGGCGAGCTCCAACCCCGGAATGTCCTGCGGCGCGCCCGGTGGCGCGGGATAGAAGCCGCGGCGCTGCATCATGTCGGCGCCGTTGAGCCCGGCCGCCTTGACGCGGACGAGCGCCTCGCCGTGGCCGGGCACCGGGTCGGGGTGGTCCTCGACGCTGAGGTTCTTGTCTCTGATCGTGACCGCGCGCATGCTCGCCCGGGACGATAACTACAAGACCGTGACGAGCGTGCCGTAGGTCAGGTAGCCCCAGGCCTGCTCGGCGGCGGCGTAGGGCAGCTCGATGCAGCCCAGGCTCTGCGGCGACCCGTAGGACGCCCGCGGCATGTAGTGGACGGCGTCGCCGCCGTTGAAGTAGGCCACCCACTGGACGAAATCCGCGTAATGCGAGCCGTCCGGGTTCGTGCCCTGCATCGTCTGGCTGCGCAGACGCTCGAACACCGGGAAGGTGCCGAGCGCGGTGCCCTCGCCGCCGATGCCGGTGTTGGCCGGAGTGCGCAGGACGACGCGCCCGTTGTGGTAGACGGTCAGCGACTCCGGGCTGCTCTCGGTCGCCACCGCGTAGCTGTAGCCGCCCTGGTTGAACTGCCGGTGGGCGCGGGCGCTCAGCAGCGCCTGCCACAGACCCGTGCTCGCGACGCCGTCCATCGCGAGCCCGTGCTGGGACTCGAACGCCATGACCGCGCCCCTCAGCACCGTGGAGTTGTCGTGGCTCCACAGCTGGGTGAGCTGCGCCGGCCAGCCGGCGCCGAACGCCAGTCGACCCGGCGGCGGCTGGAAGATCGCGCGTAGCTGCCCGGCGGTGTCCTCCGGACGCGGCTGATGCGAAATCGAGCTGAGGTGAACCGGCAGGAAGCGCAGCTCGGCGAGCAGCTGTTCCAGCCGCACATCGGACCCGTTCTCGACCTGGAAGCTGGCCGTGGCCGCGTTACGCAGCGTCGTCCCGTCGGTGGATATCAACCCCTTGGGGACCGTGACGCGCACGACCGTGCCCGGCAGGTACCCGCCGGTCGGCGTGAAGCGGAGCGTCGTCGGGTTCGGCTGCGCCCACGCTCCGGCGGTCGACGGCGAAAGCTTGGGCACGTCGGTCTTCGTCAGGGGCGCAAGCGGCGCGGAGAACCGCAGCTCGATCGTGGCGTCGCCAGGAGCCGGACCCTTCGGAGACGCGGCAAGCAGCCGCAGCGCCGGCGGCCGGGCTGTGGCCGCCGTCGCCTGGCCCGAGGCGCCGCCGAGCAGCAAAACCGCCGCAAATACCGGAACCGCGCGAGCTCTCATGGACTCGAAACTACCCCTATGGTCGCTCTACAACCCGTTCGAGTAGCGCCACGCACTCGATGTGCGGGGTCTGCGGGAACATGTCGACTGCCCGTACCCGGCGCAGGCGATAACCGCCATCAGCCACCAGCTGGGCAGCGTTGGGCGCGAGCGTCGTCGGGTTGCACGATACGTACACGATCCGTCGCGGACCGGCTTCGATCACCCGCCGCACCACCTTCTGGGAGAGGCCCGAGCGCGGGGGGTCGACGACGAGCACATCGGGGCGGCCGGCGCGCTCCACGAGCTCGCGCAACGCCAGGCGCACGTCGCCGGCGAAGAAGCGGGCGTTATGGACCTCGTTCAGAGTCGCGTTCGCAATCGCGTCGGCGATCGCCTCCTCGACCAGTTCGAGTCCCCAGACCTCGCCGGCGCGTGGCGCCATCAGCAGCCCGATCGTCCCGATTCCGCAGTACAGGTCGTAAACGCGATCGGAGGCGGCCGGGGCGGCGTACTCGATCGCCAACCGGTAGAGCCGCTCGGCCATCTCGGTGTTCGTCTGAAAGAACGCGTTCGGCGAGAGCCGCAGTCGCATCCCGCCGATTTCCTCCACGAGCCGATTGCTGCCGGCGATCAGCTCGGTCTCGCCGCCCTGGGTCGTCTCGGCGACGCTGTCGAGCTGGGTCCACAGCAGCCCGCGGACCGTGCCGTCCATCGCGTCGGCAAGCCCCTGAGTGTCGATCTGCCCCGGGCTCGTCACCAAACGCACCTGGAGCTCGCCGCCACCCCGCCGACTCTCGCGGACCACGAGGTTGCGCAAGAAGCCCTCCCCGGTACGACGATCAAAGGCCCCCAGGCCCTGAGACCGGCACCACGAAACCACCCGCTCCCGCGCCGCGTTCCCATCCGAGGAGGCCAGCAGGCAGTCGGTGACCTCGACGATCTCCTCCCAGCTGCCGGGAGCGTGGAAGCCACACACGAGCCGCCCGTCAGGGTCGGTCCCGAATGAGTACTCGAGCTTGTTGCGGTATCGCCACACCTCGACGGCCGGAACGATCGGCTCGAGCTCGAACCCGTCGAGGCGGCCGATCCGCCGCAGCGCGTCGTCGACCTGGGCTTGCTTGGTCTCGAGCTGGCGCTCGTACGGCAGCACCTGCCACGGCGCGCCGGGATGGGCCGCGAGCGGGGGAATTCGCTCCGGGCTGGGCTCGAGCACCTCGACCGCCCGCGCCTGTGCGTAGGCGCGCTTGGACTTCTCCACAACCGCCCTCACCCTGTCGCCGGGGACCGCGTCGGCAACGAACACGACGTAGCCGTCGAGCCGGGCCACGCCGGCGCCGCCGTACGCGAGCGAGTCGATCGTCAGCTCGAGCTCGTCGCCGTTTCGCGGACGGGGTCGGATGGTGGAAGGTGCGGGGTCCACGCCTCTAGCATGGCATCCGCATGGATCTCGACGCGTACCGGCGCACAGCCGAGACCTTCCAGACCGAGCTGATGCGCGAGTACTACCAGCACTACGCGGGGCTCAAGGACACATTCGAGATCGAGCCGATCTACGCCGGGGCCAGCGAGCTGTTCACCCGCGATGCGGTGCAGGCGCTGCGCGAACTTGACGACGGGCCGACCGGCGACGGCGATGCGCGACGGCAGGCGCGGATGCTGCTCGACTTCGCGGTCGAGGGCTACATCGGAGAGGCGACCAAGGCCGTCGAGGAGGACCTGGCGCGCATCGAGGCAGGGTTGACGATCGAGGTCGGGGGCGAGCGGCTCGGCTTTCGCGAGGCGCCGGTGGCACAGGCCAACGAGCCCGACGCCGAGCGGCGCGCCGAGATCGAACGCGCGGTGCTCGCGGCCACCCGTGAGCACCTTGGGCCCCACTATCAGGAGCTGATCGAGTCTCAGCATGCCTGCGCGATCGAGCTCGGGTGGGCGAGCTACGCGGACATGTGCGCCCACTGCAAGCGAATTGACCTCCGGGCGCTGTCGGAGCAGACCGCCGCGTTCTCGGCCGCGAGCGCGGCAAGCTACCCGCAGATCGTCGACCCCGAGCTCCGCCGCACGCTGGGGATCGGCCTCGACGAGCTCCGCCGCGCCGACCTGGCGCGGTTCTTCAGGGCGGTCGAGCAAGATCGCCACTTCCCCAGCGTCAGGTTGATCGAGAGCTTCGCCGGCACGATGGCGGGCCTCGGGACCGACGTCTCGGCCCAGCCGGGGGTGACGTTCGACATCGGGTCCCGTCCGAACAAAGCACCGCGGGCGTTCTGCGCGCCGGTGCGCGTGCCGGGCGAGGTCTACCTGGTCGTGGCCCCGGTCGGAGGGTGGGACGACTACGTGACGCTGTTCCACGAGGGCGGCCACACCGAGCACAGCGCCCACGTCGACGCTGCACTGCCGTTCGAGTTCCGCTGCCTGGGCGACAACTCGGTCACCGAGACCTACGCGTTCGTGATCCAGCACCTCGTCGAGGACCCCGAGTGGTTGTCCCGCCGCCTCGGGATCGATGACGCCTCGGACCTGGTCGCGCACGCCAAGGCCCAGCGGCTCGTGTATCTGCGCCGCTACGCCGGCAAGCTCGCCTACGAGCTCGAGCTCCACGGCGGGGGCCCGGACGGCGACTGGGACGCGCTCGCCACTCGGTACGCGCAGCTCCTCGGCGCTGCGGTCAAGATCGAGTGGCCGACCGAGACGTTCCTCTCCGACGTCGATCCAGGCTTCTATTGCGCCTGCTACCTACGTGCATGGGCGCTCGAGACTCATCTGCGCACCTACCTGCGCGAGCGGTTCGGCCCGGCTTGGTTCGAGTCACCCGAGGCCGGGGAGGTGCTGCGAGGGCTGTGGCGCGACGGCCAGCGCCTCGACGCCGAGGAGCTCCTCGGCGAGCTGACCGGCGAGCGGCTCGACTTCGGCGCGGTCCTTACCGACCTCGGGCTGAGCGGCTAGAGCCGCGAATCTAGGACCCGGCGTCGCTGATCGCCGACCGGACCGCCACCGGGTCGACGTCGAGTTGCCACAGGATCCGCGACGCGGCACCGCCGGGATCGTGCATGAGCGCGAGCAGGATGTGCTCGGTGCCGACCTGCTCGGCCCCGAGCACGGCCGCCTCCCGCCCGGCGCGTTCGACCGCGTTCGTGGCCGCGCCGGTGGACGGCAGGTCGTCGCCTGGGTCCTCGACCCCGAGGCCGAGCATCCGGACCACCGCCGCCCGTACGGGCTCGTACTCAACGCCGAGCGACGTGAGCACGCCGGCCGCGAAACCGTCCCGCTCGCGCAGGAGCCCGAGCAGGATGTGCTCAGTGCCGATGTAGCTGTGGCGCAGTGCCCGGGCCTCGTCGTGGGCGAGGAGCAGGGCCTGGCGTGCGCGGTCGCTAACGGGGAGCAAGCGTCTTGTCGATCGCCGCGAGCACCGTTTTCCGGTTGGCGTGGCGCCGCTCGTACTCGCGCACCTTGCGTAGCTCGGCCGGCGCGAGGCCCTCGAGCCGCGCCTGGACCTGCGCGGCGGTCAGGTCGTCGTAGCCGAGGATCGGAAAGGATTGACCGACTCCGACCGACCGCCGGGCCCGGTCGGCGCTCCGCACGAGCAGGTCAATCGACTCGCTCCACCGGGAGCCGCGGTTCGCGGGGCTCACCTGCTGGCGACCGCGACCGATCAGCCGCTCGACGTCCGACAGGAGCTGGTCGGTCTGCTCGCGACCCCGGCTGACGAGCTGCGCCACCAGGTCGTTGGCGTCCGAGCGGGTCACGCGGCCGCGGTCGGCGGCGTCGTCGAGGACCTCCTGGATCCGCTCCGTCGTGAGCACCACGAGCCCGAGCGGCTTCAGGATCCCGTTCGTCACCTGCTCGGCGAGGCCGGCGATACCGTCGCTGACGCCGCCGTGGCCATCGTTCGAAGCTGACTTGCGCCGGCGGCGCGTCGTCGATGACTTCACCGTCTTGCTGCTCGACCCCCTGGAGCCACCCGACGGGGATTTCGGTGCAGGCATGGTTTCCATGTCTCCTTCCCAGAAGCTCGTCCGGAGCGTAGCCGACCGGTCCGGGGTTAGGCGCCGGTGAGGAGCTCGAGCAGCGCCTTCTGCGCGTGGCGCCGGTTCTCCGCCTGGTCCCAGATTCGCTGTCGGTCGCCGTACAGGACCTGCTCGGTGATCTCCTCGCCCGGATGGGCGGGGAGGCAGTGGAGCGCGATCGCGTCCGGCGCCGCGAGGTCGAGCAGCCCGTCGTCGAGCCGGTACGGCGCGAGCGCCCGCCTCCGCTCGGCGGCCGACTCCGGGTCGTCGCTCATGCTCACCCACACGTCGGTGTAGAGCGCATCGGCGTCACGGGCCGCCTCGGCCGGATCGTCCGTCAGGACGCCGGCGCCGTTCGCCTCGAGCTGGTAGCCGTCGGGCGCGGCCACGCGTACCTCGAGCCCGGCCCGCTCGCCGACCACGATCAGCGATCGCGCCACGTTGTTGCCGTCGCCGACGTAGGCGAGCTTCAGCCCCTCGAGCCGGCCGAACGTCTCGCGCAGCGTCAGCAGGTCGGCGAGCGCCTGGCACGGGTGGTGACTCGGGCTCAGCATGTTGATCACCGGCACGTCGGCGTGCTCGGCTAGTTCGTCGATCAGCGCGTCGTCGCCGGTGCGGATTCCGATCGCGGCCACGTGGCGCGAGAGCACGTACGCCGTGTCGCGAACCGACTCGCCGCGGGTGAGCTGGAGATCGTCGGTGCGGAGCACCATCGGATGTCCGCCGAGCTCGGTGATCCCGGCCTCGAACGACACGCGGGTGCGAGTCGACGGCTTCTGGAAGATCAGCGCCACCGTGCGCTTGTGCAGCACGTCAGAGCTGAACGGGTCGCCCTTGAGCTGGATCGCGCGCTCGATCAGCGCGTGGACCTCCTCAGCGCTGAGCTCCGACCCCGTGATGAAGTGGCGCGGCAAGGCCTGAGTGTACGTTCCCGCTGTGGTCGCGCGCGTGCTCACGTGGAACCTCAAGCACGGACGCGCGGTGCCATCGGCGGGCCGGAATCTGTTCGACGAATTCGCCGCCGCGCTCGCCGGCTGGGAGTGGGACGTGGCGCTGCTGCAGGAGGTCCCGCCGTGGTGGCCCGCGCCCCTGGCCGCTCGCCTACACGCCGAGCAGCGCCTCGTGCTGACCTCGCGCAACGCGGTCCTCCCGCTCCGGCGAGCGATCGCCATTCGATCCCCCGACCTGATCAAGTCGAACGGCGGCAGCGCCAACGCGATCCTCGTCCGCGGCGATCAGGTCGCCGAGCACGAAGTAAACCGTCTTTGCCTCTGGCCGGAACGGCGCTGGGTACACGCCGTCCGGCTGCACGACGCCGGCATCTGGGTGGCGAACACGCACTGCGGCGGGCCGATCCGGGACGCGCACCGAGCGGCGCAGAGCGCAATCAGCTGGGCCGGCGACGCCCCGCTCATCCTCGGTGGCGACTTCAACATCCGCCACCTGACGCTCGACGGATTCGAGTACGCCGGCGGCGACGGCGTCGACCTCGTGTTCGTGCGCGGGCTACGCCCGGGACCGGCGCCGGCGACCGACGTGCTCGACCGGGGCCACCTCTCCGATCACGCGCCCGTGGCGGTCACGCTCGCCGGCGCGCAAGCTCCACAACCGCGGCGGATGCCTTAGCGTCACGCTCGCCGGCGCGCAAGCTCCACAACCGCGGCAGATGCCTTAGCGATAGATCCGCTGTCGAACGGGGGCTCGGGGTCGTACTCGATCGCGAGCTGGATCGCGCGCGCCACGTCCTCGCCGGCGATCCGCGCCGCAAGCGTCAGCGCCATGTCGATCCCCGAGGACACGCCGGCCGCGGTGATCACCTTGCCCTGCTCGACGACCCGCCGCGCCACCGGCTTGGCCCCCAGTCGCTCGAGCGTGTCCATCACCGCCCAATGCGTGGTCGCCTCGAGCCCGTCGAGGATGCCGGCCGCGCCCAGCACCAGCGAGCCGGTACACACCGATGTGGTGAACCGCGAGGTCTCGTGCGCGGCGCGCACCCACGCGAGCATCCGGTCGTCGTGCATCAGCGCCCGCGTCCCGTGGCCGCCGGGCATCACGATCACCTCGGGGTGCGCAAGGTCGTCCAGCGCGCGGTCGGCGGTCAGCGCGAGCATCCCGTTGTCGGTTCGCTTCACCCCCGGCTCGAGCGCCGCGAACTCAACCCGCGCGCCCGGCAGCCTGGACAGGACCTCGTACGGGCCGACCGCGTCGAGCGCCGTCAGCCCGTCGAAGATCGGGATCGCGATTTCCACCTACTGATTCCGCCCGGCACGCAACCCGAACCCGCGCAGCATCAACAGCGCCTTCTCGCCGAGCGTCCCCCGCGCCGGCAGGATCCCGAGCTGGGTCGCGACGTCGTACAGGTCGAAGAAGCCGCGCACGCGCAGGAGCCGCTCGCGGCCGATCTCGCAGTAGAAGATCGCGTGCATGACCACGAACTTGTTGGTCGCGGGCAGGCCGTTGAGCGGCGCCCGGTGCGTCGCCAGCACCTTGCACGGCGCCGCCACGTAGTGCCCGTCGCTCAGCCGCTCACCGGTCTTCTCCACGCGCGCATCGGGGAACGCGGCCCAGAACTTCGCGGCGTGCTCGCCGAGCGCCTCGAGCCCCTCGAGCGGCTCCGGCGTGAGCGGGTCCTCGTAATGGACCCGGGGATCGCAGACCGCTTCGAACGCAGCCTCATCCCGCCCGGACCAGGCCGCCTCCCAGCCGTCGATCAGCTCGTCGGGAGTCACGGAGCGCTGTCGAAGACCGGCAATCCCTCGTCCGGCGTCGACGCCTCGGCGTACCGCCGGCGGGGGATCCTGCCCGCGCCGCCCGCGAGCCAGCCCGCCTGCACCGCCAGCCGAATCGCCGTGGCCATCGCCACCGGGTCGTGCGCGCGAGAGATCGCGCTCGCGCACAGCACCGCGTCGCACCCGAGCTCGATCGCGAACGCGGCGTCCGACGCGGTGCCGACGCCCGCGTCGAGGATCACCGGCACGCCGGCACGCTCGACCACGATCGAGATGTTGTACGGATTGCGGATCCCCATGCCGCTCCCGATCGGCGACCCGAGCGGCATCACCGCGGCGCAGCCGACGTCCTCGAGCCGGCGAGCCAGGATCGGGTCATCGGTCGTGTACGGGAGCACGATGAAGCCATCGTCGACGAGCGCCTCGGCGGCGGCCACGAGCTCGACCGCATCCGGCAGCAGCGTGCGCTCGTCGCCGATCACCTCGAGCTTGATCCAGTCGGTGTCGAACGCCTCGCGCGCGAGCTGCGCGGTGATGATCGCGTCGCGGGCGGTGTAGCAGCCGGCGGTGTTCGGGAGGACCTCGACGCCGGCGCCGTCGAGCACGTCGAGGATTGACCCTCGGGCGGCCGGATCGAGCCGGCGGAGCGCCACCGTGCACAGCTCCGCACCGGACGCCTCGAGTGCCGCCGCGAGTACCTCGTGGTTGGTGAAGCCACCGGTCCCGAGGATCAGGCGGGAACGAAGCTCGCGGCCGGCGATCGTGAACGGGGTCATCCGCCCTGCACCGCCACGACGACCTCAACGCGCGCGCCGTCGTGCAGCGCGACGTTCGGCCACTGCGCGCGCGGGACCACTTCGCCCTCGACCGCAACGGCGACGCCGCGCCCCTCTGGCGCGCCCGGGAACCACTCGATCACGTTCGCGACGGTAGCGCCCGCGGGCAGTTCGCGGCGATCGCCGTTGATCGTCACGTTGACGCTCATGCCGCGACCGCCGGCACGTCGGCAAACCGCGTCGGCGCGAACTCGTCCGGGATCCCGCCCTCGCCCGCCAGCGCCCCGACGACGAGCTCGGCCGTGATCGGGGTGAGCAGGATCCCGTGGCGGTAATGCCCGACCGCCCAGTGGAGCCCGGGGACCGACCCCGGGCCGATCGCCGGCGCGTTGTCGGGCGTGGCCGGCCGCAGTCCGGCCGACAGCTCGTCGATCACCAGCTCCGTGACCGACGGCAGCAGCTCGAACGCGTTGCGCAGCAGGTCGTAGACGCCGCCGGCGGTGACGGTGGTGTCGAAGCCCCGCTCCTCCATCGTCGCGCCGAGCACGTAGCGCCCGTCGCCACGCGGCACCAGATAACCGCCTCCCGTCCGCAGTACCCGCGTGAGCATGCCCGCCCCGGCGGGGTCGTGGAGCCGGAGGATTTGGCCTTTTATTGGATGGATAGGGATCCGTGCGCCGTCGGGGATGCCGTCGAGCGCGCTCGACCAAGGGCCGGCGGCTACCACAACACTCTCCGCGGCGATCTCGGACCCATCGTCGAGCCGCACGCCGGTGACGCGATCGTTCGAGATGCTCACCCCGCGGACGGCCGCACCCAGGCGGAGCTCCCCTCCGGCCGCGGTCAGTGCCTCGCGCCAGCGCCGCGGTCAGCTTGCGCGGGTCGATCGCGTGATCGTCGGGGATCTCGAGCGCGAGACGCAGCGTGGGCGCGAGCGCCGGCTCGAGCCGCCGCGCCTCGCTCGCGAGCAGCCGGTGGACGGTCAGGCCGAGCGTCTGGCGGAACGCGAGTTCGCGTGCGAGCGACTCCGCCTCGTCCCCGTCGCGCGCGGCGAGCAGCGTGCCGCACCGCAGATAGCCCGTGTCCATGCCCGAGGCCTCGGTCAGCTCGGCGACGAACTCGGGGTACCGCTCGACGCTCTCGAGCCCGAGCCGCATCAGCGGCAGCTCGGTCGCGAGCGTCTCCGAGATCGGCGCCAGCATCCCCGCGGCGACGGAGGACGTGCCCGTCCCCGGACGCTCGCCGCGGTCGATCACGGTCACGCGCAGGCCGCGCTGAGCGGCGCGCCACCCGACGGCAAGCCCAACGGCGCCGGCGCCTACAACGACGACATCGGATGAGCTTGAACGATTCGGCAACGTGTGCGCCTCCCTGCGCCGGCATTATCCGGTTCAGGTTCAGACGGTCGGCGGATCCTCGCCCGCCCTCTCAGCCCCGGTGGTAGGGCTCCCGTTTGGTGAATCCTAGCGCGGGGGTGTCGGTGCCCCTGCCACACTTCGAAATCGTGACGAAACGCCTTGGACGTCTGAGAGCGGCGCATCTGTACCTGGTCTGCGACGACCAGCCAGACGAGTTCCTCGCCTGTGCATTTGCCGGCGGCGTGGACATCGTCCAACTGCGGATGAAGGACGCCCCCGACAAGGCGATCGTGACCACCGCCCGGCGATTCGCGGCCGTCGCGGCAGACCACGACGCGCTGTTCATCCTCAACGACCGGCCCGACCTCGTCGACGCGACCGGCGCCGACGGCGTCCACGTGGGCCAGGACGACGCCGCGGTCCACGCCGCCCGCGCGGTCGTCGGACCGGAGCGCATCGTCGGGCTGTCCACGCACACCCGCGAGCAGATCGACGCCGCGCTCATCGCGCCCGTCGACTACATCGGAGTCGGTCCCGTGCACGCGACGCCGACGAAGCCGGGCCGCCCGGCGGTCGGGCTCGAACTTGTGCGGTACGCGGCCGCCAACGCCACCGTCCCGTTCTTCGCGATCGGCGGCATCGACACGGCGAACGTCAGCGCGGTCGCCGATGCGGGCGCCACCCGAATCGCCGTCGTCCGGGCGCTGACCAAAGCGGTTGATCCGTCGACGGCCGCCCGCGCGCTCCGCGCCGCGATCACCGGCGAGGTGCGAGTTGGCTCAGCGCAGTAGCCGCAAGCGCGGTCGGCGCCGGCAACCGGGGCCCGCGCCGGTCGCCACCGCTCCGGCACCAACCGCGCCGCAGCCCCAGGAGGACAAGCCCCGCCCACCCGCCGACAAGCCACCCAGCCGGTCCGAAGCGCGCAACGCGGCGGTCAGGGCCACGCTGACGCCGCTCGAGCCCGGCGAGCGCCCCTGGTCGCTGAAGATCGCCGCCGCGATCGCGGTTCTGATCGGCGGCGGCGACCTCGTCGCGGTGATCGTCAACGGATCGTTCAAGGTCGGGAGCGCCCATGCCGGCGCCGGCGGAGTGATCGTCTTCTCGGTGCTGATGCTGGTGTGCGCGGTTGGGATGTGGCAGCTGCGCTACTGGGCCGTGCTCGGGTTCCAGGCGATCCTGGCGTTCGTGATCCTGTTCTTCTCGCTGCTCGGGCTGCGCGCCGCGAACCTGCTCGCGGTCGTGGCCTCGGTGGTCGTCGTCGGTGGCGCCGGCTGGCTCTTCTACAAGCTCGTCCGGGTGCTGAGCCGCATTCAGATGCCGCAGTACCCCGGCCGCTAAAAAAGCTCTCCTCCGGCACCCTTCTATAGTCTCCGGCCGCATGCCAGAGACCTCTTACGACTGTGTTGTGATCGGCTCCGGCCCCGGCGGGTACGTGGCCGCGATTCGCGCCGCCCAACTCGGGATGAAGACGGCGGTGATCGAGAAGGACGAGGTGGGCGGACGCTGCCTGAACTACGCGTGCATCCCGGCCAAGGCGGTGCTGCGCGTCGCCGACGTGCTCTCAGAGATCCGCGAGGCCGGCGACTATGGGATCAAGGTCTCAGAGCCCGAGGTCGACTTCGCCGGCGTTACCGCCCGTCGCCTGAAGGTGGTCAAGACCCTTACGGGTGGCGTATCGGGACTGTTCAAGAAGAACGGGATCGAGGTCATCGAAGGCGAGGGCGCGCTTGCCGGGCCCGGCGCCGTGACCGTGAACGGCAACCGGATCGAGGCCAAGACGATCATCCTCGCCACCGGGTCGGTCAAGAAGCCGATCCCCGGCACCCAGTTCGGCGGCCGCGTGATCGGCACCGAGGAGGCGTGGGCGTTCGAGAGCCTCCCCAAGACCCTCGCGGTCGTGGGCGCCGGCGCGTCGGGGTCTGAGATCGCCTCGGCGTACGCGCGGCTGGGGACGGACACGCTTCTTTACGAGGCGCTTGATCGCGTGCTCCCGACCGAGGACGCGGACATCTCGAAGGTGGTCGAGCGCGGCCTCAAGCGCCAGGGCATCGCGGTCCACACGAGCACGTTCGTCGAGAACATCGAGAGCACCGACTCGATGTGCAAGTTCACGCACGCCGGCGAGCCGCGCGAGGTGGAGTGGCTGGTGATCGCGACCGGCCGCGCTCCGGACGTCGAGGCCCTTGGCCTTGACCAGGCCGGCGTCACCGTCGACAGCAACTCCGGCCTGATCGAGGTCGACGGCCGGATGCGCACGAGCCTCGACGGCGTGTACGCGATCGGCGACCTCGTGCACGGCCCCGCACTCGCGCACAAGGCGTCTGAGGAGGGTGTGATCGCGGTCGAGGACGCGGCCGGACTCGAGACCCACCCGATCGAGTACGTCGACATCCCTCGGGCCACGTTCTGCACCCCGAACGTGGGCAGCTTCGGACTGACCGAACAGCAGGCCCGCGACGAGGGCCACGACGTCGTCGTCGGCAAGCTCCAGTACGGAGCGGTCGGCGCCGGGACGGTCTATGGCGACCGCACCGGCCTGGTCAAGATCGTCGGCGACAAGCAGTACGGCGAGTTGCTCGGCGGCCACATCGTCGGCACCAAGGCGACCGAGCTGATCCAGGAGCTTGTCAACGTGCGCGCGCTCGAGGGCGGGTATCCCGAGGTCGCCCGGATCATCCACGGCCACCCGACGCTGTCCGAAGCCGTGATGGAAGCTGGCCGCGCGGCCGACGGCTGGCTGATTCACGGTTAGTGGACGTCCAGCCGGTCTTCTACTACGACCTCGGCAGTCCGCGGTGCTACATAGTTGGCGAGACGATCATGTCGACGTTGCCGGTCGTGCCGGAATGGGAGCCGGTGCTCGCCTCGCAGGTAGCCGGTTCCGAGCCGCAAGCGGACACTGACCGCTCGGAAATCGAGCGGCTCGCGGACGCGCTCGGCCTGCAGCCGCTCCGGTGGCCCACGACATGGCCTCCGGACGGCGCGCGCGCGATGCTCGCCGCCACGTATGCCAAGAAGGTCGGGCGCGGCGTCGCGTTCTCGCTCGCGGCGTTCCGGCAAACGTTCGCGGGCGGACGCGACATCGGCGACGAGAACACGGTCCTGATCGCCGGCGCCGCGTGCGAGATGCACCCAGTCGCGCTCACCAAGGGCATCGAGCTCAAATCCACCTCGCAGGCGCTCGGAGCCGCGAACGAGCGAGCGCGAGCGGCCGGCGTGTCGACCCTGCCGGCGATCCAAGTGGGTAACCGCACGTATGAAGGTGCGTCGGCGCTGCCCGACGCGACCGCCGCGCTCACGCTCGAGTCCCGACGATGAAAGCCAACCGCCTCTATCACCTGATCGTCTCGCGCGAGGGGCGCGAGCCCGCGTTCCTGTCCGATCCCAGTCGCACCGACCGGATCGAGATCGTGTCGGTCGACGACGGCGAGGTGATCCTGTACTGGGACGTCAGCCCCAAGCAGGCGTCGAAGCTGCTCAAGCTCCTACGCGCCGATCTCGCCAGCCTCGAGGCCGATGAGTTCTTCGACAAGTGGCTCGACGCCGACGCGGAGGAGCCCTAACCCGCGATGTGCCCGCAGGAAGCCGCTGACCTGGCACGCGTGCTCCGGCCGACGGTCGGCGACGAGCGCGTGCTCGCCGCGATCGCGAGCATTCCACGGGAGCGGTTCGTCCCGGCCGATCAACGGGATCGTGCCTACGCCAACGTGGCACTCCCGATCGGCAGCGGCCAGACGATCTCCCAGCCGCTCGTCGTGGCTCGCATGCTCGAGGCCTTGCAGCTCAGGCCGACCGACCGCGTGCTCGACGTCGGTACCGGTTCCGGCTACCACGCCGCGCTGCTGTCGCTGCTCGCCGGCCACGTCTACACGATCGAGCGCCACCGCCAGCTGAGCGCCGACGCCGAGCAGGCGATCACCGACCTCGGGATCGACAACGTCACGTTCGCGGTCGGAGACGGGTGGGACGGCCTGCCGAGCGAAGCGCCGTTCGACGCGATCAACGTGGCCGCGGCGACCGGAGACGCGGAGCCGTTCGCACTCGAGCGCCAACTCGCCGACGGAGGCCGGCTCGTCCACCCGGTCGGGACCAAGGAACAGCACCTGCTGCTGACCCGGCGGAGCGGCGACCGCCTAATCCGCCGGCAACTCGAGGCGGTCCAGTTCGTCCCGCTTGTCCACGGCACCGCCGAGTAGGCGCTCGCGCATCACCTCGATCGCCACCGGACTCGAGTCGACCAGCACGAACCGCCGGCCGAGCGCCTGGCACACGGCGCCGAGCGTGCCCGAGCCCGCGAACGGATCCAGGCACCACGCCCCCGGGCGCGACGACGCGGCCACCATCCTGCGCAGCACGCCTTCGGGCTTCTGCGTCGGGTAGCCGGTCTTCTCCCGGCCGTTGGTCGGCACGATCGTGTGGAACCACACGTCGGTCGGCCGCTTCCCGCGGGCGGCCTTCTCAGCTGAAACCAGTCCTGGCGCCATGTACGGCTCGCGCTCGACCGCATCGGCGTCGAACCAATGACCGCCTGGCGTGCGCACGTACACGAGGATCGTGTCGTGCTTGGCCGGCCAGCGGCGCCGGGGCTTGGCCCCGTAGTCGTAGCTCCAGATGAGCTCGTTCAGGAACGCGTCCCGGCCGAAAACCTCGTCGAGCAGCAGCTTGCAGTAATGCGCCTCGCGATAGTCGATGTGGAAGTACAGCGTCCCGTGCTCGGCCAAAAGCTCCCGCGCCCGCGCCAGGCGCGGTTCGAGGAACGCCAGGTAGTCGCCGAACTCGTCGTCGTAGCTCAAGGAACGCAGTAGGCGCGATCGATACCGGCGCCCGCCGAATCCGACGCGATCCCCGGAAACGTCATCCGCGACGACCGACAGCGAACGCCGCGTCTGGGCGCGCCCCGTGTTGAACGGCGGATCCATGTAGATCAGATCGAACGCGCCGTCGGGAAGCCTGTCGAGCGCCACCATGTTGTCCCCGGCCGCCACGATGGTCGTCATCGAGCACGATCGGATCCGCCGCCGCCTGAAATCGCACGTCCGAGACGGTAACCGCGGGAACGGCGCCACCCCCCCACGTGGGCGCTCTTACGCCCACCTGACGTCACAAAACGCTACGATCGCTGTTCGGTGATCACCAAGCACTACCACGCGCTGCGCAATTCTCCGCTCGGCGTACGGCTCGCGAACTCTTCGATTGGCCGCAGGATCACCCAGTCGCCGCTTAGCGCCCGCATCACGCGCTACACGCTCGGCTCGGTGGTCGCGGCCACGACCAGCGCGATCGTGTTCGCCGCCCTGTACGTGGCGGGCATCGGCACGACCACGTGCTCGGTCGTGGCGTTCGTCGCCGGCGCGATCCCCAACTGGATTCTGAACCGCCGCTGGGCGTGGAGGATCGAGGGTCGCGTCGCGTTCGGACGCGAGGTCGTCGCCTACGTGCTGGTGTCGCTCGTCACGCTGTTCATCACCGCCGAGGCGACGGGTTGGACCCAGCGTCACGTGCAGAGCATCCCGGCGCACCACGGCATCCGGGTGATCCTCGTGACCGCGTCCTACCTCGCGGTGTTCGCGATCCTGTTCGCCGCGCGCTTCGCGGTCTACGAGGTGTGGATCTTCTCGGGCCGCAGCCGCATCCGTGCCGCCTTCCGGTCGCGCACCCAGGTGCGTAGCGCCGCGCGGGCGAACCGCACGCCGTAGCCGAAGTTCCCGCCCTTCTTCGTGCCGGTGGCGTGCACGCCGCGGTCGCGCATCGTCGTCGGCACCTCGCCCAGCCGGTAGCCGTGCAGGGCGGCGCTGATCATCAGCTCTGAGGCCTGGTATTGCGGCTGCTCGAGCACGACGTCCGCGGTCACCTCGGAACGCATCGCGCGGATCCCGCACGCCGGGTCGGTGACCCGGTGGCGGACGAGCACGCTGATCATCGCGCCGAAAACGAGCACGCCCAGGTGGCGCGTACGGTCGGTAGTCAGCTCGGCGCCGAGTCGCCGGGAGCCTGAGACGAAGTCCGCCTTGTTCGCGAGGATCGGCTCGACCACGCGGGCCAGCTCCTCGGGCTCGTACTGGCCGTCGGCGTCGATCGTCGCGATCACCTTCGCGCCGCGGGCGCGCGCGAGCCAGTAGCCGAGCTTGAGCGCCGCGCCCTGGCCGCGGTTGACGGGAACATCGCACACGAGCGCACCGGCGCCGGCCGCCTTCGAGGCGGTGGCGTCACGGGCGCCGTCGACGACCACGATCACCTCGAGCTTCAGCCCGGCGGCCTCGCGCGGTATCTCCCCGACCACGTCGGCGACGGTCGGCTCCTCGTTGTACGCGGGAATCACGATCGCGAGCGGCGCGCCCAGGCCCGGGGGATGCGTCGCGAGGAACGCCATCGCCGCCGACCGCTCCTCGGGTGCGAGACGCGCGAGCTCGTCTGGGGCGACCTCGAGCGAGCCGCGCTCGCCGGCGCCTGGCCGGACGCCCTGAGACCCGTGGACGGTGGTCATCGGCCACCTCCCGCGGTCACGGGTGCCGCCGGCGCTCCGGCTGCGATCGCATCGACATCGGCCACCGACCACTCCTTCCACACGCCGCGCAGCCCGGACTCGAAGTCGAACTGCGGCGACCAGCCGGCCGCGAGCGCTCGGCTCGGATCGACGATCACCGCCGGCATCTCGCCCGGCCGCGCCGGACCGTGCTCGACGGTGAATTCGGCCCCGGTGACCTCGCGCACGGCGTCGACGACCTCAAGCACCGACAGCGACGTCCCTGACCCGATCACGGTCGGGCCCTTCCAGTCCTCGTGGTCGAGTCCCAGCTTGACCGCGGCGATCACATCGCTCACGTGAACATAGTCGCGCACCTGGCGGCCGTCTCCATAGATCTCGAACGTCCGCCCGAGCCGGATCGCGCGCATCAACCGGGCCACGATGCTGTCCTTGGCCTGCATCCCCGGCCCGTACACGTTGGTCAGGCGCAGGTATGCGCACCGCAGCCCGTATGAGGCGGTGTAGGCGGACATCAGCATCTCCGCGGCGGCCTTGGTGGCGCCGTAGGGCGTCAGCGGCCGCAGCTGCGCCGTCTCGACGATCGCGGGGGCATCCATTTCGCCGGTAACGGCGTTGGTCGAAGCGAACACCAGCGACTGCGCGCCCGCGGCCCGCGCCGCCTCGAGCACTGCGTGCGTTCCGGCGACGTTGGTGGTGAAGGTGAGATCCGGCTGCTCGAGCGAGCGCAGCACCGAGGTCACCGCCGCGAGGTGCACCACCGATTCGATCCCGCCGGCGAACGCCGCCTCGAGCGCGTCGAGATCGGCGATGTCGCCGAGGACGATGTCGACCTCGGGATCCGGGTGCGGCTTCAGGTCGATGACGCGCACCTGGGCGCCCGCCTGCGACAGCTCGGCGACCGCGTGGCGCCCGATGAACCCCGAGCCGCCGGTCACGAGGACCCGGCGCCCGTCGAGGCTGGAGCTGGTCACGTCTGGGCCAACGCGCTCGACGTCTGGGGCAGCTCGCTGTTCGTGGTCCGCCAGTTGACGGTCGGCATGATCGCCGCGAGGTCGACGCGGTCCCTGTGGCGCTCGACCACGTCGAACAGGTGGTCGATCAGCGCCATCGACAGCAGCGTCGGCTTCAGCCCCAGATCCACGAGCGCCGTGTGCTTGGCGTTGTAGTAGTGGTCCTCGGCCTCGACGCGCGGGTTCTTGACCTGCTCGATCGTCGCCTCACCCGGGAACTCCTCGGCGATCGTCTCGGCGATCTGGCGGACCGACAGGTGCTCGGTGAACTGGTTGAACACGCGGAACTCGCCCCGGTCGGCGGGATTCTCCGCGGCGAGGCGAATACATTCGACCGTGTCCACGAGGTTGATCAGACCGCGCGTCTGCGAGCCGTTGCCGTAGACGGTCAGCGAGTGGCCGAGCACCGCCTGGATCACCATCCGGTTGAGCACCGTGCCGAACACGCCGTCGTAGTCGAAGCGCGTCGCCAGCCGCGGGTCGAGCTTGGTCTGCTCGGTGTCCGCGCCGTACACGACCCCCTGGTTGAGGTCGGTGGCGCGCATCCCCCAGATGCGGCACCCGAACTCGATGTTGTGGCTGTCGTGCACCTTGGACAGGTGGTAGAAGGAGCCGGGCCGCTTTGGGTAGAGGACGCGGTCCTTGCGACCGTTGTGCTCGACCTCGAGCCACCCCTCCTCGATGTCGATGTTGGGCGTGCCGTACTCGCCCATCGTCCCGAGCTTGACCAGGTGGATGTCGATGTCGATGTCGGCGATCGCGTACATCACGTTGAGGTTGCCGACGATGTTGTTCGTCTGCGTGTAGACGCAGTGCGCCTGATCGATCATCGAGTACGGCGCGGCGCGCTGCTCGCCGAAGTGGACGATCGTGTCCGGCCGGAAGTCGCCGACCATGTTGTGGACGAACGTCGCGTCGCACAGATCCCCGACGTACGACTTGATCGTCTTGCCGCTCACCTCGGTCCAAGCCGCGATCCGCTCATCCAGCGTCGCGATCGGCACCAGGCTCTCGACGCCCATCTCGTCGTCGTATCCGCGACGCGCGAAGTTGTCGTTTACCGCCACCTCGTGCCCGAGAGCCGAAAGGTGCAGCGCGGTCGGCCACCCGAGGTATCCGTCACCGCCAAGAACCAAGATTTGCATGTAGCCGCTCCATTGCCTGGCGTATTCGACTGGGGGATTGAGCGCTCTCGGCCCGACTGAGGCGGCGCATCATTAGGCCAGGTTCCAGGCAAGACCTGTCCTGCGAGCGCACGAGGATAGCCGACGAGCCGTACGCGAGACGTCAGAGCCCTGCCGCGACGGCTGTCCGAGCGCTCGCACAGATTAGAGGATGCTCACCGGATAGGGCGAACCGCTCCTACTGCTACCGTCCGCGCGGCCGCTGTGTCCGAGCAGACTCTAGACGCCCCGCCCATCGAAGTACCGGACGGACCGCCGAACGCATCCCGGCGGCGCGACGGCGCGGACTGGCGGGCTCTGGCGTATCGCTACCGCTGGGTTCTCACCGCCGCCGGCCTGCTGCTGGTATCGCTCGCGATCGTCCTGTACGCGCGCACCCGCCCGGGCTATGACCCGTACGGATGGCTCGTGTGGGGCAAGCTGACGCTCCACCTCAAGCTCGACACCAACGGCGCGCCCTCGTGGAAGCCGCTGCCGTACCTGTTCACGGTGCCGTACGCGCTGTTCGGCCACTACGCCCTGTGGCTGTGGATGGTGACCTCGGTCGCGATCTCCCTGAGTGGGCTGATCTTCGCGTGGCGAATCGCGTTCCGCCTGACCTATTCGCGCCCGGAGCGCCGCTACGCCTCGTACGTGGCCGGGCTGTTCGCGGCGGCATTCGTGCTCGCGATGCAGGACCCGGTCGGCAACTACAACTACACCCACTACATCCTCAGCGCCGAGTCCGACACGATGATCGTGTCGCTGTGCCTGCTGGCGGTCGACCTGCACCTGTCCGGCCACCACAAGGCGGCGTTCTGGATCTGGTGGCTGGGCGCGCTGGGGCGGCCCGAGGTGTGGCCGTTCTACGGGCTGGCAGGCGTGTGGCTCTGGTGGAAGCAACCGAGCTACCGCTGGTGGCTGTACGGCTCCCTGTTCGCGCTCGCCTTCCTGTGGTTCGGGATTCCCGGCCTCACCTCGAAGAGCCTCTTGACCGCCGGCA
The DNA here is from genome assembly GCA_963770615.1 of uncultured Solirubrobacterales bacterium. GTDB lineage: Bacteria > Actinomycetota > Thermoleophilia > Solirubrobacterales > Solirubrobacteraceae > Palsa-465. The sequence continues at coordinate 65,019 of CAVYQJ010000024.1, read as the reverse complement.
ACGTCGCCGAGAACTCGCCGCGGGAGATCCATGGCAACAAGATCACCGGCGTGATCACCCGCTTCCACGAACTGCTGCCGAACACGGTCTGGGTGCTGGCGGTGCTGACCGTGGCGTGGGCGGCCTGGCGCCGGCGAATCACGATCCTGGTGGTCGCGGCGGGAGTCGTGCTATGGGTTTTGATCGAGATGGCGTTCGCGCTGCACGGGTTCCCGGCCGTGCCGCGCTACATGTTCGAGGCGGGCGCGGTTGTCGGGATCCTCGCCGCGGTGTTCATCGGGCGGATCGTCCATGAGCTCCCCGGGCTGCTGTCTTCGCTGGGCGAACGGGTCGCCGGGGCCCGGATACCCGCTCGGCTGGCCACCGCCGTCGGCACCTGGGGGACGGTGCTCGCGGTCCTCCTGGTCTCGGGCTCGATGCTTCCCGCCGCCCACCGCCAGGAGCGGCTCGAGCGCGCCGACCTGCGGCAGGAAAGAGCCCGGACGGTGCTGATCGACCATCTGCGCGGCGTGGTCACGACGCTCGGCGTGTCGAACATGTTCGCGTGCGGTCAGCCGAACATCCCGATCGGGTACCAGAGCGTGTTCGCGTGGTACGCCGGGATCAAGACCGGCGTGCTGTACGTGAGCCCGGGTTACCTGAAGGCGCACCCGCACCCGCTCGTGAACATCTACCCGATCGCCGGCGCGGGTTGGAAGGTGTTCCCGAGCCACGTGGACCCCGCCCACCAGGCCGCGTGCAGCAAGATGGTGCTGATCTACCACGGCTCATGAGGCCGTGCGCTCCCGGCGCAAGGCGGCCGGTCGCAGACGCCTGGCAGTAGCCGGGGTCGTTCTCGTCCTCCTGATCGTCGCCGTGGTGCTGATCACGGCGCCGGGCAGGTCCGCGCCACCGCCGCTGCCGCTGCCGGGAATCGGCCAGCCCGCCAAGCCCGGCGATCCATTCGCGTACGTGGCGAGCCGGGAATCGGACTTCATCGCGCGGGCGACCGCCGGGAGCGACCACGTGCTGTTCACCAAGAGCCCGGGCGGCGCGCCGGCCACGGCGGCCCGCGTGGCGGGGTGGCGAGGGCTGATCGATCAGGCCGTCGCGGGGACGAATATCGACCCGAACATCCTCGAGGCGCTCGTGTTCGTCGAGAGCGCCGGCCGTCCCGACGTGATCGTCGGCGGTGACCCGGCGAACGCCTCGGGGCTCACCCAGATCCTCGCCTCGACCGGCCAGTCGCTGCTCGGGATGCACATCAACCTGGCCCGTAGCCGCCGGCTGACCGCGAAGATCGACAACGCCGCAGCCGTTGGACGGACGGGGCTGGTGGCGCGCCTTGATCGCCAGCGCGCGCAGATCGACGACCGCTTCGTCCCCCGCAAGGCGCTCGCCGCGACCGTCCGCTACCTCCAGATCGCCGAGCAGCACTTTGGGCGTCTTGATCTCGCGGTCGAGAGCTACCACATGGGGATCGGGAACCTGCAAGACGTCCTCGACGACTACGACGGCGGGAAGCCGGTGCCCTACGCGCAGCTGTACTTCGACACCGCGCCCGACCATCACTCGAGCGCCTACAACCTGATCTCGGGGTTCGGCGACGACTCCTCGCTGTACTACTGGCGCGTGCTCGGCGCCGAGCAGGTCATGCACATGTATCGCACCGACCGGGCCGGGCTGACCAGGTTGACCGCCCTCCAAACCGACGTCGACTCGAATGCGTACGTCCTGCACCCGCCGCAGTCCGCGTACCCGTTCGCCACCCCGGACGCGCTCGACGACGCCTACGCGCAGCGGACGATCCTGCCGCTGCCCTCGAACGCGCGGGCGCTCGGGCTCGCCTACGACCCGGGGATCGGCTCGTTCGCGGGGCAGTTGCACGTCAAGCCCGCGCTCTACCGCGGGCTGCGCGGCCCGGCGCTCGACCTGCTGATCGAGTTGGCCGCCCGCGTCCGCACGCTGTCAGGGGGCGCGGCGCCGCTGATCGTGACGAGCGCGGTCAGCGACGAGCGCTACCAAGGGCAGCTCGGTTTCACCGATCCGCCGGCCGCCGCCGGGTGGTCGTTCACGATCGCCCGCCGGTACGTCAGACCCGCTCAGGCCGCGGCGTTCCAGGCGATGCTCGACCGCCTCCAGGCGCTGAACCTGATCGCGTGGCAGCGATTCCCGTCCGAGATCGAGATCACCGCGGCCTCGGACGCTTCGCAGGTACTCGTGCACGGCCCCTGAAACCCCGCCTTAGCGGGTAGTTTCTGGCCACTATGCCAGGCATCGTCCGCACCCCCGACGACCTGCTCACGCGCGTTCCGGACTTCCCGTTCAAGCCGAAGTATCGAAAGTACGCCGGGTTGCGCTTGGCGCACGTCGACGAGGGTAAGGGGCCACCCGTGGTGTTCCTCCACGGCGAGCCGACCTGGTCGTTCCTGTGGCGCAAGGTGATCCCACCCGTGAGGGACGCCGGCTACCGGTGCATCGCGCCCGACCTGCCGGGCTTCGGGCGCTCGGACAAGCCGATCGACATCGAGTGGTACACGTACGACCGCCACACCGAGAGCGTCGCGACGCTGTTCTCGGAGCTCAAGCTGCACGACGCGACGATCGTCGTGCACGACTGGGGCGGCCCGATCGGGCTTCGGCTCGCCGTCGAGCAGCGCGACCGGATCGGGAGCATGGTCGTGCTCGACACCGGCCTGTTCACCGGTTACCAGAAGATGACGGACGCCTGGCTGGCGTTCCGCGAGCTCGCCCAGCGCAGCGAGGACCTCCCGATCTCGTTCCTGATCCGCGCCGGGTGCAAGGTGCCGCTCGCGCCGAGCGTGATCGCCGCGTATGAGCGGCCGTTCCCCAACCCGGCGTCGAAGGCCGGCGCGCGGGCGTTTCCGCTGATCCTGCCGACCACGCCGCAGATGACCGGCGCCGCCACCGGCCAGCGCGTGCTCGACGCGCTCGGCAGCGACCCGCGGCCCAAGCTGATCATCTGGGGCGAGGGGGACCCGATCCTCCCGCTCGAGAGCGGCTGGCGCTTCGCCCGTGCGATCGGCGCCGAGGTCGACCACGTGATCCGCGGCGTCGGCCACTACCTCCAGGAGGATGCCGGCGCTCAGATCGGCCGTATGATCGCCAGCTGGTTGAAGCGAAACGTGCCTGCCAAGCGATGACCGACGCGATCCGCGCCCCCGACGAGCTTCTGCTCGGATTGCCCGACTTCCCGTTCGAGTCGTCCTACCGCCAGTTCGACGGGTTCCGGCTGGCCCACCTCGACGTCGGCGAGGGCCCGCCGGTCGTGTTCCTCCACGGCGAGCCGACGTGGTCGTTCCTGTGGCGGCACGTGATTCCCCCCGTGAGGGACGCCGGCTTCCGGTGCATCGCGCCCGACCTCGCGGGGTTCGGGCGCTCGGACAAGCCGATCGACATCGACTGGTACACCTACGACGCGCACACGGCCAGCGTCACCGCGCTCGTGGCCGAACTCGACCTCCACGACGCGACCGTGGTCGTGCACGACTGGGGCGGCCCGATCGGGCTACGGGTGGCGGTCGACAACCCGGACCGGATCGCGCGCTTGGTCGTGCTCGACACCGGCCTGTTCACCGGCCGGCGCCCGATGAACGACGCCTGGATGGCGTTCCGCAACTTCGTCGAGCGGACCGAGGACCTGCCCGTCGGGCTGCTCGTGCGCCGGGCCTGCCTGAACGACCCGGGCGACGAGGTGATCGCCGGCTACGACGCGCCTTTCCCGAACGCGGCCTCCAAGGCCGGAGCGCGCGCGTTCCCGCTGATCCTGCCGCTCACGCCCGACGCGCCTGGGGCCTCCGAGGCCCAACGCGTCCTGGACGCGCTCCGCACGGACTCACGCCCCAAGCTGTTCGTGTGGGCCGACTCGGACCCGGTGATCCCCCTCGACACCGGCCGGAAGTTCGCCGCCGCGCTCGGCCGCGAGATCGACCACGTGATCGCCGGCGCGTCGCACTTCCTCCAGGAGGACGCGGGCCCACAGATCGGGTCTCTGATCGCCTCCTGGCTCGCCTCGAACCCCTAAGCCGGGCGAAACCTACCTGCAAAACACGACATTTTGAGCCGCGACCCGGAGGCCGTGGCGCACTAGGCATGTGGGGCATGCGCCACACGTCACGGCCTCCCCAATCAGCGCCAAATGTCGTGTTTTGCACGATCCGCGATTCGCCGCGCGCCGGCAGTCCAGCCCCGCCCCCTCTCCAGGTGCCCGCCGTTAAAGGAACCCGCGAACGCCGCCGGGCGGCGACCGCCCCGAACTTCTAGGCCGCGTCCCGCTCCCGATCGTCGGGGACAGCGACCGGGACCGCCGGGCCGTCGTACTGCTGGGCCATCCGGGCGGTGTAGGCGGCACGGGCGTTCGGGTCGGCGCTCATCAGCAGCCGGTCCGCGTTCGTGATCCGGTTGATCGCCTCCGTGAACCGGCGCGGCATGAGCGCGTTCATGCGGACGACGGCCGCCATGTAGCGGGGCACGTACTGCTCGAACCGACCGGTCTGCAGCAGCTCGACGATCGCGTTGGCGACATCCTCGGGCTCGGGCGTCTTGAAGCCGCGGGCCTGCTTGACGCCCGCGTAGAGCTCGGTGTTGACGCCGATCGGCAGCACCTGGTGCATCTCGATCTGCGAGCCGGAGCCGCGGAGCTCGGCGCGCATCGCCTCGGTGAGGCCGACGACGGCGTGCTTGGTGGCACAGTAGGTGGCGCCACCGGGGAACCCGCCCTTGCCGGCGATCGAGGCGAGCTGGACGATGTGACCCCGGCCGCGCGGCCGGAAGCGCTGGAGCGCGAGCTTCGAACCGATGATCACGCCCATCACGTTGACGTCGACGAGCTTGTTGGTGGCGGGATCGGCCTCGTCGACGAACGGCCCGACGGGCATGATGCCGGCGTTGTTGACGAGCACGTCGAGCGGCCCCAGACGGCTCTCAACGGCGTCGAGGAACTCGGTGAAGCTGGCCTGGTCGGTGACGTCGAGAGGCAGGCCGATGGTCCCCGATCCCAACTCGGAGGCGGTCCGCTCGGCCAGTGGACCGTCGATGTCGCCGAGCGCCACCCGCGCGCCCTTGGCGATCAGCGCCGCCGCCGTCGCCCGCCCGATCCCGCGGCCCCCGCCCGTGATCGCAACCACCTGGCCATCCAGCGATCGCAATGTCTTCGTCATTCTCGCAGTCCTCCTCGTGGTATCGCTCGCCGCAGGTAGCACGGTATCGCCAGCCGACTGGTTGACTAGCCAGTCGACATCTAAGGGTATCCTGAAAATCGATGGAATTCTTCCCCTACGACGGCCATAAGCTCGCCTACACGGTCCACGGGGAGGGGCCGCGCACGACGATCCTGATGCCCGGGCTGCTGCTCTCGCAGAAGATGCAGACGCCGCTGGCCACGGACCTCGCCGCCCACGGCAATCGGGTCGTCACGCTCGACTTCCTCGGACACGGCGCCTCGGACCGGCCCGAGGACATGCGGCGGTACTCGATGCCGGAGTTCGCGCGCCAAGCGCTCGCGCTGCTCGACCATCTCGAGCTTCCCCAGGCGATCGTCGGCGGAACCTCGCTCGGAGCGAACGTCACGCTCGAGCTCGCCGCGATGGCGCCCGAGCGCGTCAAGGGAATGGTCATCGAGATGCCCGTACTCGACAACGCGATCATCGGCTGCGCGGCCGCTTTCACGCCGCTGCTGCTCGCGCTCACCTACGGCAAGCCGGCGATGAAGGTGATCGCGACCGGCGCCCGCCAGGTGCCGCGCGGGCTCATCCCGTTCACGGCCGAGCTCGTGCTCGACTGGATCGGACAGGATCCCGGGCCGAGCGGCGCCGTTCTCCAGGGGATCCTGTTCGGGCGGACCGCGCCCGAGCGGTCGGTGCGCCAGACGTTCAAGGCGCCGGCGCTCGTGATCGGTCACCCGCGCGACCCCGTACACCCGTTCTCCGACGCCGACCAGCTCACCGCCGAGCTCCCCAACGCCCGGCTGATCGACGCCAACTCGATCATCGAGCTGCGGGTCAAGCCGGCGCGCCTCACGGCCAAGATCGCCGAGTTCGTGGAAGAGTGCTGGGATGGATCCGGTAGCGGACGCGGGAAGCGACGCTCGCGGGCAGCCCGCGCCTGATCGAGCCACGTCCAGGGTCGAGGTTCGGCCTGAGCCGCTCGACTCGCGGGTGGCGCTCGACCTGATCGCGGCGCTGAACGCCGAGCTCAGCCGCGACTACCCGCCGTCCCAGCGGTTCCACTCGCTCGCCGCCGAGGAGGTCGCCGAGGGGGCCGGGGCGTTCCTCGTGGCGTGGCTCGACGGGGCGCCTGCGGGCTGTGGCGCCGTCCGGATGCTCCCGGCCGACGGGATCCTCGGCGGCGGAGTGGCTGAGCTCAAACGGATGTACGTCGTCCCGGCCGAGCGCGGGCGTGGCCTGTCGCGCGCCATCCTCTCCGAGCTCGAGACCCGCGCCACGGGCCTCGGCGCTACCCGAGTCGTGCTCGAGACCGGCGACAAGGCACACGCCGCGCTGTCGCTCTACGAGTCCGCCGCGTACCAGCGGATCCCGTGCTTCGGGGCGTACGCGGCCTCGCCGACCAGCATTTGCTACGAGAAGCGTCTCGCGTGAGGCGTGCTCAAAAAACCACGTATAGCGGGGTTTTTTGAGCACGCCTCAATGCGGCGGCGGCGGACCGGGCGGCTCGATGATGTCCCGCCCCGTCGGCCGGAACTCGGAGTCCAATTCCAGCTGCCAGTAGTACCGGGTAAAGGTCACCTCCGCCCGGAACTCGCCGACATGCGGCTCGATCTCCTCGCCGCGCGCCATCCGCACGATCAGCTCGGGGTAGGTCCGCCCGGGCAGCGCCGCGTACATCGGCGCCGGGAACGCGCCACCGAAGCGGGTGTTGACATCGGTGATCCCCAGGCCGATCTCGCGATCCCGGAACGCCTGGATCGTGCACGGGCCGCGGACCCCGAGCGCTTCGGCAACCCGCGCGCCGAGGTCGATCAACTCTGGGTCGGCGATCACGGTGCCCTTGATCGACTCGCCGCCGCGCGACTCGATCATCGTGCGCGGGATCGCGTTCAGGCAGCGCCCGCGCAGATCGCACAGCACGTCCATCGAGAACTCGGGCCCGTCCATGAGCTTCTGCACCATCGCGGGCTCGTTGATGTAGTCGACGAAGAACTCGGCGGCGCGCGCGTCGTCGGCGCGGTGGATCGAGCGGGCGCCCGAGCCCCAGCGCGGCTTGACCATGACCGGGTAGCTCGGGACCGGCTCGCCCGGGAGCACGGTCGGCGGCGAAGGCAGGCCCAGCCGTAAGAGCAGCAGGTGGGTCTCGTACTTGTCGAACGTCGACCGCGCGATATCCGGGTCGGGCACGAACGCGGGCAACTCACCGGCCGCCCGGGCATCGGCCAGAACGTCCAGGTCGAGATCGGTCAGGGGTACGACCGCGCCGACCCCGAACTCGTCGCACAACGCCTTCAAAGCGGGCACGTACTCCGAAGAGTCGATTCGCGGTACCGCGCGCCGGTGGTGCGCCGCGTACTGCGCCGGCGCCAGCGGGTTCGGGTCGGCGGCGATCACGGTGGCGTGCTGGGCGAACGCCGACACGATGTCGTACCGCTTCCCGACCCCGGTGAGCAGGACCGCTACGCCGGGGGCGTCCATCCGCCTCGCTCTCCCTTGTAGATGCCCTCGCCGCCGAACACCATCCGCACGGTCCGGGCCAGGATCCGCAGATCAAGCGCCAGCGACCGGTGCTCGACATACCACAGGTCGAGTTCGATCCGCTCGGGCCACGGCAGCGAAGCGCGGCCGTTGACCTGCGCCCACCCGGTGATCCCCGGCTTGACGGCGAGCCGGCCACGCTGGCGTTCGGTGTACTGCTCGACCTGGACCGCGAGCGTCGGGCGCGGGCCGACGATCGACATCTCGCCGCGCACCACGTTCCACAGGTTCGGGAGCTCGTCGAGCGAGTAGCGGCGCAGGAAGTTGCCGAGCCGCGTGATCCGGTCGTCGCCCTCCTGGATGGCCAGGCCGGCGCCGGTGAATTCCGCGCCCCGGACCATCGTCCGCAGCTTGTAGATCGAGAACGGCCGTCCGTCGAGCCCCACCCGCGTTTGCGTATAGATCGGATGGCCGCGCGACTCGAGCCGGACCGCAATCGCGAGCACGGCGACCACCGGGGCCGTCAGAGCAGCGCCCGCGCCGCCGAGAACAACGTCGAGGACCCGCGCGTAACCAGCCGTCATCGAGTCCCCTCCGCCGGCTCCCACCCCGCCGCCGTGCCGTGCACGAGCCAATCCCACAGGCCGGCGGCGAGCGACGCGGTCGTGAGCACGTAGTAACGCGCGATCAGCAGCACCCGGCCCGGCACCACCCCGGCGAGCGCGGCTGCCACGAGCACGGCGAGCTGGAGCGCGAGCGTGAGCCAGTACACCCACCCCTGACCGAGCAGCAGGATGTTCGCGATGAACGCGATCACGTGCAGGAACGGCGTCAGGTAGCGGAGGATCCGGTGCGAGACGATCATGAACGCGTACGTCACGCCGTAGCCGCGCGGGGAGAGCATCCCGCCGCGCAGCACGATCGGCCACGTGTGGCTCATCATCCGGCGCTTGCGCGCGAACTCGCCCTCGATCGTCGGGACCATCTTCTCGCTCGCCTGCGCCTCGCGGACGGCGAGCGCGAGCCAGCCGCGCTTGACCATGTTGAACGGGAACGACAGGTCGTGGCCCATGATCGGGTCGACGACCAGATAGGACTCGCGGCGGGTGGCGTAGATCGCACCGTTGCCGCCGGTGACCGACCTGACGCGTGACTCGAGCGCGCGCAGCGCGAGCTCGTAGCGCCAGTACAGGCCCTCCTGGTTAGAGCCGGTCGCGGCATCGACGAGCTGCACCTCGCCGCACACGTACCCGACACGCGCATCGCTGAACGGCGCCACCAGGCGCCGGAGCGCGTCGGGCTCCCACGTCACGTTCGCGTCCGAGAACGCCACGATCGCGCCGGCGGCGCGCTCGACGGCGGCGTCCTGGGCGCGGATCTTGCCCCCGCGCGGCAACTCGAGCACCAGATCGGCGCCGGCGTCTCGCGCTCGCGAAGCGGTCTCGTCCACAGAACCGTCGCACGCCACGATCACCTCGATCAGCTGGGGCGGGTAGTCGAGCGCTTGGATGTTCGCGACGCGCTCGGCGATCACGTCCTGCTCGGCGTACGCGGCGACGATCACCGACACGACCGGCAGCTCGTCGTCAGGCGCGGGTCGCGCGCGCCGGCGCGCGCCGGGACCGTGGTCGCGGACCGCCGCCAGCAGCCCGAGCAGCACCGGGTAGCCGGCGTGGGCATAGACGATCAGGCCAACCGACAGCCAGAACACGATCGCGACGATGGTCACCGCGGCTATCCAACCAACTCTCGGTACAGGGCAAGGGTCTGCCCGGCCGCCTCCTGCCAGGAGTACGGTCCCGACGCGGCGGTCAGCGCCCCCCAGGCGAGCCCCTCGCGCTCCTGGGAATCCGCGAGCAACCCGGCCAGAGCGTCATGCAATGCAACGGGGTCACCGGGCGGGACCAGCCGCGCCGCGCCCGCCGCGGCGACCTCGCCGAACCCGCCCACATCGCTGACGACCGTCGGCTTCCCGAACGCGAGCGCGGTCGCGAGCACGCCCGAGGTGTCGAACCGCTCGGTCCGCGAGTACGGCAGCACGACGACCTCAGCGCGGCGAAACAACGCCGGCAGCTCGGCGTCCGAGACGTACCGCGGCACGAACCGGACGTTCGCCGGCGCGTGCGCCCGCAACGGCTCGATCGGCATCCGTGGCCGGCCGACGATCCACAACTCCGCGCCGTCGATGCCGCGCCACGCCTCGAGCAAGACGTCGAGACCCTTGTAGGGGCGCAGCAGGCCGAAGAACAGCACGACCGGCGACTGCACCGCGCCCAACTCGGACGGCAGCGGCCGCTCGTCCGGCTGGACCGTCAGGTGCTTGAACGCGCCGTGGGGGATCACGCGCACCTTGGCCGCCTCGACCCCCAGCTCGCCTACGAGCAGATCCCGCCCGTACGCCGAGTGCACAATGACCGCGTCGACCGCGTCATACAGGCCCCGCTGAAACCGGGCCTGCCCGGGCGCGGCTCGCGCGGCAGCAGGTCGTGCGCGGTCAGGACCGTCGGGCGGCGCGGGAGCAGGTACCGGTCGATCGCCTGGACCGGGAGCCATTGGAAGTGCACGACATCAGCCGAGGAAGCGATACCGCGGTAACGCAACATGTCGGGCACGTGCTCGACGAGCTTGGCGGCGACTCGCGCGCGCGAGCCGGCCGCCCCGCGCGCATGGCGGTAGAACAACTCGTGGACCGCGTAGCCGTCGGGCTCGGGCGCGTCGCCATAAGCGAACCGGCTGGTGAACAACTCGACGCTCGCGCCGGCGTCGGCGAGCGCGCTCGACAGCGCGTGGTCGTACGGCAGCGTGTACGCCGAGGGATCGACGAGGTGTACGCGCATCAACGGCCGCGAGGCGCCTCGTCGACCGGCCGGCCGGCCAGCCGGGCGATCCGGCGCGCGGTCAACCGCGTGTCGCTCGCGCCGAGCGCGTGCACGCGCGCGTGCCCGTCCCGGGCCAGCCGGCGCACCGCCGGCGCGAGCGCCGACACCGGCGGCTCGCCGGCCCGGCGGCTGAGCACGTCGCCGGCCACACGCAGCGGGTGGCGGGCGAACAGCCCGATAAGCGCCACCACCCGGGCGGCGATCCCGTCGTCCTCGCGATAGTCGACGTGGAGCGCCCCGGCGAGCTCGACATCCGGGGATTCGGGCCGGGCGGCCGCCTCGACGCGTGCGCCGCCGAGCGCGCGCGCGTACTCGACGAGCGGATCGCCCCGGGCGGGGAAGCGGTCGGCGACGAACACGACCTCGGCGGCCGTCCTCGAACCCCGGCCGGCCGGGCGGTTCGAGAGCACGAGTCCGGCCAGCTCGTCGGCGGAGAGCAGCGCGTCGATCGCGAGGTAGCGCCCTCGCTCGAGGCGTCCGGCGCTCACCGCCGGCGCGCCGCGCGCCCGCGAACCAGAACCCGAACCCGAACCCGAGGCCCCGTCGGCGCCCGAATGCCGCGTGCGCGCCAGCGCACGCCCGACCGCCCTGCGCCACCGCGGGCTCGGGCTCGAACCCGTCGTAGCGGCGCGCGAGCCAGGCGCGACCCGCCGCGTATCCGCGCCACTGCTTTCGCAGCTCGCCGAGCGTCGCGCGGTAGCGGTGCTCGACCTGCGCGCCGCGGCGCAGCTCGAGCTTCCAGCCCGCCCGCTGCAGGCGCCAGCTGAAGTCCGTGTCCTCGGCGGCGCGGACGCCCTCGTAGAAGCCGCCGACCTGCTCGAACGCCGTCCGCCGCACGAGCAGGTTGGCCGCCACCGCGCGCGGGCGGTACGGATGCCTCATGTGCGCCTCCTGCGAGAGGAAGCCGCGGGCCGACCCGTAGCGGGCCGCGAGCGTGTCGCCCTCGACGAGCGGCACGACCTCGCCCGCGAGCGCGCCGACGTCGTCCGCGACGGGCGCCGCGAAGTAGGCGTCGAGCAGCCACCGCGGCGCGCGGCAGTCGGCGTCGAGGAACAGGATCCACTCGCCGTGCGCGCTGCGCCGCGCCGACGTTCCGGGCGTGCGCCGGGGAGCGCTCCCCCACAGCCCGGATCACGGCGACGCCGCCGCGCGCCACCGCCAGGCCGGAGTTGTCGGCGAGGATCAGCTCGTCGCCGACGCGCAGATCGAGCGCCAACAGCGCGTCGATTGCGGCCCGCGCGGCGTACTCGTCGCCGGCGAACGGCATCACCACGCTGATCTCAGGCCGGCTCACGGGCAATCCCTCGCCTGGCCCGCGCGAGCAGCACCCGCGCTTGCTCGATCTCTGGGCCGTGGGCAAACCCGGTCGCGAGCAGCACCAGCGGCATCGCCGCCAGCACCGCGGCTCTGCTCAGGAGACCGACGAACCCGTGGGTCGGAAGCAGCAGCTCACCGAGGACCGACATACCGCCGAGCACGACCGTCAACTGCACCAGGCGCAGCCACTCGAACGACGCCGCGAACGCACGGCGGGTCAGCAGGTGCATGAACCCGATCATCACCACGTACGCGCCGCACAGGGCGATGCCGGCGCCGGCGATCCCCAGCGGCGGCACAAGCAGAACGATCAACAGAACGTTCACGGCCAGCCCGACCAGTGCGGCCGGGAAGTTACGCGTGGTCACCTTCGCCCGGCCGGCGATCACGAGGAACACCACCCACAGTCCGTACAGCGCCCACCCGAGCGCCACCCACGGCAGCGCCTTGTACGCGTCGAAGAACGACGGCGCGGCCAGCAGCCGCACGACCCAGCGGCCGAGCAGCGCGAGCGCGGCGACGACGAGGCCGCTGACAAGCAGGTAATAGGTGGTCACAAGTCCATACAGTCGTGACGCCTCGGCATCATCGCGGACCGAGTAGGCAAGCGGCGGCCAGGCGTACTGGAAGGCGCGCACGATGAACGCGACAGCGCCCGCGAGCTTGACCGCGAGCGAGTACAAGCCGGCCTGCGACGGGCCGGTCACCCCGTGGTGGAAGATGTAGTACCGGTCGACGATGCTGAGCGCATACACGGACGCCTCCGCCGGGACCGTCGGCAACCCGAACCGGAACAGCACTCCATGGGTCTCCACCCCCGGGTGGCGGCGCGGGCGAAGCCGGTCGCGCATACTCCACCACACGCCGACCAGCACGATTGTCGAGGCGCCGTAGTTGCCGAGCAGGAGGCCCTTGGCGCCCTGCCCCAGCACGACCACGAGCACCACCGACGCGGCGATCGTGATCCCGACGTTGATCAGCGTGGCCGTCGCGTAGGTCCGCAGGCGCTCGTCGACGCGGAGCAGCGCGTAGGCCATCTCGAGGTTCGTGAACGCCCACAGGCCGAGCACCGCGATCCGGAAGATCGCCGGGTCGCGGTAGCCGAGCACCAGCTTCGACAGCGGCGCCGCGAACACCGCGAGCACGATCGAGACCGCGGTCGTGGTCACGAGCAGGAAGCCGATCGCGCGGCGGGCCAGCGCATCGCGCCGTTCCTGGTCGGCGTCGGTGTAGTAGTACCGCAGGAACGACTCGATCATCCCGAAGCGCACGAGGATGCTGATCAGGATCACGCCGTTGCCGAGCAGCTCCACGACCCCGTAGCCGGCGGTGCTGATGTACCGCGTGTACACCGGCAGCAGGAGCACCGCGATGAACTTGGAGACGACGTCGGCCACCTGATAGGCAGCCAGCGAACTCACCAGGCGCTTCAGGTAGGCGGTCACAACGGCAAACGGTACGGCTCGTCCAGATGGCAGAACGCGACGGGCGCGGCCTTACGCGCCTACGGCCCCGGCTTCGCGGTGACCGGAAACACGCCCTCGGAGCCGGGGCAGACGTACGGCGCTCCCATGTTCCTGGGCGCCATGTTGAATACGAATCCGGTGGCGCCGCCGGGCGGGAACACCCTGGCCTCGGGAGCGTAGAACTGCCCGCTGCTGCAGAAGCCTCCGTCGAGGTAGGTGTAGGCGACGAACGCGCGCCTGCCGTGAGCGACGACCACGGTGGTCACGGGAAACGCGGTCTCGTGGTGGAACGCGGAGGTGATCACGTGACCGCCCGAGGCGAGCAGTTGCACCCGGGCGAAGCCACGCAGGCTGCACGTGCGTCCCTTGTTCTTGAACGCGAACTGCCAGTAGCGATGGCCGGTGGCGCCCTGGAATCCCGCGAACTTGAGCTCCAGCTGCGACGAACCGCACCGCGGCGCGGACGCCCCGACCCCTGCCCCCGGTAGCGCGAGCGCCACCGCGCACGCGACCACGACGGCAACCGATAGCAAACGCCGACACGAGCGGAGCGAGGACCTCACGTCGATATCACCTCCCAGATCGGGTTCATCAGGGGCGCGTGGGCAGGACCGTGACGGTATCGCGCGCGGTGGTTGCCGGCCCCGGCGGAAGGTGCGCCGGGAAGCGGCCGGTGTCGCACGCGGCGTCGGTCACGTCGAGCCCCACCAGATACGTCCCCGCCGGCGCGGGTCGCCCACCGATCTTGCCGTCCCAGATCGCCTGCTGGCCCTTCCACGGCGTCAGGAAGCTCTTGACCAGGCGGGGACCGCCGCGCAGGTCGGTGCGGTAGATCTGGACGGTCCCGCCCCGCTGCTCGTTGCCCTTGTAGTGGATCGTCACGCTGGTGCCGTCCGACCCCGGGATGAGCAACGGTGTCACGCTCGTCACCACCGGGTGGGGCGGCACGGTCTTGACCTTGACCGGGACATCGTTGAGGTCGACCGTCCGGCCCTGATGGAGCAGCGCGACGCGGAAATAATAGGTGCCGTCGGGCGCTATCTGACCGTTGTCCTCGCGCCCGTTCCAGTGGAACACGCCGTCGGGGAATCGTTTGCCGATTCGCATGTGTCGGCCGCTCGCGACCGTGCGGACGATCGCCCCGGTGTCAGCATCGACGACATACACGTCGACGGTGTCGGCGCGATGCTGGAGGTAGAACGAGATCGTCGTCGACCCGCTGTTCTTGCCGGCGCACGGGACGCCGTGGAGTGGATCGATCACTCCCGGCACCGGCCGCGGGAACCCCTGGACCAGCGGCGTCGTCACTTTCAGGTGCTGGGTGATGAAGAACGCCGCGATCGTCGCCGCGACCAGCATCGCGAACGCGCTGGTCGAGAGCCTGCTCACATCCTCAAGACTGCCACGTTCGGGACCTCGAACTCGTGGAACGCGGCGAGGCCCCTCGGATCGCGGCTGCACAGCATCACGCGGATGCTGCCCCCGTGGCAGACGGCCAGCGCGGGCAACTCGGCCGCGGCGTGTATGTCCTCGAGCGCGGCGCTCACGCGATCGAGCTGATCCTGCAGCGACTCTCCGCCGGGAAACCGAAACGACGCGCCGGCACGCATCCACTTGGCGTAGTCCTCGGGATCGTCGCGCTCGATCTCGATGAACAGGTGGCCCTCCCACTCGCCGCGATTGGCCTCGCGCAGGCGCGGGTCGAGCCGCGGCGCGAGCCCGATCTTGGCGCCGACGATGTCCGCGGTCTCGTGAGCCCGGCTGAGGTCCGAGGACCACAGCGAGCGGATCGGCTCGGGCTCGGCGGCGATGCGCTCGGCCAGTTCGTGGGCCTGCGCGCGACCGGTGTCGTTCAGCGGCGTGTCGCGGAAACCCTGAAAGCGGATCGGCGGAACGTTGTCGTTGGTCTGCCCGTGGCGCGCGAGCAGGACGCCGTCGAGCGGCGATCGCGCCGGCGCGCTCACTGCCCGCCGATGCCGAGCGTGTCCGAGCGCAGTCCGAGCCGGAGCGTCTCGAGCGCGAGCACCTCGCCGGCCGGGATGTTGCTGAGGTTGACCTCGGGCCCGAACCGACGCACGAACCACACCTGCTGCTCCTTGCGCGGCGCGTCGAACATGATCTGGTCGGGGGCGATCTCGTGCACGATCTCGCCGATCAAACCCTCGCGGATCTCGCCGTTGGGCCGGAAGATGCCGGCGGTGCCCCCCTCGCGCCCCTCGGCGATCACCTTCCAGGCGCCGGCGGTGAGCTCGGCGCGCATCTGCTGGACCCACACGTACGGAGGGGTGATTGCACCCGTGTCGTCCTTGGAACCGACCTCGGACAAGACGATGAACTCACGGGCCAGCCGCTCGATCAACTCGAGCTTGCGCTCGTGCTCGAGCGCGATCGTCCCGTCGGAGATCTCGAAGTACTCCAGCCCGAGTTCGTGCACCCACGCGATCAGTTCGTCGAGGCGGCCGCGGCTGATCGCGAGCTCGGTGAGCGTGCCGCCGAGCACCACCGGAATTCCGTGGTGGCGGTAGCGCTTGAGCTTGCCCTCGAGGTTGCCCGTCGCGAGCGCGGTGCCCCACCCGAGCTTGACGATGTCGACGTACTCGCCGGCGATCTCGATCATCCCGTCGATGTCCGAAGCCGACAGGCCGCGGTCGATCACATGGGTCACCCCAACGGACCGCGGCTTCTGGCTCCTCTCCCGGAGGTTCAGCAGGTCTCGCATGTCTCAAGCCCTACTGCGAAGGAGTCGCGAGACTGGCGAGGTCGCCGCCGACGGTGACGACCACCGAGGACTTGCACGGGCCCTGTGACGGCGGACAGGCGAGCTGCTGGGTGTTCTGATCGATCGGCTGTACCGACGCCGGACGGAGCTTGAGCGAGGTGGCCACGGCCGTCGCGTCGCGTTTGTACCCGCGCAGGTACAGCACGGCGGTTGAAGTCTGCGTCTGGTTGGCCGTGAAGTTGCCGACGTAGCCCTTCTGGTAGCCGTCGCTGCGGAGCTTCGAGGCCACGTCGCCCGCCAGCCCGTTGGTGTTGGTTCCGTTGAGCACGGAGACCGTCACCGTGGCCGGGTTGACCCGCGCCGCCGTACTGGCACGGCGGGTTTCGAGCGCGCGCTGCTGCGCCGCCGCCGCGGCGGACGACTTGCTCGCACTCGACCCGTGGTTGATGTTCCTGATCACGAGCACGCCTGCCACCACGGCACCGACCAGCAGCAACCCTCCGAGCACCGCGAGCACGGTTCCGGTGCGGGTCCTGCGGGGACCCGGCCGCATCGCCATGGTCCCACGTGGCGGTCCGCTCGGTCGGCCCTGAGCACCGCCTGCCCGGCCTTGGCCGCCCGGCGGGCGACCCTGGCCGCCTCGAGGAGGTCCCCCGGCCGGCCGCGAAGGGCCGCCGGGCCGCGTCCCGACCGCGCGCTGCATCGTCGCCGCCGAGGCCGCAAGTGGTCGGGGGGAGGAGCCGTTGCCGCCGGCCGGAACTGGCGGCGGATGCACGGATGTAGCGTCATCCGCGGGCCTGTCGACAAGCCCGACCGGCGAGGCCATGGGCTGCGCGAACACCGGGTCGGGGATCAGCCGAGTCGCGGCCGCAAGGGCCGGAGCTCCGACTCCAGCGGGCGCGGAGGGTGGCATATTCGCGGACGCGCCGAGAACACCCGCGGGCGCCGGAGCGATGCCGGCATACGCGGGGTTCGCTCGAGGGCCGACGGCGCGGACCGAGATCTCGGCCGGCAGCGCGGCGACCTGGTCAGCGAGACCCGCAAGCTCGGCCTCGAGCTCCTGGACGCGTTGGCCCGCCTCGTCGGCGCGGCGACGCAGCGTCGCGGTCTCGCGAGCCTGGGAGAAGTACAGGAGCACCAGGAGCGCGACCGCGATGAACGCGGCGAAGCCGGCATCCGCACCCACCGACGAGATGAAGTGGTGTACGGACAGGGCAAATGGAATCGTGTGCATGCGCGGGCGCCCAGTCTACGTAGGGAGCCGGGGGAGTCGGGAGTCTTTCTCGCGGGCCTCACGGGCCCCGTCGGCGCCGCGGGCGGCCGCCGTCTCGCGGGCGGTCCGATCGGAGAACCGCGAGCTCGACAGCTTCGCGACGTGCTGCGCCAGCGCGGCAGCGTCGCCCTCGAGCACGAGCAGGTTGATCTCGCCGAAGATGTGCTCGACCGACTGCGGGTCGAGCCGTTCGCGGGCGGCCCTGACGATCTTCTGTGCGGGCGTTGGCTGCGGGCGCTCGTACGGGTTGAACAGGTCCTCATGGAGCTTCTCCCCGGGGCGCGCGCCGACGATCTCGATTGCGATGTCGCGCTCGGGCTCGAGCCCGGACAGCCGGATCATGGTCTTCGCCAGGTCGATGATCGCGATCGGCTCGCCCATCTCGAGCACGAATACCTCGCCGCTCCCCTCGCTCAGCGATCCGGCGCGGATGATCAGCTGGACGGATTCCGGGATCGTCATGAAGTAGCGCGTCATCCGGGGGTCGGTCACCGTCACCGGGCCGCCGGCGGCGATCTGACGGCGGAAGATCGGGACCACCGATCCGGAGGAGCCGAGCACGTTCCCGAACCGCACCGTGGCGTACTTGGTGCCCGTGTAACGCATCGCGGCGGCCTCGACGGCCCACTCGGCCAGCGCCTTCGAGGCGCCCATGACCGTCGCCGGCTTGACCGCCTTGTCGGTCGAGACGAGGACGAACGTCCTCACCTCGGCCTCGGCAGCGATCCGGGCGACGACCCGCGTCGCCAGGGCGTTATTGCGGATCGCCTCGACGGGATTGACTTCCATCATCGTCACGTGCTTGTACGCGGCCGCATGGAAAATGATGCTCGGCCGGTGTTCCATGAGAACTTCGCGCATCCGCTCCTCTTCCCTGCAATCGGCGAGCACGGGAACCGCCGTCCGGACGTGGCGATCCTCCTCCAGCTCGCGCAGGATCTGGAACAGGTTGTCCTCGGCGTGGTCCACGAGGATCAGCGCCCGGGGCGCCACGCGCGCGATCTGGCGGCACAGCTCGGACCCGATCGAGCCGCCGGCTCCGGTCACCATCACGACCTGCCCCGAGAGATACGCCCCGACCCGCTCGATCTCCATCCGGACGGGCTCGCGCCCGAGCATGTCCTCGACGCGCACCTCGCGGAGTTGCCGCATGACGTTCAGCTGCCCCGAGCCGTCCTGGAGCAACTCGAACACGGTCGGCGTCGTACGAACCTGGATGCCGCGCTCGCGGCAGGCCGTCACGACCCGCGCGCGCAGCGTTCCGGGAGCCGAGGGGATCGCGATCACGACCTCGTCGGGTTCGACCTCGTCGAGGATCCGGGCCAGATCTTCGGCCTGAGTGGTGCCGAGCACCTTCAGCCCGTGCTCGTCCTTGATCCCCTGTAGGCGCGGGTCGTCGTCGACGAACCCGACCGGTCGGAGGCGTAGCTGCGGGTTGCGGGCGAGTTCGCGGACCACTAGCCGGCCTCCCTGACCGCCGCCGACGATCAGCGCGTCGCGCGCGCCCTTGGCCACGCGGAAGCTGTGCACGCGACCCTCGACGACGATGTGCACGATGAACCGCGCGCCGATCAGCAGCGCCAGCGCGAGCAGGAAGAACAGCGCGATCACGCTTCCGGGCAAAGTCACCGGACTCGCCTGCCCGGCGATCGTGAAGTGCCTGTAGGACACGGTCGGCGCGGTCGTGACCGGGTGCAGGAACGCGATCGCGCCGACGATCACGAGCGTCGAGACGACCACGCCCTTGACCACGGCCTCGTAGTCGCGCTGGCCGACGAACGTCCACAGGCGCTGGTACTGGCCGAACGCCGCCAGGACCACGAGCGTGACCGGCACGGCCCACCAAATCGTGTGCGTCAGCAGGTCGCCGTAGCGGTCGTTGGTACCGCCGAGGCCGTCCTCGAACCTCAGCCGGAAAGCCAGGTAGTAAGCGAGCGCGACCAAAACCCCGTCCACGAGCAGCTGAGGCACTGAGTGGCGGTGGACGGGGAAGGCCGCGGATCTGATCCGCCGGCGCATGCGGCCGGGATTGTAATCACGATCCCGATAAACCCTGGGTAAGACCGGGTTAGCGCGAATTTGAGGCTGTCTTCTTGGTCGGGGGCTTCGACGGGGGCTTGGGCTTCGGTTTCGGCTTGGGTGGCGGGGGCGGGGGCGGCACCTGCACCACCGCCGACCGACTACCCAGCGGATGATTCTTGAACCCGAGCGCTTGGACCGCGACATAGCCGCGCGCACCAGTGGTGATCGCGGTCTCGAAACCGCTCTTTCGGGCCGTGACGACCGGCTTCAGCACGGTCGCGCTGCTGCCGCCGAACACCCGCCAGGAGTCGACGCTCGTGGCGCCGTTCCAGCTGACGTACACGGTCATCTTGGCGCCCTGGCGGGTGGTGGCCACCGCCGGGGGGTTCGCCGGGGTGCCGCTCCACTGGAAGCGGTACGCGCGATAGGTGATGTTGTCGTCGACGAACCGGCCGTCGAACACCAGCTTGCCCTGGGCGTTGTACTGGCTGAAGTACGGCTGCTGTCCCCAGCCGATGAAGTCGTTGCGATTCGGCAACTGCTCATCGTTGCCCTCATAGCTCGACAGCAGCGGCGGAGAATGCACGCGCTGGGAGACGATGTTCGCGGTCTTCTGCTTGAGATTCAGCTCCAGCTTGAGCGCGCGCGACTGCGAGTGCACGTAGGGCGGCCCTGCGCCGTCGTCGAACATCGTCAGGAACTGGTCTCCGAACGCCTGCACGCGCACGTCGTGCTGGAACGCGAACGACGCCCCCGGCCCGAGCCTGAAGCTCGAGCTCTTGCCGCCGAGCGTCCACATGACCGCCCCCGTGCTCCGGTTGACCTTGTACACCGCCCAGGTGTTGCGGCCGGAGATCAGCAGGTTCCCGTCCTTGTCGGGCTCGATCGAGTTGACGTGGAAGTAGTCGAACGGCGAGGCCACGTTGTTGGCCGTGTGCGCCTTGGTCGGGAGGTTCGAGTAGCTGGCGGTCAGCGGCACGTGATCGAGGCTGTCCCACTGGAACACGACGAGCCCGGTGGCGATGTCGATCTCCTGGACGACCGCGTCGAGCACGACCTCCTGGCTCGAGCCCTTCACCGAGGAGGCGTTGACGACCACCGGGAACGCGGCTGTGATCAGCGCCGTGCCCCGCGGCGTCAGCTGGAACTCGTGCAGGTCGGCGGTGAGCCCGTTGCCCGCCGTGACGACCTTGATCTCCTGGTAGGAGCCGTTGACGATGATGCCCTCACCGGAGCCGACCCCAGCCGCCTCGTTTCCCTCCCACCAGGTGAGTACCGGTTGGCCGTTGTAGTACTGCTCGCGGAAGTCGGTGGCGGCGTCGTTCACGGGAACCGGGTCGAACCAGATCAGGCCCCCGTTCGGGCCGATCAGCTCGGGCCCCTGCTGGAGCGGACCGATCTGGGGAGCGAGGAAGATGTCGCCGGTGGCCGACGGATCGCGCTTGGTGATCGTCACCGCGGCCGGCTGAAGATCGGGCCGGGAGTGAAAGAACCAGACGTCGCCCGGCACGCGGGGCGCGGCAGGCCGTTTGGCGGGCGGGATCGTCCCCGCCGGCGTCGCGACCTGAAAGGCGTAGCTCCCGTGGCCGCTCCCCTCGATGTTCAGCGATGTAGTGACCGTCACCGTCTCGCCGGGCGTGAACGGAGTCGATGGGATGAAGCTGCCCCCATCTCCGTCGGAGTCCGCCGCGATCGTGCCGGCGTGGACGCCGGTCGTCGAGCCGATCACGCTGATCGTCCCGAGCTGTGAGGCGGGGACGCCGCGGAACGTGAGCTGGGTGGCGGGCGAGGCGAAGTGGCCGTTCGGGATCGGAAACACGTACACGGGCGGCGGGCCGCTCGGGGCCTTCGGGGCCGGCGCGGGCTTCTTCGCGGGCGGGTGCTTCGCTTTGGCGCCCGCGACCGCAGGGACGATCAGGACCAGGAGGAACGCCAGAACGGCCGCGGCGGCTGCGTAGCCGCGTGCACCGGAGCCGCTAATACGCGCCGGGCAGCCCGTTGTTAGAGCTCTGCGTGGGGAACGCCTTGGACGTGCCCAACAACTTCCCCTTCGGGCCGAGTGCCTGCACCTCGTAGGCCTTATAGGTGCCGCTGAGCGGGATCGTCGTCTCAAAGCCAGACTTCGCCTTCGTCGCCACCGTCTTCAGGCTCTGGGCGCTTGTACCCGCCAGGACTCTCCAGCCAACGACCTGGGTATCGCCATCCCAGCTCGCGTACACCGTGGCTTTCGCACCATTGTTGCGAACCGCGCCGCTCGGTGGGAAGTAGGGGGTCCCCACCCAGTTCTCGACGTACACGCGGTAGCTCTGGTCGGGCGTCGGCCAGAACGCATCGAGCAGCACCTTGCCTTTGCTGCTGTCCTCGGAGAAGAACGGCTGCGAACCCCATCCGAGCGCGACGTTTCCGCCCGGGAGCAGCTGCGTGCTGCCGAGGAAGGCCGCGTTGAAGTTCTTGGCTCGGGGGTACTGCGAGACGAGGCTGCCGGTGTGGTTGCTCAGATTGAGCTTCAACACGAGACCGCGGGTCGGGCCGCTGGGCTTGCCGAACTTCGTGCTCTTGCTGGTGATCTGGTCAAAGCCGCAGCACGCGTCGTCGAACATGCTCACCTCGTTGGCGCCGTGCAACTGGACATCGTGCTGCCATTCGAACTCGGCGTTGGCCGGCAGCTTGAACGTGCTGAGCGCCGGATTCCCGCTCAGCGTCCACTCGATCGCGTTCGTCGTCCGGTTGACCAGGTACGCCGACCACGTGTTGCGCAACGAGACGAGGAACGTCTCGTTGCCGGTCAACTGAATCGCGTTGAGGTGATACGCATCCCACGGGACCCCCGGGAACGCCTTCTGCTTTGACTGCGACAGCGGGACGTTGGGGGTACCGCCCGGGTTGAGCGCGTCCCACGAATACAGCAGCTGGCCGCTCTGGAGGTTGTATTCCTGCACGGCCACGTCGAGCACCTGGCCGTTGGCCGAGCCGCCAAACCGCGTCAGGTTCATCGGCACGTTCTTGTACGCGGTGACCCACGCGTTCTGACCGCTGATGAGCATCTCGTGCTCGGAGATGACCCAGCCGCCCGTTCCCTTGAGCGTCGCGACGTGCCGGTAGTGCTGGTCGACGACGACGTCCTCGCCGGACGTCGTGTCACCGGACGCGCTCACCACGCCCTGCCACCAGCTCAGCGCCGGCTTGCCGTTGTAGCGCTGCACCTGCAGGTTGCCCGCGAGTGCGTTCACTCCGATCGGGTCGAACCACACCGGCTGGAGGTTGTGGTCGAGTATCAGCGGGCCGCTCTGGCCGGTCATCGGCTGGTTGGCCGCGAGGTTCTTGAAGTTTGCGGTCATGAAGTACCCGGGAGCAAGCTTCGAGAACTGCGTCTTCTGCGTCGTGCCCAGGATCGGCGGGTGGAGGTTCGGCGCCGACACGAAGTTCCAGGCGCCCTTGGTCGTGTAGGCACCGATCGGCGCTGCCTGGGCGCCGGCCGCGCTCGCCATCAGCGCGCAGGCGGCAATGGCGGTGGCAAACGCAGGCAGACGAAACTTGAAGTTGATGCGAGACACAGGGCGACCTCCTCGGGCGGTTCACGACGGTAACACGACCCGGCGGGCGAAGGTTGCGCCCGGCTGCCCGGCGAGACTAGTGTCGCGAGGCTCGGGGCACTAGCCCCCGAGCAGTAGGTCGGCGAGCAGCCCGGGATCTCGTCGTACGCGATCCTCGCGGTCGCCGGTGGGGTCGCGCTTGGAGACCTCCAGCTCCTCGGCGCTCGTCAGCTGCTTCAGCCTGCCCTCGGCGATCAGGCGCTCGTCGACGGCCCCCCGACGCCCTTCGAACACCGTATACACGGGGGTTCCGAGCGCCACCGCCTCGCGGTTCATGGTCCCGCCCGCGGACACGACCAGATCCGCGAACGCGATCAGCGATTGGGCGTCGATCGCTCGCTCGGGGACGATGAATCCGCCGGCCTGTTGCAGCTGGGCGCGCTGCTCGGGCGTGCGGGGGAGCACGACCGTCTGCGCGCCCGCGAGCCGCTCGAGCACCTGCGCGAACAGGTCGTTCTCGAACCGGTGATACAGCGAGACCTCGGGGGGCGTGCGCACGACCGTGATCGGCTGCGCGGCGTCTCGGTTCAACCCCAGGTCTTCGAGGACGCCCGGGTCGGGCTCGAAGTCCGAGAGGTAGTACTCCTCCTTGAGCCCGGGGTAGCCGCGGACCTTTCCCCGCGCCCCGTATCGGTACAGACGCTCGGGCGGGATCGCGTCGGGGACCACGACCGCCGCCGCGAGCCGGCAGTTGACGTTGTGCTGGACCGTCGCCCACTCGTAGTCGAACGTCGTCGAGGACCGGATCCGCAGGAGCGCCGCGGCGATCGTGATGTCGTTGGAGCCGTGGCCGAGCGCCCGGTCGAACCCTCGTCCGCGGGCCCATTTTGTGAGCGCAAGCGACCGCTCGCCGAGACCGCGCGCCTTGGCTCCGAGACGGCCGCCCCGGTGGTGCGAAATGGCTGTGTGCTCGATCCCGAACCGATCGAGCAGCCCAAGCGTCTGGGCGAAGTCACGCGCCGTGACCTCGACCTCGTGCCCGCGCGCCCGCAGGTTCTCGATCACGGGTCGCATCACGAGCACGTGGGGTGAGTTCGTCAGGTCGACCCAGATCCTCATCCTTAGCCGGGCGGTGAGTAAACCCTAATTCGTCCCCGATCGCCGATATGGCGCCGGTCGCTACGCTAGCCCGCGGTGCTGATAGCGCTCGCATCGGTGACCGACTCGCTCGTCACGTTGGCCACCCACATCATCCGGGACCTGGGTCTGGCGGGCGTGACGCTGTTGACGCTCACCTCCGGCGTCGTCGGTGCGCCGGGATCGGAGCCGACGATGCTGTTCGCCGGCTTCAACGTGTACGAGGGCCACCTGAGCCTGTTCGGGATCATCCTTTTCGGCGTCATCGGGGACATGATCGGCGCCTCCATCGCGTACGCGATCGGCTACTACGGCAGCCGCGAGCTGATCCAGCATCGGGGTAAGTACCTGCACATCTCCGAGAAGCGCGTCGACGTCGCGCACAGCTGGTTCGAGCGCTACGGCGCCCCAGTGATCGTCGTTTCGCGATGGATCCCGTTCGCGCGCGCGGCGTTCCCGTATGCGGCCGGCGTGGCCCGGATGGGGTACCTGCGGTTCGTGGCCTTCGCGACGATCGGCTCGATCGTCTGGATCGCGGCCCTTGGCGTGCTTGGCCGCGAGGTCGGGAGCGCCTGGCAGAGCTGGCGCCACAACCTCGAGTACGTGGACTACGTCGGCGCCGCGCTGCTCGTGGCCGCCATCGCCTACCTGATCGTGCGGGCCGCGCGGACGCGGCGCGGCGGGCCGACGGCCGTGGCGTAGGGGCGGCGGGTGGCGTCCGACGATCTGCCGGTCTGGCAGGCGGTCGTCCTCGGCGCGCTACACGGGCCGGCCGAGCTGCTGCCGATCTCCTCCTCGGGACACGTCGCGGTGGTCCCGTGGCTGGCGGGCTGGGACTTCAGCCGGCTCGACGACGAGCTGCGCAAATCGTTCGAGGTGGCGCTCCACACCGGCACCGCGGCGGCGCTCCTGATCAGCCTCCGCCGTGAGGTCGACGACGCCGTCCGCGGGCTGACGCCTCGGCGGGTGCTGATGATCGCGCTGTCGTTCGCGCCGCCGGCGTTCGTCGGCTACCGGTTCGAGCGACCGATCGAGCGCTATCTGGGGACGCCCCCGACGGTGGCGCTCGGGCTGTTCGTGGGTGCGCTGGCGATGGCCCTCGCCGACCGTTCGCCCCAGGAGCGCACGCACTCCGACGCCGGCGCGGCGGACGCGCTGTGGCTCGGGGTGGCGCAGGCGTGCTCGCTGTTCCCCGGCGTCTCCCGGAACGGCGCCACGCTCGCCGCGGCCCGCTTGCGGCGGTTCACGCGCGTCGACGCCAACCGCCTCTCGCGCCACGCCGCGCTCCCGATCATCGCCGGCGCGACCCTGCTGAAGGGCGCTGCGCCTGCGGGCACGCGGGCTGCCCCCGGGGTCGGCGCTGCCGTTCGCCGCCGGCGCCGGCGCGGCGTTCGTCTCGACGCTCGGCTCGACGCGGCTGATCCGCGCGCTCGAGCGCGACAGCTCGCTGCTGCCCTACGCGCTCTACCGGATCGCGCTGGCGGCGCGTGATCGCGCGGAAGCTCGCGGGCGGGCGCGGTCTCCCGCCGGCCCGCTGACTTCGGCGCTGCGGCCTTGGCTTTTGCTTTCAGTGTGCGTCCGTGTTTTTGGGCGGATCGGGTTTGACGGCGGGCGTCTGGAGCGGGCGCGGGGCGTGCCGCGGAACGCTCAGGGTCGACCGCCACCCACCCTCAGGTGCCCGCCTTTACCGATGCCCGGGATCACCGCACGAACACCCGACCCGCAAACCCGCTCTACGCCACCGTCCACAGCTCGCCGCTCCCGAGCCGGTCGCCCCGCACCCGCCACTCGGTCGCGAGCCGCCACAGCTCGGCCGGCGCCCGCGGGCCCGGCAGGTCGCACACGGCCGCGACCTCGGCCGTCGCCATCGAGCCGAACACCCGGACCGCCGCCTCGACCGTCGGCGGTCCCCCGGCCCCGGCGGCCGGGCCCGGAGATGCCCCCGCGGCGATCGCCGCCGCGGCCAGCGACGCGTAGTCCGAGTAGCCGTACACCCCGTGGACGACCCCGTCAGAACTGCGGAACTCGAGCGAGGGCAGCTTGACCCGCCCCGTTCCGGGCGCGTGGTGCTGTGCCGGCACCGCGGCGGCGCGGTCGAGGTCGGCGGCGAAGGCCTCGAGGATCGCGTGCGAACCAAGCGCCAACCGCAACCGCTCGACGTCGAGCCCCGCGACCGCGCGCGCCTCCTCGAGCAGGGCGTCGGTCGAGTCGAGCTTGCGCCGGCGGCACATCAGGCCCTCGCGCAGCCGGCGGAGATACGGCCCCGGATCGCCCTGCTCGGCGGCGGCCTTGACCGCCAGACAGGCCGGGTGTGAGCTACGCGGCGGCGCGGACAGCCACAGCCGCGCATCGACCGGCATCCCGCTGCGATCGGCCGCCTCGAGCATGTCGCCCACGAGCGGCCTCGGGTCGCCGAACTCGCGCGCCATCCCGCACATAACGTAGGTAACAGTGAGGCTGCCGGCGAACTCGTGGCTCAGCTTGCGCACGGCAGGTTCGAGCGCCCAGGACCACGGGCAGGCCGGATCGGTGTAGTAGTAGGTGTGGATGACGGCGATCTCGCGCAAAATAGAGGGCAACCCATGAGCACGCTGCTCGGTACCACGCTTAACGGCCGCTATCGACTTGAAGCCCGGATTGGGTCAGGCGGCATGTCGACGGTATATCGGGCGACCGACGGGACCCTCCAGCGCGACGTTGCGATCAAGCTGATGCACCGCGAGATCGCCACCGACTCCGACCAGCTCGAGCGGTTCCGCCGCGAGGCGCGCGCGGTGGCGCAGCTGTCGCATCCGCACATCGTCGGGGTGATCGACTACGGGGAGGACGACGGCCGCCCCTACATCGTGTTCGAGTACGTCGAGGGCGAGACGCTGAAGGAGCGGATCCGCCGTACGGGCCGCCTGCCCTCGACCGAGGCGGTCGCGTATGCGATCGAGATCGCCAGGGCCCTCGGCGTCGCGCACGCCCGCCACATCGTGCACCGGGACGTCAAGCCCCAGAACGTGCTGATCGACGACGAGGGCAGGGCCAAGGTCACCGACTTCGGGATCGCGCGCACGCTCGACGAGGAGGGACTGACCGCCGACGGGCGCGTCCTCGGCACGACCGACTACGTCTCGCCCGAGCAGGCCCTCGGCCGCCCGGTCACGGGCCAGTCGGACCTGTACTCGCTCGGCATCGTGCTCTACGAGATGCTCACCGGGGAGGTCCCGTTCAAGGGCGAGAACCAGGTGGCGGTGGCGATGAAGCACGTGCGCGAGGAGCTTCCGGACGTCCAGGCCAAGTCCCCCGACGTGTCCGCCGCGCTCGCCGCGGTCGTCGATACCGCGACCGCCAAGCGCGTCGAGGACCGCTACGCCGACGATGCGGAGTTGATCGCCGACCTCGAGGACGTGCTCGCGATCGAGACCGCCCGCGCCGGCAGCGCCACCGGGGAGGTCACGAGCGTGCTCCGGACGCTGCCGTCTCAGGCCGCCAGCCGAGTCCCCTTCCGAGTCCGCCACCGGGTGTGGGCCGTGTTGCTCGTGCTGCTGGTGCTCGCGCTCGTGGGTGGGGGCATCGCGTGGCTCGCCACCAGGACGCACCACAACGCGCCGAAGCTCGCCGCCCCGCCGCCGGGGCGGCACCTGGTTCAGATCGCCGTCTGCCCGCACTGCGCGTACGACTACAACCCCGATGCGCTCACCCCACCCAAGAACCAGAATCCGGGGCTCGACGGATTCGCGGTCGACGGCGACCGGAACACCGCCTGGGCGACCCAGCACTACTACAACGGGAAGCTCGGGAAGGCCGGCGTCGGGCTGTACGTCGACGCGCTCCACCCTGTTCAGGCGCGGAAGCTGCTGATCTACACCCAGTCTCCCGGGTGGAGCGTCCAGATCTGGGCGAGCAACTCGCTGCCTGACCCCGACGTGTTCACCACCGGACCCGGCGGCTGGGTCAAGCTCACGCAGCTTCCCAGCGTGCAGGCCTCGCAGGCGATTCCGCTGACGGTCCCCGCGACCGGCTACCGGTACTACCTGGTGTGGATCACCCAGCTCCCGCCGGGCAAGATGATCGCGTACCTGAACGAGGTCGCTCTCTACAAGCTGTCGAGCTAGACGTCCCGCCCCGTAAGCGAGCGCCGGCCGTTCCTACGACGAGTAGTCGTAGAAGCCGCGCCCGGACTTCCGGCCCAGCCGGCCGCTCGCCACCATCCGCTTCAACAGCGGCGGCGGGGCGTACTCGTCACGCTTGAACTCCTCGTACAGCGAGTCGCACACCGCGTAGAGCACGTCGAGCCCGATGAAGTCGCACAGCGTGAGCGGACCCATCGGATGGCCGCAGCCGAGCTTCATCCCGTTGTCGATGTCCTCGCGCGAGGCGAAGCCCTCCTCGTACATTCGGACGGCCGCCATCAGGTAGGGGACCAGCAGCATGTTCACGATGAACCCGGAGCGATCCTTGGTCTCGATCGGCCGCTTCCCGAGCCGCTCCACGAACCGCTTCGCGCTGTCGACCGTGCTCTCGTTGGTGTCGAGCGCGACGACTACTTCGACCAAGTTCATGACTGGGACCGGCGAGAAGAAGTGCAGGCCGAGCACGCGCTCGGGCATGCGGATCGCCTGCGCGAGCTCGGCGATCGGGATCGAGGACGTGTTCGAGGCGACGATCGCGCTGTCGGACACGACCCCGTCGATCGCGCCCATCACGCCCAGCTTCAGCTGCTCGTCCTCGGGCACGGCCTCGATCACGAGATCGGCCTCGCCGATCACCTCGATTTGCGTGGTCAGGTCGATGAGGTCGCGCGCCGCCCCGGCCGAGGCCGTATCCAGCTTTCCGCCTCGGACCGCGCGCGCCAGCGACGTCTCGATCCGCTCGCCCGCGCGAGCCAGGGCGGCGTCGTCGACGTCGCGCACGATCACCGGGATCCCCGACACCGCCACGGCCTCGGCGATGCCGGTTCCCATGAACCCCGCGCCCACGACGGCGACCGATTCGATCTCGGACATGGTCGGCAGCTTAGTGGCGGTGCCGCTGCTCCGCGGCGTAGCGCTCGAGCGCCAGATGCACGAGCCGGTCGAGCAGCTCGGGGTAGGAGATCCCGGTGGCCTCGAACAGCGACGCGTAGACACTCGTGCTGGTGAAGCCGGGCATCGTGTTGAGCTCGTTGAGCAGCACGCGATCCCCTTCGACGAAGAAGTCCACTCGCGCCAGCCCGTGGCAGCCCGTCCGCAGGAACGCGCTGATCGCGATCTCCCTGATCCGCTCGCGGACGTGGTCGGGCACCCGCGCCGGGACGATCAGCTGCATCCCGCCCGGCGTGTACTTGGCGTCGTAGTCGTACCAGCCCGACTCGCCCTTCGCGAGCACGATCTCGCCGGGCTCGGACGCGATCGGGTCGCCGGCGCCGAGCACCGAGCACTCGACCTCCAGACCGCGGGCCGCCGCCTCGACGATCGCCTGCGCGTCGTACTCGAACGCGGTCTCGAGCGCGCCGGGCAACTCCGCCTCGGTGGCGGCGCGGACGATTCCCACCGACGAGCCGAGCCGTGCCGGCTTGACGAACACGGGCAGGCCGAGCGCGCGCAGTTCCCCGAGTACGAGGTCGCGTTCGGCCGCGAATGTCTCGGCGTTCACCGCCTGGTAGCGCACCTGCGGCAGGCCGGCGTGGGCCATCACCTCCTTGAACATCACCTTGTCCATGCACAGCGCGGACGCGAGCACGCCGGAGCCGACGTACGGAACGTCGAGGCACTCGAGCAGGCCCTGGACCGTGCCGTCCTCGCCGAACGGCCCGTGCAGCACGGGGAAGGCCACGTCGACGCCGTCGAGCCCGCGCCCCGGCTCGACCGCCACCGTGACGCCATCGCGGCGCCAGACGCCGTCGCGGCCGATCTCGATCGCGATCGGCACGTGGCCGGCCTGCTCCAGACCCGCCCGCACCGAAGCGGCCGAGTCGAGTGATACCTCGTGCTCGGAGGAGCGGCCGCCCCCGAGCACCGCGACGCGGACGGGATTCACGGTGTTGGCGTGGAGGTCGTGCCGCTGGTGGACGTCGTCGAAGTGGTGGTCGTGGGGGCGGTCGTGGTCGTCGTCGTGGTCGGCGTCGGCGCCACATAGTGGCCGACGACGATCGTCACCGTCGCGCCCTTCTTGACCATCGTGCCCGCGGCGGGGCTCTGGCTCAGCACGACCTTGGCCTGGCTCTTCGTGGTGACGTCCATCCTCGTCACGGCGGCGGGGAACCCGGACGCCCCGAGGGTGGCCTTGGCCGCCCCGTCCTTCATTCCGACGACGTTCGGCACCGCGACCGTGGGCGAGGCCTTGGCCACCACGAGGTCGATCGTCGATGTCGGCTTCACCGAACTGCCGCCGATCGGGTACTGGCTGATGACGGTCCCGGGCGTCAGCGTCGTCGAGACCTGCTGGGTGATGTCGACCGTGAACTCCCCCGGCGGGCCTTCGAGCTGCGCTCGCGCCTGGTTGACGTTCTCGCTGGTCACGTCGGGCACCTTCACGGGCGGCGGGCCGGTCGAGACGATGATCGTCACGGGCGTGTTCACGCCGGGATTCTGGCCGGCCTGCGGACTGGTCCCGATCACCTGGTGGGCGGCAACCGTCGTGCTCGACTGATACTCGATCCGCCCGACCTTCAGGTTCGCGATCTGGATTGCCGACCTCGCCTGGGCGAGGGTCTCGCCGACCACTGACGGAACGGTCGCATTGCCGGGCCCGGTCGACACCTCGAGGGCGACGGTCGTGTTCTCCTTGACCTTGGCTCCCGCCAGGGGGTCCTGCGCGATCACGATCCCAGCCGGCTTCTGGCTCGTGACCGACAGCTGGTTGACGTTCAGATTGTCGTTCTGGAGCTGCGCGCTCGCGGTCTTGAACTGCTCCCCGGTCACGGACGGCACCAGGACCTTGGCCGGGCGCGTGAGCAGATATGCGGCCACGCCGCCGCCGGCGAGGCACAGGAGCGCGAGCACGAGTAGCACCCACGGCCACCGTCGGCGACGCTCGGGCGGGTACTCGTCCTCGGGGAACGGGCCCACGACCACGCCACCGAGCGTGTCGCCGCGCGCTGGCGGTGCCGCCGCCGCCGGAGCCGTGAGCGCCGCCGAGGTCGCGTATCTGCCGGCCACCACCCCGGCCATCGCCGGCATGCTCGCGGTTCGCTCGCCGCGGTCCCCGGACAGGATCGCGGCTTTGGCCTGCTCGAGCGCCGTGATGAACTGGTCGGCGTTCGCGGGGCGGTCGAGCGGGTTCTTGTTCAGTCCCCACATCACGACCTGCTCGAGCTCACCCGGGACGCTCGGGTTGATGATCGTCGGCGGCGGCGGCGCTTCGGACACGTGCTTGAGCGCGATCGTCACCGCCGACTCAGCATCGAACGGCACGCGGCCGGTGAGCATCTCGTACAGGACGACCGCGATCGAGTACAGGTCCGAGCCGGCGCTGACCGCGTGGCCCTGTGCCTGCTCGGGAGACAGATACTGGGCCGTCCCCATGATCGAGCCGGTCTCGGTCATGTCCGACGCCCCCGCGCGTGCGATCCCGAAGTCGGTGACCTTGGCGTTGTCGGCGTCGTCGACGATCACGTTGTGGGGCTTCAGGTCGCGGTGGATGACGCCGCGCCGGTGCGCGAACCGGGCGGCCTTGAGGATCTGGATCGTGATGTCGATCGCGCGGACCGGATCGAGTGGGGCCTCCTCGCGGATCAACTGCTTGAGCGAGCGCCCCGGCAGGTACTCCATCGCGATGTAGTAGGTGCCGTCGAACGAGCCTCGGTCGTACACGCTGACCACGTTCGGGTGCTGCAGGCCCGCCGCCGACTGCGCCTCCCGGCGAAACCGCTCGACGAACCCGGGGTCCTCGGCGAAGCGCTGGTACAGGAGCTTCAGCGCGACCTTGCGCCCGAGCTGCTCATCCTCGGCCAGGAACACGTCGGCCATCCCGCCGGCGCCCAGCCGCGACACGATCTTGTAGCGACTGTCGACGATCGTGCCGGGGTCGAGACCTGCCATCACCCACCGTTGGACAAGAGGGCCTGGAGCACGGCCTTCGCGATCGGAGCCGCGACTGTGCCGCCGAAGCCGCCGTTGGAGATGTCGACATTCACCGCGATCGCGACCTTCGGGTGATCGGCCGGCGCGAACGCGACAAACGCCGGCTGGGTCAGGTTCGACCCATTGGCGCCGATCTGCGCCGTGCCGGTCTTGCCGGCGACGCTGATCCCGCCCAGCTGGACCGCGGTCCCCGTCCCTTCCTCGACCACCTTCTCCATCATCTTCGTCACATCGGCCGCGGTCGACGGCTTCATCACGTGGCTGTAGACGGTCGGGTTGGTCGTCTTGACGGTACGCCCGTCCTGGTCGACGACGCGATCGATCAGGTGCGGTGTCATCAGCGTGCCGCCGTTCGCCACCGCCGCCGCGACCATCGCCATCTGCAACGGCGTGACCTGGAGGCCGCCTTCGCCGATCCCGATCCGGCCGATGTCCTCGTTCGGGCTGCCCGGCGGGTACGGCCGGCCGCTGGGGGCGACTGGCTTGCTCGTGTTCAGCTCGAACGGTGGGAAGTCCAACGGCGGCTTGGAGTAGAACCCGAAACGCTTCATGTAGTCGGTCATCGTCGGGCGCCCGACGTGCTCGGAGACCTGGGCGAAGATCGTGTTGATCGAGTACGTCATCGCGGTCGTGAGCGTCTGCGGTCCCCAACTCTTGTTGCCGTCGTTGGCCAGCGGCACCCCGGAGACCAGAATCGGCGAGTTCCCGTTGACGATCGAGTCCGGGGTGTACAGGCCGCTGTCGATCGCCGCCGTGGCGGTGACGATCTTGAACGTCGAGCCCGGCGCGTAGGCGCCCTGGGTGGCGCGGTTGAAGGTGGTGTCCGTGCTGCTGCTGGTCGACGGCGGGTTGTTGTTGTTGTAGCCCGGGTTGGAGTACATGACCTCGACGGCGCCGGTGCTGGGATTGAGCGCGACCACCGAGCCGTGCATTCCGGCGAGAGCCTGCTGGGCGGCCCGCTGGCCCTTGGGGTTGAGCGTCGTGTCCACGTCGTCGCCCACCGGGCGCGGGCTGAGCTGACCAAAGATCGAGCTCAGCCCGGTCTGCACACCGCGCAGGTCCGAACCCGCGGACTCCTCGAGTCCGGAGGCCTCGCCCTTGGAGGCGATCGAGAATCCGACCGGCTGGGAGAACAGGCGGCCGGTCGGATACGTCCGGCTCCAGGTGTTGCCCGGAGCCGGCACGGACTTGGCGAGCACCGTGCCGTCGGCCGCGAGGATCTGGCCACGTTTGATGTGCAGCTCGTCGAGCAGCGTGCGCACGTTCAACGAGTTGTTGTTGAGCGAGGACGCCTGGAACACGGTCCAGCGCGAGGTCCACACCACCAGCAGCGCGAACAGAAGGACGACCACGCCGAACAGCCGTGCGATCGGGGTGTTCACGCCGGCCTCCGCGCGCGGTCAGAGACGAGCAGCAGCAGCGCCACCAGCACGAGGTTGGCGACGATCGACGACCCGCCGTAGGAGATGAACGGCAGCGTCACACCGGTGAGTGGGATCACGCGCGTGACGCCCCCGACGATCACGAACACCTGGAGCGCGAGCATCGCGCTGAGGCCGGCCGCGAGCAGCGTCGAGAACGAGTCCCGCGCCAGCGTCGCCGCCTTGAAGCCGCGGGCCACGAGCAGCAGGTAGGTCATCAGCACCGCCACCGCGCCGAACAGCCCAAGCTCGTCGGTGATGACCGCGTAGATCATGTCGGTCTGCGGCGCGGGGAGCAACGCTCCGCCGTTGGGCAGGGTCAGCGCTGCCTGACCGAAGCCCTGTCCGAACAACCCCCCGGCGGCTTGCGCGAACATCGAGTTGGCCACCTGGTAGCTGCCGAGGGGGGCGTGGTACAGCGTCGGGTTCAGCGGATGCAGCCAGGTCTCAACGCGGGCGTGGATGTGGGGTATGTGCGTGCCCAGGTACCAGAAGCCGATCGCGGCGGCGATCAGCCCGATGAACACGAACGACACCCGGTTGGTCGCGACGTAAAGCATCGCCAGCAGGGCGCCGTAGAACATCACCGACGAGCCGGTGTCACTGAGCACGACCAGCGTCGCCATCGCCAGACCCCAGATCACGACCACGGGACCGAACTGCTTGAGCGGCGGGATGGTGATTCCAAGGAAGCGCCGGCCGCCCTGGACGAGCACCTGCCGCGTGTCCCGCAGGTAGCTGGCCAGGAAGATGACCAGGCCGATCTTCGCGAACTCCGCCGGCTGGAACACGAACACGCCGGGGATCCTCACCCCGAGATACGCGCCGTTGGCCGAGTAGCCGATCCCCGGAAACCGCGGCAGCACGAGCAGCCCGAGCGAGATCAACACGATGATGTACCGGTAGCGCTCGAGCTTGCGGTAGTCGCGGAACAGCAGGATCGTGACCGCGAACAGGACCAAGCCGAGCACGAACCACTGCGCCTGCTGTCGGGCCAGCGTCGGATCGATCCGGTAGACCATCACCAGCCCGAAGCTGGCCAGCACCGTCACCAGCGGGAACATGTACGGGTCCGCGCGCGGGAGCGTGATCCTGATGAAGATGTGGGCCGCGATGCACAGGCCGAGGAACAGCGCGCCGTAGGTCAACGACACGTTCGACAACGCGTTCGAGCGCTGGATGAACACGCCGGCGAATCCGGCGGTCACGAGCAACGACGCGGGAATCAGCCCGAGGAGCTCTCGGTTACGCGCGCTCACGGGTCGCTCCTCGGTGCATGCATGCCCCCCGGTGAGGCGGGGTTGGACAGGCCCCCAGCTGAACTCACGGCGAGATTTTTCCCTGCTCTAGGTCCATGACCAGCGAGGTCGCGTCCGTCTGCGAGCGCAGATCGTTGTTCAGCAGGTCGCCGCGCCGCGCCGCGGGCACGACCGAGGCCGGGACGCCCGACACGTAGTAGGTCTCGTACAGCGGCACGCCGAACGGCAGGTCGTAGGGGAACCCTCGGTAGACGGTGACGATCCCTTGCGCGTTGGTACCGACGAAGTACAGCTGGCGGCTCGCCAGGTACCCGCCCCCGCCGACGAGGCCGAGCACGATCACGATGGCCAGCAGCGCCGCGATCGGCGTGATGAACCGGTTGTCGCGGCGAACGGTGACCGGCGGCCGCGCCTGGAGGCGGCGTGTGCCCGCCGGCGAGCTCGGCGAGATCTGGTGGGCTGACGAGCGCGTGGGCGGCGGCGCCACGGCCACCGCGGTCGCACCCGAGCCGTCGGACTCCTCGCTGCGCCCGGCGAGCACATCGCGCGGGACCGCGACCCCGACCATCGTCTCCTCGCCGGCCGCGTCGTCGGCGCCGATCTCCTCGAGGCGGAACAGCACCACGGTGATGTTGTCCCGCCCGCCGGCCTCGTTGGCCTCGCGGATCAGGGCGTCGGCCGCCTCGTCGAGGTTGTCGTGCTCGGTCAGGGTCGCCTTGACCCGCTCCTCGGAGATCATCGAGGTGAGGCCGTCGCTGCACAGCAGGACCACGTCGCCGGCGCGCGCGGGGTAGGTCCACGTGTCGACCTCGACGTCGGGCTCCGGGCCCAGTGCGCGCGTGATGATCGACCGCTGCGGATGCTCGGCGGCCTGCTCCTCGGTCAGCTTCCCGCGCCGCACCAGCTCGTCGACCAGCGAGTGGTCCTGGGTCAGGCGCTGGAGCGTCCCGTCCCGGAACAGATAGGCGCGACTGTCGCCGACATGGGCAATCGCGACGTGGGTGTCGTCGACGTACGCGGCGGTCAGGGTCGTCCCCATGCCGGCCCGCTGCCGATCGGCGCGCGAGCGCTCGTAGATCTGCGCGTTGGCCTCCCGCACCCGGGTGGCGAGCCGTTCCTCGGGGCTGCCCGAGTCGGGAAGTCCCTGCTCGAACGCCTCGACCGCGATCCGCGAGGCGACCTCGCCCGCCTGGGCGCCGCCCATGCCATCGGCAACGACGAACACCGGCGCGCGCGCAAACGCGCTGTCCTCGTTGTCCCGCCGCTGACGGCCGGTGTCGGTCTTGCAGGTGGTCTCCGCCGCGCGCAGCATGGTCAGGTTCGCTCGATCCTCATCGCAGGAGTGATCCTCATTGCTCGTAAGAGAATTCGCAATCGCCAATCCTGATCCGATCGCCAGGATGCAGCGGCTGGGGGCCGTTCAGCTGCTCCTCATTCAGGTAGGTCCCATTGGTGGATCCGAGGTCCTCAATCACGACGACGTGACCCTCCCGCGAGACGCGGGCGTGGTGCGCGGATGCGAACGGATCGTCGAGCCTGATCTCGACGTCTCCGCGGCCGAGAGTAGCGCCCTGGTTCGGAATTTCATACGCACTGCCGACTTCGTGCCCCGGCGCGCGCTCGACCGTCAGCCGCGGCTCGAAGCCGTCTGAATCGTGATCGCCAAAGCCGTTGGACGCCGGGTACATGCCGGTGGCGTCGTACGGGGCGGCGTCTTCGGCCCGGACCGTGCCGCCGCGACCCCGGCGCAGATCGCGCATCGCGCTCCACGCCACCCACATGAGGAATAGGTAGAGAACGATAAGGAAGCCGAACTTGAGACCTACCGAGACGGGCGCGAGCATCGCTATTCCAGGCTGAACGTCATCACCGACTCGCCGAGCTCGATCTCGTCGCCTTCGCGCAGCACCTCGGAGTCGTCGACCCGGCGTCCGTTGAGGCGTGAGCCGTTGGTCGAGCCAAGGTCGGTGAGCACCCACGACCCGCCGCGGGGACGAATCTCGGCGTGCTGGCGCGACACGTTCGGGTCGCTCAGCACCACGTCGCACTGCCGGCCGCGCCCGAGCGTCGCGCCAGCCGGTCCGACCACTACCCGCTTGCCGTCGAGGAGGAGCAGCACCTTCGCCGCCCGTGCCCGGCCGCGCTCCTCGAGCGGCTCCGCGACCCGTTCGGCGTTGCTGTAGACCATCGTGCGTCCCGACTGGACCTCGGCCGGAGCGCTGACTGGCTCGTCCTCGGGCTGGGCGACCCGCGTCTGGATGCCGAACTCGCCCAAGCCGAGCCTGTCGTCGGTCTCGAACTCGATCACCGGCCGTGACAGCAAGGTCAGTCGCTCCCTGCGTGCATGCTCGAGCAGATACCCGGCAAGCTCCGCTGTTAGCGCTGCCTCGTAGCCGGCGAAGCGCTCACGGTCGCGAGGAGACAGGAACACGCGGTACTCGTTCGGGGCGTACGTCCTCGACACCGAGAACGACTTGTGCTCCTCCATCTCGCGGGCGAGCTTGCGGGCGATCTCCACCGGGCGCACCTCGGAGCGGAAGGCACGGCTGAACGTGCCTTCGACGAGGCCTGCGATCTTGTTCTCCAGGTTCTTCAGAACGCTCATGGCTACCCGGCGACATCCCGTCGCCGGCAGGAATTCGCGGGATTAGCCGAAGTTCCATGCTACGCGGTCGGCGCGCAATCTTTCGCCCATCTCGCGGTCGCCAGCCGGTGCCCAGCTCGCCTTGTGACAAGCGCCACAAATGCCCCGGCGAACGCCCCCAACAGCGCGTTTTCGACCGATATTCGCGGGACTGCCGCGCCCATATGCGAGGCCGCGACGGTGGCCAACGCGAGCGCCACCGCCCAGCCCGCGAGCAGTGTCGCCTCGAGCACGGGCGAGCGCCGGATTCCGGCCCACGGAAGCACGATCGCGGCCGCCGCCCAGACTCCGGCGCCGACGAGCGTGCCGACCGTGAGGAGCGGGGTTATGGCGTGGTGGAGAGCGTCGGAGGTCGACGAGCTGTATGTCGCGCGGGCCAGCGCCAGCCACACCCAGCCCGTCGCGCCCAGCATCGCGCGGCGCCAGAGGGGGCCTGCGAGCCCGGCCACCGCGGGCCACGCGCCGGCAAGGCCGATCGCGCCGAGCGCCGGCGCGCCTGCGGACAGCGGCCAGGCCGGTCCGTCGCGCGGCGACAGGACGACGGGGACGAGGGCGCCGGCGAGCAGCAGCAGCGCGCCGCCGGCGTGCTCGTGGATGAGGAGGCCGGTCGCCATGAACGCGGTCAGCGCGAACCATCCTGCGCGCGGGAGCGCGGCGACGAGGACCCCGGCCACGCAGGCCGTCCCCGCGGTCGGGAGCGGGGAGGAGCCGGGCGCGTGGCGCACGAGCCAGGCGGTCAACGCCGCCGCCGCGGCACCCGCGAGCGCCCGCCGTGGCCACGGAATGTGCGCATTCTCACGATGGGGCCGCTCGCCGGCGTCGTGGTCGTTCGGATCGGCGATCGCTCGACGTTGTCGGCGTTCTCGGGCCTCGCGGCGCGGTTCGCGACGCGGTTCGCCGCGTGGTTCGCCGCGTGGTTCGCCGCGTGGTTCGCGGCCCTCTTCGTCGTCTGGGTGCGTGCGCTCCCAATCCTCGGCTTCGGCTCGCCGGCGGTGATCCTCTATCCGGAGGTGAACCTCGTCGGTGTCGGGCCGTCGGATCGTCGTTCGTGGCCGCCACGGCTCGGCGACGACGCCCGGATCGTCGCGGACCCTGCCGGCGACCGTCGCCAAGGCGACCCGAAGCTCCTCGATCCGCCCGCGCTCGCCGGGACGCGGCCGGAGCGCCAGGTCGATCGCCTGGCCGAGCTCGCGCGGAAGGTCGCGGCGCTGCCGGCGCAACGGCGGCAGATGCATCCCGAGACGGCGCGCGGACTGGCCGGCGGCCCCCGTCCGAACCGGGTTGACGCCGGTCAGGCCCTCGTACACGACGAGCGCCAGCGAGAACAGATCGGCCGGCGCGCCCGCCAGGAGCCCCTGGGCCTGCTCGGGCGCCATGTAGGCCGCCGTGCCGATCACGTCGCCGGTCATCGTCAGCGCGTCGCCCCCGGCCACGCGGGCGACGCCGAAGTCGGTCAGCCGGGCGAGTCCCGCCGGCGAGGTCGGATGCTCGGGGACCAGCACGTTGGACGGCTTGACGTCGCGGTGGATCACGCCGTGCGCGTGGGCGTGGGAGAGCGCGTCGCACAGCGCGATCCCGATCTGGACGACGTCGCGGTCCGACAGCAGGCCCTCGGTGAGCATCCGGTCGAGCGTCGACCCGTGGACCAGCTCCGAGACCAGGTACGCGCCCTCGTCGTCGACCGCGGCCTCGTACAAAGTGACGATTCCGGGGTGCGCGAGCCGGGCGGCGGCGCGGGCCTCGCGCTCGAAGCGCCCGCCGACGACGCGCTCGCGGGGGAGGATCTTGATCGCCACGTCGCGGTCGAGGCGCTGGTCGCGCGCGAGCCAGACGGTCGCGAACCCGCCGGTCCCGAGCCGGCGGCGCAGGCGGTACCGATCGAGGACGACGGGGGCGTCCGATCCCCTTTCGGAAAGTCCCTGCCCGGACGTTGGGGCCCCGGAGCGTCCCGCGCGTGACAGTCCCGTCGCGGACCGTCCCTTTCCTGATCGTCCCGTCCCAGACGATCTCGGCCCGGAGGGTCGTATCCCGGAGGATCTCGGCCCGAAGGATCCCGGCCCGAAGGATCCCGGCCCGGGGGATCCCGGCCCGGGGGATCCGCTCCCAGACGGTTCAGTATCCGGGGGCCCGGTCTCCGCCAGCCCCGGCCCGGTTGGCTCCTCGCCCTGCTCGGGCGACCGCCCGATCCGGGTCGGGGCCTGCGAGTCGGAGGGGTCGTCCGTGCGCACGGGCATCTTTTCGCGACGACGGTCGCCTTCCCCTTTGCCTGCAAACGTTCGGAAATGCCTTACCGCCGTCCGTGTGGTCATACTGGGCGCTTCCAAATTCCCGCAAGGAGCGAGCAGCGTGTCGTTCTTCGACGAGCCTGAGGAGACTCGTACCGCGCCACGGGCGGCGCCGCGCCGCCGTCGACCGCCGACCGGCGGGGGCCGCCGGCCCCCGGGTGCGGACCGTCAGTCGATCATGGTCCGCCGCATCGGCCTCGTGGCCATCGTTGTGATCGCGATCATCCTGATCGCGGTGTTGGTCAACGGCTGCGAGACCAGCGCCCGCAACAGCGCGCTAAAGGACTACAACAACAGCGTCGCCTCGCTGAACGCACGCTCGGTCCAGACGGGTACGAACTTCTTCACCGCGCTCTCGGGCGGGACGAGCGACCCCACCAGCCTTTCGCAGAGCCTCGCTCAGGCGGTCAGCGCGGGCACGACTGAACTCAATGACGCGAAGGGCCTCAGCACTCCCGACGAGGTGAAGGGAGCCCAGCAGGACTTCGTCTCCGCGATGCAGATGCGCAAGGACGGGATGAGCAACATCGCCAACCAGATCGGTGCGGCCCTCCAATCCCAGACGCGCCAGAACGCCGTCGACACGATCGCCGCCGAGATGGCGCGGTTCTACGCCTCCGACGTCCTCTACAAGGACTACAGCGTTCCGCAGATCGTCGGGGCCCTGCGCGCGGCCGGGATAACGGTCGGCGGGCTGGGCGGCCAGCAGCTCAACTCGGACCAGTTCCTGCCCTCGATCCAGTGGCTCGACCCGCAACACGTCGCC
The DNA here is from genome assembly GCA_963770615.1 of uncultured Solirubrobacterales bacterium. GTDB lineage: Bacteria > Actinomycetota > Thermoleophilia > Solirubrobacterales > Solirubrobacteraceae > Palsa-465. The sequence continues at coordinate 24,604 of CAVYQJ010000024.1, read as the reverse complement.
ACCGCGCTCCACGTGACGCTGCCCTCGTCATCATCAGGATCGAGCAGCGGGCCCATCGCCCCGGGTCTCCACGGACACCAGCTGAACTCGGTCAGCGTCGGCGGCAGCACGCTCCAACCCGGCTCGACGAACTCGATCCCGGCGAGCCCGGCGCCGACGTTCACGCTCGACTTCGCGAACACCGGGCAGAACACCGAGACCAACGTGAAGTGCCGGGTGACGGTGTCGGGGACGGGAGTCAGCGGGCAGACGATCGTCCCGCAGACGACCGCGGGCGAGTCGACCAGCTGTCAGGTCACGCTAAGCACGACGCCTCCAAAGGGGACGCACTCGGTCACCGCCGAGATCGTGCCCGTGCCGGGCGAGAAGAACGTCGCGAACAACTCGCAGACGTTCACGGTCACGTTCCAGTGATGACTGGCGTGATCGTATGCTGTCGGCAGTGCACAACCTGAACAGCACGGCTGGGATCGTGGCCATCGCGGCGGGGGCCACCGCCCTTCTGGCGCTCCTCTTCTGCACGATCCTCGGGATCAAGCTGAGACGGCTCCGGGCCGCTCAGCGGGCGATCCTCGGCGGCTCCGACCAGGACCTGGTGGCGCACGCCGCGTCGCTCCAGCAGCAGTTCGAGGCGCTCTACGGGTACGTCCAAGAAGCCTCGGAGCGGTTGGAGCGCCGGATGGAGACGGCCGAACGGAGGATCGACGGGTCGGTCGCGTACCGCGCGCTGATCCGTTACGACGCCTACGGGGAGATGTCGGGGCGCCAGTCGACGTCGATCGCGCTGCTCGACGCCAACCGTTCAGGGGTGGTGCTGTCCTCGATCCACCACCGCGACCAAGCCCGGCTGTACGCCAAGGAGGTGCGGGAAGGGAAGCCCGAGCTCGAGCTCTCGCCCGAGGAGGACGAGGCGGTCAAGCGCGCGCTCGGGGCGGACGTACGGCAGCGCTCGCGCTAGTGGAGCCCTCCTCGCCCCGCGAGATGCCGCTCGCGTCGCCCCGCTAGATGCCTCACCCCGAGCGGATGCGCGTCGCCTATTTCGGCCCTGAGGGCACCTGGACCCAGGAGGCGCTGCTCGCGGCGACGGCCGGGCGCGAGCTGGACGCGATCCCCTACCCGACGATCTACGACACCGTGATGGCGGTTCACTTCGGCGCCGTCCAGCGCGCGCTGGTCCCGATCGAGAACTCGCTCGAGGGCTCGGTCAACGCCACGCTCGACGCCCTGGCGATGGAGACCGAGGACGTCGCGATCCTCGGCGAGGTCGTCCACCCGATTCGCCATTGCCTGATCGCCCGGACCCCGCTCGAGCTCTCCGAGATCGAGACGGTCGTGTCGCATCCACAGGCGACCGCCCAGTGCGCCCGGTTCATCCGCACGCGGCTGCCGGGGGCGCAGGTGCTCGCCGGCAGCTCGACCGCCGAGGCGGTCAAGACCGTGGCCGAGCACGACGGTCGGTGGGCGGCGCTCGGCAATCGCGTGGCGGCCGAACGCTACGGCTGTCAGGTGCTCCGCGCCGGCGTCGAGGACGTGGCCGACAACGAGACCCGGTTCGTGTGGCTGGGACCGCTCGGGGCGCCGCCGGGAGGGTTGGGCGGCGCGGGCGGGTTGGCGGCCTCGGCGCGCTGGGCGGCCCGGCCGGGCGGGCGGTTTGGGGGGCCCAAGCGGCGCGGGCGGATCCGATTCAGCGGCGGCACCACCGCTCGGGCCGTGGAAGACCGCGGTCGTGTTCTGGGGCGTCGGCTCCGAGGCGCCGGGCTGGCTCGTCCACTGCCTGTCCGAGTTCGCCACGCGCGACGTCAATCTCACCCGGATCGAGTCGCGGCCCCGCAAGCAGGGCCTCGGGCGGTACATGTTTTTCCTCGATCTCGAGGGTCGCGACATCGAGCCGCACGTCGCCGACGCCCTCGTCGGCCTGCGCGCCCACGTGGAAGTCCTGCGCGTCCTCGGGTCGTTCCCGGCCGCGATCACCTGAGGATCTCCAGCGCGATCCCATGGGACGTAACAAAGGCTTATCAGCTCTACCGGAGGCACCGGTAGACTGCGGCCAGCCATGGCCACTTCAGTACCAGCGCCAGTGTGGTCCGCGTCGCCTCCCGAGCACCAGCGACGCGGACGTGAGGGTGGCCGGGTGCTCGTATTGAACGCGACCTACGAGCCGATCAACGTCTGCACCGTTCGCCGCGCTGTCGTCCTGCTCCTGAAGGAGAAGGCCGAGGTGATCGAGCGCGGCGACTGGGAGCTCCATTCGGCGACCGCGTCGATGTCCCGACCGGTCGTGATCCGGCTCGTCTCCTACGTTCGGATCCCGCGCGACACCCACCGCCGCAAGATCACCCGGCGCGCCGTGTTCGCCCGCGACAACTGGACCTGCCAGTACTGCGGCTCGCGCTCAAGCCTGACCGTCGACCACGTGATCCCAAGATCGAAGGGCGGCGGGTCGGGATGGGACAACATCGTCGCCTCCTGCGCACCCTGCAACCGCCGCAAGGGCGACGCGCTCCCCCGCCAGGCCGGCATGCACCTGCTCAAGCAGCCGCGGATGCCGAGCGCCACCGTGTTCATCCACGTGGCAAGCCCGACGATCCCGGTCGCCTGGCAGCAGTACCTCGCGGCCTAGGCTTTCGGCTGCGCCTGCGCTACGCGCGGCCTGGATAACGCGGCAAACCGGCCCGCCCCAAGCCGGCTAAGCGCGAAATACAGCTGGTGCATGCTTATGTGGACCGGCCGCCCGCGCCGGCGCCAGTTTGCTGCGTTGATCAGGTTGGGGAGGCCCAGAAGCGGGCGCTCCCACGGACGAGCGTCGAGCGCAGATCCTCCGCGCCCCGAGCCGCGACGGCGGCAACCGATCACGCGGTGCTGACACCCACCGAAGCGGTTGGTAATCTGATGATCACCAGAGAAAGGAGGTGGTCCGACTGTCTGAAAGTACTTCCGGGACCCTGGAGGTGTCCGGCCGCTAAGTCGGAGGCTGACCCCGCCTAGCGGAGTCCCCCCGAGACACCGCCGGCGCGAGTGCCGGGATTGGTCCCTCCGGTCTATTCCAACCTCGCATCGGTGATGCCAGCCAAACTGTGAAGGGCGCCGGGTCGACGGCGCCCTTCACCCGTTAAAGGGCCGGCCTACGCCAGCCCCGGGACCGGACGCGACACCTGCACGTTGTCCCGGCCGGCGGCCTTGCCGAGGTAGAGCGCGCTGTCGGCACGGCTGACCAACTCGTCGATCTCCTCGTGGCGCCACTCGGCGACGCCGATCGTGATCGTCACGGTCAGGCCGTGGGCGCCCGCAGCCTCGGGCTGATCGTCCGCCAGCGCGACGCGCAGCCGCTCGGTCGCGCGCACCGCGCCGTCCTCGTCGGTGCCCGTGAGCACCACCAGGAACTCCTCGCCGCCCCAGCGGCCGATCGCGTCCTCGGTGCGCAGCGCGCAGTCGAGCACGCGGGCGGTGTGCGCGAGCACGGCGTCGCCGCTGCGGTGTCCGAGCGTGTCGTTGACGTGCTTGAAGTGATCGATGTCGATGACCAGCAGCGACAGCGCGAGATCGTGCCGGCGCGCGGCGCTGATCGCGTCGTGGAGGTACTCCTCGATCGCGCGCCGGTTGCGCAGCCCGGTCAGCGGGTCGACCGCGGCCAGACGCGCGAGTTCGCCGTTGAGCAGCGTCAGCTGATCACGCCGGCGGTGGAGGCGCGTGATCAGGCCGATGATCGCGAGCCCGGCCACGCCCAGACCGGCGATCGCGAGCCACGCGAGCCACCTGCCGGCGCCGTTGAGGAACGTGAACAGCTGTGCCTCGGGGTCGCGGAGCACGATCCGCCACGAGGTCCCGGCGACGTTGGCGGTGACGAAGTACTGCTTCCCCTGCGGGCTGTCGTATGACCCCTTGTTCGCGCGGCGCACGGCTTGCGAGAGACCGGGGTCGGCCTGGGCGAGCGTGCGGGGCTGCGGCCCCCCGGTTGGAACGGCGGTCAGCAGCCCTCCCCTCGGATCGACGAGATACGCCTGCCAGCCGCCGTTCGAGAGAACGCTCCCGAGAACGGTGGGCAACACCGACTCGGCCATCGTGTAGGCGCCCGTGAAAACGCGCCGGCCCGACGGGGTCTGGTACGCGACCGCAAAGGTGAGCATCGGCGTGCCGCCGACGTCGGTCAGCGACACACCGGAAGAGTCGGGCTCGCTGAACGTTCCGGAAAGGGCCGCGTACCTGTCGGCGAGCATTCCGACCAGCGAGCTCGGCGCCGACGTCGCGGAGCGGATCACGCGGCCGTTCGCGTCGAGGACCGCCACGGCACGCAGCCCCAGCGCGGTCGCGTCGCGATCCAACGTGCTCTGCGAGATCGCCGGGCCGGCGAACCAGGTCAGCGCCTGCGCTCGCTGGCTGCTCAGAAGGTCGCCCGCATAGATCGACACGAACCCCGCGGCGAACTGAACACGCGTCTGGAGCCGGGCCGTCATCCCGTTGCGGCTCGTCGCCTGAGAATGGGAAAGAAGCCAGCCACCGGTCGCGATCACCGCCAGCCACCCGATCACAAGCGCTACGACCAGCCGACTCGGGCCCCGCCGCGCGCCGCCAAAGCGCGTGACCGGGCCGGACGTGCTGGCGGCGTGCGCCAGCAACGACCGCAACTGTGGCCGCCCGGAACCCATTTCACCGCTTATCGGTAGGTTCGCGACGTTGCTTGAGCGATCCAGGCCTTAGCCCGCGTTGTCTTCAGCCGAGTCGACCTCGACCGCTTGGGCGCTCCGCTACAACGGGCCCTGAGGAGGTTGCTACTCGTCCTCGGCGTCCGGGTCGTCCTCGGCGTCCGGGTCGTCTTCGTCGACCGACTCGTCTTCGTCGACCGACTCGTCGTCGTCCGCGAGATCGCCGTCGTCGAAGGACTCGCCATCGGCGCCGGTCTCATCCACAGCGCCGGGCTCGTCTCCTGCGAGCACCGATCCCGTCTCCGCCTCGAGGTCGACGTCGCCCTCGCCGGCAACCGTCGCCGCCGTCGAGGTCTCGGACTCGACCACGAGCGCCACCGCGCTGACCTGGTCGTCGTCGCGGATGTTCATCACCTTGACGCCCTGAGACGCGCGCCCGTAGCGGCTGATCCCTCGCACCGAGGTCCGCTGGACCATCCCGTTCTGGGAGATGAACACCAGCTCCTGGTGCTCGCGCACGACCAGCGCGCCGGCCAGCGCTCCCTTGTTCTCGGTAAGCGTGATCGTCTTGACGCCCATCGTGCCGCGGCCCTTGGCCGGATAGTCGGGGATCGGGGTGCGCTTGCCGTAGCCGTTCTCGGTGACCACGAGCAGCTCCTGGTCGTCGCGCGCGACGTCCATCGCCAGCACCGAGTTGCCCTTCTGGGAGACGTTCATGCCGCGAACGCCGCTCGTGTCCCGGCCCATCGACCGGACCCGGCTCTCGCTGAACCGCGCGGCCTGCCCCGAGCGCGACACCATGATGATGTCGTCGTTCCCCGAGGTCCGCCGGACGGCGATCAGTTCGTCGTCGTCTCGGATGTTGATCGCGATGATCCCGTCGGCCTTGATCGGCGTGTTGTAGGCGCCGAACTCGGTCTTCTTGACCATGCCCTTGCGGGTGGCGAACACGAGGTACTTGCCCTCGCCGAAGTCGCGGGTCGCCAGTACGGACTGCACCCGCTCGCCCTCGCGCAACGGCAGCAGGTTCACCAGCGCCCGGCCACGTGCCGTGCGCGAGGCCTCGGGCAGCTCGTAGACCTTGAGCCGGTAGACCTTGCCTCGATTCGTGAAGAACAGCAGGTAGTCGTGAGTGGAGGACACGAACAGGTGCTCGATGTAGTCGTCGTCCTTCATGTCCATCCCGGTCACACCCACGCCACCCCGGCGCTGCTGGCGGTACGTGGATAGCGGCAGCGACTTGATGTAGCCGGAATGTGTGATCGAGATCACCATCTGCTGATCGGCGATCAGGTCCTCGATGTCGATCTCGCCCTCGGCGTGGATGATCTCGGTGCGCCGGTCGTCGCCGTAGGTCTCGGCGATCTCGGCCAGCTCCTCTTTGATCAGCGCCATGACCCGGCTCTCGTCACCGAGGATCTCGCGGAGCTCCTTGATCCGCTCGATCAGGTCCTTGTGCTCCTGCGTAATCTTGTCGGCCTCGAGCGCGGTCAGCCGGCTCAAGGTCAGCTGGAGGATCGCCTGGGCCTGCACGACGGTCAGCTCGAACCGCTCGACCAGGCCAGTGCGCGCGACCTCCGGCGTCTGCGACCCGCGGATCAGCGCGATCACCTCATCGAGGTTGGCGAGCGCGATCAGCAGTCCCTCAAGGACATGGGCGCGCTCCTCGGCGCGGCGGAGCTCGTACTTCGTCCGGCGGACGATGATCTCGCGCTGGTGGTCGACGTAGTGGCCGATCACTTCGCGCAGCGACAGGGTGCGCGGCACGTTGTCGACGAGCGCGACCACGTTCACGCCGAACGTCTGCTGCATCGACGTGTGCTTGAACAGCTTGTTGAGCACGACCTTCGGGATCGCGTCGCGCTTGAGCTCGATCACGATCCGCATCCCGTTGCGGTCCGACTCGTCCCGGATATCGCTGATCTCGGAGACCTTCTTCTCGTGGACGAGCGTCGCGATCTTCTCGATCACCCCGCCGTCCCCGCCCTTGCGGACCTGGAACGGCAGCTCGGTGACGATGATCGCCTCCTTGCCCTGGCCGATCGGCTCGATGTGGGCCTTGGCCTGCACGCGGATCCGCCCGCGGCCGGTGGCGTATGCGTCACGGATCCCCTCGCGTCCGAGGATCGTCCCGGCGGTCGGGAAATCAGGGCCCTTGATGTGCTTCATCAGGCCCTCGACGTCGATGTCGGGGTCGTCGATGTAGGCGAGCGTCGCGGCGACAACCTCGCGCAGGTTGTGCGGCGGGATGTTCGTCGCCATGCCCACCGCGATCCCCGAGCCGCCGTTGACGAGCAGGTTCGGGAACCGGGCTGGCAGGACCAGCGGCTCCTGCTTGGAGCCGTCGAAGTTGGGGGCGAAGTCGACCGTCTCCTGGTCGATGTCGCGCAGCATCTCGGTGGCGAGCGGGTCGAGCCGGGCTTCGGTGTAGCGCATGGCCGCCGCGCCCCAACCGTCGATGTTCCCGAAGTTCCCGTGCCCGTCGATGAGCGGATAGCGCATCGAGAAGTCCTGCGCCATTCGGGCCAGCGTGTCGTAGATGGGCGAGTCCCCGTGCGGGTGGTACTTGCCCATGACCTCGCCGATGATCGTCGCGCACTTGACGTGCTTGCGCGGCGGCCGCAGACCGAGCTCGTTCATCGCGTAGAGGATCCGGCGGTGGACCGGCTTGAGACCGTCGCGGACGTCGGGCAGAGCGCGCCCGACGATCACCGACATGGCGTAGTCGAGATACGCCGAGCGCATCTCGTCTTCGAGCCCGCGGGGCTCGATGTTGCCGCCGCCGATGGTGTCGATCGATGCCATTAGTCAGTCCTCCTACGTGTCCAGCGTGGCGAGCCGCGCGTTCTCCTCGATGAACGCCCGGCGCGGCTCGACCTGGTCGCCCATCAGCATCGAGAACACCATGTCGGCCGACGCCGCGTCCTCCATGGTGACCTGCACGAGCGTCCGCGAGCTGGGGTCCATGGTCGTCTCGCGCAGCTCGTGCGCGTCCATCTCGCCGAGGCCCTTGAAGCGGTAGTACTCGATCCCGCGTTGCGCGATCGCCAGCACTGCCTCGCGCAGCTCGTCGAACGTGGCCGCGTCCTTGCTGTTCTCGCCGAGCGCGACATGGAATGGAGGCGTGCCGACCAGCTCGACCAGTTCCTTGTGTACCTCGGCCAGCTGGTGGTACTCCTCGGCGTCGAGCGTGGCGCGCGGAATCGTGTGCGTGGTGGCGAGGCCGGTCTTCGCCTCGACCGTGCGGATGACGACCTCGTGCTCGTTCTCGGACAGCAGCTCGGCACGGAAGGCCTCGCCGTTTTGGCCGTCCTTGATGTGGCGCACGAGCGCGTCGACGTCCGAGACCTGTTCCTCCAGCAGCCTCGCCTGCTGCAGGAAGCTGATCACGCCATGACCATGCGCCGCGCGGAGCGCGGAGGCCCAACCGTCGTACTGCTTGAGCAGCCGGTTGAAGCGCTTCCAGCGCGTATCGGTCAGCTTCAACTGCTTGTTGTACCGATCGAAGATCTCGATCTTCTCGAACTTGTCGCCGAGCAGGATGTCCTCGAGCTCAGACTCGCGCTCGATGTACCGGTGCTTCTGTCCCCGGGTCAGCCGATAGAGGGGCGGCTTGGCGATGTACACGTAGCCGGCCTCGATCAACGGCTGCATCTCCCGGAACAGCAGCGTCAGCGCGAGCGTGCGGATGTGGGCGCCGTCGACATCGGCGTCAGTCAGCAGGACGATCTTGTGGTAGCGCGCCTTGCCGAGGTCGAACTCGTCGCGCACGCCGGTGCCGATCGCGGTGATCAGCGCCTGGACCTCCGTGTTGGCCAGCACCTTGTCGATGCGGCTCTTCTCGACGTTCAGGATCTTCCCGCGAAGCGGCAGGATCGCCTGGGTGCTGCGGTCACGTGCGCTGACGGCAGAGCCGCCCGCCGAGTCGCCCTCAACCACGAACAGCTCCGCGAGGGACGGGTCCTTGACCGAGCAGTCGGCGAGCTTGCCGGGCAGGGCCGAGTTCTCGAGCGCGGACTTGCGTCGGGTCAGATCGCGCGCCTTGCGCGCGGCGGCACGGGCCCGCGCCGCATCGACGCTCTTACGAATCACCCTGCGGGCGTCCTGAGGATTCTCTTCGAGGAACTCGGATAGGCGCGCGTACACGACCGAGCGCACAAAGCCGTCCATGCCCGGGTTTCCAAGCTTGGTCTTGGTCTGGCCCTCGAACTGCGGGTCGGTCAGCTTGGCTGAGATCACCGCGGTCAGGCCCTCGCGGACGTCCTCGCCTGTTAGCGCGTCGTCCTTGTCCTTGAGCTCGCCCTTGTCCCTGGCGTACTTGTTGAGCGCAGTGGTCAGCGCCGAGCGGAAACCAGATAGATGAGCCCCGCCCTCGATCGTGTTGATGTTGTTGGCGAACGAGAACACCGACTCCTGATAGGAGGAGTTCCACTGCATTGCGACCTCGACGGCGCCCTCGTCGCTCTCGCCCTCGAACGAGATCACCTTGGCGGTGATGGGCTCCTTGTTGCGGTTGAGGTACTTGACGAAGTCGACGATTCCGCCCTCGTAGTGGAACTCGGCCTTGTGACCCTCGCCGCGCTTGTCGACGAGCGTGATGCGCAAGCCGCGGGTGAGGAACGCGGTGTCACGCATGCGCTCCTCGAGCGTGTTGAAGTTGAAGTCGAGCGTCTCGAACACGTCGGCGTCCGGCACGAACGTGATCGTCGTACCGGTCTCCCGGGTCGGCTCGCCCTTCTGGAGGTCCCCCAGCGGATTGCCCCGCTCGAACGACTGGGTCCACACGAACCCGTCGCGGCGAACCTCGACGTCGAGGCGTTCTGACAGCGCGTTCACGACTGATACGCCGACGCCGTGCAGTCCGCCCGAGACCTTGTAGCCGCCGCCCTGGCCGAACTTGCCGCCGGCGTGCAGGACAGTCAGTACGACCTCGACGGCAGGCCGCTGCTCCTTCTCCATGATCGCCACCGGGATGCCCGCGCCGTTGTCGCGCACGGTGACCGAGTTGTTCGGATGGATCGTGATGTCGACGCGGTCGGCGCGCCCCGCCAATGCCTCGTCGACAGAGTTGTCGACGACCTCGTAGACGAGATGGTGCAGGCCGCGCTCGCCCGTCGAGCCGATGTACATGCCGGGACGCCTGCGGACAGCCTCGAGGCCCTCGAGGACGGTGATGTCCTGCGCGTCATAACTGCTCTGCTGGTTAGGGCGCCCTGCGGCGCCATCGTCAATTGCCAACGATCCTCCGATACATCAGAGACGCCCCGGGTCCGCGCAACCTGGCGCGCGCCGGGGCGTCGAGAACTGTGCACATAATGATAGCACGGTGGGGGACGGAAACGACCCTTGAGCCCGGTCCGTTTTGCCTGCAAAACCGCGAAAACGGAGAGTATTCGCCGGGCCCGTGACCGGTCGCTTTCGTCGGCTTTGATGCACTGCGGAACAGACCCGTGGAAAAGCGGCTCCTGACGCCTACGGTCCGAACCTGTACGCGCGCAATGCTCAACTTTTGCGCGCATGCGCCGATGCTTACGCGAAGGGCTGCCGGCGACACGAGTCGGCGCACTGAGGATGAGAGCCGCGACCTCCACCGAACCCCAGCCCAAGCCGTCCTCCCGCCTGTCGGGAGCGCTTCGCCGTGCTCGCGACGTCCACCCCGTTTGGGGTCTGAATCTCCTGTTGATCGCCGCCGCCGTGGCCCTCTACGCCGGCCCGGTGCACGGCCTTCAGCCCCTCTCGCACCCGCACCTGCCGTGGTGGTCGATCGCGATCGCCTTCGCGATCGCCGAGCGCTGCATCGTCCATCTGCACTTCCGGCGTGGGGCGCACTCGTTCTCGCTCGGGGATATCCCGATCGTGTTCGGGCTGATCTTCTGCAGCGCCGAGGCGCTCCTCATCGGCTGTCTGCTTGGGAGCGCGATCGTGATGCTGTTCGACCGCCGCCTGCCGCCGGTCAAGTTCGTCTTCAACATCTCCCAGTTCGCGGTCCATGCCTGCATCGCGCTGCTCGTCATCCACGCGCTTGCACCCGCGTCAGATCACGTCGGACAGCGCATCTGGGTCGCGGCACTGATCGCCACGCAGGTCTCCGGATTCGTCACCGTGATCCTGATCGCATGCGCGATCTCCCTCTCGGAGGGCATGGTGAAGCTCCGCACCGTCGCCCACATGCTGTCGATGGATCTCGTGGTGACGCTCAGCAACGCCAGCCTCGGGCTGTGCGGCGCGGTGATCGCGTCCTCGAATGCCCGGGCGCTCCCGCTCCTCGCGATCCCGTCGCTGACGCTGTTCGCGGCATACCGCGCGTACCTGTCCGAGCGCGAGCGTCACAAGCGGCTCGAGTTCCTGTACGAGGCCAACCGCACGCTCGCACGCTCGCGTGAGATCGCCCACGCGCTCGAGGGCCTGCTCGTCCGCTCGCTCGAGGCGTTCCGCGCCGAGCTGGCCGAGATCATCCTGTTCGGGTCGGAGGAGAACCCATCGCTGCGGACGATGCTCGGACCCGGCAGCTACCGCGAGTTGATGGAGCCAGTCGACTCCGAGGTTGCCGATGCGATGCACGAGGTGCTCGAGCGCAGCGGCGGCGGCGCGATCACGCTCGACCCTCCGTTCGGCGGCGCACGCCTCCAGCGCTACCTCGAGGCCCGCGGCGTGACCCACGCGATGGTGGCTCCGCTCCCGGGCGAGGACCGGATGATCGGCGCGATCATGCTCGCTAATCGTTTCGGCGTCGTGCGCTCGTTCGCACACGACGATCTGCGGCTACTCGACACGCTCGCCGGCAACGCGAGCGTCGCGCTCCAGTACGACCGCCTCGAGCAGGCCGTCATGCAGTTGTCGATGCTTCAGGAGCAGCTCCACCACCAGGCCTACCACGATCCACTCACGAACCTCGCGAACCGGTCGCTGTTCACCGACAAGGTCAAGAGTGCGCTCGCCGATCGCCGCGGCGAGCTCGCGGTGCTGTTCATCGACCTCGACGACTTCAAGACGGTCAACGACAGCCTCGGGCACTCGGCCGGCGACGAGCTGCTCGTGTCGGTCGCGTCGCGCCTGCGTGCCTGCCTGCGGCCCGAGGACCTGATCGCGCGCCTCGGCGGGGACGAGTTCGCGGTGATGGTCGAGGACAGCCACGACGCCGAGACCGCCGCGGTCACCGTCGCGCAACGGATCATGGACGCGTTCGTTCTTCCGGTCGACGTCGGCTCGGAGAGCGTGTCGGTGTACGTCAGTTGCGGCATCGCCACGAGTCACAGCGGCGCCGCATCCGCCGATGAGCTGATCCGCGACGCGGACGTCGCGATGTACAAGGCCAAGACCAACGGCAAGGGTAACTTCCAGGTGTTCCACCCGAGCATGGGTGAGGCCGTGCTCGAGCGCCACGGCCTCAAGGAGGAGCTGCGGCTCGCGATCGAGCGCCAGCAGCTGACTCTTTACTTCCAGCCGATCATCGATCTCGACACCGGTGCGCTGGTCGCCGAGGAGGCGCTCGTGCGCTGGGAGCATCCGCGCCGCGGCCTCGTCGGCCCGTCGGAGTTCGTCCCGCTAGCCGAGGAGACCGGGCTGATCCTGTCACTTGGTCAGTACGTGCTCGAGGAGGCCTGTCAGCAGGCCCGCCGGTGGGAGGAACACGGCCCGATCGGGCCGGGGGCCGGGTCGCAGGTCGCCATCCACGTCAATCTCAGCGCGGTCGAGCTTCGCGACCCGGGTCTCGTCGATCGCGTGCGCGCGACGCTGTCGGACGCCGAGGTCAATCCGCGTAGCGTCGTATTCGAGATCACCGAGACCGTCCTCCTCGAGGACTCCGAGCGAGTCAAGGCCACGATCGCCGAGTTGCGCGCGCTCGGGGCGAGATTCGCGCTCGACGACTTCGGGACCGGCTACTCGTCGCTCAGCTACCTGCACACGCTCCCGTTCGACATGCTGAAGATTGCGAAGTCGTTCGTCGACGGCCTCGCCCGCGGCGGACGCGAGGCGTCGTTCGTTCGCATGATCATCGAACTCGCCCGCACGCTTGGCGTGGCGGTGATCGCCGAGGGCATCGAGACGCAGGACCAAGCGGATGCGCTCGTCGCGCTCGAGTGTGACTACGGGCAGGGTTTCCACCTCGGCCGGCCCGAGCCAGTCAAGCCGGAGCTCCAGCTCCGCTCGGCCGCCTGACCGCGCGCACGCCCACGCGGACCACGAACCACCGCGGACGGAGTTCATACATCCGTCCAAACCACTCAGGTGGCTGCAGCTTCCGGCCGATGAACGTCCCACGAAGGACTGCAGGGGCAAACCCGTCGCGAGGCGGGGGCGCAAAGCCAGGGGTCTCGCACGCCAGCGAGATAGCCCAGCCGCCAGTTCACAACTAATAAGACTGCTCAGGGCAAACCCGTCGCGAGGCGGGGGCGCAAAGCCAGGGGTCTCGCAAGGATGCGAGATAGCCCAGCCGCCAGTTGAGTCACTGGTTAATTGGTTTTGCGACACGGAGGTTGCCCTGAGATGACACGTTCTGTCCAAATCGTTGAGCGGATGCGGTGGATGTCCGCGCTCGCCGTCGCGGCTGTCGCCGCGATCGCGCTGGCCATCGCGCTCGGCGCGACCAGCGGACAGATTCGGCTCGTCCCGAATTCCTCCGCCGCGCCGACCGCCGCCGGCTCCTCGGCCCCGCTCGATCCGCGCATCGCGACCCTCGCGGCTCATCACCCGAGCGCGTCGGTGCAGGCGATCGTCCAGTTCAACGCGACGGTGACCCCGGCCAAGGCCGACAAGGACGCCGCCGCCGTTCACGGGCGTGTGATCGGCAACCTGCCGATCATCCACGGGCTCGCGCTGTCCTTGACCGCCGCGCAGGCGCGGTCGCTCGCGGCCAACCCGGATGTGCACGCGGTGTCACTCAACACCACCGTAACCACGCAGAGCCTGCCTTTCCGCATGGTCGGCGGCCAAGCCGTCCCGACCAACCAGCTTCAGACGACTTATGACCAGACGCTCGGCGTGCTCCCCCTCTGGAAGTTCGGTGTCACTGGCACCGGTGTGGGAGTTGCCGTCGTCGACACCGGCGTTGACGGCGCGCTGCCCGACTTCGCCTCGAAGAACCACGGTCCCTCGCGGGTCGTTGCGAGTGCCGTGGCGAATGCTGATGCCACCACCGCGACTGACAGTTACGGTCACGGAACGGATGTGGCCGGGATCATCGCCGGTAACGGCGACAATCGCGGCACGGGGGATCCGGAGTACGGTCACTACATCGGCGTCGCGCCGAATGCCAACCTCATCTCGATCAAGGTCTCCGACGAGACGGGCCAGGCGAGCGTACTCGACGTGATCTACGGACTGCAGTTCGCGGTGGAGCATCAGTCACAGTTCAACATTCGTGTAATCAACCTGTCGCTGAGCTCGACCACGCCCCAGTCCTACAAGACCGACCCGCTCGACGCTGCCGTCGAGTCGGCCTGGATGCACGGGATTGTCGTAGTCGCGGCCGCCGGTAATCGGGGCACCGCGTCGGACGCGGTCCAGTACTCGCCGGCCAACGACCCGTACGTCATCACCGTGGGCGGCGTCGACGAGAACGGAAGCGCGAACCCGATGGGCGACACGATCGCGTCGTGGTCGAGCCACGGGACCACGCAGGACGGTCTCCAGAAGCCGGACGTCTACGCCCCGGGAGCGCACATCGTCTCGGTGCTCGCGCCGAACAGTGTGTTCTCGACGAGCTGCCCGACCTGCATCGTCGGCAACGGTCAGTACATCCAGACCAGCGGGACCTCGATGGCGGCACCGGCGATCGCCGGACTCGTCGCCGACCTCCTGCAGATTCACCCGAACTGGACGCCCGATCAGGTGAAGGGCGACCTGACGAGCCCGGCGGTGACGGAGAACTCCTCCTTCCAGGAGCCCAACGCGGTCAAGGCCGCACTGCTGTGGAATCCGCCGCTCGCCGACCAGGGGCTTACTCCGAGCAGCCTGATCAACACCACGACCGGCAACATCAACTACAACCTCTCCAGCTGGAACCTTTCGAGCTGGAACCGCGCCAAGGGCTCGCTCCGCGCCGGCTACACGCTGTCCAGCTGGAACTGCGACAACTGCACGGCGGCCGCGAGCAGCGCGGGCGCTGCACCGGCGCTCGGTTCCTGGAATACCGTCGAGCCGCTCGGCTAGGACACCCAACCCGTAATGGGGCCGGCGGGGGCTAACAGAGCCGGCGGGGGCTGAACGACAAGGCCGGTGGCGGGGTTTGGGCATCCCGTCGCCGGCCTTGTTCGGTTTTAGTCACGCACCGGGAGCGTCACGCACCGCAGCCGCGCCACACGGCCGGCCCGGAGCAGCGCGTTGAGCCGCTCGATGATCTCCGGCGCCATCAGGTCGAGCTCCTGCGCCCAGACCGACGCCGAGCAGGACACGGTCAGGGCCCCGCCGCGCTCGGCCGTCGGCGACGCTTCGCCCGCGATCGCCGCGCCGACAGCGCGGGGCCACACCCGCTGCACCTCGGCCAGGAGGCTGTCGGGCTCGAGCTCGTCGCGGATGTGATCGAGCGACAGCGACACCGGGCGTGGAGCACGCCGGTAGGTGGTCATTCCGCCGCCATCTCCAATAAGCGGCCGGCGGACACCGCGACTTGGGTAACGTCGTCGTCGCTCGAGCCGGGCACGTGCTCGAGATCGGTGGCCGTGATCACCGACTGGCCGGCGGTGGAGCGCAGCAAGTCGACGAGCGCCCGGCGCCGGTCGCGGTCGAGCTCGCTCATCACGTCGTCGAGCAGCATCAGGGGTGGAGCCGGACGGTGATCGGCGATCACCTCGCGTTCGGCGAGGAGCAGTGCCAGTAACGCGAGTCGCTGCTGGCCCTGCGAACCGTAGGTGCGCAGGTCGTGTCCACCGTGCTCGGTCGCGAGCTCGTCGCGGTGCGGCCCGTGGCCCGTGAAGCCGCGCTCAAGATCGCCCTCGAGCCGCTCCGCAAGCTCACGGACGAGGTCCCCGGGATCGGTCGCCTTCGAGCGCGGGCGGTAGAACACGCGAGGATCGTCAGGGAGGCCCAGCGCGCCGGCGAGCCGACGGAACGGTTCCTCGAGGAGCTCGACCGCGTTGCGCCGGTCGCTCATCAACGCGATTCCATGACGCGCCAGCTGCGCGTCCCAGCTGTCAAGCGAACCGCGCGACCCACGGGCCGACCGGATCCGCGAGATCAGCGCGTTGCGCTGGGCGAGCGCCTGCGAATAAAGCCGGCGCGTATCCGCGCGCGCCGGCCATAGCGCCGCCACAAACTGGTCGAGGTGGGCCCGGCGCACCGCGGGAGCGCCCTTGATCAGCTCGAGCCGGTCGGGCAGGAACACGCTGACCAGTGGCCGACTGGGCACGTCGAGCATCCGCTCGACCGTCGCGCCGTCGACGCGCATCGCCTTGGGCTGACCCGGCACGAAGCCGACCGACAGCTCATGCATCCCGTCCTCGTCCTCGCAGGCGAGCACGGTCCGTGCCGCGCCAGCGCCGAACCTGACGACTTCGCGCTCGTTGTTCGTCCGGCACGAGCGGCCCGTGCAGCCGAAGTAGAGGCCCTCGAGCAGGTTCGTCTTGCCGGCGCCATTGGGACCGGTCACGACCGTCAGCCCATCGCCAAGATCCACGCGGGCGTCGTGGTATCCGCGGAAGTCGCGCAGGCTCAGGCTGAGGACCTGCACGCCGCGCTCGCTAGACGTTCAGCCGGATCGGCATGATCAGGTACCGGAACCCGCTCTCGTCGCCGGATTCGAGTAGCCCCGGGCGAAGCGGGCTGATCAGCTTCACGACCACATCGCCTTCCTCGATCGCCTCGAGCCCGGCACGGAGGAACTCCGGGTTGAAGCCGATCTCCAGCGGCTCTCCCTGGAACGGCACGGGCAGCGACTCGAGCGCCTCGCCGACGTCGGGCGTCTGCGCGGAGATCGTCAGCTCGCCGGGCTTGAACGACAGCCGCAACGGCGCGTTCTTCTGGGCGAGCAGGCTGATCCGCCGCACCACCTCGGTCAGCTCGGTGCCGGCCAGACGCAATTCGTGCTCGAACGTCTCGGGGAGCAGTTGGCGATAGTTCGGGAACTGCCCGTCGATCAGCCGCGAGGACAGGACGATCCCTCCGAGCTCGAACAGGACCTGGTTCTGCCGAACGCTGATGCGAAGCTGCTCGTCCTCAACATGCCCGGCCACCCGGGCCAGTTCCTGGAGCGCTCGCGCGGGGACGTTGACCTCGAAACCGGAAGGAAGCGCCTCCTCGAGCACCGTCTCCTTGACGCTCAGCCGGTAAGAGTCGGTCGCGACCATCCGAAGCTCGCGGTCGGACGCCGACACGAGGATGCCGGTCAGCACGGGCCGCGTCTCGTCGCGCGAGGCCGACGTCGCCACCTTGAGCGCGGTCGAGACGAACGCCTGCACCGGAAGCGAAACCGCGCCATCCTCCTGGGGCTCCGGGAAGGGCGGGAAGTCCTCAGCTCTGAGCATGCGGATGTGGAACGTCGCGTTTCCAGAGACGAGTTCGACGTCCTGCTCGGAGGCGCGGAGCTCGAGCGAGACGGCCGCGGCGGGGAGCAGACGGACGACGTCGAGCAGCAGCCGCGCCGGCAACACGACGGCGCCCTCGCGGACGACCTCCGCCTCCAGCGGAACCCGGAGCCCAACGTCCATGTCCGTCGCCTGGAGTTCGCAGCCGTCGGACGTCGCGCGGAGCTGGACGCCAGACAGTGCCTGGATCGCACTGCGCGTTGAGGCCACTCTGCTCACGGTCTGAAGTTGTCGAAGCAGAGCCTCGCGGTCGCAGGAGATCTTCACGATGAATACCTCAGATGGGATTTAGAAGTCATAGGGGATCTACAGGTGTTAACAAACTGCCGGAATGCCTGCAGGAAGGAGGAATTCTGGGGTGTGGAAAGAAACAGACAAGTTTGTCAAGAGGGTCGGTCGGTACGGCCGCGGGTGATGATCGTCGTTAGCTCCTCGACCTCGTCAACAGCTTGTTGATCTTTGCCCATGCGCTGGGACACACGCTTGCAGGCATGGAGAACCGTCGCGTGGTTGCGGCCGCCGAACGCGTCGCCGATCGCATGAAGCGACGCGTCGGTCAGGGCACGGGTTAGGTGGATCGCGACCTGACGTGGCCAGGTCACGTTCGCGGCGCGGCTGGATGAGGTCAGTTGCGTGAGCGCCAGGCCGTAGTACGAGGCGACAGCACGCTGGATCTCCCCGACCGAGGTGGGAGCCTCCTTCGGTGGACGCGGATGGATCTCGTCGAGGACCCCCTCGGCGAGTTTGACGTCGATCGGGAGCTGGGTCAGCGAGTGGTACGCGACGATCCTGATGAGAGCCCCCTCGAGCACGCGTACGTTGTCGGTGATGCGATCGGCGATCACCTCCAGCACGGCATCGTCCGTGAGGGGGATTCGGTCGAGCGCCACGCGCTTGCGGAGAATGGCGACGCGCGTCGCGTGGTCAGGCGGTTTGATTACCGCCACCAGCCCCGACTCGAACCGCTCGCGCAGCCGCTCCTCGACGGCCACGAGTTGGCTAGGGAGCCGGTCGCAGGTGAGGACGAGCTGGCGCCCGGTCTCGTACAGGGCGTTGAACGTGTGGAAGAACTCCTCTTCGGTCTTGACCTTGCTGGCGAGGAACTGGACGTCGTCGATCAGGAGCACGTCCGCGTCTCGGTAGGCCTGCTTGAAGCGGTCGAGCGATCGTGACCCGAGCGCCCGGATGAAGTGGTTGGTGAATGCCTCGACGGTCGTGTAGCGCACGACCGCGCCGCCGCCGAACGAGAGGACGTAGTTGCCGATGGCGTGAAGGAGGTGCGTCTTGCCGAGGCCGGGCGAGGCGTGCAGGAAGAGTGGGTTGTACGCCTGGCCTGGAAGCTCGGAGACCGCCAGCGACGCGGCGTGCGCCAGGCGGTTGCCGTCGCCGATGATGAACTGGTCGAAGCTGTAGCGCGGGTTGAGCGCGCCGGCGGCCAGGTCGAGGCCCTCGGCCTGGGTTCGCGGGCGGTGCGGGCGATCGACGCCGGGACAGGCGAGTTCGAACTTGATGTCGGGGCCGAAGGTAATCCTGGCGCAGCTCTCGAGGATCCGTCCGAATCGTTTGGAGACCCAGTCGTACGTGGCCGCCGGCGCGTCGACGAGCAGCGTGCCGTCGCGCACCGACTGCAGCTCGAGTGACGCGAGCCAGATCTCGTACGTGGACTCGCCTACGGCCCGCCTGAGCTCCGCGCGGAGCTCACGCCAGGCAACGGTGGGCTCGAGGTGCGCGGACAGCGACAAGCAACCCTTTGCGGGACGGAGATGGACCTGATTGACGAGGGAGGCGCCCGAAGGACGCCCGGGGCGGCGAATATACCAGCGGCGAGTAGGCGAGATGCGCGGCTCCGTGGGCCTTGACGCAAAGCGCGAGAAAAAGCGGAAAGCCGCTTCTCGGACCGGGTTCCGGCATGCCGCAGACGATCCGAATCTGCCGCAATCGCCGCTGCGTATACTGGCTCCAGTCCCGCTCCCGGGTCGTGAATCATGAAACGCACTTACCAGCCGAAGAAGCGCAAGCGCGCCCGTACACACGGGTTCCGTGCCCGCATGCAGACCCGGGCCGGGCGTCTCACGCTAAAGCGCCGGCGCGACAAAGGCCGCAAGCGCCTGACGGTCTGATGGTTGGTCTGCCTGGCGCCCGTCCGCGGACCGGGCGGATGAGGCTGTCGCGCAGCGCCGACTTTGACCGTGTGTTCCGCCAGGGCCGTTCGCACGCCGGCCGCGAGTTCGTTTTGTACGTCTTCCCACGCGGCGAGGGCGACGACGCACGGCTCGGCCTGTCCGTGTCGCGGAAGGTCGGCGGCGCGGTCGAGCGGAACCGGGTCAAGCGTCTCCTGAGAGAGGCTTTCGCGATCGATGGCGACCGGCTCCCGCCCGGCACCGACGCCGTGGTCGTGGCCCGGCACGAAGCAAACGCTCTGGCCGAGCGTGAGGGTTTGGACGGGATCCGCCGTGCGCTCGGGCAATTGCTGGAGCGCGTGGACCCCGGTGGCGCAAATCGCCGGGCCGAGGCTGCTGATTTGCCGCCGGCGGAAACGGATCCCGGCGCGGGGGTGGCGGCCGTGGTGGATCGGCGAATCCGCGGCGAAGTGGGCGAGGAGGCCGGTTGACCTGGCTGCGTTCGTTGGCGGTCCTACCGATCAGGCTCTACCAACGGCTGATCTCGCCGGCGTTTGGTCAGCGGTGCCGGTACTACCCGTCGTGCTCTGAATATGCCGCGCAGGCGATAGGAAGATTCGGCATACTCCGTGGGCTAGTTCTGGCCGGCTGGCGGCTGCTCAGATGTAACCCGTTCAGTCACGGCGGATTTGATCCCGTCGAGGACCAGCGGCTGTTCAAGCCCCGAGCACCGGCCGCGAGCGCCTGACCATGTTTGTCACCGCGAACATCTTCCAACCGCTGATCGATGTCTTCCAGTCGATCCTCCTGTTCTTCCACAACCACGTGGGATTCTCGTGGGGCTTCTCGATCATCGCGCTGACGATCCTGATGCGGGCGATCCTGCTGCCGCTGACCGTCAAGCAGTTCCACTCGATGCAGAAGATGCAGCACATGCAGCCGCAGATGAAGGCGATCCAGGCGAGGTACAAGGACGACAAGCAGCGCCAGCAGCAGGAGATCATGAAGTTCTACAAGGAGAACGAGATCAACCCGCTCGGATCCTGCCTGCCGCTTGTGGCGCAGATCCCGGTGTTCATCTCGCTCTTCTACATGCTCCGCAAGAACCTGCGGCCGGACATCTGCCCGCAGACGCAGCACGCCTACCAGATCAAGTACGCGGCGATGCACCACATCACGCTCGCGCAGGCGGCTGGGCACACAACCCCGTGTGGACCAAACAACGGCGCCGGCTTCCTGTTCATCCCGGACCTCACGGACAAGGCCACGGGCTTGGTGCTGATCGTCCTGTTGCTGCTCTACGTCGGGAGCCAACTGGCCTCGAGCCTGATGATGTCGAGCCCGATGATGGACAAGCAGCAGCGGCGCCTGATGATGTTCCTGCCGCTGGTCTTTGTCGTGATCGTGATCAACTTCCCCGCCGGCCTGCTCGTCTACTGGATCACGACCAACCTATGGACGATGGGTCAGCAATACACCGTGCGAAGACTGATCGGGACTCCTCCCCCGCTGGTGGCTACCGCCGGCGCAGGCCCACCCGGGGACGGCCCAGGAGGTGGCCGCGGTGGCGGCAGCAAGGGCGATACGGGCGGCGGCGGTTCGTCACCGCCGCCCGACGACTCAGGCCCGAACGGCAAATCCGACGGTAGTGGCGGCGGCGGCATCTCCGGGCTGATCCGAGGTCGCCCCAAGCGCGAGCCCGAGCCCGTCGCGGCCAGCAACGGCCGCAGCGGTGGCGGCAAGGGCGGCACGCCACCGCCCCCACCGCGCAAGAAGAAGAAGCGCTCCGGACGCAGGAGGTAGATCGTGAACGCTGAGATCGGCGACGCTGGCTCGCGCGTCGAAGAGTTGCTGGAGCAGATCCTCGTCGGGTGCGGCATCGAGGCCAGCATCCACGTCGAGGAAGACGCGGAAGAGGTCCGGGCCGACCTCGAGGGCGATGATCTCGGCCTGCTGATCGGCCGCCACGGCCAGATGATCGACGCGATCCAGCACATCGCCTACCGGATCGCGTGCAAGGGCGCCGTGGTCCGCAAACGCGTCGTGGTCGACGCCGCCGGCTATCGCGAGCGCCGCGCCGTGGCGCTGCGGGCCGCCGCCGACCAGGCCGCCGAGGCCGCGGTCCACGACCAACGCGCGGTCACGCTCGAGGCGATGACCGCGCTCGAGCGCAAGGTCGTCCACGAGCACCTGAAGAGCCGTCACGACGTCGAGACGTACAGCCAGGGCGAGGAGCCCGATCGACGGCTCGTGGTGGCGCCGCTCGTCGACTGACGGGGGTGGCGCCCCGGTGGCGCCGTGCGGTCCACGCGGTCCACGCGGTCCACGCGGTCCCGGCCCTCGAAGCGTGCTCGATTTGGCCCCACCCTGGGGTCTTTTCCAGCAGAGCCCAGCTCCAACCGTTTCACGTTTTTTTACGCGGTGAAACAATTCTGCTCATGGCGGAGCTCTCGGACTTCGACCGCGGCCTCCTCGTCGGGCTGATGATCGGTGAGGCCTCCTTCGGCGGCGACGGAAAACAACCCCAGGTGACCGTGCGGATGCACGTGCGCCACGAGGCGCTGTTCGGCTGGCTGATGGAGCGCTTCCCCGAGACGCGGCTGTACGGGCCGTATCACCACGGCGGACGCTCCTACTACCAGTGGATGGCGCGCGGGCGCGCGCTCGTGCGGGACGTCCTTCCGCTGCTCGAGGGTGAGCTTCACGACGGACTGGACGGATACGCCGCGGAGCGGTTCCAGGCCATGTGCTCCCGCTACGCCCCGTACATCGCGCGCGAGCGCGAGCGGCTCGAGCCGTCGAGCTGAAGCCGTGGCGAAAAAGTCTGAACCAGGCGGCGGCGCCCCGGCGCGGGTGGCGGCTCTGGTCGAGCGGTACGCACTCGCGGACGACGCCGTCGGGCGTCTCCTGGCATTCCATCGCCTGCTCGTCGAGGATCCGCTCGCGCCGACCGCGGTCCGGGATCCGATGAAGGCGATCGACGACCACCTCGCGGACTCGCTGGTGGGGCTCGAGCTCGAGCCGATCCGCTCGGCCGGGAGTCTCGCCGACCTTGGGTCCGGCGCCGGCGTTCCCGGGCTGGCGCTCGCGATCGCACTGCCCGGAACGAGGGTTTCTCTTGTCGAGAGCGCCTCGCGGAGAAGCGCCTTCCTCGAGCGAGCCGTCGTCGCCACCGAGACGACGAACGCCGCCGTCGTCAATACGCGCGTCGAGACGTGGCCCGAAGGCCTGGCGGCTTTCGACGTGGTCACGGCTCGCGCGCTCGCGCCGTTGCCGGTCGTCGCCGAGTACGCGGCACCGCTGCTGGCGGTGGGCGGCACGCTCGTCGTCTGGCGCGGTAAGCGGAACCCGCGCGACGAGGAGGCGGCCGCTCGGGCGGCGGCGCAACTCGGACTCGAGCCGGTCGAGATCCGCCATATGCAGCCGTTTCCCGGCGCCGAAAACCGGTATCTACACCTCATGTCGAAGGTTACGGAGACTCCTTTAGGGTTTCCGCGCCGACCGGGCATGGCCGTGAAACGTCCGCTCGGCGCGGGCTAGCGCGCAACGGAACGCCCGGGATCTGACCGCCTCCACCGGTACCGTCAGGAGCTCATGGGGACCGTGTACGCAATCGCCAATCAGAAGGGCGGAGTGGGTAAGACGACCACCGCGGTGAACCTCGCCGCGTGTGTGGCCGAGGCGGGGTACGACTCCCTGCTCGTCGACATCGATCCCCAGGCCAACGCGACGATCGGCCTCGGGGTCAGCAAGGACGATCCGGGCACGATTTACGACGTGCTCATCGGCTCGGCGTCGATCGAGGACGTGGTCCGTCCGACCGGCATCGAGCGCCTCTCGATCGTCCCGTCCGGACCCGATCTTGCCGGCGCCAACGTCGAGTTGCCGCGGGTCGCCGGCTCGGAAATGCTGCTCCGCGAGGCGCTCAAGGGCGTGCGCGATCGCTACGCCTTCGTCCTGCTCGACTGCCCGCCGTCGCTCGGGCCGCTCACCGTGAACGCGCTCGTCGCCGCCGATCGGGTCATCGTTCCGGTCCAGGCGGAGTACTTCGCGCTCGAGGGTCTCGCCGGGCTGCTCGACACGCTCTCGCTGGTCCAACGCGAGCTCAATCCATGGCTTACTGTGGCCGGGATGCTGCTGACGATGCACGACGGCCGCACGCTGCTCGCGCAGGACGTCGAGCGCGAGGTGCGAGAGCACTTCCCCGAACTGGTGTTCGACACGGTGATCCCGCGCAACGTCCGGATCGGCGAGGCACCAAGTTTCGGTAAACCGGTGATCCACCACGATCCGCACTGCGCCGGCGCGGATGCCTATTTCGAGCTCGCCAAGGAGGTTGCCGCTCGTGGCTGAACGACCGAAGGGAATGGGTCGCGGCCTCGCCGCGATCATGTCCGTGGCTCCCCGGGACGAGCTCCAGGAGCTCCGGCCGATCCCGGTCGACATGGTCGACCCGAGCCCGAACCAGCCGCGCCACACGTTCGACGAGGACTCGCTGACGGCCCTGTCGGACTCGATCCGCACCAGTGGCGTGCTTCAGCCGATCCTCGTTCGGCCCCTCGTCAGCGGCCGCTACGAGCTGATCGCCGGCGAGCGCCGGTGGCGGGCCGCCAAGCTCGCCGAGCTCACCGCGATCCCCGCGGTCGTGCGCCGGCACGACGACGCGGCCTCGCTTGAGGTGGCGCTGATCGAGAACATGGCGCGCGAGGACCTCAACCCGGTCGAGGAGGCCCGCGCCTGCGCCGCCCTCGTCGAGGAGCTCGGGCTGACCCGCGAGGACGTCGGCCTCAGGGTCGGCCGCAGCCGCGTGGCGGTCTCGAACCTCATCCGCCTGCTCGACCTGCCCGACGAGGCGCTCGTGCTGATCGAGCGCGGCGACCTCACCGAAGGCCACGGCCGCGCGCTCCTGCTGGCCGGCGATAACAGCGTCCGCCGCACCCTCGCCCGCGACGCCGCCCACCACCGCTGGTCGGTCCGCGAGCTCGAGTCCCGCGCGCGCGCGGCCGGCGCGCCCGCCAATCGCCGGCGCCGCTCATCAGTCCGGCCAGCCCTTCACCCCGACCAGGCCGCCGCGATCGAGCTGATCTCCGACGCCCTCGGCGCCGCCCTCGGGCGCGACGTCGACGTCGCCCCCGCCAGGGGCGCCGGCTACCGCGTCCAGCTCAGCTTCGAATCGCTCGACGACGCGCTCGACGTCGCCCGCCGTCTCCGCGTCCGGGCCGTCTCCTGACCGCGGACGCCCCGGCCTTAAACGCGCCGCGCCGCGCCCACGGCCCGCGGGTAGAATCGCCCAGACGGGCGATTAGCTCAGTCGGTTAGAGCG
>CAVYQJ010000023.1:0-61094 GCA_963770615.1 uncultured Solirubrobacterales bacterium | reverse complement strand
GAGTAGGTTTAGTGAGCGTCGCACAACCTGGACAGATGTTGACGCGGGGCACGAATTTCACCAGAACGGACTTCTAGATAGAAGGGGGCCAGCCGGTCGGGTCCATGGGGCGCAAGGCGTTGCACCCGACCGGCTGATATCAGCGATGAACACAACTTTCCGCGTCAACACGACGCTCGAGCACAACAACCGAGACGAGGCGATCGACCGCGCGGTGGTGGCGGCTCAGGCCGGTGACATGGAGGCGATCCGCTTCCTGTACCTCCGCTACAAGGACAACGTCTACGGGTACGTGCTGAGCATCGTGCGCGAGCAGCACGAGGCAGAGGACTGCACCCAGCAGGTGTTCATGAAGCTGATCTCGGCGATCCACAAGTACGAGCCGCGCACGGTCCCGTTCACCGCCTGGATCCTCCGGGTCGCTCGCAACATCGCGATCGATCACCTGCGCCAGCGCCGCGCGGTCCCGCGCGAGGAGGTGTTCGAGGCGACTCGCCAGACCGACGAGTCGAGCCGTGAGTGCCGCTGGGGCCTCGAGACGGCGCTCGAGACGCTTCCCGAGGAGCAGCGTAACGTCGTAGTCCTCCGGCATCTCGTTGGCCTCACGCCGGGCGAGATCGCCACCCGCATGGGCCGCACCGAATCCTCGATCCACGGTCTGCATCACCGCGGCCGGCTCACGCTGCGGCGCGAGCTCGCGGAATTGGACTGCGCTCCGACGGCCAAGGCTGCCTAGCTTTCTGTCGCCCGGGGCGGCACGGATCGGGACTCCCGGGTAACGTCTGGTCGGTCATGCCGATCGGACTGTTCGACACCGCGACCCCGCTGCTCGCGCTCCGCGAGCAGATCGCCGAACGCCTGAACGAAGTCGTCGAGCGGGGCGTCTACATCCTCGGACCCGAGGTCAAGGCGTTCGAGCAGGAGTTCGCCGAGTACCTCGGCGTACGCCATGTGATCGGCGTCGGCAACGGCACCGACGCGATCACGATCGGGTTGCGCGCGCTGGGCGTGGGTCGGGACGACGAGGTCGTCGTCCCGTCGTTCACGTTCTACGCGTCGGCCGAGGCGATCGTCAACGCCGGCGCGCGCCCCGTGTTCTGCGACGTCGACCCGGCGACCCGCAACGTCACGGTCGAGACGGTGCGCGCCGCGCTCACGCCGCGCACGAAGGCCGTGGTCGCGGTCGACCTGTTCGGCTGTCCCGCGCCGGTGCCGTCGCTTCGAGAGTTGGGCGTTCCGGTGCTCGAGGACGCCGCTCAGGCGGCGGGCGCCAGCCTCGACGGCCGCCGCGCCGGCGCGCTCGGCGACCTCGCCACGTTCTCGTTCTATCCGTCGAAGAACCTGGGAGCGTTCGGCGACGGCGGCGCGATCACGACCGACGACGACCAGGTCGCGGAACTCACGCGCGCGCTCCGGTTCCATGGCTCGCGTGACAAGCAGACGTTCGAGTACGTCGGCTACAACTCACGGTTGGACGAGCTCCAGGCGGCGGTCCTGCGGGTCCTGCTCCCCGAGCTCGATTCGTGGTCCGATCGCCGGCGCGCGGCCGCAGCCGCCTATGCGGAGGCGGGCATCGACCGGTACGTGACCCCGCCTCTCGTCCCGGCCGGCGCCGAGCCGGCGTGGCATCTGTATATCGCCACCCATCCGCGCGCCGACGAGCTGATCGCCGGTCTCGCCGACCACGGCGTCCAGGCGCGCGCGTACTACCGCAAGCCGTTGCACGAGCAGCCCGCGATGGCGCCGTGGGCGCCACCGGCCGGATCGTTGCCGGCGACCGACGAGCTCGCGCGGACGAACCTGGCGCTGCCGATGAACGCGGCGCTCGATTCCGAGGGCGCCGGCGAGGTCGTCGCCGCGCTCGCCGCGGTCCTCGGCGACTAACGCGCGTCGCTCGGCGGCGTTCGTGCTGGTGCGCGGGCGAGCGGCGGCGCGGTCAGCGCCAGCGCTCGATCAGGTCCTCGTCGGGGACGCGGCGGACGACCCGCGCCGGCGTCCCCATCACGACTTCGCGCGCGCCCACGTCCTTGGTGACGAGCGCGCCCGCGGCGACGAACGCTTCCTCGCCGATCTCGACGCCCGGGACCAGCACCGCGCCACCGCCGACCCGGCACGCGCGCCGGAACGTCGGACCCTGGAGCGGCTCCCCGCGGGGGTGGCGGCCCATCGTGTTGTCGTTGGTCGTGAACACGCCGGGGCCGAGGAACACATCGTCCTCGACCACCGAGCCGCCGGTGACGTACACGCCGGTCTGGATCAGGACGCGGTCGCCGACCTGGGCGCCGAAGTCGACCGAGGAGCCGCGCCCGACGACCGACCCGGCTCCGATCCGCGACCGTTCGCGCACCTGGGCCTGGTCGCCGATGATCGCCCGCTCGGCCACGTATGCGCCGGCGTACACGACCGCGCCGCAGCACACGGTCACCTCCGACTCGAGCACGAGCGGGGCGAGCTCGCCACCCGCGGCGCTCGATCCCTTCCGCAGCCGCGGCCGCTTCCCGAGCACGGCGCCCTCCTCGATCACGCAGCGCTCGCCGACCTCGGTGCCGGCGTGCACGACCGCACCTGCGCCGATCACCGACCCCGCTCCGATCCGGGCGCCTTCGTGAATGACCGCGCTCGGGTGGATGCTCGCGTCCATGGGCCGCGCAGTCTAGGCTCGTCAGCCGGCCGCCAGCTCTTCGAGGCGCCGCGCGATGAACTCCTGCTCGGCCGGGTTCCGGGTCAGCTCGAGCGCGCGGCGGTAGGCGTCACCGGCCTCCTGCGGCCGATCGAGCCGGCGCAGGAAATCCGCCCGCACCGCGTGCAGCAGGTGGTAGCGCTCGAGCCCCTCGATCCGGTCGACGAGCTCGAGTCCGTCCTCGGGCCGGCCCGCCTCCGCGACCGCCACCGCCCGGTTGAGAGCGACGACCGGCGAGGGCACGAACGCCAGCAGCTGCTCGTACAGCGCCGCGATCTGCCGCCAGTCGATCTCGTCAACCGACGTCGCTGAGGCGTGCAGCGCGGCGATCGCCGCCTCGAGCTGGTAGCGGCCGGGACGCCGGAGTCGAAGCGCGTGGTTCAGTACCCGGACCCCCTGCTCGATCTCCGCGAGGTCCCAGTGCGATCGGTCCTGGTCGGCGAGCAGGATCAGCTCGCCTTCGGGGCCGGTCCGGGTGCCACGCCGCGAGTCGTGGAACAGCATCAGCGCGAGAAGCCCGAGGACTTCAGGCTGGGCGGGCATCAGCGAGGCGAGCAGCTTGCCGAGGCGCAGCGCCTCGGCGCACAACTCGGTTCGCACCAGGTCCGCGCCGGTGGTCGCGGCGTATCCCTCGTTGAAGATCAGATAGATGACCGACAGCACCGCGTCGAGGCGGTCGGGCAGCGCCGCGTCCCCCGGCAGGTCGAATGAGATCCCGGCGTCGCGGATCTTGCGCTTGGCGCGCACCAGGCGCTGCGACATCGTGGCGTCCGGAACCAGGAACGCGCGCGCGATCTCCGCGCCGGTCAGCCCCCCGACCGCCTGGAGCGTCAGTGCGACGCGCGCCTCGGGCGCGAGCGCCGGGTGGCAGCACGTGAACAGCAGCGACAGGCGCTCGTCGCCAACCTCGGCGAGCTTCTCGGGGACCCCGTCCGGCGCCTCCCGGGCCTCCTCGGCGGCGCCCAGCTCCTCGAGCTTCTGCTCGGCGGTCCGACGATGGCGGAGCCGGTCGATCGCGCGGTTGCGCGCCACCGTGTACAGCCACGCCGCGGGGGTTCGGGGCGCGCCCTGGCGCGGCCAGCGGTCAAGCGCGAGCGCGAACGCCTCCTGGAGCACGTCCTCGGCCAACTCGAAGTCGCGCAGTCCGCCGACGAGCGCGGCGAGCACGCGCGTGCGGTGCTCGCGAAACGCCTCCTCGACCGCCTGACGTGCCGTGGGCTGATCGGTGGGCGGCATCGTCTGCAACGTTACCTTTGCGGCTGTGATCGTTCGCCGAGCAAGCCACGACGACCTGGACGAGCTGGCGCGAGGGTATGCCGCGGTCGCCGCCGAAGGCTTCCTCGGAGGTCAGCCGCCGGTCGACCTCGACGACCGCATCGAACGCTTCCGCGAGCTGATCGACCGTGGGGACCCGACCGCGATGTGGGTGCTCGAGGACGACGACGGCCAGGTGGTCGGGCACGCCGCCGCGCAGGAGAGCGTGAACGGCGTGCTGTCGCTTGGGATGGCGATCGTCGCGGCGGCCCGGGGACGGGGCGGGGGACGCGCGCTGCTGGGCGCGGTTCAGGAGCACGCGCGGTCGTGCGGTGCCCACAAGATCTCGCTCGAGGTGTGGACCGACAACGCCCGGGCGATCGCGTTGTACGCGGCGGCCGGATTCGAGGTCGAAGGTCTCCGGCGCGACCACTACCGCCGCCGCGATGGACGGCTGCGCAGCACGCTGATCATGGCGTGGCGCGCGGATCGGCCGAAAATTACCGGCAGCCTCGCTGGGTAACTAACCTCTGAGAGGTACCCCACGAACGGAGCGAGAAGATGAGCAACCCACTGCGCGACATCGAGGCCCTCGGTCAGTCGATCTGGTTGGACAACATCAGCCGGCAGCTCCTCGACGAGGGGACCTTGCGCGGGCTGATCGAGGAGGACGGGATCAGCGGCGTGACCTCCAATCCGACGATCTTCGAGAAGGCGATGGGCCACTCCGACCGCTACGACGACGCGTTCCGCGAGCAGCTCGGCGAGACCAGCGACGTCGAGGAGATCTTCAACCAGCTCGCCTACAGGACATCCGCGACGCGGCCGACCTGCTGCGGCCCACGTGGGACCGCACGAACGGGGCGGACGGACACGTGTCGTTCGAGGTGGCGGCGTCGCTGGCGTACGACGCCGACAAGACGATCGAAGCGGCCAAGCATCATCGCGCCGCGATCGATCGCCCCAACGTGCTGATCAAGGTGCCGGGAACCGACCCCGGCGTGCGCGCGTTCGAGGAGCTGACCGCGATCGGGCTGAACGTCAACGTCACGCTGCTGTTCGCGGTGTCGCGCTACGAGGCGATCGCCGAGGCCTACATCCGCGGTCTCGAGCGTCGCGCCGAGCGGGGCGAGTCGCTCGAGTCGGCCGCGTCGGTGGCGAGCTTCTTCGTCTCGCGCGTCGACACCAAGGTCGACGCCGCGCTCGAGGGCACCGGACGCGAGGATCTCCGCGGCAAGGCGGCGGTCGCCAACGCGAAGATCGCGTACCGCTCGTTCCAGCGGCTCTTCAGCGGACCGCGCTGGGAGGCGCTCGCCGCCAAGGGCGCGCGCGTTCAGCGCCCGCTCTGGGCCTCGACCTCGACCAAGAACCCCGACTACCCGGACACGCTGTACGTCGACAACCTGATCGGGCCGGACACCGTCAACACGATGCCCGACCAGACGATCGACGCCACGCGCGACCACGGCACCGCCAAGCGGACGGTTGACGTCGACGTGGACCAGGCGGTTGAGGAGATGAAGGAGATCGAGGCCGCCGGCGTCGACGTCGAGGACATCGTCCTGCACCAGCTCGTCGACGAGGGTGTCGAGTCGTTCGCGAAGTCCTACCAGGAGCTGCTCGACTCGATCGAGAAGAAGGCTTCGCAGCTGACGGCTGCCTGATCGTCGATTGGGGCCTCGCTTCGCTCGGCGTCCGTGGGGCCAACTCCGCCCGGGCATCCATGCCCGGGCGGGCGGTCGCTTACTCCGCGGTGGTCGCGGGGCGGCTTGGGTTTTTAACGGCCGGCGCCTGGAGGGGGGTGCGGCGGGCTCCTCGCGGATCGATCCTGCGAGCGAACCTGCATAGCTCGACAATGGAGCGCATTTCCGTCGGCCTTGCCGTGTGACGCGTGCCACACGTGCGTAGCACGGCACGGCCCCTCCGGATCGGCTCGATTGTCGTGCTATGCATGCCCGACGCGCCGCCGAACCCGTCTCCGGGGACGACCGCACCCCGGAGGATGCCGAGCGCAACGAGGCCCGCCAATATCCGTCAGGCCAAGCGACCCGGCGTTCCGAATGCGGCCTGGAGAGCCCGCCGGACCTGCTCGACGGTGACCACGCCGCGGAGCACGCCGTCGCCGTCGACCGCCATCAGTGCTCCGAGCCGCCCGAGGTTCTCCGAGGACAGGACCTCGCTGATCGGACGGTCCTCGTTCACCTGCCAGCCGCCGTCCTGCTCGGGTTCGAGCACCGCCCCGACCGTCAGCCAGTCCTCGCCGCGATCCTGCGCGGCGGTCAGGCGCTCCTGGCGGGCGATCCCGAGGAACCGGCGGCTTTCGTCGACGACCGGGAACCACGACCACCCGTAGCGCAGGAAGAACTCGTCGAGCGCCTGGCCGACCGCGGTCCGTGAAGGAATCGCGACGGGCTGGCGGTCCATGATGTCCGCCACCCGCACCCCTTCGATCCGGGCGGTCAGCGCGGTCTGCACGAGCGCCGCCCGGGCCGACTGGTAGAGCAGGAACGCGATCGCGATCAACCACAGCCCGGTGAAGCTGCGATACGCGAGCAGCAGCCATACGCCGAGACCGGCGACGAGCAGCCCGAAGCCCTGCCCGAGCTTGGCCGCGGTCCGGGTCCCGCGCTGCTTCTCGCCGGTAACCCGCCAGACGATCGCGCGCGTTATCCGGCCGCCGTCGAGTGGGAACGCCGGCACGAGGTTGAACACCAGCAGGAGCACGTTCCACACGAGCAGCCAGCTCAGCGACAGCAGCACCGGGGTGATCTTGACCGAGTCGTCGAGCGTGGCCGCGTCGACGAGCCGGTGGGGACCGACGAGCGCGAGGTCGACAGCGAGGCACAGGAGCACGAACCCGAAGGTCGCCGCCGGACCGGCGACGGCGATCTTGAAGTCCTCGCCCGGCGTCGCGGCGTCGCGGCTCATCTCGGTCAGCCCGCCGAACAAGAAGAGATCGATCCGGCGCACCGCGATCCCCAGCCGGCGCGCGACCAGCGCGTGACCGAGCTCGTGCACGATCAGCGACCCGAACAGAATCAGAACGGTCACCACGGTCGTCAGGTAGGCGATGCCGTCGGAGCTATGCAGCGTCGACCGGAACTCCCCCGACAACAGGAAGATCATCAAGAATAGGATCAGGAACCAGCTGCGGTCCACGCCGATGCGAAAACCAAAGAGGTCCATGAGCTTGATCGACGAGGGTCGCCGCCGCATGCTGCAATGGTCGCACAGGCGCAAAACGGGGCCAGGTTGAATCGATGAGAACAGATGACAGATCCATTTGAACCGCTACGCGAGCACCTGGCGGCGCTCGCGGATCTCAGGAACGTCGCCCAGCTGCTCGACTGGGATCAGCAGACGATGATGCCGCCGGGTGGCGCGCCGGCCCGCGCGGAGACTGCCGCCACCGTCCAGAAGATCAGCCACGAGATGTTTGTCTCGGACGAGACCGGCCGCTTGCTCGAGGCCGCGGAAGCACAGCTCAACGGTGCCGCGGCCGATTCCGACGAGTCGTCGTTGGTGCGGGTGACGAGGCGCCGATGGGAGAAGGCACGCCGCGTGCCACCGCAGCTCGCCGGCGACCTGGCGCGCGCCGCCTCGATCGGTCACCAGGCGTGGGTGGTGGCGCGGGAGGCTTCGGACTTCGCCGCGTTCATGCCGTACCTGGAACGGAACTTCGAACTCGTGCAGCGGTACATCGACTGCTTCGACGGCTTCGAGTGCGCGTACGACGTGCTGCTCGACGACTATGAGCCCGGTGGACGCACGAGCGAGGTTGCACCCCTGTTCGACGAGCTCAAGGCGGAGCTGCTGCCGCTGCTCGCGGTCGTGGAACAACACCCGGACCGGGTCGACGACTCGCTGCTCTACGGTCACTTCCCGGTCGAGCGCCAGCGGGAACTGGTCAGCTGGCTGCTCGCGCGCATGGGCTTCGACCGCGCCGCCTGGCGCATCGACGATGCCGTCCACCCGTTTGCCACCGGCTTCAGCAATCACGACGTACGCATCACCACACGCTGGGACGAGGGCTTCCTCCCGACGTCTGTGTACGGCGCGATGCACGAATGTGGTCACGGCCTGTACGAGGAAGGCATCGCGCAGTCCCTGCAGCGCACACCGCTGGGCCATGCCGAATCGCTCGCGATGCACGAGTCACAGAGTCGACTGTGGGAGAACCTCGTGGGGCGTGGTCGGCCGTTTTGCGGCGTGCTGGCGCCGCGGGTCGCGGAAGTGTTCGGAAACGGGTTGTCTGCGCTGGACGCGGACTCGTTCTACCGCGCGGTCAATCGGGTCGCACCCTCGCTGATACGCGTCGAGGCCGACGAGGTCACCTACGCACTTCACATCATCATCCGGTTCGAACTCGAGCAGGAACTGGTCGAGGGGCAGCTCGCGATCCGCGACCTACCCGAGGCGTGGAACGCTCGCTACGAGGAGTACCTCGGCGTCGAGGTGCCCGACGACGCCCACGGCGTCCTCCAGGATGTGCACTGGGCGGCCGGACTCATCGGTTACTTTCCGACCTACGCGCTCGGGAACCTGATCGCCGGGCAGCTGTTCGAGCGCGCCCGCGCCGACCTGCCGGACCTCGACGTGCAGATCGCGGCCGGCGATCTGCACGCACTGCGCGAATGGCTGCGCGAGCACGTCCATCGCCACGGAGCGAAGTTCTCGACCAGCGAACTGCTTGATCGACTCGTCGGTGGCCCGATCGCCGTGGGTCCGTTCGTCGACTACCTGAAGGCCAAGCTCGGTCAGGTGTACGACGTACAGCTTCGCTGAGTGTCGCCGGGCACGCGCAACCGCGGGGACTCCGCGGCGACCGGCACGCTAACTTGGCCGAGAGAACCCTAAAAGGAGATGAACCGAAGTGACTGATTCGCCCGTACGAGTAGCCGTCACCGGAGCCGCCGGCCAGATCGGTTACGCGATCCTGTTCCGCATCGCCAGCGGTCAGCTGCTGGGTCCCGACACGCCCGTTCACCTCTCCCTGCTCGAGATCCCGGCAGCGCTGAAGGCGGTCGAGGGCACCGCGATGGAGATCGATGACTGCGCGTTTCCGCTAGTCGCCGGGGTCGACATCACCGACGACCCGAACAAGGCCTTCGACGGCGCCAGCGTCGCACTGCTGATCGGCGCGCGCCCGCGGACCAAGGGCATGGAGCGCAGTGACCTGCTGGAGGCGAACGGAGGCATCTTCAAGCCGCAGGGCAAGGCGCTCAACGATCACGCGGCATCGGATATCCGAGTGCTCGTCGTCGGCAACCCGGCGAACACCAACTGTCTGATCGCCAAGAGCCACGCGCCGGACATTCCCGCCGAGCGCTTCACCTCGATGATGCGGCTCGATCACAACCGCGCGATCGCCCAGCTCGCTTCCAAGGCGGGCGCCACGGTGAGCGACATCACCAACATGACGGTGTGGGGAAACCACTCCCCGACCCAGTACCCGGACATCTTCCACGCGAAGGTCAAGGGGCAGAACGCCGCCGAGGTCGTGAACGACCAGGAGTGGCTTGAGAACGACTTCCTTCCGACCGTCCAGAAGCGTGGTGCGGCGGTGATCGAGGCGCGCGGTGCATCGAGTGCGGCGTCCGCCGCGAACGCGGCGGTCGATCACGTGCGCGACTGGGTGATGGGCACGTCCGACGGAGACTGGGTCTCGATGGGGATCCCGTCGGATGGCTCTTACGGCGTCGAAGAAGGAGTGATCTTCGGTTACCCCGTCACCTGCTCGGGCGGCTCATACGAGATCGTTCAGGGACTCGACCTGAACGAGTTCTCGCAGTCGCGGGTCGACGTGACTGTCAACGAACTCAAGGACGAGCGCGAGACGGTGAAGCAACTCGACCTGATCTGATCTAAGAGGGCGTCCAAACAAACCTGCTTATCGGGCGTCCGAACAACTTGGGAGCCGCCTCGCGCTGACCCGCCGGCTTCGAGAATTGCGAGGCGGCGCTCCCGGTCCTTACTTCGACCTTACGCGAACCTAGTGGGGTGATCGGCAACGATTGCCGGGTTGGGCGAGCGAAAACCGAGCGTGGCGAGGACGCAGGATGCGACGCGTAGCAGCGCTACGTGAGCATCCGAGGACAAAGCCAGGCGAAGGTTTGCAGCCGCACAACACGGTGAACGTTGCCGGGAGCTCCACTAGCCTGCGGGATGCCAGCCCTGCCCCTCGCGCTTCACCTGACCGTCGGTCAGCAGCCGGGGCATGACGCGATACAGGTAGTTCGGTTCGATACCCATCTTCTCCGCGATCTGCGGAATCGTGATGCCGGGCGTGCTGCGGACCAGCTCCAGCGCCTGGTTGGCACGGGTGCCACCGCGGCTGCGACCACGCGGCCGACCGGGACGGCGTCCAGTGCGGCGCCGCGTGGGGGTTGCTGTCGCTGCAGCAGAACGTGCAGCGCGTGGACGACCAGGGCTGCGCCGGGTGCCGACGAGCGCTGAACGCGCCGCCTCGAGCTTCGAGACCTCGTCCTTGAGTTCGCGGAGACGGTCGTCGATTTCCTTCACGGTGCTATCGACAAAACCAGCCAAATGCCTCTCCCTCCTTAGGGATGATCGATACAAGCAGCTAACAAGATACAGGTAGTTACTGACGACGTATCAGGCGCGTTCGAGCAGTGCCTTGAGGCGAGCCAGTGAATTGTTCGCCTCGCGCTCGGAAGTGGCTCCGACAATGAACTTGCTAGCCACGCTGCCGAGCCGCCCGCCAGGAGGTGCGAACTCGTTCGTGTACGCGAATCTCGTCGGTCCGTCATCGGCGCCCGAGAGCTCGTAACGGATACGTGCCAGCGAGTGCGCCGGTCCCTGGCCTTCCCACTCGGCGTGCTTCGGAGCGTCGAGGGCCGTCAGCGTCCAGTGAACGTGGAAGGACACGCCACGGATGTGGAGTACCTGCTCCATGGTCGATCCTCTGCGCAACGGCTTGTCTGAGACATTCCTTACCGCGCGATGAATCGTGACCCAGTCTTTCAGGTGATCGGGATCCATAACCGTGTCCCACACCCGTTGGACGGGCGCGTTGATCTCGATCGTCGTGTGGACGGTGCTCATCGCCGCGCAGACACTAACGAGCGTAGGTGGTGCTCGTCCATGTTCCTCGGGCGGCAGCTACCGTGCGGCTAGCCGTTCGCTTGTCTCCCACTCGCGCAGCGCATGCTCGATCGCGGCGTCCAGTGAGTGGAGCCTGACATCGAGCAACGGGGCCGCGCGATTGTCGCGGGGCAGGAGATCCTGCTCGAGGCTCTCCATCAGCGGACCGATCAACTCGTGTCGTTCGCCGGCGATCAGCGCAGACACCCGGCTTGCGATCGGTGTCAGGGTGAGCCGCTTGAAGCTGATGGTGGGACGCGCCAGCAGCATGTGATCGCCGATCCTGTCGATCAACTCGCCATAGGTCACCGTGTCCGGTCCTCCCAAGTCAAGCGACTGACCGCACACCTCCTCGCGGGTTGCGGCTCGCGCGAGCATCTCGATCACGTCGCGCTCGTCGATCGGCGCGGTGACGTGCGTGCTCCACGCGGGTACCGCCAGTACCGGCAATCGCTCGACCAGCCTCACCAGGAACCGGAACGATCGGGACTGGGCGCCGATCACGATCGAGGCGCGGAACGCCACCGAGCAGGGCGCCGCGGACCGGAGGATCTCCTCGACCGCCACGCGGCTCGCGAGATGGGCCGACGCCGGGCCTCCGGCCGGGACGAGCCCCCCGAGGTAGACGACGCGCGACACCCCTGCCGCCCGCGCCTCGCGCGCGAAGTTCTCAGCCGCCGTGCGTTCGCGAGCGTCGAACGCGCCGGCCGCCCCGTCGGCGGACGCGGTCCCGGCGACCGGCTCCATCGAGTGGATCAGGAAGTAGGCGACGTCGATGTCGCGCAGGGCCTCGGCCAGGCCCGCGCCGGTCACGGCATCGCCGGTGACGACGGGGGTGGTCGTGGGCGGCGCGTCGACCGGGCTGCGGCTGAACCCGCGGAGCGTGTGTCCGTCGCGCTCGAGTCGGGGTGCGAGCCGCGAGCCGACGAACCCGGTGATGCCGGTGACAAGGATGTTCATCGTCCGGTCGCGACTCCGGGTGAGAAGCTGGGCGGCATCGGGTGAAGAAAGCTACGGAAATTGCAGCCGCTCTCTGGCCGGTCTCGAAATATCCCGCTGTTTGCAGGTATTTAGCCAAGTGTGAACTTCTTGCGATTTCCGGGATTCGTCGTTGCAGGAGGGGGGAGAAGTCCGCTTTGATGCTCGCCTACGAGGTCGAGCTTTTGGTTTAGGAGGCCGGGCGTGACGCAGGTACGCACGCGAACGACGAAGGTGAGTTGCGAGGACTGCTTCTTTCGGCAGAACCTCCTGTGCGCGGTGTCTGACGCGGGCCCGTGCGCGACGTATCGCCCCAACCATCCCGACGGTCTGCGGCCGCCGAGCCAGCTTCGGTTCGTGTTTCGCCAGGACCGCCGGCTGCAGGTCGCGTGGGCGTTCCCGTCCGCGAGCGAGCAGGTCGCCATGCACGCCGGCGTGTAGTGTTTGCGCCCATGTACTGGCCGTTGATTGGCGGGTTCATCGCGTTCGTGCTCCTCACCATCCTGATCGGGTGGGTCGTCGACGCGCCCCGCCGGCGCGACGCGCGCCGGCACTGACAGAGCCGGCTCCTTCGCGGGCGGGTGGTGTCGCCGCTCGCGATCACAGCGTCTAGAGTGACGCCCTGTTCTGAGAGAGGAGAGGCGTGCGGATCACCGTGCTCGGGAAGTCGCCGGCGTGGCAGGACGCCGGCGGTGCGT
Source organism: uncultured Solirubrobacterales bacterium (assembly GCA_963770615.1). GTDB lineage: Bacteria > Actinomycetota > Thermoleophilia > Solirubrobacterales > Solirubrobacteraceae > Palsa-465. The sequence continues at coordinate 48,380 of CAVYQJ010000023.1, read as the reverse complement.
GCAGCGGTTACCTGGTCGAAGAGGACGGATACGTGTTGCTGCTCGACTGCGGCAACGGCGTGTTCTCGAAGCTCCGTCACTACCGCGAGTACGTCGAGGTCGACGCGGTGCTGATCAGCCATCTGCACGCAGATCACTTCCTCGACCTGGTCCCGTACAGCTACGCGCTGTCGTACGCGCCGCGCCAGCAGCCCGTCGCCGTCGCCGGCTGGCCGGGGACCGACGCGCCGGCGCGGCCTGAGCTGTTCGCGCCGATGGGCGCCGGCGAGCGCTTCCGGCGGCTGGTGTCGGCGTGGGGGGAGGAGGAATTGATCGAGCGGGCGTTCCACCTGCACGAGTACGACGGTCCCGACGAGCTCACGCTCGGCCCGATCAACGTGCGCTTCTGTGAGGTGCCGCACTACACGCGAACGTTTGCAGTCGAGGTCCAAGGCCGCACCGGCCGGCTCACATACAGCGCCGACTGCAGTCCCAACGAGCAGCTGGTGCACTTCGCGCGGGGGACCGATCTGCTGCTGATCGAGGCGACGCTGCCGCGGCCCGAGCGGACCGGCATGCGCGGGCACCTCACGCCGGCGGAGGCCGGCGAGCACGGCCGTCGCGCCGGCGCGCGCCGGCTGGTCATCACCCACTTCTCGGACGAGCTCGACTCCGAGTGGGCGCGGGCCGAGGCCGACACCGCCTACGGCCGCCCGGTCGAGCTCGCTCGCGACGGCGCCGTGTACACGTTGCCGGGGGTCGACTCGAACACCCCGCCGGCGCAATGAGCCTCGCGACTGCGCGCCACCGCGCCCCGCGACCGCGCCACCGCCACGCCCAACCGGCGGGCTAAGCTCCGCAGACATGTCCGAGCGTGACCTGTTCGCCAACTTCGAACGGATGCGACGCGAGATGGACCAACTGTTCGGCGACGTATTCGAGCGCGCCGGCATGTCGCGCCGGCGCTTCGGCTTCGTGCCGGCGGTCGACGTCGCGTACACGCTGGACCCGCCGCGTGCGATCGTGACCGCGGAGCTGGCCGGGATCGACCCGGCCGAGATCGGGCTCGAGATCGAGGGCCGCAAGCTGATTCTGAGCGGGAACCGGCGGCCGGCGGGGTCCCAGACCGACGTGTACCAGCAGGTCGAGATCGAGCGGGGCCAGTTTCAGCGCGTGATCGAACTGGGCGCCGACGTGCGCGCACAGGAGGCCAAGGCCGTGTACGAGGACGGCATGCTGCGGGTGGAGTTGCCGCTGGCGCGGGGCTTGGTGGAGGCGCGGACGGTCCGGATCACCGAGCTGGAAGACCGCGAGTGATCGAGATCGGCACCGCAGAGCGCTCCGCTCACGACGTGACGGTGGGCGCCGGCCGCGAGCTGCCCCACCAGGTCGGCGTGCTGCCGCTGCGGGACACGGTCACGTTCCCGGACATGCTGATCCCGCTCAACGTCGGCCAGCCGCGGAGCGTCGAGCTGATCAACGCGGCGCTGGGCGGCGACCGCTCGCTCGCGATGGTCGCGAGCCGCAACACCGAGGCCGCGACGCCCACGCCGGACGACCTGTACGAGGTCGGGGTGCTGGGAACGGTGGCGCGCATGATCCGCGTGCCCGACGGGACGCTGCGTGTGCTGATCCAGGGCGGCCAGAGGATCCGGATCGAGAAATGGGTCAGAACCGAGCCGTACCTGGTCGCGGAGATTGTCGAGGCGCCCGACGTGGTCGACCACACGCCCGAGCTGACCGCGCTGATGCGCAACGTCCAGCACACGTTCACGGACATCATCGAGCAGGTCCCGTACCTGCCCGAGGAGCTCCAGATCATGGTCGCCAACGTCGACGACCCCAGCGTGCTCGCGCATCTGATCGCCGGCGCGCTGCGGATCCCGGCCGAGGAGAAGCAGGCGCTGCTCGAGGAGCTGGACGTGGGTAAGCGCCTGCGAAGGCTCTCGGAGATCCTCGCCCGCGAGCTCGAGGTGGTGGCGATCGGCTCGAAGATCCAGTCCCAGGTTCAGTCCGAGCTCGACAAGGGCCAGCGCGAGTACTTCCTGCGCCAGCAGCTGAAAGCGATCCAGGAGGAGCTCGGCGAAACCGACGAGGTCCAGGCCGAGGTAAACGAGCTCCGCAAGCAGCTCGAGGAGCTCGAGCTCCCGGAGGTCGTCCGCAAGCAGGTCGACCGTGAGCTGGCCAGGCTCGAGCGGCTGCAGCCGGCGATGGCCGAGTACGGCGTCGTCCGCGCCTACCTCGAGTGGATCGCCGCGCTCCCGTGGGACAAGGAGACCGAGGACAACCTTGACCTCGAGCACGCTCGCAAGGTCCTCGACGAGGACCACTACGACATCGAGCAGGTCAAGGACCGGATCCTCGAGTTCCTCGCGGTCCGCCGGCTGAAGCCCGACGCGCGTGGCTCGATCCTGTGCTTCCTCGGCCCTCCGGGCGTCGGCAAGACGTCGCTCGGCCGCTCGATGGCGCGCGCGCTCGGGCGCGAGTTCGAACGGGTCAGCGTCGGGGGCCTGCGGGACGAGGCCGAGATTCGCGGCCACCGGAGGACCTACATCGGCGCACTGCCGGGCGTGATCATCCGCGCGCTCCGCGACGCCGGCGTCCGGAACCCGCTGCTGATGATCGACGAGATCGACAAGATGGGCTCGGACTTCCGCGGGGACCCGTCGAGCGCGATGCTCGAGGTGCTCGACCCCGAGCAGAACCACACGTTCCGGGACTACTACCTCGACCTTCCGTTCGACCTGTCGGACGTGATGTTCGTGTGCACGGCGAACACGCTCGACACGATTCCGGGACCGCTGCGAGACCGGATGGAGGTGATCCAGCTCGCCGGGTACACCGAGGAGGAGAAGCTCCAGATCGCGCGGCGATACCTGGTACCGCGCCAGATCGAGCGCAACGGACTGAGCAAGAGCCGGATCGCGTTCAGCGACCCCGCGCTGCGGGTGATCATCGCGGACTACACGCGGGAGGCGGGCGTCCGCCAGCTCGAGCGCGAGATCGGCACGATCTGCCGCAAGGTCGCCAGGCAGGTCGCGGAGGGAACCCTCAAGCGGAAGGTCACGATCACCGAGCCGCGCGTCCGCGAGCTGCTCGGCAAGCGGAGGTTCTTCTCGGAGGCCCGGCGGCGCACGGCGCGCCCGGGCGTCGCGACCGGGTTGGCGTGGACGCCGGTGGGCGGCGAGGTGCTGTTCATCGAGGCGACCTCGATGCCCGGGAACGGCCGGCTGACGATCACCGGCCAGCTCGGCGAGGTAATGCAGGAGTCCGCGCAGGCGGCGCTGTCGTATCTGCGGAGCAATGCGTCCGAACTGGTCCCGAACCTCGCCGACGACTGGTTCGCGACCCACGACATCCACATCCATGTCCCCGCCGGCGCGACGCCCAAGGACGGTCCGAGCGCGGGCGTGGCGATGGTCACGTCGCTCACGTCGCTCTTGACCGGGCGGCTCGTCCGGGCCGATGTGGCGATGACCGGTGAGATCACGCTTACCGGCCAGGTGCTGCCGATCGGTGGCCTCAAGGAGAAGGCACTGGCCGCTCAGCGCAACGGCATCCGCTGCGTGATCGCGCCGCGCCTCAACGAACAGGACGTCGACGAGATCCCCGAGCACCTGCGCAAGGACATCGAGTTCCAGTTCGTCTCCACGGTCGAGGAGGCGCTCGACACGGCGCTCCAGCGCCGCGCCGCGCCCCGGCGCCCCAAGACACTCCGCGCCGCGTAAACGGCCGCCCGGCGGGCCGCCCGCTTGCAGCCGGCCTAGAGCCGGCGTGAACGCAATCGGTTGCGAGGAGAAACGACCGGCGGGCCGTCCTATTCGCGTATCCTGACCAGTCACGACCCCACGCAAAGAGGGAGACCTATGTCAACAAGACGCAATAAGTCCATGGCGGCTCCATTCAATGCCGTGGACCTCGAGACGATCACCAAGGCGACTCCGTACCTACGGCGGATCATCCAGGACGCTCAGTTGCGGGAGAACGTCAAGACCGCGTACGACTCGAGCAGGAGCGCGTATTCCCGCCTGACCAACGGGAAGGCCCCGACCAAGGCGCTGCTCGAGGACAAGAAGCTCCACCACGATCTGCACGTCGCGGTCGAGGCGCTTCGTGACGCGACCACTGCGCTGACCGAGGCTCCGAAGAAGGAAATCAAGAAGAGCCGCGGGTTCGGTCGCAAGCTCCTGATCCTGTCCCTTGGTTTCGGGCTCGCGCTCGCCGGCAGCGAGAAGCTCCGCACCAAGGTCCTCGACATGGTGTTCGGCAAGGAAGAGGAGTTCCAGTACACGCCGCCGGCCAGCGCCCCGTCGACCCCTCCGAGCTCGCCGGTCGGAGCCGCCTAGCCGGACGTGAGTCGATATCGACCCCCTGGATCGGAGGCGCCACCGGCGCCTCCGGCGCGTTAAGGGGTGGTACCGGGGCGACTCGGGGCTGGACTAGAATCGGCCCCTCTTGGAGGCGGCAACCCAACCAAGCGTCTCGACGCCTCGCGAGCTGGCCGGCGACAAGGCGGCGCGGATCGTCGAGGCGATGCGCGCGAGCGTCGCCGCGCGCGGCATCGCCGGCTCGACATTCGATCACGTAGCCAACGAGGCCGGCGTCTCACGCGGGCTGCTGCACTACTACTTCGGCACCAAGGAGCGGCTGCTGATCGAGGTCGTGCGGCGCGAGTCCGACGTCCGGATAGAGCGCCTCGAGGAAGCGATCAGCGGCGCCGGCGACGCCGAGAGCGTGCTCGGCGCGCTCGTGCGGAGCTTCGAGGAGCTGCTCGGCGACGGACCCGCCCCGGTGATGATCTACGAGATGCTGACGCTCGCCCAGCGCAACGACGAGCTCGCCGCCGAGCTGGCGGAGCTGGGACGGCGGACGCGCTCTCACCTCAGCCACGCGCTCGAGCACAAGTGCGCCGCCGGCGTGCTGGCGTTGCGGGTCGAGCCGGAGCTGGCCGCGATGTTCCTGTTCGCGCTGGCCGACGGCGTGATCGTCAGGCGGCTCAGCGAGCCCGAGCTCGACATCGGCCCGCTCACCGAGCAGGCGATCATCGCCGCGCGCGCCCTCCTGAGCTGATCGTGCCGGTCCTCAGCCGACCGTGCCTGTCCTGAGCTGATCGTGCGCCGGATAGCGGTCCTCGCCACGGCCGGCGCCGTGCTGCTCGTGCTCGTCTTGGCCCAGCTGTTCCTGCCCGGGATCGCGGCGCAGCGCCTCCGCGACCAGCTCTCCAAGGCGGGCACGGTGCTCGAGGTCAAGGTGAGCGCGTTCCCCGCGATCAAGCTCCTGTGGCATCACGCCGACAGCGTCGTCGTCCGGATGGGCACCTACCGCTCGGGGGTCGGCCACCTCGGGAGCACGCTCGCCGGGTCAACCGACGCCGGCAAGATCGACGCCTCGGCCCAGCAGCTCGAGGTGGGGCCGCTGACGCTCCGCGGCGCGACGCTGCAGAAGCGCGGCAACGAGCTCACCGGCGCCGCCACCGTCACCGAGGCGGATCTCCGGTCGGCGGTGTTCTTCCTCGACGACGTCGAGCCGATCGCATCCGGGGACGGCCGGTTGACGCTGCGCGGTACGGCCAGCTTCCTCGGGTTGACCGCGACCGTCGACGCGACCGTGGCGGCGCAGAACGGGGCGCTCGTGGTCGCGCCCGACGTCCCGTTCGGAGGCATCGCGACGCTCACGCTGTTCAACGATCCGCACGTCCAGGTACAGTCGGTCAGCGCGGCCACGGTGCCCGGCGGGTTCAGGGTTGCGGCGCAGGGTAACGTGCACTAGCGGGGAAGATGACGTCTGACGAACGCAGTGGCCTGACGCGCCGAGCCGTCCTGCGCGGGGCGGCCGCGGCCGGTGCCGCCTCCTTCGTGCGCCCGAGCGGCGCGCTCGCTGCGCTGAGCGGCCCCCCGGCCGGCGTATTCAGCCGCTGGGTCGGCAGCATCTCGGGCGAGTCGGCGGCGATTGCCGCGCCCGGGCAGTTTGCGCTCGTCGGCGTGGAGTGGAGCGGGCCCGCGAACGCGCGGATCGAGTTACGCACGCGGCGGTCCGGGGCCGAGGCTTGGAGCGCCTGGGCGGTCGCGTCGGTCCTCGGCCACGGCCCCGATCGCACCCACGAGAGCGGGGGTGCCGACGAGCGGGCCGGGCTGTTCGGCGAGCCGATCTGGAGTGGCCCCGCCGACTACGTGCAGCTCCGCAGCTCGCACGCGGTGACGGGGCTGCGCCTTCACTTCGTCGCGGCGCGCCCGGCACCGCCGCCGGCGCACGCCGCCCAGGCGACGGCGCTGGCCCAGCCGATCCTCGACGCCGGCCCCGGCCAGCCGTCGATCATCGCGCGCTCGGTCTGGGCCCAGGGGCACGCCCCGCCGAACCACGTCCCGGTGTACGGCACGGTCAAGCTCGCGTTCGTCCACCACAGCGCAGGTACCAACGGCTACAGCGCCGGCGAGGTCCCGTCGATCCTGCAGTCGATCTTCGACTATCACGTCTACGTCCGCGGCTTCTGGGACATCGCCTACAACTTCGCGGTCGATGCCTTCGGCCGGATCTGGGAGGCGCGGGCAGGCGGGGTCGATCTGCCGGTGGTGGGCGCGCACGCCGGCGGCTACAACCAGGAGTCGACCGGGATGGTCGTGCTCGGTACGTTCACCGACGTCGTGCCCTCGCCGGCCGCGATCGGCGCGCTCGAGCACCTGCTCGCCTGGAAGCTCTCGCTCCACGGCGTCCCCGCGCTCGGCCGCGTCACCGTCGAGGTGGCGCCGTATGACGCGTTCTACACGCCGTTCGCGCCGGGCGCGCACGTGTCGCTGCCGCGGATCGCGGGCCATCGCGACGGCGACACGACGGATTGCCCCGGCAACGCCTTCTACGCCCGGCTTCCGTCGATCCGACCACCGGTGGCCGGCCTCGCGGGCAAACCGGCCCGCGCCACGATCTCGGCACCGTCGACGCCGGTCAACGCCGGCGCCACCACTCTCGTGTCAGGGCGGCTGACGGACCTCTCGAGCGGCGCGCCGCTCGCCGGTGCCCCGATCGAACTGCAACAGATCGCTCCCGAGTCTGAGAACACCATCGCCACCGCCACCACCGACGCCGGCGGGAACTGGAGCGTCACGCTGAGGCCGACCGCCAACGTTCTCCTGCGCGCGCTCCACCGGCCGGCGCCGGCGGCCGTGTCCGACGTCGCCGCGATCGAGGTCGCGCCGGCGCTGACGCTGACGCTCGACTCGAGCGCGCCGGTTCAGGTCAGCGGCACGGTCTCGCCGCACCGGGCGAGCGTGACCGTCGACCTGTACCGGGTCTCGGGCGGGCGCCGGCACCTGATCAAGTCAAAGCGGGCTGCCGCCGGCGCGGGCACGTTCGGGGCGAGCTTCAACGCCTCGCGGCCGGGGCGCTACGTGCTCGTCGCTCGCACCACGGCCGGCCCCCGGAACGTCGCCGGCGCCTCGCCCCCGGTCGCGCTCTCGATCCCCTAGAGCCGCCCCCGGTCGCGCTCTCGATCCCCTAGATCTACGCGAACAGCTTCGGCGCGCGGACCAGCATCCGCAGCTTGCCGGTCGGACGCACCTTCCCGTGGAGCAGGGAACGCCACGGCTCGGTGCGCCCCGCGGCAATGTCGACCCAGTCCTGCAGCCGGCAATGGAACGTGAGGTCGGGGTGCTCGGCACGCCCCGGCGCCACCGCGGTGGGCGCGCCCGGGCCGGCGATCCGCAGGTGCCAGGGCTCGGCGTCGCTGAAATCCCACTGGATCGTCGCGCCGGGAGCAACCGAGGCGTCGATCTGCCGGCGGAGGCCGTCGAACAGCATCGCGGTTGCCTCCGGGCTCGGTTTGACGCCGCCGTTGCGCTCGCCGAGGTAGCCGGCGCGGAGCAGCGTCAGCCCGCGCTCGGCCCGCGCGGCCGCCGGCATGTCGAAGGGCAGCCCGAGCCGCATCTTCATCGGGTCGAGGCCCGCGGCACGGAGCCGGCCCTCCATCGCCTCCGCACCCTGGGTGTAGATGTCCTGGAGGGTGAAGCCGAAGCTCGTGATGTAGCGCTCGTCCCAGCCCGGCGGCACGAACACCGCCACCGTGAACGGCAGGATCTCGCGCAGCAGGTCGGCGATCGCGGGCTCGCAGTCGGGGTCCTCGCGGACGAGGTCGGCGATCATCTTCACGCCGAACGCGATGTGGCGCTGCTCGTCGCGGGCGACGTTGCCGACGCCCTCGCGGAATCCCGGCAGGAGATCGCGGCGGGTCAGTCCCTCCTCGATGAAGTGCTGGCCGGGCTGCGCCAAGGACGCCTCGATCACGAGGTGGTACAGCGTGATCGCCTGGGCCAGCTTCGGCCGCGACCGGTCGCGCCGGAGCTCGTCGGCCATCCGGTCGAGCCGCTCGAACACCTTGCGAAAGCCCCACGTGAGGCGCGAACGGGTGCGCTCCAGGGACGAACCGACGTCATCCCCGGTGCCGGCGACCTCTCGCATGAACCGCGCGAACAGCACCGCGTGGCGCGCCTCGTCGACCTGCTGGGTGGCGAGGAAGTACTTCTGCTCCTCGCGCGGGGCGGCGTCGATGAACGGCGACAGGTTGTCGGCGACGGAGTCCTCGCCGTGAAAGAACAGCGAGTACGTCCACGTGGCCCCGCGGCGCTCGAGCTCGGTGAACTCTTGCTGCCACTGCTCGCGATCGGTCGTGAAGTCGAGCCCGGTCGCGCTCCAGTTCCCCTGCTCCCAGCGGGCGTACAGGTCGGAGTACGAAACCTGGTCGGCGGCGATCGACGCAGTCATCCTTCGCCCGTGTAGTTTGGCACCCGGCCGCCCTGGGCGCGCCGTCGACCTCGAGGCTACGTGTCGAGCTTCGGTGACCGCCACGGCTCGCTCAGCCGACCGCGGATCACGTCGGCGAGCTCGCCGATGTGTACCCGCACCTGCACGAGGCTGTCGCGGTCGCGCAGCGTCACGGTCTGGTCTTCGAGCGACTGGTGGTCGATCGTCACCGCCCACGGGGTGCCGATCTCGTCCTGGCGGCGGTAGCGGCGGCCGATCGCGCCGCCCTCGTCGTACTCGGTCTGAACATGATCGCGGAGCTCGCGGAAGACCTCGGCGGCAAGCTCGGGCTGGCCGTCCTTGCGAACCAGCGGGAGCACCGCGACCTTCACCGGCGCGAGGACCGGGTGCAGGCGCAGCACCGTGCGCTGCTCGCCCTCGATCTCGTCCTCGTCGTAGGCATCGACAAGGAACGCGAGCATCGCGCGATCGACGCCGGCCGCGGGCTCGATCACGTGCGGCACGTACCGGTCGCCGGTCGCGGTGTCGACGTACTCGAGCTTCTGGCCGGAGAACTTCGCGTGCTGGGTCAGATCGAAGTCGCCCCGGTTGGCGATCCCCTCGAGCTCGGACCAGCCGATCGGGAACAGGTACTCGACGTCGCTGGTCGCGCTCGAGTAGTGCGACAGCTCGTCGGAGTCGTGGGGCCGAAGCCGCAGGTGGTCGGGGCGCAGCCCGAGCGAGGTCCACCACCTCATCCGCTCCGACAGCCAGTGCTGGTGCCATTTGCCGGCGTCGGGCGGGGGGACGAAGAACTCCATCTCCATCTGCTCGAACTCGCGCGTGCGGAAGATGAAGTTCCCGGTCGTGATCTCGTTTCGGAAGCTCTTGCCGATCTGGGCGATCCCGAACGGCGGCTTCTTGCGCGCGAACTGCATGTAGTTCTTGAAGTTGAGGAAGATCCCCTGGGCGGTCTCGGGGCGCAGATACACCGTCGACCCCTCCTCCTTCACCGGCCCGACGGTCGTCTCGAACATCAGGTTGAAATCGCGCGACTCGGTCAGGTCGCATTCCGGGGTCTCGCCGGGGTGCTTGCTCGGCTTGCGCCCACACGCCGACTGGGCCAGATGGTCTTCCCGGAAGCGCAGCTTGCACGTGCGGCAGTCGACCAGCGGATCGGTGAAGCCGGCCAGGTGCCCGCTCGCCTCCCACGTCCGCGGGTGCTGGATGATCGCCGAGTCGAGCGCGACCACGTCGTCGCGCTCCTGGAGCATCGCCCGCCACCACAGGTTCTTGACGTTGTTCTTGAGCAGGACCCCGTAGTGGCCGTAGTCGTAGCTCGATCCGAGGCCGCCGTAGATCTCGCTGCTCGGGAACACGAACCCCCGCCGCTTGGACAGCGAGACGATCTTGTCCATCGTGACCACGTCGGTTTGAGTGGGATCGTCGGGCACGGCGGCAGATGGTATCGACGGCCGGTCGCCCCCGACCGTTGGCACTCTCCCCTTGAGAGTGCCAAAACCGCGGCCTATACTTAGTGAAGCGATGCCGATCTACGAGTACAGGTGCGAGCAGGGCCACACGTTCGAAGTGATGCAGCGCATGAGCGACGATCCGGTCCAGATCTGCGAGACCTGCGAGGCGCCGGTGGCGCGCGTGTTCCACCCGGTGGCCGTGCACTTCAAGGGATCGGGCTTCTACAACACCGACTACGGAACGCGCAAGCGCGCCCGCGAGAACAGCAGCTCCGAGAAGAGCGACAGCTCGTCGAGCTCATCGGACTCGAAGTCGTCGGATTCGAAGTCGTCGGACTCGAAGTCGTCAAGCTCGTCGGACTCGAAATCGAAGTCCGAGTCCAAGGCGAGCTCCTCGAGTTCCACCGCGTCGAAGTCGTCCGACTGACGCGCGCTCGCCGCTTCAGCGCGCGAGCGTGATCTTCGCCGAGCGCGTCAGCTTGGCGCCGTGGGCCCCGACCACCGTGATCTGGACGGTCACCGTGAGCGGCCCGGAGCCCGATAGCTCGCGGAGCGCGGCCTTCGAGAGCTTCAGCGTGATCGTGTAGGTCCCGGCTCCGAAGCTACGACCGCCCGTCTGGAGGAGCACGACCGGCTTGCGATTCAGTCGATGCGTCTCGCCCGGCCCCGTGCTCTGATTGGTCTCGGAGCGCGGGATCGTGATCTTGAAGCTGACCGTGGTGCTCGCGTTCGTCGAAAGCCGGATACGGAGGCCGTGCGCGGCGGCGGCTGCGAGCCGCTGCTTCTTCGAGGCCGCCAGCACAGCGGTGAGCGGCGTTGGCGTGGTCGCGATCGGGCTGCTCGGCGGCGCGGGAGTCGGCGTGGACACGGGTGGGCTCGGGGACACAGTGATCGTGGGCGGCGGCTCCGGCGCTTTGACCGTGATCCGCTCGATCGTGGTGGTGCTGACGCCGAGGTCGTCGGTGGTGGTGAGCGTGACCGTGTACGTCCCGGGCGTGGTGAACTCGTGGCTCGCGTCGGGGCTCCCGCCCCCGTCGGCGACGGCGGTGCCGTCACCGAAGTTCCAGCTGTAGCCGATGATCGTGCCGCCGCCGGAGCCGGGGGCGGACGCGCTCGCGTTGAAGCTGACCGTGGCGTCGGGGGCGGCGACGGTCGTCGATGGGGTGAAAGCGGCGGTCGGCGGGTCGTCGACGGTAACCGTGTGGGTGGCCGTGCTCGTCTGCCCGAAGTTGTTCGTGACCGTCAGCGTGGCGTTGTACGTGCCGCGCGTCGCGTAGGCGTACTGGATGGCGGCGCTGGCGCCGGCATCCTGAACCGCGCTCCCGTCGCCGAAGTTCCAGCTGTAGTCGGTGATCGTGCCCTCGGGGTCGGTGGATCCGCTCGCGTCGAAGGTCACGCTCGACCCCGGGGCCGGCGTGCTCGGGGAGGTCGTGAACGCCGCGGCGGGCGCGTCGACGGTGAGTTGCTCGGTCGCTGTGGCGCTGACGCCGAGGTCGTCGGTGGCGGTGAGCGTCACGGTGTAGTTCCCGGGCGACGTGTACGCGTGGGTTGCCGCGGCCGTGCCGCTCGTGTCGTCGGCGGGGGTGCCGTCGCCGAAGTTCCAGGTGTAATCGGTGATCGTGCCGCCGCTGGCGCCGGGGGCGGAGGCGCTCGCGTTGAAGCTGACGGTGGCGCCGGGGGCGGCGACGGTCGCCGGCGAGCTCGTGAATGCGGCGGTCGGCGGGTCGTCGATGGTGACCGTGTGGGTGGTGGTGCTCGTCTGCCCGAAGTTGTTGGTTACCGTGAGGGTGACGGTACGGACGCCGCGGTGCCAGAACTGCCGCTGCAAGCTCGGGGTGCTGCCGGTGTCGACGGTGTTGTTATGGCCGAGGTTCCAGCTGTAGTCGGTGATCGTGCCCTCGGGGTCGGTGGATCCGCTCGCGTCGAAGGTCACGCTCGACCCCGGGGCCGGCGTGCTCGGCGAGGTCGTGAACGCCGCGGCGGGCGCGTCGACGGTGAGTTGCTCGGTCGCTGTGGCGCTGACGCCGAGGTCGTCGGTGGCGGTGAGCGTCACGGTGTAGTTCCCGGGGGTCGTGTACGCGTGGGTTGCCGCGGCCGTGCCGCTCGTGTCGTCGGCGGGGGTGCCGTCGCCGAAGTTCCAGGTGTAGTCGGTGATCGTGCCGCCGCTGGCGCCGGGGGCGGAGGCGCTCGCGTTGAAGCTGACGGTGGCGCCGGGGGCGGCGACGGTCGCCGGCGAGCTCGTGAATGCGGCGGTCGGCGGGTCGTCGATGGTGACCGTGTGGGTGGTGGTGCTCGTCTGCCCGAAGTTGTTGGTTACCGTGAGGGTGACGGTGTAGGTGCCGCGAGCCGCATACGCGCGCTGGACGCCGGTGCTGGTGCCGGCGTCGTCGACGGGGGTGCCGTCGCCGAAGTTCCACTGGTAGTCGGTGATCGTGCCCTCGGGGTCGGTCGAGCCGCTGGCGTCGAAGCTGACGGTGGTGCCCGGCGCGACCACGGTCGCGGGCGTCGTCGTAAACGCCGCGGCCGGCGCGTCGACGGTCACCTGCTCAGTGGCGGTGGCGCTGACGCCGAGGTCGTCGGTGGCGGTGAGCGTCACGGTGTAGTTCCCGGGGGTCGTGTACGCGTGGGTTGCCGCGGCCGTGCCGCTCGTGTCGTCGGCGGGGGTGCCGTCGCCGAAGTTCCAGGTGTAGTCCGTGATCGCACCGCCGGGATCGCCGGACGCTGACGCGCTCGCGTCGAAGCTGACCGAGGCGCCGGGGGCCGCGACGCTCGCCGGCGAGCTCGTGAACGCGGCGGTCGGCTGGTCATCGACCGTCACGGTCTGCGTGGTGGAATCGCTTCCCGCGCCGTTGTTCACGGTCAGCGTGACGGTGTAGACGCCGCGGCTCGCGTACGTGTGCTCGACGCCGGTACTGGCGCCGACGTCGTCGACCGGGGTGCCGTCGCCGAAGTTCCACTCGTAGTCGGTGATCGCCGGACCGTTTCCGCCGGTCGACGCGCTCGCGTCGAACGTGACGCTCGACCCCGGGGTCGGCGTGGTCGGCGAGACCGACATCGACGCCACCGGGGCCGTCGTCGCCGCCGCCGCGGTTGTGACCGTGTTGTCGTATCCGTACGTCGTCCCGAGGCTGTTCTGGGCCACCAGCCGGTAGTGGTAGGTGGTTCCCGGCGCGAGCCCCGGGATGTAGCCGGTCACGGCGAGCGGCGCGCTCCCGGCCCCGATGTCGGCGGCGGCGGTCTGGCTGCCGTACGCGTTGGTCGTGCCGTACTGGATCCACCACGTCGTGTTCAGCCCATTTCGATAGATGCCGCCGGCGATCGTGGCGCCGTGGCCTCCGGCGCTCTGCGTGTACGTGTCGGCCGAGCCCGAGCCGATCGAGGGGCCGCCGATGCCAGGTGCCCCCGTGGCGGTCGCGCCCGAGATCGACCCGACGCCGGTGGGACCGTCGTAGCCCACGCCGGCGTCGCAGATGTAGCCGAGCCCGGCAGGGCAGTCCCCGGTCGAGCCGGTGACGATGTCGTTGAGCTGAGAGCTGTCGGTGTAGGCCCACTGCGGCGTGGCGTCCTGGACACCGCTGATCGCGTAGTACGCGGCGATCAGCGGCGTCGACAGGCTGGTCCCGCCGATCAGACCCCAGCTGCCGTCGTCGTAGACGTTGAGTCCGGTCGAAGGATTCGCGTCCGCGGAAAGGTCCGAGTAGGCGCGGCCGGCGCATCCCGCGTTGGGTTGGTAGCTCACCGGGGCGAAGTTCACGTCGCAGCCGGAGCCTCCACCGGACTCGCCGTTCCACGACCACGCTCCCTCGCTGAAGCCACGCGCGCCGGCGGTGCTCGCGGGGGCGAGCGTGGTCCCGCCCGCGGCGGTCACGCCGGGGAACGCGGCCGGATAGTCGTCATAGCCGGGACCGACGTACCCGTCATCACCGGTTGCGGCCACGGTCGCGACGCCGGGGAACGTGTATGTGCCCGTGGGGATCTGGCTCGAGGTGAACGTCCAGCTGGCCGAGATCTGATTGGCGCCCATCCTTGCGGCGGTCTGCACCGCCGCGTCGAGGTCGGTGTCGAATGAAGATGCAGCCTCGACCAGCAGGATGTGGCAGTTGGGGCAGACGGCCGAGACCGCGTCGAGGTCGAGCGAGATCTCCCCATCCCATGAGGCCTCGGCCGGAGGCAGCGGTGACGCCAAGCCGTGCTGGTTGACCTTCTTGAAGCAGCCGCTCTGGCTCGTGCACGCGGGCAGGCCGTACGTCGAGCGGTAGACGCCGAGGTCGGCCTCTGCCGTGGGGTCGTCGTAGGCGTCGACGATCGCCACCGTGTCGCTGCTGCCGCCGATCTGCGACAGGTACGACAGGTCGTACGCCTGCTCGAGATACGCGGGCGTGGCCGCCTGGGGCTGGCTCGCCGCTGGCGCGGCGGCGAGCTTCGCTCCGGTCCGAGCGCGTCCGGGCCGGACCCGGCCGAGCGAGGCCTGAGCCCCGACGTGCGGCCGGACGGGGGTGCCGTTCGAGCGCAGGACGAGCATCTCGCCGGCGCACCTGGCCTGCCCCTTCGCGACCGGCGCGCACAGGTTCCGGGTCGTCACCTGCGCCGACGTTAGGCCCGTCGCCTGGTGCAGCGCGTGTGCCACGGCGGTGCCGGTCGGCACGGTCGACGGAGCTCCGGGGCGTCCGCTTCCGGCGGTCCCGGCGGTCCCGGGGTGTGGGCTGGGGTGTGGGCCGCTGTGCTGAGCCGCGCAGAGGCAGCGGTTCCCGGCGCCGGCGTCCCTGTCCCCGCCGCAGCGTTCGTCGAGCCGCGGCTGGCGGTTGCCTGCGCGCCGTGGGCCGCGGGCGCTCCGTGAGCGGTCCCGGCGGAGTGCGCGACGAGCGCGACGCCGACCGCGAGCACGGTCGCGATTACGCCCGCGAGCAGCCGCGCGTGGCGGCGAACGAAGTTCCGGCGGTCCTTCACCCTGGACGGCTGTTCGATGCTGCGGCGGCCCAGCCGACCGGTGTGAAGGGAGAACTCACCCCTTCTCTATCGGCAGAAATTCGAAAACCTGAAGGGGGTGCTCGATTTGGGTCCGCCATGGACCCAAATCCAGCACTCGCCCCCGGGCGTCAACCGTTCAGCAGCTTGTTCACCTGGGCCTGGACGTTGGCCTGGTTGGGAATCAAAACGTCCTCGCCGTTGTAGGTGCTGTTGGTCTCGCTCAACAGGCTCGGGGGGGCCGAACCGCCGATCTCGGAGGCGGCGAACATCTGGAGCAGCGTGAGGCCGCCCATGTCGGTCTGGAACACGCTCGGCGCATCCCAGGCGGCCCATGGGAGGTGGAAGAACGTGTGGACCGTCAGCAACTGAGACTTGATCGAGTTGAGGATCTGCTGCTGCGTCGCCTCGCGAGTCAGGTCGTTGCTAGCCGCGTTGCAGGTGTTCTCGCGGGTCCGCGCGAGGACCATCGCCTGCTCCCCGTTCAGGTGGTGGACCCCAGGGCTCAGGTTCAGCGTGAAGCCGCCCCTGGCGGTGCCGCCGGAAATGGTCGAGCAGATCCGGCCGGTCTTGACGTTGACGCCGCCGATGTCGTTGATGAACTTCGGGAAGTTGGCCAGATCGATCACGACCAGGTGGTTGATCTGGAGGCCTGTGAACTGCTTGATCACCTTCAGCGCGAGCGCAGGTCCGCCGTACGCCCAGGCGGCGTTGATCTTCGCCTGGCCGTGGCCGGGGATGTTCACCAGCGTGTCGCGGGGGATCGAGAGCCGTCGCGAGACGCCGCCCCCGACGCGCCACAGCATGATCGTGTCGGTGTTGGCGTCGGCTTCGTTCGTATTCGCGCCGCCACCCTCCTTGGAGTCCTGACCGGTCGTCGGTCGGTTATCGAGGCCGAGGATCAGGATCGTGTTCGCAGAGGTCAACATCGGGCCGCCGGAGCTCAGCTGTGGCTCGGCCGCCGCGACCAGCGGGCCGCCCGAGTGCGTCTGGGCGCTGATCAGGAACAGCACCAGCGACAACAGCAGCCACGCCACGATCACGCCGACGACGCCGAGGATCACCCGCTTGGGCGTGATCCGGCGGCCGGTCCCGGGCCCGCGCTCGCGTCCGCCCTTGTATTTCCGGTACTCGACCGGACCCTGAAGCTCGTCGTCCTCGCCGCGCAGGCGGGCCTTCAGGCCCTTGGGACCGGCGCGGTAGAGCTTGTACTCAGGCTGTTCAAGATCGCTGGGCATGTGTATGCATATAGTGACGGCATGCCGGGCCGGCGCACCATCGGCGTCGACATGGGCGGTACGAAGCTGCTAGCCGGCGCGGTTGATTCTGGGCTCTCGGTCCATCACCGCGCCCAGCGCACAATCAACCGCCTGGACGTCTCCTACCTCCTCGACGTCGTCGTCGACGCCGTCGAGGAGACGGTCGCCGGCGCCGGCGGGGAGGTCGCCGCTGTCGGGTTCGGTATTCCCAGCTTAATCGATCAGCGGACGGGCAATGCGGTGATCGCCGTGAACCTCCCGCTCAAGAACATCATGTTCGCCGACGTGATGGCCGAGCGCCTCGACCTGCCCGTGTTCGTCGATAACGACGCCAACTGCGCGATGCTGGCCGAGCACCGGGCCGGCGCCGCCCGCGGCTGCAACGAGGCCGTGCTGCTCACGATCGGCACCGGGATCGGCGGCGGGCTTCTCCTCCGCGGCGAGCTCTACCGCGGGGCGGTCGGGGCGGCCGCCGAGCTCGGGCACGTGGTGATCGAGCGCGACGGGCCGCCGTGCCAGGGCAACTGTCCCAACCACGGGTGCGTCGAATCGCTCGCGTCCGGCACTGCGCTCGCGCGTGAGGCACTGCGGATGGCCCACGAGCGACCCCATTCAGGCCTCGGCCGGGCCCACGCCGAGGGCCGCGAGCTCGTCGGGCCGCTCGTCACCGAGCTCGCCCACGACGGCGACGAGGCCGCGATCGAGACGATCGCGACGATCGGCCGCAACCTAGGCGTCGCGATCGCCGGGTTCGTCAACACGTTCAACCCCGAGGTCGTCGTGATCGGCGGCGGCGTGATGGGCGCCGGCGAGCTCCTGCTCGGGCCGGTCCGGGCCGAGGTCGCCGAGCGGGCGCTCCCGCCCTCGCGCGACCTGGTCGAGATCGTCCCGGCGGCGTTCGGCGTCGAGGCGGGGATGATCGGGGCGGCGGCGCTCGCGTTCGACGGCCTGCGCCAGCGCGCGGAGGCGGCGGGATGAGCCCCGGCCGCCTCGTTATCTGCCCGACCCCGATCGGCAACCTGGAGGACGTCACGCTGCGCGTGCTCGCCGCGCTCCGCGACGCCGACATCGTCGCCTGCGAGGACACCCGCCGCAGCCGGGTGCTGCTCGACCGCTACGGCGTCGGCGGGCGCCTCGTCAGCTACCACGAGCACAACGAGCGCGCTCGTGCCGCGGAGCTGGTATCGAAGATGCGCGACGGCGCGGTGGTCGCTTTGGTCTCCGATGCCGGCACGCCGCTCGTGTCCGATCCGGGGTTTGTTTTGGTGCAGGCATGCGTCGCTGCGGGGCTGGCGGTCGAGGTGCTGCCCGGGCCCTCGGCGGCGCTGGCGGCGCTCGTCGCGAGCGCGCTACCCGCCGACCGGTGGCGGTTCGCCGGGTTCCTACCGCGCAAGAAGGGCGCGTTGCAGGCGGTGTTCAGCGCTCCCGAGACGCTGGTCGCGTTCGAGTCGCCAAAGCGGGTGGCGGCGTCTTTGCAAGTGCTCGCCGAGCTTGACCCGGAGCGCCCCGTGGCCGTGTGCCGAGAGCTGACCAAGCTCCACGAGGAGATCGTCCGCGGGACCGCGGCCGAGCTCGCGGCCCGGTACGCATCCGATGCCCCGCGCGGCGAGGTCGCGCTCGTCGTCGGTGGCGCCCCGTCGGTTGTCGACGAGATCGGGCCGGCTTTGGAAGCGCTGCAACGCCTGGTCGAGGCCGGGGCCAAGCCGCGGCCGGCCGCGTCGGTCGTGTCGGAGCTCACCGGGGTCGCGGCCAACCGGCTGTACCGCGCGTTGACGTCTGAATAGCGGCCTCGCTTCGCCAGCGCAGCGAGGCCCAATAAAGTCAATTGCACCGCATGTCCTTCTACATCACCACCCCGATCTATTACGTGAACGCGCAGCCGCACCTCGGCCACGCGTACACGACGATCGCCGCCGACGTAGTCGCGCGCCACATGCGCCAGCGCGGCGAGGACGTGTTCTTCCTGACCGGGACCGACGAGCACGGCGAGCCGGTCGCCGACGCGGCGGCCGCGCTGGGAATCGAGCCGCGCGAACTCGCCGATCGGAACGCCGAGAAGTTCAAGGCGCTGACCCCGATCCTCGACGCCACCAACGACTTCTTCATCCGCACCTCCGACGAGGAGCACGAGCAGCGCGTGCAGCAGGTGCTCCAGCGCGTGCACGACAACGGCTACACCCACAAGGGGATCTACGAGGGGTGGTACTGCCCGCGGTGCGCCGACTTCAAGGTCGAGAACGAGATCCTCGAGGGCAACCGCTGCCCGATCCACGAAATCGTGCTCGAGCGCCACCAGGAGGAGAACTGGTTCTTCCGCCTGTCCGCGTTCCAGGAGCCGCTCGAGCGGCTGTTCGACGGGCAGGCCGACTTCGTCATGCCGCCCCACCATTTCAACGAGGCGCGGTCGTTCATCTCGCAGGGCCTCCAGGACATCTCGCTGTCGCGGAAGCGGCTGAAGTGGGGAGTGACCGTGCCATGGGACCACGAGCACGTTTTCTACGTGTGGTTCGACGCGCTCCTCAACTACTACACGGCGCTGGGGTACGCCCGGCCGGGCGAGGATCTGACCGGACGCTTCTGGCCCGCGACGTACCACCTGATCGGCAAGGACATCCTCAAGTTCCACACGATCTTCTGGCCGGCGATGCTGATGGCGGCCGACCTCCCCATCCCGAACCACGTGTTCGTCCACGGCTTCCTGCTCGGCGCCGACGGCCGCAAGATGAGCAAGTCGCTCGGGAACGTGCTCGACCCGTTCGAGGTGATCGAGGAGTACGGCACGGACGCGCTCCGCTTCTACCTGATGCGGGACGTGTCGTTCGGCGGCGACGGGAGCGTTGGGATCGACGCGGTGCGCGCTCGTTACGACAGCGAGTTGGCGAACGAATACGGCAACCTGGCGAGCCGCACGATCGCGATGCTGCTCCGGTACCGGGACGGTTCGATTCCCGCGGTGCGCGGCGGATCCCGCGCTGGTGAGCGAGTTCCAGGGACTGTCGGCCGACGTGGCCACCCTGCTGGACCGTCTCGAGGTCACGCAGGCGCTCGAGCTGGTCTGGCAGCGCGTCCGGCGCCTGAACCGGTACGTCGAGGAGCGCGCGCCGTGGTCTTTGGCGCGCAGTCCGGAGTTGGCGGGTGAGCTCGATCAGGCACTCGCGTCGCTGGCCGAGGGACTCCGGGTCGTCAGCGTGCTGCTCCACCCGTATATACCGTCCAGCAGCGCACGCCTGCTCGAGGCGATCGGCGCCCCTCGGTTCGAATACGACGCCGCGTCGTTTTCACCGCATGTGGCGGGCGGATCGGTGAGCGCGCTCGAGCCGCTGTTCCCGAAACGCGGGTGATCGACAGCCACACCCATTTGGAGCTGTGTGAACCGCCTGACGCGGAGCTCGTGTCCGCGGCGACGGAGGTCGGGGTGAATCGGATCGTCACGGTCGGGACCGACGGCGCGTCGTGCCGGGCCGCGCTGGCCACGGCCGAGGACTTCCCGCAGGTGTACGCGGCGATCGGTCGCCACCCGAACAGCGCCACCGGGTTCGACGACGCGGACCTCGCCGAGCTCGAGGCGCTGGCGGCGCATCCGAAATGCGTCGCGATCGGTGAGACCGGCCTCGACTACTACCGCGACTACGCGCCCGAGGCCGACCAGAAGCGGGCGTTCGCGGCTCAGATCTCGCTGGCGCGCTCGGTCGGCAAACCGCTGGTGATTCACACGCGTGCCGCTGAGGACGACACGCTGTCGATGCTGTCCGAGCTGGCGGGCGGGGTGCGCGTGATCCTCCACTGCTTCTCGATGCCCGACCGGATCGACGAATGCCTTGCGCATGACGATTGGTGGTTCTCGTTCGCCGGCAACGTCACCTATCCGAAGGCTTCCGATTTGCGGCTGGCCGCGGTTCGCGTCCCGGCGGAGCGGCTGCTGGTCGAGACGGACGCGCCGTACCTGTCGCCCCAGGTCATGCGAGGTAAGCCGAACCAGCCGGCGCACGTGGCGATGACGGCCACGGCGCTCGCGGTCGAGCGGCGTGTGGCTTACGACGAGTTCGATGCGGCCGTCGAGGCGAGCGCGGCCGAGGTATTTGGGTGGTGACCCGCCTCGGTCAGAACTTCCTGATCGACCGGAACATCCTGGACGTGATCGAGCGGCTCGCGGAGCTGTCCGCGGACGACGTCGTGCTCGAGATCGGTGGCGGGCAAGGAGTGCTGTCCGAGCGATTGGCGTCTCGGGTCGCGCATCTGCACGTGGTCGAGGTCGACCGGAGCCTCGAGTCGGCCCTCACCGACTCTTTAGTTGGATTTTCCAACGTGACGGTCCATTTTTCCGACGCGCTTGAGCTCGACTTCGAGGCACTGGACCCGGCGCCGACCGCCGTCGTCGCCAACCTCCCGTACGGGATCGCCGCGACCGTGATCCTTCGGACGATCGACGAGTTGCCGTCGGTTGGGTCGTGGGTGGTGATGGTCCAGCGGGAGGTCGGCGAGCGGCTCGCGGCGGCGCCGGGTTCGGCGGCCTACGGGGCACCGTCGGTGCTGGCCCAGCTTGTGTGCGAGGTCAAGGTGCTGCGGCCCGTGTCGCGCACGGTGTTCCGGCCGGTGCCGCGGGTCGATTCGGTGCTCGTCGGGCTGCGGCGGCGGGGGACGGGGTCCGGGTCGGACCGGGTCGATCCCGCGGTTCGAACGCTCGTCCACGACGCGTTCGCGCACCGGCGCAAGGCGCTCCCCGGGTCGCTGGCGCTGGCACCCGGCGCGCCGCCGGGCGTACGCGAGCGGGCGCGCTCGGCGCTCGTGGACATGGGCCATCCCCCGGATGAGCGCGCCGAGCGGCTGTCCCCCGCGGAATTCACCGAGCTTGCGGCGAGGCTGGCGGTCCGGTGAAGCTGTTCGCGCGGGCCCCTGGGAAGGTCAACCTCAGCCTGTTCGTGGGCTCGCGGCGATCCGACGGGCGCCACGAGCTGATCACGCTGATCGAGTCGGTGTCGCTTGCGGACGAGGTCGAGCTGATCACCCGCGCGGCGCTCGACGACGAGGTCGTGTGCCCGGGGGTCGAGGGGCCGAACATCGTGTCGCGCGCCGTGGCGGGGTTGCGGGACCGCGATTGGGACGCGCCCCGGGTACAGGTCACGATCCGCAAACAGATTCCGGTTGCGGCCGGCATGGGCGGCGGCTCGGCGGACGCGGCGGCGGTGCTCCGGATGGCGGCGCGGCTTGCGCGGATCGACGATTCCGCGCTCGCGGAGCTCGCGGCCGAACTCGGCTCCGACGTGCCGAGCCAGCTCACCCCGGGGCTGGTGCTCGGGACCGGAGCGGGGGACGAGGTCGAGCCGAGGGCGCCGCTCGCCGCGCACGCGTTTGTGATCGTGCCGCTGCCACACCGCCTGTCGACGGCGTCGGTGTATGCGGAAGCCGACCGGCTGGGGCTCCGGGACGACGAGCTCGAGTTTGCCGCAAGGCTGCCGGACCTGTGGTCCTCGCTCAGCCCCGGTCAGCGCCTGCCCGCGCGGCTGCTCGTCAACGACCTCGAGCCCGCGGCGGTGTCGCTGTGCCCGGACATCGAACCGGCGCTCGCAGCAGTGCGGGAGGCGGCCGCTGACCACGCGTTCGTGTCGGGGTCGGGGCCGACAGTTGCAGGGCTATTTTGGGATGTATCCGCGGGTGAGGGGCGCGCGCGGGCGCGGGCCGCCGCGGCTGCGCTGGCGCCTCGGTACCCTGGCGCTTGCTGCGCGGTCCCGGTGCCGCGCGATTTCGGCTTTCCACTGTTCGTGTGAAGGTGGCGCGGCCGCCGGGGTCGAATCCGTACTCGGCCATCGCCACCATCGGGCACAATTCCGTCGGACATCGATGAGTAACCAACAGATCACCTACCTAGTTGCCGCGGGCTGCGGCGTGCTCGGCCTGATCGCGTACATGCTGCTCGTGATCGTCCCCGCGGTCACGGCGTACCGGCGAGTCCACGAGCGGGTCCTCGCCGTGATGCTGTCCGCCTACGTCCTGGCTGCGCTCGTGGGGGTCGGCGTGTTGCTCGGCGCGGTGGTGGTGGTCGAGTGGCCCAGGGTGTTCTGACCCGGGCGGGGACTGCGCCGATTGCCTGATCGCGCCCAGGAGCAGACCGGGGCGGCCGCGCCCGACCTGGCTGCGCTGGCCGCCATCACGGACGCCGTCGAAGATGGGGCGGGTCTACCCGCGATCCTGCGGGCGGCGGCGCGCGCGCTCGACACCAGCCTGATCCTGATCGACCGCTCCGCCACCGTGCTGGCGGTCGCGGCGCGTTCGCCTGCGGACGAACGCTCGCTGATGCGCGACGCCGATGACGTGACGACGATCGAGCTGAAGGTGGCCGAGTCGTCGGTCGGGAGGCTGCGGATGCGGGCCTCCGAGCGGCCGACCGACGCTTCGCTGCTGCGTCTGGTCACGACGCTGATCGCGTCCGAGGTCGAGCGGGTTCGCGCGCCCGAGCGCGCCTCCGAGGAGGCGGCGACCGGATTCATGCGCGCCGTGCTCGAGGGACGGATCGAGGGCCGCGAGGACCTGATCGCGCGAGGCAAGGAGCTCGGCACCGACCTCAGCCCCGGGGCCAGCGTTGTGATCATCCGCGCCCACCCGCGCAACCCCACCGAGGAGGACTGGCGCCGGCGGATGCTGGCGCTGGCGGCGCGCGGAGCGCGGTCGATCGCGCCGGGCTCGATCGCCGCGCCGACCGCCGAGGAGGCGTCGGAGATCGCGGTGCTGCTCCCCGATGGCGACGGCGAGATGGGGCGGCGCGCGGTGTCCGCGATCCTCCGCGAGCTCGAGTCCGGGCTGCCCGGGTTCGCGTTTGCGATCGGCCGCAGCCGGCGCGCAGGGGATCCGCTCGAGCTGCACCGTGCTCGCAACGAGGCGCTGCTCGCGGCCAACGTCGTCGAGGGCGAGCCGGAGCGGGTCGAGCTCGGTTACGAAGAGACCGGGACCTATCAGCTGTTGCTACCGCACATGAACGACCCGGTCGAGCTGCGCCGTTTCTACGACGAGACGGTCCGGCCGCTCGTCGCCTACGACGAGCAGTACGAGACCGATCTGCTCGGCACGCTGTCGACGTTCCTCGAGTGCGACGCGAACGTCAACGCGACCGCGCAGCGGCTGATCACCCATCGCCACACCGTCCGCTACCGGTTTGAGCGCGTGCGCGAGTTGACCGGGCTCGATGTCTCGTCTACCGACGGTCGCGAGAAGCTGTCGCTCGGCCTCAAGGCGATGCGCGTCCTCGGCATCGCCCCGCCGCGCGGTCCCGCCCACGAACGCGGCGCCGAGGGTGGACGCGTACCCCGATAGGGGTCTTTGGGAGTTTGGCGGTTCGCCGGTAGGGTGGCGGCGATGACCAGTCCGGGGCCGGCTGTACTGATCATGGCGCGGGCGCCACGCGCCGGCGAGGTCCGGCGGGCGCTCGAGCCGCTGCTGGGCCGCGAGGGCTGCGTCGAGTTGCAATCCGCGCTGATTGCGCACGCGGCGGCCTGGGCCCGGCAGGTCTCGCCGGTGCCGCCGCACGTCGCCCACGACCCTCCCGACGCGGGCGCCGAGCTCCGCCGGCTGGTTGGGGCCGATGCCGTGCTGTTCCCTCAGAACGGCGAGGGGATCGCCGGTCGGCTCGCGGACGGCTCGGCCCGCGTGCTCGCCCGCGCCGGCGGCCCGTTGCTGATCGTGTGGCCCGATCTGCCGCGCTTCCGTGCCACGCACGCCGCCGGCGCGCTCGACGACCTGGGCGCCGGCTGCGACGTCGTCCTCGGTCCGGCGATCGACGGCGGCCTGTACCTCGTAGGGATCGCCCGCCCGCTGCCCGAGTTGTTCGCGCTGCCCGAGCAGACGTGGCGGAACGACGTGATGGGGGTCGCGCTGACCGCGATCCGCGATGTCGGCTACGAGGTCGGCATCCTTCGGGCCGAGCGGGCGCTGCACCGGCCGGCCGACGTGCGCGCGGCGTTGGCCGATCCGCTGCTCCAGGGGGACGTGGGGGCGATCCTGCGGCGTAGTCGGTAGCGCGGATTCGGGTCCGTCGTCGGGCGTCCGCCGTCGGGCGTCCGCCGTCGGGCGTCCGCCGTCGGGGGTCCGTCGTCGGGGCCATCGTCCGGGGTCGGTCATCGGGGCCGTCGTCCGGGGTCCGGACTCGGCTATCCGTCCAGTTTGGTTTCGGACGGCTCAGGTCGGCTTCGCCGCCGCCGACAAATCGCATAACGCGCGCGAGCTACCTCCCGCGGCTCGCGCGCGCAATCGACCCACCCTAATGACCAATGCTCCGCGCCTCTCGGCCATCGCCCGTCGAACCCGCCGACCGCCGGAGCGGCGGCGGCCGAGGGTCGTCGGACGGGCGTGTGCGCGCGGTTAACGTGCGATTGCCCTTGCCCCGCTTTCTCAAGCAGTGCCTGGGCTGGGCCGATCCTTCGGCTGTGAACACTGGATTCGGGTACCGGGTGCGCGCTCGTCTGGCGTCGGAGCGGGGCTTCACGCTGATCGAGGTGCTGGTCAGCGCGGTGCTCGTGTTGCTCATCTCGGCCGCGGTCGCCGAGGGACTCATCACCAGTAGCGACTTCACCGGCTATACGCGCAACCACTCGCAGGCCGACGTCGTCGCCCAGCAGGACCAGGAGCGCATGAAGGCGATGTCCGACGCGCAGCTGACCGCCCTGAACCAGACGAGGACCGTCTCGCTGAACAACACCCAGTACACCGTCGCCTCGACGGCGACGTTCCTCGACGCCACCGGTGGCTCTAGCTGCACGTCCAAGGCCACCGCCTACTTCAAGCTGACCTCGAATGTGAGCTGGTCCGGAGCGGTTGGAGGTGCCGGGAAGACCGTGACCGAGGAGTCGGTCATCACGCGGTCGCTGGCGGGGACGATGGTGGCGACGGCCAACGACCAGACCGCGACACCACTGTCCGGCGTCAACATCGGCGCGAAGGGCCAGACCACCAACTACACGGCCGGAGCGATCACCGATCAGAACGGCTGCGTCGCGTTCGCGGGCCTGCCGAGCGACAGCTTCACGCTCACGTACACCGACCTCGGCTACGTCGACGTCAACGGCCTCGCCAGCCCGACCCAGACCCAGGTGGTGAACCAGACCTCGACCGCCGCCGCCAACACGGAGGTGATGGGACAGGCGGGCAACGTCACCTCGACGTTCGAGACCGAGAACTCGAGCCACGTCCAGCTTCCCGCCAACGGATTCGAACTGTCGTACTACGGGAGCGGGAACGGCAACAAGATGTCGGCGTTCAAGACCGTTGGTTCGCAGACCGCGTACGCGGCATCGCTGAGCGGCTCGAGCCTGTTCCCGTTCTGGTCGCCGTCGACGACGTACAACAACAACTACCAGCTGTGGGCGGGCGCGTGCGAGCAGGAGCAGCCGCTGCAGCCGCCGACGGGGTCTGGCACCGCGACCGTGGCGCCGGGGGCGTCCGGGCTGTCGCCCAGCGGCCTCGTCCCGGTCGTCGCGGACCCCGCGGTCGACGTGGCCGTCAAGTACAACGGCGCCCTCAAGCTGCCGACCGACGTTTGGATGAAGTTCACAAGTACGACTGGGACCGCGTGCACCGACGTGTGGCAAAACGTGCCGGCGGCTGGAACGGAGACGGTCTCGGGGACGACCTACGCCGTGTACCCAGCACCGTTCGCGAGCACGTCCGCCGCGGGCACCACCACGGCCAGCGCCACCGGGGACAAGGGGACGCTGTCGGTGTGCGCCGATTTCAACAATTCGGGGTCATACCGGTACGAATACTCGACCGCGTTCACGAACACGAACTTCGCCGCGCCCACGGCGGCGCCGATCATGGACCTCGCCACCACCGGCTCTGCGAGCGGCAAATGCCACTGACGCGACCGGTCAGACGGGTGCTCGCTCGAGCTCGGCAGGAGCACGGCTTCACCCTGATCGAGCTCCTGGTCACGATGGTGGCCGGAATCGTCGTGCTGTCGGCCCTATACACGATTCTCGACGTGACACTCCGACAGACCTCTAACACCTTCACGCGGCTCGATTCGACCGGACGCTCGAACGCGATTCTGGCGGGCATCGAGAACGAGCTGCACTCCGCGTGCGTTGCCGAGGGCGAGACCCCGATCCAAGGCGGGGCCAACGGCACTCAGGTCAGTGACGGCAACGATCTCGTGTTCCTGAGCCAGTACGGCACGTCGGCCAGTCCTACCCCCGTCGAGCACAAGATCACCTACAGCCCGTCGACTGGGCAGCTCACCGACTCCACCTACACGACCACCGGCGGGCAATCTCCCGACTGGACATTTGGCACGACAGTCGTCGAGCAGCAAGATCCTGCTCACCAACGTGACGCAGAACGGGTCCACGCCGGTCTTCCAATACTTCGCCTACGAGCCGTATACCGATGCCAACGGCAACACCGACGAGATGCTGATGGACGGAAGCGCTTCGGTTCCGGGAACGAGCGCGCTACCCAACCCCGACCCGCTGGCGGACTCGAGCGGCCTGTCGTCGACCAATGCGGAGGCGACCGCCGAAGTGATTATCAACATGGTCGTGGGTGGCGCCGGCGGCAACAACGAGAACACCGGCATCCTGGGCACCGCCACGCCGGTCACCGACTCGGTCGTGTTCCGGTTCACGCCGGTGGCAAACCAATCTGGATCAGGCACGACCTTCGGACCATGCGCATGATCACGGCACCTCGTATAAGCAACTTGTGGCGCGCGGTCCGCCGGCGCCTGTCCGCTGAGGACGGGTTCACGATGGTCGTCGCTCTCGGGGTCCTGGTAGTCACGAGCCTGCTGCTCGCCGCGGTCTACGTGGCGGTTGACAGCAGCGTGCAACAGAGTCAGCGCGATCTCAACGGACAGCGCGCGTACTACGCGGCGCGTTCGGGTGAGAACGCTTTCCTCTATCAGCTCAACCAGAATCCCAGCTACTGGGCCACCTGCTCGAACGATTACCAGCCCACGGCGACGGCCGTCCCCGGATCGACCACCGGCGGCATGTACTCCTTCGTGCCGGTCTACAACTCCGGCTACAGCAGTTCCAGCTGCACCACCGCCAACGCGATCTCGGCCCTGGTCGACCCCAACACGGGAACGTTGCGCATGGAGTTCACCGGATACTCCGGTCCGCCCAACGCGTCGGGGACGCCCAGCGTCCAGCGCACGCTTGTCGCGAGCTTCCGCAAGCCGACCCCGCTCGACTACCTCTGGTACACCGATCACGAGATGGAAGATCCACAGCTGAATAGCAACTGCACCGGCGAGAAGTACTACTGGCAGTACACGACGGTTCCGTCCACCATCGCCAACAACTGCGAGATCAACTGGATCACCGGCGACACGATGGACGGTCCGATGTACACCAATGACCAGTACCTCATCTACTCGGGCGCGGCCCCCGTGTTTGGGCGGGCCGGCACCACCGACCAGATCGAGAGCAGCGCACCGGAAACGAGCGTCTGCGTCAGCAGCAGCTGCCAGAAGGCAAAGTTCAACGGCGACGGTGCGTTGGCGGGAGCCAATCCTGTCGGGATGCCACAGAGCGTGTCGAGCACCCAGCTCCTGGCCGACGCGACCGCCAACGACGGTGCGAACGACAGTGTGTTCACCGGAACGACAACGATCAACCTCACCGCAGGCGGTGGGGCCACGATCAGCAACTGCCCGGGTACGACCTCGGCGGCAGCGTGCACGACGGGGTGGGTGAACAATACGGTCGCGTCGTTGCCGCCGATCATCTACGTGCAAAGCGGGTCGAGCTGCCCCTCGACGTATTCCGCCTCGACCTACGCCACCAACGCGCAGGGCCAGTACTACGGTGCGTGCGGCGACGTGTATGTCCACGGCTACTACACGCAGCCGCTGACGATCGTCTCCGACCACGACATCATCATCATGGCCAACACCTCTGGACTCACCAACCCCGGGCTCACCACGACCGTCGACGGGTCGGGCAACCCGACCGGTGGTGCGACGCTCGGGCTGGTGGCCGGCGACTTCGTCCGGGTCATGCATGCGTCCGGAGTGACCCCGACCGCCGTGACGATCGACGCCGCGATCCTCACGCTCGCCCATTCCTTCATGGTCGACAACTACAGCAACGGGTCGGCCGCCACGGCGCCCAAGCTGACCGTCGACGGCGCGATCGCCCAGCGATACCGAGGCATCGTCGGAACCGTGGCGGGCGCGGGCTACGTCAAGAACTACACCTACGACGACCGGCTCAAGGTGCTCCTGCCGCCCTATCTGTTCTCGATCTCGACCGCCGGATGGGAGGTCTCCCGCGAGACGCTCTGTACGCCGAGCACCAGTACCTCGAGCACGGTCAGCTGCGCTTATCAAGGGCCCTAAGCCGTCGCCGGCGGCTACACGCCGGTCGGCGAGCTGCCGCCCCACTTGTTCGGCACCTCAGACTCGGGCTGGCACGTCTCGCGCGAGACTTTGCACGCCGCCGGGGACCGGCAGCAACAGCACTACCACCTGCCAGTAGGCGCGTCGCGCCGGGCGAGCGCTCGAGGCTATGAGATAACGTCCTCTCCGCGACTTACCACGTGGTGGGGAGTGGTGTAATTGGCAGCACGGCAGCCTTTGGAGCTGCTCGTCCCGGTCCGAGTCCGGGCTCCCCAGCCTTAGGTGACAGCCGAGAAAGCGCTGCATATTTGCACCTTTTCTGTCCGAGGCACGAACTAATGTTCGGGTATGCCTCGGAAAGCGCCATTCTCGGAAGCCGACGCACGGGTGGCGATCGCCAGCTCGATCTGCTGGGCCGACGCGCTCCGCCGCCTCGGTTATGCGGTGAAGGGCGCGAACTATCGGACGCTCCAGAAGTGGGCAAATCGGTGGGGCATCGACACCGCCCATTTCGACCCGCACATCGGGCGTCGCCGGGCAGCCCACACCATGCAGATCCCACTGGACGAGGTGCTTGTTGAGAATTCGACGTACAACCGCTTCAACCTGAAGCGCCGCCTGCTTGCGGCGGGCCTGCTGGAACCGCGCTGTGAACTCTGCGGCCAGGGGGAGCTGTGGCATCGGCGTCGGATGTCCCTCGTGCTGGACCACATCAACGGCATCTCGAACGACAACAGGATCGAGAACCTCCGGATGGTTTGTCCGAACTGCGCCGCAACACTCGATACGCATTGCGGTCGGAACCTTCCGCGCGATCGTGTGTGTCCGGGATGCCGTGAGAGCTTCGTGCCTCGGAACATTCGACACCGGTATTGCTCGCAGAAGTGCTGGGGAGCGGTGAATGGGACGGCCCTTCGGGGTGTCCCGGCGCCCGAGCGCCGCAAGGTCGAGCGCCCGTCGTACGAGCAGCTGATGGCCGATGTCGAGTCGATGAGCTTCCTCGCGATGGGTCGCAAGTACGGCGTGTCAGACAACGCGGTCCGAAAATGGATCCGCTGGTATGAGTACGAGCGTCAGCAGGCTGGCGGCGAGGGGGTGATGCCGGACGATCAGGCTGCGTGACAACTCTGCGCATGCGTCGCGACTCGGTCCGCCTGGTGCTCGGCACCCAGCGGCAGCCGCCGGCGTCCCACTCTGGGGGCGTGATCCCCTACGATCCTTGCCGTGGCCGCGCCTGTCGTCGTGATCCTCGCCGCGGGGCAGGGTACGCGGATGCGCTCCGCGACGCCGAAGTTGCTCCATGAGGTCTGTGGCCGGGCGATTATCGCCTGGCCGGTGGCGGCTGCCCGGGCGGCCGGCGCCGGCAAGGTGGTCGTGGTCGAAGGTCCCGACCGGCCGCTGCAGGCGTTGCTCGACGGCAACGTGACGGTGGCGGTCCAGCAGGAGCCTCGTGGGACGGCGGATGCGGTCAAGGCGGCGGCGGAGCAGATCGACGGGGCCGACACCGTCATCGTGCTGAACGCCGACCACCCGCTGATTCAGGCCGAGACGCTGGCCGGGCTGGCGGAGGCGCACGTGCGCTCGGGCGCGGCGGCGACGCTCGCCACGGCGGTGCTCGACGATCCGAGTGGCTACGGACGAGTGGTGCGGGCGCCGGACGGCACGGTCGAGCGCGTGGTCGAGACGAAGGCGCCCGGCGACGCGACCGAGCTCGAGCTGCGGATCCGGGAGATCAGCACCGGCATCTATGCGTTCGAGGGCGCGGCGCTGCTCGCGGCGCTCGACGAGGTGCGGAGCGACAACGCGCAGGGCGAGCTGTACCTGCCTGACGTGCTGCCAATCATGCGCGCGCGCGAGCGGAGCGTGCTCGCGTACGAGATCGACGACGCCAGCGAGCTGGGCATCAACGACCGGGTTGGGCTGGCGAAGGTCAGGGCCGTGGCCCAGCAGCGGATCCACGAGCAACACATGCTTGCGGGCGTGACGATCGTCGACCCCGCGACGACGGTGATCGACGTCGACGTGCGGATCGGCCAGGACACGGTGATCGCTCCGTTCTCGAGCCTTCACGGCGCCACCGAGATTGGGGGCGGCGCGCACGTCGGCCCGCTCTCGACATTGATCGACACGCGCGTCGGAGACGGGGCGAGCATCGTCCACTCGTACCTCAAGGGCGCCGACGTGGGCGACGGGGTCAGCGTCGGGCCGTTCGCCTATCTGCGGCCCGGGGCGGTGCTGCGCGCGGGGTCGAAGGCGGGCACGTTCGTCGAGATCAAGAACTCGGACATCGGCGCCGGCACGAAGGTGCCCCACCTGTCGTACATCGGCGACACCGATATCGGCGAGGGGACCAACATCGGAGCCGGGACGATCACGGCGAACTACGACGGCAAGAACAAGAGCCGCACGTCGATCGGTTCTGGGGCGTTCGTCAGCGTGGACACGATGTTCGTGGCGCCTGTGAGCCTCGGCGACGGCGCCTACACGGCCGCCGGCTCGGTGATCACCGACGACGTTCCTCCGGGTGCGCTTGGGATCGCCCGCGCGCGCCAGAAGAACATCGACGGCTACACCGAACGTCGCAAGCAGCGGGATTCGGGCTCGCGGCCGGCGGACGGCAACGATAAGAATGTGCCGGAAAGCACTGGTCCGGGAAGCAGCGAAGCGACAGAATCAGCCCCCTCGCACGAGTAGCTCAGAGATGACGATCCGTCGCCCCTCGATCCTACACTCGGACTTGCGATGAGCAGCCTGCTGGAGTCGACCATTTCCCCGAGCGAGCTGCAGGTGGCCGCCAGCAAGCGGCTGATGCTGGTCTCCGGCCGCGCCAATCCGAACCTGGCCGCGAAGATCGCCGCCAAGCTCGGCGTCGAGCTCGCCGGGATCACGCTGAAGACGTTCACGAACGGCGAGGTCTACTGCCGCTACGAGGAATCCGTCCGCGGCGCGGACGTGTTCATCGTCCAGCCCACGTGCGGCAACCCCGACACCGGCCTCAGCGCCAATGACGCGCTGATGGAGCTGATGGTGATGGTCGACGCGGCGGTCGGGGGCTCGGCCCACCGGGTGATCGCCGTGACCCCGTGGTACGGATACTCGCGCCAGGACAAGAAGTCCGCGCCGCGGGAGCCGATCAGCGCGCGGATGGTCGCGCGGATGCTCGAATCCGCCGGGATCGACCGGATCCTGACCATGGACCTGCACCAGGGCCAGATCCAGGGCTTCTTCCAGAAGCCGTGCGACCACATGACCGCGCTGTTCATGCTCACCCAGTACTTCCGCGATCTCGCGCTGGACGACCTCGTGGTGGTCGCCCCCGACGCCGGCCGGGTCAAGCTCAACAAGCAGTTCGCGTCGAAGATCGGCGCCGATCTGGCGATCCTGAACAAGGAGCGCCCCAACCAGCAGGTGGCGGAGATCGGGTACATCATCGGCGACGTCCGCGGCAAGACCGCCGTGCTCGTCGACGACATCATCGACACGGCCGGCACGCTGCGGGCGGCCGCGGACGCCGTGTACGAGGCCGGCGCTCGGCGCGTGTACGCCGCCGCGACGCACGGCGTGTTCTCCGGCGAGCCGTGGGATCACCTCGCGGCCGCGCGACTCGAGCAAATCGTCGTCACCGACACGATCCCGCTCCCGGCCGGCGCTCCCGACAACGTCCGCGTGCTGTCGTGCGCCGACCTGCTCACGAGCTCGATCCGTCAGATCTTCACGGACGGGTCGGTTAGCGACGTGTTCGGCGGCGAGAACCAGCTGTTCTGAGGACGCCGGCCACCGGCCGACAGTTGGAAGCTCGAGGGTGTGGCTGCCGAATGGGAGAACGCGACGATCCTCAGCTCGGGCGGCGCGCTCAGAGCGGTCGCGCCGCGCGCCTGATGGAGTTGCTCGGGCTGAGCGAGGACGAGCTGTGCCGCGTGCTCGACACCGATCCGCTGACGCTGCTCTCGGGCCAGCTCGAGCACAGCGGTGAGCTTCCGATCCTGCTCGACCTCCTCGACGAGGCCGGCGAGCGAGCCGGACCTGCCGTGCTCGCGCGCTGGGTGAGAGCGGCCGGGCCGTCGGGCAGGCCGATCGACGCGCTGCTCTGCCGGGACTTCGGTGTGTTCGAGACTCAGCTGGCCGACCTGGCGGATCGCGGGTTCGTGATCAGGGGCGGAGGCTGAGGTCGGCGTGGGCGCGCCGCTGATCCACACGCTCCGGGTCCGCTACGGCGAGTCCGACCTTCAGGGGATCGCGTTCAACGCGCACTACCTGAACTACTTCGATATCGGGATGACCGAGCTGTGGCGCGCGGCGTACGGGAACTACCAGACGATGCTCGAGCGCGGCGTCGACATCGTGCTCGCCGAGGCGCGCCTCAGGTTCCGCAAGCCGGCGCGGTTCGACGATGAGCTGGACCTGTCGGTGGCGGTCACGCATATGGGCACCACGAGCATCATCACCCGCCACTTCGCCCGGTGCCGCGGGGACGTTGTGGCCGAGGGAGACCTGCGCCACGTGCTGGTGGACCTTCAGACGCTGGCCAAGACGCCGATCCCCGACTGGGCCCGCGACGGCCTCGAGCCGTGGGTCGTGCCCGCGGAGCAATGACGGTGGAGCGAGAGACGGTCTTCACGATCGAGCGCCCCGAGCGGATCAAAGGGCTGATCGAGGCCGACGGGATCGAGGACTACCGGTCGGCCGGCTCGAGCTCGCGCCGGTCGGCGTCGGTCTTGCGCCGCGGTCCCGGCCAGATGCCCGTCAGGTGATGGAAGGTCCGAGCGCTGGCGCGGTCGACGGCGGCCCCGACCGCGGCCATCGTCGCCGCCTCGAGGGCGGCCGCGCCGACGATCTTCGGGAAGCTTGCGTCCTCGGTGGTCGGGCTCGGCGGGGCATCCGGATCGATTCGCGACCACAAAGTCTGGAAGATGCCCCGGGCGATCTTGGCGCCGATCAGCGTGGCGATGATCCCAAACGGCTTGTAGAGGATCTTCATGGTGGTGAGAGCGTACCCGGGAGCTGTGCGATCCAGCGGCCCGATCGGGTAAAAGTTAAGCCTGCAGCAACGTGATGGATGAGGAGGGACCCGAGATGCTCGATGAGGATGCAAGGCACGGGGATAGCTCAGCGGAGGAGCTGCTGCGGCGGGCGCTTCTGGACGAATCATCCTCGGTGGCGGTCTCGCTCAAGGTCGGCGGACTGCCCCTGAGCGAGTCGCTCACGGTCATCTTCCACGGCCGGCGGGATCTTGGAACGCTGCAGACGTACGTCGCGCAGGGGAGCCGGGCGGCCGGCACGACCGTCGCGGCGAGCGAGATGCTGCGTGTCCCGTGCGACCTCGACCTGGCCGACGCCGATGACCGTGCCGAGGCGGAGCGGCTCTACATCGAGCAGGCGTCCGCGATGCGCGACGCGCTCCTCAGCGCCGACGTCGTGCTCAACGTGTGGCGCGAGCCGCTGTGCGAACTGCTCGGCAGCGACATCAGCGTGGATCATTCGATCGAGCTGTCGGTGCGTCTCCCCGCCCACCGGCTGCTGCCCACCGCGCTGATCGCGCCCGAGTCGCACCTGCTCGTCACCCCGGTGTGCAGCGCGCGGACGCTCGCCGAGGGCAAGCCACCGATGGGCATCGCGTGCGCTCAGCAGGACCTGATCCGCATCTATCCGTTGGCCGACGACCCCGAGCGGTGCGTCGAGGACTTCCTCGAGACAGCGGCCGAGCACGCCCGCACCCTGGCCCAGAGACTGGACCACCAGGAGGCGTCGGTGGAGCGGTTCCTCGAGCTGAGCGAGTAGCGGGCAGCGTCCGGGCGAGGCCCGGTTGCGATTAGCTTCGGGCCATGCGCCGCGCGTACATCGTCTGGATCGCCGTCGGGATCTTGCTGTTCCTCGTGATCAGCGCCCTGCTGGCCAGGGTCTTCAGCGCGAACGGCGCCGAGCAGTCCGCGATCACGTCGCTGGTGCAGTCGGAGGCCGGGGGAGACGTGAACGCGATCCTCGGAGAGATCCAGGGGTGCCGGACCGATCCCGCGTGTCGCACGCGCGCGGCCGTCAACGCGGCGGCGCTGAAGCATGCGGGAACGGTCTCGATCATCCAGCTTCAGCCCTCGACCAGCTTCTCGCTCGGCGGCACCGAGGGAACCGCGCGGGTGGCATGGAACGTCGCGTCGTACCGCTTTCCGATCGTGCAATGCGTCAAGGTCCGCCGCGCCGGCAACCCGATCAGCGGGCTACGCGTCGAGCTGCTCGAGGTCAGCCGGCGGATCAAGAGCGACACCGCCTGCCCGGCGCGCTATTAGGTTGATCTGACCGGGGTGCGCTCGGGCTCGCGTGCCGGGCGGCGCTCGCGCCTGGGCAGTTGCTCGGACAGCCTGCGGTGATCGCGCAGCCTGACCGAAGCCGGCTCGGCGTCGGGGAGCGGGATGCCGCCCCGCGGTGCGTCGGGCACCTTCGGTGGGAGGTCCGGACCGCGGCCCCAGCCGCCGTCAGAGCCCTGATCGGGCCGGGGCGGGGGGACCTCCGGGGTGTCGCGCAGGGCGGGCAGGATCAGCACCGCCGCACAGGCAAGCCCCAGGAAGTGCATCCCGGCGATCATCAGCATCAGCTGAGCGTCGCCCGACATAAAGTCAAGCTTAGCGCGCAGTTGTTGGCGGGTGAAGGGGAGTACGGGATCAGGGCGGTGGGACGTTAGGGGCCTTCGTAACGGGCCGCCCGCTACCATCACTCGCCGGTCATGGCGACGGCACAGACGACAGCGCTTGCAGTCGAGCCCCGCGAGCCCGCCGGATCGCGGGCGGCGCGCCGACTGCGCCGCGACGGGAACGTTCCCGGCGTGCTTTATGGCGGCGGCGAGGACCCGATCGCGTTCCACGTGGACGCACGGCTGCTGCGGAACACGCTCGCCCACGCCGGCGCGGTGCTCGAGCTGAGCATCGGCGGCGATGCGGCCACGCCGGTCGTGATCAAGGAGATCTCGCGCCACCCGGTGACCGGCGCCACCGTCCACATCGACATGCTGCGGGTGCGGCTCGACGTGGCGATCAGCGCGACCGTCGTGCTCGACCTGGTCGGCGCCGAGGACGCTCCCGGCGTCAAGGAGGGTGGCGTGCTCGAGCAGGTCGCGCGCGAGCTGACGATCGAGGCGCTCCCCACGGACATTCCGGACGCCATCCATCACGATGTTTCGACCCTGGTGATCGGCGACACGGTCACGCTCGATGCGGTGACACCGCCCCGCGGGGTCACGCTGCTCGACGATCCGGAAACCGTCGTCGCGACGCTCTCGCCGCCCAAGCTTCAGCTCGAAGAGGAGCCCGGAATCGAGGAGGAGACCGAGCTCGTGGCCGAGGGCGAGACCGGCGAGGAGGCCGAGGCGGAAGCCGCCGAGGAAGCCGCCGGCGACAGCGAAGGCGGGGACGAGGGCGAGTAGCCCGCCCGAGCCGCGTTGCCGGGCGAAGCACCTGTCGATTGGCTGGTCGTCGGCCTCGGGAATCCGGGCGCCGAGTACGACGGCACCCGTCACAACATCGGGTTCGAGGTTGCCGACGAGCTCGCGACGAGATGGTCGCTGCCGAAGGCCAAGTCGAAGTACCGCGGGCTGCTGACCGACGGCCGCACCGGGCCGGGTGGACCGCGCGTCGCGATCCTCAAGCCGATGACCTACATGAACGAGGCCGGCGACTCAGTTAGCCCGGCGCGCGGCGCGCTCAAGGTCGACGATCTCGACCACGTGCTCGTGATCCACGACGAGATCGATCTCCCGTTCGGCGAGATACGGGTCCGCACCGGTGGCGGCCTCGCCGGGCACAACGGGCTGAAATCCCTCAGAGCGAGACTCGGCTCGCCCGATTTCACTCGAATCCGGATCGGCGTGGGGCGCCCGCCGACGACCGATCCCGACCTCGTCGCGGCGTATGTCCTTGGGCGCTTCCGTGAGCCGAAGGACGAGGTGCGGCAGCTGATCGATCGCGCCGCCGATGCCGCCGAGGAGACGGTCTTAGGGCCCACGACTTCAGCCGCGGACCCTTAGGCAGGTCCGCGTGAGCCGAGCTTCCGCGGGAACGCGAACCTGACCGGAGGCGGCCGGCGACCGGCCGCCCGGCGCGCGATCGCCGGCGCCGCGTACCACGAGCCGACCACGAAACGCATGACGGGACCGAACGAGTACGCGGCCGGCGCGCCGACGAAATGCAGCCCGGGGATCGACGACTCGAGGCCGGCGCGAAGCACCGGGTAGCCGCCGGCTAGCTCGAGGTCGGCCACGAGCTCGGGCGCGAGGAACGGGTACCGACGCACGTCGATCTTGAACCCCGTCCCGAGCAGCACGCGATCGACCAGCTGCGTCGCGCCGTCGTTCAGGGACAGATTGACGCGGTCGCCATCGACCCGGGCGTCGAGAACCGACCTGCCGCATGAGATCGGGACGTCGACGAGCCGGGGCCGCAGCCAGCCGGCGCCGGCAGGCCGGATGCAGCGATACGAGATCGTCGGATGGAGCGACTCGGGAACGGCGCGGAACACGTCGGGCGCGGCGGCGACCCAGCCGCTCGCCCGGCCGCCGACGTCGGTGGGGGGCGGTGTGACTCCGGGTAACGGCCGGCGTTCGGCCTTCCGACTCGTGGACACCGCCCCGTCGAGCTCGCCCAGCCACCGGATCGCCGGCGCGCGCGCGAGCACCTCGACGTCCGCGCCCGCTTCGTGGAGGAGCGCCGCGGACTCGAGCGCGCTCTGACCCGACCCGATCACCGCGGTCCTCAAGCCCGCGAACGCCCCCAGATCGGCGTGCTCATACGAATGCGAGCACACCGCGGTGGGCAGCGCGGCGAACGGCTCCGGGCGGTCCATGAACGGCGACAGCCCCGCTGCGACGATCACGCGCGAGGCGGCGATCTCGTCACCACCGTCGAGGAGCACGACGAACGCGTCGCCGTCGCGCCCGACCGCGGATACCTTCCGCGTGTCAACCTCGGGAACGGCGGTGCGCTGGAACCAGCGTCCGTAGTCGACGAACTCCTCGAGCGTGATCGTCGGGTCGCTGACTCGCGTCCCCTGGGCTCGCTCGTAGGCGCCGATCGTCAGCGCCTGGCGTGGATCGGCGATGTGGCTCGAGCGCCGGCGCGAGCGAAGCAGCATCCCCCCGGGCATGTGTGCGTACCACGACTCGAGCGGCTCGCCGAACGAGACCGTCTCGATCCCCGCGTCGCGGAGATGGGCGGCGACCGCGAGTCCGTTCGGCCCCGCGCCGACCACCACCGCCGGCAGCCGGCTCGCACCAGACCGTGGCCCCGACCGCCGCCGGCGGGCAACGCGACCCGGGGCGCGACCCGAAGAAACCGCGATCCCGCCCAGCTCGACGAGCCGCGCCACGCCCGGCCCCGGATCCAAGCGCCGGCCAAACGCGTGCACGACGCCGGCGCGGGGGCGCAGAACGCGGGCCGCCGCCGAGCGGTTGCCTTCGCGCCACTGCCACCAGCCGTGGCGCAGATCGGCGTCCGTCCACCTGTAGAACACGCCCGGGGTGGCCGTCACCGGGTCGGGGTCGTCGCCGAGGAGGTGCCGGCACCACAGCGACGGAAGGTTGGCCCCCGCGCCGATCGCGAGCGCGATCGAGCCGTATGGCCGGGGGTTCATGTCGATCGCGTGCCAAACGCCGCCGTCGGTCTCCATGAGCTCGAGCTCGAACAGGCCCTCCCACGCTAGATCCGCGAGAAGCGCGACGACGCGCCGGCGAAGGTCGGCCGGCGCATCGGCGGTCTCGGAGTAGCACGCGTTGCCGGCCCGGGGATACCAGGTGCGGTGATAGCGCGAGAACGCCTCGCCGAGCAGGCGCCCCCCCGCGAACACCCCGGCGAACGACACCACCCGGCCGTCGACGCGGCGCTGGACCAGCCCGGCTCCGCCGAACCCGGCGATCGTCGCCTCGAGCTCGCCCGGATCATCGACCCACGCGCTGGCGAACCGCTTCGGCGGCGACACGCGGTCGTCGACGGAGGTCATCGGCTTGACCAGCAGCGGGAAGCCGAACTGGCGCGCGGCGGCGACCGCGGCGGCCGGGCCGGCGCACGCGACCGTCGGCGGCGGATCGAGGCCGTGACGCGACGCCGTGGCCGCGAGATCGGACTTGTCGAGGCTCCGCTCGACGCTTTCCCGGCTGGGCAACCCCAGGCGCACGTGCGGCTCGAGCCGCGCGCGGCCCGACGAGATACGGACCAGCGAGGCGTCGGCACCCGGGATCAGCACGCCGAAGCTCCCGCCGGCAACCGCCCGCTCGAGCGCGCGGATGAACGCATCCGGAGCGCTCAGCACGTCGGGCACGACAAGGCGCTCGCCCACCGCGCGCGAGAGGTGGGCCGGCGCGAGCCTGGCCGGCGCGGTCGCCGCGACAGCGACTTCGAAGCCGTCAACAGCAAGGCCACGAGCGACCCCGACAACCGCTCTAGTCTCGCCGTCGGTAACCAGTACTCGTCGTGCACTCATTCGCGAAGACCACCCCAGTATCAGCAGCGCCCAACACTACGTCCAGGTGACGAGCCTACGACCTAGACTCGTGAGTAGATGCTTCGCACGCTCCTGACCCACGCCGACGACGATCCCCAGGTCGCCAAGCTTGCCGAGCAAGGGGGCCGCGCGTTCGTGTCGGGGTCGCTGCGTCCGTACGTGCTCGCGGCGCTGCTCGACCGCGATCCCGGCACGCCGGCGATCGTAGTCGCCGGCGACGACCGCGCCGCGCGTGATCTCGCGGCCGGCCTGAAGACCTGGCTCGAACCGCGCGTCGTGCGCTACTACCCGAGCCGCGGCGTCACGTACGAGTCGCACCTGACTCCGCCCCCGCACCTCGTGGGTCTCCGGATCGCCGCGCTCGACGCACTGATCGAAGAGACGACACCCGAGAGCGCGCCCGTGGTCGTCGTCAGCGCGGTGGCGCTGTCGGAGAAGGTCCCGGACCCGGCGCTCCGGCCCCATGGATTCGTGCTCAAACAGGGCGACCTGCTCGATCTCGACGAGACGGCGCTCGATCTCGTCGCCGCCGGCTACGAGCGCGTCGACCAGGTCGAGGACCGCGGCCAGTTCGCGATCCGCGGCGGGCTGCTCGACGTGTTCCCCGCCACCGAGGACCGCGCGGTGCGGGTCGATCTGTTCGGCGACGAGATCGAGTCGCTGCGCTGGTTCTCGACGTTCACACAGCGCTCGCTCGGCGACGCTGAGGTGGTCGAGATCGAGCCCGCGGCGGAGTTGGCCGAGGAGCACCGGGAACTGGCGGAGATCGCAGCGCTCGAGCAGGAGGACGACCGGCCGGACATCGCCGAGCTCCTCCCGGTCGAGGACTTCCATCCGTTCCTGACGCTGGCCCCGCAGAACGCGACGATCGTGATCGCCGGCGAGGAGGACGTCGCGCCCGCGCTCGCCGACCACTGGCAGGACGTCAGCGCCGCCTTCCGCGACCGCGACGCGCGCCAGCTGTACGTCGACGCGGACGCCATCGACGAGACGCTGAACCAGCGCGCAAACATCCGCCTGTCGAGCATCGACCAGGACCAGCCGTTCGAGTTCCGGGCCCAGTCGGCCGATCTGCAGGCCCGGAGCCTCAAGGAGGCCGAGCCCGAGCTCGAGAAGCTGCACCGATCGGGCTACCGCACGGTGGTGACGTTCGCGCGCAAGGGCGAGGGGGAGCGCGCGGCGTACAACCTCGGGCGCCTGAAGGTCCACTGGCTCGACACCGACGACGGGCCTCCAGACGGCCGCATCACCTTCGCCCACGCCCGGCTGCAACAAGGCTTCATCGCGCCCCAGCTGCACCTCGCCGTGATCCCCGAGCACCGGCTGTTCCATCGCAGGCGCGCGTCCGAAGAACCGCAACGGGCGCGCAGACGAGGTGTTCTCAGAAGCTTCGCCGACCTGCGCACCGGCGACATCGTCGTGCACGAGGACCACGGGATCGCGCGGTTCGCCGGGTTCGACACCAAGACCGTGGCGGAAGTCACGCGCGACTACCTGTACCTCGAGTACGCGGGCTCGGACCGCGTGTTCGTCCCGGTCGACCAGCTCGCCAAGATCAGCCGCTACGTCGGCGCCGGCGGCGCCCACCCACCGCTGTCCAAGCTCGGCGGCAGCCGCTGGGACACGATCAAGGCCCGCGCCCGGAGAGCCGCGCAGGAGCTCGCCGGCGAGCTCCTCAACCTGTACGCCGAGCGCAAACGGCGCGAGGGTCATGCGTTCCCACCCGACAGCGACTGGCAACGTGACTTCGAGGACGCGTTCCCGTTCACCGAGACGCCAGACCAGCGCGACGCGATCGAGATGGTCAAGGCGGACATGGAAGCCGCGCGCCCGATGGATCGCCTGATCTGCGGCGACGTCGGCTACGGCAAGACCGAGGTCGCGCTCCGGGCCGCGTTCAAGTCGGTCCAGGACGGCAAGCAGGTGATGCTGCTCGTCCCGACGACGATCCTCGCCCAGCAGCACTACGGCACGTTCACCGAGCGGCTCAAGGACTTCCCGATCACGATCGAGCACGCGTCCCGCTTCCGCCCAGCGTCCGAGCAGCGCGCGGCGATCAAGCGTTTCTCCGAGGGAAAGGTCGACATCCTGATCGGCACCCACCGGCTACTAAGCCGCGACGTCCGGCCCAAGGACCTCGGCCTGTTGATCGTCGACGAGGAGCAGCGGTTTGGCGTCAAGCAGAAGGAGCTGCTCCGCCAGCTCAAGCTGAGGGTCGACGTGATCGCGATGAGCGCCACGCCGATTCCGCGCACGCTCCAGATGTCGATGGCCGGGGTCCGGGATATCAGCGTGATCGAGACGCCGCCCGAAGGTCGCCGGCCGATCAAGACCTACGTTGGCGAGTACGACGAGGAATTGGTCAAGACCGCCCTGGTCCGGGAGCACCAGCGCAAGGG
Organism: uncultured Solirubrobacterales bacterium; assembly: GCA_963770615.1. Taxonomy (GTDB): domain Bacteria; phylum Actinomycetota; class Thermoleophilia; order Solirubrobacterales; family Solirubrobacteraceae; genus Palsa-465. Next base: position 6,766 of record CAVYQJ010000023.1, on the reverse strand, counting down.
CCAGGCGTTCTTCCTGCACAACCGGATCGAGTCGATCGACGAGACCGCCGAGCGGCTGCGCGCGCTGTGCCCGGGGATGAAGTTCGAGGTCGCCCACGGCCAGATGGACGAAAAGGAGCTCGAGCAGCGCATGCTCGCGTTCCTCAGGGGCGACGCGGATGTGCTCGTGTCCACGAGCATCATCGAGTCCGGGATCGACATCCCGCAGGCCAACACGCTGATCGTCGAGCGCGCGGACACGTTTGGCCTCGCGCAGCTGTACCAGATTCGCGGACGCGTGGGGCGGTCGAGAGAGCGCGCGTACGCGTATCTCCTGTATCCCAGCGCCGCCGCGCTCACGCAAGACGCGGCGCAGAGACTGTCGGCATTAAGCGACTACACCGAGCTCGGCGCCGGCTTCAAGATCGCGATGCGTGACCTCGAGATCCGCGGCGCCGGCAACCTGCTCGGCGACGAGCAGTCCGGACACGTGGCGGCGCTCGGGTTCGAGCTGTACATGCAGATGCTCGACGAGGCCGTGGCGGCCGCGGAGGACGGCGCCTGGGCCGACGACGATTGGGAGCCGGTGCGGCTCGACGTCAACGTCGACGCGTACGTGCCCGCGGACTACATCCCGTACGAGCAGGCGAAGGTCGACGTCCACCGCCGGATTGCCGGCGCACGCGAGGTCGCCGACCTCATGCAGCTCCGCGACGAGCTCGAGGATCGCTTCGGGGAGCTCCCCGACCCGCTCAAGAACCTGATCGCGCTCCAGCAGGCGCGGATCAAGCTCGGGCAGGCCGGTGCCCGCGCGGTCACGTTCCGCAACGGCCGGCTCGCGGTGACGCCGATCGAGCTCGACTCCGTCCGCGCCAAGCGGATCCGCCAGGAGATCCCCGAGGCGCTGTACGAGTCGGGCAAATCGCAGCTATCGATGCGCGTCCCCGACGATCCGGTCAAGCGGTTCCCGGCGGTGGTCAAGGCGGCCGACGTGCTGCTCGCGGTGACGCGCGAAGCGGCGTAGGGGTTTGGGCCGCTGTGCGGCCCAAAGCAACTCTTAGGCCATTCTTCACGCCACTTCGCAGGACCCTCGCTACCATCACCCCCCGATGAAGGTACGGAGTTCGTTTCTGGCGCTAGGCGCCTTTTTTGTGATCGCGGTCGGGATCGCCGGCTGCGGCAGCGGCGTCCCCGGCGACGCGGTCGTCAACGTCGCCGGCAATCCGATCTCGACCCAAGCGTTCAACCACTGGATGTACGTCGCGGCCAAGAGCCAGGCGGCGCAGACCCCGGGTTCGCCGGTGATCGTGCCCAACGATCCGCCGAACTTCACCAGCTGCGTAGCCCAGGCCAAAGCGGATGTCCCGGCCCTCGCCAAGGCCAGCACCAAGACCGTGCGGGGCGAGTGCCAGCAGGCCTTCAACGCCCTCAAGAGCCAGGTCCTGGACTTCCTGATCAAGGCGTACTGGTACCAGGCCGACGCCGCCAAGCTCGGCATAAAGGTGTCTGACGCCGAGGTGCAGCAGCAGTTCAACGCCGCCAAGAAGCAGCAGTTCGGCTCGAGCGCGTCCGGCTTCACCACGTTCCTCAGCCAGACCGGCCAGACGGTCGATGACGTCGTGTTCCGCTTCCGCGTCAACGCGATCCTCCAGAAGCTGATCGCCAAGCACAGCAAGAGCGTCACCCAGGCGGACATCCAGTCCTACTACAACAACCATCTGTCGCAGTTCGGGACGCAAGCGACCCGGAACATGAAGATCGTGCTGGCCACGAGCGCGGCCAACGCCGCTGCGGCCAAGAAGGCCCTCAGCTCGGGCCAGAGCTGGGCGACGGTGGTGAAGAAGTACTCCACCGACCCGACCACGAAGAAGACGGGCGGCGTGCTCAACGGCGTGACCAAGCAGCAGGAGGACACCGCGCTTGCCAACGCGTCGTTCTCGGCTCCGGCGAACAAGCTGATCGGCCCGGTCAAGGGCCAGTTCGGCTACTACGTGTTCGAGGTCACGAAGATCACTCCGTCCACGCAGCAGACGCTCGCCCAGGCGACGTCGCTGATCAAGCAGCAGCTCAGCTCACAGTCGCAGACCAGCGCCCAGACGGCGGTCGACAACAAGGCCAAGAAGGACTGGCTCAGCCAGACGACCTGCGTCGCCGCGTACGCGATGGCCGACTGCAAGGGCTACAAGGCGCCCAAGACGGCAACCACCTCCACCACCCCCACGGCGACAACGGGGTGAGCGCGCCGGGGCCCCCGGCTATTGCCGAGGCGCTCGCCCGGCTCGATGCGATCACGCGCCAGTTGCGCGTCGAGTGCCCGTGGGACCGCGAGCAGGACGAGCGCTCGATCGTGCCCCACACGGTCGAGGAGTCATATGAGCTGGCCGACGCGGCGCGCCGCCGCGACGACGCAAAGATGCTCGACGAGCTCGGCGACGTGCTGTTCCAGGTCCACTTCCTGGCGCTGCTGCTCGAGGAGCGCGGCGCCGGCGACCTAGGCCGCGTCGCACGAGACGTCACCGAGAAGCTGATCCGACGCCACCCCCACGTGTTCGGCGAGGTCGAGGCCGAGACCTCGGGCGAGGTCCGCCGGAACTGGGATCAGATCAAGCAGCGCGAGCCCGGCCGCGAGGGCGGGGTGTTCGGCGAAGTCCCCGAGAACCTCCCCGGGCCGCTGTACGCGCGCAAGGTCCAGCGCCGGGCCGCCACGAGCGGATTCGACTTCCCCGGCGTCGAGGGGCCGCTTCAATCGGTCCGCGATGAGCTGGTCGAGCTCGAGGCCGCCGGCACCGAGGACGAGCGCTTCCACGAGCTCGGCGACGTGCTGTTCGCGGTCGTCAACGTGGCGCGGAAGCTGGCCGTCGACCCCGAGCTCGCGCTGCGCGCGGCGGCGGACCGATTCAGGGGCCGCGTGGTGTCCGCCGGCGAGCTGGCCGCATCGGAAAACCGTTCCTGGAACGATCTCGCTCCTGACGAGCAGCTCGCGTACTACGCCCGAGCGCGCCTGACCGAAGGAGAGTTCCGACCCCAATGAGCCAGATCGAGCACGTACATGCCCGACAGATCCTCGACAGCCGAGGCAACCCGACCGTCGAGGTCGAGCTCAGCGTGCGATCGGGGGCGTGGGGACGCGCCGCGGTGCCGTCGGGTGCTTCGACCGGAGAGTTCGAGGCGACCGAGTTGCGCGACGGCGGTTCGGACTGGAACGGCAAGGGCGTGATGCGCGCCGTCGAGAACGTCAACGGCGAGATCGCGACCGCCGTGCGCGGACAGGATGCGTCGTCGCAGGCCGCTTTGGATCGGATGCTGATAACGCTCGACGGGACGCCGAACAAGTCGCGGCTCGGCGCGAACGCGATCCTCGCCGTGTCGCTGGCCGCCGCCCACGCCGCGGCGGCCGAGGAGCGGCTGCCGCTGTGGCGCTACCTGGGCGGCGAGAGCGCCCACGTGCTGCCCGTGCCGATGATGAACGTGATCAACGGCGGCGCGCACGCCGACAACGCGATCGACTTCCAGGAGTTCATGGTCGTCCCCGTTGGGGCGCCGAGCTTCCGCGAGGCGCTCCGAATGGGCGACGAGGTGTTCCACACGCTCAAGAAGACGCTTCACGATCGCGGGATGTCGACCGCGGTCGGGGATGAGGGCGGGTTCGCGCCCAATCTGGAGTCGAACGAGGCGGCGCTCGAGGTGCTCGTCGAGGCGATCCGCACGGCGGGCTACATCCCCGGCGACCAGGTCGCGATCGCGCTCGACCCGGCGGTATCCGCGCTGTTCAAGGATGGGTCCTACGTGATCGAGCACGAAGGGCGCACGCTGACCCCGGAGCAGCTCGCCGACTACTACGGCGAGCTCGTCGACCGGTACCCGATCATCTCGCTCGAGGACGGGATGGGCGAAGAGGACTGGCTCGGATGGGCGCTCCTGACCGAGCGCCTCGGGAGCCGCCTCCAACTCGTCGGTGACGACGTGTTTGTGACCAACACCGAGCGGCTCCAGCGCGGGATCGACGCCGGCGTGGCGAACTCGATCCTGATCAAGGTCAACCAGATCGGGACCCTCACGGAAACGCTCGCTGCCATGCGCATCGCGCGTGAGAACGGCTACACCTGCGTGATGTCGCACCGATCGGGCGAGACCGAGGACGTGACGATCGCGGACCTGGCTGTCGCCACCGGCTGCGGACAAATCAAGACCGGCGCGCCGTCCCGCACAGATCGGGTCGCCAAGTACAACCAGTTGCTGCGGATCGAGGAAGCGCTCGGCGCCGAGGCCCGCTACCCGGGCCGCAGCGCGTTCCGGTCGTAGTGGGTGTGGGTCGGGGTGAGTTCGCCGGGTCGCGGTGGCGCCGGCGCGGGTTGGCCCCGGCGCGGGTTCGCCCCGGCGCGGGTTGGCGCCGGTGGTCGCGGTGCCGTCCGCCGGGAGAACCTGTAAAACGCGCCAAATCACCCTCCCCGCGACCGGCGCCGACCACATAAGCATGCCCACCATGCTTATGTGGGCAGGGCGTCGGCGAGAGCGGCGATTTGCCGCGTTAAGCAGGGAAAACGTGGTCAGATCGCGGTCCGGTGGGCGGTTCCGCCGGCCCAGTACCCGCTCGCCCGCGGTGCGTCGACCACGCCGGGCAGCCCCACGTTGACCACGCCGCGCAGCCCCACGTTGACCACGCCGCGCAGCCCCGCGTCGACCACACCGCGCAGCGGCACCTCGCCGGAAACGTGCACCGTCACGTGCAGCAGGAAGGATCGAGCGCGCGTCGAACGAACGCCCTAGCGGATGCCTTCAGCCCGGACCGTCACCGCGCCACCGCGCCGGCCCAGCCGCACCGCGACACCGCGGTCGAGAGCGCGACCACGAGTCGCGAGCCGGGGACTCCGGGGCCGGGTGCGGTGGGATCGAGTCGGCCGGGTCAGCCTGCTCGTGGTGCTCTGCGTCGTCGCCGGTCTTTACGTGCAGCGGGCGCTCGCCTATCTCTCGGTGCGCTCGCAGGACAGCCAGCAGCGCGCGATCGTGCAGCAGCTGACGCGCTCGAACGCGAGCCTGCGCGCCCAGCAGAGCTCGCTTACCGACCCGGCGACGATCCTGACCGACGCCCGCTCGCTCGGGATGGTGCGGCCGGGCGAGCATCCGTACGAGGTCACGGGCCTGCCCGGTCGCTGACCTGCGCGCCGGCCCGGCCGGCGGGGAGCTAGCCGCCGTGCCCGTGCTTCGGTTCGACGAGGCATTCGGGCTCTGGCGCGAGGGCGAGCGCCGCCTCGCGCAGGCTGACCCGAAGGATCGTCCCGCCCTCGAGCGGGTCACCGAGGAGCTCGTGAACGAGCTGCGCCGGCGCGTCGGCGGTACGTTCACGACCGACGAGCTCGCGCGCTTCTACGGTGACCACGGGACCGATTGGTGCTTCGACATCGCGACCCGCGTGGCGCCCGGGAATCCGGAGGCGTGGGATCTGACGACGGTCGCCGGCGCGGCGTTCGCGCGCTACGTGCGCTCGGCCAGCGACTTCGCCGGCGGGTCCCGGATCACCCGCGACGAATAACCGGCAACCGCAGCGGCTAACGTCCCACCGATCGCCACCGCCCGGCCCACCGCCCGACCCCGGACTCGCCTGATCCGCGACGAGCACGAGCTCGGCCGCTGGACCCGCGCCGTTCGTGCCCCCGACCGACGCCTGTCGCGGCCTGCTGTATCGCGACCTGCTCGCCTTCGAGTAGCGAGGGCGCGACGTTCTCGAGCTCGGCTCGAGCCGCCACGTCCCGCGCCGACGATGTGCCGCTCCACCACGCCGACCCGCCTCATCTGAACCGGACTTCCGCGAGCTCGCCGGGACCACCCCCACGGACTCGACGCCCGAAGCTGCCGCCCGCACGATCACGCCGGGGTCATCGGCGACGGCCCACTACGAACGAAGCAAAGCAGCGGGAGCCGGATCCGCCGCGACCTGCCGACCAGCCCTACGGGTCACGCGAGTACGGCGCACGCGACCTCGAGGGCAACGCGTGGTCGTTCGGCACCTACGACCCGTACACCCTCACCCGTAAAGCGCGCTACTCGCTGTCGGTGTCGGTGTCGTTTCTTGTCGTCGGCATCGTCGTCGCCGACGCGGCGGATGATGATCTGATCCTCTTCGATCGCGACCTCGACCGGGCGGTGACCGGCCCAGTACTCGGCGTAGATCGGATCATCCTGGACGGCGGGGTCGAGCCACAGGCCGTAGCCCTCGTCCCCGTGGTCGAAGGTTGCTTCGATCGGCGCCCCTTTGCGCTTCGTGGTGCGCCGCCCGCCCCGGCGGCCGCGTCGGCGCTTGGCGGGCGCCTTCTCGCCCTCGTCTTCCTCGTCCTCTTCCTCGGCCTCTTCCGCACGCTGGGCTTCGGCCGCCTCGAGCTCGGCCGCGATCAGCGCGTCGTCCTCGGCTCGCAGATCGATCTCGTCGTCGAAGTCGACGGCGCTGGCGGTATCGGGGTCGCCGTTGGGCTCGAGGCCCTGCTCGCGCTTGAACGCCTGGATCTGCTGGACGGTCACCTCGAGTTGGTGCGCGATCCAGGCATCCGTACGTCCCTGACGAACCCATCCACGGATTCGGTTCAGCTCGGGTCGGAGTGATCGTCGTGCCATCTTCCGGCGCGGAGACTAGTACAGCGAACGGTTGGACCGCGGCGGCACGCTCGTACAGTCAGCGCTTGTGCGGATCAGATGCCACCCGGTATGCTGAACTCGGCGGTCCGGACCCTCATGGATTTGAGCGGTGCCGGTTGCCTCGTTGACGAACAGGCGAGCAGGGAGGCACATCCCCCAA
>CAVYQJ010000022.1:0-267386 GCA_963770615.1 uncultured Solirubrobacterales bacterium | reverse complement strand
CGGAGTACGTCGGCTCGCCCGAGAGATCAGACGCCGTGGCGCTGTTCCTGGAGCGGGTGCGAGCCCAGGGAGTCCACCTCGTCCTGGACGAGACCACCGGCCCATTCGTCGTTTCCATCTGCCGGCGGCTGGACGGGATGCCGCTGGCGATCGAGCTCGCGGCGGCGCGCCTACGATCGCTTTCGCTGGCCGATCTCGAACAGCGCCTCGATCATCGATTTCGGCTGCTGACCGGCGGTAGCCGCAGCGCCCTGCCTCGACAGCAGACGCTGCTCGCAACCGTCCAATGGTCGTACTCGCTGCTGAGCGCTACCGAGCAGACACTTCTGCGTCGCCTCTCGGTGTTCGTGGACGGGTTCGATCTCGAGGCGGTCGAGGCGGTCTGTGTCCTCGATGACATCGAGAGTTACGAGGTGGCTGATCTTGTCGCGTCGTTGGTCGACAAGAGCCTGGTGCTGGCGGAACCGAGCGGTCAGACCGTTCGCTACCAACTGCTGGAGACGGTCCGTCAGTTCGCGGCAGAACGCCTGATAGACGGTCCGCACGAAGCTGCGACCGTGCGCCAAGCACACTTGGCGCACTTCGTGGCTGTTGCCGAAAGGACGGCGCCCCATCTGAGCGGACCAGACCCGGGACCGTGGCTGCGGCGCCTGGACGCCGATCAGGCCAACATGCGGCGCGCGCTCGAGAACGCGATCAGCGAGCGAGACCGTACGCCGACGGTCTTGAGACTGGTGCAATTACTCAGGCGCCATTGGTGGCTGCGGTCTCGCCGTGCAGCGATGCTCGCCCCGATCCTCCCGGTGCTCGAGCGCCCCGAAGCGAGCGAAGACCCCAAGCTCCTGGGCGAAGCGCTGGTCTCACTGACTCTCGCTGCCAACTACGTCGATCTTCAGACCGCACGACGCCTGGCCGAGCGGGCAGTCCAGATCGGACGTGAGCTGGACGACGCGCCGCTGCTGGTCTCCGCACTGCGTGTCTTGGCCTACACATATTGGTTCAGCGGGGAGCCCGAGCCCGGCCTCGCCCTGGCGACGGAGGCGGTCGAGCGCGCCAGGGAGCTGGGCGACGATGTCCTCTTGGGCGAGAGCCTCATCGTCTGTTTGGCGTCCACACGGACGGTCGATCCGGCCAACACTCATGCCGTTCTACGCGAGGCCCTCGCGTGTCTCCAACGAACGAACGACTTGTTCATGACCGCGGTATTGCGCAACAACGCGAGCGTCGACGCGCTGCATGCAGGGGACCTCGCCGCGGCCCGGGAGCATCTCGAGAGAGCGTCCGACGCCTACGAGGCGATGGGGGTGGCGAGCTTCAACGTCAGAGGCAACCTCGGCATGGTGACGCGTGAGGAGGGGAATCTCGACGACGCGCGCGAGTTGGTCGAAGATGGACTACGGATCAGCCGCCGGGCGGGTGATCGGTACGGTCTCGGCTATTCACTTCTTTGTCTCGCCTTGATCGCGGGCGATCAGAACGACTGGGGACGAGCCGCCGAACTCCACGGAGCCGCGCAATCGTTCCTCGATCAGATCGGCCAGCCGTGGCTCGTCCTCTACTACGCGACGACGCGCGACACCAGCGTCGATGCCGCCCGTGCGGCACTGGGTGAACACCAGTTCCAACGGCTATACGATCGTGGCTGCAGACTCACCTCAGACGCAGCGATCCGACTCGCATTTCGGCGCGCCGAGCTTGCTGGCGTACCGCTTCCGAGTAACGCGTCTGAGCAGTCACCTCCCCAGGGATAGACCACCCGGACGCGAGCGCGACGGTGGTGCAGCAACGGTCCCGATGTCTTCGCATTCGCCCAGGAGTGGCTGCCGGCCTTGGCCTTGCGGGCCTAGCTGCCTTGGCAAGGGATTGCGAGCGGGTAGCTGGTCGTTGTCGGCGCTGTCGAGTTGGACGAGACCCAGAAGCACCGCCCGGCCGACGCGAGATTGCTGCACTGGCCCGGGATTGCGGAATCCGACGCGTTGTCGACGACACTCCTGCTGCGGAGCGCCACCAGCCACACCGACCTCGCCGCGGCGATGCAGCACTCCGAATGCGCCGACCCGCCGGCGGCCGCCCTCCACCATTAGCCACGAACTCCTGGATAGCAAGCACAAGAGCAGCAGCCTTACCGGCATCGCCGGGACTGCCGCTCTAGGCGTGGACGGGTAGTGGTCGAGCGTCGACGGCGTCGTTGACGCCTCGGGCGGCCACCGGCGCTACGCGCCGTGTCCCGTGAGCAGCAGTGTCCCGCGGGATTCAAGCTCGGCTGCCGCTGCTGCTTAGCCCGATGCAGCCGTCTGATGGATCCGTCGGCGAGTGCACCTATTCGCGCAACGTGACAGCGCCAGCCGCGGCCTCCGGCGGCGGCACAGTTACCTTCGCCGGCGTGACTGACGACATTCCGGCACGGCGCCCGACCGGGCCACCGATTTGTCGCGGGCCTGTTTGAGCCGCTCGCGGGCGGAGTCGGTTGCTCGCCTTCACACCTAAGGCCGCCCGCGAGCGCTCTACGGTGTGTGGACGCTGTGAAGGTCGATTACTTCTTGCGTGATCTCGAACGGAATGTTTGGCTTCACATTTGCGTCGAACCAGGTGTCGTGCTGTTCTTGCGTCTCCCACACCTCGGCAACGACAAAGCCCTCGGCGTCTTCGTATGTGACATGGACCAGGAAGCCCGGCTGCTTCTTTAGCTGCTCGATTAGGGCCGGCGCGGACTCGTCGTACTGAGCAGCGCTCATCGCGGCACGGTGTCGAATCAGGACGGGCATTGTGATCCTCCTTGTAGAGACCTGGACCGTTGGTTTGTAAAGTCGACCCGTCCGTCGCGATACCACGGCGGCGTTGTTCGTATGAGCGTCGATGTGATGCACCGCTGCGCGGCCACACCTACCCTATAACGCGCCGGGTCGGGCAAAGCGTTTTCTTTTTGGGCGGCCCAGCCAGGTGACCGCATCACACTCGAGGGGTTGCGCGGGGTGTGCGCCTCCGAACAAGGGGGTGCGCTACCCGGCAGATCCGCCGACGGTTGAGGAGATCATCCTGGTCATGCGACAAGCCGGGCCGGAGGTATACGCCGACAGGGTCCGCGGGCTGATCGCGATCCTGTGGCGCGCGGGCTTGCGGAGCAGCGAGGCGCTCGCGCTCACCGAGACCGATCTGGACTCAAGGACCGGGTCGGTGCTGGTCCGCGCCGGCAAGGGCGGGAAGCGCAGGATGGTCGGGATGGATGACTGGGGCTGGGAGCACGTCGCTCGCGGGACTGAGCACCGTGTGCGGTTGCCGGTCGGCCCGCGGTTCTGCATCCTCGCCGGCCCGACGCGAGGCCGCGGGGGGTCGGCTACCGCCGCGCGCGCTGAGCTTCGCCGGCTCGCGTCGCAGGCCGGTGTGCGGCGGCGATTCGCACCGCACCAGCATGCGTCATGCTCACGCGATCGAGATGGCGCACGAAGGGATCCCGCTGCCGATTATCCAGAGGCGGCTCGGGCATGCCCACCTCGGCATCACGTCGATTTATCTCCAAGGAATCGACACACTCCTGATCGTCGACACGATCCATCACCGCCGCCCGCCGGTGATCCCAGCGAGCGCAGGCCTGCGGCCATAACCGAGCCCGGGGAACGCGTGATCGGCGCATCGCGCTCCCGTTCCGCACCCCGACTCGACATGCGCGACCGAGGCGCTACCCGTGATGTCCGGAAGCGGCTGCCGTTTCGGGCTGTTTGGCGGTCGACCTCGTGGCAGCTTCTTGTGCAGGTAGGAGCGCTGGCGTCGCGGCCGCCCAGACTCACGCCTCGAGGGCTGGCAGCACGGTCGTCGCTGCGAGCTCGACCTGTCGCGGCTCGTCGCCGAGTGGCCAGAGGTATACGCGGTCACAGCCTGCCTCCGCGTAGCGCGAGAGCAGCTCCGCGCAGTGCGCCGCGGGTCCGACGCAGAGCTGGTCGCTCAGCGGATCTGGATCGCGCCTGAGCATCGGGGCCAGGACCTCTCGCAGCACGCGATCGGCGTCGCGGGCGTCGTCGGTGATCCAGGTCCACATCGTCGCGAGCGCGTTCGGGAACCGATCGGGATCCTTGCCGCGCGCGTCAAGCTGCTCAGACAGCGACTGCTTCGCGGCCCTGAAGCCGTCGGCCGTCGTGTTGTACGCGGACGCGAGCCACCCGTCGCCGAGACGCGCGACGCGCCGAAGACCGGCGGCTGAGCCCCAGCTCCCGATCCACACCGGGACTCCACCGGGGCGGCTGGGGGCCGGCGCCAGCTGGAAGCTCGGTAAGGCGAAGTGGCGGCAGGTCTCCGGTGGCGGTTCGTCTCGCAGCAGCGAGCGCAGAATCGCGACGGCCTCGTCAAACCGCTCCCAGCGCTCCTCGAACCGCACGCCGACCGCGTCGTAATCACGCTCCGATGAGCCAGGCCCGACCCCGGCAATAACCCGCCCATCGGACAGCACGTCCAACGCGGCAAGCGTCTTCGCCAAGGGCACAGGACCGCGCAGCGCGACATTCGCGACCGTTGTCGCCAGCTCCATCGCGCCGGATCGGTCGATGACGGCAGCCAGAGCCGTCGCGCCGTCAAGCCACGGCGTCTGAAACAGGAAGTGGTCGTTGGCGGAAACCGCGGCGAAGCCGCTCTCACGCGCAGCGTCGACCGCGCCGCCAAGACGTGCGAACGACTGCCCCTCCTCGCCGAACTCCATCAGCGGCAAATGAAGGCCAAGTTCCAAACCGAGCCGATCCTCTCACCCCACGACCCACCCGACAAGACAAGCCGCGGCCAGACCTCCCACCTCCAACGCGCAAACGAGAACGCGCCCAAAGACCTCGCTCGCCCGCGCGACCGCGCCCTTCCCGCTTTTGCCCGTCCACGCGTGAAAGCGGCCATCACGCCAGCGTGATCGGTATAGGCGTCGAGCGGTGGCGCCCGGGCGACGGGTCGCTTGAGCTGACGGCCGACGTCGGCGCTGGCGAGTCCGAGACGACCCGTCGTGTCCGGTTCCGGCAGCCAGAGACGCTCATGCGGTGGCGAAATCGCGGCCGCTTTGGTCGGCCGCGAGCCACCGTCCGGGCCGAGTTGTGTATCAGAGCACCTCGGCGATCAGCGCGGCCGCCCGCGCGGCGCCGTCAGACTCAACGGGGCGGTAGTCGGACCTCACGGCCGAGCTCGGAGGCGATCGCCGCTGCGATCGCATCCGGTGGCGACTCGTCGAAGTCCATCCGCCGCCCGGCGCCGTACCGCGATAGCCGGTGGTGGACGTGGAAGTTCTGCTCGAAGTGGTGCTTGAGCGGGAAGTAGATGAATGGCCGCTGGCTGGCGGTCAGTTCCATCGCGGTGGTGAGCCCGCCCTGGACGACTGCGAGGTCGCATGCCGCCAGGTGCTGGTAGAGGTCGGGCACGTAGGCGCGGATCTCGAGGCCGTCGTGCCCGGGGAGTGATTGCGGGTCGATGCGAGGCCCGGCGACGGCGATCATCCGCAGTTCGGGGACGAGGCGCTTCGCCTCGGGGAAGCTCGCGATCACCCGGCGCAGAAGGTCGCCGCCGACGCCGGAGCCGCCGACCGTCACGATGCACACCCGCTCATCGGGGCGGTAGCCGAGTTCGGCGCGTAGGGCCTCGCGGTCGGCGGATCCCGGCGGGTCAAAGCCGGTCACGTAGCCGGCGAAGCTGTAGTGCTGCTCGGTCCAGTCCCGGATCGCGGGCATGTCGGGCCCGAAGCGCTCCGGGACGATGTCGTCGGGGTCGCCGACGAATATGGCCCGGTCGCGAACGCGCGGGTAGCGCGCGATCTGCTCGATCATCTCGGCGTTGTAATCGGCGGTCAGGAACTCCTCGCGCGCGCCGCCGTCTGCGATCGGCAGCCACCCGACGAAGTCGGTCAGCCACACGTACGCGGCCGTCTTCAGCTCGGGGTTCTCGTGCAGGTAGTAGTCGAGCTCCCAGGCCTCGTCACCGATCCACACGTCGTACTGCTCGGCGGTGACGAGGTCGTGGAAGACCATGAAGTTCGCCACCAGGATCTCGTCCATCCGCCGGATCGCCTGGAAGGCGTGCAGGTCGTGCTCGGCCGACTCGGACTCGATGTGACTGGACTCGTTCGCGAGCTCTGCGCTCGCGGGATGGATCCGCTCGCCGCGCGTCTCGAGGACCTTGGTGACCGGGTGCTGAGCGAGCCAGTCGATGGTGAGGTCGGGGTGCAGCTTGCGCAGCTCGTCGGCGATCGCGACGTCGCGCTGCGCATGGCCGAGACCGATCGGCGAGGAGATGTAGAGCGCCCGGCGCCCGCGCGCTCGGGCACGCTTCCAGGCCGATGTGGCCGCTCGGTGTCCGCCGACGAACTCGCGCAACAGCAGATTGACCTTGACCGGGTCGCGCGCGTTTGGGATGTGCCCCGCGCCTTCGAGTGTCACGAGCTGGCCGCCGGTCGCCTCCGCGAGCGCCGCACCCTGTGTGACGGGGCGGATCCGGTCCTCGTCGCCATGGATCACGAGCGTTGGGCACCGTACGCGCGCGCAGGTTTCGGTGAACAGTTCCTGACGGGGCACTCCGATGCCGAGCACGGTGTCGAGAATCGTTTCGGGTGTGGTCTGCATCGCCCAGCCGATGCAGTCCTCGATCTGCTTGCTCGAGTGCGGCTCGGTGAAGCACCTCGAGAAGAAGAACTCGATGAAGCCGATGTAGTCGTGGGCCAGTCGGCCGGCGGCCTTGGCCCACTCAGGGTCGGTTTCGATCGCGTCCTCGAACGGGGAGACATCGCGTTCGGGGTGGTTGGAGATGAGCGTCACCCCGGGGCCGATGTACACGATCGCATCGATCCGGTCGGGGTGATCGGCGGCGAGGATCGTCGCCCACAGCGCACCGGACGACAGCGCCACCAGCGCTGCACGCTCCGTCTCGGTCGCATCCATGACGGCGAGCGCGTCATCAGCGAACTCGCTCGCGCTGTACGCCTGGGCGCCAACCGGCCGGTCCGAGCGGCCGTTGCCGCGGCCGTCGAATGTCACGACCCGGAAGTGGCGCGCCAGGTACGGGATCTGCCCCTTCCAGAACCGCGAGTGAACGATCGACCAGGTCGGAAGCAGGAAGATCGTCTGAGCGCCCGCCCCATACACCTCGTAGAAGACGCGCACGCCATCGCGCTCGACATACCCCGTGAGGTCCGGATATCGGGCGCGGGTCTGTTCGGCCCGCCGGGCGCCCGCAGCGTTCGCGGGCGCCTCGGTCTCGTCGGTGGTCGTCGTCACGGACGCACCTCGAACACGAGATTGAACGGTGTCTCGGCCACGCGGCGGAATCGGGTCGAAGCCGCCCAGCAGCGTCGAGAAGCCGTAGATAGGCGCGGCCGACCGGGTTGAGGTTGTCCTCGACGCGATCGCCGGCATTCGGTTCAACGATCATCCAGGTGCCATCGGGCCTAAGCGTCGAGCGCACCTGGCGCGCGGCGCCGACCGGATCGCCCATGTCGTGCAGGCAGTCGAACATCGTCACCTCGGCATCAGCGGTAGGTGCCGGGGGTGACGACGCCGGCGTAGTAGAGGAAGTGCGCACGGGTGTAGGTGCGGTTGCCGGTGATGTTGGGGTCGAGGTTCGATCCGAGCTGGAGGTCGGTCCCGAGGAACGGCTGAAAGCCGGGATACACGTTCAGGTAGCTGGCGGGATCGGCGCGCAGCAGCCCGATTAGTGTCTCCGTGACGATTCTCCCGCCGACCGGCCCGAGGTTCAGCCCGTCGTCCATCGCCTTGGCCTCCGCGAGGATGTAGTACCACAGCGGCGTGCTAGCGACGAACGGCGCGTACACGCCGGCGAGGTCGGCCAGGTCGGATGGCGCGAGCGCCGGGACGCCCATCGCGCGGGCGATGGCCTGACCGGACGGGAGCCCCCAGGTGAGCTGGCGCAGCAGGTTTCGCTGCGGCAACACGGTCGGGCTGGTCTGCGTGTGCGGGGCGATCGCCGGCACCGGAAGCGTGAACAGCACGCTCGAGACCGTGGTGTCGATCTTCTTGTTGTTCTTGACGTTCCCGTCGCCGAGGTCGAAGAACGTCTGCCACCCGACGTACCGGCGCGGCGCCGGGTAGCCGCCGAGCAGATCGTCGCGGTCGTAGTTGACCGGGTCCGAGAAATCAGGCTCGTTCTTGTCGAACACCAGCGCGAAGAAGGGGTCGGCGGTCGGGCTGGTGCTGTCCCCGGTGCCGCTGGTGAAGTTGGCCCGGTAGGACGGCCTGACCATGCTGTGCCCGAACCGGTATGCGGCCGCGCCGAACTCGATCGGCATGAATGCATCCCCGGGCGGCGGGTTGTAGAAGCGGTTGCCGTGCTGGAGCACATCGTTAACCATTTCCTGCCCGGCGATTTGGGGCAGGTGCTCATTGACCAGCAGCCACTGGTAATGCCACAGCGTCACCTGTCGCGCGAGCAGGAACGCCACGTAATTACTCGCCCGGTCCTCGCGGTAAGCCCGAGCGGCCGGGAATTGACCCAGGTCATGCTCTGAGAGCTCGTCCAGCACACGGTTGTAGAACAGGATGTGCGCGCAGTGCATGCCCGCGACGATCACATTCTCATCGTTACGCGGGTCACCCACCAGTGCGGTAAAGGTCCCGTCCCCGTTCGGGACGCGGGGTATGTCCTCGTGGACCCCGCCCGAGCCGATCTTCAACTGCGGGCCGACCGACCCGTCCGGATTATCTACGTACAGGTCCGGACGGAGCCCTGGCCCGCCCCCGAAGACCGAATCCAAATCGAGTGCCGGGGTGCGGGTGTTGGGCGAGATCAACGGGTTCTGCGGCACCCCCAGCTGCGAGGTCTGATCAAACGTGATGTCGTGATCGATGAACTGCCCCACAAACGTCGAGCCCGCCGTCATCGTCGGGTTATCCGGATTGGTTCCGTACAGGTTCGTGGCCGTGGGGTTGCCGTTGACCGTCGGATCGACGATCAATGCCTTCGGCCCCGCGGCTAGATCGTCCTGCCCGTCCAGGATTCCGCCTTGCTGTCCCACCTCGATCAGCGCCGCCCTCACCGTGTCATTCGCCTCGGCAAACGGCGGCAGATTCGGGAAGATCCGTCCGAAATCAACACTGCTCGCAGGGGCGCCGCCATTACGGCGGGCGTACCCGCCAGGAGACAGCGGCGAACGGGCGCCCACCGCGGCGGGCGCCGTGCCCGCGCGGCCAACCGAGCCGGCTACCAACCCCGCGCCGGTAGCCCCGACCCCCTTCAGAAACTGACGACGTGACGAACCGTTGCTCGGCCTCTTGGAGATCATCAAAGCGCCCCTCCTGTCGGAAAAATCGGTCCCATCAACCCCAGCCTTAGGGTGCCCTTCATCAGGGTCTTCTTCGGGTCGGCTTGATTGCCGGAACTGAGGCTAGGCCCGGCCGGGCGATCTCGCCTCAGGAGGCCACCTGGTCTTAGTCGCGCTAGATCCGGCTGGTATCAGGTGTCCGCGCGCCCGGGAACCGGACTAACGACCCCCACGCGCGCGTCGTCACCTGGGGGACGACCTCCAGCGTCCTCAAGCGTTCCCTGGCTTGCAGACGCCGTCTACCACCCCGAGCGCAGCCGGTACCGGCCGCCGAGCAGAGCGGCCACGCGGGCGGCGCTCCCGCCTTGCAAGGACACGGACCCAGGATCCGTGCAATGGGCAGTCGGGAGGGGCGAGCCCGAAGTAACGCCGCGCTACGAAAGACGTCTCCGGCGTCACCGCCGGGTCTTGCCTGCGATCCCGTGCCTCGGACCGCGCGGCGCGGAGGCCTAGCCGGCCGGGCCACCGCCAGAGTGGCTCCGCGTCGATTGAACGAACTTGTCGAGCTTTGCCTTCAGGGATTCCACCATCCGATGTACCTTCTCTACATCGCGATCGGCAGCCTTGAACGCATCGATCAACATGTCAAGATCCGAGTAAAGCTCGTTCGGGTGCGGGTCCTGCGAACCTTCAGCCATCGGTATCTCCTAGGTCGATGAATATGCCCCCGCCTCGAACGACCGAGCCTAAGACAGCCCGCCACTCGTCGTCAAGTCCGCCGCCACAGCAGCCACCATCGCCCTCCTACTGAGGACGAGCCCCCTCCTCGAATCGCACCGGACTCCGTAGCAGGAGCGAAAACACGTCTGCCGATGGGGAGCACTCGGCTTCCTGCTCGTGGCCAATCTCGAGACCTCCGGAGTCGAATTCCCGGGGACCCTTGCCAGTCGATGCGTACTCGATTGATTTGGCCTGTCTCGTCGTCGCCGAGGTGATCGTCCGCCGCGCGCGGCAACACCGCTGAGTGCGTGGCGAATGTTCGCGCTAGTCCCGCGCGCAACGCGATGCGAGAGTGTGTGGATCTTCGATCAGCGCGGATCTTCGATCACAACGCGTGGAGCAGGTACACAAGCGCCGCTGCGATCTGAACCGCCGCAACCACGACGACGGTCATCACCATGGCCAGCACGGCGATCCCGGCCCGTCGGGTCCAACGGGCCAGGCGCGTCCGCGCGACCAGTACAGCAGCCGACGTCCGGGCCTCGAGCGGCGTCCAATGCTGCGAAACGACCGCCGCGCCGACCCGTTGCTCCCAGCGAATAGTCATCCGGACCGCTTCCCGTCTCGCGCGGAACCGCCACCACGATAGCCCCCGGCATCGCCGGTGCCAGAAATGGAGCGATTCGGCTCCATCGTCCAGATCCGGCGGTGCGAGCAGCCGACCCAACAGTTGCTCGTCTCCCGATCCTCGGCGGCTCATTTGTTGGCCCATCTGTCGCGTCGCCCAACCGATACATCGAACACACGCCGAAGTCTGGCATATGGCCAAGTACTTGTCGCGCTGGCGACCGCCCTAGTAGGTCAATGGAGGGTGGGTCGGTAGATGAGCTCTTGGATGTGACCGTCGAGCGTCCGATGCTCGACCAGCTCGAGGTCGAAGTCGGCCGCACCCTGGAAGACCGGGTCGTCGCCGGTCTGACCAGTGATGACAGGGAAGAGCGTCACCTGCACGTGGTCGACCAGGCCGGCGGCCATCAGTGCCCGGTTCATCGACAGGCTGCCGTGCGAGCGCAACGGCACCTTCGATTCCTCCTTGAGCCGGGCGACGATGTCGACGGCGTCCCCGGTCACGACGGTCGCGTCCGGCCAGTCGAGGGGTTCTTCCAGTGTGGTCGACACCACCGTCGCGGGCAGGCTCCGCATCCGGGTGACCCACGGGTCGCGTACTTCGGACTCCTCGGTGCTCGCGGCCAGCATCCGAGCGAACGCCCGATACGTGTTGGCGCCGAAGACCATCCGCTGCTCGACGCCGTACAAGGCAAGGCGATGGTCGAGCAACTCGGGGCCTTGCTTGCCCCAGTAGCCGCCCCAGCTGGCGTCGCTGACGCCGCCGTAGCCGTCGAGGCTGGAAAAAACGTCGAAGGTGTATGTGGCCGTCATGTCGTTCTCCTCGCGTGAGTCCGTTGAACCGATCCGTATCGTCCGCGACCCCGGCCTTCGGTGGGTGCAGGCGCGGTTTTCTTGGTCGTCCTTCCATCGGACCGGACCGCCGCGCAGATCTCATCGGTCGCCGCGGAGTCCGTCCAACCAAGGACCAGCGACCATGACGCTGACGCCCACCACGGACGTCTCTCACGACGCCGTCAGAGACCGCCGAACTGACCCGACGGGTCGATCACCGAATTGACCCCGATCCGCGATGTGCTGCTGCTCGACGACCTGGGCACATCGCGCGAGCTACTGCCTTCCATGTGAAGTCGCGACAAGCGTGCCCGCCATCTGGGTGCTCTCGCGCCCGCGAATGCGTCTCTCTTCACGTAACTCCGAGCGCTGGACCGGCTATGCCGCTTGGGAGGTGGTGCCCGCGGCGAGCAGCGTCCGGACGTGGGCCCCAGCAGCGTGCACCGCGTCGACCGGGCTGTCCTCCGCTCCGTCCGCGATGACGGCCAGGAAAGCCTCGACGACGGCGGGATCGAACTGCCCGGCGGCACAGTGTCGGAGTTCCTGGCATGCGATGTGGGGCGAGACGGCCGGGCGGTACGTCCGGTTGCTGGTCATCGCTTCGTAGGCGTCGCAGACGCTGACGATTCTGGCGCCGAGCGGGATCTCCTCGCCGCGCAGCCGATCCGGATAGCCCGTCCCGTCCCAGCGTTCGTGGCTGGCGCGGACGAGGCGCGCGATCGGCCGCAGCGCCGGAGCACCCTGCAGGATCCGCTCGCCGAGAATCGTGTGGTTGCGGATGAACTCCCAGTCGCTGTCGGTTAGGTCGCTGCGCTTGTTGAGGATGGCGTCAGGGATGCCCACCTTGCCGATGTCGTGCAGCTGAGCGGCTCGATAGACCTCGTCGAGCGCCTCGCCGCTGAGCTCGAGTCGGCGGGCCACTCGGGACGCGAGCTGGGCGACGTGGCCGGCGTGCTGATCGAGCTCGGGCTGCTTTGCGCGCATCGTGCGGAGCAGGACCTCGCTCGCCTGACAACCCGCCCCTGTGGAGCGGCCGCGCTTGTTCGCGTACATCCGCTCGTCGGCGAGCATGAGCGCACGCGAGGTGTCGTCGGCCTCCTGCGGCAGCAGAACGACGCCGATTGATGCTCCAATCGTGAACTCGGGCCCGGTCTCTGACAGGGCGGCAGCGGCGGTTGAGATCAGCTCATCCGGATCGGCGCCGGCCAGGTCGAGATGCGCGCAGAACTCGTCGCCGCCGAGTCGGTAGGCGCGACCCACGCCATCCACCGAGTGACTCAGCCTCTGTCCCAAACGCGCCAGCAGCTCGTCTCCGGCCGGGTGACCGAATGTGTCGTTGTACGCCTTGAAGCCGTCGAGATCGAAGAGCAGGAGCAGCGACGGCCCGGCGGTCTTCGCGTTCTCATCGAAGGCCGTGCGAAGATCGGCGGTGAGCCGGCGACGGTTGCCCAGGCCCGTGAGCGGGTCGGTCATGGCCTGCTCGCGGATCGCGTGATGGGCGATGATCTCGGCTGCGGCGAGCTCTGCCTTTCCGACCAGCTCGGTCATCAGCTCGATCTCGTCCTCCTCGAACGCCCGGCCGGCGCGTACCAGCCACAGCGACCCCGCCAGCTCGTTCGGCGATGCGGCGATCCGCATCGGCACGCTCAGACGCCACACGCCGACCTGTCCGACCTGGATGGGGATCTCGAGGCTTGAAGCGTCTCCGGGTTCGGGCTTCATCGCGTCGAGCCAGCCTTCGACGCCGACCGATAGCCGAACCGGCGCAGACCCTCCGGCCAGCTCGAGCCGACCGGCGGCGGCATCGAGCGCCTCGATCGAGCCATGCAGGAGAATCTCGAGCAGGCTGCCTAACTCGAGCTTGGCCGCGAAGGCGTCGCCGAGGCGCCGAACGGCGGACTGGAGCCGGACACGTTCCTGCTCGACGAGCTCGAGCCGCTGGTGAGCCTTGTCGATCCGCTGTGTGCGGTCGCGTGCCAGCAGCCAGAGCAGGAACACCAGCGGCAGCACGAGCAGGATCGCGCCGGGGTGCCGTCGGGTGGCGATCGCGGCGAGGAAGCCGAGCGGCGCCAGACACAGGTCGACCGTCCACACGAGGGCGATCACCCGGATCTGCACATCGAGCTCGGGCGCCACGCCCGCGAGCCGCATGCGCGCGAGCGAGCACGTGAGATCCAGCAGACATCCCGCGGCGATCGCGAGTGCCAGCAGCGGCAGCTGACCGACCCCGATCGTGGGTGACCCGGCCAGCAGCAGGACCACGGCCGGCCCGACTGCGTGCCACGCGTCGGGGACCGCCGACAGGACGCGGCGCGGGGGCACACGCCCGAAGGTCCAGTCGACGGTGTTCCCGAGCGCCATCCCGGCGCCCACCGCGGCGGGGACGGCGGCGGGGGGCAGGACCAGCAGCATCGGCACGAGGATGAGCTGGGTGGGGACGACGTAGCCTGCGCCAACGGCGAACTCGATGCGTCCGACGAGGGCATAGACCGCGATCAGGAGGACAGCCGTGCCGGAGAACGGCCCAACCTGTCCGGCGTGAGGACGGCTTCCGCCGGCCGCGAGCAGGAGCGCGCCGGCCGCAGCCACGAACAGTGCCGCCGCGACCGCGTCGACGACCAGCTCGCGCTGCGACGCCCGGCGCTCGCGCCGCCCCCAGCTGCGCTCGAGCAGCTGCTCGGTCGCCGATTCGGTCACGTCCTCGTGACGCTCCAACTCCAAGGCGGTCCGCTCCACCCGATCCTCGATCCGTGCTCGATGTCAGCCCGGCTCAGCCGGAGCGGTAGGGATCGATGTACACGTCGTCGATCTGCCAGCTCGCGGCCGGGTTAGGCACGGTGAATTCCAGCGCCACCATCAGCGTCTGGTCGTCGGCCAGGCCGGAGGTGTCCCCAGTGATCGGCTGAGTGGGCGCCCACGACGGCATTGAGCCATCAAGGAGACGGGCAATCGGCACGGTCTGGACGCCATCGTCCGTCTGCACCAGCGCGCGCAAGTGGAGACCGCCGCCGGGTGCGGTCTCCTGCGCGAAGAACCGCAGGGACCCCATCGTGTTGTCGACGCAGAAGAAGGGGGATGTGGCACTGCCTCCGCCTGAGATGGTCAACGACTGGGTGTCGCTGCTGTCGTTGACGTAGAACGGCTCGTTTCCCTGCGTCAGGCTCGCGCCCGACAGAGTCCAGCCGACCTGGTCGGCCGTCCCCTCGAACGAACCTCCCGGGGCGAGGAAGTAACTGTTGTTGTCACCCCATTGTGAGAACGGGGTGGTGACCGGTTGGGTGGGACAGGACGCGAACGCGATGCCGGGAGCGGCGAGCAGCGCGATGCAGACGAGGGTCGCCACAGCGGGGACGACGACGCGCAGGCGTGAACGAACGAGACCAGACAAGGCTTAACCTCCATGCGGGGCCGCCATCCATGGCGCACGATCTCCTATAGATCATTCGGCAGCTGGGCCATCTCGAACCCCGAGATCCCTGGCTTTGCGCCCCCGCCTCACGACGAGTTAGCCTTTCTCGACGCTCTCGGAATCGGCATCTCCGCCCGAGCACTTGAGGGGCCATCGCGGGAACTGGAGATTTCGTATAGGTTCGGAGGCGCAGCCCGTGCCGGCGCTGCCGTTCGATCTGGGCTCCGAACCGTGTCCCGAACCCCCGGTTCGCGTCCGGGGGTCGGCTCTCGGCAAGCCGGTCTACGCTCCAGATGATGTGAGCCGCCGGAGCCAGGTCAGGCGGCTCGGGATTGGTCGGAGAAGGCTTGGATGTGCCGCACCTGGTTGAACCGGTCGAATGATTGCGCCATGGTGTGGCCGGGCCACCGGTACTCGACGCGGCCTGTCGTCGGGAAATACGCCGCCGTGTAGAGGGTGCCCATTCCACTCGTGTAGGCGTTGTTGTAGAGCGGCGGCTCGAGGAAGGCGTCGGCGAAGCGCTCGGGCGAGACCTGGTCGTTGGCGAGGAGTGCGAGGAGGTGCTGTTCGCGCTCGACGGTGCGGACGGCGTGCGCGTACTCGGGCCAGTCGATGGTGCCCTGATGGTTCGTTGTCGCCGGCGTGCTCGCGAAGCGGGCGGCACGATCCGGCGCGAGGTAGGCCGTCAGATGATCTCCACTGTTGTCGAGAATGGAGAGGTTCTGCGCGGCGTTGATTGGAAGTCGCTGTAGCTTCTCGCGGGCCTGTGGCACGGTCTGGCAGGTTTCGAGCAGGTATCGCACGACGAGCGGAATCGCGAACCCGTCGCCTGTCGCGCGCCGGCCTCCGAAGGTCAGCGAGACCACGAGCCCCGCGTCGTTCATGCCGTCCAACAGCCCCCACAGGCAGTCGCTCATCCCGATGATCTGTTGGCCGGCCCAGTTCGTCTTGATGATGATGCCCTCGAGTCGGTCGGCCGGATAGTCGTAGTTGCGCACCAGCATCGGTTGGCCGCGCGTCGATACGCCCTGGGAGCAGCCGACGATGAAGGCCGGCGGTCGGTACAGCGAGAGACAGCGCGCGGCGATCTCGTCGCCCGCGGCTAGCTCTACCAGCCGCTCGTACGTCTCGACGAGCTCGGGCATGTGCTGACGCAGGCGCTTGCGACAGGTCGCCAGGTCCGGGCGGGCGTACCCTCCGTCGCGGAGGTACCAGGCCCGGTATGCCGGCCACATCTCCTGGAAGTTCGCCTGCCAGCGCTCGCCCGGGGTGCGCTCTTCGTATGCCTCAAAGCGGATGCTCTCGACCGAGAGGCTGGCCGCTGAGCCGGTGCCGACCGCGCCTCGGCCGGCGTGAATCGGCAGCAGCGGAAGCGTGTCCTTGATCGCGTCCCACGCTGGCTTCCAGTAGCGATCGATCGCGTCGTTCGCTGCTGCCGGCAACCCCAGCGACTTCACCCACTCAGGGAGGTCGCGCTGCGTGAATGCGGATTGCTCGATCGACTTCTCGTTTTCAGGCATGAGTCTCCAGTCCGCCCGTGCGGCGGTGTGATGGTCGCGTCCCTAGTCCACGGCCCCTCAACCCGTGTGGCTGCCATCCTAGCGCCATCCATGGGGATGGTGGTAGGATGGTGAGCAGATGGAACGAAGTGATCCGGTTTCGAGAGGAAAGGCTGATCGCGACAAGAGCGAGAAGATCACGATCAACATCGGGCTGGTCGATCTGGGCGAGATCGACCTCCTCGTGGACGAGGGCTTCTTCGCGAATCGCACGGACTTCATCCGCACTGCGATCAGGCGACAGCTCGAGAGTCGGTCAGGCGCTGTGGACCGGACCGTGGCCCGGCGCGAGTTGACACTTGGCAGCCAGTACTACAGCCGCCACGATCTTGAGGAGGTCCGAGCATCGGGGACCATGGTGCACTTGCGCGTCCTCGGCTTGGCGACCATCGCCGAGGACGTGTCGCCCGAGCTCGCGCTGGCGACGATTGACACCGTCGAGGTTCTCGGGGCGTTTCGGGCACCGGACGCGGTGAAGGCGGCGCTGGCGTCGCGCATCGTTTAGCCGGTGCGGCCGTCCGCGAGGCCACCCGTACGACCGCGCGCGCCCGTCGGGTGCGAACTGATCTGTCTGATTGCGACCAACCACGAGCCTGAAGGGCACGGATGAGCGAACATTGGAATAGGACGATGGGCGACGCGCTGAGGCTCACTCGCGCGGGGCAGTTGGCGCAGGCCACAACGCTGCTACAGCGCGGTCTCGCCGGTACAGCTGGCGGACCGCAACCCGGAGCCGCCGGCGCGGAGGATCTCGGCGGTCACCAGCCTGCTCGCCCGTCGTCGGCCCCGGCTGGTGCGCAGGCGCCCGCTCGCGATGGCTCTGCCGGCGAGAGCCATCGCTGCCGCCACGCCGAGACCGCCGGGACGCGCAACTACGATCTCTACGTTCCCGGCGGGTACCGCGGCGACCCCATCCCCCTCGTCGTGATGCTCCACGGGGGTACACAGAACGCGCTCGACTTCGCCGCAGGCACGCGCATGAACGAGCTGGCCGAACGCCACACGTTCTTGGTCGTCTACCCCGAGCAGTCAAGGGCAGCGAACCAGGGCGGCTATTGGAACTGGTTCTCCCCGGCGCACCAGCAGGCCGGCGTCGGGGAGCCGGCAATCATCGCCGGCATCACGCGCCAAGTCATGGGCGACCTGGCCGTCGACTCGGCCCGTGTCTACGTCGCCGGGCTGTCCGCCGGCGGCGCGATGGCCGCGGTCATGGCTGCGACCTACCCGGACCTCTACGCCGCGGTAGGTGTGCACTCGGGCATCGGCTACCGGGCAGCGCACGACGCCGGGTCCGCCTTCGCCGCCATGAGAACGGGGGGCACACCGCCCGCGACCGGGACCGTCCCGCTGATCGTCATCCACGGCGACAAAGACGCGATCGTGGCGCCGATCAACGCCGAGAAGCTCATCGGCTGCCGGCTTGCGGCCGGGGATATCGCGAGCCAGGACGGTCCGCTAACTGTGCGCGCTGACGGCGGCCGGCCGTACACCCGAACTACCTACTACAGCTTGGACGCTGTCGCCGTCGCGGAGTCCATGATCGTTCACGGGGGCGGGCACGCCTGGTACGGCGGCGATCCCGCCGGGTCCTACACCGATCCGGACGGCCCCAACGCGTCCGCCGAGATGATCCGATTCTTCACCCTGCACGAGGCGACCTCCGGCCGAAGCTGACACCCGACCGCACCCTGTACAAAAAAGCGCCCCCACCGTGAGTCGGGTGGAGGCGCTGGTAACTACTCGGCCACTAGGCGTTTGACGTTTCGCGCTCGGTCGTGTCGATTACGCCGGCGCGGTTCTTGTGCGAGCGTTCGTAGGCACGCACCCGCTTGGCGCGGTCCTCGTGCGCGGAGCGGCCCGCTCGCTGCTATGAGCTGACTTGGCGGTCGCTTCTCGACCGGAACTCCCGATCGCGAAGAGCGCGGGAAGGATCTCCCATCCTCGGGCGTCTTGCGGATGCGAGCGAGTCTCGAAGACGTCCATGCCGATGCAGCACTCCCAGAGAGGGACTTCCTGATGCTTCGATCGATTCACCGCGCCCGCGCGTTCGCGCTCCTCGTATCACTCACCACGCTTGGCGCCGCCGCCGTGGCAGCGCCCGCGCAGGCGGCCAGCGCCTGGTCGGCGCCCATCACGTTGCCTGCTGCGGTCGGCAGCGGCAGCTTCGCCGAGAACGCGTCCGGCGCGCAGATCGCCGTGACCGGAAGCGGCCCGCAGGTCAGTTCCAGCGCTACCGGGCAGACCTGGTCCGCGCCGGTCACCGTCGCCACCGGCGGCACCGAAGCCGCCGTCGCGCTCGCCGCGAACGGCCGGGCTGTCGTGGTGTGGCACGGGGGCAGCGCTATCGCACCGCTACTCCAGGCCAGCACCGAGGCGACGCCGGGCGGCCCGTGGAGCGCCCCAGCGACCATCGGCGCCATCAACGTCGGTTCCCAGGCCCCGATCATCGCGATCGACGGGTCAGGCAACGCGGTCGTCGCCTGGTCAGGGGCCACTTCCACGACCGTTCTCGGCCCTATCTTCACCGCCAGCCTGCCGGCCGGTGGCACCTGGACGCCGGTGAAGACGCTCGACGCAACCGGCAGTAGCACGATCCGCGCGGTGGCCAACGCGACCGGATCGGCGATCATCACGTGGAGCGACGACGACAACATCTGGGCCGATTCCGGGACGATCCTGGGCGGCTTCGCCGCGCCGGTCGACATCGGCCACGCGCTCGCCCATTACCACAGTCCGCGGGTTAGCTTCGTCGCGCTGAACAACGCGGGCCAGGCGGTCGTCGCCTACACACCCCAGGGCGCTGACGGCATGGCGGCAATCCGGTCCGCCAACGGGACGTGGAGCGGTGCGATGGCGCTGCCATGCGGCTTTGCCGGCAGCACCGCGATCGACGGCGCCGGTGACGTCGTGGTCCTCTGCGAGGGGAGCGCCACCAACGCGGAAGGCGAGCCAGTCACTACGCAGGAGACGACGCGACTTTCGGCCGGGAGCAGCACGTGGAGCACTCCGTCGCTGCTCACCAGCGACTTCGTCAGCAGCGAGAGCGTTGTCGGCGACGCGGCCGGAACCTTCATCGTCGCTTTGGTCACTACGACGACGGTGAACAACATGGGGGTCGAGACGGTAAACGCATTCACCAGCCCGCCCGGCGGCGCCTTCGGGACCGCCACAACGTTCCCCGTCACTTTGTTCGACAACCTCGTTCTCAATATCGCCGCAGGACGCGCGACGCTCGTGTGGAACAGCTCCTCCGGCGCCTTCGAGTCCACTGAGCCGGTGAGCTGACCGCACGCCGCGCGTGGGATGGCCAGCCCCCGCTGGCCTCCCGCGCCGGTCATCTACGAGGCCGTCGGGTGGAGACGGGTAACGCTCCAGCAGAGCGTCAGGGCGCGAAATGGACGGCCCGGAAGCCCCACCGCTCCGTCAGCCAGCGCGGGACAACCTCGTCAAGCGCTCGCTCGAGCTCGCCGCCCGCTTCCCGGTCGACCACCCACCAGGACACCAAGGCGTCGGCGCCGGCGGGCGTGCGTTTCTCCGGTGGGTCGACGTACACGCAGCCGAGCAGCTCGGTCTCGTCGTGATTGAGCACTGCGTAGTTGAACGAGATGTGACGGGCGATCTCGTCCTCGTGGCGGGCCAGGTCCTTGCGGTCGGCCTCATATGTCATGTCAGCCGGTGGCCACCCCCACATCTCGCGGTATTTCGCCCACAGTCGCTCGCGCGAGCCCATTACGGCGGGGTAGTCAATATCGACATCGCTTTCGCGTATCGGTCGGAGGTGGTGCCCGGTCGCCAGATTCAGGCGCTCCGGATGTGAGAAGTCATCGGCAAGCCACGCCACTGATGGCATCGTACTTGTGCGGTCCGGCGGAATTTCGGGGCGCTTGCGGGCGCGCCGGCAGGGGCCTGTCCTCGTTGCGGCGAAGCTATGGACCGGTGTCCGAGGCGTGGGTATATCTGCTGCGCTGCAGCGACGGCTCGCTTTACACGGGTTGGACGGTCGATCTCGAGCGCAGACTCGCGCGCCACCGAGCCGGCACTGCGAGTCGCTACACGGCAAGCCGGCTGCCGGTCGAGCTCGCACATGCGATAGCGATGCCCGACCACACCGCCGCGCGCCGCGAGGAGGCACGCATCAAACGCCTGTCGCGGGCCGACAAGCTCGCGCTGCTCCGTGCTGCTCAGGCCGCAGGAAGGACCGGTCCTGGGGCCAGACGAGCCGACGCTTGAAAGGGCGGCGGCGCGCCCGTTTATGAATAGCGGACTCGCGGGTCGAGGAATGCGTAGGCCACGTCCACGACGAGATTCGCGATCACGATAAAGAAAGCCCCCAGTTGCACCGTACCCTGGATGATCGGGAACTCGGCTGGGGGGTGGCCCCAAAAGGCGTCGCGGCGTGAGCAGCGCGCGTATTAAGTCAGGCGCGACGACGGTTGGCGGCGTGGTTATCGCGCTAGGATCTTTATGGCAGTTCCCGCCCGCTGGGCCCTTCTAGCCCTCTCTTCCCTGTCGAGCGGTCTCAATGACCCGAGAGACGGTGGATAGGTGTTTGAAGATGACGGGTGAGCGTGAACACCGTGCCGGTGGGGAGCTCAACGCGGCGATCACTCGGGCGGTGGTGCGGATTCATAGTCAGTACGTGGGGCGGGGGCCGACGAAAGCGCAGACTTTCTATCGCGGTCCGGTGGTCGTCACGGTGATGGAGAACGCGATGACGAAGGCTGAGCGGAGTTTGGTCGCCGATGGAGAACTCGATGTGGTGGTGGGTATGCGCCGGAAATTTCAGCGCACCATGCGAGCGGACCTGGTGGGCGAGATCGAGCGGATTACTGGCCGCAAGGTGGTTGCTTTTATGAGCGACAACCACGTCGAGCCGGACTTGGCCGCGGAGCTGTTCTTCCTGGACGCACCGGTTGACGGCGAGTCCGCCGGGACGGACGGCGGGCTGGACGCGTGGGACGAGCCTTTTGCCCCAGAGCCTGACGCCGTGTGAGACGGGGCCGGCCGAGGGTGGGGCCTATGTATGCTGGTTGCACGGCGCTACGGCCCAGCGGGCTGTGGGGTCTTTTGAGATACGGGCACGCGGCCGCCGGGCAGCTGCTTATTCGGCGCGGACCGTCAGGTGATCGACAAGCGCCTACCTGGCGAGAACGGCAGTCGCCGTGCCATCCATCCAAATTTTCGGCCGTGGGATCGAACGAGCCGCCAGCTGCCCGCCGTCGGGGCTGACCGAACGGCGTACGCGGTGGACTCGGACGCGCGAGCTGCGGGCTCGTGTGGCGGGTTGCGGTCTTGTCGGGGCCTGCCCAAGCCCGATCGAGGCGTGGGAGATCACGCACGATCGATGTGCTGGACCTGGATGTTCGCGCGACGCTGCGCTCGATCGCGCGACCGGCCTGAGCCTGGGGACCGGGAGCCCGCCGAGACCCTCCGCGGAGCCACGGGAGCGCCATGGCTGACCCTTCGGTCCGGTCCCGCCGGTTCGATGCAGCCGCGGGCGGGGACGCGCGCCGACGCCCGTCGCGCTCGCAGGCAGGGACTCGGGATCAGCTCCGACGCAGTGCGTGGGAACGCGAGATGAGGCGGCTGGGTGTGATCGTCCGGGTGCTCGCCGCGGTTTTGCTGGCGCTGGCCGCCCGCGTGCTTGTTTCGGGCATCAATGCGGTAATCGGAGTGACAGGCGGCATCGTCGCGGGCCTGCTGGTCGCCGCCTTACTCCTTACCCGTCAGGGGCGACGTCTCGAGCCAACCCCACGCGGAAAGCGCGATGATTGACGCGCCGCTTAACGCTGCCACTCACGGGCGCGGCCGGATCACGGTCAGGTCGCAGCTGTCCGAGCGGGTCGTACGTTGGGCGGATGGCGGACCGCCGGGACGCTGACTTCACCTACTCGCTGACCGACCGGATCATCCGGCTCAGTCTCGGCGAGCTAGCTGATTTCAGCGGCGCGAAGTTCGACGGGGATTTCTCGCTGCGTCTTGAGCAGGCGCAGCGGCGCAAGCACGATTACGTGGCCGAGCAGGTCGGGATCGGGCCGGGGAGACGCTTGCTCGACCTCGGTTGTGGCTGGGGTCCGCTACTCGCCTACACGCAGGCACGCGGCGGCGCCGGGGTGGGGGTGACGCTGTCCTCGGCGCAACTGGCGGCATGCCGCCGGCACGGGCTCGAGGTCTACCTCGAGGACGCCCGTCAGATCGACCCGGAACGCTTCGGCACGTTTGACGCCGTGGCGAGCCTCGGCGCGTTAGAGCATTTCTGCTCACCGGCCGACTATGAGGCGGGGCGTCAGGACGAGATCTATCGCGACCTGTTCGCCCGCGTCGCCACCGTGCTTCCGCCGGGTGGCCGCTTCTATCTCCAGACGATGGTCTTCGGCCGCAACATGATCCCGGGCTCGCGGATCGACGTCGAGGCGCTCCGAGCTCTCCCGCCGCGCAACTCCGACGAGTGGTACATCGCGCTGCTTGGCCGCCAGTTTCCCGGCTCCTGGCTACCGTTCGGCAAGGAGCAGGTCGTGCGATCCGCCGAGCCGCGGTTTCGGCTGGTCTCGAGCGTCAGCGGCCGCCTTGACTACATCGAGACGATCAACCGGTGGAATGCGCGGATCCGGGCGCCGAGCTTCCGAAAGACGCTAGTCAAGCTCCGGTTGCTGCCGCGGTGGCTCACCAGCGCCGATTTCCGCCTCGCCTTCACCTCCGGTGTGAGCGCAAACCAGGTCTGCTTCCAGCGCGAATTGCTCGACCACTATCGCCTCGTATTCGAAAACAGAGGATGAGGGCAGGAACGAGTCAACCTTTGAGTGCCGCCCAGCTTCGTCGTTTGCGTACACCAGGTACTTAACCTTCACAGGGGCACATGGTCCTTACACTCGTTGACGATCAAAGACACGGAGATGATCGGTATCGAGGTAATTCGTGTACGCGTGCTACGGTAGGGCGTGGTTCCGCCTAAAACCTCGGCGGGGCCTTGACCGTGAAGCCTGGACGGCTTCACGCCGTAGCGTGGGGCATTTGGGGGGTTGGCGATCATCGCCGTAGCGCTTCTCCTGCGTCAGCGCCGGATCCACACCCGACCGCAGAGGAGCACCATCATAATGACCGACAGTCCTTTCCTTCCGGCAAGTCAGTCGGCCAGTCGCCGAAGCCGTTGGCCACGCAGACACAGCCGCCGGCTGGTATTTCCGTTGGTTCTGCTGGCCTTCGCGACGTTCGTCGCAGGCGCTCAGGCCCACAGCGAAACTGCGAGCACAGCGTGCAGCTCGGCGACCGGCAACTCGGTGACGTTCTACTGGTCTGATTTTGCGAACCCCGCCGGCACTGGCAACGGCGGCAGGAACACGCCCACTTGGAAGATTGTCTACACCCCGACGGGCGGCGCGACGACAACGACGACCGGAAATGCGTCTTTCCCATTGAATTCCGGCTCGCTCACGGTCGCCATCCCGGCGCACGCCGGCCGCGTCGTCGCCTCATCTGTCTGGACATCCAGCCAGACGACTGACGGCAACTCGAACTCCTACTCGAATAACCTCACGATCCCCAGCTGCCTGGTCAGCCCGACGATCGTGACGACGGCTTCGCCGGGCGTTGCCGTGACCGGCACGATCGGGGACCAGGCCGTGTTGAGCGGCGGCAACTCGCCGACCGGAACGATCACGTTTCACCTCTACGCCAAGAGCGACACCACCTGCTCAACGGCGCTGAGCACGGGCACAACGACGGTCAGCGGCAACGGCAGCTACGCCTCGCCAGTCATTACTGAGAACACCGCCGGTAGCTACCAATGGACCGCTACCTACAGCGGCGATGCAAACAACGCCGCAGCCGCAGATACCTGCGGGCAGCCGGCCGAGCAGGTCGCTGTTTCGGCTCCCGCCACCCCGGTTTCGGTTCCTGCTGCCCCCCCGGTTTCGGTTCCTGCCGCCGCGGTCTCCAGTCAGGCCGTCACCGTGATGTGCGTGGCCTCACCGGTCCACTTGACCGGCGTCATCGGAAAGGTGCGCAACTCGCTTTCGGCTCACCTCACAGGCCTGGGCGTGAAAAGTGTGACGTTCTATCTCGACGGTCGCAGGCTGCCGACCGTGACCAACCCGAAGCACGGCCGGTTCTCGATCACGATCAACGCGACGAGGCTCGCCTACGGTGCGCACAGGTTGGTCGCAAAGGCGACGCTGATAAACCGGAATTGCGCTCGCATCTCGCGCGCCGGAACCTTCGTTCGCGTCAAGCCCGCCGCGGTCCTGCCCGTGTTCGCCGGCTAGCGGCTGGCAGGGAGCTTCATGCCGCGTCTTAGCATCCGCCCCACCCGATTGATCCCGGTTGCTGTCGGCGTCGGCGCATTGGCGATCGGGCCGGGCGCCGGTGCCGCTCTGTCGGCTCCCCATCCCTCAGCGTCGGGCGCGACACCTGCCCCCTCAGTTGTCGCGCTCTCCAACAACCCGCGGGTCTCATACTGGGCGTATCCGCAGGTAGGCGCGATTGTTCGAGCCGCTCCGTCCGTGCACGCCCGCGCGGTGGGGCGGCTGCGCTTCCTCACCGCGGACGGCCTCGGCCAGGCGCAGATCTACACGGCCTCGCGCCAAGAGCGCGTCCCGAACACGGGCGTCGAGTGGACCGAAGTCTCGCTGCCGCAGCGACCCAACGGCACCACCGGCTGGGTCACGGCAAGCGCCCTCGGTCCGCTCCACGTCGTGTACGGCCTGCTCGTGATCGATCGCTCACGACTTCGCGCGACGCTCTACAACCGAAATAGCCACGCAATCTGGAGCGCACCCATCGGTATCGGACGCCCGTCCCTGCCAACCCCCGCCGGTCACTTCTACGTACTCGAGAAGCTGCGTGCGATCGGCGGCAGTACATACGGCCCGTTCGCGTTCGCCACCAGCGCATACGCTCCGACGCTCACCGACTGGCCCGGCGGAGGCGTCGTCGGCATACACGGAACCGATCAGCCACAGCTGATCCCCGGCGACCCGTCCCACGGCTGCATCCGCCTACGCAACAGCGACATAACCACCCTCTGGCACCTACTCAAGATCGGCACGCCGATCGATATCAAATGAACCCGGAGCCCGAGAGACTCGATGGGCCCTGCTCGTAGTCGCCGGAGCGAGTGGCGTTGGTCCGGGGATGGCTCAGACCGCGACGGCTTCCGCGGGGACCGTGACGGCTTCGGCTGCGGTCTGGATGAGCTTGGCGACCTCGTCGGGATGGGAGACCATCGCGCAGTGGTTGGATGGGATCTCGATGGTGGTTGCGCCCATGCGCTTTGCGAATTGGCGCTCGGCGTCGGGCGGGATGGCCTCGTCTCCGGCGGCGACCAGGAACCAGGTCGGCAGAGATTTCCAGGCGGGTGCACCCATCACGTCTCCGAGCGTGGAGGCGGCCAGGGGCTGTTGGACGGCGTGCATGACTCTCGCCTTGACGGGGTCGACGTCAGCGGCGAAGTGGTTGACGAAGTCGTCCTCGGGGAGCCAGGCGAGGCCTTGGTCGTCGATGTCGAGGTGTGCGAGTGCGGGGGTCGGGGGTCCTTGTTGCAGTAACGCGCCGATCGATTCGCCCTCGTCTAGTCCGAAGGCCGCGATGTAGACCAGACCGACTGCGTTCGGCGCATCGCTGCCGAGCGCGGTCATGATCTGACCGCCGTAAGAGTGACCGGCGACCACGGTCGGGCCATCCTGAAGTTCGAGCACGTGGCGGAGTCGTGCAACGTCGTCCGCGAGCGAGGTCTCTGGAAACTGGGGGGCTGTGACGTGGTAGCCGTCGGCTTGGAGGCGCTCGATGACGCCGCTCCAGCATGAGCCGTCGGCCCACGCGCCGTGGACCAGGACGATGTTCGGTGGAGTGTTCATCTTCATGTCTCCTTATCGGGTTTCGGTGACGAAGCTTCGTGCGGTTGACCGGATCACGCCAACGTGATCCGAGTGATGTCGACTGCCACGAGAAGCGGTTCTGGGACGAGCTGGTAGTCGCCCTGGTAGGCGTATACGCGCCGCTTGGTCGGGAACATGAGGCCATCGACTTCCTGATACTCCGACGCGTAGTTCAGTCCGGTCGCTCCGCCCAGGATGTCGACGGTGTAGTCGTGACGGCGCAGAAGCCCGTCCGGGCCAAAGCAAAAGATCTGCTCGCGGGTGTGACTCTTGACTTCGTCAGGGAAGATCACTTTTAGCCGGCGCCACGTCTCACCTTCGACTTCGATTGAGTCGATTTCCTCCTTGGCGAAGCGCGGCTGCGCGTAGATGAACGGTGTGTTGAGGTAGGTCCATAGCGCCTCGCCGCTGAAGTAGGCCACGTGGATGGCGCCCCACGGCGAGTCCGCGGTCTGCCCCTCGAAGGCTTTCTCGGGATCGTCGCTGCTTTCAAGAATGGTCCCGTCAGACCGTCGCACGGCGACACGGTCAGGCTCAAAGCTGGTCGTTCGATCTTGGCCGACGAACGAGGTCGCGACGCGCTCGCGCTGAGTGTCGGCGACCATCACGATGTCCTTCAGGACGTCGGGTTGTCCTTTCACGTACCAGATGGCCCCGGTGATCGAGGCATCGATCTTGACTGAGGAGACCTCGTTCCAGCGGGCAAGCCCCCCGTGGGCCTCCACGGCAGCGTCAAGTAGGTCGGGCACGTCGCGATGCATCGACGGTTCGTTGACCGCGAGCTGTTGTCCGTCGTGGCGCCAGGCGGCGGTGGTCATCTTGTCCCTGCTCTCTTGGAGATGCTTGACCGCCACGAACACGGCTTCAGTCGGCGTGTTCAGCGTAGGCCGGGCTGGCGGCGGCGTAAATGGCTCGAGCGAACCATCTGCAGGGCAGCGAGAGAGTCCGATCGAACTGGTAGCAGGACGGTCCAATCGAACCGCCCGCGATCCGCTCGCTCGCGCTCTGGGCCTCTTGGCCAGTTGGTAAATTGCGGGCGGGGGGCCTGGCGGAGAACTACTCCACATGGGAACCGATCAGAACTTCGCGGCGGAGGTCGAGCGACCGATCACGGTCGTGCTCGTCGACGATGAGCATCTGATCCGCGCGGCGCTCGCGCGAGCGCTGTCGGACGGCGGAATCGAGCTCGTCGGCGAGGCCGTGAACGGAGAGGACGCGATCGCGACCGTGGTCGACGTGCGCCCGGACGTCGTGCTGATGGATCTGCGGCTCCCGGGGCTCACCGGCGTACAGGCAATCGAGCAGCTTGCCCTGCTCGCGCCCGCCTCACGCGTCCTGGTGCTCACTCGCTCAGAACAGAACCGCGTCGTCGAAGCAATCATCGCCGGCGCCCACGGCTACATCCTCAAGAGCGCACCGGCCGACGCCATCATCAGCGCCGTCCGAGCCACCGCCGCCGGCGAATCCGTGCTCTCCCCCCAGATCGCCGGCAAGCTCCTCCAACACATACGCCAGCTGGACATCCCCGTGAAGACCACCGACGGTGCGGCGGCCGCGATCCGAGCTGTCCTGACCGAAAGAGAGCTCGAGATCTTCACCCGCCTAGCCAGCGGTGACAGCAACCAAGAGATCGCGCGCAAGCTCACACTGAGCACGAACACCGTCGCCAACCACATCGCCAGCATCCTCGCCAAGCTCCACCTCGAGAACCGCATCCAAGCAGCCGTCCAGGCAGTACGCAGCGGCATCTCATGACCGCGACAACCGACTCCCGGGCCACGAGAGTACGATTGTTGACGAGTCGGTCAAGGTAGCTTCGGCTACTAAGGGAACCCGGTCTGAGTCCGGGACTGACGCGCAGCGGTAGAGGAGACGAGCGGGCGCTCGTCCACTGGGTCCGGCAAGGGCCTGGGAAGGAGCCCGTGAGGTCGATCCTGAGTCCGAAAACCTGCCGGCTCCACCCGTCATCACGGCTTCGCGAGATAAGCCGACGCCTCAACGGAGCGCCTCCGTCCCTTCACCAACGAGGAGCAAAACATGACCGAGTCCACCCCTGAGGTTCCGAGTGGGGATCTGACCGCGCGCCTGGACGCCGGCCCGGTGATCTGTGCCGAGGGCTTCCTGTTCGAGCTGGAGCGCCGCGGCTATCTGAGCGCCGGTGAGTTCGTCCCCGAGGTCGCGCTGGAGTACCCGGACGCCCTTCGGACCCTGCACGTCGATTACCAGCGCGCCGGCTCCGATGTCGTCGAGGCGTTCACGTACAACGGTCACCGCGAGAAGATGCGGGTGATCGGCAAGGAGGACCTGCTCGAGCCGTTGAACCGCGCGGCTCTCCAGATCGCCCGCGAGGTCGCCGACCAGCGACCCGGCGATCTGATGGCGGGGAACATTTCGAACACGAACGTCTGGGACCCAGAGGACGCCGCCCGTCAGGGCGAGGTGCGCGGCATGTTCGAGGAGATGGTGGGCTGGGCAGTCGAGGGCGGCGCCGACATGATCATCGGCGAGACGTTCTACTACGCCGGCGAGGCGCTGGCGGCGCTCGAGGTCGCGAAGGCCACCGGGCTGCCCGTCGTCGTCACGATCGCACCGATGGCGATGGAGGAGATGGCCGACGGTGTCGGGATCGTGGAGACATGTCAGCGGTTGGAGCAGGCCGGCGCTGACGTGGTGGGCATGAACTGCTTCCGCGGGCCCGAGACGATGTTGCCCTGGCTGAAGCAGATCCGCGCGGCCGTGTCGTGCCACGTCGGCGCGCTGCCGATCCCCTACCGGACCACCGCCGAGGAACCGACGTTCTTCAACCTCTCAGACGACCGCGCGAGGGTGCCTTCGCCGCACGGCCGCACCTTCCCGACCGCGCTGGACCCGCTGTACGCCAACCGGTACGAGATCGGCGCCTTCGCCAAGGCGGTCCACGACCTCGGCATCAACTACATCGGCGTCTGCTGCGGTGCCTCGCCCATGCTGGTTCGCGAAGTCGCGGAGGCGGTCGGGAAGTCCACCGAGGCCAGCCGGTTCTCCGAGAACATGCGCAACCACTTCATGTACGGCGACAACGAGCGGCTGCCCGAGCACATCGTCGCGCTCGGCGACCAGGCCTGACGGCAAACACCCCACCCGGAGCGTTGAACCAGCCGGCCGTGAGCTCGGCTAAGACGACCACGGATCACGCGACGATCACTCAGCGCCGGTCGGCATGGCTCTTGGCTGATCGGCCGCTTCGAGGCGGATGCCGAGGCGGTGTAGGGCTTTGTTGCCGGTTGGCGTGAGTTCGAGGCGGCGTGGTTGCGCGGTGGGCTTGACCCAGCCTTTTTCGCCCAGGGAGGCCGCGAGCTGGGCGCCGAGTTGACCTCCGAGGTGCGGTCGTCCGATGCGAGGGTCCATGCAGGAGAAGGCGAGCGTGCGGCGGGCTGGCTTGGTGGGCAGCTCGACTCCGAGCTCGGCGAAGCTGCGGGCGGCTTGTGGGCCGAGCTTGAGTTCCCCTTCGCCGTCCCGGGCCTCAAGCGCTCGTGATTGGACGAGGTGGTCCATCAGAGCGACGCCGATCTGCCCGGAGAGGTGGTCATAGCAGGTGGCGGCCACCTGCACCGGTCGACCTGTTCGTGGCGGGGCCCCACGTAGGCCGTTGAGCATCGAGAAGATCTCCCGCAGCCCAGGCTCGGCGAGCTCGTAGAGCGCGAGGCGGCCTTGGTGGCTGACCGCTACGAGGCCGGTATCGCGGAGTCGCCGTAGGTGATTGGCCAGTTGCGTCGGCGACACGTCGAGGCGCTCGGCCAGTTCGCTGGCTGAGGCCGGGCCCTGCTCAAGGCGCTCTAGCACGGCGTAACGCGTGTCGTCGGCCAGCTCGGCCAATAGTCGGACCCGGGGATCGGTTGCTCGCATATCAGTGAGTCTACTCCTCGAGGTTTCACATTCGCCTGAATAGTGGTAGCCTACATTTCAGGCTTGAGTGAATCGTCGCCGTAGACTAGAGGAGGCTGAAAATGCTGCATTCCGCTCTCGCTCGGGCGCTCGCCACCGCTCGCAGCGAGGACCAAATCCGCGCGGCCGCCCGTTGGCGCATCATCCGCCTCGCCCGACGTGCACGAGCCACGCGTGGCGGCGACCCTCAATCGACGTACAGCGATCCGCGTCCACTCGACTGCGTGGACTGCGGCCGCCCAGGTCCTCGGCATGACACGAACCGAGATTCCCCAAGCAGTCCTGTGGCCAGGCCAATCCGTCGTCGACGCCGCTTGGGGCCGCGAGGCGGGCTCGATCCGGCATCGAGTAAGGCGCGGACTGCGTCGTCCCACAAGCGGACGTCGCGCGGGTCGGAGTAGCTCGTGCTCGCCGAACAAGTCCTGGGACGAACGCCGCTCGAACGAATCGGCGAACATCAGGGCCGTGTATGCGCCACGTGCTGCGACGCTTCTGTGCTTGGCGGGAAGCCTTGTGCTCTCGGCCTGCGGCGGGGGACGATCGCCAACCAAAGGTGACCGCCAGATCCAGGGTGCTGATATCGGTGTCTCGATGAAGCCGGTTCCAGGCTCGGCTTGGTCCTCGTGTGTGCAGGGCTGGCTGCTGAGGCCGGCGTGTCCGCGATCGGTGCCGGTCTCAGGCTCAGATACGACGACGCGCCCGAACGTCGTCGCTGGGTGCAGTGGTGGCCCCACCATGACCAACGTTCCGTTGGCCAGTAAGCAGTGCCGATTTGCACAGTGGAGCTATTTGACCTACGGGCGTCCGATTCCGGGGGCGCAAAACGGACTCGTCGTTGAGGCCTCGGAGCTGACGCCCCCGCCGCCGTATTTCGTTCACGTACTCGTCTACGGCACGACCGATGTGTCTGCGCTCGGGTTCGCGCTGCCACGCGGACGACCCACACTGCTGACCGACGCGCTCCTGCAGCGCACCAACAGGCGGCGTGCGGTCCTGATCAGTCGCGTGGTGTGGGCCGGGCGTCCGGGTGAGCTGATTCTTGCCCCCTCATTTCCGAGTGGAGGAGAGTTGGGCAGTCACCTGATCTTCAGCTACAGGACGGGACGAATCTACCGCGGGATATCGCTGCACCCCTGGCCATCGGTGTACCGCTACCGGGTCGATTACAACCGCGTCGATCGCGCTGTCAAACTCGCCCCCAGCCCGGCCTACCCGGAGATCGAAACAACGCTTCGACGGATCGTCGAGTCGAGCGGGTGAGCCCCGGCCCGAGCGGCTCCGTGGCCGGCATGAGCGCAGCGAAATGGGCGTCGCTGATGAGGCGTCTCCTCGATTGGGTGGGCCGTCCCATAGCCTTACGGGGATGAGCTGGAGCGTCGACGTGGATGAGGTCCTCCCGGCAACGGTGTCGCCGTTGCCCGGCGTTTTGGCGGCGGCTGTCAACGAGGCGATGGCGCGGCCAGCAGTCCAGCAGCCGGTGTGGCCGGACCCGGAGGAGGTTGTCCGGGTCCGCATGGTGCTCGAGGGCGTCCCGCCGATTGCCGTGGCTGCCGAGGTCGACCGGCTTCAGGAGCGTCTCGCTGCGGTCGCGCGGGGCGAAGCGTTCCTGCTGCAGGGTGGGGACTGCGCGGAGACATTCGTGGACAACACCGAGGTGCACCTGCGTGGGACGATCCGGACGCTGTTGCAGATGGCTGTGGTCTTGACGTATGGGACCTCGATGCCAGTGGTCAAGGTCGGGCGCATCGCGGGCCAGTACGCCAAGCCGCGTACCGCTGATACCGACGCAGCGGGCCTCCCCTCCTACCGGGGCGACATGATCAACGCGCTTGAGCCGACAGCGCAGGCGCGGCGGCCCGACCCGGGCCGGCTGATCCGCGCGTACGCGAACGCTGCGGCGGCGATGAACCTGGCACGCGCGGTTACCTCTGCCGGCCTGGCCGATCTGCACCGCCTGCACGAGTGGAACATGGACTTCGTGCGCCGCTCCATCGCCGGCGTGCGCTACGAGCGCGTGGCCACGGAGATCGACCGGAGCCTCAGGTTCATGTCCGCGTGCGGCGTCGACGACGGCTCGCTGCGGAGCGTCGAGCTCTACGCGAGTCACGAGATGCTCGTGCTTGACTACGAGCGCGCGCTGCTGCGGGCCGCGGGGGGTCGACTGTATCTCCTATCGGCCCATCAGCCGTGGATCGGCGACCGCACCCGCCAGCCGGACGGCGCTCACGTCGCGCTCGGCGCGCTCATCGCCAACCCAATCCAGGTCAAGCTTGGCCCGACCATCACCCCGGCGGACGCCGTCGAGCTCGTCGAGTTGCTCGACCCGGAGCGGATCGACGGCCGCGTGACCCTCGTCTCGCGCCTGGGCAACGCGGCGGTCCGCGAGCTGCTTCCGCCAATCGTCGAAGCGGTGACCCGCTCCGGACATCGCGTCGTGTGGCAATGCGATCCGATGCACGGGAACACAGAGGAATCCCCCAGTGGTCACAAGACCCGGCACTTTGACCGGATCATGGACGAGGTCGAAGGCTTCTTCGAGGTCCATCAGCGGCTCGGTACACACCCCGGCGGCATCCACGTCGAGCACACCGGCGAGGACGTCACCGAGTGCCTCGGCGGCGCCCAGATGATCTCGCACAGCGAGCTTTCCTCACGCTACGAGACCGCCTGCGACCCGCGGCTCAATACCCAGCAGGCGCTCGAACTCGCCTTCCTGGTCGTGGAGATGCTGCGACGCACCGCCGCGTGACCCGCTTCTCAAGCGCGACCATCAGCTCGGCATCCGCATCAGCCTAACCGCGACCGCGAGGCCGTAGTCCATCTGGTGTAGCGCGAGGCTTGACCCGGCTGCCTCGTTGTGCTTGCCTGGCACGGCAGCAGGGCGACGGAGCGCCCGGTGAGGGAGCGTGCCATTGGACCGGGCCCGCGAGGCCACCCAAACGATTCGTGGCCTGGCCACGAGAGAAGGAGCTGAAATGAAACGATCGATGAGGCGTCGCGGGATCGTTGCGCTAACCGTGTCGGGCATCGCGGTGGCTGCTGCCGCTGGAACGGCGAGCGCCAAGAGCGAGCAAGCGACCGTGAAGGTGCGCGTTCACGCCGCGACCGTCAAGGCAAGCGCTGGGCCCGTGACGAGGACGTTCTCATTCATTGGGCCCTCTGGATCAAAGACGGCCAACGTCGTGAGCATCGACGGTCTGACGATCAACGCGCGGTGCGGGACAGGCGGCCAACCGGTGATCTTCGGGTTCTCGAGCGTGGCCGGCTCGGACATCTTGGGTCGCATATTCGACGGACTCGGTCGCGCGCACATCATCCACAACACGTCCTTCGGCCCGGGCGTCAGCGTCGCTTTGTCGACCAGTAGCGGCGACTTCGACGCGAGCGGCAGCGTGTTGTTCGAAACGCCGGCGGGGAAGGTGGTGACCGTCGCCTACGGGTTCGACAACGCGACCACGCTCGGCAAGCAGAAGGTCTGCACGGTCTTCGGCTCGGCTATCGCCTCCTGACCCGAGGCTCGGCGTCGGCGGTCCGCGACTCGGTGGACCGCCGACGCCCTCTTCTCAGCGGTCGTTCCAGCCGGCGCCGGTCGCTTCGTACTCCTCAACCCGTGCCCGCATCAGCGCCTTCAGGAGCGTGGTCGGCAGCTCGCGTTCATACGGGAGCTTGATGAAGCCCTGACCGGCCTCATAGCCGGAGTCCTCGACCGCGGCCTTCTGTGTGGCGAAGAACGGCGGCGGGAACCGCAGCGAGCAGTGGTGCTTGAAGTTCTGAAGCATCCAGAGGGTGGTGCTCTCGCCACGCACATAGACCGGCAGGTTCCACTTCAGCTCCTCCCGCGCCTCCGGATCGGCATCGCGGCTCAGCTCCCTGAGCTCCTCAAGGTGCGGCCGCTGGACGTCCTTCAGTTGCGCGAAGAAGTCATCGACGCTTGACCGCCTGGGCATCGGCATCGCTCTAGCGTATCCCTCGGAAGCGGACGCCGCGATGAGAGAAGAACGGCACGGACGACCCAACTCTGTCCGTTCGGGCGATAGGCACCGCGCATCGTACGTGCTGCAACTCCGATTCAGGGCGGAATCTACGGGGCGTCGATTGTGACTGCGAACGGGCAAGGACAGCAACGACGCCAGTGCGAATGCATTTGGCATCAGCCGTTGTGTGACGGCGGCGCCCGTGATGTCGGAACACACAATCCACGTTGAAGCACAGGAGG
Organism: uncultured Solirubrobacterales bacterium; assembly: GCA_963770615.1. GTDB lineage: Bacteria > Actinomycetota > Thermoleophilia > Solirubrobacterales > Solirubrobacteraceae > Palsa-465. Next base: position 232,996 of record CAVYQJ010000022.1, on the reverse strand, counting down.
ACGCGATGGTAGGTGTCGCCTGCGTCCCTCAATAACATCTTGGACACAACCCGAGGAGGGAGACTGTGTCTATGGAGGAGCCGACCCCACGGGATCGAGGCCGGCAGGAGAGTGGAGAGCACGTTCGCCCGACCGTGGAGGACGGACGTCTACTCGACCACCACATCGAGGAGGTGCTCGGCGCGTTCAGCGACGCGGCTGGTCTGGCCGACAGCAGTCCGGAGGGCGAGGGGCGGCGACGCGACTAGCAGCGACCGCCGGCCCTAGTCGCGCTGCATCGCCTCGAGGCCGCCGCGCAGGAAGTCGAGCACTTGGTCGAGGATCGCCATGCCCTGCTCGTGGGTCATGGGCTCGCCGCCCGCTTCGGCCTCCATGAACCGGTCGCGCATCGAGGTGAAGGCAGCGGTCATTGAGGCGGCGATCAGGAGCGGGCGGATGTCGTCGGGCGCGGCGCCGAGGTCCTTGGCGATCGCTTCGGCGAGCATCGGCTCGAGCTCGCTGTGGCTCGCGCGCATCTTCTTCTTGAGCGCCGGATTGGCGGTCATGACTCGCTTGCGGAGCTGCGCGGCTTCATCCGGCGCTTCGATGTGGGAGAGAAACTCGCGCAGAGTGTCGACGGTGGTGGTCCCGGCCGGCCGCTCGTCGAGCTGGCGCTTGAGCTCGCCCATCAACGAGACCTCCTCACACAAAAGGATGTCGTCCTTGCTCTCGAAGTAGGCGAAAATCGTTCGCGGGGCGACCTCAGCGGCCTCGGCGATTTCCGCCAGGGTCGTGGCGTCGAACCCGCGCTCGGCGAACAACTCGAGCGCGACTCGGGCGATCTTCTCGCGCGTCTGCTGCTTCTTGCGCTCGCGCAGCCCGAGCTTCGTGGGTTTCGTGTCGAGCGAGCTCATTAAGCCCGAGCTTATCAGCGAACCTTCACAGAAGGAAATTTTGCAATGAGTGTTGACTTTCGGTCTGCACTGCCGATATAAATGCATGGCCTGCAAAATTGCGACTTGTGAAGGACGGACGGAAAATGGTCAAAATAGCTCGCTGGACAATGGCTCATCGCCGGACCGTCGTGGTTGCCTGGATCGTCGCCGTGGTCGGGATCTTCGCGGTCTCGAGCTCGGTCGGGAAGAAGACGGCGAGCAGCTTCACGCTGCCGGGCACGGGCTCGCAACAAGCCGCCGACCTATTGCAGAGCCGGTTCCCCGCCCAGGCTGGCGATGCCGATCAGATTGTTTTTCACGCGAAGACCGGCAGACTCACCGACGCGGCCGATCGTGCCACGATCGACGCGACGGTGGCGCGGGTCGCTCGGCTGCCGCACGTCACGAACGTAGTCAGCCCTTACGCCCCGGGCCAGCGCGCGATCTCCCGTGATGGGACGATCGGGTTTGCCACCGTCGACTTCGACGAGCGCGCAAACGCGCTGCCCAGCGAGGCTGTCGACCGCGTGATCTCGACCGCCGAATCGGCCCGCTCGGCGACGCTCGACGTCCAGCTGGGTGGCCAGGCGATCGAGCAGGCGCAGCAGGCCTCGCTCGGATTCGCGACGGTCGTCGGGATCGCCGCGGCGATCGTGATCCTTCTCATCAGCCTTGGATCGTTCAGTGCGATGGGTCTCCCGATTGCCACGGCCCTGCTCGGCCTCGGGGCGGGGATCGGGGTGATCACCCTCGCCAGCCACGTGATCGATATGCCGAGCTTCGCGACCGAGCTGGCGCTGATGATCGGGCTCGGTGTCGGCATCGACTACGCGCTCTTCATCGTCACGCGCTATCGCGAGAACTACCAGAGCAACGGCGGGAACGTGGGGCAGGCGGTCGAGGCCGCGATCAATACGTCGGGCCGGGCCGTCCTGTTCGCGGGGGTGACGGTCGTGATCGCGCTGCTTGGGATGTTCGCCCTCGGGGTCAGCCTGCTGAGCGGCGCGGCAGTGGCCGCCTCAATCGGGGTGGTGCTCGTGCTCGCCGCCTCGCTCACCCTGCTGCCGGCGCTGCTCAGCCTGATCGGACGGCGGGTCGGCGAGACCGGCGGTCGCCGGGCGGAAGGTCAAACCACGCGCCCCGGCTTCTGGATGCGCTGGGTGCAGCGTGTGCAGCGGCGCCCCGCGCTCACCGCGGTGGCGGCGACGACGCTGATGCTCGTCCTCGCCGCTCCCGCGCTCGGACTCCGGCTCGCCTCGAGCGACGCCGGCAACGACCCGAGCAGCCAGACCACTCGGCAGGCGTTCGATCTCCTCGCCGAGGGATTCGGACCTGGATTCAACGGCCCCCTCCAGTTGGCTGTGGCGCTCCCGCGCGCCAATGACACGGCGGCGCTGGCCGACCTGACCGAGGCCGTGAGGAGCACGCCCGGAGTCGTGTCCGTCGCGACGCCCGAGGTCAACCGCGCAGGGACCGGGGCAGCCGTGGTCGCTTACCCATCGACCTCGCCGCAGAGCGCCCAGACGTCCAGCCTGGTCACGCGGCTGCGCGACTCGGTGATCCCGCCCGTCGAGCGGAACACGGGCGCGCGCGTGTACGTCGGCGGCGCCACCGCCGCGCAGGTGGACTTCTCACACGTCCTCGCGAGCAAGCTGCCGTTGTTCATCGGGGTCGTGGTCGCGCTGGCGGCGCTGTTGCTGTTGGTCGTCTTCCGCTCGCTCGTGATTCCGATCCAGGCGGCGCTGATGAACCTGCTATCGATCGGCGCTTCGCTCGGGATCGTCCAGGCCGTGTTCGAGCGGGGCTGGCTCGGCGGGCTGTTCGGTGCCCAACCGGGCCCGATCGATGCGTTCATTCCGGTACTGACATTCGCGATCGTGTTCGGCTTGTCGATGGACTACGAGGTCTTCCTCATCTCACGCGTGCACGAGGAGTGGCAAGCCCGGCGCGACCCGAGCGCGGCGGTCAGAGAAGGCCTGGCGCGGACGGGCCGGGTGATTACGGCGGCCGCTGCGGTGATGGTGGCCGTGTTCGCGGCGTTCGCGATCAGCGGCGACCGCGTTCTGGCGATGTTCGGACTCGCCATGGCCAGCGCCGTGGCCCTCGACGCGCTCGTGGTCAGGATGTTGCTGTTGCCCGCGGTCCTCGAGCTCCTCGGGCGCACCACATGGGCGATGCCCCGGTGGCTCGACCGGAGACTCCCCCGGATCGCGATCGAGGCCGAAGACCAGCGCGCCGCCGAGTCGGCGCCGCGGCGCGCGCTCGAGCCGGCCATCGAGTCGGCGCCATGACCGACACGCGCCGGCTCACAGGATCAGGCCCCGCCAATCAATGACCGCGCCTCCGCGGGACCGACTACGACGTCGTGAAGGTTGCCGCCGACCTCGAGTCGACTCGACTGTTCGATCCCGCCGACCTTCACCGGCTCGAAGCCGGCAACTCGGATCAACCGCTCGACGCCCTCGCCGGCACGGTCATCGTCGGTCACGTAGAAGAGGACCGCCCGCTCCGGTGACCGGTTGCCAGAGGACGCGAACAGATTGCCCGACATCGTTCCGAACGCCATGGCGAAGCGCGCGCCCGCCGGCAACCACCCGCCTACGACCACGCCGGAGGATTGCCCCTCGGGCAGCAGACGCACGACGTTACCTTGCGCATCGAGACCGACCGGGTTACTCGGAACGACCACGAGCTTGTCGGCCAGCGCGTCGGCGATCTGGTCGATGACGCCCTCAAGCACGGTAAACCGCAGCGCCAGGACGACCGCATCGGCGCCCTGCAACGCATCGCGGTTGTCGACGGCGACGACTGCCGCGCGACCGATCCCGGCGGCCAGAGTGCGTGCCGACTCGGTGTCGGTGCTCGAGAGCCGCAGGGTCTCGCCGCCCGAGGCGAGCGCGCGGGCGATGACCGATCCGAGCCCTCCAGTGCCGATGATCGCGGTGGTCATGACCGAAACGCCCTCGGCGTCACGGTACTAACAAGTGGGAGAATTAACTAGTGGACGTTCGGTTGCTTGAAGTCCGCAACTTGACCTACCGGATGTTCGTCGAGTTGGGTCGCGCGCCGTCGCGCGAGGAAGTGGCGGGCGCCGCCGACCTGTCCGGTGTCGAGGCCGAGGCTGCCTGGCGTGCGCTTCATCGCGCGCACGCGCTCGTACTCGACCCGGACACCAACGAAATTCGGATGGCCAATCCGTTCTCGGCGGTGCCGACGGCATACCGCGTTTACGCCGCTGGTCGGTGGTGGTACGGCAACTGCGCGTGGGACGCGATCGGGATTTGCGCGGCACTGTGCACCGACGGCCGCATCGAGACTTCCTGCCCGGATTGCGGTGAGACGATTTCGTTCGACGTTCGCGATCAGCGGCCCGATGACGAACGCCTCCTGTTCCACTGCCTGGTGCCGGCCTCGCATTGGTGGGACGACATCGTCTTCTCCTGAAGCACGATGAATCTCTTCCGGTCGGAAGAGCACATCGAGCGCTGGCTCGGGCGGCGCGCGCCGGGGGCCACGATCACGGTCGCGAAGCTGAGCGAGCTTGCGCACGCGTGGTGGAGCGACCGGCTCGCCGCCGACTGGCAGCCCCATGACCGTGAGCAGAACCAGGCGATCCTCGACGAGCTTGGCCTGACCGGCGACTTCTGGCGCCTACCTTGAGTGGGCCGCCGTATGCAGGACAATACGGCCATGAGTGACGAAGGCCTACGTTCTGAGATCCGCGACGAACAAGAGCGGATCATCTCCGCCGTCAGGTCCGCAACCGATCACTGGGAGATGGCGAAGGCGCAAGACTCTTTCGCCGATCTGCTCGAACGGATGGCTGACGAGCTAGACATGGGCTCGGCGCATGACCGTGGTCGCTTCCTGGCCGCAGCACATGAACTCCGGCGGTCCGCGGCGCTCAATGAGCGCCGGTATGTCGCCGGCCTTGGCCACCCGCACGAAGACCCCTAAGACCGGTGCGCCGCGCGCTCTGACGCGGTCGCCGGCGATGGCACAACGACCACCGGGCGGTTCGCGTGCTGGAGGACGTGGTGCGAGACGCTTCCGAGCAGCAGCGACTTGAGACCGGTCAGGCCTCGCGTGCCCATCACGATCACGCGCGCGCCCACGGCGTCGGCCTGGGCCAGGATCGTCGCTGCGATCGAGTCTTCGCGCACGCTGGTGAGCGCCACTGACTCCAGGCCGGCCCGCTTCGCGCGCTCAGAACCTTCCTCGGCCCGCTCACGCGCCTGGTTCTCAGAGGATCGATCCGCGCTCTCAAAGTCGACCTCGCCGATCGCCATGCCGGAGCCGGTCCGCGCGACGAGGTCGGACAGGCGCTCCCATACGGTGAGCACAGTGGCCGGCTGGCCTTTCATCAGCTCTCCGGCAGTATCAATGGCCGCCTGGGCGTCGGCGGAACCGTCGTATGCGATGAGGATCACGGTGTTGGAGTCGGAAGACTATCGGCGCTGGTCTGCAAACGCTTTCGTTCGGCTTACACATCCCTCACTCGGCTCTCATGCATGGGGCCGAAGCTTCTGCATCCCAGCGTTCACGAACAGAGGCTAAGGACATGCAGACAGTCACCGAAGACCCCGCCCCGGCGGGGGTGAGGCAGTGGAGGACTTACCCGGCGCCGGCGCGCGACCTCGACGTCGAGATCGTCATCCCCGTCTATAACGAGGAGCGAGCGCTGGCCGCGTCGATCCACCGACTGCATCGCTTCCTCGATGCTCACCTGCCGTTCTCCTGGCAGATCACGATTGCGGACAACGCCAGTACGGACATCACGCCCGAGATCGCGCGTGTCCTCGCCCGTGATCTCGACCGGGTTCGTGTCCTGGAGCTGACGCAGAAGGGACGCGGTCGGGCGCTGCGGGCCGCGTGGTCCGCGAGCCGCGCGGCCGTCGTCGCGTACATGGACGTCGACCTCTCGACCGATCTGCACGCGCTCTTGCCGCTGCTCGCGCCGCTGGTCTCAGGTCACAGTGAGGTCGCGATCGGCTCACGGCTGGCGCGGGGATCGCGGGTCTCGCGCGGCCCGAAGCGCGAGTTCATCTCGCGGACCTACAACCACATCCTGCGGTTGGTGCTGCGCGCACGCTTCACCGACGCCCAGTGCGGGTTCAAGGCCGTCCGGGCCGACGTCGTGCCCGAGCTGCTCGCTGCGGTGCGCGATGAGTCCTGGTTCTTCGACACCGAGCTGTTGATCGCGGCGCAGCGGCGCGGTATGCGCATCCACGAGGTTCCGGTCGACTGGATCGACGATCCCGACTCACGCGTCGACATCGTGTCGACGGCGCTGGCGGATCTGCGCGGCGTCGTGCGCGTGGCGATGGGCGCACCGGTGGCGCGTTTCGTCGCGATCGGGGTTGTGTCGACGCTGGCGTACGCGCTGCTGTTCCTGGTTCTCGCCGGCGCGGTTGGCTCCGCCGTCGCGAGCGCGATCGCGCTCGCTCTCACCGCGATCGGCAACACTGCGGCGAACCGGCGCCTGACGTTCGGGATCCGCGGCCGCGCCGGCCTCGCTCGCCAGCAGGCTGCCGGGTTTCTCGTGTTCGTGCTCGCACTCGGGCTCACGAACGGTGCGCTGAGCGTTCTGCATGACCTCGACGGACACGCTCCGCGGCTGCTCGAGGCGGCGGTTCTCGTGCTCGCCACGCTGACCGCGACGGTTACGCGCTACGTCGCGCTGTCGTCCTGGGTCTTCCGGCGGCGTGCTGGAAGCGTCGTCCCGGACGCCGTCCTGTCCCCCGACCCGCAAGGACACTGAAATGAGCACGACAACCTTCCCGCGGCGGATTCGGCCGCGTCGGGCGGACGGGTTCTGGTCGGGCGGTGGGGTCCGCGCGCTCGTGCGCGGGCGCGCGGAGGACCCGGCGTGGGCACGGGCGGCGTTGGTCGGCCTCCTGGTCGCGACGGCGGCCGCGTACTTGTGGAACCTGACCGCCTCCGGTGATGCCAACAGCTTCTACGCCGCCGCGGTGCAGGCGGGGACGAAGAGCTGGAAGGCGTTGTTCTTTGGCTCGCTCGACTCGTCGAACTTCATCACCGTCGACAAACCGCCGGCATCGCTGTGGGTGATGGCGCTGTCCGGCCGGGTCTTCGGTTTCTCGAGCGCGAGCATGCTCGTCCCGCAGGTCCTCGAAGGCGTGCTCGCTGTCGGCCTGCTCACAGCGTCCGTGAAGCGCTGGTTCGGACCCGGAGCGGGATTGCTCGCCGGCGCGATGCTCGCGGTCACGCCCGTCGCGGCGTTGATGTTCCGCTTCAACAACCCGGATGCACTGCTCGTGTGTCTCCTGGTGGCGTCGGCGTACTGCCTGGTGCGGGCGCTGGAGGGTGGCTCCACGCGTTGGATGGTTGGCGTCGGGACGCTGATCGGGTTCGCGTTCCTGGCGAAGATGATGCAGGCGTTCCTGGTCGTGCCGGGCTTCGCGCTCGTCTATCTCCTGGCCGCGCCGACGAGCGTGCGCCGGCGGATCGTGCAACTGCTCGCGAGCGGTGCCGCGATGGTCGCGAGCGCGGGCTGGTGGGTGGCGATCGTCGCGCTGTGGCCAGCGTCCTCGCGGCCGATGATCGACGGCTCGTCTGACAACAGCATCCTCAACCTGATCGTCGGATACAACGGCCTCGGTCGCCTCACCGGCAGCGGCGGGGGCCCCGGCGGCGGGGGCGGCGGCGGGAACTTCAGCGGCGAGCCCGGCGTGCTCCGTCTGTTCAACGACCTGATGGGCGGCCAGGCGTCGTGGCTGCTGCCGGCGGCGCTGCTGGTGGTGGTCGCCGGGCTGGCGTGGCGGCTCCGTGCCCCGCGCACGGACCGGACGCGTGCCGCGATCATGCTCTGGGGAAGCTGGCTCGTCGTCAGCGGCCTCGTGTTCAGCCTCAGCGCCGGGGTCATCCACACCTACTACACGGTTGCGCTCGCGCCGGCGATCGCCGCGCTCGTGGCGATCGGCGCCGCGGTCGCGTGGCGTTCGCGCGAGCGGGTTGCCGCACGTGCGCTGCTCGCGCTCGGCGTGATCGTCACCGCCGTCTGGGCGATCGTGCTGCTGGGCCGGACCCCGTCCTGGGAACCGTGGCTCGTGCCGGTGATCGCGGTCGCGAGCGGCGTGGCGGCGGTCGGCCTGCTGATGCCGGCGCGCGTAATGCGGCGGCTGAGTGCGGCGACGGCTGTTATCGCGCTCGTCGCCTGCCTGGCGGGTCCGGTGGCGTACTCGGCGCAGACGATCGGCTCGGCGCACACCGGCTCGGTGCCGTCGGCCGGGCCGTCGAGCGGCGCCGGTGGAGGCCTCGGTGGGGGAGGGCACACGCGCGGCGCCGCCGGCGGATTCCCGGGCGCCGGTGGTGGCCACCTTCCCGGGTGCGGGCCGTGGCACCTTCCCGGGTGCCGGCCGTGGCACCTTCCCGGGTGCCGGCGAGGGCCTCTCGCGGTCAGGCGGGCCATCGGGCTCTGCCGGTACGAGCGGCGGGCCCGGCAATGACGTCGCGAGCAGTGCCCTAGTCGCCGCGCTCAAGTCGGGCGCGTCCGGCTACCGCTGGGCAGCCGCGACATCCGGCTCACAGAGCGCCGCCTCCCTCGAGCTCGCCACCGGCGGTGTCCCCGTGATGGCGATCGGCGGGTTCAGCGGCCAGGGCGGAAACCTCTCGCTCGCTCAGTTCGAGGCCTACGTCAAGGCCGGCGACATCCACTATTACATCGCCTCCGGTGGCGGTGGCGGTGGCGGCTTCGGCGGTGGCGCCGGGGGACCCGGTGGCGGGTCGAGCACGAGTTCGATCACCAGCTGGGTGAAAGCCCACTACCGCGCCGAGACGATCGGCGGTCAGACGGTTTACGACCTGACCCAGCCGCTGCAGTCATAACCCAAAGAGGAGATCCGCCCGCTCGCGGTGTGACACCGTGGCGGCCGGCGTGGCGCGCTTCCTGGTTGCCTCGAGGGTGTCGCATAAATCCCAAGCGCCGGCGAGGTGTTGTGATCACCCCACAACGGATCGCGACGACATGGCGCCCGCGGAGGAGCCGGCTCGAGAAACGACGTCTGGGGTTGCGTTTCTCGAGCCGGCTCCGAGTTTCGGCGCCGCGCAGGCACGCGGGGCAGGCTGGCACTTGTTGCGGTCAGCCCGATCGGAGCTCCTGCTCACCCCGGCGGGCCGCCCCAGGCGGCGACCGTGTTGTGATCTCGGTCCCGTCGCGGTGCCTAGCCCCGTAGGATCTGCGCCATGAGCATCGTCAAGGTCAACGCGATCACCGTCCCCCGCGAGCGCTTCGCTGAGTTCGAGCAGCGCTTCGCATCCCGAGCCGGCAAGGTGGAGGATGCTCCGGGCTTTGAAGGATTCGAGCTGCTGCGTCCCAATGACGAGCGCGAGGTCTGTCTGGTGCTGACGCGCTGGCGTTCGGAGGAAGACTTCGGGGCCTGGGTCGCCAGCCAAGACTTCGCCGCCGGTCACGCTCAGCACCGCCAAAGCGGGCCCGTCGGGACAGCGAGCGAGCTTTGGTCTTTTGACGTCCTTGAGCGCACGGGTGGCTGACCTAAGTCGCGGCTGAACCCGGGGACGCCGTCGGAGCGTTTCGTGAGGGCCCGGCCGGCCCCGCGTTCGCTCGATCGGCCCGGGACAACCTCCACTGAGCAGAGGCTCGGCCGCGTGCCAGCAAGAACTCTGTCTGCGACACGCTGACAGCACCGAAGCTGCTCTGTGGCATGGAAACGACAAGCGTCTGCTCGGGGCTTCTCCGCGCACGGGCACATGGGAAGCAGTGAGGCGTGCCACCAAGCGTGGCACCGTGCTCGTAACCCGCGGTAGCCGAGTCGTTCGATTATGCAGGCTCCGCAAGACCGCCGGACCCGTTCTTGGGGGTGGTTGGCAGCGGTGCGGCTGTCATCCGATTTGGGCGATGCGTCAGCGGGCGGCGGGGACCATCGTCTTTCGGGATGGGGACGCGTGGTGCAGCTCCAACGATCGGCACGCTGGGACAGCACACGTGCCGTGGGCCGGCGGGCGGAATCGGTTCCTTGTCGGGACTAGGTGTCCGTTCGGGATGCGACGCTGAGGTAACGCCAGGCCGCGGGCTCGATCCAGCGTCTGTTGGGCAGGTGCGACAACCTCGGCGTGACTCAGCGATCGCGCGGCTCTTAGGAGGATGACGGATGCCTCGGTTCATCACGCGACTAGCTCCCTTTCACGGGAATCAGTCCTTGCGAGTCACGGTTACCTGGCGGAAGGCTAGGGTTCGTAGGATCAGCTTCGATTACGCGAGGCCGCACCTGCTCCGGCGCTTGCTCGAAAGCCTCAGACGGTGAGTAACACGTAGTCCGCGCCAGGCTTGGATCAGACAACGACACGGCGCGCTGTGTTGCTTGTGCGCCAGGGTCACACACTGCGACGAGCTCGATGCGGCCCCGCGCACCAGTGTGTGGCCGTTGTCCTCGGTTCATGGAACCAAGGCCGGCTTGTGCTTTCCACATGCCCACCAGTAGCCACGCTGGCCGGCACGATCGCGCTCACCCACCAAGATTCCCGTCCGGCAACCACCTCGCCCGCTGTGCCGCGCGCGATCCGGCTACTCGCGAGGCCGAGATCGGTCGCGCGGCTTCCGGGGGGAACCTTGAGCGTGCGCCCGCTTGATCACGCCACCCTGGGCACGGTTTGCGCGAGCGTCCGCTCGAGCTGAGCCGCGAGGCTCTCGGCTGGGCGCTGGGTCAGGATCGTCGTGCCGAAGTACGCCGGGATCTCGATCACGCTGAGATCCTTGACCAGCCCGCTCCAGCCGAGATCCGGTGCGTGCGCCGCCCCTCGAGGTAACTCCGAGGCGCGGAACAGTACGACGCGGCCATCGTAGGGCCGCGCGTCGTAGGCCGCTGCCGCCTCATAGAACGCGCGAGTGCGCAGATGCTCGCCCGTCGGTCCACCGTTGGGAGAGGAAGAACGCCGGCGTAGGCCGGGCATGACTCGCGTGACCCTTTCAGTGAGGTATCGGCGACGTGCGTCGGCGGGCCCGCGTAGGGCGGTCCCGACGTGGTGCGTCAGCATCCGCGTGGTGTTCGCGGCACGATACGCCCGGGGTGGAACACCGCGTTTCAGCCGTGGCCATCCCGGAGCCCAGCTGTCGATGAGCATGAGAAGAGCGTCCTGGCTCGCGCTCCGGAGTTGCTGGGCCATCTCGTAGGCCAGCACGCCGCCGACGCACTCCGAGAGGAGGAGGTAGGGGTCCCGCGGACGCGCGTCGCGCAGGGCGTGGACGTACATCTCCGCTAGCGCCTCAATCCGCGGATATGGCCGGTGCGGATCGTTGTCCCCCACGACGGCTTGTAGTCCCCACACCGGACGGCCGGACGCGAGACGCCGGGCCAGGGACTCGTACGGCCGAAGGTGTCCGGCGGCGGCGTGGACGCAGATGAGCGGAGCCGCGTCGTCACCCGCTCGAAGTATCACGAGCGCCCCGTCGGCGACAGGACCCGTCTGCGACGACTCAGCGACGGCCAAGGCGAGGGCTCCGTTCAATGGCAAATGCGATCGCCACCACCCGGAAGCTTGCACATCTCACGCAGTACGTGAGCCCCCCGAACGTGCAGGTTTTCCACTCATTCCGCGTGAAGTGAACTAACGGATCTGGGCAGAGGTTGTAAGCCGCCAGCGGCGGCGGTCCCGGCCGGCCAGTGGGGTCACAGCGGGATGTCGTGCCGGCCGGTGCCGGGACGAGCATCCAACAAGCGCCCACGTCGCTTGTGATCGGATCGGCGGGGCCCTGGTCGGCGTCGATCGATGGCCTGGACTCGGCGGCATGACGTGGCGGCCGGACGACGGGAGCATCCTCATACACACGCGTGGTAGGACGTGGCGCCGGCGGCTCGACCGGACCGGCGCGGCCGCCGATCATCGAGCTTGCAAACCTCCGGCCGGTCGACCCGGGGTTCACCGAAACCGGGTCCGCGATCGAGCAGATGTGCATGCAGCTCAGGGAGGTTGTGCTCCGGGTACGGGAGCGCTCGGAGGTGCTTGGGGATCTCGACGCCGTCTCCCAGCGTTGAGGTGAGCCGCAAGCTCGAGGAGCAGTTATGGTCGATGCGCGCGCAGCTATCGGACTAGTTCGCCAAGCCCACGAGGTCCGGTGTGACCGCGCGTTCGTGCGCGCCGGGCTCGAATGCAAGGCCGAAGACGGCCTCCGAGGCGGCCCGCAATTCGCGCGCGAATTCGGCGGCTGTCTGGAACCGCTCTGCGGGTAGTCGCCGCAGCGCGGCTGCGAGCACATCCGAAATGGCGGAGGGGAAGTGAGGGGCGACCTCGGTCAGCGGCCGCGGGTCGGTGAACACCCGCCGGGCTAGCGCGTGTCGCACGTCACCGCGTTCCGGGAATGGCCGGTGTCCGACCAGCATCTCGTACAGAATCGCGCCAACCGCCCAGACGTCAGAGGCGGTCGACACCCGGCCGACGCGTCGACTTACCTGTTCGGGTGCCATGTATGCAGGTGTCCCCGGCTGATCACTATCACTGGTACCTCGAAGGTCCGTACCCTCGGAGGCGATCGACTTAGCGAGCCCGAAGTCAGCGATCTTTACCGTTCCGTTGTCGGTGAACAGCAGGTTCTGAGGCTTCAGGTCGCGATGAAGCACCCCGTGCTGATGCACGTGGTCGAGCCCGGCCAAAATATCGAGTGCAATCAGGCACGCCGACCGGCCAGACATAGGACCTGCCCGCAGGCGATGGCGCAGCGTTCCGCCCCGCATGCGTTCAAGCACGATCGCACGCACGTCGCTTTCAACAAAGTCGTACACCCGTACGACGTGCGGGTGGTCAAGCGACGCGAGCACTCGCGCCTCCACGGCGAAATCGAGCCGCGCCAATCCATCGGCGAGCAACGCCGGCCAAAGCTGCTTGATTGCCGCATCACGGTGAAGCGCGCGGTGACGCGCCGCGTAGACGACCCCGAACGTCCCGCCGCCCAGCCGGTGACCGATCTCGTAGGCAGGCAGTGCGGCCGCGAGCATCGAAACCGCGCCGCGACGATGCGCCCGGCCGGCGGATGCCGGCGGCTGTGCTCGGATGACCCAGGCGCACAGACGCGCGGGAGGCTCACCGGCGCGTCGCCGGGAGCTCGCGGCACTCTCGCTGTCTGGCCATGCGGGCTGCGTGCTGTTGGTGGATGACACCATGGAGTCACCCTCGGAGGAGTCGAACCTCCATCCGCGCGACGCGCCGCGCGGACCACCCAACACTGAGGGCGATGACGTTGCGATCGAGAAGCCGGCCCGCGAGATGCGACCAGCTAAGAGCAGTTAGACAGCAGAACGCGGACCGTCAACCGACGGTCGATTGCGTGCGTTCTGATCTGGTTAGCTCCATGACGGGCGCCTAGCGTACCGCGGTCCCAGGCTCGAGGCAACTGGACGAAGATGGCCGGCGTGAGCACAACTGATGCGGGCGTCAGTTAGGTCTCGCGCGGCTAGCATCATGCGGGCATGGCCACCACGCCCACCCAGCCCCGCCGTCGCCTCCCGAAGGAGGCCAGGCGGGTGAAGCTGATCGCCGCCGCAGAGGCGGTGTTCGGCGAGGTCGGCTTCAGCGGCGCGACGATGGAGCTGATCGCCGCTCGCGACGGCGTGACCCGGCCCCTCATCTACGAGCACTTCGCCTCGATCGATGACATCTATCTCGAATGCCACCGCACCGCGCGCGAAGAGATGCAACAGCGGGTGTTCGAGGCCGTCGCCGCGGCCGGCTCCGATCTGCATGATCAGCTACGCGCCGGGCTCTTTGCCTACTTCCGCTACTTCGCCGACCGCCCGCAGCGCTTCGAGCTGCTCTACGGGCCCGGTGGCGCGGGCGGCCAACTCGCCGAGCAAACCGGAGAGCTTCGGTTCATGACCGCCGAGCGGATCGCCGCGCTGTTCATCGCCGCGGCCCCCCATCTCCCCGGATACGAAGCCGTCGGGGCCGCACACATCGTTTCCGGCGCGGCAGAGCAAATCGCCCGCTGGTGGCGCCGGAACCCAGACATATCGCTCGAGACCGTGGCGGAGGGCGTCATGACCGTCGTCTGGCCCGGACTGGAGAGCAAGCTGAACGACGGGCCCGTCTAGCGGGCTCGCGCCACCGCGTCCGCCGGACCCGGCTCTAGTCTGCGCGGCGTGAGCTCCGGCGATGCGTCGTGCCCGTTGCTCGAGGCGACTGACCTCGATCAGGTCGCGGGGCTCCTGGAGTCGCACCGGTACTTCTGGCTCGATCTGCACAACCCCACGCCTGATCAGCTCAGTCGGCTTGGCGAGCTGCTGCATCTGCATCCGCTGACGATCGAGGACGTCAGCACCTTCTCGGAGCGGCCCAAGCGCGAGCATTACGACGGGTACGTCAGCCTCGTGATCTACGGCGTCGACGAGCAGGTGGGCGCGGGCGGGCACCTGCTGCGCGAGGTGCACCTGCTGATCTCCGGCGATTGGGTCGTGACCCTGCACCCGACCCCGTTCGCGGTGCTCGACGCGCTGCGCACGCGCGTGCGCCGGGAGGAGATCCGCCGCGAGCAGCGGCTGATCTTCGAGATCCTCGACACGGTCCTGTCGAGCTACGGGTCCGTGCTCGATCGTGTCGACGACGAGATCGACGCGGTCGAGCAGGACGTGATCCAGCAGGCGCGGGAGGAGAGCCTCCAGCGAATATTCGCGCTCAAGCGCGACCTGATCTCGATGCGCCGGGTGGTGACGCCGATGCGCGACTTCTTCGCCCGCGATTTGGACGAGATCACGCACCTCCCGGGGATGGAGCCCGACGATTCGCTCTACTTCCGCGACCTGTACGACACCGTCGTCCGTACGTCGGAGCTGATCGACTCCTACCGCGACCTGCTCAGCGGCACGACCGATATGTACCTCTCGACGGTCGCCAACCGCCAGGGGGAGATCTCCAAGCAGCTCACGATCATCGCCACGATCTTCCTGCCGCTGACGTTCCTGACCGGATTCTTCGGCCAGAACTTCGCGTTTCTGACCGGGCACATCCAGAACGCCGAGTGGTCGTTCTTCGTGCTCGGCCTCGGGCTGCTGCTCGCCTCGATCATCGGATTCTGGATCTTCTTCCGCCGCAAGGGCTGGTTGGGCTCGACCTAGTAGACCGCGGGCGAGGCCGCGGTACGTGCCGATCGGCACGTACCGACATCCCGTCCGCTTCGGCTGCCGGCTCCGCAAGGCCTGGCGATGCGGGGCCGATACGAGACTCGGACCGCAATGGGTACGAGTCTGATCAGCATCAAGGACGTGGCTAGCGCCCAGTTCGAGTTCCGGCTCGAGGACTGGGCTGACCGCTCCCGGTGGGCGCGGGAGCTCGCCATTAGCATCAATGGCTACGAGGTCTCGCCCCGGCCGCGCGGGTACACGTGCCACCGGCCGCGATGGGTGTGGATCGAGGCCGACGCGGCCGGGCGGAGGGTGCCCTGGAGCGACTTCCGGCTGCTCGTGCCGACCGATGCGCTGACGCCGATCACGCTGCGGGTCGCCAACGGCCCGGGCTGAGCCGCCGGCGAGCGCCAGCATCACGGCCGTCACCCCGATTCCCGCCGCAGGCGAAGTAAGTGAGGATTTGCGTGCGCATGCGCCATTGAGTAATAGAAAGGAAGTCTTAACGTGCGCTTGCGATCGTTTGCCGCCGCCGGACCAGGGTGGTAGCATCGATGTGCGTCTAACTCGCGAACGGGGCTATGTCGAGGTTTCTGCCGGGGCCTTTGGCCGTTTTGCGCGAGCACAGGAAGGACTGTGAGCCGCATGCAAGCGTCCAGGCTGCGTCACGGTCGTCTCCGGTTGTCTTCGCGGTCAGTGGAACCGCCGTCGAGGCGGCTTCCTCGCTTGGCGCGTTATCACTCGTCACGGCGCACGGTTGGGTGTGAGTCAGGTGCCCGGATCGGACCCCGCGGTCGAGATCATCGTCCCCTTCTCCGTCCTCGGGGCGGCGACTGTCGTCCACATAAGCAAGCTGCGGCCGGAGGCAATCGAGCGGTGTGACTTCGGTGACGTCGAGTACGTTGTACTCGAGCCGGCGCCGGGTGGTACACGGTTACGCCCTGCTGACATCGAAGACCAGGTCAAGCACGAGCAGGAGGGCGGTCTCGGTCATGTGACGTATTCGCTCGGCGAGTTCCTCGACGAGTTCACGAACGCCCCCAGTAACCCGGCGCCTACGTTCGACCGTCTGGCGCAGTTCAAGCGAGACTACGCAAAACTCAACCCCGCGCAGCGCCAACTGTTTCGTGTCGCCGCGAAGAAGATCGTCGCCCCACTCAGTACGACGCCTCCGGGCGACCCGGGGGAGCCACTGGTTCGAGAGATCAAAGACCATCCAGGCTTCTTTGAAGTCAGGTTCGCTACAGGCATACGCGCGATCTACACGTTCGGCCGAGCCGTCCGGCCGGGCCAGGCGCACTTGATCTGGTGTCGAATTGGCACCGACGAGGCGCTCGACAAACCTCCGACGATCTGTAGCGCGCCCGACTGATCCTAGGCTGGTGGTCTCGCACCCAGGATCTCCAGACCTCTTGTCGAGTCGCGACCTGTGGCGCAACCTACTCGTATGAACAAGACATCCTTCATGGGCGATAAGCCCGTCAACCGCATCGGCTTCGGCGCGATGCAGCTCGCCGGTCCCGGCGTATTCGGTCCGCCGCGAGATCCGGACGCGGCTCGTGCCACTCTGCGCCGTGCGATCGAACTCGGTGTCGACCACATCGACACCGCTCAGTACTACGGGCCGGACGTCGTCAACGACCTGATCCGAGAGACGCTGTATCCGTATCCGGAAAATCTCAAGCTCGTGACCAAGGTCGGCGGCCGCCGCGACGATCGGGGCGCCTGGCTCCCCGCGCAGACTCCCGCGGAGCTCCGCGCGGGCGTCGAGGACAACCTCCGGTCGCTTCAGGTGGAGCGGATGGACCTCGTCAACCTGCGTCTGATGACCGCCGAGGCGTCCGGCGACCTGCTCGCCGAGCAGCTCGGTGCGCTCGAGGATCTACGCAGCGAAGGCAAGCTCGACCTGATCGGTATCAGCGAGGCGGGTACCGGTGACGTCCGCCGCGCGCTCGAGCTGGTCGACATCGCCGAGGTGCAGAACGCCTACAGCGTGGTCAACCGATCCGGCGAGGACGTGCTCGAGTTGTGCATCGAGCGAGAGATCGCGTTCGTGCCGTACTTTCCGCTCGGTTCGGCGTTCAGCGGGGGTCCCAAGCAACTGGCGCAGGATCCGGCTATTGCCGGCGTCGCGGAGCGGCGAGGGATCACCGCCACGCAAGTGGCGCTCGCGTGGCTGCTGGATCGCTACGAACGGATGCTGCTTATCCCCGGCACGAGCTCGGTGGCGCACCTCGAGGAAAACATGGCCGCGGCGGACGTAGAACTCGACGACCAGGACCTCGCCGAGCTCGCGAACGCCACCCAGGTCGGCGATCCCCTGAGCGCCGCCCACGAATAACGCGCGTCAGAGGTTCGCGAGCGCCGCGCGCGTGGCCTCGTCGGCGGGTGCGTAGACGGCCATCCGCAGCTCCGGTTGACCCGTCGGCACCGTCTGCGCGTGATACAGCCGCAGCGTGCCGAGACGCGGGTGTTCCATGACCTTGGTGCCGCGCTGAGTCTCGATCACCTCGTGCTCGTCCCACCACTCGCGGAACTGCGCGCTGCGCTCGCGGATCTGCGCCACGAACTGTTCGTACTCCGGCTCGCCGGCGTGGCGGGCGTATTCGGCGCGGAACCGGGCCAGCGTGTTGCGGGCGGTTCCCTCACGTTGCGCGGTCATGCCACCATCGCCGGGATCGACCATCAGCCACCAAAGCAGGTACCGCCTGTCCGGAGCGAGATGGTCGGGCGAGCCGAGCACGACCGAGGCCGCGCGGTTCCAGGCGAGGAGCTTGGTCATCGGTCCGAGCAGGTAGGCCGGGTTCGGGTGCAGCGAGTCGACCAGCGCGACCAGCTGGCCGATATCGCCGTCGAGTCGCTCAGGGTCGGTGCCCGCGACGTCGTCGGCAAGCGGGAGTTCCGCCCGCGCGAGCGCGAACAGCGTTCGGCGCTCGGCCGTGTCGAGTCGTAGCGCGCGGGCGAGCGCGTCGAGCACGTCCGGCGAGGGGTTGATGTCGCGCCCCTGCTCGAGCCACGTGTACCAGGACACGCCCACGCCGGCCAACGCGGCGACCTCTTCGCGCCTCAAGCCGGGTGTCCGGCGGCGGCCGCCGTTCTCCGGGAGCCCGACCTCCGCCGGCGAAAGCCGCGCCCGTCGCGAGCGCAGAAATGCCCGCAGCTCATCTCGTCGGGAAGGTGAAGACACGACGGCCATGGCGCGACTCAGACCACTCTAGCCGGAGGGCGATGATGTTTCGCCCGGGCGCAAGTCTCCGCTCCGGAAGCGAAACGAGAGGAGCCGGTCTTCCACGCACCATGTTTCGTCGTCACTCATCGCCCCGCCGAGACGATCATCAGGAAGGGCGGCACCTCGTACGTCTTCATCACCGATGCGATCCCGGTAGCCCTCGAGAGCGCGCGCCAAGCTGCCGGCTCCGAGGACGTGTTGGTCAGCGGCGGCGCGGATATCGTCCCAGCAGTTCCTGAATGCCGGCCTGGTCGATGAGGTCCGTCTGCACCTGGTCCCGGTGGTTCTCGAGAGCGGAACTCGGCTGTTCGACAGGGTTCAGCCCGGTACGCGCCTGATCCCCCGTGCCGCGCAAACCGACGGGGCGGTCACCCACCTGCTTTACGCCGCCGAGCGCGCGGCGTGATCGACCGCCTGGCGGTCACCGGTCACGCGGGTGGCGGCGTGTGTCAGGAGAGACCGGACGACGCGCCGGTGGTGGGGTGTGATCGCCGCCCACAGCGAGCGGGCGGCCGGGTTGGTCAGCTGGAGGAACGTCGCGAACAGCAGACCATCGGGGTCGGTTCGGAACAGCAACTGGCCGCGGAGGCCGAGCCAGGAGTCCGCGCCGAGAAGAACGTAGGACGGCTCGGTGTGCTTGACCTGCCAACCGAGCACGCGGTCCGAGGACCACGGCGCCCCGAGCCTCAGGCCGAGCGCGATCCACCCCAACCAGAGTCGCCGGCGCACGCGCG
This sequence comes from uncultured Solirubrobacterales bacterium, assembly GCA_963770615.1. GTDB lineage: Bacteria > Actinomycetota > Thermoleophilia > Solirubrobacterales > Solirubrobacteraceae > Palsa-465. Next base: position 214,032 of record CAVYQJ010000022.1, on the reverse strand, counting down.
CCGGAGCGTCATCGATCACCGCGCGAACCCATTGCTCCGCGGTGTGCTCAACATCGGCAGTGACGGCGAAGGCGTCCTCGTAGTCGGTCCGGGCCAGGGTGCTGAGCGTCCGTGCGTCTTGCGGCAGGGAGATCTGGTTCACGGCGAACGCCGTAGCGCCGCCCGGGTGTCGTGTCGCGGTCATCGCATGCGCTCCAATATATACAGGACTGTATGTATGGAGGCTAGGCATCATCGAGGGCCATGTCAACCCCGCCGCCCATCCCGTAGCGACCGTGGCGCCGCCGACCAGGACTCCACGTGCCGCCTGGATCGAGGGCGGATTACGCGCGCTCGCCGCGGGCGGTGGGCCCGACGCCGTACGCGTCGAGGCGCTGGCCAAGTCCCTCGGGGTCACCCGTGGGGGTTTCTACGGCCAGTTCACGGACCGAGGCGCCTTGCTCGAGGCGATGCTCGACACCTGGGAGCGCGCCGCGACCGACGAGGTCTTGGAGCAGGTCGAGCGTCGGGGCGGCGACGCTCGGGCGAAGGTGCGACGGGCCGGTGCGCTCACGTTCAGCGACGAGCTGCTGCCGATCGACCTGGCGATCCGCGATTGGGCCCGGCACGACGCTGCGGTCGCAACGCGCCTGCGCCGTGTCGACAACCGACGCATGGACTACCTGAGGCAGCTGTTCGGATCGTTCTGCGCCGACGAAGCGGAGGTCGAAGGTCGCGCGGTGCTCGCGTTCTCGCTTGCGATCGGCTACCACCTCGTCGCCGCCGACCATGGGTCGCGAAGCCGTGGCGACGCGCTCGAGCTCGCCGTCCGACAGCTACTGGGCTGAGCGCGCGAGGAGGCTGTCTAGTGGCACTCAGCTCTTCCCGGTATTTGCGATGTGTTCGATGTGACTGGGTCTTGTCAGCGCCACTGTCACGGTCTAGGTTTCCGTGTGGGCGCGAGCTACTGACTTAGCGAAGCGCAGACATAAAGGAGCTTCAAGTCTGCCGCGCGGCTGTTTGCGTTCGAGGCGGCTTCGGCCCCTCGGATGCTGAACTTATGCGCGCTCCGTTGTCGCGCTCGCGCCCAACTTCTTCCCCGGATCTGCCGGGGCCATCAGGCAGGCCGCGACCACTGTGTCACGCCTTGGTGTGACGAAGTGGGCGCCGCCGCGTAGTGTCAGTGTCATGCCGAAGCTCATGCTGTCGCTGTTGCTCGCGGTTGTGTTCGGGGTCGCGGACACGGCATCGGTGAGGGCGGCGTCGCCGGCCCAGGTCGTGCGTGCCAACCGGCGGGCCGCGGCCACAGAGGCGGAGCAACTGCTGGGTGAGTTGGTGCTGCCGGCGGGCGCAACCCAGAGTCCGGCCGAGCCCGCCGGCGACGCCCATCAGCTGGCCCACGCCGAAGAGTTGTTCTTCTACGCGGCGGAGGTCGAGCGGCACGAGTTCTGGACGACCAGCGCGTCGCCGAACGCCGTGATCGCGTCGATCGAAGCTGACCTGCCCGCCGGCGCCCGGTCGGCCGGCTCGGGTTACTCGGGCACCAGCGTGGTCGTGTCGTACACGCTGCCGGCCGTGGGGGCACCCGCGCTCGGCCCTCGGAGCCTCGTCGTGCAGGCGGTCGAGTTGGCCGGCGGCGGCACGGGCGTGCGCGCCGATGTGACGGTTCGCTACACGGCGCCCCGCGTAGCCGCCCAGCGGGTTCCGCCGCAGGCGCGCATGCTCGAGATCAACGTCACCGGCGGTCCGCAAGTCACAGGCTCCCCGTACCCCTCGCCGCCCCCACTCATCGTCACCAACCGCCGGGACGTCAAACGGATCGCGGCGATCGTCGACGGCCTGCCGTTCGTCGCGCTTCACGGGGTCGCGATCCCCTGCCCGTTCATTCCTGCGTCCCCGATCGACACCTTCACCTTCCGCGCCACCGAGGCCGGCCCTGTCCTGGCCAAGGTGACCCTGGCGGCCGACTCGCCGACCGGTGCCGACCCGTGCTTCACCGCCACGCTGCGAATCCGCGGACATTTCGAGCCGGGCCTGCTCGAGGGCGGCAGGCTGCTGCGCCGGGCCGGAGCGATCCTCGGCGTGAAGTTGGCCTCTAGAGCGTTGGTCCCGACTGCGACCCGGTAGCGCCGGCGAGGTCGCTCAGGTCGGTCACCGCGTTCGCCGGGGGTGTCGCCGGCGGCGACTGGGGCCCGTAGTCGCTGTAGTCAACGATGACCGTCTCCTGCATGTTGGCCCCGTTGGGAAGGCTCAGATCGATCGACATCACGACCCTCCGGATGAGGTGGCCCCCGTCGACCCACACGTCAACCGGGAACCCGCCGGTCGGCAGCGACTGCGAGAGCTGGGAGAGCGCCTGTTGCACGGCACCACGCTCCGACGCGGGTAGGTCGTCGGCCAACCGCGCCACGCTCATGTTCAGTCGATAGTGCGTCGTCTCGACGCCGTCCACCTGCTGCTGACCGAGGTTGGCGACGCTTCCCGACGCCGACCGGAGCATCTGGAGCGCCTGGGACGGGTCGCTCGTGCCCGGACCATCGGTCAGCGACGACAGTCCGGGGATCCCCGACAGCCTGGCCAGATCGAGCTTGACCCAGGGCCGGGACGCCCCCAGCGCGGAGGTCAGAGACGGAGGGAGCTTCACGTACGCGGTGGCCCCGCGCAGGACCATGTCCAGGTGCATGGTGGAGCTGCCGAGTTGCTGGATCACCTGAGGCTCGTCTCCGAGGTCCATCGCCAGCGACATCGAGATCGCGTGGTCGCGGAGATCGACGACGCCGCTCCCGGTGGCCGTGACCGGGGCGTCAAGCGCGGATGAGGTCGTCTGCATCCACATGTGCACGCGGTAGCCGGGCGTGCTCGTAGAGAGCGTCGCGGCCTGCGCGACCGGACCGCCAAGCTGGGTGCCGCCCGAGCCGAGCAGCAGGAACGCGAGCCCCGCGATCACGGCCACGACTCCGATGCCCGCGGCGGTGAGCAGCCTCGGACGCCGGCGGGGCGACCAGGACGGTGACGACGGTGGAGGCGGCGACGCTGGCGACGGCTCGACGAGCGGCTGTCCGGCGAATCCGGGAGGCGGCACCGATGTCCCCACGGGCGCTGGATCGCAACGGCGCGGTCCGAACTTGAACCGCGGCCCGGTCGCTGGACGTTCTTACGACACGCGCCCGCGAGGACGGCGATCAGCCGGCCATGCCGCCGTCGATCGAGAACGTATGCGAGGTGACCATCGCGCTCTCGTCGCTCGCCAGGTACAGCATCCCGTACGCGATCTCGTCGGTCGTCGTGTGCCGCCCGAGCGGGATCATCCCGTCGAACGCCTTCGCGGCCTCTTCCTGGGGCAGGCGCGTCGCGCGCATCTCGATGTCGTCCTGGAACGGGGTCGAGGTCGGCCCCGGGTGCATCGTGTTCACACGGATCCGGCGCGGCGCGAGTTCCTTGGCCGCCGTGCGCATCAGGCCGACTTGCCCGTGCTTGGCGGCGATGTAGCCGGACACCCCGGGCGCACCGATCAGGCCGACGACGCTCGAGGTGATGATGATGCTCCCGCCGTCGGGGACGTGCGGGATCGTGTGCTTGAGCACGTGAAACGCGCCGAGGATGTGCACCGCCAGCGTGCGCGAGAACACCTCGGACGGATAGTCGACGATCGGCTGAACCGCGCCGCTGATCCCGGCGTTGCTCACCACGACGTCGAATCGTCCGTACCGATCCACGCCGGAACCGACGGCCGCGCGGACAGCGTCCTCGTCGGTCACGTCGGCGACCGAGGACAGCGCGTTGTCCTCGCCCAACTCGGTCACCGCCGCCGCCAGTCGGGACTCGTCGATGCCGACGAGGTGAACTCTCGCCCCTTCGGACACGAACAGCCGCGCCGTCGCGAGTCCGATTCCGCTCTCGCCCCCGGTAATGAGGGCGACCTTGTCCTGCAGTCGGGGCATGGTCACCTGTCCTCGCTCGATCTCGGAAAACCGCAGTCTGTCAACCTTACGGCGATGGCGGTGGTGGACGTGCCCAGCCCAACGCGGCCGCCGGCCGCGAGCATCGCCGCGGGTCGCCAGGCGCTCCGTGACCTGCTCGGCGCCGATCGCGTCGGCACCGGCGACGACGTGCTCGCGCAGCACGGGCACGACGAGTCGTTCCACCCCGAGGCCCGCCCCGACATGGTCGTGTGGCCGCGGAGCATCGACGAGGCTGCGGGGATCGTGCGCATCGCCGCCACGCACCTCCTGCCGTTGGTGCCGTTCGGCGCCGGCACCTCGCTCGAGGGACACGTCGCGGCGCTCGCCGGCGGGGTCAGCGTCGACATGCGAGAGATGAACGCGATCGGGAAGCCCTCGATCGAGGATCTCGACGTGACTGTGCAAGCAGGCGTGACTCGCCGCGCGCTGGATGCCCGGCTACGTCCCGAGGGCGTGTTCTTCGCGGTAGATCCGGGTGCCGATGCGACGATCGGCGGGATGGTCGCCACCGGCGCTTCGGGGACCATGACCGTGCGCTACGGGGCGATGCGCGAGAACGTGCTCGCGCTCACGATCGTCGGCGGCCGCGGCGAGGTGGTGCACACCCACTCGCGAGCGCGCAAGTCCTCGGCGGGCTACGACCTGACGCGGCTGATGATCGGCTCCGAGGGGACGCTCGGGCTGATCTGTGAGGCCACGCTGCGGCTCCACCCGATCCCGCCGGCCACCGCCGCGGCGGCGTGCACGTTCCCGACCGTCCGCGACGCCGTGCAGTGCGTCACCCAGGTCGCGCAGTATGGGATTCCGGTGGCCCGGATCGAACTCGCCGACGAATTGCAGGTCGAGGCGATCAACCGCCATGACGACATGACGTTCACGGTGGCGCCGACGCTGTTCCTGGAGTTTCACGGGGCGTCCGAGGAGGACGTCGCCGCGCAGGCGCGCGAGACCGGTGAGATAGCCGCCGAGCACGGCGGCAGCGACTTCGCGTGGGCCTCGGACGAGCGCGAGCGCCGCCGAATCTGGCACGCGCGCCATCGCGCCTACGACGCGGCCCGCGCACTGCGCCCGGGCACCGCCGGCATGACCACCGACGTGTGCGTTCCGATTTCGGCGCTCGCCGACTGCATCGCGGCGGCGCAGGCGGACATCGCCGAGCTCGGCGTCACCGCTCCGATCGTCGGCCACGTCGGCGACGGGAACTTCCACACGGTCGTGCTCGTCGACCCGAACGACCCCGACGACGTCGCCCGCGCCGAGAAGTTCCATGACCGCTTGGTGGAGCGCGCGCTCGCGCACGACGGCACCTGTACCGGGGAGCACGGGGTCGGCTACGGCAAGGCCCGCTTCCTCGTCTCCGAGCACGGGGCGGAGGCGGTGGAGATGATGCGCGCGATCAAGCGGGCACTCGATCCCGAGGGAATCTTCAACCCCGGCAAGGTTCTCGCGTGACCGACGACCTCATCCAGGCGCTCGCGCGCTACGACTCCCCGACGCTGGCGAACGCGATCGAGACGTTCGACGTCCAGTCGCGCGACATCGGGTTCGCCGACAACACCATCAGGTGCATGTTCCCGGAGTTGGGGCGAATGGTCGGCTACGCGGCCACGGCGACGATCGTCGCGCGGGGGGCTCCCGGCGCGGACTGGGCCGGCGCCGGCAACAACGCGCTGTACGAGTACGTGCGCACGGTCCCGGCGCCGCGCGTGGTCGTGGTCAAGGACCTCGACATCCCGCCCGCGCACGGGTCGCTCTGGGGCGAGGTCCACGCGACGATCTTCGGCGCGCTCGGTTGCGTCGGCTGCGTCACCGACGGCTCGGTGCGCGACTTCGACGAGGTCCGCGCGATGGGCTTTCACTTCTTCGCCTCCGGCCCGTCGGTATCGCACGCGTACGTGCGCGTCGAGGCGATCGGCGAGACGGTCGAGGTGGGCGGGCTGACGATCGCGCCCGGCGATCTGCTCCACGCCGACCAGCACGGAGTGCTCAAGATTCCGCCGGAGATCGCGCCCGAGCTACCCGCCGCGGCCGACCGGGTGATCGAGACCGAGCAGGCCCTGTTGCGGTGGGTGCGCTCGGACGAGTTCGATCCCGATCGGCTCGCGGAGATGCGCGCCCGCCACTGAGCGCCGTCGCTACTCCAGCTTGCCCGGGGTAATGCCGGCGTCCAGCATCGCCGCGTACAGGTGTGACGCGGCGGAGGAGAGGCTCGGGTCGCCGAGGCCCCCGCGCTCGAGCAGCACCGCGAAGTACTCGCGAATGCACGTCATCACCGCCTGCGCCTCCTGCGGGCTGAACTCCGCCTTCACGACTTTCGCCTTCGCCGCCATGCCTCCCTCACACCGCCGAATCGAGGAGTTGCGCGTGCTCGTCCTCCGGCGGAGTGCCGTAGGCGTAGACGAGCAGGTCCTCCTCGCCATGGTTGACGGTCTGCAATGCCGTGCCGGGCTCGACGTGGACGACTCCGCCGACCGGGACATCGACCCGCTCGGGCGGGTCGCCGAGATACATCGTCAGCGTGCCCGAGAGCGCGACGAAGGTCTCCTCCTGATAGGGGTGGCGGTGTCGCCGGCCCTTCGCGCCGGGCTCGTAGCGCCAGACGTTCGCGCGGGTGTGGGCGAACTGCACTCGCTCCGAGAGCTCGGCGACGTGACGCGCCGGCTCCCCGGGCTCGTGTGGACGGGTGATCCACTCGAAATCTTCGGGCGTGAGCACGCGGGAAGCCATGCCGTGGAGACTAAATGGTTCTTCGTGCGGTTCGGTAGGCGGCGGGCTCGAGTGGGTCATAACCCCGCTCTCGGCGAGACCGGGCCGCCGAGGTCGTCGCAATGACCCACATGCGTGCCCGAATCCGCATTCGGCTCGGAGGGACGGCCGAGTGTCGGCTTGTGACCCACGCGACGGGGGGCTGCGCATACTCAAGTGGCCGGTGATCGTGGCCGATAATTCGGTGTAACCAGACTTTTGCGCGGGAGCGACCTGCGCACCCCAACCACCGCCGCTATGGAGGGCCCGCCGCAATGAGCGCCACCGATGAGCTGAACGATTCCCGCGTCGACGGGAACAACAACGAGCCCCGCCTCGTTCTCGACCTCGACCTGATCGAGGCTCAGGCGCTGCGCGCCTGGCTGCTCGAGACCGAGCTCAACGGCGCCAGTGCCGCCGACACCCCGGTTGTCAACACGGCGCTGGCCAAGCTCGCTCGTGCGGTCGACACGGCGCAGGCGACCGTGAACATCCGCCGCGAGTTCCAGACGGCGGGCGTCAACCTGGCGCACTGGTCCGACGAGCAGGTGCTCGAGCTCGGCCGCCGTATCGCCGAGGCGGTCCGGCCGATCCTCCGCGGCTAAGGCTCCGCGTCGACCCGGCTCGCGGCCGAGTAGATCTCAATGTCCAGCTCGTCCACGCCGGCGCGTCGAAACTCGATCGTCGCTGTGGCCGTCGCCGAGGTTGCGGTGATCGCGGTCGTCGCGGTCGTCGGCGGCGGCGCGTGGCTGCTGGGGATGGTGGTCGGCGCGATTCTCGGGGCCGTGGCCACGGTCACGGTCGTGGGCCGTTCCGATGAGGTCCGGCCCACCGGCGAGGCGCCGCCGCCGGTTCCGGACGGCGTCGATGCGGTCACCGGGCTACCGACTCACGACAGGCTGGTCGCGGATCTGCAGGAAGCGATCGACGCCGGCGACGATCGCGTCCTGACGCTGTACCTGTTCGCGCTCGACGGATTCAAGGACTACAACGACGCCTACGGCGACGCATGCGGCGACGCGCTGCTCGAGTGGCTGGCCCGGAAGCTGCGCGACGCGGTCGGCTCCTACGGAAGCGTGTACCGCATGCGCGGGGGCAGCTTCGCGCTTCTCGCGGTCGGATCCGAGCGATTCACGAGCGCGCTGTGCGCGTCGGCGGCGAGCGCGCTCGGCGAGAACGGCGACGGCTTTCAGATCTACTGCGACGTCGGCCAGGCGGCCCTTCCCGGGGAGGCCCCGTCCCCGCGGGCCGCGCTCGAGCTCGCCGCTCGTCGCGCGAGCAAGCACGGGTCAGAGCGCCACGTGAAGTCCGGCCGGCGAGCGCCGGCCGATGCGACGGAAGCGCTGCGGCTGGTCCGCTCGCGCCGCGACGTGGCCACGCTCGCCACCGGGATCGCCCGCAGGCTCGGGGTCCGGGAGGTCGAGATCGAGACCGTGGAGTCGGCGATGCACCTGTGCGACATCGGCAACGTCGCGGTGCCGGCGGCCGTACTCGGATACCCGGGCAAGATCAACGGGCCCGAGTGGCAGTTCATCCTCCTGCACACGCTCGTCGGCGAGCGGCTCCTCGCGGGACCGCTGGGGATGGAGGCCGTCGCCGGCCTCGTCCGCTACAGCCACGAGCGCTGGGACGGGTCGGGTTACCCGCACGGCCTCGCCGGCGACGCGATCCCGCTCGGCTCGCGGATCATCTTCGTCTGCAGCGCATTCCAGGACATGACCTCGGACCGTCCGCACCGGGCGGCGCTGGATCCGGCGGACGCGCTCGCCCAACTCGAGCGCGGCGCCGGATCGCAGTTCGATCCGAAGGTCGTCGAGGCCTTCTGTCAGGAGTTCGCGACCGAGTCCGAGCCCGAGCCCGAGTTCGACGTCGTCGCAGAGGCGTAGCCCGGAGGAGTCCTTGGAGACGGGTACGTACCAATTCCGTACTGGTACGTACCCGTTTTGCAGTACCTGAGGGGATAATCTGTTCAGCCGGGACCTAACAAGGTCCGGGCGCCACCCGCGGGGGCGGGTGGCTCATGATGAGCAAGTCGACTGGAAAACCGGGACCGGACGAGGATGGCTTCGAGCTCCTCGAACGCTCCGAGCTGCTCGAGAATCTCGCCGCCCAGCTCGCCGAGGCGGCGGACGGCCGCGGTCGCATGGTGCTGCTGGGGGGCGAAGCGGGCGCCGGCAAGACCGCGTTGCTGCGCGAGTTCTGCACGAACCAGCTAGGGGCCCGAGTGCTATGGGGCTCGTGCGAGCGGCTGTTCACGCCGCGTGCGCTCGGACCGTTCCTCGACGTCGCGGAGCACGCCGGCCTTGACCTCGGGGGGTTCGCGCCCAACCGGCGGGTGCCGCACGAGTTCGCGGGAGCGCTCGTCGCCGAACTGGCGCACGAGGCCCCGACGGTGCTCGTGGTCGAGGACGTCCACTGGGCCGACGAGGGGACGCTCGACGTCATCAAGCTGCTCGGCCGCCGGATCGCGACGCTGCCGGCGCTCGCGCTCGTCTCGTTCCGAGACGATCAGCTGACCGCGGACGGCCCGTTGCAGATCGTGCTCGGCGAGCTGGCGGGCGCCCCCGGCGCCGAGCGCCGTCAGATCCCGCCGCTGTCGTTCGAGGCGGTCTGGACGCTGGCCGAGCCGGCGGGGGTCGACGCGGCGCGGCTGTTCGAGCGGACCGGCGGGAACCCGTTCTTCGTCACCGAGGCGCTGGCCGCGGTCGAGGCGCACATCCCGGAAACAGTGCGCGACGCGGTGCTCGCGCGCACGGCGCCGCTCGCGCCGGCGCCGCGCCGGCTGCTCGAGGCCGCCGCGGTCGTCCCCTCGCGGACCGAGCTGTGGCTGCTCGAAGCCGTCGGGGGCGCGGACTTCGCGCAGCTCCAGGCCTGCCTGGACTCCGGGATGCTCGTCCACGAGGACGGCGCGGTCGCGTTCCGGCACGAGCTGGCGCGGCTCGCGGTCGAGGACGCGATCGCCCCCGACCGGCGGGTCACGCTCCACCGCGAGGTGCTCCGGGCGCTGACGACGGCGGCGCCCGGGCCGGTCGACCCGGCCCGCCTGGCCCACCACGCCGACGCGGCCGGCGACGCCGAGGCAGTCCTGCGTTACGCGCCGGCCGCGGGGGAGCGGGCCGCGGCGCTGTGCGTTCACCGTGAGGCCGCCGCGCAGTTCGCGCTCGCGCTCAGACACGGCGCGGGGCTCACGATGGAGCGGCGCGCGGAGCTGTGGGAGCGGCGGTCGTATGAGTGCTACCTGACCCAGCAGATCGACGAGGCCGTCGAGGCGCGCCGGGGGGCGCTGGCGCTGCACCAGGCCAGGGGCGATCGCGTGCGCGAGGGCGACAGCCGCCGGTGGCTGTCGCGACTCGCTTGGTTCGCCGGCGACCGCGCGACCGCCGTGCGAGAGGGCCGGCACGCGGTCGAGCTGCTCGAGAGCGAGCCACCCGGTCGCGAGCTCGCGATGGCGTACAGCAATACGTCGCAGCTGAGCATGCTCGCGGGACACGCGCGCGAGGCGATCGAGGACGGCGAGCGGGCGATCGGCCTCGCGGAGCGGCTCGGCGAGACCGAGATCCTCGCGCACGCGCTCAACAACGTCGGATCCGCCGAGCTCGCGGGCGGGATGCCCGACGGCGCCGCGAAGCTCGAGCGCAGCCTCGCGCTCGCGCTCGAATGCGATTACGAGGAGCACGCGGCGAGGGCCTACACGAACCTCGGGGCGACGCAGGTCCGGGTCCGCGCGTATGCGGACGCCGATCGGCATCTGACCGCGGGCATTGCGTACTGCGAGGAGCACGATCTCGACCCGTGGCGCGTGTACATGCGCGGATGGGTCGCGTATCTGCGCTTCGGCCAGGGCCGGTGGGACGAGGCGGACGACCACGCCGCGGCGGTGCTGGGCGAGCCGGGCGTGCCCGCCCCGAGCCGGATCATGCCGCTCGCGGTCCTCGGCCGGCTGCGCGCCCGCCGCGGCGACCCGCACCCGTTCGAGCCGCTTGACGAAGCGCTCGAGCTCGCCCGCCGGAGCGATGAGCTCCAGCGTCTGGCGCCGGTCGCCGCCGCGCGCGCCGAGGCGCACTGGCTCGAAGGCACGGCCGCCTCCGTCGCCGCCGAGACCGGTCAGACGCTCGCGCTGGCGCTCGAGATCGACGATGAGTGGGCGATCGGCGAGCTGTGCGCGTGGCGCCGGCGAGCCGGGATCGAGGACCGTTTCGATCTCGGCTCGATCGCGGCGCCGTTCGCGCTCGAGCTGAGCGGGCAGTGGGACGCGGCGGCCGACGCGTGGCAGGCGCTCGGATGCCCGTATGAGGCCGCGCTCGCGCGCGCCGACGGTGGCGAAGAAACGGGTCTGCGCGAGGCGCTCGCGGTGTTCCAGCATCTCGGCGCGGTCCCCGCGACCCGCGACGTGACCCAGCGACTGCGCAGCGCCGGCGTCCGGAAGATCGCCCGAGGGCCGCGGCGTTCGACGATCAGCAACCCTGGCCAGCTCACCTCGCGCCAGATCGAGATCGTCGAGTTGCTCGCCGCCGGCCTGACCAACGCGGAAATCGCCGCGCGGCTCTACATCACGCCCAAGACCGTCGCCCACCACGTCTCGGCGGTGCTCGCCAAGCTGGGCGTGCGGTCGCGGCGCCAAGCGGCGGCCGAGGCCGCCAGGCTCGGGCTCGGGCTCCGGGGCCGCGAAAAATAGGCATCCGCCACCGCCAACATGGGCCGCCGATGCCGATGTGCGACCGGCGTCGCGGGCCTACCTTGGCGGCATGGTCAACAACCCTCACATCGCCAAGCTGCTCGTCGAGGCCCGCGTCGACGATCTGCGCCGCGATCTGGGCGGCGCCGCACAGGCCCGGGCCGCGGTCGATCGCGCCCGAAGGCGCTTCAAGCGGGCCGGTGAGCCCCGCGAGGCGCATCCGGTCGCGCGCCCCGGCCGCGCCCTCGCGCGCGACGGCGATCCGGGCGCCTAGCAACTCCATCCATACCTCGCGTAAGGGTCCCGGCAGGCCGGCGGCGGCTGTGGCGAGCCGCCGCCGATCGCCGGGCACGAGGGGGGCTTCGCGCCTGTGAGCGTAAAGACGCCACCGATGTCGATTCCTTCCCCGGGCTTCGGTTAGGATTGCGCGCCCCGCGTCCCTGCCGTTCGAAACGACATCGTCTGCGTGCCACTCGCCGGGCCAGCGTTTGAGATACGAGAAAGCGTCGACGGCGACGGCGCGCTGCGCGTCGCCCTGATCGGAGAGCTCGACATCGCGGTTGCCGATGCCGTCGAGCAGCGGCTGCGGCAGCACCGCGAAGACGGCCGCCCCGTCCGGCTGGACCTCTCGCAGCTCGATTTCATCGACAGCTCCGGTGTGCAGACCGTCGTGCTCGGGCTCAAGCATGCGCGGCGAAGCGGCCACGAGCTCGAGGTCGACCGGCGCGTGAGCTCATCGGTGCACCGGCTCATCGACATGATGGGGATCGGTCCGCAGCTCTGGCCCACCGGCTGACTGCACGCGGGTTTGCAAACGGCGGGGACCCGGAGGGATCGCGCCGGGGTCGCCGAACACGCCACATACCCGTGAGACGCGCAGAGGAGTTATGGATGAGCGACTTCGAGAGATCCGGAGACAGAACCGGCGTGACCTACGACGAGCCGGCCAGGCGCCGCAAGCCCGGCACGTTCTTCGCCGACCTGGGGGACCGGCTCGCTCGAGGCTTCAACAGCTTCGACCGGCCCCAGCCCGACGACGGAGATTGGGAGGAGTACGAGGAGTTCGATCAGCCGACCGAGGCGGTCGACTCGATTCAGGCGTCGGACGGCCGCCGGCGGTTCCAGACGGTGCTGCACGGCTACGACCGTGACGCCGTCGACGACTACATCGCCGGACTCGAGCACGAGATCGGCCAGATGGCGTCCAAGCTGTCGGCCCAGCGGTCGGCCCCGCCGCCGCCCGCTCCCTCGGTCGAGGACGAGATCGCGCGCGTGGGCCAGGAGACCAGCGCGATCCTTCGCGTCGCCCACGAGCAGGCCGCCGAGATCACGCGCCGCGCGCGCGTGGAGGCGGAGCGGTGCGTCGCCGACGCCGCGTCCAACGCGGTCGAGATGACCGACGACGCCAAGCGGAAGCTGCGCCAACTCGACTCCGAGACCGACGCGGTATGGGCCGAGCGGGTCCGATTGATCGACGACGTTCGCAACGTCGCGACCTCGCTGTTCTCGCTGGCCGAGGACGCCACCGACCGGTTCCCCGAGGATGGGGACCGGGGCGGCTCGGCGGGATCGGCGAGCGCGATCGCGTCGCCGGCCAAGCCGCCGGAGTCGCGGGCCTCGGGCGCTCCGGAGCGCAAGACGCAGCCGGGGCCGATGGGACCGGTGACCGCGGCGGGCTCGGCGCACGCCGGCCCGGCATCGCCGCTCTCGACACCGCGGGGCCCGGCGCCGCAGGCCGCCCCGGCACCGCAGGCCGCCCCGGCACCGCACGCGCCCCGGCACCGCAGGCCGCGCCGGCGCCGGTCGCCGCACAGCCGCCGCCCGCGCCCCAGAATCATCGGCCGGCCGGGCCGCCGGACCAATCGCGCTCCTAGGGGCGACTGGGCTCGAACAACTCCGCGCCGAGCTTGGCCTCCGGGTGCAGGCTCGGCGCCAGCCCCTCGCCGAGCGCGGCGCGCGCGAGCTCGCGACCAAGCGCCGGCGCGTGCTTGAACAGGTTGTGGCCGGCGAGGAACAGCAGTCCGCCGACCTCCCATACGGCAAAGGCGTCCGGGCTCCAGGGCAGCTCGGTCACCCAGCAGTGGCGCACGTCGATCGGTTTCGGATCCAGGCCGGGGAGCGCGCGCTCGACGTAGGCCGTGGTCCGCTCGGCGAGCGCCGCGAGCCCGCCGGCGTCGATCACGCTGCCGTCGTCGTGCAGTGGCGTGTCGTCCAACCCGACGGCGTAGGCGGCGTTGCCGGGTAGCGGATCGCCGTAGGCTCCGACCTCGCCGAACGCCCGGCTCGAGTCGAGCAGGCACGCCGCGCGCGGCGGGGGGTCGCCACGGACCGCGAACGTGAGGCGCACGTGCGCCGCCTGGCGCATCGGCAACGGGAGTCCCGCGCCACGTGCGAGCGCCGCGGTTCCGCGGCCGGCGCACACGACCACGCGGCCGTGCTCCGCGGTCGTCCCGCCGGCGCGAACCTCGACGGTCCCCGCGGGCGTCGGGCGGACCGACAGAACCTCGTCGAATACGAAGCGCTCGCGCAGCGCTCCGATGAGCGCCTCGATGCTCGCCCGGGCGCGGATCACGCCGCCGTCCTCGTCGAACACCGCGCGGGCGTCCGGTTCCGCCAGCATCGGCAGGTGCCGAGCGAGTTCGGCGTGGTCGATCTGACCCGCGCGCACGCCGGCACCCAGCATCGCCTCGAGCCGGCGCAGCCCGGCGGGCCCGAGCGCCACGACCCCGTCGCGCGAGAGCAATTCCCGTCCGAACCGCTCCTCCCACTCGCGCCAGCCACGACGGGCCTCGCACGCGAACTCGACCAGGCGCCGATCGTCGTGCGCGTGGCGGAAGATCCGCGAATCGCCGCCGGACTGCCCGTTGCCGGGAACCCCGCGCTCGTACACGGTCACGGTGGCGCCCTGGTCGGTGAGCGCGAAGGCAGTCGAGAGGCCGACGATCCCGGCCCCGACCACCCCGACGTCGGCGTCAGCGCTCACGCGGCATCACGGGCAGTCTGCACGATCTGGGCATCCAACCACACCCCCCACCGAGGGGGTGGCTATCCCGAACGCCCTTTTGAGCACCGGAGCCTATGGGGTAGGCTCGAATTACATACGGACCACCGAAGGAGGAAGGCGATGGCAGACCGGCAAAACGGCGCACAGTCGCCCGAGCAGCAGGTCCGGGCGCTGTACGAGGAGGCCGAATCCAACACGGCCAAGGCGTTCGAGGCGCTGGTGAACAAGCCGAGTTTCGGCCGGTTGCTCGCGCTGAGCGCTGAGAACACGGCGGCGGTGACCCGGATGAGCTTCGACGCGGTGGATCTGTTGTGGCGGAACCTCCGCCTGGCGGGACGGGCCGACATAGTCAGGCTGTCGAAGCAGCTGCACCGCACCGAGGACAAGCTCGAGCGCGTGCTTCAAGAGGTCGAGAAGCTGCGTGACGAGGTCGCCCACGAGCGCGACGTCACCGGGTCGCCATCGTGAGCGTCGTCGACCCGATCGCCGGCGCGGTCGAGCGGATCGTGCGGTTCCCGGTCAACGCGCTCGAGTACACGAACATCCTGCTGACCACCGACGACGCGGTCGTCGGCGCCACGCCGCGGGAGGTCGTGTGGACCCACCGGCAGACGACGCTGTACCGCTACCGGTCGCCTGACCGGCGCTATGCGGTGCCGCTGCTGCTCGTGTTCGCGCTGATCAACCGGCCGGAGATCTTCGATCTGCGTCCCGGCTCGTCGCTCGTCGAGTTCCTGATCGCCGAGGGGTTCGACGTGTTCCTCGTCGACTGGGGCTATCCGGACGAGGAGGACGACGACATGGGGCTCGACGAGTACGTGTGCGACGAACTCGATTGGGCGGTGCGCGAGACGCTGCGCGCGAGCGGCGCCGACGAGCTATCGCTGATGGGCTGGTGCATCGGCGCGACGCTGTGCGCGATGTATTGCGGGCTTGATCGGGGCGGGGAGCGGGGTGGGCGGGCCCCAGTTAAGAACCTGGCGTTGTTGACGATGCCGATCGACGGGCGGAACTCGACTTACGCGAACTGGGTCGCCGACGAGGACTTCGACGTCGACCGCGTGAGCGAGCTGTATGGCTCGGTCCCCGGTGGCGCGATCGATTTCGCGAACAAGATGATGAAGCCGGTCACGAACTACTGGACGACCTACCGCCGGCTGTGGGAGGGAGTCCAGGAGGGGACGGCTCGGCGCGAGGCGTACCAGTCGATGGCCAAGTGGGTCGCGGACAACCCGCCGTTCGCCGGTAAGGCGTGGCGGCAGTGGATCCGCCTGATGTACCGCGACGCCGCGCTCCTGAGCGGGCGCGTGCGGCTGCGAGATCGGTCGGTGGACCTCGGCCGGATCGACCAGAACGTCCTGGTGATCACCGCCGGCGCCGATCACATCGCGCCGCGCCCGGGGACGATGCCGTTCTTCGAGTTGATCTCAAGCCAGGACGTCGAGCACCTGGACCGTCCGGGCGGACACATCGGGCTGGTCGCCGGTTCGGCGGCGCGCAAGGAGCTCTGGCCGGCCATGGCGCAGTGGCTGGCCGAGCGTTCCGACGCTTGACAACGAAACCAAGGAGAAGAGGGATTTATGACTACTGAAGCTGGCACCGAGCGGGCCACGTCGCGCGACGGCGTGGTTCCGACCGACGAGGCGTTCCCGGCGGGGTATCGGCGGGCCCGGATGACCGGACGAGTCGTGTTCGTGACCGGGGGCACGCGCGGTATCGGCGCGGCGATCAGCCGGAGCTTCGCCGAGCAGGACGCGGTGCTCGCGGCCGGCTACGGCCGCGACAAGGAGAACGCCGAGGAGCTACTGCACCAGCTCGAGGAGAACGGCATCACGGCGAGCATCCATCAGGGCAACATCGGCTCGGCCGACGACTGCCGCCGGACCGTGAACGAGGTGATCGAGCGCCACGGCCGGCTCGACGTCCTCGTCAACAACGCCGGCATCACGAGCGACAAGAGCGTCATGAAGATGAGCGACGAGGACTGGTACAAGGTGCTCGCGGTCAACCTGTCGGGCGCGTTCTTCATGAGCCAGGCGGTGCTGCCGCACATGCTCGAGCGCGGGTCGGGGCGGATCATCAACATCTCCTCGATCATCGGAGAGACCGGCAACATCGGGCAGGCCAACTACGCCGCGTCGAAGTCCGGCCTGTTCGGGCTGACCAAGACGATGGCGCGCGAAGCGGCATTCCAGCTCGGCCGCGCCGGCAAGCTGACCGACGACTCGATCGGGGTCACCGTGAACACGGTCGCGCCCGGGTTCATCGCCACCGAGATGCTCGAGACGATCCCCGAGAAGGTGCTCGATCGAATCAAGGCGCAGATCCCCGTCGGCCGGTTCGGGCGGCCCGACGACGTCGCCCGCGTCGTCCACTTCCTCGCCTCGGACTACAGCTCGTTCATCACCGGCCAGGTCCTGAGCGTCAACGGCGGCCAGGATATGTAGCGGCCTCGCTGCGCTCGCCCACGGCCGATGGCGATGCGGCTAACAAATACGTAGCTGCATCGCCATCGGCCGTCAGCTGCCCGGTGGCGTCGACGCCGGCCCGGGGGATGGGTGGACCGGGAGGATCATCGGCGGGCGCGGCGTCTGGTTGAAGTTGAAGTCGTTCGCGATGTTGCCGAGAATCGGGTTGTCCTCGCGGACGTCGGGCCGGGGGTCGGGGCGGCCGTCGGTGGCGGGATCGAGCCGCGCGCTGCCCAGGAAGTCGTCCTCGATGAACTTCGTGTAGGCGTCGAAGCTGAGGGTCTGGTGGTCGATGAAGCCCTGCTTGGCATAGGGGCTGATCACGATTCCGGGCACGCGCAGGCCGAAGCCCTCGCTGTCGACGACCGGCGGCACGACGTGGTCGTAGAACCCGCCCCAGTCGTCCCAGGCGAGGAAGATCGCGGTGCTGTCCCAGTCGGGGCTGTTCATGATCGCGTTGACGAGCCCGGTGACGTAGGTCTGGCCGGCGCTGACCAGCGCCGGCGGGTGCTCGGACACCGTGCCGTTGGGGTCGATCCACGAGACCGCGGGCAGGGTGCCGTTCTTGGCGGCCGTGAAGAAGTTCGTGAGCGACTGGATGTTCCCGAGCTGGCCGTCCTGGGTGACGTCGGTGAACGAGGGCAGCGGGTTCCAGATGCCGGGCGTCTGCGGTCCCTGCTGGACCGGCGCGCAGGTCATCGAGGCGTCGTTCTCGCAGTCGGGCTCGGTGCCCTGGAACACGTAGTAGGCCCACGGGACGTTCTGCCCGTGCAGCAGGTAGGTGATGTCCGTCCAGGCGTACAGCAGCTGACCGTTGTTGGGCGTTGAGCCGAGCGTGGTGAGCGTTGAGTCCGGATTGGGGTTCTGGACATCGCTGTGACACGACGACGGTACTAACGGGTTCGTGCAGAACGCCGACCACTCGGACACCATGTACAGGTGGGCGGGGAGGCTCCAGGAGTCGTTGGGCTCGAACATGTGGTCCTGGAGGACGTACTGCTCGGCGTAGGTCCAGTAGTTGGGGATCTCGCGGGCGTCGTGGTAGCCCATCACGTCGACACACGCGGGCAGGCTCGAGCTCATGTGGCTGGTCTGGGTGCAGGCGCTGCAGTTTGGGTCCTCCGAGCTGCAGTTCATCCCCTGTTCGGCCTGGGCGACGTAGCCGTCCATCCGTCCGTTGTCGATGTCGGCAACCGCGTTGTTGACCGAATGCGGCCCGCCGTAGTTGACGTCTGAGGGATCGTGAAACGGGGCGACGCACCCGCCGTTGACCGGGTCGGGGACGCACACTCCGGCCGGAATCCCGTCGGCGCCGGGGTATGTGCCGAAGTAGCTGTCGAACGAGCGGTTCTCCTGCATGATGATCACGACGTGCCGGATCTTGTGGATCCCGGAGAGCGGCGCGACCTTGATCCTCAGGGTGGCCGACGCCGCCGAGAGGTTGTGAACCGAGGATGGGACCATCGCGCGCCACTGCTCGGTGCGCCCGGTGCTGAATGTGTGCACCACCGCGAAGGTCCCGTTCCGCTTCAGCCGCGGCCGCACGACCGTCTGCCAGCGGGGCCCGACGCGGCGCTGGAGCGAGACCAACTCGCCGGCGTTACCCGGCTCGAGCTGGCCGCTGAGCGTCTCGACGTCGCCGGCGACCGCGACCGTCGCGGTGCTCCCGAGCGTCACCGACGGGCGAACGTTCTGGGCGATGGTCCGGCTCGCCAGTCCGCGCGCGGTGACCATCCAGTAGCGATTGGTGGCGACCGAGCCGGGCGGCATCACGAAGCTGTAGGTGCCGGCGGTGTTCGTGGCCGTCCGCTCCACCGGGCTGAACCCGTGCTGCGCCGGGAAGCGGCGCCACAGGACGACCTCGATGCCGCACCGCCGGATGCCGTGCTGGACCCCGACCATCGATCCGAACACCGTCAGCTGGCGACCGGCGGTCAACGGGTTCGGCGCAGCGTAGATAGTGAGGTCCTTCGCGAGCGCGGAGCCGCGTGCCTTGGTCGAGTTCTTACACGTTGGGGCCGCCCCCGATGACTGGCCACTCGATGTCTGTGCCAGCGTCACGGCAGCGCCCGTGAGGGCGACGGCGAAGAACGTGACGAGCAGAGCGATTGAGCGACGCAGCGACGAACCTCCCATCGGGGCGAGACCTGCTTTTTCGTCGTAACCCGTCTCGAACCTGCGAGTTGCGATCTCCCGCGTCCGTTTAGATTCTCATGATCGTGAGCGGCGCCGGCGAGATCCAACCCGTGCCGGCGCTGCGCGCCGCGCTCGACCGCTATCAGGAGGCCGGCTCGCCCGCCGCGCTCGACGCGGCCTTCGCCGCTGCGGCCCGCGCGGTCGCCGAACGCCGGGGCGAGCGGGCGAACGAGCCGCCGGACGTGACCGAGCTCGAGCGGCTGTTCGAGGAGCTGCCCGACTACGAGGAGCTGGTGAACATCGCCGTCGAGCAGACCGAGCGCTCGGTCGGGTCTGCCGGCGCCCGTCTGTGGCGATGGTTCGGGCTCGAGACGACGCCGCCGACCTGGAACGAGGGGGAGCGCTCGCGCGCGCGGATGCTGGTCGCGTGTGCCTGCGCGCCGCTCGACGAGCAGGTCGTCGGCTGGCTCGGACCGCGGCTGCTCAAGCTGTCCGCGGACCGCTGGGCGGCGTTGCTCACGGCCGACCTGCGCCGGGCCGACGAGGACCTGTGGCGGCGGGTCCTGGGCGAGAATTACGAGTCCGTGTGGCGCCGATGCGCGCCGCGCGGGCGGTGGCGGACGCGCGAGCTCGCGTACCTGCTCGCCAGCGACGAAGCCACGGTGGCCGCGATGCAGCGCCGGCTCTCCCGGTGGTTGGCCAACGGCGCCGCCATCGAGCGGTTGCCGGGCGAGGTGGAGGCAGCGTTCGTGGAGAAGAGGGCCCCGGACCGGCTGGCCTAGCCGGGCCACCACGGTGTCGAATCCGACACCGTGGGCGCTCAGAACGACCCCATGGGGGGCTGGGAGCGGTGGCGCGCGCGCGAGAGATTGCCACCGTCAACAAACAGGAGGGTCACCATGAAGGCACACAGCCACAGGGGCCGCATCAGGCGGTGGCTCTGGCTCACACTCGCGAGCGGAGTGACGATCGGGGCGCTCGTGCTCCAGGCCGGGCCGGCGGACGCCGCGCCAATCGGCCACGACACGGCTCTGACGGGCCTGACCTCGCAGGGATTCCCGTCGTACTTCAAGATCTCGCCGAACGGCAAGACGGTCGACCAGGGCCATATCGCGCTGGGGCTGAGCTGTGTGTCCGGCGACCAGCTGACATTTCCGGACTTTGTCACTCATCTCCGGATCGGCCCGGGCGGCCGGGTCCAGGCCGGCGTCGTGTTGCCGACGACCTCGGTGTCCGGCGGGGGAACCTATAGCGGGACCGATTCGATGTCCGCCAAGGTGAATCGGAAGCGGACGCAATTGACGGGCGTCTGGCGGCTGCAGCTGTCCTACGCGTTCCCAGACGGCACGACCGACCAGTGCGACTCGGGGCCGGTGCGGTTCGTCGACACCCTCTGACCGCCGCCTGCGCTCCTCTCGTACAGATGGCCCGGATTCCGATGGAATCCGGGCCATCGTCCTGCGATGCTGCGCATCGCAATGCCCGACGCGAACGAAAGTCCGCTGGACAGGCCCCGGCACCTGAAGGAGCGGCTCGAGGCCGAGGCGACTGGCATCCCCTTTCTGTACTGGCTCGACGATGATCGCGAGCAATGCCTCCTGATGCTGGGCGCTGACCTGACCCGCGTCACGGTCGGTCGTCAGAAGCAGTCCGACATTCCGCTGACCTGGGACGGAGAGGTGTCTCGCGCCCACGCGTACCTCGAACCGGTCGGAGAGGAATGGACGCTGGTCGACGACGGGCTGTCGCGTAACGGCTCATTCGTCAACGGAAGCCGGGTTGTCGGTCGGCGGCGACTCAGCGACCGCGACCGCATGTGCTTCGGCAACACCCACGTCGTATTTCGCGAACCGGCCGGGGCCGAAGGCAGCGAGTCCACCGCTCGGAGGCCGGGCGCGCCGCAGTCGATCCCCCTCAGCGAAAAGGAGCGGAAGGTGCTGATCGCGCTATGCCGCCCGATCGTCGAGTCGAACGCGACGACGCCGGCGACCAATCCTCAGATCGCCGCCGAGGTATATCTGAGCGTCGATACGGTCAAGGCTTGCATGCATGACCTGTTCGCGCGGTTCGGCCTCGGCGATCTGGCGCAGAACGAGAAGCGCCAGCGGCTCGTCGCGGTCGTGCTCGGCGAGGGCCTGCTGGCCAAACACGACTTCTAGCGCTTGCGTACCGTGATCGTGGTCCAGGCGCCCACGCGGACGCGATCGCCGTCGGCGAGCGGGATCGCAAGCTGCGGAGCGATCGGCGTCGGATCGTCGTTCACCATGGTGCCGTTCGTCGAGCCGAGATCGCGCACGACGACGACCCCGTCGCTGCCCCGCTCGAGGGCCGCGTGGAGGCGTGAGACGCCAGGGTCCACCGGCGCGCCGGCCAGGTCGATCTCCGGAATCCGCTCGTCCGGTGCGCCACGGCTCCGCCCGATCCGGTTCTCGCCCTCGGCGAGGGCGATGCGCCGCTCCGGGTAGTCGGTCGGAAAGGGGACGCCGTCGACCGCGAGGCGTTCGAACTGGGCTCGGTCGGCGGTGACGATCGCCTCCCAACCCACCGCGGGGGGCGGGCCGGCGAAGTCGTGGCCGCAGCTCTCGCAGTAGCGGTCGTCGGCCGGACGCGGGGCCCCGCAAGCCGGGCACGGCGCGCGGCGCGCCGCGGGCGACGTGTCGACCTCCTCGGCCGCGGGGAGCACGGCGCCGCATACATCGCAGTAGTCGGTCGCCTGGGACTCGTGTCCGCGCGGGCAGACGACGCTCATGTCGCGCCAGGACCCACCCGCACGGTGATCGTCGAGCGGGTGTCGAGCGTCATCTCGTCGACAATCGCGACATCGTGGCGGAGCCGGACCGTCCCGGTCGCCGCGTCATCGACCTCGACCACTCCCTGGAGCAGCTTCATCGTGCCCTCGTTGCCGCTCTCCTCAGCGAGCTTGACGGCCCGTCCGAGCTTGGACGTCGCGGTCGCGAGGTCGCCCTGCTTGCGAGCAGCGATCCCCTCCTGGATGCACTCGGCGAGCTCGACCTGGCCGGTGTAGTGGGCGACCTTCCCGTTGATTTGCGTCGACAGCTGCGGCTCGTCGGTCCAGACGGCCCTGATCAGCGCCGTCGCGCGCGTCTCGTCCCCCTCGACGAGGCTGACCCGGGCGGCGAGCATCTCGTCGCCCACCTCACCGGCCGGCACGCGTATGCATACGTGGTAGTCGCGTGACTCGGGACCCCACGTCCCGGTCGGATAGTCGGCGGTCTGCGGGTCGACCGGCGCGGCGCGGTCGGTCAGCTCCTCGATCGTCGGCAGGACCTGGCGGACGAACGCGACGCTCGCTCCCTGCGGTGTCCGGACGCGGAGCGACACGTTGCCCGTCGACTTGCCCATCGCGGTCTGCATCAGCGCGCGGAAGTCGCGGGCCATGTCCTCGGGCTCCGCGATGATGCCGAAGCCGCCGAGCAGTGCCGAAGCGATCTGGCGCAGCTCGCTCACGCGCCAGTCGGTGCCGACGCCGCGGCAATCGCACTGGAACCGCCCATCAAGCTCGGCCAGCACCCCGTCGAGGTGCGCATCCGTCTCGTGCTGGTTCTCGCCGTCGGTGAGCAGGATCGCGTGGCACGAGCGGCCGGGCACGGTCGCGAACAGCGTGCCGGCGAGCGTCAGCCACGATCCGATCGCCGTCCCGCCCTGGGCGATTCAGCCGGCGGAGCGCGCGCTTGGCCTCGGATCGGCTCCGCTCGGAGGCGATCGCGAGCGTTCCGTCGGTTGGATATACGGCGCGCGCCTTGTCCGTGCCGGCGATGACCCCGAACGCGACCTCGTCGCGGATGCAGTCGATCGCGACGCTCGTCGCTTCGCGGGCGGACTCGAGCTTATGGGCGGGCGCGCCCATCGAGCCCGACGTGTCGACGATCACGATCTCGGCGGCCTCGCGTTGGCTGGTCTCGCCGGCGGCGCCGTCGGAGGTGACGGTCAAGATCGCGTTGACCTCTGAGCCGCCGAGCGGCAGGTACTCGTTCTGGTCGCACTCGGTGGTGAAAGCGCTCATGTGACTCCCCCTTTCAGGGCACTACGGATCGATGTCGACCACCGCCACGGTGATGTTGTCGTGGCCCCCACGCTCGTTCGCCATGTCGGCGAGTGCACGTGCGACCGCCGCGGGCGCGGCCCCGTCCGGCAGGGCGCCGATCAGGCGGGCGAGCTCGGCGGCGCTTGGGGCGTAGTTCCACAGGCCGTCGGTGCAGAGCACCAGGCGCCCGGGACGCTGCGGGCGCAGCGAGACGGTTCGCGGCGGGC
The DNA here is from genome assembly GCA_963770615.1 of uncultured Solirubrobacterales bacterium. Taxonomy (GTDB): domain Bacteria; phylum Actinomycetota; class Thermoleophilia; order Solirubrobacterales; family Solirubrobacteraceae; genus Palsa-465. The sequence goes on along the minus strand of CAVYQJ010000022.1, from coordinate 190,791 downwards.
GCTCGGGGGCATCCGGACCGACCCAGTTCGTGATCGAGTGCAGGAACGGGCTCTTCGCCGCCTGCTCGGGCGTCAGCAGGCCCTTGGCGATCCCCTCCTCGGCGAACGAGTCGTCGACCGTGAGCTGGCGAGACTCCTCTTGATCGAACCAATAGGCGCGGCTGTCGCCGACCCAGCCGACCGTGATGTCGCTCCCCCGGCACACGGCTGAGACGAGCGTGCACGACGGGTCGACGCGCTTGACCCGCGTCGTCCACTCGACCTGAATCACGGCGTCCACGGCGGCCTGGATCGCGTCGAAGATCGCCTGGCTCGCGTCCCTGTTCGGATCGCTGATGGCCTGCGCGAGCACGGCGCCGGCGGCGCCGGCGGCGTCGCGAGCCGCGATATTGCCGGCGCTCGCGGACGAGATCCCGTCACACACGACCACCGCCACATTCCGCTCGCCGGTGACCTCCAAGTGGAACGAATCCTCGTTGCGGCGATGTACGAGCCCCTGATCGCTGACCGTGGCCGCGATCGCGAGGTCGAGCTCGACCCGTCTGGCCGCGCCGTCGGCTTGAGGCTCGTCCTCTATTCGGGCGCCGCATCGCTCGCAGAACCGGTCTCCGGTCTGCAGCGGCGCTCCGCATGACGGGCAAGAGATGCCGGCCTGGGTGCTCACGTCAACGTCCTCTGTGCTCACGTTCTCTCCTTGATCGTCATGTCCATGTCCTCGGTCGCACTTCGTTGGCGTGATCGACCAGCGCGATCCGCTCCGCACTGCTCGGCGCCCACCGGGCGAGTTCCCTGTAGGAGCGCTCGACCCCGAAGCGCAGGTCGCGCTCGGCGAACCGGTAGCCGAGCAGGCTGGCGCGACCGTCGTCGAACGCTCCTCCGCGCCCGACCAGCGCGAGCGCCGACTCGAGCACGTCGGCCGCCAGGCGCACCCGCTGCTCGCCTCTGACCGGAAGCGTTTCGAGAATCGAGCCGGCGACCAGCAGGTCGTCGGCGGTGGCGGCTCCCGCTCCGTTGCTCTCGACGAGGCACCGGATCCGAGCCGTCTGCGCCTCTACGTAGGCGCTCGACGAATCGGGCACCCGGTCATAGGCGGCAAGCGCGGCGGCCCGCTCGCCGGCCGCCAGGCGGCAGCGAGCCAGGCCGAACGTGGCCACGGTGAACGCGGGGTCGGTGCGCGACACGATCTCGTACCAGCCGGCGGCCTCGGAGACCGTCCCGCCGCCCGCCTCGCACGCCATCCCGAGCCCGAGCTTGGGCGCGAGCTCGCCGGGCAGCGCGCGATAGACCGACGTGAAGCTCGCGCGTGAATCGCCGAAGCGCTCCCTCGCCAGATTCATCACGCCGCGATACCACGCGACGCGCCACTCCCAGCGATCGACCGCCTCAACCTCGGTCAGCGCCTCGTCCGCCGAATCCCAGTCGCCGACCTCGATCAGCTCGGCGGCCAGCCGCAGGACGATCTCGGTGGTCCTGTCCGGGGCAGCACGCAGGTCGGAGATCATCTGCTGCGGGTCGGTCGAGGTGATCGTGGCCAGGTAGCCGGCGGCCGGGTCGTCCCGGTCGACCAGCGGACGCGGCAGCACGCGCCAGTCGGGGCGTTCGTTATCGCCGCGCACCGGGCCTGTGAACAGCTTGCTGGCCGCCGGCACCGTGCGCCCGTCTTCGTCGCTGACGACCTCACGCAGGACGCCGTAGAGCTGGTCGGCCATCTCCTCGGCCGACTGGAAACGGTCGTCCGGGTCGGGCGCGGTGCCCGTCAACAGGAGCTGGTACAGCGAGTCGTAGCGCTCGAGCACCGGGACTGTGTCCCGCTCAGGAAGGGTGAAGCGGAAGTTCGCCTGGTATCCGCGAAAGTCGAAGCACAGCACCGCGAGCGTGCGGGCGACCGTGAACAGGTCCGACGCGATCGACGGACCCGATGACGCGATCTCGGGCGCCTGGTAGCCGTGCGTGCCGAACACGGACGCCGTCGCGTCGTCCATCCGGTACACGCCGCCAAGGTCGATCAGCTTGAGCGAATGCTGCGTCTGGATCACGTTGTCGATCTTGAAGTCGCAGAACAGCAGCCCGTTTCGATGGAGGTAGCCGAGCGCGGGCAGGATCTCGAGCATGTACGCGATCGCCATCGCCGGCGGCAGCGGGTCGGGCGCGTCGCCGTTGGCCTTGCGGCGCGCGGTGAGGATCTGCTTGAGGCTCTGCCCGCCGACGTACTCCATGACGATGTAGCCGGCGCTCTCGTGCTGGACGAAATTGAAGATCTTCACGATGTTCGGGTGCTCGACCTCGGCCAGGAACCGGCGCTCGGCCAGCGCGGCGGCCATCGCGTCGTCGTCGCTCGAGTTGAGCAGCCCCTTGAGCACGACCCAGCGGTCGGACACGTTGCGGTCCCGGGCGAGGTAGATCCACCCCATGCCGCCGTGGGCGATGGGGACGACCACCTCGTACTGGCCGGCGACGACGTCGCCGGCCGTGAGCTGGGGCTCGAACGAGAACGGCGTCCCGCACTTGCGGCAGAACCCCGAGGTGCGCCCGGGCACTCCGTCGCTGCCGCGGCCGACTGGCTCCTCGCAGCGAGCACAGAAGCGACGGCTCTCGGGCACGACCGGCACCGCCTCGAGCACGGCCTCCGCCGGATCGCGGAACGGCACCGGCTCGATCTCGACCAGCCCGGCCCCGAGGTGGGCTCGCGCGCTCGCGCGCGTCCGGCCGGTCGTGGCTCGCCGCAGCGATCCGAGCGTCGAGGCCGTCAGCGAACTCGACGCCGGCGTCGAGGTCGGGGTCGGTGTGGGCGCCGAGGTCGGTGTGGGCGCCGGGGCCGGGGATGGTGTTGCGGCTTGTCGGGCGGGGGCCATCCCGCAGACGTCGCAGTAGCCGTCGACGATCGTCCCCGTACATCCGTTCCGCGCGCAGTTCATCGCGGCACCTCCTGCACCGAGCCGCCGGAGCCGATCAGCTCCTGATAGCGGCGGACCAGCTGGGCGACGAGCGCCAGGTCGGTCGGCGCGGTGTACAGGGCCTCGTGCGCGCGCGCGAAGGTCTGTTCGAGCTCGGGATCCTCGACCACGCCGAGCCGCTGCGCCTTCACCTGATAGGCCTCGAGCAGGGCTCTGAACTGGTTCCGCGCCTCCACCGGGGCCCGGTTGGCGCGCGCGGCCTGCCGCGTCTGGTCGAGCAGCGCCTCGGTGCGCGAGGTCCACGCGTCCAGCTTGCCTCGGGCGTCTCGCCACGCTCCGGATCGGGCGAGCGAAGCGATGCCGTCGAGCTCCGCGCCGAAACCGTCGGTCGGCGCGGGTGGCCCGGGCGCCGCCGGGAGCGAGACCTTCAGCATGGCCTCCTCGTGCGCGGCCCGTCCCTCACCCGCCGCCGTCTCGAGGCTCGCCAGCAGATCCCGGGCGGCGGCGAGGCGTGCGTCGAACTCGCGCCGAAGCGCGGCCGTCGCGTCGAGGTCGCGCCGGATCTCGCGCACCGACTCGATCAGCCGGTCGAGCTCGCCGGGTGCGGTCGTGAGTGGGTCAGAGCTCGCCGCGGCCGCGAACCGCGCGAGCGCCCGCGTCACCTCGTCCAGGTCGTGCCGGTGGCGCTCGCCGAGCCCGGCGGCGAGGTCGTTCGCCTGCTCGAGCGCCTCCCGCGCGGCGGTCACGCGGGGAGTCAGCGCTCCCCAGGCGTCCCCGAAGCGGGCCACGACGGTCTTGACCTCGTCGAACGCCCCGGACATGCGCTCGAGCAGCTGCCAGGGTGTGCAGCGGACCGTGATCTCCGCGCTGCCCAGCAGATCGCGCTCGGCCAGCGGGACCTCTGAGGTGGTCAGCTCGATCGACTCGCCGTCAAGCAGGGAGGAGAGCTCGTTCGCCCGCCACGGACTCCGCAGCTTCCCGGCGCGCTCGAGCAGCTGCGTGAGCTGGCCGTGCCACCGCCACAGGTCGTTCAGCGCGGCGCTCGCCTGCGCCCATCGGTCGGCCGAGCGCCCGGTGAGCGAGCTCACCTCGAGCAGCTGGCGACTCGAGTCGATCTCGAGCTCGACCAGGTTGGCGGCGACGCGGTTGCACGCCTCCTGGAGGCGGATCAGCTCACGGGTGGGGTCGTCGCGGCTCATGTCAGCCGTCGTACTCGGGCTTCGGAGGCGCCTCGAGCTGATGGAACTGCCCGAGCCAATGCGTCTGGAGGTGCTGCCACGTGCCGTCGCGCTCGAGCTCGGCGAGGACCCCGTTGACGAACCGCACGAAGTCCGGGTGGGCCTTGTTGATCGCCATCCCGTAGGGCACGTCGCCGAGGCTCGGCCCGACGATCATCGTGTTCGGGTCCTGGGCCTGGAAGCCGAGCAGGATCGAGGAGTCGGTCGAGATCCCGGCGATCTGACCCTCCTGCAGCTCGACCAGACAGTCGACCGCCTGGGGCTCTTGCACGACGTCCGGCTGCTTGGAGGCCGGCAGCGCCTTCATCACCGACACCGGCGTCGAAGCCGCGCTCGCGCAGACCTTCTTGCCGGCGAGGTCGTTGATGCTTCGAGCGGGCGAATTCGAGGGCACGAGTACCCTCTGCTTGGCGTCGTAGTAGACGGCCGAGAAGTCGACCTGCTTGCTCCGCGAGCACGTCATCGTGATCGCATCGACGACGATGTCGACCGTGCTCTGCTGGACGAACGGGATGCGCTGGGGCACGGTCAGCGCCACGAGCTGCACGTGGCCCTTGGCGGTACCGAAGATCGCCGCGGCCACCTCGTTCACGAGGTCGATCTCGAACCCCTCGATCTTCCCGGTGTTGGGGTTCAGGTAGCCGAAATCGAGCAGCCCCGCGTTGACGCCCGCGATCAGGTAGCCGCGCTTGCGGATCTTCGCCATGAAGCTGCCGGCAGGCATGTGGCCCGGCGTTGGCTGGGTCGCCGGTGGGCGCAGGCTGGCGGTGCAGAGCGTCGTCGACCCGGGTTGCGACGGCGGGAGATGGGGCGTCGGCGTCGCCAGCGCCGCGAGCGCGATCCGCGACGCCTGATCGGAGGTCGAAGCGCAACCGGTGGCCGCCACGGCGACGAGCGCGAGTGCGGCGAGGTGGCGGAGGCGCGGTCTCATCGGTATTCGTTGATCCTTTGCCGCAGACCGAGCAACGCGACCACGGCGGCGAGCACGGTTATCAGCGGGATCGCGAAGGCAAGTCCATCGAGGGCGGAGGTCGCGTCGGCCGCCTCCTCCTTGAAGCGGGCCTGCGCGGCGTTGATCTGACCGCCGAGGTCGCTGCTCAGCCGGGTCGAGATCGCCGCCGAGGCGGGCTCGAGCGTGAGCGCCGCGGTCAGCTTGCCCCGGTTCTCGAGGTACTTGATCTGGGCCGCCTTCGCCCCGTAGGAGGCGTAATCGGCGCCGAACTGGTTGGCGGCGGCGGTGGATCGGGTCTGCCGCGCGAGCACCGGGATCTCGCGGGTGAGCGGTACGAGCCCGCGCGATATGGCTGTGAAATCGAGCGAGTCCGTCTCGTCGGTGCCGCGGTTGACGAGCGCGAGGCTGAGGTCGCCTTGGGCGCGGGACAGCAGCACGGTGGCCGCCGAGAGCACCTCGACCGAGTCAGAGCCATGCTGCTGCGCGCTCGCGAGCGAGTTCTGCTCGTTGATGAGGGCGACGACGCCCCATACCGAAACGGCCGCGACCGCGGCGGCCGCCACCAGCATCCCGACGTTGAGGATCCGCCGGCTGATCCGGGTTACGTACCACTGCGCCCACAGGAGCAGGATCAGCGCCACCGCGCCCGCGGCGATGAACGTGATCAGCGACCCGTTCGACGTGCCCGTGCGATAGTCGTCGGCCAGGCGCTGCGCCTCGGTCCGGTAGATGCGATCGGCCGCCGGCAGCATCTTGGTCGTGGACGTGAGCACCGCGGCCCGCAGGTAGGCGGCGCCGATCGGGAACTTCTGCCGGCTGTTCGCGCGCGCGGACTCGACCAGGCCGCTGTACAGCGGCAGCTGATCGGCGATCGTGCTGAGCGCGACCGGCGCGGACGCCGCCGTCCCCGACTCACTGGTGAGCGCAGACAGCGCGTTGCTCGCGATGCGGAGGTCGGCGAGGTACCGGGCCCGTTTGGCCGGCGGTTCGAGCCCACCCGATAGGAGCGCCGTAGCCTCAGTCTCGTTGGCGTCCGACAGCGCGGTGTAGAGATTCGCGGCCTGGACCAGCAGCGGCTCGGTCTGGCTGCGGGCGGCCTTGGCCGCGTGCTCGCGCGACTGCTCGGCCCCGGTGGCGATCGCGCCGAAGCAGACGGCGCCGACGACGACCAGGATCGAGACCAGCACGAGCCGCCCCGGTGTGGTCGCCAGGCGGTCACGCACCCACGCCGGCACCGCGCCGATGTGCAACCCCCGACGCGGACCCGTGCGCGCCGGCGCCACCCCGGTCCCGAGACCCTCGAGCGTCACGTCCTCATCCGCCAGCCACATGCCGCGATTTTCATCCTCGCGCCATGCACGTTGTGATCACCCTGGTGTCGTGTTCGACACCCCGGCCCGGTCCCGGCCCGGTCTCCTGTCCAGCGTCGCCGCGCCCGCCGTGGCACGTCGCCCGACCCCCAATCTCGTCGTGGCTGCTGGGGGTATTTAACTACTAGGGGTGCACCGCGACCAGCCCCACGGCGAGCAGGACTAACGCAATCCACAGCGCTTTGAGCGCGCCCTCGAGCGGAGCCGAGAGGCTGGCGCTCGTCAGCTCGATCACGCGACCGTCGCGCAGGCGCTGCTGACCGGTGATTTCGGAGGTGTTGCGGCGAAGCTGTCGGACCGGCGTGCTCAGTCGCCGCTGGGCCAGGCTCAACAGGCAGCACGCGCCGGCCACGAGCACCCCTGCCGGGCGAATCGTGAGCGCGTTCACGAAGTAGCCGGTGAACGCCGGGAACCCGCCCCAGGCCACCGCGAACCAGGTGTCGTTGTGGAAGCGGCCGCCGGCGAGCTCGAGGTTGTAGGCGGGGACGAGCAGCCCGCCGGCGAGCACCAGCGGCACGAGCAGCGGCGACACCACGACGATCCCGGCGATGCCGATCCCGATCGCCCCGGCAAGCGACAGCGCTGCGAGCACGAACAGCGTCGAGCGCCTGAGTTTCGTGCCGAGCGGCCGGCCTTGCAGCTCGTCGAGGGCGTGGGCGCTGATCCCGACGGCGAGGAAGAACGCCAGGAGCGCGGCCGCGAGCCGGTTCGCGTAGATGTGCGGCGCGGCCGCGGCGCCCAGCGCCACGTAGCTCAGGTGCCAGACCGTGTAGGGAGGGTGGAGCAGCGTGACCAGGTCGCGCCAGCCGCCCGAGCGCAGCGCGTAGAACGCCGGGCGGCTCAGCTCACGGGGCGCGCTCGCCACGACCGTTCCTGACGCCCCACATCACGAGCCCGGCTCCGAAGCTCATGTTTCGCTGCTCGATGTCGCCGATTCCAGACTGGCGCCACAAGCCCTGGAGGTCTGGCTCCTGGGCGTGGAATGCCTCGATGTTCGGCCCGAGGAAGCGGCCAACCTCGAACCAGGCGGGTGACAAGGCACGTCCGAGGATCGGTAACCCGGCGCGGGTGTGCACCCGCCAAGCCGCGCGCAGCGGAGTTGACTGGGGGACGCCGAACTCGACCATCCCGATCTTGGCGCCAGGTTTGATCACGCGTGCGAGCTCGCGCATCGTCGCCGCCGGGTCGTCGACGTAGCGCAGGAGGTAGGTGAACGTGAGCGCGTCGAACTCGCCGTCCTCGAAGGGGAGCGCCTCGGCCTGGCCTTTCACGAACGTGATGCGGGGCTTGGGGTCGGGGCGCTCGTCCAGATGCCGGCGTGCCACCGACAGCATGTCCTCGCTCTGGTCCAGGCCGACCACGTCGCAGCCGCGCTGCGCAAGCGCGAACGCGACCAGCCCGGTGCCGGCTGGCCACGTCGAGCACGCGCTGACCGGGGAGCGGGTTGATCTGGTCGACGAGCGTGGCGCGCCAGCGGGGATCCTGGCCGAAGCTGAGCACGGCGCCCATCCAGTCGTACGCGCGGGGAAGGCCTGAGAACAGCTCGAGCGCATGCCGCTTGCGCGGGGACGGCGAGGTGTGCGCGGACGCTCCCAACGTCGCTCAAGATTATGGGGTCGACGCCGTCGGGCGAAGGAGGCGCTCGCCGAGCCGGCTGTACCGCCTCCCGGTGTCGGGCGTGCGGGCCGCCCGGGCGACGACTTCGCGGGTGCCGACGATGACGGTCGCGAGCTTGGCGCGGGTGACCGCGGTGTAGAGCATCTCGCGACGCAGGAAGAACGCGCCCGCCGCGGGGTGAGCCACGATCACCGCCACCGGGAGCTCGATCCCCTGCCCGCGGTGGACCGAGCAGGCGTACGCAAGCTGGAGGCGATCGGCCTGCTCGGGCGGGAGGCGAAAGATCGTGCCCTCGTCGGCACCGAGGATCAGGGCGGGGTCGTCCGCTGGCGTCGCGTCCGCCGGATCGCCCGTGAGGTCGTCCTCGGGGTCGTCTCGATCCGTGCGCGCGGGCCCCGTCTCGTCGAGCAGCCTGAGCAGCGTCCCGTTCATCAACCCGAGATCGTGCAGGTTGCGCCCGGTCATCATCAGCTTGTCGCCGATCCGGAGCCGGCCGCCGCGGACCGGCCGCCCGTCAGGGTTGAGACTGTCGCGGAGCGCGACGTTGAGCGCGTCGATCCCGACGTCGCCGCGGTAGACGGGCGCGAACACCTGGATGTCGCGCACGGGATCGACGCCGTAATGGGAGGGGAGCCGCTCGGACACGAGCGAGACGATCTCCTCGAGCGCGTCGGCGGCGCTCGGACGCTGGATCAGGAACAGGTCCCGGCGCATCTGCCCCGACGACGCGAAGGTCGGCGCCTCGCCGCGCCGGATCGCGTGCGCGCCCTGCACGATCATGCTTCCCGCCGCCTGGCGGAAGATGTGCGTCAGCCGCGTCGTCGGCACCGAGTCCGAGGCGACCAGCTCGGCGAACGGCTTGCCGGCGCCCACCGGAGCAAGCTGATCGGCGTCGCCGACGAGCACGACGTGCGCCTTGGGGCCGACGGCGCGCAGCAGCGCGACGAACAGCTCGAGGTTCGCCATCGACGTCTCGTCAACGATCAGCAGGTCGCAGCTCAGCGGGTCGTGCTCGTCGTGGGTGGGGCCCTCGCCCGGAATCCACCCGAGCGCGGAGTGGACCGTGGTGGCGCGCATCCCGCTCGCCTCGTGCATCCGGATCGCCGCGCGTCCGGTCGGGGCGACCAGCAGCACGCGCGCGCCCTGACCCGCGGCGGCGGTGGCGATCGTCCGGATCGAGGCGGTCTTGCCGGTCCCGGGACCGCCGGTGATCAGCGACACGCGGTGCATGAACGCGTTGCGGGCCCCGGCCAGCTGCTCGTCGGTCAGCGTGGACTCCGGATCCGCGTCCGGATCGCTCAGGCGGTCGCCGGGCTGGCCGTCGACCAGGTCGTGGACGCGCTCGGCCAGCTCGGCCTCGAGCTCGGCGATCTGCGTCCGGTAGATCCACTGCTCGTCACGGACGAGATCGCCGGCGTCGACGAGCTCGTCGATGTCTGGCTCGCTCGCCGCCTGCTCGCCGAGGAGTTCGTTCACCGAGGTCAGGAGCACTTCCAGGGGCAGGCACGTGCTGCCGCCGCGCTCGGCCTCGGACAGCACGTGGAGCACGGCCGCGCGCCTGCGGTCGGGACTGTCCGGGTTCACGCCAAGCCGCTGCGCGATCTGGTCGGCGATCCGGAAGCCGACGCCGAACACGCTCGTCAGCTCGTATGGCCGCTCGGACACGACCCGGTGAGCGCCGTCCCCGTAGGTCTCGCGGATCCGCGCCGCCAGGTAGGCCAGGCCGTGAGGGGCGAGCAGAAGATGGAGGCGCCGCGTGACGCGGAGCCCCTCCCAGGAGCGAGTCGCCTCGGCGGCGCGGGCGCTCCGGATACCCGCCGCCGTGAACGCGGCGTGGGGGTCGCGGTCGATCACGTCGAATACCGCGCCCGCGCCGTAGGTCTCGACGAGCCGCGTCGCGCGCTTGACGCCGACGTGCTTGACCCGGACCAGGTAGGCGACCGCCACCGGACCGTCGGCGTCGGTGGGCGCGAGCGGGGTCGCCTCGGTGACCTTGACCTGTGGCCCGTAGCGGCTGTCCTGCACCCACGTCCCGACCACGCGGGCGCGTTCGTGGACCTCGAGGTGAACGAGCGGGCCGACGAGCACGATCGGAGTGCCGTCCTCCCCCGCCGCCTCGATCACCGCCCAGCCCGTCTCCTCGCTGGCGAAGCGGGTGCGACGAACGGTCACCTCGGCCTCGAACCCGGACACTCGCCTGACATTAGACCTGGCGAGGGCGGAAGCGCACCGTCGTTGCAAAAACGTCGCAATGCCTCCCACGAATCGCGTTCGTGCCATGCTTCGCGCCGCTGTGAGCGGGTAGCGTCGTCCCGGTCGGCCCCCGAGCTAGAACAAGGTCCTGACTCTTAGTGCGCGCGAGCGTCGCTCATAACAAATGGAGAGTCGAGACGACCACGTGGCCGGCGCTTCGGCTGCCGCGGCTCGCCGACGAAGGACTGGCGCGCCTTGCCGCCCGCGGCAACACGCGTGCGTTCGCCGTCATCTACGAGCGCTACCACCAGACGCTCTACCGCTACTGCCGCTCGATCCTCAAGGACGACGTCGACTCGCAGGATGCGCTCCAGTCGACGTTCACGCGGGCGCTGTCGGCGCTCCAGCGAGGCCAGCGGAGCGCCCCGCTGCGCCCGTGGCTGTTCCGGATCGCGCACAACGAGGCGATCTCGGTGCTCCGCCGGCGCCGGCGCGGCCAGGAGCCATGGGGCGACACGACGCTCCCCATGTCGGTCTCGGCGGAGGATCAGGCCGGCGATCGGGCGCGTCTGGAGACCCTCCTCGGGGACCTGGCGTCGCTGCCCGAGCGGGCGCGCAGCGCGCTCGTGATGCGCGAGTTGAGCGGGCTCTCGCACGACGAGATCGCGGTTTCGCTCAACATCTCGCCGGGCGCCGCCAAGCAGGCGATCTTCGAAGCCCGGCGCGGGATCGCCGAGTGCGCCGAGGGACGCGAGATGGCGTGCGCTGAGGTCTGCCAAGCGATCTCCGACGGCGACCGCAGGGTTCTCCGCGGGCGGCGCGTGCGCGCCCACCTGCGTGACTGCGCGTCGTGCTCGGCGTTCGCCGCCTCGATCGAGGCGCGCCAGGTGGAGATGCGCGCGATCGTCCCGGTGCTGCCGGCGGCGGCGTCAGCGATCGTGCTGGCGCGGGCGGTCGAGTCGGCCGTCGGCGGTGGCGCCGGTGGTGGCGCTCTCGGCGCGAGTGGCGCGGGTGGCGCGGCCGCGGGTGTCGCCGGCAAGGCTGCGGGCGCCGCGATCGTCTCCAAAGGATTTACCGCCGCATCGGTGCTCGCCACCGCCGCAGTGACCGTCGGCGGCGTGGCGGCAGTGGTGCGAATCGACGCCTCTCGGCGGCCGGCTAAGCCCCATCGGGCGCAGATCGCGCAATCCGCGCCAACCGCCGCTCGGCATGTGGCTGCTCACGCGAGCGCCTCGCGTGTGGGCTCGAGCGCCGTGGGCAGCACGCGGACCGTCGCGGGGGCGGGCGCGGTCCCGGTCCGCCACGTCCGGTTCGTGTACTTGCACGGGCACGGCCGCGCGGGCGGCTGGCACCGGTCGATGGCTGCCGGACGGGGGGAGCGGGGCAGCCGCGCTCATGGTCGCGTCGACGGCGGCCGGGGCTCGCACGGGGAGCGGTCGGACGCGCGTCACGGACACGGCGCCGTGCCGGGAATCCGCCACGAAACGCTGGTGGCCTATGCGGGCGAGCATGGCCACGGCGCCAACACCTCGCGCGGCGTCCACGGTTGGGGCCGTGGCCACAGTGGGGCTGCCGGCCACGGCCGCGCGGTCGGTCACGACAAGTAGGACCTGACCTTCGCGGGTCTCCCGCGTCTAACGCGTTGAAAGCCGACAACGCGAGGAGGCCCGATGAGGCTCAACGCCAAAGTAGGAATCGCTGCGGCGATCGGTGCGCTTGCGATGACCGGACCAGCGGTCGCGCAGGCTTGCAATAACGGACAGGGAAACCAGGTGAGGGATCAGCAGAGGGCTCAGTTCGGCCACGATCAGGGCAATCAGTCCGGCAGCAACCACGGCCAGTTCACGCGGTTCGGCCGCCGCGGCCGTTCGTTCGGGCGCTCGAGGTTCGGCGTGCTGGTCAGCTGGACTGCGACCCAGACCGGGACCAACACGTACACCGGCTCGATCACCGTGTCGAAGCCGGACTTCAAGGCTCACCACGCCGGCAAGGGTACGACCACCCAGCCGACCCAGGTGACGTACACGTTCACCAACGCCAAGGTCTTCTTCGGTCAGGGCGCCAACCCGCCGGCCGCCGGGGATCTGGTCAAGGTGATCGGCCGTCGGCTGGGCCATTGCCAGTCGACCGGCACTGGGACGAGCAACTCGACCGGGAACGTGCGCGCGATCTTCATCGCGGCGCCGCGTGGCTCGTCGCCGTCAAGCTCGTCGCAGTCGTAGCGATCCGCGCCGCCGGGGGTGGGGAGCCGCCCCTCCCTGCCCCTGGCGCGCGGGCTCTTTCGCGGGGCGATTCAAGCGGGGTGAGGGCGCAACCGGAACGTGGCAATCTCGCCAGGCCTCACCTCCCAGATCGGCTCGCCTCCATCCTCGGTCTCGTCGAGGCGCGCGCGAGAGACGGTGAACTCCCCGGCGACGTGGACGGTCGCGGGCGACGGCTTCGGGTTGAAGCAGCGCAGGATCAGCCCGTCACCGTCCTCGGCGCCCTTCAGGCACGAGAACACGGCGTCGCCGTCGATGGTGATCGGGGCGTCGAACCGGACCGGTTGCGACGTCACCAGGAAGCCGAACCGATAGTCGTGCGCGGCGCGAAGCAACTCCGCGTCGTCGAGCTCGTCCGCGCCCGGCAGGAGCGCGTACTCGAGCTCGTGCCGGCCGAGGCACTGGCCGTCGGGCGTCGCGGTCGGCGGGCCGGCGCACACCGGCCGGGTGGCGATCTCGCCGTCGCGTCGCGAGATCATCCCGACGCAGCGGAGCAGCGTCAGGCACAACTCGGCGCCGGTGTCCGTGGGGCGCGCCTCGTATTCCGGGAGGCCCTTCGTGAGGAGCGCGAGCGGTCCGAGGGCGACCGCGCCGAGCGTGTGGTGCGTCGGGTCGGGCGGCTCGCACCAGTCGGTCTTCGGCGCGGGCGGGACGAGCGGGCGGTGGACGAGCGCGAACTGTCCCTCGGCACGCACGTCGCGCGCCTCGGGGACACCGAACACGACGCGCAGGCGGTGGTCCTCGGTCTGGTTCTCGATCGTCGTCCTGAACTGCACCCGCCCGATGCCGGCGATCAGCCGCACGATCGTGCTCACCGTGAGCATGCGAATTTCGAGCTCCCAGACGATCGGGCCGTCCCGAAGCACCCGAACCGAAGCGGATTCGTCCCATCCGGGCACGGCGCCGTCGACCGGGCAGAAGTTGTAGAGGTCGCCGACGTCGGGCTCATCCTCGAGGCGGTGCAGCCCGTCGAAGCTGCGGCCGGTCCGCTTGTCGAGCACGGTCAGCGTCCCATCCGGCGCGGCGTCGACGCGGATGCAGTCGCTCTCGATACTCGTCCCGTCGCGCGCGCGGGACGGCTCCGCCGGCACGGACTCAACCGTGTCCGCGCTGAACCCATCGAGCTCGATCACGGCCGGCTCGTACCCGGCGAGGTCGACGAGGCCGCGCCGGCGGTAGGGGAGGAGGTTGACGACGCCGGCGGTCGCGTCGCCGGTGGCCGTGGCGTTCACCGCGAACGCCGCCAGGGCGCGGCGCTGTAGGTGCGCCACCGTCCGGTCGAGCTGCTCGTAGCGAACGAGCATGTCGCGGTGGACCTCGTCGCACGAGCAGCCACAGATCGAGTCGTGCGGGTGGCACTTGAGCAGTTCCCGCCACGCGAGCCTGAAGTCGGCGACCGGGAACCGCCGGCCTGTCTGGAGCGTCCGGAGCGCGCCCAGCGTCTCGACCTCGAGCAGCCGCCGCTCCGCTCGCTCGTTCGCGCGCTTCAGATAGAGGCGCGCCGAGTTGACGCCGCGGAGCACGTTCTGGAGGCGGCTGCCGAGCAGCTCGCCCGTGTGCGCCGGCAGGTTGTCCGAGCCCACGGCGGCCACGTAGTCGGAGTACCGCGCGATCGTGAAGCTCGTGCCCGGCAGCCGGCGCTCGAGCTGTCCGCACAGCGCCGGGAGGTCGCGGCGGATCCGACGGTGGTCCTCGCCGTCGCACAGGAGCACCTCGCCCACGCGGGCGCGCTGCAACGCGGGGCCGAACCGCTCGGCGATGTACTCGATCCGCGCCAGCGCGCCGTCACCGGGAACGTTGAAGTTGCTGTACGAGGGCAGCTGCTGGAATGCGCGGACCTCGCTGCCGTCGGGTGAGCGCCACCGGAACACGACCCCGAGCTCGTCGAGTTCGTCTCCCAGACCGCGGGAGAAGATGAAGCTGTCGATCCCGAACCCGGCCAGGATCTGCGGGAGCTGGAGCGGATGGCCGAAGCCGTCGGGCATGTAGCCGACCGGCGATGGCTCGGCGCCGAAGCGCCGGCACACGGCTCGGCCGATCAGGAGGTTTCGAATCAGCGGCTCCGCGCCGACGAGCAGTTCGTCGGGGAGGATGTAGCTCGGCCCGACCTCGAGGCGGTTTTCCTGCAGGAGCGCGCGGAGGCGGCCTTCGTTCTCGGGCCGCGCGTCGAGATAGTCCTCGATCACGATCGCCTGCCCGTCGAGCGTGAAACACGGGAAGCCAGGGTCGGACTCGAGCACGTCGATCACCTCGTCGACGACCGACGCGAGCCGCATCTGGAACTCCTCGAACGGCACGTACCACTCGCGATCCCAGTGGGTGTGGGGAACGACGAAGAACCGGCGCAGGCCGTGCAGCCGAGGTTCGTCTCTCCGATCGGCGTCGGGGGCCGGACTTACCGCCACGCCGCGAGCCTACCTACGTTCGGCCGCGCGGACCGCGGCCTCGATCCCATCGCTCCCGACCAGGTTGCCGAACGCGCCCACGAGCGGCCGGACCGCCGCCACCCCGATCCGTCCCTGGGCGCCGATCGCCTCGACGCGGACCTCCGAGCGGAGCGCGGCGCGCCCCGACGGCGCCTCCTCGACCCAGTTCGCGAACAGCACCTTCGCGGTGCCGCCGGTCGACCACTCCCGGAACTCCTCGGGGTCGCCGAGGCGCGGGTAGTCGCGCCGCAGCGTCCATATCCGCCCGACGAGGCCTGACAGCAGCGTCCGTTCCTCGTCGTCGCTGAGCACGATGAACGGCGGAGCCCGGAACATCTCGTCGAACGAGATGTCGGGCGCCAGATCCGGGATCCGCCAGCGAATGATCCGGCCGAGCCGCCGGGTGTCGCTCAGCTTGACCTCTCGGCTCGCCTGCCACAGGCGCTCGGCCGGCGCGTCGCTCTCCCGGCGGTACGCGACGCGTATCGATGGCTTAGCGAGCCAGTGATCGAGGTCGGGCATGCGCTGCGTCAACACGTTACGAGCGAAGACGCCGTGGCGGCGGCGAGGCTTCCCGTGGGCGTTTGGGAAGAAACTGGGTCCATAGGGGGCGAAACTTCCCAAACGAGTCCGCTCGATGGCGATCCGGGTCGCCGACGGTCACTAGAAAATCATCAAAATGATCCGACATCTGCTCGCCCCGCACGTCCCGCGCGCCGCCGCCGCCCTCGGTATCCAGCGGACGGTGGCCGGCGGGGTCGCGATCACGTTCGATGACGGACCCCACCCCGAGGGCACCCCTGCGGTCCTCGAGATCCTGGCGGACGAGGGCATCAAGGCGACGTTCTTCCTCGTCGGCGAGCAGGTCGAGCGCCGGCCGTCGCTCGCGGCGGAGATCGCCGGCCAGGGACATCTGATCGCCCTACATGGTTACCGCCACCGGCCCCAGCCGGCGATGCCCCAAGAAGCGGTGCAACGTGACGTGGCGCTGGGCCTGGAGGCGATCGAAGCCGCGACCCAGACGCGACCGGCCTGGCACCGCCCGCCCTACGGTCTCTACAGCCCCGCCGGCCTGCGCGCTGTCCGCGCGACGGGGCTCGAGCCTCTTTTGTGGTCGCGCTGGGGCAAGGACTGGCGGCGGTTCACGACGCCCGAACGGATCGCCTCCCGGGTCACCGCGAACCTGCGCCCGGGCGACGTGATCCTCCTGCACGATGCGGATTTCTACTCGTCTCGAGGGTCTCACGAGCGCACCGCCCAGGCCCTCAAAATCATCGTGAGAGAACTCAAACGCCAGAAAATCAGTACCGTCCTCCCTGTCTGACAGGCTTGCCGAAGCGCACCAGGACCTGAGAGGATTGGCGAGCTGAGCGCAGGGATTGTCGCTTCCGGCCGGCGGAGCAGCGCAACAGTCCCCATGCCGCCGGGCGCGCGACCGACGATGACCACCGTTTCCTCGCAACACAGCGTCCCTGATCACATGCCCAAATCCAGCGTCCCCGAGTTCGGTCGGTTCACGATCGGCTTCGACCCGCGCGATCGCGAGCGCTTCCACGCGCTGATCGACGAGGTGCTCGACTCGGGGCAGTGGTCCGAGGGCGACATGGTGGCACGTCTCGAGGCTGCCTGGGAGCTGTACAACGGGCTCCCGGCGCTAGCTCTGTCGACCTGGGCGGGCGGCGCCCTGGCCGCGCTCAACTTCGCGGGCGTCAAGGGGGAGACCGTGCTGTGTCCCTCGAATACGTTTATGGCGACGCCGCTCGCGGCGGTCAATGCCGGCGCGAGCGTCGAGTTCGTGGACTGCAATCGCGAGGACCTGTGCATGTCGTTCAAAGACTTCGAGGCCAAGGCGGAGAAGCACAAGCCGCGCGCTGCGTTCCTCGTGCACATCGGTGGGCATCTCGCGTTCGAGGTCGAGGAGATCGCTCACTATTGCTCGGAGAACGGCATCTTCCTGATCGAAGACTGCGCCCACGCCCACGGGGCCGAATGGAACGGGCGCAAGCCGGGGAGCTACGGAGACGCCGGCGTGTACTCGCTGTATGCGACCAAGACGATCACGACCGGTGAGGGCGGGGTACTCGTCTCGAGCCGCCCGGAAGTCGTTGATCATGCTCGTGCGTTCCGCAACTACGGGAAGCCCACCTACGAGGTTCAAGGCCTCAACTTCCGCATGAACGAGTTCACCGCCGCGATGGGGGTGTGCGAGATCGAGCGGTTGCCCGAGATCGTCGCCTGGAAGAACGAGATCGCCAGAGAGCATCTCGACCCGGTCAATCCGAGCCGGCTCGAGCTCCCGCGCGGCATGACCTCAGGCTTCTACAAGTACATCGTGTTCGAGTGGCTCGAGCGGTCGACCGGGCGCGTGTACGACGAGCCCTGCCATCGGATCATGCGCCATCACGTCGAGCTCCCGAACAGCGACTGGGTCGCGCGCAACCACTCCTGCGTTCCGCTGTATTACCGGCCCGACGTGAGCGAGTCATGAGGGTCCTGGTCACAGGCGGTTCGGGGTTCATCGGCTCGCACGTGGTCGACAAGCTGCGCGCGCAGGGCCACGAGCCCGTCATCTACGACCTGCGCCCGTCGCCCTGGCACGAGGCCGGCAGCGTCGACACCGTGCTCGGCTCGATCACCGACCGCGAGGGGCTCGAGCGGGCCCTGCATTCGTGCGACGCGGTGGCCCATCTGGCCGCGGTCGCCGACGTCAACGACGTTCACGCCGAGCCCGAGGACGCCGAGCGCGTCAACGCCCGCGGGACCGTGGCCGTCTTGGAGGCAGCCCGCCGCGCCGGGGTCAAGCGGATCGTGTATGCGTCGACGATCTGGGTCTATTCGGACTGCGAGCAGGAGGTCGTCGACGAGAGCACGCTGCTGCCGCCGCCTTCGCACCTGTACACGAGCACGAAGCTCGCGGGCGAGCTGTACTGCAAGGCCTACCAGGAGCTCTACGGGATCGACTTCACGATCCTGCGCTTCGGCATCCCGTATGGCCCCCGCGCGCGCGAAGCCGCGGTCATCCCGGCGTTCGTCAACAAGGCGCTCAAGGGTGAGCCGCTGACGCTCGCCGGCGACGGCGGCCAGTCGCGGCGGTTCGTGTACGTCGAGGATCTCGCCGAGGGAGTCGCGCTCGGGCTCAGTGATGTGGCTCGGAACCGGGTCTACAACCTGGCCAGCGACGAGAACGTGACGATCAAGCAGATCGCCGTTCGGGTGCAGGAGCTACTCGGTGACGTCGAGATCGTTTACACGCCGGCGCGACCGGGCGACTTCAGCGGCAAGATCGTGCAGTCGGACCGCGCCGAGGAGGAACTCGGCTGGACGGCGCGGACGCCGTTCTCCGAGGGCGTCCGGCGCTACGTCGCGTGGCGCCAGGAGCAGACCGCTCGTGCCGCCGAGCGCGAGGCCGCCGCCGTGATCCCCGCGGGCGAGCCGGACGCCGAGTCCGGGCCGCGGAAGGTGCTGATCATCTCGGCCGATATCGGCGAGGGTCACGACCTGCCGGCGCGCGCGGTCGCCCGCGAGTTCCACGACGAGGATCCCGATTCGCTCGTCGCGATTGTCAACGGCCTGCCCGCGATGGGCTGGTTCCTGACCCATCTGCTGCGCGAGAACTCGGAGTTCATGTTCCGCTGGGTGCCGTGGCTGTTCGACATCCAGTACCGGCTGTTCATGGGGTTCGCGCCGACGCGCTGGTTCTCGATGAAGATGCTCACGTTGCTCGGACGCCGCGGGCTGATGCGACTGATCCGCTCGCACAACCCGGATGTGATCGTCTCGACCTATCCGGGCGTCACGGCCGTCCTGGGCGAGTTACGCCGCACGGGACGGTTGAAAGTCCCGTGTTACTCGTCGATCACCGATCTCGCCGGGATGCAGTTCTGGGCCCACCCGGGAATCGACCTGCACTTCGTGACCCATCCCGAGACGATCGAGGAGGTCGCGGAGATCGCCGGCTCTGGCAGCGTGCGCTGGGCCAAGCCGCCGACCTCGCCCGCGTTCCTGGCGGCGCGCTCGCGCGACGACGCTCGCCGCGCGCTCGGCCTGCCGACCGACGGCACCAAGGTGATCGCCGTGTCAGGCGGCGGCTGGGGCGTCGGCGACCTGCTCGGCGCGACGCGCGCGGGGCTCGAGGTCCCGGACGCGCGCGTGCTGTGCCTGTGCGGGCGCAACGACAAGCTTCGGGCGCAGGTTTCGCGCGAGTTGGGCGGCGAGCCGCGCCTGCGGGTGATGGGCTTCACCGACCGGATGGGAGACGTCCTCGCCGCCAGCGATGCGCTCGTGCACTCGAGCGCCGGGCTGACCGTGCTCGAGGCGATCATCCGCGGCTGCCCGGTGATCTCCTACGGCTTCGGCTACGGCCACGTGCGGGTTTCGAACCAGGCGCTCGAGCGGTTCGGGCTGGCGCAGGTCGCGCGCAAGGTGACCGACATCGGGCCGGCGCTCGAGCTTGCCCTCAGGAACCGTCCCGAGCCCAACGGCTCGTTCGCGCGCCGGCCGTCGACCGCCTCGCTGATCCTTAGCAACGAACGCCGCTCGACGTCTCTGCCGGTCTGGCGTCTGCGGACCGTGCGAGCCGCGCTGGTGGGGGCGGCCGCCGTTCTCATCGCGAGCTGGACGCTCACCACCGGCGCCTCCTACAGCCTCGTCTCGCACTTCGTGCACATGCGCCCGGTGACCGCGGTGGCGACCACGCGCCCCGAGGTCGGGGTGCTGGTCGACGCACCCGCGAGCGAGATCCCGACGATCGCCAACGACCTGGCCGAGCGGGGGATCCGCGCGTCGTTCACGATGGAGCAGGCCGCCTATCCGCAGGAGCCGTTCGTCGTGGCGGCGTACGGGGATCAGGCGGTGCCGCGGCTCCCGGACGGCGGCCTCGTCCGCTGGATCGGAGCCCGGGACCGGCTACACGATCTGATGGCGATGCTCGGCTACGGCCACCACTTCCTGTACGCGTCAAGCGGCCCGAGCATCGGACAGTGGGTGATGGCCCACGGAGCCGGAGGCCGCCTCGTGGCCGGCGCGGTCCGGCTCCAGGACAGGGACGACAGCGTCGGGGACCTACACGCCGGCGAGGTCGTCGAGCTCGACTGCACGACGAGCGCCAAGCAGGTCGGGATGCTGCTCGGCAAGCTCGACCGCGGGCTGCGGACCTTCCACCTGCGGGCGGTGCCGGTGGGTCAGCTGATCCGCGACGCCGGCTCGTCGGTCTAGCTAGCTAGAGCCTGACGGGCGCGGCGCCCCAGACGCCGCGCCCCGGCCGTCTTCCCGCTCGCTCAGGCCGCGAACGCGACGGCGGTCGGCTCCGTGCCGAGGCCTGCCTGCGCGGTGTGCGTCACCGTGTTCGTCGTAGTGTCGATGATCGCGAGTGACCCCGACACGTTGCACGCAACCCACACGTACCGGTTGTCCGGGGCCAGTGCGATCGCGGTCGGGATCTGGTTCGGCTGGGTGTATGTCGTCTTGGTGTCGGTGTAGGTGAACGTACCGAGCGGGATTGTCTTGGTCACCCTCTGCGTGGCGGCGTTGATCACCGACACGGTGTTGTCGTTGGAGTTGCTCACGTACGCGCTCGACCCGTCAGAGCTGAACGCGGTGTCCCATGGCGTGCTGCCGACACGGATCCGGCCCACCGTGCGCAGGCTCGAGGTGGCCAGCACGACCACCTCGTCACGATCGGAGTCCGTCACCCAGGCATGCGTGCCGTCGGGCGTGATCGCCACCCCATGCGGCTGATGCAGGCGTTCGGGCACCTTGCTGACGGCGCCGCTGGCGGTTTTGATCACGTACACACCGTCGGCGCAGGTCACGAACACCAACGAGCCGTCAGGAGACACCGTGACGATCTGCGGAGCCTCGCCGACGTCGATCGTGCCGGTCTCCGTCTGACTGGCCACGTTGACGACCGACACGGTCTGCGAGCCGCCCGGGCCGGTGTTCGGTCCGGTGTTGGCAACGTACGCTGTCTTCCCGTCGGGCGTGATCGCGATCCCGTGCGGGTAGATCCCGACGACGACCGTGCTGGTGATCTTGCCGGTCGACGTGGAGATGATGGACACCGTGTTCGTGCCTGACTCGGTCACCCAGACCTCGCTCCCGTCGGGCGTTGCGGCGGCACCGTAGGGGTTGGTCGTCCCGCTGCTGACCGCCGAGGCGAGCGTGAACGTCGTGGTGTTGAAGATCCCGACGGCGCCGCCGACGATCGCCGGCACGAACGCGTACGTCGTGCCCGAGATCAGCGGCTTGTCCGCCACCGCCTGGATCTTGGCCAGGTACACCTGGTCGCCGCTCTTACCGAAGTCGGCGCGATGGGTCGTGCGGTTCTCCTCGAGCCGGCTCGCGGTCCTGGGGAGCGCCTTGCGCGAATCCGAACGCTCCCACGGACGCGGCTGCGGGTTCCACGGGAGCCGTGGGCGGCGCTTCTCCTGGACCGGTGGAGTCTGGTTCGCGCCGGGGAACGTCGCCGCCGGGAGCGTCTCAACCTCGTTCTCGGCCTGCCAGAACTCGCCGATCGTGTTAGGCAGCGTCCGCGGGAAAGTGGTGGCCTTGCCGTTCGAGAATCCGAGTGCGGAGGTCAGGTCGCCGAACGTCTGCCGGCGCCACTTGGTGATGTTGGTGGGCTCCGGTACGCCGGTGACCTTCTCGAGGAACTGGATCACCGACGTGTGGTCGAACTGCTCGCTGGCGACGTAGCCGCCCACCGTCCACGGCGAAACTATGAACGCCGGCACCCGCACGCCTCCGCCGATCGGCCAGTTGGTGGACGCCGGCGTGGTGTTCGAGCCCGCGTCGACGAACTCGCCCGGCGTGCCGGCCGGCGGCAGCGGCGGGAGGACGTGGTCGAACAGTCCGTCGTTCTCGTCGTAGTTGACGATGAACACCGTCTTTGACCACAGGTCCCGGTTCTCGGCGACCGCGTTCAGCTTCGACGCGAGGTAGTTGGCCCCCGAGGCCGGCAGGTACGCCGGGTGCTCACTCTGGCCCGACGTCGGGACGATCCACGAGACGGTCGGCAGCTTGTCGTGCTTGGCGTCCCATTCGAACCGGTCCGGTGGGTAGATCGTCAGCCCGCCCTCGTACAGCGGGGAGCCCGGCTTTGCGGTCTGGTAGGCGTCGAAGAACTCGAGCACGTTGGTGCCGTAGTCGTCCTCTTCCTGGTAGACGCGCCAGCTGATCCCGGCCTTGGTCAGCCGCTCCGGGTATGTCGTCCACGTGTACGGCGTCCCGGTGGCGGGACTCGGGACCACGTTCGAGATGACCGGGCCGCCGTTCAGTCCTTCCGGATCGATCATCCCGGTCATCAGGTACATGCGGTTCGGCCAGGTCGGGCCGAGCAGCGAACAGTGGTAGTGGTCGAGAATCGTGAATGTCTCGGCCAGCGCGAAGTGGAACGGGATGTCCTGGCGCTCGTAGTAGCCCATCACGTACCAGTAGTTGGCGCTGTGGTCGGCGAGAAAGTGCGACTGGAGCCAGTCGTTGTTGAGCGCGGTGGTCGGCTGTCCGGCCGTGGTCGGCACGGTGATGTTCAGCGACTTGTGCTGGTAGTACCAGGCGTGGGACGTCGACGGGATCGCCTGCGAGCTGGTGCTCTGCGTGTCGAGGTGCCAGGGCAGCAGGTATCCGTCGGAGTTGGCGGGGGTGATGGGCACGGGGGGGCTGACGTCGCTGTCCTGGGGGGGATCGACCTGGTAGAAGATCGACTTGCCCTGGACCGCGTTGAACGGCGGATTCGGATCGTTCTGGACCAGCGCGTTCGGGTCGCCAAATCCGGCCACCCCGCCGAGCGTGCCGAAGTAGTGATCGAACGAACGGTTCTCCTGCATGTGGATGACCACGTGCTTGACGTCGTTTATGCGTCCCCGGCGGGGGCCCTCGGCGGCGGCGCGGGCGAGTGCCGGCGGCAGCAGCGAGGAAGCGAGCACTCCTCCTGCACCGGCGGCGGCGGAGCTGAGAAGGCGACGGCGGGTTACCTCGGGCATGAAGAAGTCCCCCTTCGGGGTCGGCGTCAAGGAATCGGGCGTCGCGTGTCACCGGCGGAGACTCCCCTTTCGCCGGATGCGCGAGTGGACCAGCCGCCTGATCCTAGGTTCGGTGCGGGGTCGCTGGTGTTACTGCGATGCGACGCTCGTGTTACCGAGAAGTTGCCGAGGCGGTGACGAAGGGTGAGCGTTCGTTTGGATTGGTTGGATTGGTTTGGATTCCGCGGGTCGGTCGGAGAGGAGCTGTGACCTTTGGACTTGGGTCATAACCACGCACTCGGCGATTCTGTGAGCCCGAGATCATCGAAATGACCCACATACGTGCTCGAATCTGCACTCGGCTCCGGTGGCTGGCCGAGTGTTGGCTTATGACCCATCTCGCCGGGCCGGCTTCCGCGTGGGGCGGACGGGGCGTCTACCAGTGGACGCCGCGGGTGGCCCTGACGAACGCGCGCTCCTCGGGCGTCGGCTCGTGGTCGGGCTGCTTGTTGTCGCCTTCGGGGATCAGGTGGTAGGCACGGTTGACGACGAGGTCCTGGGCGCCCGGGGCGACCGCGTAGGTGAGCTGCCCGATGGTTCCCAGCGTCGTCCCGATCCGCTTGGGGCGCTTGCGGATCGCCTCGGCGATGATGTGCCCGGCCTCCTTGGGGCTGAGCGTGGGGAACCGGTCGTAGATCTTGGTCGGCGCGATCATCGGGGTGCGCACGAGCGGCATGTAGACGGTCGTGATGTGGACGCCGTCGTTGATGATCTCGGGGCCGATCGAGCGGCTGAATGCGTCGAGGGCGGCCTTCGAGGCGACGTACGCGCTGAAGCGAGGCGTGTTCATCTGCAGCCCGATCGTCGAGATGTTGATGATGTGCCCCGACTCGCGTTCGCGCATCGTCGGCAGCAGGTCCAGGATCAGCTTGACCGCCGCGAAGTAGTTGAGCTGCATCGTCCGCTGGTAGTCGTGGAAGCGGTCGTACGCGCGGTCGACCGAACGGCGGATCGATTTGCCGGCGTTGTTCACGAGCACGTCCACGGACTGGTGCTGCTCGAGCACCTCCGCGCACATCCGGTCGATGTCATCGGTGTCGCTCAGATCGCAGGTGTGCACGTAGGCGACGCCGCCGAGCTCCTCGATCTCGTCCGCCACCTCCTGGAGCTGGTCCCGCCGGCGGGCGACGAGCAGCATCGTCCCACCGGCTTCGCCGATCTCGAGCGCCGCCGCCTTGCCGATCCCCGACGACGCGCCGGTGATCATCACCGTGCGGCCGCTGACCGCGTCGGGGAGCGAGCGCGCGAGCATGTCGCCCGCTCCGGGGATGCGCTGGCCGAAAGCCCGCAGCGTCCGGATGCCGTCGGCGGCGATGTCGAGTGGATTGGGGGGCGCCATCGCGGACGTGACCGTACCATCGCGCGTGCAGCGGGGCGCCATCCATCCGAGCCGCATGCGAACATGCGTTCCCATGATCGCCTGCGTTCTCCTCCCTCGCTTCCAGCTCACCGTCGCCCTGGATGGCCGAGCGGAGCTGCTGCAGGCGCCCACGGCGCTCGCGCCCGAGCCCGGTGGAACGCAGCAGATCGGCGAGGTCTCGCTGTCGGCCGAGGCGTTCGGCGTCCATCCTGGGATGCGCCTGGGGGAGGCGCTGGCGCGTTGCCCACGCCTCACGCTCGTCGCCCCCGATCCTGCCGGCGTCGCCGACTCGTGGGAGCGGCTGCTGGTGCGCCTCGAATCGATGGGGGCGGCCGTCGAGCCCGAGCGACCGGGGCTTGTCTGCTTCGACGTGCGCGGGCTGTTGCGGTTGCACCGCGGCCTCGAGGGGGTTCTCGCCGCGGCCCGCCGGAGCCTGCGAACGCCGGCTCGCTACGGGGTGGCGCCGTCCCGGTTCGCCGCGGTGGCGGCGGCGACCCGCGCTCGGGTGCGCCGGCCGGTGATCGTCTCGGGCGGGCGCAAGCAGGCAGGCGAGTTCCTCGCGCCGCTGCCGGTGGCGCTGCTGCGCGCCCGGCCGGCGCTGGCCGATCTACCCGAGGCGCTCGAGCGGCTCGGGATCGTCACGCTCGGCGAGCTCGCGGCGCTGGCGCCGGCGGCGCTCGCCGACCGGTTCGGCACCGCCGGGCTTCATGCCCACGAGCTGGCGAGCGGTGGCGACGGCGCCCTGCGGCCACGACCGGCGAGCGAGTTCCTGCGCGAAGCGCTCGAGCTGCCCGAAGCCGCGTCGGGCATGCAGCTGGAGCGCGCGCTCGGGCTCCTGATCGATCGCCTGCTGGCGCGGCGGGAGCGACGCGGCCGGACGCTGCGGGCGGTCGTCTTGTCGGCGGTGCTCGTGGAGCACGGCGGGACCTGGCGCGAGCAGGTCGTGTTCCGCGAGGCGCTGGCGGACCCGGCGAGGATGCGGCTCGCGCTGGCCCCGCGGCTGGCGCTGATGCCGGCGCCGGCGCAGCAGCTGCGGCTCGCGGTGGAGCGGTTCGGGCCGCACGCCAGCGATCAGCGAAGCCTGCTCGACGATCCCGTCGCGGCCCGCACGGCGCGCCTGCGCGAGGCCATCCGCCAGACGCGAGCGGCTGCCGGACCCGACGCCGCGCTGCGCGTGCTCGAAGTCGACCCCGACTCGCGCTTTCCCGAGCGGCGTGCGGTGCTCACCCCATTTGAAGGATGAGTGGGCCACGTCGGTTATCCGTTCCCCGCCGGGTCGCCGTCGACGCCGGGGACGAGGGCCGTCCGGTGACGGTCGACGGACGCGCAGTCGACTCGGTGCGCGAGTCGTGGCTGGTGGAAGACCGCTGGTGGACCGATCGGCCGCTTCGCCGGCGCTACTGGGAGGTGGTCACCACGTGTGGCCGTGACGAGATCGTGTTCCACGACCTGGAGAAAGGGAGGTGGTGGAGGCAGCGCTGAGCACCCTCATAAACTGAGCGTCTATGGCGGACCTACCTGAGGCGCTCGATCCCGGCCCTGCCGCCGTCGGCACCTGGAGCGGTGGGCGGTTCATGCATTTCGGCGAGCCGCTCGACGACGAGCGGTTCATGGCGCTGATCGCGCCCGACGATCAGGTTCGGACCGTGATGACCGCGGATGCGTACGGCGCCGGCGAGGCCGACCGGATGCTCGGGCGCGCGATCGAGGGCCGTCGGCGCGGCGAGATGTGCGTGGTCGGGGCCGTCGGTCACGACTTCTACGAGGGCGAGCGCGACGGCGCCAAGGGATTCCCACGCTTCACCGATCCCCGGTTGCGGGACGCATCCGAGTACGCCGGATATCTGCGCATGGCGACCGAGCGGAGCCTCGAGCGCGTCGGGATCGACAGCTTCGACCTGCTCCTGCTTCACAACCCCGACCGGACCGGCTACACGAGCGAGGTGGTGTGGGAGGGGATGGCGGCGCTGCGCGAGGCCGGCCTGACGCGGCTGATCGGGGTCGCGCCCGGTCCGGCCAACGGCTTCACGCTCGACCTGATCGATTGCCTGGAGCGCTTCGGCGCGCTGCTCGACTGGGCGATGATCATCCTCAACCCGCTCGAGCCGTGGCCCGGGGAGCTGTGCCTCGACGCGGCCGCGGCGGCCGGGGTCCAAGTCATCACGCGCGTGGTCGACTACGGCGGGCTGTTCTTCGACGACCTGCGGCCCGGGCAGGAGCTGGCGCGCCAGGACCACCGCAGCTTCCGGCCCGCCGGCTGGATCGAGCAGGGCCGCGAGCGGCTCGAGCTGATGCGCCCTGTGGCCGACCGCGCGGGGCTGACGATGATCCAGCTCGCGTGCCAGTGGAACATGGCGCACGCGCCGGTCGCCTGCGTCGTGCCGACGCTGATCCAGGAAGTGGGCGCCGACGCTCGCCCGATCGAGAGCAAGCGCGCCGAGCTGGCAGCGCTCCCCGCCGAGCTGCGGCTGACCGCCGAGGACGTCGACGCGATCCGCGCGATCGGCGACAACACCGGCTGCATGGCGCTCAAGGGCGCGAGCCCCGAGCACTCCGGCGAGGAGCGGCCCGATCGCTGGGACCTCGACGATCACCTCACCGAGGTCGCCGAACGCTGGGGGATCGCTCCCGACCGCCAGCTCGTCAAGGTGCCGGCAGCTCTGTAATCACAACCCCGGCTCGCGGCGCCGCTCCAGCTTCTAGTCTGACGGGATGGCGACGACCTTCCGACTCACGGGCGGGTGCGGCTGCGGCGCGGTCACGTTCGAGGTCACCGCGCCACCGGTCTCGGCCCAGTACTGCCACTGCACCCGATGCCAGCGGCGCACCGGCACCGGGTCCTCGGTGAGCGCGCGGGTCGAGCCCGGCTCGTTCCAGATCCTCACCGGCGAGGATCGGCTCCGGGCGTGGAAGCCCGAGGGCGGCGCCGAGAAGTGGTTTTGCGGGGACTGCGGCTCGGCCATGTTCAGCCGCGATCCGGATGACGCGGCGCGCGTCGGCGTCCGCATGGGCGCGTTCGACGAGGATCCCGGCGTGCGGCCCGCCGCGCACCAGTTCGTCGCCTACGCCGTCCCGTGGGAGCCGATCCCCGAGGACGGCCTGCCGCGCTATCCCGAGCGCCGCGTCGCGGACTGACGGTCCGCTATTCGCTCTGCGCTTCGGCGCTCAGCGCGTCGGCCTGGACCCATTCGCAGCCGACCGAGAGGTCCTCGACGCCCATCGCCGCGGCGACGTTCAGCCACATGCCGTAGCGGAAGAACTCGTCGATACGCTCGGGCTCGGCGTCGGGGGCGAGCGCCTCGACGTGGACCACGAGTCGCGCGTAGCAGGCCCGGACGCGTTCGCGGATCTCCTCGTCGTCACACGCCGCGTACGCCTGGTGCTGGAGCATCAGATACGCGCGATCCGATTCCAGCAGCTCGACGTAGGCATTGCCCATCGCCTTGAACACGTCGAATTCCGGCGGGGCGGTGGCGGGATCGAACTCCTCCGCCGCCTTGGTGAACATCTCGGACACGCGCTCGAAGCACCGCTCGACCGCGGCCAGGAATAGCTCCTGCTTGTTAGCGAACAGGCTGAAGACGTACGGCTGCGCGACGCCGACGCGCCGCGCGATCCGGTCGACCGGCGTGCCGTACAGCCCGCCGCGGGCGAACTCGTGCACGGCCGCATCGATCAGCGCGTCCCGGCGTTCGGCCGCCGGGACGCGCTGACGAGGTGATTTCTGCTCTGTTGCTGGGGTGGAGGCCATGATGCGTTCTCGATCCTAAGGCACGGTCAAGCGGTCACGCGCGAGCGAGCTCTCGGCTGTACGCCTCGCCCGCGCCGATCGCCGCTTCCTCCGCCGCGTGCTCGGAGGCCGAGGCGCGAGTGCTGAACGGGAGTGCCGCCGCGATCAGCGCGCCGCCCGCCAGCACGGCCGCACCCAGCCACAGCGCCGGCACGAGGCCGTTGACGTAGGCCTGGGGCGACAGGTAGCTGCCGTGGCTCGTGAACACCGTGGCCAGGACCGCGATCCCGAGCACGCCGCCGAGCTCCCGAATCGCGTTGGTGGCGCCGGACGCCTGCCCCGTCTGGGAGGTCCTCACGGATGCCAGCACCGCGTTAGCCGAGGGGGCGAACACGAGCGCCATTCCGCTGCCGGCCAATGCGAACGGGATCACCAGGCTGGCGTAGGACTCGCCGACGCCGGCCACGCTCGCCATCCAGCCGAGCGCGATCGCCTGTAGTGAGAGGCCCGCGATCATGAACGGCCGGCTGCCGTAGCGCTCGGACATGAAGCCCGCCACCGGCGCGACGACCATCACCGCGCCCGTCCAGACCAGCAGCTTCACGCCCGCCTGGAGCGGCGTGTTGTGGAGCACGTTCTGGAGGAACTGGCTGAGGAAGAAGATCGAGCCGAACATCCCGAAGTACATCGCCAGCGACACCGCGTTGGTGACCGCGAAGCCGCGGTTGGCGAAGAACTCCATCGGCAGCATCGGCTCGTCGGTCCGCAGCTCCTGGGCGATGAACGCCAGCACCAGCACGACGCCCGCGGCCAGCGAGATCAAGACCTCGGTGCTGCCCCAGCCGAGCGACTGCGAGCGCACGAGGCCGAACACGAGTCCGAACAGCCCGGTCGAGACGAGCACCAGCCCGGGGAGATCCAAATGCTTGACCGGTCCGCGGCTCTCGACGAGCCGAGCGCGAGCGAGCGGGATGAGCGCGAGTCCGATGGGGACGTTGACCCAGAAGATCAGGTGCCACGAAGCGGCTTGCGTGAGGAATCCGCCGACGAGCGGCCCGGCTGCCACGCCGATACCGCTGATCGCCGACCACACGCCCAGCGCGAGTCCGCGCTGCGCGGGCGGAAACGCTTCGGCCAGCAGCGTCAGGGTGAGCGGGGTGACGAGCGCGGCGCCGACGCCCTGCACGGCGCGGGCGCCGATCAGGAAGCCGATCGAGGGAGAGAGGGCCGCGGCGGCCGAGCCGGCGGTGAAGACCGCTATCCCCACCATGAACATGCGCCGGCGCCCCAGCCGGTCGCCGAGGGCCGCGCCGGTCAGCAGCAGCACCGCGTAGGCGAGGATATACGCGTTCACCGTCCACTCGAGCGTCTGGATCGAGGCGCCGAGGTCGCGATGGATGCTCGGGAGGGCGACGTTGACGACGAGGTTGTCGAGCACCGTCATGAACAACCCGAGCGAGACGATCACGAGGGTCCAGATCCGGCGGCTTTCGGTGGTGGCTGTTGGCATGTCCTCTGATCCCTTCTTAGTGAGTGCTAACTACGAAGAAGATTAGCAGCGACTAATAAGTTGTCAAGAGCGGGCCGCTACTCTTTTTCAACGAGGGGCCGCGGCCGATCCCCGGCGCTCTTTACGCTCGCCCTACGCCCTTCGGGGTATCCCCTGCTTGGTGAGCAGGGAACTAACCGAACGAAAGCGCCGGGTGGAACTGACCCACTACGGCGCGCTCGACGGCCTGCGCGGCGTCGCGGTGGCGGCGGTGCTGCTGTACCACGGCGGCGTCGGCTGGGCCCAGGGTGGGTTCCTCGGGGTCGAGGTGTTCTTCGTCCTGTCGGGCTTCCTGATCACCTCGCTGCTGGTCGCCGAATGGAGCCGGACGGCGACGATCAGGCTTGGTGCGTTCTGGGCGCGGCGCGCGCGCCGGCTGTTGCCGGCGCTGTTCTGCCTGGTGGCCGTGATCGGGCTGTACTACGCCGTCGCGGGCTCCGCGCAGGCGATCCCCGGCCTCAAGGGCGACGGGATCTCGGCGCTGACCTACTACAGCAACTGGCATCAGATCGCCGCTGGGAGCAGCTATTTCGCCGCCACCGGCCCGGTGTCGCCGCTCGAGCACACGTGGTCGCTGGCGATCGAGGAGCAGTTCTACGTCGTGTGGCCGATCCTGGTCGGCGGCGTGCTGTGGCTCGCCGGTCGTGGGGCGCGCCGGTCCCGGCAAGGCGAGGACGCGGCGCCCGCGAGCCGTCGCCCGCTGCTCGTCGTCTTCGGTGTCACCGTCGCGGGCGCGATCGCCTCGGTAGTCGAGACAGCAATCCTGTTCGACGGCGGTCGCAACCTGGATCGCGTGTACTACGGGACCGACACCCGCGCGTCCGGCCTGCTGATCGGGGCCGCGCTGGCGATCGGCCTGGCGGTCTGGCGCGCCGGTGCGGGCGGCCGGATCTCAGCGCCGGCGCCGGACGCGGGCAGCCTGCGCCAACGCATGCTCGGGCTCGGCTCGGTGCTCGCGCTTGCCGGCGTGCTCGCGGCGATCGCCACCACGGACGGGTCGGATGGCTGGCTCTACCCGTACGGGCTGCTCGCGCTCGACGGCGCGACCGTGCTGCTGATCGCCACCGCGGTGTTGCGCCCGTCCTCGCCGGCGGCGCGTGCCCTCTCGGTTCGGCCGCTCAGAGCCCTTGGACAGATCTCGTACGGGCTCTACCTGTGGCACTTCCCGCTGTTCCTCTGGCTGACGACCGACACCGTCGGCGTGAGCGGCACGAGGCTGCTGCTGGTGCGGCTCGCGGTGACGCTGGCGGTCAGCATCACGTCGTACTTCCTGATCGAGCAGCCGATCCGCCAGCGCCGGCGCCCCACGTGGCTGATCCGGGCGCTGACGCCGCTCGCGGCCGGTGGCGCCGTGGCGGCGCTGCTGCTGGCCTCGGCGGCCGACCAACTCCCGGTCGGCATTCCCGCCGCGGCGACGCTGCCGCAGCCCCCGCCGCAGCTCCGTGGCAACGATCCGTCGTGCACGGTGACGCTGAAGGACGCCCCTGACTACGGGCAGGCGCCCGTGCCCGAGAGCAAGGAGACCAAGTTCGTGTACACGGCGCTCGGCGATCACCAGCTGACGTGGAGCGGGTCCGCCCAGAAGACGTTCGAGACGTGCCCGCCGAAGCGGGTCCTGCTCGTCGGCGACTCGCTGGCGTTCACGCTAGGCGTCCCGTGGCTCGGCGACGAGGAGCGCTACGGCATCCGACTCACCGACGCCGCGCTACTCGGGTGCGCGTTCACGACGCAAGGGGAACTCGACGTCGACGGCACCTGGGAGGCCCAGTCGGACGGCTGCCCGACCGCCGCCGAGCAGTGGGCCGCGGAGGCGCGCGCGACCAATGCCCAGGCGGTCGTGGTCGAGCTCGGGTACCGGGACACGCTCGACTGGAAGATCGACGGCAAGGTCGTCCACATAGGTGAGCCGGCGTTCGACACCAACGTCGAGAAGCAGATCGAGCGCTTCGTGCAGATCATGGGCGCCGGCGGCAGGAAGATCGTGTTCCTGACGATCCCCTACACCGATCCGCCGCATCTGCCCGACGGCTCGCCGGCGCCGCAGGCCTCGCCGGCGCGGCATGCGCTGATCAACTCGATGCTCGAGGCCGCCGCCCGCCGCCACCCGGGGACGGTGTCGGTGCTCGACATCGACCAGACCGTCTCGCCCGGAGATCATTACAACGCGGACGTCAACGGGCAGCTGTGCCGGTTCGACGGGGTCCACTTCAGCGCGTATTGCAGCGAACTAGTCGAGCCGCACGTGCTCGGTCAGGTCCGCAAGCTGCTGGGCTGACAGCAACGAGGTCCGAAAACTGGTCGGGTGACCGTCCCGTTACTTTCCCAGAGTGCGTCGATATCTCTGGGCACCCGTGGCGCTGCTTGTACTGCTCCGAATCGGGGCCGCCGTCCTGAACCGGGACGCGCCGGCCGCGGCGACCCCCGTCCCGGTGCCGGCGGGCAGTCACTGGATCGCGACCTGGGGCGCGGCTCCGCAGGCCGCCACCCCCGGCAACCTGTCGCGGGCCGGCTTCCGCGACGCAACGATCCGGGAGATCGTGTTCACGAGCGCCGGCGGCGTCAGGGTCCGGGTGCGGCTCACGAACGCGTTCGGCAGCGCCCCGCTTCGGATCGGCCAGGCTGCGGTCGCGATCGACGGCAGCGGACGGCGCACGGTGGCGGGGACCTCGTACGCGCTGTACTTCGCCGGCCGGCCCTCGGTGCTGATCCCACCCGGCGCGGAGGCGACGAGCGATCCGGTGCCGCTGGCGACGGCGCCGGGGACGCGGCTGGCGGTGAGCATCTACCTCCCGCGCGCGACCGGTCCCGCCACCCAGCACGCCGACGCGCAGCAGGTCAACTACGTCGCCGCCGGGGCCCACGTCGCCGGCGGGGCCAACGCCTTCAGGGTCCGCACGCACTCCTGGTACTTCCTCGACGGCGTGGACGTGCTCGGCGCACGACGCGCGCTCGGCTCGGTGGTCGCCCTCGGCGACTCGATCACGGACGGCGTCGGCTCCCCGCTGGGGATGAACGAGCGCTGGCCTAATGACCTCGCCGGCCGGCTCGACAACCTGCGCGGGGCGACGCTCGCCGTCGTCGACGAGGGGATCGGCGGCAACCGGGTGCTCAACGGCTCGTTGTGCTGCGGTGTCGATGCGGTCGCCCGATTCGATCGCGACGTGCGCGACCAGACGGGCGTCCGGGACGTGATCCTGCTCGAGGGGATCAACGACATCGGCTACAGCGAGAGCAGCGGTCCGCTGAGCGCGCCGCACACCGACGTCTCCGCGCTCCAGATAGTCGAGGGCTACGAGCGGATCATCACGCTCGCCCACACGGCCGGGTTGAAGATCTTCGGCGCAACGCTGACGCCGTTCGAAGGCGCGCGTTACTGGACGCCCGCGGGCGAGGCCAAGCGCGAGGCGGTCAACAACTGGATCCGCACGAGCGGCGCGTTCGACGGCGTGGTCGACTTCGCCGCCGCCGTCGCGGACCCCGGCGATCCCGACCGGCTCAGGCCTGCCTACGACAGCGGCGACCACCTGCATCCGAACGCCGCCGGCTACCGGGCGATGGCGGCCTCGATCAACCTCCGCGCGCTGCTCGCTGCGGGCTCGAGCTAGAGCTAGAGCGAGATCCGGCGGCCCGCTCGCGGCGGACGCGGCAAACTCGCCTGGGCGTCGGCAAGGGCCGCCACCCGGTCGCGGACGCCGTCGCGGACCGGCGACGCGCGTCCGGCTGCCGCGTCGACGTGAAGGAGCATGTGCTCGCCGGTCGCGACCGGCTGCTCCTCGCCGCGGCGAACGATCGTGTGGAACAGATGCAGGCGCCGTTCGTCCCAGCCGAGGACCTGGGTCAGCACCTCGACGTGGTCGCCCGCGTACAGCTGGCCGAGGTGTGAGATGTGCGTCTCGACCGTGTAGTAGCTCACGCCGCTCTCGACGTACGCCCCGTCGACGCCGATGAAACGGAGCAGCGCGTCGGTCGCGTCGGCCATGAGCTCGAGGTAGCGGAACTCGGTGACGTGCCCGTTGTAGTCGATCCAGTCCGCGGGAACCTGGCGCGAGAGCAGCCGCAGCGGCAACTTCACGCCGCCACCCTACCAACGTCCGGCGCGGATGGGAACATATGTTCGATGATCGCGCCCTACGTCGAACTCCATTGCCACTCGGCGTTCTCGTTTCTCGACGGCGCCTCATTGCCCGACGAGATCGTCCCCGCCGCGCTCGAGCTTGGGTACGAGGCGGTGGCCCTGACCGATCACAACACGGTCTCGGGCTCGATGGAGTTCGCGGTCTCCGCGCGGGCGCTCGGACTGCGGCCGATCCACGGCGCCGAGATCGACCTCGCGCCGGGTGAAGCTCCCGAGGGCCGCCACCTGACGCTGCTCGTCGAGGACGCGGTCGGCTGGTCGAACCTGTGCCGGATCCTGACCCGCGCGCATGCCCACACGCGGGAAAAGCCGGGGCCGCCCTCGCAGGCGTTCGTCGAGCTCGAGGACGTCCTGGAGCACGCCGGGGGGCTGGTGTGCCTGAGCGGCTGCGCGTTGCGCGGGGTGCACGACGAGTTCACGCTCAGGCGCCTGCTTGACGCGTTCGGTCCCGATCGCCTGCGGGTCGAGCTCCAGCGGCCGTTCCTGCGCGACGATCGTGCCCGCAACCGGCGCCTTCACCGGGTTGCGCAGCGGCTCGGCGTGCCGTGCGTGGCCACCGGGAACGTGCACGCGCACGCGCGCGTACGAGCCACGCTTCAGGACGCGCTGGTGGCCGTGCGTCTGCACACCACGCTCGATGCCTCCGAGCCCGAGCGGCGCGGCAACTTCAGCCACGTGCTCGCCTCGCCGGCGGCGATGGCGAGTCGATTCGCCGACCATCCGGAGGCAGTGGCTGAGACGCTGGCGCTGGCCGAGCGGCTGCGATTCGATCTGACCAGCGACCTCGGGTACCGGTATCCGGGGGCGGAGGACGAGGCAGCGATGCGCACGCTCACCGAGCTGTGTCAGTCGCGACTCAAGGATCGGTACAAGGGCGCGGGCACGGTGCGCGCTGACGCCACAGCGCGGCTGGAGCAGGAGCTACAGATCATCGAGCGGCTCGGTCTGCCGGGGTTCTTCCTGCTCCACCACGACATGCTCGAGTTGGCCCGCGAGGTGGCGCTCGAGGTGCGCGGTCCCGGCAGCGTTCGCAGCCTGCTGCCGCCCGGCCGGGGTCGGGGTTCGAGCGTCTCCTCGATCGTCTGCTTCCTGACCGGCCTCTCGCATGTCGACCCGATCGCCAACGACCTGTTGATCGGCCGGTTCCTGAACGAGGAGCTGACCTCGCTGCCCGATATCGACCTCGACTTCCCGCGCGACATCAGGCAGAAGCTGATCCCGCGCGTGCACGAGCGCTACGGACACGACCGCTCGGCGCTGGTGGCGGCGTTCCCGACCTACCGCGCCCGCGGGGCGATTCGCGAGCTCGGCAAGGCACTGGGGTTGCCGCCGGGGGAGATCGAGCGGGTGGCCCGCGGTAGCGAGGGCTGGGACGCGAAGGAAGTGCTTGGTGACATCAAGAATGCTCGCCGCGGGGCGACCGGTCGCTGGGCATGGCTCGCGCGGCTGGCCGCCGAGGCCCACGG
Source organism: uncultured Solirubrobacterales bacterium (assembly GCA_963770615.1). Taxonomy (GTDB): domain Bacteria; phylum Actinomycetota; class Thermoleophilia; order Solirubrobacterales; family Solirubrobacteraceae; genus Palsa-465. The sequence goes on along the minus strand of CAVYQJ010000022.1, from coordinate 155,582 downwards.
GCTGCCGCGCCACCTGAGCCAGCACTCGGGCGGGATGATCGTCGCCACCCGTCCGCTGATCGACTGCTGCCCGATCGTGCCCGCGGCGATGGAGGGCCGCCAGATCGTTCAGTGGGACAAGGACTCGTGCTCGGACGCGGGCTTCCTGAAGATCGACCTGCTCGGGCTCGGGATGCTGTCGGCGGTCGAGCGCTCGGTCGAGATGATCGCGCGCACCCGCGGAGAGGAGGTCGACCTGAGCCGGATCCCGTACGACGATCCGGCGACGTACGAGTGCATCCAGAGCGCTGAGACGACCGGGGTGTTCCAGATCGAGAGCCGGGCGCAGATGCAGTCGCTGTTCCGCACCCGGCCCGAGAACCTCAGGGACATCACGATCCAGGTCGCGATCGTCCGGCCCGGGCCGATCCAGGGAGGCGCGGTCAACCCGTACATCAAGCGCCGCCAGCGACTGCGCGTCGATCCCGACTACCAGGTCCCGTACGAGCATCCGTCGCTCGAGCCGGCGCTGCGCGAGACGCTCGGCGCGATCATCTTCCAGGATCAGGTGATCGAGGTCGCGATCGCGTTCGCCGGGTTCTCGCCCGGGGAGGCGGAGGGGCTCCGGCGGGCGATGAGCCGCAAGCGCTCGGACGCGGCGATCGAGGCGTACCACCGGCGGTTCGTCGCCGGCGCCCGCCAGCGGCACGGGGTAGATGAGGACACGGCCGAGCGCGTGTTCTCGATGGTTCGCGGGTTCTCGGGCTTCGGCTTCCCGAAGGCGCACGGCGCCGCCTTCGGCCTGCTCGCCTACCAATCGACGTGGCTGCGGGTCCACTTCGGCCCCGAGTTCCTGTGTTCGCTGCTGAACGAGCAGCCGATGGGCTTCTATCCGCCCGATGCGCTCGTCCACGAGGCTCAGCGGCGGGGGATCGAGGTGCTGGCGCCGGACATCAACGAGAGCGCCGCCGAGTGTGAGATGGAGGGAGGCAGCGTCCGCATCGGCCTCGGCTACGTTCGGGGCGTCACCGAGCAGGAGGTGACGGAGTTGGCCGCGGTCCGCGAGGCGGGAGGGCGGTTTCGGAGCCTCGCCGAGCTTGCCTCGCGCGCGAGCTCGAGCGCCGCCTCACTCGAGATGCTCGCCTGGTCGGGGGCGTGCGACTCGCTCGTGCCGGGTCCGGTGCCCGGGGCGGTGTCGGGATCAGCCCGCCGCATCGCGTTGTGGCAGCTCGGGGTGGCGACGCCGGGGAGAAGGGTGCCCGGCGGGGTGCAGCTGGCGCTCCCGCTGGATCTGCCCGCGCCGCCCGAGCTGAAGTCGCTCACGCCGTGGGAGTCGATGCTCGCCGATTACGGCACGATCGGGCTGACCGCGAATTCGCATCCGATCGCGCTGCTCAGAGAGCGGCTGCCCCAGGGTCTGGTCACGAGCCGCGAACTGGGGACGGTGCGCCACGGCACACGTGTCGCGGTGGGCGGGCTCGTGGTGGCGCGCCAGCGCCCCGGCACGGCCAACGGGATCGTGTTCGTGCTGCTCGAGGACGAGTTCGGGACGATCAACCTGATCGTTCCCGCCCCGATCTACGAGCGCCACCGGCTGATCGTCAGGACCGAGCCGCTGATGCTCGCCGAGGGCAAGCTGGAGGCGCTGCCGGCGGCCGGCGGCGCGATCAACATCCTCGTCGATCGCGTTCAGCCGATCGCCGCCCCCGATCACCTTGCCGCCGAGGTCAAGGATTTCTCGATGCTCGACGAGCAGGTGCGGCGCGGCCTGGCGGCGCAGCGAAGCTCGCGTGAGACCGACGCCGAGGACTTCCGGGCGGTGGCGCCGCCGGTGATGAGCTTCGCCTCGGGACGGCGGCGGTAGCGATGCGGGCCTCGCCTGTGCTCCGTTCGCCGGGTCGGCGCGGTAAGGTGCCGCTCCGTGCTCGCCGTATTCCTGTTCGCCGCCTTCTGGGTCGTGCTCGGGCTCGGGGTGTTCTTCCTCGGCGTCCGCCGGCCCGGTCGCGCCGGTCAGGAGCCGGGGTACCGGGGCCGGCGGATGGTGGGGCTGGTGCTCGTGGTCGTCTTTGTCGGCTTCGGGATCGTGCTCCCCGTTGTGTTCGAGCTCGGCAATCGCAACAACGCCAACGGCCAGGTCGGCGGGATCCAGCTGACCGCCGCCCAGCAGCGCGGGCGCGAGCTGTTCGGCGAGCACTGCGGGCTGTGCCACACGCTGGCCGGAGCCAATGCGGTCGGCAAGGTCGGACCTAACCTCGATGTGATCCAGCCCACCGAGCAGCTCGTGCTGCACACGATCGCCAACGGATGCCTCCAGAACCCGCCTTCGGGCAGCCAGGAGGCGTGCCTCGGCGAGGGGACGATGCCCGCCGACGTCGTGCAGGGCGTCGATGCCACCGACGTGGCGCAGTTCGTGGCCAAGGTCGCTGGGAACGAGTAAGCCCGCGGCGCCGGCGACCAACGGCGGCGCGCCGCCAAACGTCTTGGCCGCACAACCAGGCCGCATTCTGCGCGGAAATGGTCAGGGATGAGACCACATTCCGTCCGTGCCCACTGTTAGGATCGCCGCCGAAACTGAATCCGCGCCGCCCGACGTGCATGGGCGGAGGGAGCGGGGGACCCGAGTTGTTGGGGCGAATCGTGCTCGCCCGTCAGCTAACCCCGTAAGTACGAGAAAGAGGTCGGTCAGATGCCCCAAGCTGGCGCTGCCGCGCGTGCGCGGCGCCGGAACGTTGTGCCGTGGTGGGAGGAGCTCGATAGCGAGGCGTTCCGCGAGTTCCGCGCCGCCACGATCGCCGAGCCCCCTCCGCCAGCCGTCCCGTTCTCGCCTGAACCGGACTCCGACCTCCACCTCGAGCGCCCGGTGACGTGGGCGCCGCGCGCTCCCAACGGTCGCCGCACCGTCCAGATCACGGGCCGCGGAGCGGAGCGGAACCTGCCCGTCGCCCGTCCCATCGGCAGCCCAACGCTCCGCAGGCACGAACGCGCGGGCTTCAAGCCCGACCGCACAGCGATGTGGGCCGTGCTGCTCGGGCTGCTGCTGATCATCGTGGCCGCCACGAGCGCGCTGCCGCACTAGCCAAATCGGCGCCCTTACAGACCTCGCGTTCGAGGCTGATCCAGTCTTTATGGGCCTCCGTATATAAGAAGGAGAGGCGGTGGCGCGGCACCAGTTGGGCGGAGGCTGACTCGCTCAAAAAGTAGTGCTTCCCCCACTTGTGTGTCTAGCCCCTCCAATCTAGACTTATCAACCGTAAGCAGGTCTCGAAAGTGAAGGGCAAAAGAACGGCCCTTCAAGCCCCCCCTGACCTACTGGTGGTCAACTATGAAGACTTCAATGAGCAGATTCCAAATCCACGACGACCTGACTGCCCCTGAGGGCTCCGTCCCCGTTCTGCGGGGGGCGCTCGCGACGGGCGGTCAGCTGCCGAACTTCCTCGGCGTGCTGGCGGGTTCGCCCGCCGCGCTACGGGCCTACGCCCGCTTCCGCTCGGAGTTGCGCCACGGCAAGCTGACGCTGCCGACGCTTGAGCGGATCGCGCTCGCGGTCGCCGAGTATTACCAGTCCGAGCCGGGGATCGCGATGCACTCGCGGACCGCACGTGCGGCGGGACTGGCGCTCGACGAGGTGGCGCTCGCGCGGCAATTCACCTCGAAGGATTTGCGGGAGGCGGCGCTGTTGCGCTACCTGCACGCGATGCTCGAAGAGCGCGGCCGTGCTCCCATGCACCTCCACGAAGAGGCGCGTGAGGCCGGCTGGGACGATGAGCAGATCCTTGAGGCGATCGCGACGGTCTCGCTCGAGGGGTTCACCGCGATGGTGAACGTCGCAGGCGAGGTGCCCGTCGATGGCTCGAGCGAGGCATCCCGGGCGTTGCAAGCTGCCTAAGAGCGTAAGCTCTGGTTGGACACAACATGGGAGCGCCCGAGGACACGGCTGAGTCTGCTTGCGGCGAAACCCGCTCGACAGGATGTTGTCCCCTGTACCACGAGGCGGTCGAACTTGTCGGCCGCCGGTGGACAGGGGCGATCCTGGCGGTGCTGATGGAGGGCGCGTTGCGCTTCTCCGAGATCGCCCAGGCGGTGCCGGAACTGTCGGACCGCCTGCTGTCCGAGCGGATGAAGGAGCTTGAGCGTCGCGGCATGGTGGAGCGGACGGTCATTTCCGGACCGCCGCTCAAGGTCGAGTACGCGCTGTCGCAGATGGGGCGGGACCTCGAGCCCGCGCTGACCGAGCTCGAGCGCTGGGCCAACCGCTGGCTCGGCGAGCGCCAACTCTCGGCCCGCCTCTAACGCCCGGCCAGCCAGTAACGTTCGTCGCCCGATGGCGACCACCGCTTCCCCGCTCACCGCCGACGACGTGCGCGCGCTCGTTCAGGAGCGCGACATCCGGTTCATCCGGTTGTGGTTCACCGACATCCTTGGCCAGCTCAAGGCGTTCTCGATCAACGCCACAGAGCTGACCGACGCGTTCGAGGGTGGGATGGGATTCGACGGCTCTTCGATCACCGGTTTCAACCCGATCGAGGAGTCGGACATGATCGCGATGCCCGACCCGACGACGTTCAGAACCCTTCCGTGGCGTCCCAGGGAGCAGGGCGTGGCACGGATGTTCTGCGACATCCTCACGCCCGAGCGCACCCCGTACGAGGGCGACCCGCGGCACGTCCTGCGCCGCGCGGTCGAGCGGGCCAAGGCGATGGGCTTCGACCACTACTACGTCGGCCCCGAACTCGAGTACTTCTACTTCAAGAGCCCCAAATCGACCGAGGTGCTCGACGAGGGCGGCTATTTCGACCTGACCACGCTCGACGCGGGATCGGACCTGCGCCGCGAGACGGTGCTCGCGCTCGAACAGCTCGGGATCCCCACCGAGTACGCCCACCACGAGGTCGGCCCGAGCCAGCACGAGATCGACATGCGCTACGCAGACGCGCTGAAGATGGCCGACGACTGCATGACGTACCGGATCACGGTCAAGGAATACGCGATGAAGTACGGGCTGCACGCCACGTTCATGCCCAAGCCGCTGTTCGGCAAGAACGGCTCCGGGATGCACACGCATCAGTCGCTGTTCCGCGGCGAGCACAACGCGTTCTACGACGCCGAGGACCCCTACTACCTGTCCGACGTGGGCAAGGCGTTCATCGCCGGTCAGCTCCGCCACGCGCGCGAGATCTGCTCGATCTTCGCTCAATGGGTCAACTCGTATAAGCGGCTCGTGCCGGGCTACGAGGCGCCCGTATATCTGGCGTGGTCGCGTCGGAACCGCTCCGCGCTGGTCCGCATCCCCATGTACCACCCCGGCAACGAGCGCGCCACGCGGATGGAGCTGCGTTGCCCGGACCCGGCGTGCAACCCGTACCTGACGTTCGCGGTGCTGCTCCAGGCCGGCCTCGAGGGGATCGAGCACCGCTACGAGCTGCCCGACCCGATGGAGACGAACCTCTACCACCTGTCCGCCGAGGAGCGCCGGCGGCTCGGGATCGAGCAGCTGCCGGCGACGCTGGGCGAGGCGATCGAGCTGACCGCCCAGTCCGAGCTGGTGCTGCGCTCGCTCGGCGAGCACGTGTTCAACCGCTACATCGAGATCAAGCGCCAGGAATGGGACGACTACCGGGTCCAGGTGACCCCGTGGGAGCTCGAGCGCTACCTGCCGGTTCTATAGCCGGCGGTAGCGCGCCTCGAACAGCGAGTAGCACGCGAACGCGAGCAGCCCGGCAGCGACGAGCGCGAGCAGGACCGTGCCGAGCGGCTCCCGGTGGACCCGCGCCAGCACCCCGTCGATGCCGACGGCGTCGTGAGGGTCGTACGAGATTGCGGCCTGGAGCAGGAAGTAACCGACGATTCCGAACACGATCGAACGGGCGCACAGCCCTATGCGCCCCACGGTCATGTACGTGCGTCGCTGGCGCTCGGTCATCTCGCCGAGCTTGGCGTTCTCGGCGAACCCCCCGCTGAGCGCCTCGTAGATCTGGTAGGCGCAGATCGCGATGAACGCGCCGCCGGCGATCGCGACGATGCCCGCCCCACCCGGCCAGCCGAGCACGCCGGCTGTGGCGTGCGACGGGCTACCCGAACCGCCGCCGCCGGAGCCGCCGAGCAGGATGCGGATCGCCACCGCGAACAACGCGAGGTACGCGAGGCCGCTGGCGCCGTTCGAGATGCGGTCCTTCAGCTTTGGGCTGCCGCCACCCTCGGGACCGCTGCCGAACAACGCCTGACTGAGCTTCCACATCGCGTAGCCCAGCAGCCCGACGCAGACCACGACCAGGGCGACGCGGCCGAGCGGTGCGCTCGCGATCAGAGCGAGCGCACCCTGCTGGTTGGGTGCGGCGGGCGCGGCCCCGGCGCCCAACGCGAGCGCGAGCGCGATCCCACCGATCACACCGTAGGTGACCCCCCGGGCGATGAATCCCGTGCGCGCGAGCACGATGAACGGCCGCGAGCGCTGGACGCCCCGCGCCTCGCGTTCGACGTGCTCGGCATTGCGTTCAACGGTCGCCTGGGCCGAAGGCATACCTCCTAGCTACCCGCTGGCGCGGGCCTAACCCAACGCGGCGGCGAGGTCGTCCGGCGTCGTCACCGGCGCCTGGCACACGAACCGCTCGCAAACGTATGCCGCGGCGTGGCCGTCGACGGGCTCGCGGCCTTCGAGCAGCGGCACGGCCGCGCTCGCGACCTCGGCCCCGTTGCCGGCGGCGAGCACCACGTGGGGGCGGTAGGCGTCGCGGACCACGCGCAGGAGCGGAGCCGCTTCAGGCGAGGGACCGACGATCGCGACCTCCTTGACCGGCGCCAGGTAGAAGTCGGCGGCGCCGAGCAGGTGCCCGAACGCCCCCGGGTGGCGCGCAGCCAGCGGGAACAGCAGCCTGAGCACGCCGAGCGCGTGGCGCTCGTAGCGGCCCTCGCCGGACAGCAGCGCCAGCCGCAGCAATCCGAACGCCGCCGACGCGTTCCCCGACGGGATCGGGGAGTCGTCGAGGTCCTTGCGCCGCGCCGCGAGCTCTTCGTGATCCGAGGCGGTCGTGTAGAAGCCGCCGCGCTCGGGATCGGAGAAGCGCTCGATCATCGTGTCGGCGAGCGCGGTCGCCTCGCCGTACCAGCGCGGATTCCCGGTCGCCTCGTAGCACCCGATCAGCGCCTCGAGCAGGAACGCGTGGTCGTCGAGATAGGCGTCGAGGTGCGCCCGGCCGTCCTTCCAGGTCCGCAGCAGCCGTCCGTCGCCGTCGCGCAGATCCCCGAGCACGAAAGACGCACAGCCGATCGCCGCCTCGAGGTAGTCCTCGCGCCCGAGCGCCGCGCCCGCCTCGGCGAGCGCCGAGATCATCAACGCGTTCCACGAGGTCAGACGCTTGTCGTCGAGGCCCGGGCGCACGCGCGCCGAGCGCGCGGCGAGGAGCACCCGCTGAATCTCCGAAAGGTTCTCCGGTTCGGGGCCGTGGGCTTCGAGGATGAGCCCGTACTCGAACGGCTTCGGCTCGAAGTACGCGATCGCGGTGTCATAAAGCGCTCCGAGCGCCGCGCGCAGCTCGTCGACCGTCCACACGTAGAACTTGCCTTCGACGCCCTCGGAGTCGGCGTCGAGCGCCGCGCAGAAGCCGCCCTCGGGACCGCGCATCTCACGCAGCGCCCAGTCGAGCGTCTCGCAGCAGACCCGACGAAATCGTGCTTGGCCCGACACCTGCCAGCCGTGGAGATACGCGCGGGCCAGGAGCGCGTTGTCATACAGCATCTTCTCGAAGTGAGGAACGGTCCAGGTGGCGTCGACCGCGTAGCGGGCGAACCCGCCGCCGACCTGGTCGTAGATCCCGCCGCGGGCCATCGCCTCGAGCGTCTCGAGCGACATCTCGCGCTCGCCCCGGGCGAGCAGCAACTCGATCACCGACGCCTGCGGGAACTTCGGCGCGCGCCCGAAGCCGCCGTTGACCCGGTCGTACGTGCCCCACAGCGAGACCAGCGCCTCGCGGATCAGCTCCTGCGTGATCGGCTCGACCGACGGCTCGAGCCGCGCCGTCGCGCTCAGCGCCTCGACCATCTTCGCGCCCTGGCGAACGATGTCATTGCGGCGCGTAGACCACGCGTCGGCGACCCCGTCGAGCACCATCCGCCAGCTCGGCAGCCCGTGGCGCGATTCGGGGGGGAAGTAGGTGCCGGCGTAGAACGGAACGCCGTCCGGCGTGAGGAACGCGTTGAGCGGCCAGCCGCCGTGCCCGGTCAGCGCCTGGCAGGCCTCCATGCAGATCGCGTCGATGTCCGGGCGCTCCTCGCGGTCGACCTTCACGCACACGAACCGCTCGTTCATGACCGCCGCGACCTGCTCGTCCTCGAACGATTCGTGCGCCATGACGTGGCACCAGTGGCAGGCCGAATAGCCGATCGACACGAGCAGCGGGCGGTCCTCGTCGCGTGCCCGCCCGATCGCCTCTGGCCCCCATGGCTCCCAGGCGACGGGGTTGTCCTTGTGCTGGCGCAGGTACGGTGAGCTCTCGCCCCCGAGGCGGTTCGACACTGTCCCAGGCTACCCCAGTGCAGACGTGAGCAATACGCTACGTGCACTGCGCGACTGAGGAGGAAACGCATTGCCAGCACACCGCGAGTCGATAAGGGCGCCCGGCGCTCCCGAGGCAGTTGGTCCGTACGTGCACGCCGTTCGCACGTCCGGCGACTTGCTGTTCTGCTCCGGTCAGATCCCACTCGATCCGAAGACCGGGGACCTCGTCGGTGCGACCGCCGCGGACCAGGCCGGGCGGTGCCTGGAGAACCTCGCCGCGGTGTGCGATGCGGCCGGCGCGACCCTCGGGGACGCCGTGCGGCTGACCGTGTACCTCACCGACATGGCGTCGTTCGCGTCGGTCAACGAGGTGTACGAGTCGTTCTTCGAGTCGGACCCCCCGGCCCGGGTGGCGATCGCGGTGGTCGCCCTGCCGCGTGGCGCGCAGGTCGAGATTGACGCGGTGGTGGCGATCCCTGACTGAGACCGCTCACGTCACCGGGGGCAACGCGCCGGTCTCGGCCGACGACGTACGCCGCGCTGCCCAGGTGATCGCCGGGGCCGTCAAGCAGACACCGGTGCTGAGCTCGCGCACGCTGAGCGAACGCGCCGGCGGGATCGTGGCGCTGAAGACCGAGAACCTCCAGCGGACGGGCTCGTTCAAGATTCGCGGCGCGCTCACGAAGGTGTCGGCGCTCGGCGACGCGTGCGCCGCCGGTGTGATCACGGGCAGCGCCGGCAACCACGCCCAGGCGGTCGCCTACGCGGCCCGCGCACGGGGCGTGCCGTGCATCGTGTTCATGCCCGAGGGTGCGCCGATCGCCAAGGTCGAGGCCGCGCGGTCGCTCGGCGCGCAGGTCAGCATGGTCGGGCAGACCGTCGACGAGGCGCTCGAGGCGGCTTACGACCGCGCCGCCGAGGACGAGCGGGTGGCGTTCGTGCACCCGTTCGAGGACCCCGACGTGATCGCCGGCCAGGGGTCGATCGGGCTCGAGTTGCTCGAACAGGTGCCCGACCTCGCGCGGGTGATCGTGCCCGTCGGCGGGGGAGGGCTCGTGAGCGGCATAGCGATCGCGCTCAAGTCCGCGCGCGCGTCGATCGAGGTGGTCGGCGTCCAGGCCGCGTCCTGCTCCCCGGTGCGGGGGTCGCTCGCGGCCGGCAAGCCGGTCCCGGCCCGCTCGGCGCTTACGATCGCCGACGGGATCGCGGTGAAGCGTCCCGGCGAGCTGACCCTGTCGTTGATCGAGCGGTGGGTCGACGACGTCGTCTCGGTCGAGGAAGACGAGGTCGCCGAGGCGATGGTGTTCATGCTCGAGCGGGCCAAGCTCGTGGTCGAGGGCGCAGGCGCCGTCGGCGTCGCGGCGCTCCTGTCCGGCCGGCTACAGGGCTCATCGCCGGGGACGACCGTCGTGATCCTGTCGGGCGGAAACGTCGACGCCGGCCTGCTCGCCGAGGTGGCGCGCCGGCACGAGAGCCAGGCGGGCCGGCGGCTGGTACTGCTCGCCTCGCTGCCCGACCGTCCCGGATCACTGGCGCGGCTGCTCGCGCTGGTCGGCGAACTCCGCGCGAACCTGCTCGACGTCGAGCACATCCGCGAGGGTTTCGATCTGCACGTCCGCGAGACCGCGGTACAGCTCGTGCTCGAGACGCGTGGTCAGGCCCACGCCGAGCGTGTGACCGACGCCGTCCGCGCCGCCGGGTACGACGAACCGCGCGCATTGCGGTAGTCGCGCGCCTGCTCGACGATCGCGGCGACGACGCGGCTCTGCTCGTCCGCCTCGGGGTGCCACTGCACGCCGAGCACGAACCGGCGTCCCGGCGCCTCGATCGCTTCTGGGAGGTCGTCGATCGTCGAGTGCCCGGTGACCTCGAGGCCATCGCCGAGGGTGGCGACCCCCTGGTGATGATGGGACTTGGTGGAGTGGAGTTCCTCGCCGGCGGCGCGCGCCGCGAGCGAGCCGGCGGTCAGGCGCACGTCGTGCTCGGAGCCCTCGAAGCTGCCCGGCGTGCGGCGGTGCTCCTCGTGGCCGAGCTCCTCGGGCAGGTGCTGGCTGAGCGTCCCCCCGAACGCCACGTTGATCAGCTGCATGCCGCGGCAGATGCCGAGCACCGGCATATCGCGCTCGACGGCTCGAGTGGCAAGCGCGAGTTCCGCACGGTCGCGCTCAGGCACCAGCTGGCGCGTCTCCGGATGGAGATCGGCGCCGTAGTGCGCGGGGTCGATGTCGTTGCCGCCCGCGAGGATCAGACCGTCGAGGAGGTCGAGGAGCTCGTCGGGCTCGTCCTCGAAGCGCCCGTCCGGAGGGATCATCACAGCCAGGCCCCCGGCGCGCTGGATCGCCTCGATGTAGCTGCGCGCGAGCAGAGCGGCGTCGCGCTCCTTCCATACGCCCCAGTTCGCGCGGGCGAGCGCCGTGCAGATTCCGATGACGGGGCGTGGTTCGCTCATCGCCTCCTGAGGCTAGCCCGCTGGATCTTTCCCGAGGCGGTCTTGGGCAGCTCGTCGGTGAACTCGACGATCCGCGGGTACTTGTACGGCGCGGTCTCGTGCTTGACGTGCTCCTGGAGCTCGGTCGCGAGCGCCTGCCCGGGAGCGAACCCGTCGCGCAGCACGACGACGGCTCGCACGACCGCGCCGCGCTCCTCGTCGGGCGCGGCGACGACCGCCGCCTCCGCGACCGCCTCGTGCGACACGAGCGCCGACTCGACCTCGAACGGGCCGATCCGGTAACCGGCGGAGATGATCAGGTCGTCGGCGCGCCCCTCGAAGTACAGGTAGCCGTCGTCGTCGAGGCTGACCCGGTCGCCGGTTCGCCACGGTTCGTCGGTCGGCGAGGGCGTGCCGTCGACGTAGCCGACGAAGAATGTCGGGTCGGTGGCGGGGTCGGCCAGCACGAGCTCACCGTCGTCGACGCGCAGATTGACGCCGGGCAGCGGCCGGCCCATCGACCCCGGGCGGACGGGCTCGCCGGGCGGGTTGGCCGTCAGCTGTCCGGTCTCGGTCTGGCCGTAGCCGTCGCGGACCGCGAGCCCGACCTGCTCGGTGAACGTTCGGATCACCTCGGGGTTGAGCGCCTCCCCCGCCGCGACCAGCGACCGCAGCGCCGGCAGCGGCCTGAGCTGCACGCGCTTGGCGATCACGCGGTACTCGGTCGGGGCCATACACAGGACGTTGACCTCCTCGGCGGCGAGGAGCTCGAGTCGCTGCGCGGGGTCGAATCGCTCATCGTGCAGGAGCGCGGCCGCGCCCCGGAGCCACGGGGCGATGAACACGTTCCGCGCGGATTTGGACCAGCCGGTGGCAGCGGTGCACCAGACCAGATCGCCCGGCCGCGCGTCGAGCCAGTGCTCGGACTGGAGCCGCTGGCCGGGCAGGTAGCGTTGCCCATGGACGACGCCGGTCGGCTCGCCCGTGGTGCCGCTCGTGAACGTGATCAGACACGGGTCGTCAGGTTCGAGCTCAGCGGCCGGCGCCGGTTCGGCGGCCTCGAACAGCCGGTCGTCCGGGATCGTCAGGACGGTGCACGGCGGTCGCGCGGCGGTCAATTCGCTGAGGTTGCGCTCGTCGGCGACGATCAGCTTCGGCGACGAGGCCGCGATCCGCTGGGCCAGGTCGTGCGCCCGGAGTTGCTCGTTGCAGCTGAGCGCGACCGCGCCGATCCGAAAGCAGGCGAGCATCGTCAGCACCCACTCCGGGCGGTTGCCGATCAGCGTCATCACGACGTCCCCGCGGGCAACCCCGTGGCGCGCGAATGTGCCCGCCAGCCGGGCACTCCGGTCCGACACCTCGGCGAAGGTCCACTCGCGCCGGCCGCCGTCGCGGGCAAGCTCGATCAGCGCCGTGCGGTCCGGCGGAGCGCCGTCGACGACGTCTCGAGCGAAATTCATCCCGGCGGCCAGTGTGCCAGGTGCTTAGTCATTCGTTCCAGCTCTCAAACATTTGTCCAAAAAAGTGATGTTTGATGAAGTTTCCGTCACAATCACGGCTCGGCCGCCGGCGCAAGGGGGCCTAGACCGACAACATGCGGGTTCGGCTCCTTTGGAGCTCGTCAGCGGAGCTGGCGATCGGTCTGGTTGCGGCCGGCGGCGATTTTCTTTAAGACACTGTTTCCCTGTGCGGGCATGTGCCTTGGTAAGCTCGGCGCGACATGGGGCTGATGACGGGAACTGGGCCGTTGGGGAAGGATCCAGCGGGTAGCCACAACTTCGATACGCCGGATCCGGGCATGGCGATGTACATAGAGCCGTGCCCGAAGTGGATCCGGGTGATCGTCGGCGGCGAGACGGTCGCCGACTCCCGCAACGCGCTGATGGTGTCGGAGTCCGGCCATCAACCGGTCTACTACTTCCCGCGTGAGGACGTCCGCGCCGACGTGCTCGAGGCCTCTGACCGCCACACCAAGTGTCCGAAGAAGGGCGAGGCCTCGTACCACACGATTCGCGCCGGCGACAAGGTCGTCGAGAACGGCGCCTGGTACTACCCCGAACCACTCGAGGCAGCCGAGCCGATCACGGACATGATCGCGTTCTACTGGGATCGGATGGATCAGTGGTTCGAGGAGGACGAAGAGGTGTTCGTTCATCCGCGCGACCCGTACCACCGCGTCGACGTGCTCCCGACCTCGCGCCACATCAAGGTCTCGCTCGACGGCGAGGTGTTGGCCGAGAGCGACCACGCGATGGCGCTGTTCGAGTCGAACCTGCCGATCCGCTGGTACCTCCCGCGCGATGACGTGTCGGCCGAGCTCGAGTCCACCGACACCGCCACGCGCTGCCCGTACAAGGGCATCGCCAGCTACTACGCGGTGCGCCTCCCGAACGGCGAAACCGTCAAGGATCTGATCTGGTACTACGACGACCCGCTACGGGCCGTCGACGGCATCGCCGGCCGGTTGTGCTTCTTCAACGAGCGCGTCGACGTCGAAGTCGACGGCGAGGCCGAGAGCCGGCCGAAGACCGCTTGGAAGCACGGCGTGAAGTCCGAAGCCGCCGCGTCTGCCGCCCGAAACGGCAGCTGAGCCGAGCCATCTCACGTATTCTCGGCTGCTCCCCAGAGACTGAGGAGCAGCATGGCTATCGCAACCACTGACAGGACAGACGAGCAGCGCGCGATCTGCGAGATGGTGCGCCAGTTCGCCGACGAGCAGATCATCCCGAACGCCGAGCACTACGACCACGAGGACGAGTTCCCGGAGCCGATCGTCGAGCAGATGAAGGAGCTCGGGCTGTTCGGGGTCACGATCCCGGAGGAGTTCGACGGGATGGGGCTCGATCTGAGCACCTACGCGATGATCGTCGAGGAGCTGTCGCGCGGGTGGATCTCGATTTCGGGGATCGTCAACACCCACTTCATCGGGTCATACCTGCTGATGAAGTTCGGGACCGACGCGCAAAAGCAGAAGTACCTGCCGAAGATGGCCACCGGGGAGATGCGCGCCGCGTTCAGCTTGTCCGAGCCCGAGCTGGGGTCGGACGTGGCTGCGATCAAGACCTCGGCCAAGAAGACCGGCGACGGGGGCTACGAGATCAACGGGACGAAGATGTGGGTCACGAACGGCCTGCGGTCTTCGCTTGTTTTCGTCCTGGTGAGGACAGACCCGAACGCCGAGCCCAAGCACCGCGGGTTGACCTGTTTCATCGCCGAGAAGGAGCCCGGCGTCAGTGAGAACACCGGCGACTACGCCGGCTTCAACGTGCCCCCGAAGATCAAGAAGATGGGTTACAAGGGCGTCGAGTCGACCGAGCTCGTGTTCGACGGCTATCGCTGCCCGGCAGAGAACATCCTCGGGGGCGAGGACGCCGGCCTCAACAAGGGGTTCCCGCAGATGATGGACGCCTTGGAGCTGGGCCGGGTCAACGTCGCCGCCCGCGGCGTGGGGCTAGCACAGCGAGCGTTGGAGCTCGCACTTCGCTATAGCCAGGAACGGCGCGCGTTCGGCAAACCGATCGCCCAGCACCAGGCGATCCAGTTCAAGCTCGCGGACATGGCCACCCAGGTCGAGGCCGCGCGCCTATTGACCCACCGCGCGGCCCGGATGAAGGACGCGGGCGAGCGCTCGGACATCGAGGCCGGCATGGCGAAGCTATTCGCTTCTGAGGCCGGCCGTTTCTGCGCCGAGGAGTGCCTGCGGATCCACGGCGGCTACGGATACTCCAAGGAGTACGAGATCGAGCGGATCTATCGAGACGCCCCGCTCTTGCTGATCGGTGAGGGCACGAGCGAGATCCAGCGGATGGTGATCGGGCGCAAACTGCTCGAGCGGAACAAGATCTGATGGCCGCCGACACCAAGTCCCTGATCGAGACCGCGGTCACGCGGTTCCTCGACGAGGTCCCGGCGCTGGCCAACCTCAAGATCGTGGCGGGTCTCGAGTTTCGCGCCCGTGGCGAGCCCCAGCTATATCGGGTCGAGCTGCCAGGCCCGAAGGTGACCAAGAGCTTCGCGGCCGATGCCAAGGTGAACATTTCCGTGTCGCGCTCGCGCTTCAACGAGCTCGCGACCAAAGGCCACATCCGCGACTGGCGCGAGGCGTTCGAGCACGGCGACGCGCAGGCGACCGGGATCGAGCAGGTGATGAAGCTGATCGTGAACGTGGTCGAGCGCCAGGAGGAGCGCTCGCGGACGCGCAAGGCGCACCACTAGCGTCCGCTAGCGCTTCGCCGCGAGCTGCTCCGCCTCTGACAGCTGCTCCTCGACGAGCGCGAGCCCGGAGTCCCAGAACCCGGGATCGGTGAGATCGATCCCGACGATCTCCGCCAGGTGCTGGGGGCTGCGCGATCCACCGGCGGACAGCAGCTCCAGGTAGCGCGGCACGAACGACTCGCCCTCGTGCAGGTAGCGGCTGTAGACCGACAGCGCAAGCAGTAGGCCGTAGGCATACGCGTACACGTAGCCGGGCGTGTTGATGAAGTGCGGCACGTAGGACCACCACATCCGGTAGCCGCCGGTGATCTCGACCGAATCGCCGAACAGCTCCTCCTGCGTCTCGACCCAGGTGTCGTTGATCCGGTCGACCGACAGCTCGCCCTCGGTCCGCCGGCGCGTGTGCACGAGGTGCTCGAACCGGTTCATCGCCATCTGGCGGAACACGGTGGCGATCGCGCCGTCGACTCGCTCGGCGAGCAGCGCGAGCCGGCGATCGTCGTCGGTGACGTCGGCGAGCATCCGCCCGAACACCAGCTCCTCGCCGAACACCGACGCGGTCTCGGCTAGCGTCAGGGGCGTCGACTGGTGGAACACGCCCTGGGGCTGGGCGAGTGCGGCATGCAGGCCGTGGCCGAGCTCGTGCGCCATCGTCAGCACGTCGCGGCGGGTGGCGGTGAAGTTGAGCAGCACGTACGGATGGACGCTCGGGACCGTGTACGCGCAGAAGGCGCCGCCTCGCTTGTGCGGCCTCGTCGGCGCGTCGATCCAGTTCTCGTCGAAGAACCGCCGGGTGATCGTGCCGGCCGTCGGCGCGAACGACTGGTACGTGTCGAGCACCAGGTCGCGCGCCTCGCCGTACGAGAACGTGACGTCCTCGGCGAGCACCGGCGCCGAGCGGTCGTAGTCGGCCAGACGGTCGACCCCGAGCAGCTTCGCCTTGAGCCGGTACCAGCGCTGGGGAATGTCGAAGCGATTTCGCACCGCCTCGATCAGCGCCATCACGGACTCGTCCGACGCCTCGTTGGCGAGGTTGCGGCTCGCCAGCCAGTTCGGGTAGCTCCGCAGCCGGTCCTCGACCGACTTGTCGTAGACGAGCGTGTTGTAGACGAACCCGCGCGTGCGCAATCCGGGCTCGAGCGCGGTCGAGACGGAATCGGCGGCGCGCCGCCGCAGCTCGCGATCGGGTGACAGCAGGCGGCTGAGCGCGACGTCGAGTGTCAGCTCCTCGTCGTCGAGGTCGACGCGGAGCGCCGAGACCAGCTCTCCGAACAGGCGGCCCCAGGCCGCCTGGCTCGAGATCGACTTCTCGGAGAGGATCTTCTCCTCGCTCTCTGAGAGCAGGTGCGGGCGGTAGCGTCGCGCGCTGTGCAGGTGGTGGTGGTAGCGATCGAGCGCCGCGGACTCGAGCAGCTCGTCGGCGCGGTCGTCGTCGACCGCCGCCCACTCGAGGTCAAAGAACAACAGCAGAGTCTCGATCTCGGTGGCGCGTTCCTGGACGAGCTGGAGCAGCGCCCCGCGCGCCGGGTCGGCGGTGTCGGTCGCGAACTGCAGGCTCGCGTACGACCCTGCGCGCCCGATCAGCTCGTTGATCTCCTCGAGCTCGCGCATCGCGAAGTCGAGTCCTGTGGCGTCGAGGTCGGCGACCTTTCCGGCGTAGGCAGACGCGAAATTCGCCGCGCGGTCCTTGGCCTCGGTGAGCATGCGCTCGGCGCCGGCGCGGTCGTCGCCGTCGACGAGTGGGGCGAGGTCCCACTCGGTCTCGAGCAGCTCGGGGTCGGTTAGTGCATCGGCAACAGTAGTCATGTAAATGGAGCTTACCTTCAGCTTTCTGGGCACCCGGCAACGTCGAGGGGTCCGCTGAGGCGGAACACGACGATCGGCTGGCCCAGCGCGCGTTCGGTGAACACCGGCGTGGCGGCGGGGTCGGTCGCGGTCCAGCGGGTCTCGGGGGAGGGCGCCAGCACGCTTGGGTGCCAAGGGTCGCGTGCGGGTGTTGTGATTAGGTATTTCAAGTGGTCGGCGTTCACCTGTGACCGCCATCGAGCGCAGGTGACGATCGGCGTGAACGACTCGTTTGGCCCGCGCTGGGCGACGTAGGTCACTCGGTTGGAGAGATCCAGTCCGTACAGCGGATACGAGAAGAACCCCCCGAAAGTGCCGACGACGCCGACGCGAGAGTCGTGGACGGTCCGGAACAGCGCCCAGACCTTCGCGAGGTACGAGACGCCCGGCTGGTAGGCATAGCGGCCCCGGAGGTAGTGGCCCTGAAGCGCGTAGCCGGCGGCCACGCCGGCAACGAGCACGAGCCCGGCGGCAGCGATGGCGATCGCGGTCGCGACCGACCTCCGCGCGCGGATCCGGACCCGTCTGCCGGTCGCGATGGCCGTGACCGAGGCTGCCGCGAGCGCCACCACCCCGATCGCGACCGCGCCGGCGGCGTGGGAGTTCGGCCACAGCGCGGGCTGCGCCACCGTGACCGCGAGGACGATCGCGAGCGCTGCGGTCACGGCGGTGCGGGTTGCCGGCGCTCCCGAGAGCGCCGGCGCGAGCGGCGCCACCGCCAGCGCCAGCGTGAGCGCCGGCGCGAGGTAGCGCAGGTTGAACGCGAATCCGAGCGGGTCGCTCGTCGGCCCGGCGGCGGTCTCGGGGGTGATCAGGTACGCCGCAAGTGAGAGCAGCGCCACCGCCCCGAGCATCCGTACGACCGCTTGGGAAGAAACCCGGAAATAGTCCGAGTTTCTTCCCAAGCGCCCGGGCGCGGGCAGCAGGCAGAGCACCGGACCGAGGATCGCCACCGCCAGCACGGCCCACCACCACCGGCCGAGCCCGGCCGCGAGCGCCGGCTGCGCGAACGCGCTCCAGAAGTGCGAGTTCGTCAGGTAGTGCGCGACGCTGTACCCGGTGTGCTGCTGAAGTGGCGGCGCGGGCGTCGGCAGGATCCCGCCGGCGCTCGTCCACGGCAGCGGGTTGCCGACCGCGATCAGGTTGCGGGCGTACCAGAACCCGCCGGCCACGACCAGCGGCCCGAGCCAGAGCGCGGCGGTTTTCAGACGCCGGCCGGCCGGGGCGATCGCGACCACGCCGATCGTGAGTGCCAGCACGGGCGCGAGCACCGTGAGCTTGGTCCCCACCGCCAGACCCGCCGCCACGGCCGCCAGGACGAGCGCGGCCGGGCGGTCGGGATCGGTCATCAGCAGCGCCACCGCCGCCAGCAGGAAGAACACCGCGACCACGTCGTTGGCGGCGGCGCCCGCCTGCGAGTAGTCCATCATCGTGGTCCCCATCGCGAGCGCTGCGCCGATCGTCGTGGCGGCGCCCACCCGGCGCGGGCGGCCGATGCAGTACGCGGCCAGCAGCGTCAGCGCCAGCCACACCAGGTTGAGTCCGGGCGACAGCGTGTCGCGGCCGAGCAGGACGATCCCGAGGCCGTGCAGCATCTCCGCGGTGGCGGGATAGAACGGCGTCAGGTACTCGACGTCGGTGAACCGCAGCGACACCACGTTCCCCGTCTGCGCGAAGCTCGCCGCCCACGGGAGGTGGTACCAGAGCGAGTCGAACCCGCGGATGCCGACGTCGTAGGACTGGATCGTGAGACCGCTCCATTCGGCGATCACGGTGGCGCCGGCGAGCAGCGCGAGCACAGCGCCGATGCCCCAGCCTGGGTGCTCAGAACCCTTGTGCGTTCGTCGGGGCGGTGCGACCCAGCGCCAGGCGGCGGCGCCGGCGAGCGCCGAGGCGACCACGATGGGCCCGAGCACGAACAGCCCCACCGCGCCGAGCAGCTCGAGGATCCCGATCAGCAGCGCCAGCCCGGTGACGGTTTCGGCGAGCCGAGCCGCAGCGCCGGACCATTCGGGCAGCACCCGCCGGCGCACCGCGACCGCGGCGATCGCGAGCGAGCCCAACACCACGAGCAGTGCGGCCGCCCCCAGCACATAGCGCCCGATGCTCGTATTAACGCCCGCTACGCTGCGCTCCTTCCCATGATCGCCCGAAGACTAGGCGTCGCCGGCGCGCTTGCACTGGCCGTCGGGCTGGCTGGGTGTGGCGCGAGCACGGTCGAGCGCACGCCCACCGCCAGCGACGTGCCACTCGTGCCCGGCGCCAAGATCGCCACGCAGGTGCGCGAGTGCGATCAGGGGTCGCGCGCGTACTGCACGATCGAACTCGTCGTGCTCGACAGCAAGTACCCGTCGTCGGACATCCTCGCGCACGACGAGAGCCATGCGCTGCGCAAGGCGGGCTGGTCGCTCGCCGACGGCGACACCTCGACCGAGACGGCGGCGAACTCGCCCGGGCACAAGCTGCGACTCACCTATTCGACGGCGGCCGACGACCTGCAGCAGATCGACCTCGGGCAGATCGCCCGACCGACGACGATCACCCACGCGCTTTCGAGCTCGATCTTCGACCAGACGCCCGCGATGTCGATGATGCTCGAGGTCGGAGCCTCGTAGGGCTCAGACGTCGCCGAGCACGAGGTGGCGATCGGGTCCAACCGAGATCGCCTTGCGGCCGCCGAGCAGGGCGCGCAGGTCCGCTCCGACGAGCTCCGAGCGCCAGCCCTCGAGCGTGCGCACGTCCGGCTCGGCCTCGTGCCGGCGCACGGCGGCGACGATCAGCTCAAGCTCGTTGCGCGACGCGATCAGCTCGTAGGCGAGCCCCGCCTCGAGCGAGCGCGCGCGCAGCAGCGCCTCCGCGAGCACGATCAGCGGGGCGTCCTCGGGCTCCGAGCGGCCGCGCGGCTCGTCGCGGGGAATCGGCTCCGCCTTCATGCCTTCGGCGATCGCTTCGAGTATCGCGGCGCCGCGCCGCCTGATCCCGGACGGGTGGATGCCGCGGATCTGCTCGAGCGCGCCGAGGTTCGAGGGGTGGCGCTTGGCGAGCTCGACCAGCGCCGGGTCGCCGAGCACCGACCCGACGGGGCGATCCTCCTCGGATGCGGTGCGCTCGCGCCATGCCGCCAGCTCGCGCGCCACCGCCCGGGCGCGGGGGTCGAGCTGCCCGACGCGCGGCAGCCGCTCCCAGGCGGTGAGCGGGTCGCGCTCGTCGGTGGCGGACTCGAGGCGGCGGCACTCCTCGCGCGCCCAGCCGAGGCGGCCCGTCTCCTTCAGCCGCCGCTGCAGCTCGTCGGCGAGCTCGAGCAGATGCGCGACGTCCTCGGCGGCGTAGCTGAGCTGCTCGGCGGTCAGCGGGCGTGCGTCCCAGCGCGTGTAGCTCGCGGTCTTGCCGACCCGCCGGCCGAGCATCGTCCCGAGCAGGTTGCCGTAGCCGGTCTGCGCACTCGCGCCCACGAATCCCGCGGCGAGTTGCGTGTCGAAGATGTTCGTGATCTCGGTCGCCCAGGCGCGGCGCAGGATCGCCACGTCCTGGCGGCCGGCGTGAAGCACGACCTCGATCGCCGGGTCCGCGAGCAGCTGCGCGATGGGCGCCACGTCGGCGTCGCTTTCGAGCGGGTCGATCAGGTCGATGCGGGGCTCGCCCTCGGGGCGCGCGTCATCGTCGACCGCGATCTGCACCAGGCAGAGCAGCGCCCGGTAGCGGCCCTCGGACATGAACTCGGTGTCGATGCCGATGCGCCCGTGCTCGCGCGCCAGGGTCGCCGCCGCCGCAATGTCGTCGGAGGTGGCGATCGGACCGGTGCCTTCACGGCGGACCGTCTGCGAGCGCATGTGCCTCGGAGCCTAGCGGGGGATGCGACGGGCCTGCCGCGACATCGTCCGGAGGACGTCGAGCGCAGCGAGGCCCAATCCGACCATCCTGGTAGGATATGGAACCGATGATCTTCTCCTCGAAGGCCGAGTACGGCGTGCGCCTGATGGTCGAGCTGGGGCGCCAGGCGCCCGAGCAGCCCACCTCCCTAAAGGCGATCGCGGACGCGGAGGGATTGCCGCTGGCGTATCTCGAGCAGGTCGTCGCCAGGCTGCGCAAGGCCGGGCTCGTGATGAGCGCTCGCGGCGCGCACGGCGGCTACTGGCTGTCGCGGCCGGCCGACGAGATCGCGATGGTGGACGTGGTGCAGGCGCTCGAGGGTGCGATCGCCCCGATGGAGTGCTTCGTCCACGACCACACCGAGCGCGTGCTGTGCTCGCACGAGCCCGACGCCGGGCGCGGCTGCGCGACCAAGCTGCTGTGGACGCGCGTCCAGGGCGGGATCATCCGCTCGCTGCAGACCACCACGCTCGCCGAGCTCGTCGAATTCTCGCGGCGGGGTGAGCGCGTGTCCGCGTCCTCGTCCTCGGAAAACGCCCCGGTGGTCGTCGTGCCGACGGCCTGAAGACTTACTACAGAAAGTGGATATGGCAGACCTAGAGATACGCAACCTTCACGTCCGAGCCGGTGAGAAGCAGATCCTTCGGGGCGTGGATCTGGCCGTCGGCAAGGGTGAGATTCACGCGCTGATGGGGCCCAATGGGTCCGGAAAATCCACACTGGCGAATGCGGTCATGGGACATCCCGGACTCGAGGTGACCGAGGGTCAGATCGTGTTTCGCGGGGAGGACGTCACCGAGGCGTCGCCGGATGAGCGCGCGCGGATGGGCCTGTTCATGGCGTTCCAGTATCCGGTGGCGGTGCCGGGCGTGACCGTCACCAAGTACCTGCGGACGGTGCTGAATGCACATCGCGAAGCACGCGGCGAGGACGCCATTCCTCTGAAGGAGTTTCGTCAGACGGTCGAGGCGGCGATGAAGCTCACCGACGTGCCGCGCGACTTCTCGACGCGGTATCTGAACGAGGGCTTCTCCGGTGGCGAGAAGAAGCGGATGGAGATCCTCCAGCTGGCGTTGCAGAAGCCCGAGCTGGCGATTCTGGATGAGACCGACTCCGGGTTGGACATCGATGCATTGCGGGTCGTGGCGAACGGAGTGAACGCGGTCGCGGGCCCGGACATGGGCGTGCTGATCATCACCCACTACCAGCGGATCCTGCACCTCGTGCAGCCGAGTCACGTGCACGTGATGTACCAGGGGCGGATCGTCCGCGAGGGCGGCCCCGAACTGGTTGACTCGCTCGAGGCCAAGGGTTACGGCTGGATCACCGACGAGATCGAGAAGGCAGCCTGATGACTGCCATCGCCCCTGACTCTCTCGCGGGGGTGGCGGCTCAGTTCCCCGTGCTCCGGAACCGGCTGTTCGACGGCCAGCCGGTCGCGTACCTGGATTCCGCGGCGACATCGCAGACGCCCGATCCCGTGATCGACGCGATGACGTCGTACTACACCGAGCACCGCGCATCGGTCCACCGCGGCGTGTACCCGCTCGCGGCCGAGGCGACCGATCTGTACGAGGGCGCCCGCGACCGGATCGCTGCGTGGCTCGGCTCGACGCGGGAGGAGACGATCTTCACCGCGAACGCCACCGCGGCGATCAACATGGTCGCGTACACGTGGGGGCGCCATAACGTGCAGCGCGGCGACCTCGTGGTGCTGACCGAGATGGAGCACCACTCGAACATCGTCCCGTGGCAGCTGCTGTGTCAGGACCGGGAGGCCGAGCTCGCATATGTGCCCGTTTCGTCCGACGGGCTGCTCGATTTGGATGCGTTTGATTCGCTGCTGGCCCGGGGCCCGCGCTTGGTCGCCGTCGTGCACGTGTCCAACGTCCTCGGGACCGTGAACCCGGTGGCGGAGATCGCGCGTCGCGCGCACGCCAGTGGGGCTGTCGTGGTCGTGGACGGCACGCAGGCGATCCCGCAGATGCCAGTGTTCTTGCCCGACCTCGATGTCGATTTCTATGCGTGGACCGGGCACAAGGCGTACGGCCCGACCGGGATCGGGGTCCTCCACGGGCGGCGTGAGCTGCTCGAGGAGATGCCGCCGTTCATCGGTGGCGGCCACATGATCCGCACGGTCGCGGCCAACGAGTCCACCTGGACCGACCTGCCCGGGAAGTTCGAGGCGGGCACCTCGCAGATCGCCGAGGCGATCGGGCTGGGTGCTGCCGTCGACTGGATTCAGGCGCTCGGGATCGACTCGATCCGGGGACACGAGCAGGGCTTGGTCGGGCTGGCGCTGGATCGTTTGTCTTCGGTGCCGGGTTTGGCCGTGCAGGGTCCGTTGGCGGCCGCGGATCGGGGCGCGCTCGTCTCGTTCACGTTGGAGGGCGCCCATCCGCACGACATCGCGGACATACTCGGGAGGCTGGGGGTGTGCGTCCGCGCTGGGCACCACTGCGCGCAGCCGCTGATGCGTCGTCTGGGCGTGCACGCGACGACCCGTGCGTCGTTCGCGGTGCACAACTCGTCCGAGGACGTGGCGCGGCTGATCGACGGCCTCGGGGTCGTCCGGCGCACGCTGCAGCTGGACTGAGTCCCGCACCGCGTGCCGCCGGTCAACCTCTACAGCGACACGCAGACGCGACCCACCGCCGGGATGCGCGAGGCCATCGCCGCCGCGGTCGTCGGAGACGAACAGCGCGGGCTGGATCCGACGACTTCGGCCTTGCAGGACCGCGTGGCGGAGCTGCTGGGTTTCGAGGCGGCGGTCTTCCTGCCGAGCGGGACGATGTGCAACGAGATCGCCTTCCGCGTCCACGCCCGGCCGGGCGGCGACGAGGTGATCCTCGACCGCACCTCGCACCCGATCAACTCCGAGGCCGGCGGGCCGGCGGTGCTGTCCGGGCTGATGATCCGAGCTTTGGACGGCCCGGGGGGCATCTTCACACGGGAGCAGCTCGAGGCGGCGGTGCGGCAGGCGCCCACGCGCTACATGCCGCGATCCAGGCTGGTGTCGGTCGAGCAGACCACAAACCTCGCGGGCGGCCACGTGTGGCCGTTGTCGGCTATTCAGTCGGTCTTGGAGGTCGTCCGACGGCACGGCTTGCGAGCCCACATGGATGGGGCGAGGCTGATGAACGCGGTCGTCGCGTCGGGCGTTCCGGCCTCTGACTTTGCCGGCGGCTTCGACACCGCGTGGATCGATTTCACGAAGGGCCTGGGGGCGCCGGTCGGTGCGGTGCTCGCGGGCTCGCGCGAGTTGATCGACGAGGCGTGGCGGTGGAAGCAGATGCTCGGTGGCGCCTTCCGCCAGTCCGGGATCGTCGCCGCCGGCTGCCTGTACGCGCTCGATCACCACGTGGATCGCCTCGCCGAGGACCACTCGCATGCTCGACTTCTCGCCGAGGGCCTGGCGTCGCTTCCGCGCGTGCAGCTCGACCCGGCTTCCGTTGAGACCAACATCGTGATCTTCTCGGTCGACGACGCGCCGGCGCTGGTGTCGCGGATCGCCGATCGGGTCGAGCTGCAGGCGTTCGGCGCCCACCGCGTGCGCGCGGTCACGCACCTCGACGTGTCGCGGGAGGACGTGGAGCGGGCACTCGACGCGTTCGCCTCCGAGCTCGGCTGAATTGGCGTGGGCGTTGCAGGCCGGGTCGCTACGCTAATCAGCGATGGACGACCTGTATCGCGAGAACATCCTCGATCACTACAAGCATCCGCACAACTGGAGTCCTCCGGGGGAGGAGATCGAGAGTCCGGATCTGGAGTTTCATGACCTGAATCCTCTGTGCGGGGACGAGCTGACGGTGCAGCTGGCGGTGGATGGGGAGGGGCGGATCGAGGACGTGCGGTTCTCGGGCCACGGGTGCGCGATCTCGCAGGCGGCGGCGTCGATGGCGTCGGACGAGGTCAAGGGGATGCAGGTGAAGCAGCTGCTGGCGCTAGACCGGTCGTTCGTGCTGGACCTGCTCGGGATCGACATCTCGGCGACGCGGATGAAATGCGCGCTGCTGTCGCTGAAGGTGCTGAAGGGCGCCTCGCTCGGCCACTCGGCCGATTGGGAGTCCGCGGCGTAGGTCGTGGCGCCGGCGGGCGCGGCAAATCCTATCTACGCGCTAGGATTTATAGCTGTGCCGCAAGTGATCGAAGTGTGCCCTTTGGAAGAGCTCGGACCGGGCGAAATGCGCCTGGTCGAATGGGAGGACCTGGAGATCGGCGTGTTCAACTGCGGCGGCAACTTGTATGCGATCGAGGATCGCTGCTCGCATGACAACGGCCCGCTCGCTGAGGGCGAGTTCGACGCGGAGCATTGCACGGTCGAATGCCCGCGGCACGGATCGCTGTTCGACCTGAAGACGGGACAGCCGAAGAGTTTGCCCGCGTACGTCCCAGTGGAGACGTACCCGGTGATCATCGAAGACGAGACGATCAAGCTGGAGGTGGAGTAGTGGCTGTTGAACTGACAGAGAACGAGCAGCTCGCGGCCATCAACGCCGATTACGAGCAGCGCTATGGCTTCCGCGACGCCGAGCATTACCTGTACAAGGCGCCGAAGGGACTGAACCGCGAGATCGTCGAGAAGATCTCGGAGTTCAAGTCAGAGCCGCAGTGGATGCGCGAGTTCCGGCTGAAGGCGCTCGAGCACTTCATGTCGCGCCCGCAGCCGACGTGGGGCTCGCCGATGCTCCAAGAGATCGACTACGACGACATCCACTACTTCGTCCGCGCCTCTGAGAAGCCCGGCCGCTCCTGGGATGACGTGCCCGAGGACGTCAAGCGCACGTTCGACCGGCTCGGGATCCCGGAGGCCGAGCGGAAGTTCCTCTCGGGGGTGGGCGCCCAGTACGAGTCCGAGGTCGTCTACCACCAGGTGCACGAGGACCTCGCGAAGCAGGGCGTGATCTTCGTCGACATGGACACGGCGCTGCGCGAGCACGAGGACATCGTGCGCGAGTACTTCGCCACCATCATCCCGCCCAACGACAACAAGCTGGCGGCGCTGAACTCAGCGGTGTGGTCGGGCGGCTCGTTCGTGTACGTCCCGGAGGGCGTGCACGTGGAGATGCCGCTACAGGCCTACTTCCGGATCAACACCGAGAACATGGGCCAGTTCGAGCGGACGCTGATCATCGCCGAGCCCGGGTCGTACGTGCACTACGTGGAGGGGTGCACCGCCCCGACGTACAGCAGCAACAGCCTCCACTCCGCGGTGGTCGAGCTGATCGCCAAGCCGGGCGCGCGCATCCGTTACACGACGGTCCAGAACTGGTCGACGAACGTGTTCAACCTGGTGACCAAGCGCGCGGTGGCGCACGAGGACGCGACCGTCGAGTGGGTCGACTGCAACCTCGGGTCCAAGCTAACGATGAAATACCCGAGCGTCTATCTGCTCGGCGAGCGCGCGCACGGCGAGATCCTGTCGATCGCGTTCGCCGGCAAGGGCCAGCATCAGGACGCCGGCGGGAAGATCATCCACGCGGCGCCGAATACGACCTCGAACATCTTCGCCAAGTCGATCTCGAAGGACGGCGGGCGCGGTTCTTACCGCGGCCTGCTGGAGATCGCCAAGGGCGCCCACGGCGCTCGCTCGAAGGTCGTGTGCGACGCGCTGCTGCTCGACGAGGAGTCGCGCTCGGACACCTACCCGACGATCCGGATCGGCGAGGACGACGTGAACGTCGGCCACGAAGCGACCGTCTCCAAGGTCGGCGACGACCAGCTGTTCTACCTGATGTCGCACGGCATCCCGGAGGACGAGGCGTCGAAGCTGATCGTGAACGGGTTCATCGAGCCGATCACCAAGGAGCTCCCGATGGAGTACGCGGTCGAGATGAACCGCCTGATCGAGCTGCAGATGGAGGGTTCGATTGGCTAGCGCGGCCCCGGCAGGAGTGGGGATGCCGACCGGGCGAGAGCTGCCGACGTTCAAGGGCCGCCCGGGCTGGGAGTTCACGGACATCTCGGGCCTGGACCTCGCGGCCTACGAGCGCGTGGGCGCCGACGGGGCTGGAGTTGCCGGCGCGGGCGGAATTGCCGGCGCCGAGGCCCTCTGGGAGCTGCCGGCGCCCGAGTTGCCCGAGGGCGTGATTGTCGGCACGCTCGACGACGGCGAGCACCAAGCGCTGATCGGGCGCCATCTGGGATCGCTGGTCTCGGCTGACGATGACGTGTTCGTGGCGCTCAACGACGCCGGCGTGCGCGCCAGCGCGTTCGTGTACGTCCCGCGCGGCGTGGTGCTGACCGAGCCGATCTCGCTGAGCAGCGTGCAGGCGCGCACCGGGACGCTGCTCAACCAGCGTACGCTGGTGGTGCTCGAGGAGGGCGCGCAGGCCGAGGTGTGGGAGCAGTTCCTGTCCGGATCCGCCGAGCTCGACGGCGTGTTCAACACGGTCACCGAGTTGGTCGTCGGCCAGAACGCGCGGCTTCGGTACGTGTGCGGTCAGGGGCTGGCGGAGAACAGCTGGATCTTCGGCGCGCAGCGCGCGGAGGTGGGCCGGGACGCCTCGCTCGACTGGGTGGCGCTCGGGTTCGGGTCGGCGCGCGGCCACGTCCGGATGGAGACGCGGCTTGGCGGCCAGGGATCCGAGGCTCGGGTCACCGGCGCGTACGCCACCCACGGGCGCCAGCACATCGACTTCGACACGACGCAGGAGCACGCGGCGCCGAACACGACCTCGGACCTCGCGTTCCGCGGGGTGCTGACCGGGCGCTCGACCGCGGTGTGGAAGGGAAACATCATCGTCGACCCCGGCGCGCAGAAGACCGACGCGTTCCAGGAGTCGCGCAACCTGCTGCTGTCAAAGCGCGCGCACGCCGACGCGATCCCCGGCCTCGAAATCCAGGCCAACGACGTGCGGTGCACGCACGCCGCCGCGGTGGCGCAGGTCGATCCCGAGCAGCTGTTCTACCTGCGCTCGCGCGGGCTGCGGCTCGAGGTGGCGAAGCGGCTCGTGATCGAGGGCTTCCTGTCGGCGCTCGTCGAGCGCTTCGAGGAGGGCCCGGTGCGCGAGGTGCTGAGCGACGCGCTCGAGCGCCGGCTCGCGTCCATTTTGGGCGAGTAGCGGCCCGCTAGCTCGGGGGCGCCAGCTCGTCCAGCGCCTCAAGCTCGTCCGGCTCGAGTTCGAGCTGGGTGGCCTCGAGGTTCTCCTCGAAATGCGGGATCGAGCTCGTGCCCGGGATCGGAAGGATCACCGGCGAATGCGCCAGCAGCCAGGCCAGCGCGACCTGGCGCGGACTGGCGCCGTGGCCGCCCGCGATCTCGTCGACCGCCGGCCCGTGGCGGGCGATGTCGTTTCCGCTGGCGATCGGCGCCCACGGGAAGAACGCGAGCCCCTGCTCGGCGCATTCGCGCAGGACGTCCTCGGAGGCGCGATCCACGACGTTGTAACGGTTCTGGACGGAGACGATCGGGACGATCTGCTGGGCGCGCTCAAGATCCTCGAGGCCAACGTTGGAGAGGCCGACGTGACGGATCTTGCCCTCATCCTGGAGCTCGGCGAGCGCCCCGACCGAGTCCTCGATCGGCACCTTCGGGTCGACCGCGTGGAGCTGGTAGAGGTCGATCCGCTCGAGCCGCAGGCGCTTGAGCGAGGCCTCGCAGCAGCGGCGGAGGCGGTCCGGGCGGCAGTTTCGCTCCCACACGCCCGGCCCCGGCCGCTCGAGGCCGCCCTTGGTGGCAATCACGAGGTCCTCCGGGTACGGCCGGAGAGCCTCGGCGATCAGGTTCTCGGACACGTCGGGGCCGTACGAGTCGGCGGTGTCGATCAGGGTCACGCCGTCCTGGACCACGCGGCGGAGCAGCTCGCGGCAGCCGGCGGGATCGGCCGGCTCGCCCCAGATGCCGTCGCCGGTGATGCGCATCGCGCCGAAGCCGAGCCGACCGACCTCGAGGTCGCCGCCGAGGAGGAAGGTGTCGAGGTCGGCCATCGGGCGCGCAGGTTACTCGCCGAGGGCGGTAGTCGCGGATCCGACCGGGTGCCGGGTCGCGGGCCCGACCGGGGGCATGGCCGCGGATCCGACCGGCTGCGGCGTACGATCTCGCGCACGACCATGGCCAGGCAGCCCGCGATGCTCATCCCGCTCGGATACGGCAAGTTCGTACGCGCCGACCGGGTGTTCGCGCTGGTTCCGCTCGAGGGCCCCGATCGCGGCGACGGACGGCGGACGCTCGTGTACGTGGACGGGATCGAGGACCCGATCGTCGCGTCGCGGTCGGAGGGAGCGATCGAGCGGGACGTCGCCGTCGCGCTCGGACGGGGCGGCGGCCGGTTGCGCGACGGGTTCGAGCTACCCGGCCAAGAAGCTCTGTTCTGAGCTTAAGCCTCGCAAAGCTATCTGGACGAATGTTCTATTAGGGGCTCGCGGAGGCCTGCCGATACGCAGGCAAACGATTGCGTGGGTCAGTGTCGCCAGGGGCGTACGCCGACACAGAAGCGAGGTAGAGAATGCGTGGAATTGTCTACCGCTCCGGGGGGCGGCGGAGGGGCTCGGTTTTGCTGGGCACGGGGGTCGGCTCGATTCTGCTGGCCGTGGGGACTGGACTGGCGCTCGCGCTGGCGATACTGCTGTCATCGGCATCGGCGGCGTTTGCCAGGGCGCAGGCGGTCCCGCTCCGGGCCCCGGTGGTCGTGATCGCGGTGACGCATGCGCCGGCGGTAAAGCTTTCGCCCGCGGTAATCGCGCACGCCGCCGGACACAAGATCGCTTGAGCGACGGGATGGCAGCCACGGCGCGAAAGCCCAGGCCGAGCGAATTTGCTCTGTACGTCGCCTGTGTGGTCGCGCTCGCGCTCGCGGCGCTGACGGCACTGCCGTGGGTCACCGAGTGGCAGGTCGCCAACCCGGCCCTGTTCGCAGTGCTGTCCGCGTTCGTGCTTGCCGGCGAGCTTTTGCCGATCCCGGTGCCGCGCCGGCACGGGAACGCGCTGGTCACGATCTCGGCCGCGTTCGCGTTTGCGATTCTGCTGCGGTTCGGGCCTGGCCCGGCGGCGCTCGTGTACGTCTCGAGCGTGGTCATCGCCGACGTGATCGCGCGGGTGTCCCCGCTCAAGATCCTGTTCAACGCGGCGCAGTATCTGCTGGCGATCGTCGCGGCCGCCGGCGTGCTGCTGCTCGCGCACTCGCTCCCGCTCGGACCGATCACGGGCTCCGAGCTGCCGATCGTGCTGCTCGCGGCGTCCGCGTTCTTCATCACCAACCACGTGCTGGCGTGCGTCGCCGGCGCGCTGCTGGCGCGCCTGCCGATCCTCGGCTACGTGCGCGAGGACCTCGCCTTCCAGGCATGGACCGCCGGGTGTGTGCTGGCGTTCGCGCCGGCGCTGCTCGCGTCCGCCGACGCGAGCGTGGCGCTCGTACCCGTGTGCTTCGTGCCGATGCTCGCCGTGTACTTCGGCGGACGGCAGGCGGCACTGTCTAGTCATCGGGCGCACCACGATGCGCTCACCGGACTCCCGAATCGCTCGTCGGTGTCGGAGACGCTCCAGGAGGCGATCGCCGCCGCCGAACGCGACGACCGACCGGTGGCGGTGATGCTGCTCGACCTCGACGACTTCAAGTCGATCAACGACACGCTCGGGCACGAGCTCGGCGACCTGACGCTGCAGCGGGTCGCGCGCCGGCTCCGCCAGGCGGTCGGTGACGAGACCCTGCTGGCGCGGATCGGAGGCGATGAGTTCGCGGTGCTGATCGACGGCTGTCAGGACCGGGCGGAGGCGGTGGCCGGGAAGCTGCTCGCCGCTCTCGACGATCCGCTCGAGGTCGACTCGGTGGCGCTGCACATCTGCGCGAGCATCGGCATCGCCTGCTTCCCGCAGCACGGCCGCACCGCGCCAGAGCTGATCCGGCACGCCGACGTCGCGATGTACTGCGCCAAGGACTCCGACGCCGCCTTCCACACGTACGCCGAGGCGGATGACGAGTACAGCATCGACCGGCTCGCGCTGGCCGCGCAGCTCCGGCGCGGGATCGATCGCGGCGAGCTGGTCGTCCACTACCAGCCGAAGGTGCCGCTCCAGGGCGGCGCCACGCTGGCGCTCGAGGCGCTCGTGCGCTGGAACCATCCCCAGCTCGGCTGCATCGGCCCGGACGGATTCATTCCGCTTGCCGAGCAGACCGGCATCATCAAGCCGCTGACCGAGCGGGTCCTCGAGGCCTCGCTCGAGCAATGCAAGCTGTGGCGCGGCGAAGGGCTCGAGGTCACGGTGTCGGTCAACGTGTCGACGCGGAGCCTGCTCGACAACGACCTGCTGACGGTCATCGGTGCGCTGTTGGCGCGGCTCGACCTGCACGCGTCCGCGCTGCAGCTCGAGATCACCGAGAGCCGGATCGTCGCGGACCTGCCGCGCGCGCGGGCGGCGCTCGAGGAGCTCCGCGCGATGGGCGTGATGATCGCGATCGACGACTTCGGGACCGGGTACTCGTCGCTGTCGCAGCTCCAGCAGCTGCCGGTCGACGAGATCAAGATTGACCGCTCGTTCGTGACGCGGATGGAGACCGACCGTCAGGACGCCGTGCTCGTGCACTCGATCATCGACCTCGGGCGCAACCTGGGATTGCGGGTCACGGCCGAGGGCGTCGAGACGGAGAACGTCAAGGACGTGCTCGCGGGGCTCGGGTGCGACTTCGCGCAGGGGTTCCACCTGGGGCGGCCGGCGGTGGCGAACGAGTGCGCGCGGTACCTCGGACCGAGCCAAGAAGGCGCGTCCGTGATTCCGCTGACGTTAGTGCGCTAGTTAGCTCGCGACCTGCGAGTACAGCGAGGGCAGGTCGGGATAGCCGCTCGAGGCCCAGCCCGAGTTCTGCAGCGCGGCGATCTGGGTCGAGGCCGGTTGGCCGGCGGTGCTCAGGATCCCCTGGATGCCCGAGCTGGCCGTGCCGTAGCCGGGGATCGTGTTCTGTCCCTTGAGCCAGCCGGCGGTGGCGTCGGCGGCGGTGGTGGGATCGCTCCAGATCGAGTCGCTCGAGCCGTAGGTCGCGCTGTCGGTGTAGCCGATGTTGAGCCAGTCGTTGTTGTTCTGGCTCTGGCGGGACTGAGCCGCGCCGCCGGACTCCTCGGCGAGGAGCCAGGCCGAGACCACGCTTGGATCAAGGCCGGTGTCGGACGCGAGGCGCGAGGCGAACTGCTGCTGGTCTGAGGTCAGCATGGTCTGCGCGCTCGACGGGAGCGCCGCCCCACCGGTGGTGGGGCCGGCGTCCTGAGCCTGGGCCAGCGCGCTGGCGAAGCTGGACGACCCCGTGCCCGTGCCCGTGCTCGTCGACGAGGTCCCGGTGGTGCCGCCGGTGGAGGCCGCGGCGACCGAGGGGTCGAACGCGGTCTGAAGCGAGGCGATCTGCGCCTGGATCTGCGAGACGCGGCTTACGGCATCGGTGTAGCTCATCGACAACCAAGTGATCGGCGGCAGGCGAATTTGCTTGAACGGACTGACGCGAACTTGATGTGAAGCCCCTCATGATTCCGGTCGCGGGAAGTACAGCCCTCCAGTAGTCCGCGATGTCAGCTATCACCACGTGTCGCGGGAGGCTCGACCAGTCGGGGCTGATCGAGCCGTGGCCCGAGGGGCTCAGCGCTCACGCGGCCGGGCTGGAGGCGAGCGACGACGCGAAGCCAATGTTCGAACGCGGGTGGTCGACTATCACGACGACACCGTGGCCGGCGACGTGGCCTACGCGCCAAGCGACACGACGATCCGGGTTCAGGCCGCACCGCGCGGGCTGGCGTTCGGGCGACTCGTCTAGGGCAGCGGAACGGGCTCGGCGGGCGGACGCGCCGCTCAGTCGCGAGCGGTCTTGAAGTAGCGGCGGTACCACTCGATCGTCCGCCGCAGGCCCTCGTCGAGGTCCACCCGGGGGGTCCAGCCGGACGTCGTCCGCAGCTTGGAGGAGTCCATGTACTGACGGGTGATCTCGCCTTTCGGCGTGCCCTTACCCCGCACGTCGGGCTCGACCCCGGTGCCCGCCACCTTGCACACCCGCTCGACGATCTCGAGCACGGAGTAGGGCCGGTCGCCGCCGGCATTGAATGCCTCGCCGGCGCCGCGTCCGTCTTCGATCAGATCGACGATCGCAAGGTACGCGTCGACGGCATCCTCGACGTACAGGTAGTCCCGCTCGAGCGTGCCGTCCGAGCGGATCACCGGCCGGCGGCCGTCGATCGCGGCCAGAGCGGCCTCGGGAACCAGGCGTGACAGGTTGAGGTCACCGCCGCCGTAGAGGTTGGCGAATCGCGTCACCGCCACGGGCAGCTCGAACGTGTGCCAGTAGGAGCGGGCGATCATGTCGGTCGCCGCCTTAGATACGTCATACGGGTACAGAGGCTGGAGCGGGAAGTCCTCTCGATAGGGCAGGGAGTCGTGGACCCCATAGGCCTTGTCGGAGGCGGCGACCACCACACGGCGGACCCCCAGGTGGCGGCAGGCCTCCAACACCGTCCAGGTGCCTCGAATATTCGTCTCGAACGTGGACACGGGAGCAGTGTTGGCGATGCCCACGATCGGCTGGGCGGCGAGATGGAAAACAGTGTCGACGTCGTACTCGCCGAGGGCTCGCTCGATCAGCGCGGCATCGCAGACGTCTCCGTGGACGACGTTCACGTGGCGCTCGGTTCCCTCGACGACGAGCGCCGAGCGGGCCACCGCGTCGCGCTTGAGCACGGTCGTGCGCGTCCCGCGTTCGACCAGCGCCTTGACCAACCAGCTCCCGAGGAGGCCATACCCGCCCGTGACGAATACGGAACGACCGATCATCGGTGTAGTCAGCCCGCGCTGGCGACCCGGTCGGCGCGCCGCCGGGACGGGCCCAGGCGATCGGCGATCGCGCGCAGATCGTCGGCGGACAGCCATGAGTCGTTGGTGTCCGACGAGTACCTGAAGCCGTCCGGAAGCGCTTTGCCGCGCGGCTGGATGGGCTCGAGCCGGTGCGGGAGGATCACGAAACGGTCTCCGATGTCGTAGGAGTGGCGCGCCTCGTCCTCGGTCAGCAGCACCTCGTGCAGCTTCTCGCCCGGTCGGATGCCGGTGATCACCCGCTCGGCGTCCGGCGCTAGCGTGTCGGCCACGTCCAGGATCCTCATCGACGGGATCTTGGGGACGAACGTCTCGCCGCCCTCGGCGAGCGGGATGCAGCTGAGGACGAACTCGACCGCCTGATCAAGGGTGATCCAGAAGCGCGTCATGCGGTCGTCGGTGATCGTGATCCGCCCCGTCGCCGCCTGCTGCTTGAAGATCGGGATCACGCTGCCGCGGCTGCCGACCACGTTCCCGTACCGCACCGACGCGAACCGGGCGGGGGTCCCGCCAGCGTATGCGCCCGCCTGCGCAACGATCTTCTCGGCGCACAGCTTGGTCGCCCCGTACAGGTTGGCGGGGTTCACCGCCTTGTCGGTGCTGAGCGCGATCGTCAGCTCGACGCGGTTGTCGATCGCCGCCGAGATCACGTTCTGGGTGCCGATGATGTTCGTCTGCACAGCCTCGAACGGGTTGTACTCGCACGCAGGCACTTGCTTGAGCGCGGCGGCGTGGACGACCAGGTCGACGCCGCGGGTGGCGACTCGCAGGCGCTCCAGGTCGCGCACGTCCCCGATCAGGTAGCGGACCCGGCTGTCCCCGATGGCCAGGCCAAGCTCGCCCTGCTTGAGCTCGTCACGGCTGAAGGCTCTGATCGCCGCGGGGTCGTAGCGCCGAAGGACCTCGCGGATGAACGCAGTGCCGAACGATCCGGTGGCGCCGGTGACGAGGAGGGTCTTGCCGGTGAGATCCATGATCGGAAAAGCCCGCCGTTTCCGGGCGGGACGCGGGGACAGTCTAGGCTCAGGTTCGGCGGTGCCATGCCAGAATGCCCCGGATGATCCGGGCCCTGGTTGTGCAGGCGCGCATGACCTCGACGCGTTTGCCGGGCAAGGTGATGATGGATCTCGCCGGCCGGCCGTTGCTCGAGCGGCAGCTCGAGCGTCTCGTACGGTGCGCGGAGGTCGACGAGATCGCGCTCGCCGTGACCACGAATCCCGATGACGAACCACTCGTCTCGCTGGCCCGCCGACTCGGTGTGCGCTGGTACCGAGGCAGCGAGCGCGACGTGCTCGCGCGCTATGTCGGGGCGGCGCGCGAGGCCGGGGCCGACCTCGTGGTCCGAGTCACGTCCGATTGTCCGCTGATCGATCCGATCGAGACCGATGTGGTCATCGCTGCGCTCAGGGAGCGTCCCGGTTGCGACTACGCCTCGAACACGCTCGAACGGCGCCTTCCACGCGGTCTGGACACCGAAGCGCTGTGGGCCGATGTGCTGGAGCGCGTCGCGCGGATGGCGACCTCGGCCCCGGCGCGAGAGCACGTGACCTGGTTCTGCCACACGGAGCGCCCCGATCTGTTCGAGCTGCACAGCGTCCGCCGGCCGTTCAGTGCCCAGGATCTGCGCTGGACGGTGGACACGGCCGACGATCTCGCGATGGTGCGCCGCCTGTACGCGGACCTCGGCCTGGCCGAGCGCGACATGCCGGTGGAGCAAGTCATCGCGCACGTACGGGCGCATCCCGAGCTCGCGGAGCTGAACGCTCACGTCGCCCAAAAGGACGCGGTGGCGTGAGCGCGAACTCCCTGCTGTTCCGCGCGGACGCCTCGTCAGCGATCGGCATGGGCCACGCGATGCGTTGCCTGGCGCTGGCCGAGACGTACAGCGCGACCGCCGGTGGCCGGTCGGTGTTTCTGATGGCGCGCCCGCTGCCCGCGTTCACCGAGCGCGCGGGCGGGGCCGGAGCAGAGGTCCGGGCGCTGGCGGCGCCTCCAGGCTCGGCTGGCGACGTCAATGAGACGCTCGCGACAGCAGCAGACCTCGGGACCGACTGGCTCGTTCTCGACGGCTATCAGTTCGACGCCGCGTTTCAGGCGGCGCTGGTCGATGCCGGGCATCGGGTTCTCGCCCTCGACGACCACGGGCACGCCGGCCGTTACCACGCCGAGCTCATCCTCAACCAGAACGCCGGCGCCGATCCTGCTCTGTACCGCGAGCGTGAGCCCGCTACGCGCCTGCTGCTCGGACCGAAGTACGCGCTGCTGCGCGAGGAGTTCCGACGATGGTCCGGCCAGCACCGGGCAGCGCCGGCACGGGCTCGACGGGTAGTGGTGACGCTCGGCGGCAGCGATCCCGACAATGTCTCGGCTCGAGTGATCAAAGGCCTGGCTGCGGTTCCCGGCCCATTTGAGATCCTGATGCTTGTCGGGCCGGCCAATTCGCACGGCGCCGCCCTCGAGCGCGAGGCGGCCGCAAGCCCGCATCGGGTGCACGTCGTGAGCGACGTCCGCGACATGGCGGAACGGCTGGCCTGGGCCGACCTGGCGGTGACCGCCGCCGGCAGCACCGTGCTCGAACTGGCGTGCGTCGGGACTCCTCAGGTCCTGATCGTGCTCGCGGACAACCAGGCGCCGGGCGCGGCCGCGATGGTCCGGGACGGCCTCGCGGTGAGCCTCGGCCGCCAAGAGAGCGTCGCCCCGGACGCGATCGCCGCGGCGGTCGGCGCCGTAGCGGGTGACGCCGCACGCCGGACCGAGTTCTCGCGCCGAAGCCGCGAGTTGGTCGACGGCCGGGGAGCGACGCGGGTGCTGGCGGCGATGGAGTTGACCGCCGAGACCGAGGCCGCGGCTTGACCTCGTTCCTACCGTACGGGCGCCAGACGATCGAGCCGGCCGACGTGGTCGCCGTCACCGAGGCGGTGACCGATCCGCTCATCACCCAGGGCCCGCGCATCGATCACTTCGAGCGGGCATTTGCGGAGGGCGTGGGGGCACGCCACGCGGTGGCCTTCTCCAGTGGCACGGCCGCCCTCCACGGCGCCACAGCCGCTGCGGGACTGCAAACCGGCGACGAGGTCCTGACCACGCCGATCAGCTTCGTGGCGTCGGCCAATTGCGCGCTGTTCGTGGGCGCGCGGCCGGTGTTCGCCGACATCGATCGCGAGACCGCGAACCTCGATCTGGCAGCGGCGGCCAGAGACGGCCTGTTCGATCGCGCTCGGGCCTGTGTGGTGGTGTCGCTCGCCGGCCTGCCGGCCGACCTCGGCCCGGTGCAGGAGGCGCGGGCGCGCGGGATGGTGGTGATCGAGGACGGGTGTCATGGGCTCGGCGCCCTGCGCGACGGAAAGCGCGTCGGCGGCGACGGTCAGGCCGACATGACCGCGTTCAGCCTGCATCCGGTCAAGGCGATCACCACGGGCGAGGGCGGCATGGTCACGACCGACTCAGACACGCTCGCCGACGCGCTCCGGACGTTCCGGACCCACGGCATGCGCCGGGGCGTCCCGAGCGAGGATCCGATGCTCGGCGGCTGGCATTACGAGATCGATTCGCTCGGCTTCAACTACCGCATCACCGACATCCAGTGCGCGCTCGGACTGAGCCAGCTCGAGCATCTGGAACGGTTCATCGTCGCGCGCAACGAGATCGCCGAGCACTACCGCGAGCGCCTTGCCGATGTGCCGGGCGTATCGCTGCCGGCCGCGGCGCCGCCCGGCGATCGTCACGCCTACCACCTGTTCGTCGTTCGCTTTCCCGAGGGCGCACACCGGCGCCGCAGGGTGTACGACGCGCTCCGCGCCGCGGATATCGGGGCGCAGCTGCACTACATCCCCATCCCTGTCCACGCGCTGTACCGCCGGCTCGGGTACGACATGGCGGGCCTGCCGGAGGCTCAGGCCTACTACGAACAGGCGCTGTCGCTCCCGATCTTCCCGACGATGGAGCCGAGCGACGTGGACCGGGTCGCGGATGCCCTGCGCGCGGCGCTGGGCTAAGACGGCGCTGGGCTACGACGGCGCGAGCAGGTCCCAGCTCGCCGGCGTGCCGCGGCTGACGTCGCGACCGACGCGCTGGCCCAGGAGCTCGTCGAAGTGCCGCGGCGACAGGCCGTAGCCGGGCCGGATCGCGCGCAGGTTGTCCGGCGTGAGCTCGTCTCCGGCGCGGAGATCCCGGGTGATGTACAGCGAGCGGCGGAACTGGAGGCTCGGGCGCTCGTCGGTCAACGGCCCATAGCGGATCTCGCCGATGGCCTGCCAGGCGCGCTCGCTGCTCTCGACGAGGTCGCGGAGCTCGTCGGGCTCGAGCGAGAACGAGTCGTCGACGCCACCTCCGGAGCGGTCGAGCGTCACGTGCTTCTCGATCAGCACTGCCCCGAGGCCCACGGCGGCGAGCGGCACCCCGATCCCCAGCGTGTGATCGGACAGGCCGACGGGGCAGTCGAAGGCCTGCGCCATGTGCGGGATGGTCGCCAGATGCGAGTTCTCGGGCGTCGCCGGATAGGTGCTCGTGCATTGGAGCAGGACGAGGTCGGTGCAGCGGGCTTCGCGTGCCACGCGCACAGCGGCGTCGATCTCGGCCAGGGTCGCCATACCGGTCGATATGACGACCGGCTTGCCCGTGCTCGCTACCCGGCGGATCAGCGGCAGATCCACGATCTCGAACGACGCGATCTTGTACGCGGCGGGGTCGAGCGGCTCGAGGAAGTCGACCGCAGTGCCGTCGAATGGGCTGCTGAACCAGTCCAGACCGCGTTCGCGGCAGCGCTCGACGATCGGCTCGTGCCACTCCCACGGCGTCGATCCCTCCTCGTACAGGTCGTACAACGTTCGCCCCTGCCACAGGCTGCTCGGGGTGTCGATCCGGAACTCGGGAAGGTCGACGTCGAGCGTCATCGTGTCGGCGGTGTAAGTCTGGAGCTTGAGCAGGTGGGCGCCGGCGTCGGCGACCGCGTCGACGACCGCGAGCGCGCGCTCGAGCAGCCCGTTGTGATTGGCCGACAGCTCCGCGACGACCACCGGCGGGTGGTCCGGCCCGACGGGGCTGCGACCGATCTTCATGGGCGCAGGATAGTGTCCGGGTCCTCGTGAGCCCGCGGACCGTCTGCACGATCGAAGCGCGCATGACCTCCTCCCGCTTGCCCGGCAAGGTGCTCGCCGAGGCGGCCGGTCGCCCACTGCTGGCCCACATGATCGAGCGTCTGCGCCGGGCTCCGCGGCTCGACGCGATCGTCGTCGCGACCACGACCAATACCGCCGATGACCCGGTGGCCGCGCTGGCGGAGGATCTCGGCGCGGGCGTCTTCCGTGGGAGCGAGGAGGACGTGCTCGGCCGCGTACTGGGCGCCGCCCAGGGTTACGGGGCGGAGCTGATCGTCGAGACCACGGGCGACTGCCCGCTGATCGACCCGGCGATCGTGGGCGAGGTCATCGACCGCTTCGCCGCTGGCGCCGCCGACTACTGCTCGAACATGCTCGGGCGCACCTACCCGCGGGGCATGGAGGTCCAGGTGTTCCCGACGGCCGTGCTCGCGGAGGTCGATCGGCTCACCAGTGCGCCCTCCGATCGCGAGCACGTCTCGCTATACATCTACGAGCACCCCGAGCGTTACCGGCTCTGCGGCGTCGAGGCCGACCCTCCGCGCGGAGCGGACGTTCGCCTGACGGTCGACACGCCCGACGATCTCGCGCTGGTCCGCGCTGTGTTCGAGGAGCTCTACCCGCGCGACCCCGCGTTCGGCCTCGGCGAGATCCTCGACCTCCTCGACGCCCGTCCCGAGGTCCGTGCGCTCAACCGCGATGTCGAGCAGAAGCCAGTGCGCTGAGTGACGCTACGTGCCGCCGTGATCGGATGCGGTGCGATCGGCACCGGCGGGGCGGACCCACCGCACGCGGACGTCGGTACCTATACGCACGCGGGCGCGTACGTCGCCTGCGCGGATACCGAGCTCGTGGCCGTCGCCGACGCCGATCCGGGGCGCGCCCAGGAGGCGGCTGCCCGCTGGGGAGCCGCCGCGGGAACCCCGACTGACGCGTACCGGTCCGCGGACGAGTTGCTGGCCGGCGCTGCGCCAGAGCTCGTGAGCCTGTGCACGCCCGACCCGACCCACGCCGGACTGCTCGCGCGGATCGTGACCGCGCCGGGCGTCCGTGGGGTGCTCGCCGAGAAGCCACTGGCGGATCACGCGGCCGGGGCGGCGGCGCTCACCCGGCTCGCTCGCGACCGGGGGGTCGTGCTGGCGGTCAACTACAGCCGGCGGTTTGCCCCGGGCATCGTTGCGGTGGCGAACGCGATCAGGGCCGGCGAGCTCGGCGAGCTGCAGCACATCCATGGGACCTACGTGAAAGGGCTGCGGCACAACGGCACGCACTGGCTCGATTTGCTTCGGATGCTGGCGGGTGATCCGGTCGGCGCGCGCGGATGGGATCGGCTCCAGGAGGGGGGCGCCGACCCCGCGCTCGACGCCGAGCTGGTGCTCGTGAGCGGTGCGGGAGCGCGCCTGGCCGCGCTGGACGCGCGCGAGTTCACGGCGTTCGAGTTCGAGCTCACCGGCACCGCCGGGCGTGTGCGGCTGGCGAGCTCCGGGCACCGGATCGAGCGCTGGGCGGTCGGACCGGATGAGCGCTACCCCGGGTACCGCGGCCTCGTCGCCGCGCAGACCGAAGACGGGGTGATGCGGGACGTCACGCTCCGCGCGGTGTCCGATCTCGTCCGGTGCGTCGAGCGCGGCGGCGAGCCGGCGTGCACGGGAAGCGACGCGACCAGCGCGCTGGTGATCGCGGAGGCGATCGCGGCGTCCGCGGCAAGCGAGGGGCGGATGGTGGCGATCGGCTCGTTACGCTTGGACGGGTGAGCCGCACCGCGTCCTCGGAACTCGCGCTCCACGGCGGGGCGCCCGTCCGGGCTCGGCCGTTCCCGCCGCCGCCTGGCGTTGGCGCCGCCGAACGCCGTGCCGTCTCGGAGGTCCTCGATTCGGGCGTGCTGTCGGAATTCGTCGGCGAATGGGTCGATGCCTTCTGGGGGGGACCCAGGGTTCGAGGGATGGAGGCCGCGTGGCGTGAGCGCTTCGGCACCCGGTACGCGGTTGCGATGAACTCGGCCACCTCGGCGCTGTACGCGGCGGTCGCCGCGGCCGCGGTCGGCCCGGGCGACGAGGTGATCGTGTCCCCGTACACGATGAGCGCGTCCGCCACCTGTGCGCTTGTGAACGGCGCGGTCCCCGTGTTCGCCGACGTCGAGCCGGAAACGTTCGGGTTGGATCCCGCGTCGGTACGGGCGCGGATCACCCCTCGGACTAAGGCTATCGTGGTGGTCGACATCTTCGGCTGTCCGGCGCGCCTCGACGAGATCATGGCGATCGCCACCGAACATGGCCTGGTCGTGATCGAGGACGCGGCGCAGGCGCCCGGTGCGCGGTATCACGGCCGCGCGGCCGGGACTGTAGGGCACATCGGCGTGTTCAGCCTGAACTACCACAAGACGATTCAGTGCGGCGAAGGCGGCGTCGCTGTCACCGATGACGAGCGGCTCGCCGAGCGCCTCGCGCTGGTTCGCAACCATGGCGAAGCCGTGGTCGGCGCGATGGGCGCGCCACATGCCGACCTGCTCGGCTTCAACTACCGGCTCGGAGAGCTCGAAGCGGCGATCGCCACGGTGCAGCTCGGGCGGCTCGAGGAGCTGACCGAGCCCCGCGTCAAGTGGGCCGACCGGATCGGCTCTGCGCTGAGCGAGCTCGACGGGCTGACGCCGCCGGTGGTGCCGGACGGGCTGCGTCACGTCTACTACGTGCACGTGACGCGCATCGACGAGGATGTGCTCGGGGTCTCTCGTGCCGAGTTCGCGGCCGGACTGCGCGCCGAGGGCATACCGGTGGTCGAGGGATACGTCGCGCCGCTGTATCGCCAGCCGGTCTACCGGCAGCGCGCCGCGCCGTTCGGTCTCGGCGACGCTGCGTACGAGGACGGGATCTGCCCGGTGACTGAGCGCCTCCACGAGCACGAGGTGATCTACCACTCGCTGATCCATGGCGGCATGGACGATGGCGACGTGCAGGACGTGATCGACGCGTTCACGAAGGTTCACGCGCACCGCCACGAGCTGTGAGCGCGGATCGCAGCTCAGTTCGTTGCGAGCGCCTCGACCGCGGTCTCCCAGCCGGCAACGAGCAGGTGCTCTACCCGATCTCTGTCCCTGACCCGGTGCGCAGATCCCGCGCCGCGCTGCGGCCGGCGCTCGCACTCGCCGCGTCGAATCCGCGGCCACTGCTCGACGAACAAACGGAGCATCTCGGCCTGGAGTCGGGAGTAGGACGAGGCGAGCGTCTCACCGTGCTCGAACGCGACCTCCCGTTGGGCGATGATGTCACCGGTGTCGACGCTTTCGTCGATGTAGTGAATCGTCACTCCCTTCGGCGTGTCATCGAGCCAGCTCCACAGGTTTGGGTCGGCACCCCGGTTCCAGGGGAGATACGCGATGTGCAGGTTGATCGCGCGGTCGGGGACGAGCGCGAGCACATCGGGCTTGATGATGTGACGGTAGCCGTGGCTGACGACGAACTGCGGCCGCGCGCGCTGGACCACCCCCGGATCGATCGGATCCGCGGTGAAGTCGACGTCTTCGCCGATCTCAATTAGGTGAGCGAGGGTCGGCGACCCCTCACGGCCGAGAAACAGAACCCTCATGACCCAAGCCTACTCAGCGCCTTC
The DNA here is from genome assembly GCA_963770615.1 of uncultured Solirubrobacterales bacterium. GTDB lineage: Bacteria > Actinomycetota > Thermoleophilia > Solirubrobacterales > Solirubrobacteraceae > Palsa-465. The sequence continues at coordinate 113,271 of CAVYQJ010000022.1, read as the reverse complement.
AGACCGTCCGCGACTGCTGGCGGTCGCGCACGACGCCGGCGGGGCCGAGGTCGTCTCTTCCTGGCTGCGGCGCCATCGCGATGAATGGGAGGTGGCAATCGTCGTGGACGGACCTGCGGCGAACGTGTTCGGCCGCAAGCTCGGCGACGATCTCGTGAGTCACCCCGAGTTGCCCCCGTTGGGCGGCATCGACTTCGTGCTATGCGGCTCGAGCCGCGCCGCGACCCTCGAGCGGCGGGCCGTCCGCCGGGCGCGCTCGGCGGGGGTGCGCTGCGCGGTCTGGCTCGATCACTGGGTCAACTACCCGATGAGGTTCGAGCTCGACGGCGTCTCGGTCCTCCCGGATGAGGTCTGGGTATGCGACGAGCACGCCGCGGCGCTGGCGCGGGCGGGGCTGCCAGGCGCCGACGTGCGACTGAAGGGCAATCCGTACCTGGCGGATTTCGCCGCCGAGGTGCGCGCGCGCGAACGGGAGAGCCGGTCGGGCGTCGTGGACGCCGAGCGAGTCCTCTACGTAACCGAGCCGAACGCGGTCGCCACCGAGGGCCTGGAGAAGTACCTTCGCTACCTGGCACGCCGAGAGGGCGGCGAGGTCGAGCTGCGGCTGCGGACGCACCCCGCCGAGCCGCCCGACAAGTACGACATCTTGCTGGATAGGCACGCCGCCGGCCTGAAGCACGAGGTCTCGGCCGATGCGACGCTCGCGCAAGACGTCGCGTGGGCCGACACGGTCGTCGGCTTGGACACGATGGCGATGTTCGCGGCTGTGCACGCCGGTCGCCGTGTGATGTCGGCGCTGCCGCCCGGCACGGCGTCGCATCTGCCACCGGACCCGCGCATCGAGCGCCTGTGGACGTAGGCGATGGCTCTCTGCACGCTTCCCATCCGCAGCGAACGCCTCATGATCGTGCCCGTCACCGAGGAGCACCTGACGCCTCGATACGTCGGCTGGCTCAACGATCCCGAGGTGGTGCGCTACAGCGAGCAGCGCTTCAAGACCCACACGCTCGAGTCCTGCCGGGCCTATCTCGAGTCTTTCGCCGGGACCGAGAACCTGTTCGTGGCCTTGATCGCGGACTCCGAGGGGCACATCGGGAACATGACCGCGTACCTGGACCGCTACGGCGTGGTGGACGTTGGGATCCTGATCGGGGAACGCGCCGTCTGGGGGCGGGGGTACGGCAGCGAGGCATGGCAGAGCGTCTGTCGCGCGCTGATCGAGGCGGGAGCGCGAAAGATCACCGCCGGAACACTTTCGGTGAACAAGGGGATGCGAACCGTCATGGAGCGCGCCGGCATGGTGCCGGACGGCCGGCGCGTCGGCCAGTGCGTGCTCGACGGCGAAGAGGTCGACGTCGTATACGCCGCCCTGTTCGCTGACGCCGCTGGCTAAAGACGCCCGCGGGACCGCCGATCACCTGTGAAGTGACCTCGACGCGCGTCCTCTGCTACGCGCCCTACAACCGCTGGGCGCTCCACGGGCTCTGGGAGATGACAATCCTCCAGGCTCTGAAGCTTCGTGGCGCCGAGGTCGAGTACGTCCTGTGCGATGGGCTGTACACCGATTGCGATCTGTATTGGGAGGCGGTGCTGCCACGCCCGGCTGACGCATGCGCGCACTGCCAAGCGGACGCGGCGAGGCTGGTGGCCTCGATGGGCATGGACTACCGCTGGCTCGGGCGATACCTGAACACCGACGAGGTGCGCGAGGCCAAGCGATGGGCGATGTCGCTCACGGTGTCGGAACTGTTGACGGCCACATACGGCGAGTGGCGTGTCGGCGAATGGGTGCTCTCCTCTGTGCAGTCGCACTTCCGGCGCAACGACATCGACGTGTCCGATCGGGCGATCGAGCGCGGGATGCGCAGCTACGTCTACAGCGGGCTGATCGCCTGCTTCGCGCTCGCCCGCCTCCTGGACGAGAGTGCACCCGATGTGTTCGTGGTGTTCAACGGACGCCAGTCGTCGCCCCGCGTGGCGCTCGAGCTGGCGCGCGCGCGTCGGATCCGCGTCGTGCTGCACGAGCGGGGTCTGCGCCCGGAGACGCTGACGCTGGTCGAGAACATGAGCTGCAATTCGCTCCGGCCGATCCGGCAGTGCTGGAGCGCGTGGGGCGACGTGCCGCTGACCAGCGAGGAGCTTCGCGACGCCGTCGGGCTGATGGCGGCGCGCGAACACGGGCGCGACCTCGGCTGGCGCGCCCTGTCGGCGCCGCTGCAGCCGCTCGACGATGTCCGCGAGCGGCTCGGGTTGCACGCCGACCGGCCGACGTGGGTGCTGTTCACCTCTTCGGACGACGAGGTCGCCGGCGACGACGAATACGGCAGCCAGTTCGCGTCGCAGCGAGAATGGATCGAGCGCACGATCGACCACGCCCGCCGCCACGAGGAGATCGATCTGGTCATCCGCGTCCATCCGAACACGGGCAGCCGGCGCTCGACGGGATCCAATCGTGTCCAGCTCGAGCAGATGAGACGGCTCGGAGAGAACCTTCCGCCGAACGTCCGGATGATCGAGCCCGACGAGGAGATCAGTTCATATTCGCTCATGGATCTGTGCTCGGTCGGTCTCGTCTGGGTGAGCACGGCCGGCCTGGAGCTGGCCTGCAAGGGCAAGACCGTGGTCGTCGCCGCCGGCAATCGTGTCGCCGGAACGTCGTTCGTGCACACTGTCCCCGACGCCGAGTCGTACGAGGACATGCTCGACTCGCTGCTCGGGCTTCCCGTGGCGGCGGTGTCGTCGGAGATCAAGCGCTTCGCGCTCCGGTTCGCGTACTGCCTGTTCTTCCGGCTCTGCATCCCGTTCCCCCTGATCCGGATGCCGGACGCCCACACGGGGGAGCCGGCGTTCAGCTCGCTCGACGCTCTGGTACCCGGTCGCGAGCCCGGGTTGGACCGCTGCTGCCGCATCGTGCTCGACGGTGAGCCCGTGTGTCCGCCGCCGACCGCGGCCGATCGGGCGCGAGACACCTCGGTCGAGGACGCGTACCTGAAGCCGTTGGGGAAACCCCGCCTCACCGTGCTCGCCTACGCGGAGGAGCTGATCGCCGACGGCGGGCTGCTCGAGGCGTGGGGCGAGACGTTCGACGCCGGTCACGACGTGACGCTGCTTATCCACACGCCGGCGGAGATGACCCCACACCTTGTTGAGGCCGTGACCCGGGCGGGCCTCGATAGCGCTGACGCCCCTGAGCTCGTCGCCGGCGAGCTCGACGCGGACATGATCGCCTCGGTCGCCGCGGTGTTCTCGCGTTCGCATCCCGCCGGGGTCCCGGCGGGCGCCCGGCTGTACGACCCCGCGTCGCTCGCAGACCTGGCCGAGGTCGCATGACGAATCCCACGGTCACGGTCGTTGTCACCTGCTTCAACTACGGTCGCTGGCTGACCGAGTCGGTTGGGAGCGTGCTCGACCAGACGTTCTCCGACCTCGAGCTAATCATCGTCGACGACGGCTCGGCCGATGACTCGCTGGCGGTGGCCCGGCGTCTGGCCGCCGGTGACGAGCGGATCACGGTCATCACTCAGCCGAACTCGGGTCAGCCGGCGATCCCGCGCAACGTTGCGATCGGGCGCGCCCGCGGCCGCTACGTCGTCTGCCTCGATGCCGACGACCGGCTCGGCCCGAACGTGCTCGAGCGCTGCGCGGCGGAGCTCGACGCCGACCCGCGGGCCGGTCTGTCCTGGGCGCAGCTGCAGGAGTTCGGCGACTCCGACAGGCTCTGCCCGCACCTCGACTGGAGCCTCAACCGCCTCAAGTCCTGGAACTTCCTGCCGTGCACGACGATGTTCCGCCGGGAGGCGTGGGAGGCGGCCTGCGGCTACAGCACCAACGTCCGCGCGTTCGAGGACTGGGACCTGTGGCTCGGCATCGCCGAGGCCGGGTTCACCGGTCGCGCCGCCCACGGAGCGGTGTGGTATTACCGCATCCACGGTGCCGGCCTGTACAGCGGGTCCAAGGAGCACGATCAGCTTCGCAAGGCACAGATCGCGGTCAACCGGCCAGGCGTCTTCAGCGACAGCGTGCTGGCGTGGGCCCGGGGCGTGCTGGTGGCCGACCCGCGCGCACTGGCGGTCCCGCACGAGCTCAGCCACTTCCCGATGATCTTCGATCCGCCGCGGCGGCCCACCATCGCTCGCCACCCGTCTGCTCGCGCCGACTGGTACGTCGACATCGACGGGCTCGAGGGGCCGTGGCACGGCCGGACGCTCGCCGAGGCGCTGGCGACGATCGACGCGCTCGGGTACACGCGGGTTCACGTCGACGGGGCCGAGGTGGCGCGCAAGCGCGCGAGCGATCCGGTCGTGTGCCCGCTCCCGTTCTTCGCCGGCGTTCCGGACGATGCGCAGCGCGCTCGCGCGCTGGCCGCGGTCCTCGAGGACCTCCTCGTCGTCGGCGCCCTTCGGGCCGGCGGCAAGCTCGACGCGGCGCGCACCGCTGCCTACGTCGGGGTGTCGCCGCTCGCGCTCCCAGCGCTCCTCTCCGAGGCGCAGTCGCTGGCGCGCGGAGCGGACTCCGTACCTGTTTTGCGTGCGCACGAGCTCGGTCGCATGGCCGCAGTGATGCGCGCCGAGCACGCGGTGGCCGGCGACGCCCACGGCGTCATCAGCGCCGCCGCGCTCGTGCAGAGCGCGGCGCGGGCGGGGCTCGAACAGGCGCGGGGCCTCGCGATCCTGGCCTTCTCTGATGAGCTCGTCGCCGACCCTGCGCTCCTGCGGGCATACGGCGCCACAGTCTCCGGCGAGGACGACGTCACGCTCGTGATCGTGACCGACGATCCCGAGCCGCTGATCGGGGCCGTCGCCGCCGCCGGCCTCGACGGCGAGGGGACCGCCGACCTGATCGCCGTCGACGCGCCGCCTCCGGGCGTGCACGCGCTGCTCTCCCGTCGCGAGCACGGTGGCCTTCCGCGGTACGACGAGACGTCGATCGGGACGCTCCGAGCGCGGGTGGCGGCATGAGCAGCTCGCGAGTCGCAGTTGTTATTCCCTGCTACGGCCAGGCCGAGTTCCTGCCGGCCACGTTGGCCAGCGTGTGCGCGCAGACCTGCGCCGAGGTCGAGATCGTCATCGTCGACGACGGCTCACCCGATGACACCGCCGAGGTGGCGCAGCGGCTGGCCGCCGCATACCCGGACCGCCGCATCCGACTGCTGCGCCAGGCCAATCAGGGGTTGTCCGCGAGCCGCAACAATGGGATCGCCGCCGGCGACGCTGAGTACGTTCTCGTGCTCGACGCCGACGATCTGATCGCCCCGACATTCATCCAAGACTGCGTGGCCGTGCTCGACGCCCGGCCCGACATCTCGATCGCGTACGGCCAGCAGCGGTACTTCGGCGAGGAGAACCAGTTCACCCGGATGCCCGAATACGACTTCGTTCAGTTGACACAGAGGAATCTGTTCCCGTGCACCGCGCTCTACCGGCGCCGGGCGTTCGGCGAGGTCGGCGGCTACGACGAGCGGCTGACCTCGTACGAGGACTGGGACTTCTGGCTTGGTTGCGGTGAGCGCGGTCACTTCGGGCTGTTCGTTCCGCACGCGGTGTTCTGCTACCGCAAGCGCATCGGCAGCATGCTGGCCGACGCGCGGGCGCGCGACACGCAGCTCAAGGCGCAGATCGTCCTCAACCATCCGCTGCTGTTCTCTCCCGAGCAGGCCGTGTGGGCGCAGGGAGTGCTGGCCGGCGACCCGGTGTCGATTGGAGCCGACCGGCACCTGCACATCATTCCGGGGCTCGGCGACATGGCGACACGGCCGCGGCGCTCGGGTGGGGCGATCGACGGAGCGCGTCGGTTCGCGACGCTCGCGGCGGCCGACGAAATGCTCGAGCGGCCAGAGCTGCTGGCCGGGTACGGCGACGTGTTCGGCGGCCAGGACGACGCGACGCTCGTGATCGCCGGAACCTCCGAACATCTCGCGTCGCTCGGCCCGCTTGTGGAGCGGCTCGGTCTGGACGGCGCCGACGCCGCCGATCTGATCGGGGTGCCCGTCGACGACGATCCGTCGGGTCTCATCCCGGCCGCGGCGCGGGTCGACGCGATGCTCACGGGCCGGGCGATCGCGCTGCCGATTCCGGTGCCGCGGGTCGACGGCGGCCGGATCCACGAGCTGCGCGGCCTCGCTCAGGCCGCTTAGGTTCGTATCAGGCCGCGGCGGCCAGCGACCGCGCGGCGTGCTCGGCGCGCGCGGTGTCGGGGTACAGGGCGGCCAGGATCGTGGATTGGGCGCCGCCGGCGTCGTTGGAGTGCGTGACCGCAAGCTCGCCGTGCTCGAACCCGCCGGCCTCGAGCAGCGCCGCGAACTCCTGAACGTTCCACTCGCGCACGCGCGAGGGGTCGGCCGGGGGACCGAAGTCCTCAGGTCCCGAGGTCGTGTCGCGGTTCGGCGTCGAGATCACGAGCGCCTCGATCGAAGGGAGAATCTCGTGCAGCTTCTCGAGCAAGAACTCGGGTCTGAGCAGATGCTCGATCACGTACGCGCACACCACAACCGAACCGCGGAGCTGTTCGGGCGTGAGCGGTAGCCCGCCGGCGGCGTCGAGGTCGTGCTCGCGCCAGGTGGCTGCCGGGAATGCTCGCCGGGCAATCTCGACGTTCGGGCCGTGGTCGATGCCGAGGATTTCGAAGCCCGGCGCGAGCGCCGCGAGCTTGCCGCCCGCGCCGGCGCCGACGTCGATGATCCTGGAGGCGCCGAGCCGGGTCGCTAGGTCAGCTGCCCGCGCGTAGGCGTCGGGGTGGCGGACGATCCCGTCGCCCTCCCGCGCCAGCGTCTACGACGTACTCGGCGACGGTGCGAGAGCTATAGCCGGGCTTCAGGTGGTAGTCGGACCGGCCTGGCCCCTCGACGGCGCGGGGCATCGGGACGATCAGCCGGCGCCGGGCGTGATCCAGGCCGTCGCGGGCGCAGACGTTGAACGGATCGCCGGCCAGCGCGGCGAGGAAATGCCCGGCCGCGGTCACGAAGTCGGCCTCCGCGAGCGCAGTGCGGCCGGCGGTCAGCTGGTGAACGGCGCGCTCACGGTCGGCCGCGGTCACCTCGACAACACTCTCCGGGCGCACCTCCTCCGCACGCGCCACGAACAGGAGCGTCTGACGGAGATACTCATAGGCGTCGGCGAGATCCTCGACGGTCAGCTCACTGGAGCGAAGGTTGGCCAGCATCCAGCGCCGCATGCCCAGATCGCGGCGAAACAGCTTCGCGATGTCGGCCTGCGTGTCCTTGCCGTGGCTCATGTTCGCCCCGTGCCTCCGATACCGTGCGACGACCGCGGGCACGAAATCGACCTCCGCCACGTCGGCAACGCGCGCGGCGATGTACCAATCCTGGGCCGGGAAGAACGAAGGGATCGGGCAGAGGCGGTCTCGGAACCGCGATCTGAACATCAGCGACGGGGCGATCACGAAGTTGGAGCGCAGCAGGTGCGCGGCCACCCGTCCCCGGAACGGAGTCTGCGCCGCTTCGGCCAGCCACGATCGGGCGAGGGTGCCGCCCGTCGCCGTCGATCACCTCCATGTCGCCGTAGACGAGGCCTGCGCGTGGGTTGCGCCCTAGTGCGTCGACCAGCAGGCGCGTGCGTGAGGTCACCCACGCATCGTCGGCGTCGAGCAGAGTGATCAGATCGCCCCGTGCCTCGTGCAGGCCACGCGTGGTGGCGGCGGCGAGCCCGGCGTTGTCCTGGCGGATGTACCGGATGCGTTCCGGATGCTCGGCCGCGTATCGCCTGGCCACGTCCGCCGTCCCGTCGGTCGAGCCGTCGTCGACGACGATGATCTCGAGCAGCTCCGCCGGGTAGTCCTGGGTGAGCGCGCTGTCGAGCGCCTCCGGCAGGTAGCGCTCGTAGTTGTACGCGGCGACGACCGCCGAGACGAGCGGTAGCGAGCTCGTCATGCTGCGGCCAGCAGCGCGGTGGCGACGCGGTCCCACGTGAACGAGCGCGCGGTCGCGACCTCGTCCGCCGACAGCCGTCCGCCGCCGATCGCGGCCCGGACGCCCTCGACGAACGCGTCGCGGTCCCGGGTGGCGTTCAGGAACGGTCCGAGGACCGGCGCGTGGGCGGTGTTGAGCGTGACCGTCGGAAGCCCGGCGGCGGCGTAGTTGTACGCCTTGTGCGGCTCCATCGAATACGTGAACGGCTCGTCGGTGTGCGGCACGATGCCGACGTCGCAGTGCAGCAGGTACGCCGCCGTCTGCTCAGGCGGGCGCTCGCCCAGGAAGTGGACGCGCGGGTTGGCGGCGACGAGCTCGAGCAGCTGCTGCGTCGGCCCCATCCCGATGAGCACGACCTCGACTCCGGAGTCGGCCAGAGCGCGGACCGCGTCGACGTCGAAACGCATCGAGAGCGCCCCGACGTACACCGCCCGCGGGCGGGGAATCGCGGCGAGATCGGGCGGCTCGGGCTGCGAGTCGACCGCGGGAGCGTGCCAGTGGTGGTCGACGCCGTGGCCGACATAGCTGGCGTGCGGCACGTCGTCGATCGACCCTTCGGACAATCCGCACACGACGTCGCTGGAAGCGATCAGCTGCCGGCGGACCTGCTCCAGGACTCCCTTGTGGGGAGCCATCACGTCCCACTCGGCGAGCTTGTCGTAGGTCACGAGCACGGTCCGCGAGCACACCGGCGTGAACTCGTAGTGCAGCCACCAGTTCGCCTGCGAGACCCCGAAGTTGAGCAGCACCGGGTCGTTCAGCTCGGCCAGCTGGACGACGCCCCGCGCGACCTCGTGGCCGCCGGTGGGCGGGGTCCCGGAGCCGCTGAACACGAGCAGGCCGCGGTCGTTGCGGGCGCCGAGCTGGGGCTCGCCCGGGGCGGGGACGAACGGCTCGACGTACGCGACGCGGCCGGCGGCCGGGGACTGGACGAGCGCGTGGGCGATCGCGTCGCCGGCGCGGCCGAGCTTGCCGTAGTCGTTCTGGAGCCAGGCGACGATGACGTCGGGGGCGCTCATCTCAGGCCGCCTCGGGGAGCGTCACCAGCTCGCGCTCGGCTGCCCAGCGATCGACGGCGACGAGCGCCTGGGCGACGACCTGATCCATGTTCAGGTACTGGTAGCGAGCCAGGCGCCCCACGAACATCACGTCGGGTCGCTCGGCGGCGAGGGCTTCGTAGCGGTGGTACAGCTCGCGGTTCTCGGGCCTGGGGATCGGGTAGTACGGGTCGCCGTCGGCGGTGGGGTACTCGTAGGTCAGCGTGCTGAAGTCCGCCACCTGACCGGTGAGGTGGCGAAACTCGGTCACGCGCGTGAACGGGATCCGCTCGTTCGGGTAGTTGATGACCGCGACCGGCTGGACGAGGCGGCCGCCGGGGGTGGCGCGGGTCTCGCGCTCGAACTGAAGGCTCCGGTACGGGAGCGTGCCCAGCCGGTAGCCGAAGAATTCGTCGATTGGGCCCGTCCACACGAGCTGGCGGGCGATGACCTCGTCGCGGATGTCGTCGTACTCGGTGCCGAGCTGAAGCTGGATGTTGGGGTGATCGAGCATCCGCTCGAACATCGCGGTGAAGCCGGCCGCCGGCATCTTCTGGAACGAGTCGCCGAAGTAGCGGTCGTCCTCGTTCGTGCGGACGGGGAGGCGGGCGCACACCGACGCGTGCAGCTCGCTCGGGTCCAGCGACCACTGCTTGCGGGTGTAGCCGCGGAACAGCCGCTCGTACAGGTCGCGGCCGACCTTGGCGACGACGGCATCCTCGGAGTTCTTGAGCTCCGCGCGCGGCTCGGCGAGCGAGGCCAGGTAGGCGGCGGTGTCCTCGTCGTCGTGCAGTTCGACGCGGTGGAGCGCCTGAATCGTGGTGCGGTTGATCGGCAGCGGGACGATCCGCCCGTCGACCTCGGCCCACACCTGGTGTTCGTAGGGGTGCCAGTCGGTGAACCGCGACAGGAAATCCGTCACCTTGGCGGCGTTGGTGTGGAAGATGTGCGGTCCGTAGGTGTGGATCAGGACGCCGTGCTCGTCGAGCGCGTCGTGAGCGTTGCCGGCGACGTGGGGACGGCGGTCGATCACAAGCACGCGCAGGCCGAAATCCTCGGCCAGGCGGCGTGCGCAGACCGAGCCGGCAAAGCCGGCGCCGACGACCATCGCGTCGAAAGCGGTTGATTCAGCTCGCGAGTGCATGCCCGTTCATCGCGAGGCCGGGGTGCTTGCCCAGAAACCGCTCGCGGTCGGCCGCGACCTGGACGCGGATCCAGGCGCTCAGCTCGGGGTCCTCGCTTCCGACGCTTTCCGACAGACCGTGGCGGATCCGGGAGTCCTCGACGTGGACCGGCGGACGGCCCGCCTGCCGCAGGCGGTGGAGCAGATCGGTGTCCTGGTACCACAGCACGAGCGATGGGTCGAAGAACTCGCCGGCCGCATGGGAGAACTCGTCGACGGCCTCGCGGGTGACCGCGAAACACCACGCGGCGAAGTCGAAGCGCATCGGGCCGTCGATCGTGAGCGGGAACGACACGGCGGCACCGGCGTCGAGCGCGGCGCGGAGCGGCGGCCACCAGCCGGGCAGCGGCTCGACGTCGTCGTTCATCACGACGACGTACGGGGTGCGGGCCGCGCGGACGCCGGCGTTGACCGGCGAGGCGAACCCCTGAGGAGGACAGCCGTTGTCGATGATCACGATCTCGTGAGCGACGTCGGTCGTCGCCTGGACCGCGGCGATGCAGGCGCGGACCCGATCGGAGGCGGCGTCGAGCGTCGGGATCACGACCGTCAACTCGGGCTGCTCGCCGGCGGGGCGGCGGGCGCCACCCGTGCGCGCGCCGGGGGAAGAGATGATGCTGGCCGGGGCGCTCACGACTCGCAGGCCGCGTTGGGCGAGCGAAAGCGAAATGGCTCCGGCGACCAGCTGGCCGGGAATGTCGAGGATCTCGATCGGCCGCAGGTCGGCGGCGCGTACTGCGAACGCCCATGTCGCGACGGGGCTGGCGGCGTCTGGGGATGGACCGGCCGTGACGCTGGCCGCGAGTCCTACGGCCGGGTGCTCGAGGGCGCCGGCGAGCGAAGCGAGCCAGCCAGGCGCGGGCGCGGCGGCGTCGCGGATGAACACGATGATCTCGCCGCGGGCATGTTCGGCGCCGCGCCGGGCCGAGCGCGCGAATCCGAGGCGCCGCTCGTTGCGGAGCACCTCGACATCGCCGGCGAGTTGCGACAGGAGCGGCTCGAGGCCGACGGACGCGTCATCGACGACGATGATCTCGTGCGCGGGATCGTCCGGTTGGACGGCGATGCCCTGCAAGCAGCGGAGAGCCTGAGCCGGCGCGCCCGCGAGCGGCACGATGATCGAGACCTTGGGGGCCATCTCCCCGGGTCATCGGCCGCTCCGCTGATTCTTTAATCCACACGGAGGCGGGCCACCAAGGCAGCCCGCCTCCGCTTTCCGGTTCCCTCGATGAATCGGACGTGGTTATGTAGCCCGGGCGGTATATAGGAGAGGCCCTGGGCGGATTGTGCCCTCGGCAGTGCCGAGCTTGGGACGCTGGGCGCGAGCGACGTCTGAGGCGTCGGCCGGCCCTGCGAAAACTTTCTCGCCGGGCGCGGGCGACGCCTAAGCGCCGCCCGGCCCTGCGAAAGGTGGATCAGCCCGTGATGAGCTTCAGCACCAGCTGAGGCTGCGAGTTGGCCTGCGCGAGCATCGCCGTGCCGGCCTGCTGCAGCACCTGCTGCTGGGTCAACGTCGTCATTTCAGACGCCATGTTGACGTCCTGGATGCTGCTCAGCGACGAGGACATGTTCTCCTGCGTCGTCGAGATCGACGTCGCGGTGTACTGGAGACGGTTCTGGACCGCACCCAGGTTCGCCGCGAGCGACGAGATGTTGTTGATCGCCGTGCTGATGGCGCTCACCGCGCCGGCCTGGCTCAGGTCGAACACGGTGCCGCCAGTGGAGGCCTGGCTCCAGCTGAAGGCGCTCGTGCCGAGGTTCGACGAGCTCTCGATGTTCTGGAAGGACACCGACAGCGTGTCGCTTGACGACGGGCCGACCTGGAAGGTCACCGCGCCGCCGCTTCCGGCCGAGCCGTCGAGCAGGTTGATGCCGTTGAACTGCACGGCACCCTTCTGGCGGTCAATTTCCTGCGTGAGCTGGTTGACCTCGCCCTGGATGTCGCTCTTGTCAGAGGTGGACAGGTCGCCGTTCTGGTACTGGACGGCCAGCTCGCTGACACGCTGCAGCATGCTCTGGACGTTGTTCAGCGCGCTATCGGCGGTCTGGACCATCGAGGTCGCGTCGCTGACGTTCTGAGAAGCCTGCTGAAGGCCGTTGACCTGGGAGGTGAGTCCCTGGCTGATCGCGTAACCAGCGGCGTCATCCGCCGCGGAGTTGATGCGAAGACCCGAAGACAGACGCTGCATCGCGGTCGAGACCGCGTCGCTCGAGTTATTCAGGCTGATCTGCGTCTGCATCGCAGACGAGTTGGTGAGAATCGAAAGGGACATAGTTACACCTCCATGGTGTGGTCGTTTTGGGGTTGTCCCCCGGCTGCTCCTTGCTGCCGGTCTCTCCGGTTATCGCCCTGTTCGCCCCGCACTTGAGGGGCGTCCAGATCGGTCTGGACGCACCCGCGAAAACCCCGTCAGATCAGGCGCTTACGTTGATATGGAGGCCCGAGTCGTCGTCGTCCTCGGGGGCCTCGTCGTAGTACTCCTGCCCGTCCTCGGAGATGTACGCGGCGGGCGCGGACTCGCGCCGCCGCCGGCGCCCGCCCTGATCGGGGTTGCTCCGGGAGCCGTCCCGGTTGACCCTGCCGGCGGTCGGCGCCGGGGTCACGGACGGGATGCTGGGCGGGACTGGGACGATCGGGTGGATCGGGTCCATGAAGGTGGGTCAGGCGTGGGCTACGAGCCGGCTCCGGCCTGTGCCGGGGCCGCGTCACCGGCGGGCGCGGACTTCTGCGCGCGCGCCGGGATCATGTCCGGATCGGGGGCCTCGGTGCGCTCGAGCGCCGCGCGCAACTCGGCGAGCACGAGGTGACGCCAGACCGTGACCGCGCACATCCACGCGAGCATGTAGCCGACCATCCCGGCCACCAGCGCCCGCAGGCCAACGTCGAAGGTCGGGACGCCGGCCTTGTAGCTCAGATAGCCGGCAATCGCGAATCCGGCGATCCCGCCCCAACCCTTGGCGCGGCGGACCTGATAGCTGGCGCGAGGATGGTTGGCGACGCTGGGGACGACCGAGGCCCCGGACCCCTTGGTGGGGGCGCCGGAGGCGCCGTCCTTGTCCTTCTTCTTCTTCTTGTCCTTCTTCTCGGCACTCATCCCGCGCTCCTGTGGTCGATCACACGGCCCACCTTGGCCAGCGCCTCGCGCTGGCGCTCGAAGACGAAATGGATCAGTCGCTGGCGGTCGCCGCGAGAGATCTGGTCGAACACCAGCGCGCGCTTGCCCTCGTCGCCGGCGCGGACGACCTGGGCGTTGCCCTCGATCGGCTTGGCGCCCGGGCCGAGGTTGAGGCTGAAGCGGACGTGCGCCCCAAGCGGGAGTCCGTCGGCTCCGCTCAGGAGCATGCCGCCGCCGCTGATGTCGATCGCGTGCGCGTCGATGCTGTCCGCGCCCGCGCGGCTTTCATGTCCCTTGGCGACCTCGACCTTCTGGGCCGCGGGCACGCGCACGAACTCGCGCCGCTGGGTGACCTCGGGCGCGGCCGAGACGTCGAACCGCACCAGGTCGCGCTCCTGCACGATGGCCTGCCCGTGGAAGCGGACCAGGCCTCGGGGCGAGACGTACTCGAGCAGCAGCGGCTCGACGACGTCCTGCGACAGCTCGTCGCCGGCGTCGAGCATCAGCACCAGCATCAGGTAGTCGCCGCTCCGCTCGTACACGCGCACGGGAATGTGGCTGCCGACGGACGTCGTCAGCTTGCCGTCCTTCCCGCCCACGTTGAGGCGGACGACGTTGTCCTTGGGCTCGGGCTCGGAGGTCATCGGAGCGGGTGTGGGGAAGGGTGCGGGCCTTACGGAAGCAGGCGCGCCGCGAGCGATGACGGGTCGGCCGCCGACAGCGCGCCGTCGAGCTCGAGACCCTCGTGGATGTAGGCGACCGGCATGCCGCTGATGTGGGCAAGCTCCGCCGCGATCCCGAGCTGGTCGGCCTCGTCGGCGTGCGTGACCGCGATGCCGTCGGCGCCGAGGGCGGCGAAGCCCTCGATCAGCTTGCGAGCCGCGTGGACGCTGAACGTCGCCGGAACCGCGATGTAGACCGCGTCGAGCGACAGCGAGCGGAGCTCGCCGGCAAGCGCCTCGACGCCGGCCGGATCGCGCGGGGTCACCCCTGCGGTGTCGATCACGACCAGGCCGCCGTCGCGGCCGTGCTGGACGGCGGGGGCCGCCTCGGGCCCGACCGCGGCGCCCATCACCCAAACGTTCTGTCCCTTGAGCAGCTCCTTGAGGTCTCCGCCCCAGTCGTCGCTGCCGAGTGAGACGACGCTCGCGGCGAGCGTCGAGCCCTTGGCGTAGGCCGAGGCGAGCGCCGCGGCGCAGCGGGTCTTGCCGGCGCCGCCGGCGCCGACGAACGCGATCGCCGCTCCGGTGGCGGGCAGCGGGGCCGGCGCGGGGATGGTCGCGGCGAGCGTGGCCCGGACCGCGTCGCGCAGGCTGCCCTTGGCCAGCGGCGAGCGGTGCGCCGCCGCGGCGACGATCAGCTGCTGCGCCCATGCGTCGCTGATGCCCTGGGAGGTGAGCTCCTGGGCGACGGCTTCGGCGTCGTTCGGGTCGATGTCCCCGGCCTGCTTGGCGACCCAGGGGTTGGCGGCGGGCGGGACGGTCGCGGCCGGCGCGACCGGGGCTGGCGTGGGAATCTGCGGCGCGGCGGCGACCGGGGCGGGCGCGGGGGCGACCGGGGCGGGCGCGGGGGCGACCGGAGCCGGGATGGGCTCGGGGGCAGGTGCCGGGGCGATCGGCTCGGCGATCGGAGCCTGGGCGATGGGCTCAGGGATCATCGGCTCGGCGACCGGGGCCGGGGGAGCGATCGGCTCATCGGCCGGCGTCGGCAGCCCGCCGGTGGTCACGAGCTTGACGAGCTGGTCGATGTCGACGTGCGCGGCAGCTTGCTCGAGGCGGCTGACGAACGACTCGGCGGCGCCCTCGGCGGGGGGGGCGGGGCTCGAGGCCTCGGGACCCGGGATCGCGACTTCGGGAGCCGGGATCGCGACCTCGGGAGCCGGGATCGCGACCTCCGGAGCCGGGATCGCGACCTCGGGAGCCGGCGCGAAGTCCTGCGCGGCAGGCGTCAGCGGGGGCGCCACGGGCTCCTGGGGAGCCGGCAGCGCCGGATACTCGATCGGGGACGGGTCGGCGGCGACCGGCGGGGGCGTCGCGTCGAACAGATCGTCGTCGCTGAAGTCGTCCCAGCCATTGACGGGCTCGTCCTCGTCGTAGATGTCGATCTGATTTCGATCCCGCCCAAGCCCGGCCTGGGCGTCGACCTCGACGCACTTCTGGGCGAAGAAGCCGCCGACGCCGCCCGTCAGGCCCTCGCGCTGGCGCAGGATGATCGCGTCGGGGCCGAGCTCGGCGCGGATCTGGGGGATCAGATCCTCGAGCTTGCGGCCGCGGTAGGTGCGCACGCCGCCAAGGTCACGGTCGTGGCCATTCGTGTGGGGCTCGGTGAGGGTGCTCATGCGCTAACTACTCCTATGGTTTCGACGCTGATGCCTGGGGCGACTTCGTTGTAAGAACAGACGGGGAGGTGGGGCACGGATGATTCGACGAGCCGGCGCACGTGGCGACGCACGCGAGCCGAGCAGAGCAGCACCGGCCGGATTCCGCCACGCGCGGAAGCCTGATCGGACTGGCTCTTGACGGCGGTCAGCACGGCCTGGGCCCGAGTCGGCTCCATTGCCAGGTACTCGCCGTCGCTGGTCTGAGTGATCGATGTCGCCAGTTCCTGCTCGATCGTCGGGTCGAGCGTGATCACGCGCAGCGTCTGGAGCGGGTCCAGATGCGGAGCGGTGATCGCACGGCCGAGCGCCTGACGCGCGTATTCGGCCAGCAGGCTGGGGTCGCGTGTGATGCGGGCCTTGTCTCCGACGGACTCGACGATAGCGCCGAGATCGCGGATGGAGACCCCCTCCGAGAGGAGCGACTGCAACACACGCTGGATCTCGCCAAGCGAGAGAACATCGGGCACAACCTCCGTAACGACAGCTTCGTTGATTTCCTTTAGCTGATCCAGAAGCTGGCGTACGTCTTGCCGCGTGAGCAGCTGGGCGGCGTGCCCGCGGATCGTCTCGGTGAGATGCGTCACAATCACCGATTCGCCGTCGACGACGGTGTATCCGAGCGCCTCGGCCTGGGCGTGCTGGCTCTCCGGAATCCAGATCGCCGGGAGTCCGAAGGCGGGCTCGGTGGTCGGGATTCCGGGCAGCGTCCCGACCGCATCGCCCGGATCCATCGCCAGGTGATGGCCGGCCATGATCATGCCGCGGGCGACGACCGTGCCGCGGACCTTGACCACGTACTCGTGCGAGTCGAGGTCGACCTCGTCGTGGATCCGCACCGGCGGGATAACCATGCCGAGCTCGGAGGCGATCTGGCGCCGGATCATCGACACGCGCCGGACCAGCGATCCGCCGGTGCGGCGATCGACGAGCGGCACGAGGCCGAAGCCGATGCCGAGCTCGAGCGGGTCGATCGGGAGCTCCTTGAGGACTTCCTCGCGCGGCGCGGCCGGCTTGTCGGTCTGGGTCTCCGCGGGCAGGGCGGCGGCGGCGGCCGCAGCGGCGACCTCGTCGGGCATGCCGTTGCGGACCGAGTAGCCGATCGCGGCCATGATGCCGCCGATGAACAGGAACGGCAGCTTCGGCAGACCTGGGATCAGCGCGAACGCGCAGACCACGCAGCCGGCCACGAGCGGCGCCTTGCGCTGGCCCAGGATCTGGTTGGCGAGATCCGACCCGAGGTCCTTCTCGGACGCCGAGCGGGTGACGAGGATGCCGGTCGCGACCGAGATCAGAAGCGCCGGGATCTGGGCGGCGAGGCCGTCGCCGACCGTCAGCAGCGAGTAGGTGTGGGTCGCCGTTCCGAACGCGATGTGGTGCTGGACGACGCCGACCACGATCCCGCCGATCAGGTTGATCCCGGTGATGATCACGGCCGCCATCGCGTCGCCCTTGACGAACTTCGAGGCACCGTCCATCGCGCCGTAGAAGTCGGCCTCGCGCGCGATCTCGAGGCGGCGATGGCGCGCCTCGGTGTCGGTGATCAGCCCGGCATTCAGGTCGGCGTCGATCGCCATCTGCTTACCGGGCATCGCGTCGAGGGTGAACCGGGCCGCGACCTCGGCGACGCGGCCGGCGCCGTTGGTGACGACCACGAACTGGATCACGACCAGGATCAGGAAGATCACAAGGCCGATCACGACGTCCCCGCCGACGACGAACTGGCCGAAGTCGCGCACGACGCTGCCGGCGTCGCCCTTGGTCAGGATCAGGCGCGTAACCGACACGTTGATCGCCAGGCGGAACATCGTCGTCAGCAGCAGGAGGCTCGGGAACGCCGAGAACTCGAGCGGCTTCTGCAGGTACATGGTCGCGATCACGACCGCCAGCCCGGTGGAGATGTTGATCGTGATGAACAGGTCGAGCACCATCGACGGGAGCGGGACGATCAGCATCGTCACGATCACGACGACCGCGACGGCCGCCACCAGGTCGGTGTGCCTCAGGAGCTTCTGCATCGTGCTCTCGTTCATACCGCGGCCTTCCTACGCCCGGCCATCCGGTACACGAACGCGAGCACCTGCGCCACGGCGGCGAACAGCTCGGCCGGGATCATCTGACCGATCTCGACCGACTTGTGCAGCGAGCGCGCCAACGGGGGGTCGGGCACGATCGGGACATTGTTTTCCTCGGCGATTCGCCGGATCTGCTTGGCGACGAGGTCCTGGCCCTTGGCGACGACGATCGGCGCCGGATGGCTCCCGTCGTAGCTGAGCACGACCGCGAAGTGGGTCGGGTTCGTGACGACGACGTCGGCCTGCGGGATCGCGGACATCATGCGGGCGCGGGCGGCCTGCAACTGGCGCCGGCGGATCGCCGAGCGGACCTCGGGCGGCGTGTTCTGCGACCTGCCTTCTTCCTTGACCTCGTACTTGGACATCTTCAGCTGCTTGTTGTGGCGGTAGCGCTGATAGGCGAAGTCGAGGATCCCGATCAGCACGTAGGCGATCGCGGCGCGCTCGGCGATGCCCATGATGCTCGAGTTGATCAGCATCCCGAGCGCAGCCGGGGGCGTGTCGATGCTCGCGCCGAGATTCGTCAGCTGGGGCAGGAGCGCCATCGCGACGACGATGCCGACCGCGAGGACTTTGGAGAGCGCCTTGAGCCCCTCGCTCGCCATGCGGATGCCGAACACGTTCTTGAACCCCGTGACCGGGTTGATCTTCTTGAAGTCGGGCTTGATCGCTTGCGCAGTGGGCCTGAACGACACCTGGGCGACGTTCACGATCACGCCGGCGGCCATGCACAAGCCGGCGATCGGCGCGACGGTCGTGAGGATCGTGTGCATTCCGGCCGAGAACAGCTCGTGCAGGCCGGCGGCGGTCGTGTAATCGCCCGGATGGGAGATGTCCTGGAAGGTCGAGCGCATCGAGCCCGAGATGCCGGACACGATCGAGGGACCGACGGCGGTCAGCCCGACCAGCCCGGCCACGAGCACCACCGAGCCGTTGAGGTCGGTGCTCTTGGCGACCTGACCGCGCTTGCGCGCCTCGGTCTTGCGCTTGGGTGTCGGCTTTTCTGTCTTGTCGTGATCGGCCATGGAGCTGTGTCGATCTAGAGGGCGTTCAGGGCGGTGGCGACCGACGTGTAGATCTGGCCCTGGAGCCAGCCGCCGAGGAACGGCAGCGTCGCGGCGACCACGAGCAGCGAGACGCCGACCTTGAGCGGGAACGCGACGGAGAACACGTTCATCTGCGGAACGACGCGCGAGACCATGCCGAACGCGACGTCGGTGATCAGCAGCGCCATGACCACCGGCGCCGCGACTTCGAGCCCCGCGGTCATGATCGACGTGAACGAGATCTCGGCGGCGTTCGCGAGCGACCCGAGTTGCGGCGCCTTTGTGAGCGGAACCAGCGTGAACGTTCGCGCGATGCCGCGCAACATCCAGGCGTCTCCGCCGATCGCGATGAACAGCATCAAGCCGATCAGCCCGTAGAGCTCGGTGAATGTCCCCCCGGGGTTGCCATTGACCGGGTCGACGGTGGCGCCGAACGAGAAACCGGAGACGATGTCGGCGAACCCGCCGGCGGACTGTACCGCCCACATGAGCGCGCCGATCGCGTACGCGAACAGGAGCCCGACGAGGATATTGACGACCATCAGCCCGGCGACCTGGAGCGGTTGGGTCGGGACGTTCTGGCCGTGCATGGCAATCCCGGTCAGGCCGATTGCGAGCGCCACCCCGACGATGCCCTTGACCTGCGCGGGAATCTGCTTGGCCGAGAACAGCGGCGCCACCACGAACAGCGGGCTGACACGCCCAAGCACCAGAAAGAAGGCGGTGACCGACTGGCCGCCGCCCAGCGCCGTGACCACGTGGCTGAGCGTCAGCTGGTTCATCCGATCAGCGACGGGATCGACATGTACAGGTTCTGGGCGTAGCCGACCAACTGGTCGAGCATCCACGGTCCGAGCACGACGATCAGCACGGCGACGCCGACGACCTTCGGGATGAACGAAAGGCTCTGCTCCTGGATCGACGTGACCGCTTGGAAGATGCTCACGAGCAGGCCGATGATCAGCCCCAGCAGGAGGATCGGGCCGGCGATCTTCAGCGAGAGCACCATCGCCTGGGTGGCGAGATTGACGACTGTGTCCTGATCCATGTCAGTGGAAGCTCTTGACGAGCGAGGTCGTGATCAGGTCCCAGCCGTCGACCAGGACGAACAGCAGGATCTTGAACGGCAGGGATATGAAGGAAGGAGGCAACATGATCATCCCCATGGACATCAGCGTCGAGGACACGATCAGGTCGATCAGCAGGAACGGTATGAAGACCAGGAAGCCGATCTCGAACGCCGTCTTGAGCTCGCTCATCATGAACGCGGGAATCAGGACGTAGGTCGGGATCTGGGCGCGCGTCTGCGGGGTCTTGATGCGGGCGAGGTTCACGAACAGCGAAAGGTCCTGGTTGCGCGTCTGCGCGAACATGAACTGGCGCAGCGGCTGTTCGGCGCGCGAGATCGCCTGGGTCGTCGAGATCGCGTGCTTGGAATAGGGGTCCCAGGCGTCCTTCTTGATCGCCGAGATCGTCGGCGCCATCACGAACAGGGTCAGGAACAGCGCGATCCCGATCAGCGCCTGGTTGGGCGGCGTGTTCTGGGTGCCGAGGGCGCTGCGGACGAAGCTGAGGACGATCAGGATCCGGGTGAACCCGGTGACCGTGAACAGGATCGCCGGCAGGATCGAGATCCCGCCCATCAGCAGCAGGATCTGGAGTGCGTTGCTCGAGTCGACCTTCACGAGCGAGCCGTTATCCGACGCAGGACATCGAGCACCCGGTCAGAGGACTTCTCGGCCTGATCGGAGCCCGCAGGCCTCTCAGACGGAACCTCTATGCCGAGCGCGATTGCCTCTGCCTCGGAGTAGCTGCGGATGGGGGTGACGCCGTTCTCGGCGACTCCGACCACCAGCACCTCACGGCCCGCGCGTACGACTGCGACCGACCGGCCGCCACCTAGGGGAAGACTCGCGACCTGCGTGAGGCCGGTGCCCGTCGGACGCGCCTTGCTCTTCTTGGCGTGCTTCATGATCCACGCGATTCCGTAGATCACGGCGATCACGATGAACAGACCTACGATCGTGCGGATGATGCTCGCCCCACCACCGCTGGTGGAGGCGGCATGGGTCGCGACCGTGCTCCCGCTCAGGTGCAGCGGCGTGTTCTCGCCCGTGGACTGAGCGAGCGCCTTGGCACTCTGGAAGTGCGCCACCGTGGCGCCCTTGGTGTGGACGACCGTGGCGCTTTTGGCGTCAGCGGTCGCAGCCACGGCCGGTGCGGCAGCGGTAAGCATCAGGGCGCCGGTAAGTACGACGCCACGTGTGAACGTGAGCGACTTCATCGAGGAAAAGGACTCCGAGGGAGAGTCCTCCCGGTAATCGGCCGGAACCCCCGGAGCCTTGAGTCAGGTCCCGCGCCCGGGGGTAGGAAGGTGAGGTATGCCCCCAGTTACGTTGGATTGGTCGACCGCGGAGGTCAAGAACTCAAAGCTCACGGTGCCGCTTGGCGGCGATATCCCCAAGGGCTGGAGGAAGGCCTTCGCGGCGACGGTGCGGCTGCTGCGGAGCGGCGAGTGGGGCGAGATTCAGGTCAAACGCGACACGGTCCGGGTCAGCGATGTCGAGCCCGGCAGCGAGGAGAAGCTCCGCCATCACCTTGAGGCCGTCGTCCAGCAGGCCAACGCCGAGCACGAGCCCGACGAGGACGAGGAGGACGCGGCCCCGGACGCGGTGCAGTCCGGGCCCGGGGCCGGCGACGAGGACGAAAGTCCGGACGCCGAGATGACCCGGCGCTTCCGGTCGTTCTAGTCGCGTCGGCGCCCTACGCGAGCGCCTTTCCGACCGCCTCGAGCAGCTGCGCGGGCTGGAACGGCTTGACGACGAAGTCCTTCGCGCCCTTCTGGATCGACTCGATCACCTTGCTCTCCTGGCCGAGTGCGGAGCACATCAGCACGCGGGCGCTGGGGTCGATCGCGATGATCTCGGTGAGCGCCTCGAGCCCGTCCTTCTCGGGCATGGTGATATCGAGGGTGGTCAGCTCTGGGGAGAGCGCCTGGAACTGCTGTACGGCTTCAGCGCCGTTGCCCGCCTCGCCGACCACCTCGTGGCCGCCGGAAGCGAGGGCATCGCTCACCACCTTGCGCATGAACGCGGCGTCGTCGACTACGAGTACACGGGCCATCAGGTCACGGCTCCTTCCACTTCGGATTCAGTCACTTCTGGGGTTTCGGGGTCAGGTGTTGGGGGTGCATCAGTTGGGGGGGTTGTCCGGGCAAGGTCCAGCATGCGCAGTCCCTCGCTCTCGAGCGCACTTAGGGACACGGCCCATTCGCCCTCCTCGGTGACCAGCAGCTGGCCACGGGCGAACCGCATTCCGTTCACGTACAGGTCGACCGGCGCGTCGGCGGCGCGGTCGAGGTCGACGACCGCTCCGAGGGGCAGCCCGAGCGCCGACCCCAGCGGCATGCTCGAGCGTCCGAGCTCGGCCCAGACCCGGAGGGTGATGCCCCCGAGCGCCTCCTCGAGCGCGAGGCTATGCGGGCTCGTGTCGACGACCGACCCGGTGCCGGTCGCGGTCGAGCCGCGGCCGGGCTGGTCACCGGTCCGCTCGGCGCTCTCCTCGTCGATCGCGCGGACCATCCGCACCACGAACGCCCTAGGCACGAGCTGGATCAGCCGGCACGCCTCGCCGGCGATCATGAACGTGGTCGAGGTCGCATGCGGCGCGGTGCCGTAGATATCAGCCGCGCGGCGCGGATCGTCGAGCACCCGTGTGTCGGGCGTCGAAATCTCGATCTCCTGCCCGAGCACGACGCCGATCGCGGCGGCCGCGGCGGCCATCGTCTGGTTCGCGGCCTCGGCGATCGCTGACATCTCGAGCTCGGACACCGCCGGCTCCTCCGCGCCCTCCTCGGCCTCCTCGGGCGGAGCGCCCATCGCGGTGGCGAGGCCACGGGCCCCGGCCGGCGTGAGCACGAAGATGTTGGCGCCGGTCACGCCGTCGACATACGAGACGCTCGATGCGATCGAGCCGCGGGCAACATTGGCGAACGGCGACGCGCCGTCCTCGAGCACGGTGACCTCCCCGCGCTCCACGGCGCCGGGGGCGAACATCTCGAGCACCTTGGCGACTGCCTCGGCGGTCGAGGCGCCGAGGCGCATCAGCGCCTCGCGCGGGGTGATGTCCTGCTGTTCGCTCATCCGAACTTCCTCTCCGTGCCGGACACCTGGATCGCCCGGCGGGCGCCGTTGGATCCGGGCTGGGCCCGGGCGAGCTTGACGTTCTCTGCGAACACGGTGACGCCCTGATCGGCCTGGGCGCCGAGCCGGATCACGCTGCCGGGCCCGAGCGACAGGATCTCGTCGATCGGAAGCTCGATCGCGGCGACCTCGGCGCGGAGCGTGACCGGGACGCCGGCCATCGCGCGCCCGATCTCGGCGGCGCCGGCCGACTCGGCCTCGGGCTCCCGGGTCTCCTTGCCCGACAGGCGCTCGCCGACCTCGTCGATCGCCAGCCACGGGATCAATAGCGCCATCGACGCCGAGTGCTTGTTGATCCGGCTCTCGATCACCACCACGAACGTCGGCTCGGAGACCGCGGCGATCTGGCTCGTGTCGTTGTGCGTCTCGATGTCGATGATCGACAGGCTGATCCCGGCGAGGTCCTGCCACACGAGCGACAGCTGGTGGACGAGCGACCCGAACAGCCGCTGGGTCAGCACGTCGTCGATCTCGCTGAACCGCCGCTCGCGCGGGGGCTTGTCAGGCGAGCCTCCGAGCAGCAGGTCCAGGCACATCAGCACGAACGACTGCTCGACGGTGAACAGCATCCGGGTGCCGAGCGGCTGCACGTCGAGCGTCACGTACAGCGAGCCGGTCGGGAGCCCCGACTGCGCGCCCGACCAGGTGGCTTGCGCGCTGTTGATCGCCTCGAGCTCGACCGGGGTGCGAAGCTCGGTCGAGAGCCGGGTCACCGACGTCTGGCAGAAGGTGTCGATCGCGCGCGAGATTCGCCGCTGATGGTCGCTGGTGAACTTCGTCGGGCGTGAGAAGTCGACCGTCCGCAGCCGCTGGCCGCGCCGGTGGGCGCCGCTCGGCTGCTCGGGAAGCTGGCCCTGCTTGGCCGCCTCGACCAGCGCGGCGACGCGATCGTGATCCAGCATCTCGCTCATCGCAGTGCTCCTGTGGTTGGCATGGCCGTTGCGGCCGTTGCCGCGGCCCGGTCCCGGCGTGCGGCGCCGGCGGAGCCGTCGAGCAGCGTGATGGACTTGCCACCCGCCTCCTTGACCGTGACCGTGCAATCTCCGACCTCGACCCGCAGCGTGCGGCCGCGGCTGCCGCCGGTCTCGGCGGCGCGGACCGGCAGGCCCGATGCGGCCAGGCCCGACCGGACGGCCTCGGCGTTGCGGGCGCCGATGTCGAGCTCTCCGAGCTCGAACATCCGCGCACCCCCGGCGAGCACCGCCTCCAGGCGGCGCCGGCTGGCGCCGGCGCGGACGATGCTATCGATCAGCTCCGGAACCGCGAGGTCGGCGAACTTGCCGGGCTGGCGATCGGTCGGACTGGACTCGGGCAGCACGATATGGGCGACACCGGCGATGCCCGCGAACCGATCGACCAGCGCCAGTCCGATGCACGAGCCGAGCCCGCGGGCGACGAGCTCATCGCCGGCACGACCTGACACTTCGATCTCTCCCATTCGTACCGAGCCCATCACTACGCGGCGAGGCCGAGTGGTGTCAGCAGGTCAGTCACGCCACCGTCGGTCGGCAGCAGGACGAACGAGATCGAGCACGGCTCATCGGCGACCTCGAGCTCGGAATCGAGCACCAGTACGAGGTCGGTGGACGGGGTCTGGGTGAGCGCGAGCGAGGAGACGATCGCGCCCAGCATGTCGGCGGTCAGATGCGGCGGGCACGGAGCCAGGCTCAGGCCTGTCATCGAGGCGAGCGCGTTCAGGCACGAGGTCCCGAGGATGTTTCCGATCTCCCGCAGCGCGGAGTCGCCGATCTCGCTTCCGGCCTCGACGCCGAGCAGCCGGCACAGGGCGCTGGCGCCCTCGGACGAGATCAGCAGTAGCACGAGCCCTTCGATGTCGCCCTCGAGCGGGATCACGACGCTCGTGATCGGCTCGTCGGGGCTGCCGCACGCCTCGATGGCGTCGGCCAGCGGTAGCGCCAGCACGCGCGGCACGCTCAGCCCGACCTCAAGGCCCAGCATCTGCGACAGCGCGGTCGCGGCGTTTCCAGAGGCGATGTTCGCCAGCTCCCGCAAAGCATCCAGCTGCAGTTCGGTGTAGCGGGGGGTCACTGATCCGGTCTCCTGTGTTTGTGTTCGGTTCGTGGTTCTTCTAAGCGGCGAGGCTGATCGTGGCGGCCGCACTGCTCTCGGCGGCGATCGCGTCGCAGTCGACGATCAATGCGATGCGGCCGTCGGCCAGCGCGGCGCCTCCGGATACCGGCTCGCCGTCGGAGACGATCGCCGGAAGCGGCCGGGTGACCAGCTCACGCTGGCCGACCAGATCGTCGACCGCCAGTGCAAGGCGGCGGTCTTGGGTACGGATGATCACGACGAAATCGTGCTCGGTGGCGACCTCGCGGCGGAGCACCGTGGCGGCGTCGAGTAGGGGCACCACGCCGTCCTCGAGCAGCAGCATCGGCTTGCCCGCGACCGAGCGAACCGTTTGCTCGGAGAGCCGCAGCGTGCGCTCGATCCGGTCGAGCGGGATCGCGAACTGCTCGCCGGAGACGTCGACCTGAAGGGCCGACACGATCGCCAGCGTCAACGGCAGGCGAATCTGGGCGAGCGTGCCGGCGCCCGGCGTCGAGTCGATTACGACCTCGCCGCCGAGCTGACGGATCCTGTCGCGGACCGCGTCCATCCCGACCCCGCGGCCGGAGATGTCGTTGGTGGTCTCCGCGGTCGAGAAGCCCGAGGTGAAGAGCAACTCGATGGCGCCGCGCATGTCGATCGCCTCGGCGGCCTCCTGGTCGATCATCCCGAGCGAAAGGGCCTTACGGGCGATCGCCGACGGATCGATCCCGTTGCCGTCGTCGCGGACCGCGATCACGACGCTGCCACCGGCGTGGCGCGCGGCGATCTGGATCGTGCCCTGCCGCGGCTTGCCGGCGGCGAGACGGTCGTCCGGCCGCTCGAGTCCGTGGTCCAGCGCGTTGCGGACGAGGTGCACGAGCGGGTCGCCGAGCGCGTCGACGACCGTCCGGTCGAGCTCGGTCTCGCTGCCGACGAGCTCGAGCTTGACCTCCTTGCCGAGCTTGGTCGACAGGTCACGGATCAGCCGCGGGAAGCGGAGGAAGACCACATCGACCGGGATCATCCGGACCTGCATGACCATCGCCTGGAGCGCCTGCGAGCTGCGGGTCAGCTCCTGAACGGCCTGCTGGAGGCCCTCGATCTCGAGCTTCGCGGTGAGTGCCTCGACCGCGGTACGGTGGATCACGAGCTCGCCCATCGAGTGCATCAGCGCATCGAGGCGCTCAGCGTCGACGCGCACGGTGCGGGTCTGGCTCTGCGCCTTCGGCTCGGTCTTGGCCGCAGCTGGCGCCGGCGCGGGAGCGGCCGGTGTCTCCGCCGGCTCGACGGCCGCGGGCGCGGACGCGGGCGCGGGAGCCGTGGCAACGACTTCGAGCTCCGGCGCGGACGCGCCTCCGACCTCCGGGACCGGCGGCGCGGCGGCCGCCGGACTGGAGTTCGGAAGCTCTTTGATCTCGACGGTGAATACCTCCGAGACTCCGCGCAGGTTCTCCGCGATCACCTCGTCCGGGTGCTCGCTCGCGATCCACGCGTCGATCTCGCGCCCCTGGAACTGCTCGAGTGAGTCGTGCGGGGGCGCGCTGACGAGGGTCTCGCCGTGGTCGCCGAGCGCGGCCAGGACCATATGTGCGCGTACGGCCGGCATCAGCACTTCGTCGTTGAGCGTGACGTGCACCCGCAGCACGCGGGCGCCGGCTTCCTGCGCCGCGATCACCGCGGCGTGGTCGAGCGGATCTGCGACTCCAACACGAGCCATCTCCTGCTCGGGGGTGCGGGGCCGCACCAGCGAGCGCAGCCGGGCTACGAGCGGCGCCGGCTCGAGCTCCTCCTCGCCCTCGGTCTCAATCGACTCAACCGACGCCGAGAGGGCGTCCAGGCACGCGAAAACGGTGTCGATGGCCTCGACCGGGAGGCCGTTGGTGCGCTGGCGGAGAAGCTCGAACACGTCCTCCATCTCGTGCGTCAGCTCGGCGATCCGGCTGAAGCCCATCGTCGCGCTCATGCCCTTGAGCGAGTGGGCGATGCGGAAGATCTCTTCGACCGTGCCGCGATCCTTGGGGTCCTCTTCGAGTCGGACGATCGCGAGATTCAGTTGTTCGAGGTGCTCACGTGTCTCCGCGACGAACATCGGCATGTACTCGGAGGTATCCATCACGACTTTCGGT
Organism: uncultured Solirubrobacterales bacterium; assembly: GCA_963770615.1. Classification (GTDB taxonomy): domain Bacteria; phylum Actinomycetota; class Thermoleophilia; order Solirubrobacterales; family Solirubrobacteraceae; genus Palsa-465. Next base: position 86,133 of record CAVYQJ010000022.1, on the reverse strand, counting down.
AGATGAAGGGGTGAATCGTCGCCAGACCGAGCGATGTGGCATCGGTGACCCGCTCGGTTCCGCCGATCACCAGAACGCCCCCCGGTCGTAGGGCGTGGGCGAGCCTGGCGTGCAGTTCGTCCCGGATCTGGTCCGCGAAGTAGATGACTGTGTTGCGACACATGATCAGTTCATAGCTCGACGCCTGCGGCCGGAGCTTGAGCAGGTCGCCGACCTCGAAGTGGGTCATCGCTCGCAGCGCCTGCTTGGCCTGCCAGCCCGTATCGGTGCGCTCGAACCAGCGCTGCATCGCGCCGGAGGGGGCGCTGCGGGCGTCCTCGACGCTGAACGCGCCGACCTTGGCCCGGGCCACCATCCGCTGGTCGATATCGGTGCCGACGATCCGGACCGGGACCCCGGGGATCGCCTGGCTGCAGACCGCGGCGAGCGTGTAGGCCTCGGCTCCGTAGGAGCAACCGGCGCTCCAGGCGCGCACGCGGCCACTCGAGGCGAGTTCCTTGAGCAACCCGCCCTCGAGCCGCGCCCACTGGTCCGGATGGCGCCATAGCTGCGAGACGTTGATCGTGACCCGGTCGAGCAGCTCGTCGAGCAGTTGCTTGTCGGCGCGCACGCGGTCGAGCGCGTCGGTCAGCTTCGTATAGCCCAAGCGCGCGAAGAACGAGCGCAGGCGCCGCTCCATCTGCGGGCGCTTGTACTGCGACAGGTCGATGCCGTTCAGCGTGCGCAGCCCCTCGCAGAAGGCGACGTAGTCGTCGGCGGCGACCAGGTCGCTCTTCGGGGCCCCGGTGGCGGCGTCGTGGCCGCGGTGGCGGGCGATGGCGGGGCGCAGGGAGGCGCGGGTCTCGCGCTCGCTCATGCCCGTGCCTCGCTCGAGATCGCCTCGGCCAGGCGGCCGAGGTCGAGCACGTCGTCGGCCAGCCCGGCATCGACGATCGCGCGCGGCATCCCGAACACGGTGCAGCTGTCCTCGGACTCGACGAGGATCCGGCCGCCGTGGCGGTGGACCTCGCGTGCGCCGCGGAGCCCGTCGTTGCCCATGCCGGTCAGAACGACGAGCAGCATGCGCTCGCCGTAGGCGCGCGCGGCGTCCTCGATCAGGAGGTCGGCGCGGGGGCGTAGGCCGCCGACCGCGGGCTCGTCGGTCAGCGTCGTGCGACCGTCGTGGCTCAGGCGCAGATGGCGGCCGCCGGGGGCGAGTAGGGCGGTGCGAGCATCGAGCTTCTCTCCGCCGGTGGCCTCGCAGACGTTCAGGCTGCTGCTCGCATTCAGGCGCGCGGCGAGCGACCCGGTGAAGCCGGCCGGCATGTGCTGGACGATCAGCGTTCCGACGCCGAGCGGCGCGGGTAGCTTGGGGACGAGCGCGGCAAGTGCACGGGGTCCGCCGGTGGAGGTGGCGATCAGCACGAGCTTGTCGCCCTTGACGACCCGGGTGGGGCGGCGCTGTGCGATCGGCCCGCCGTTTTGCGCGGTGACCGACGTCCGGGCCGCCGCGGGCGTCGCGCCGTTGTGAGCGATTCGACGGGGACCACGCGACGCGGCCGCCAGCTTGACCTTGCTCCCGAGGTTCTCGATGAACGCGTCGAGACTCTCGTTTGCGGTCGGCTTGGGCACGAGGTCGAACGCCCCCTCGGCAAGCGCGTCGACCGCGCGCGCCCCATGGGCGGCGGAGAAGGCCGACACGACGACCACCCGGATGTTGCTGTCTGCGCGGTCACGCAGGGCCCGGAGCACGCCGAGCCCATCGAGGCCCGGCATCGTCAGGTCGAGCGTCATCGCGTCCGGACGCTCGCGCTCGCACAGGGCGAGCGCCTCATCGCCGTCGCGGGCGCTGCCCACCACTTCGACCCCGGCCTTGGTCAGCGAGCGCGTGACGATGTTGCGCATGAGAGCGCTGTCGTCGACGACGACGACCCGCGCCGGGGTGGTGGTGGACATGTTCGGGCTTCGATGTTTGGTGGCGAGTCTCAGGCGGCAACCGCGAGATCCGGCTCGGAGAAGATCGCGCCGGCCTTCAGCAGCACAACGAGGCGGTCGTCGATCTTCGCGATCGAGTCGATCAGGGTCGTATCCGCGCCGGGCGCGTCCTGCATCTGCTCGTCTTGCACCGTCAGGACCTCCTCGACGCCATCGACGATCACGCCGGCGGTCTCAGAGCCCGCCTCGACGATCACGATCTTCGTGTCCTCGGTGAGCTCGGAGGGAACGCCCAGCCGGGCCGCAAGGTCGTACACGGGGACGATCCGGCCCCGGAGGCTGATCACGCCACGGACCCAGTCGGCGCGCGACGCGACCGAGCGCGGCTCCGTGTAGCGGATGATCTCGTGGACCTGCTGGATCGCGAGCGCATAGTGCTCGGTGCCCAGCGTGAAGACGACAAGCTGGCGAGGGTTGTTGGCATCTGGCATGACGGTTGCTCCTTGCAGAAATCAGACGAGCCGGGGTGGCGGCGCCGTTCCCATTCGTGGGTTCGGTACCCCGGTGTTCGTCACTTGCGGCGCGTAGCTTTAGGTTTCAGCGCGGCTCGGAGGCGCTACACCTCGGCGGTCGCGCCGGGGTCGGCGGGCGCGGGTGCGCCGGCGGGCAGCTGGCCGAGGACTTCGGTGACGCGAAGGCCGAACTGCTCGTCGATCACGACCACTTCTCCGCGCGCGATCGCGGTGCCGTTGACGAGCAGATCGACGGGCTCGCCGGCCATCCGGTTGAGCGTGATGATCGAGCCCTGGCGGAGCTCGAGCGTCTCGCCGACGGTCATCCGGGTGCGGCCCATCTCCACGCTGAGGTCGACCGGCACCGCGCTCAGGCGGCGGAGGTCGGCAACGCCGTTGACGCTCGCGGGCGCCGAGTCCACTGCGCCCGTGTGAAGCTGTTCAAGTTCGAGTTTCTCGCTCATCGTCGAACCTACTGAACGGCGACGTCGGTGAAGAAGACCTCGTCGACCTTCACGTCGGTCTGGGTCTTGATCTGCGACAGGATTTCCTGCTCGATCCCGGTCCGTCCGGACTCCGAGATCAGCGTCTTGGAGCTGTCGTTGGTGACGTCGTTAGTGATGATCGCCCGGATCACTGCCTCCTCGGGCAGCGTTCCGACCACGGCGCCCGCGGCGGGCGTGTTGTCGGCGCTGGCGCCGTCGCTCTGTCCCGGCGCGAGTTCCAGCGCGACCGTCAGCGTGGCGTAGTGACCGTCGGTGAGGTTGAGCGTGAACTGGTGGGGGAGGATGTAGATCTCGCCCGCGATCTTGGGCTTGACGACCTTGGGCGGCATTAGCTTGCCCTTGGCGACGTAGCCACCGCCGAGCAGCACAATCGGGAGGATGATCAGGATCTTCTTTTTCATGGGCTCGGGTTCAGGGTCGGGGGACTGGGCTCAGGATGGGGGGACTGGGTTCAGGCGCATCAGCACGATCTCGACGCGGCGGTTCTTCGCGCGCCCGGCGGCCGTTGCGTTGCTTGCGATCGGGTGCAGGTCGGCGTAACCGACCGCCCCGAGCCGGGAGGCGATGACGCCCCGGCTTATCAGGAAGCGCACGACGTTCGTGGCCCTCGTGGTCGACAGCTCCCAGTTGCTCGGGAACTGTGCGGTCGCGATGGGCTGATTGTCCGTGTGCCCTTCCACGGTGATCGGATGACTCGGGTCAAGGTTGAGCAACTGGGCGACTTCGTCGAGCAATTGGTCGGCGCCGGACTGGAGCGTCGCCGAACCCGACGCGAACAACAGGTTGTCGGTGAGCACCCGGACGACGAGGCCGCGGCGCTCGATGATCGTCTGGACCTTGTCGCCAAAGCCGTGCGCCTTGGCGTACGCGTCCATCTTCGCCTTGAGCGCGACGAACGTGTCCTGCTCGGAGACCGAGGCGCTCATGCTGTTGAGCGCGGCCTGGAGCTGGGCCGAAGTCAGCGGCTTGGCGGCCTGGCTGGATGAGCTGGTGCTGGAGGCTGAGCCGGTGCTGCTGCTCGACCTCGACGTCGGCGTCGGGACCAGCGGCACGATCGACGGCACCTCGGCCGTGGCCGGCGTGTGCGCGCTCGTCGACTCCGAGCCCGACGACAGGATCGCGCGTCCGCCGGGCAGGATCGAACCCGAGAACGCCGACTTCAGTGACTGCTGAAGGACCTGGTACTTGGAGATGTTGACCGACGAGATCGAGAACAGCACCATGAACAGGGCGAACAGCAGCGTGAGCATGTCCGCGTAGGTGAGGAGCCAGCGCTCCTCGTTCTCGTGCTCGACGGCTCCTCCCCGGCGCCCGCGTTTGCCGTGGGCGGCCATGGCTACGCCGCTTCCGCCTCACGCTCGGGCATCGGCGTGACGTTGTCGGCGTCGCCGGCGCCGTCGCGCTGGGCCGGCGGGACGAACGAGGTGAGCTTGTCGGCCACCACGCGCGGGTTGTCGCCGGCCTGGACCGAGAGGATGCCCTCGACGGTAAGCGTTCGCAGCTCGAGTTCTTCGGCCGACAGCGCCTTGAGGCGGTTGGCGACCGGGAGATAGATGACGTTGGCGGAGCCGACGCCCATCAGCGTGGCGATGAACGCGGAGGAGATAGAGGGGCCCAGGGTCGCGGGCGCGGACAGGTTCTGAAGCACGTGGACGAGGCCCATGACCGTGCCGATGATCCCGATCGTCGGCGCGAACCCGCCCGCCTTCTCGAACGGCGCGACGCCGGCGTGGTGTCGGGCGCCCATCGCGTCGATCTCGGCGTCGAGGATGTCGCGCACGAGCTCAGGGTCGGTTCCGTCGACGACCAGCTGCAGGCCCTTCTTCGTGAACGGGTCGTCGATCTCGGAGATCTGGGCGTCGAGCGCCAGCAGCCCCTCACGGCGCGCCTGCTCGGCGAGCGAGACGAGCAGGTTGACCCGTCCCTGGACGTCGAGCGGCTCAGCGCTGATCACACGCTTGTAGAGCGCGGGGATCTTCTTCATCCCGTCCATGCCGACGCTCGCCATCGTGGCGCCGCCGGTGCCGGCGATGATGAGCAGCAGCGCGGTCGGATTCATGAACGCGGCCGGGCTGGTCCCGTCCATCATCGCGCCCATCAGGATGCCGACGATCGCGACAGCGATTCCTATGCCTGTTGCGGCCTTCATGACCCTGTCATCGACCGGGATATGGAAACCTTCACCTTCACCTCTACGCGAGTTCCGCGGCGTCGACGGCCGCCGGACGCAGCTGCGACACGGTCGCGCCGGTGTCCTCGCGCTGATCCTGGCGGCGCTTCATGGCACCCGCGAGGATTTCCACACGGTAAGCGCGCACCGTCTGGCAGACACGCTGAGGTGTCTCGGCGACAACGATCTTGGCGCCCGTGGCGAGCGTTATCACCGTGTCGGGGTGACCCTCGACGGTGACGATCAAATCTGGATTCAGATGGAAGAGCTCGAGCTTGTGCCCGAGTCGATGCAAGGTGATCATTTTTTTTGTTCCTCGGTCCGTTGAAGTAAGGCCTTTACTGGGGACCGGAGGGGCGGCATCCCTCGATTGCCACCCCTCCGCCCAGCCCTTGCCTGGAATTACTGCTTCATCTGTACGACCGTCTGCATCATCTGATCGGCCGTGGTGATCGTGCTTGCGTTGGCCTGATAGCCACGCTCGGCCTCGATCATGTTGGTGAACTCAGTGCCCATGTCCACGTTCGACTGCTCGAGCTCGCCGCTGATCGTCTGACCGTAGTTGCCCGTCCCGGGCTGACCGGCGGTCTCGGTGCCCGACGCCGCGGTGGCGCTCCACAACGAGCCACCGTCACGCTGCATCCCGGCCTGGTTGGGGAACGTCGACAGCGAGATGTAACCAGCGGTCACGGTCGTCCCGGTCGAGGTCTGGTAGTTGACGCTGCCGTCGGGGCCGACCGTCACGTTCGTCGATCCCGGCGGGACGACGATCGGGTTGTTGGCGCCGCCGGCGGTATTGGCCGAGTAGGTCCCGGTGGTGGCGTTCTGGGTCGCGCCGTAACCGAGCACGTACTGCCCGGTCTGGGTGGACAGGTAGCCGTTCGAGTTGAACGTCAGGTCACCTGCGCGGGTGTACTGCGTAGCGTCGAACGTCGGCGGCGTGGTGCTCACGTTGCCGTTGGCGACACGCAGCCAGCCGTTGCCCTGAATCGCCACGTCGGTCGCGTTGCCGGTCGACTCGACGCCGCCGGCGGTCATCACGTTGTCGATCGAGCCGACCTGGGTGCCGAGACCGACCTGGAGCGGGTTGGTGCCGGCGCTGTAGCCGTTGGCGGAAGTGCCGGCGGCGATCAGCTGCGAGAGCTCATCGGAGAACTGGGCGCTCTGCGCCTTGTATCCGATCGTGTCGACGTTGGCCAGGTTGTTGGCCGTCACGTCGAGCATCGTCTGGTGCGCGTCGAGGCCGCTGATAGCGGCATACATTCCTGACATCATCGGAACATCCCTGCCTTTCGCGGCCTCCTCGAAGAGGTCCAGCCACTATTGGTTTTCACCGTGTCACTCATGCAACCACGGCACTGTCGATGTTGGTGAACACCTGCTGTTGCATGTGCTCGGATGGCACCGCCGTGATGACGGTGTTGTTCGTCACCGACACCACATAGGCGGTGCCGTCGACGAAGACCACGGAATCCCGCGAGCCTTTTCCCGCTGCGCGCTGGACTCCGTCTGTGAGCCGACCCAGGGTCGGCTGGTCAAGGGTGACCCCACGCTGCTGTAGGCGCTGGAGCGCGTGCCGCGAGAACTGCGGCGCGCTCGTCTGCTTGGCCAGCAGCTCCGCGAACGACGGACCGGACGTCGCCTGACCGCCAGCGGTCTGCGACGCCGGTGTGGCCGGCGTCGTGACCGGAGCGATAGGCCCCGGCGCGACGAGCGCGGGATTGGGGAGGATTGAACTCACGAGACCTCGCTGACCGCCGATGCATTGATCCCGGCGGTGCCGTTGATGGTCAGGGTCGGACCGGAGCTCGTGAGCTCGACCGACTGCACGGTGCCGGTGTCGGTGGCGCCCGAGGTCGGGTCGGTGTAGTTGACGTTGTGACCGATCAGTGCAATGGCCGTCGACGCGTTCTGCCCGGAGGCGAGCGTCGACGTCGACTGGGCGGTGTCGGTCTCCTGCTCGACCGAGGTGAACTGCGCGAGCTCGGTGACGAATGACATCGGGTCGCTCGAGTTCGGGTTCATCGGATTCTGGTTCTGGAGCTCGGTCATCAGCATCTGGAGGAACTGGTCCTGGTTGATCGGCAGGCTGCTCGAGCTCGAGTTCGTCGAGCTCGTGCCCGTCGTGCCCGTCGTGCCCGTCGTGCCCTCGTCGTGGCTGGAGTGGTGAAGCTCATCGGTGTCGTTCCTTATCTCGTAAGTGGGTTCAGGCGAGCACGTTGACCAGCGCGCTGCCCGCCGGCAGCGAACTCGTCGGCTCGATTGGGGCGGCGTCGCCGTTCGTGCTGTCGGCGTCGCTGCTCGCGGTGTAAGTCGAGCCCGAGCTCTGACCCGGGTTCTGAGTCTGTGCCTGGGCGGAGGTGTCGCCGCGAGTCCCGATGTCGAGGCTCAGCAGGTTGACGCCGGCGGACTGGAGCGCCCGGCGAAGGTCGTCCCCGCCCTGCGACAGCGTGTCGGCGGTCGCGGCGTGGTCGGCCAGCACCTTGGCGGTCACTCCGTCCTCGGTGTGCTGCAGCTGGATCGTGATCGTGCCGAGCGAGGGCGGCGACATCTCGAGCCTGGCGGTCGTGGCGCCCTGGCTCGCCCCCATCTCGACGCTCGCGCGGACCTGCTCGATCGCGTCGTCGAGCGTGACGCCGTAGCGGGTGGGGAGCGCGGTGGTCGGCGTCGCCGTCGCGGCCTGAGCCGGCTGCGCCGGCTGCGGCGTCTGGAGGGCGGCCGCCTGGGCGGCGCTTGCCGTGGGCTGCGCGGTGGTCGCGGTCGTCGGCGCCTGGGTGGCGGTCGCGGCCTGGTGGCTTGTCGCGGGCGCCTGCTGCGGCTGCGCCGCGGTCTGCTGGCCGGGGGTGTCGCCCTGGGCAGTGTTCGAGGTCGAAGCCTCCGAGGCCGCGGTGGCGGTGGTCGTGGCGGCGGTGGTGACGACCTGTGGCTGCTGGCCTGCCGGTGCGGTCGCCTTGGTCGTGGGCGCCGGCTGAGCCGTCTGGGGCTGCGTCGAGGCCTGCACGGCGTCGGCCGTGGAGCTCGCCGTTGCGGTCTGTGCCGGGGCGGTCTGTGCCGGGGCGGTCGGGGCCGTCGTGGTCGCGGTCGCCTGCGTCGCGGTCGTCGTGGCCGTCGCGGCGGTCGTGGCCGCCGTGGCCGTCGCGCTCGTCGTGGCCGTCGTGCTTGCGGAGTCGGCGGTCGCGGGCTGTGCCTGCGCGGGAGTCTGCGTCGCCGGGGCGGACGGGGGCGTGGTGGCCGCGGCGACCTGGGCCGGGTCAGCGGCGCTCGCCGGCGCGGTCGCGGTCGTCGGAGTCGCGGCCGTCGTGCTCGCGGAGTCGGCGGTCGTGGGCTGTGCCTGCGCGGCGGTCTGCGTCGCGGCGGCCAAGGCTGCGGCCGTCTGCGGTGTCGTCGCCTGCGCTGCCGTCGCCTGCGATGCGGTCGCCTGTGCGGTCGAGGTGGTCGGGGTCGACGCGGCGGTCGCGATCGTTGCCGCGCCGGCCGTGGCGCCCGGTGTTCCGATCGCGGTCGACGCGGTCGCGGCCAATGCTGCCGTCGCCTGATCGGCGGAAGCGGCGTCGGAAGATGCGGTCTGAGCGCCGGCCACCGGCTGCCCCGGGGTCCCGGCCACGGCCTGCGCGGCGCCTGGAGCGACGGCGTTCGTGGCGGTCTGCGTGCTGGCATCCGCCGTGGTGGCGGTGGCCGTGGTGGCGGCGCCGGACGCCTTGTGGGCGTGGCGGCCGCGGCCGGTGTGAGTGCCGGATCCTCCGGCGCTCTTGTTCTGGCCTTCCGCAACTGCGGTCCGGGCCACGTGGTTGTCGAGGACGCTGGTGAAGGGCGGTCCGGACGTCTGGTCCGGTGGCCCCTGGCTCTGCGCCGGCGAGTTGGTACTCGCGGGCGGCGGCGCCGCGCTGATGGCTTGGGTCATGCGGCTTTCCTTCGGAATCCGTTGATGGCGATCTCGTCGAGCACCAGCCCCTCCTGACGAGCGGCCTCCCGCTCGTGGTCGGCGCGGCGATGCTCCTTCAGCCGCTCCAGCGCGTGACGGTCGCGGGCGGCCTGAGTCAAGGCTTCACGCCGCTGGACAAGCTCGACCTCGTGCCGCTGAAGGTCCTGGCGAGTGGCCTGGTGGGCACGCTCGGCGCGCTCCAGGTAGGCCTGACGCGCGAGCATGTCGGTGGCGTTGCTGACGGCCCGGGTCGCGTCGACCTGGGCCGCGCGGGCGCCGGCGAGGCGGGCGGCCGCGGCGTTGACCTCATCCTCGGAGCGACGATGGCGCATCATCGCGCCGGCCAGGTCCTGCTTGGCGGCGTCTTCACGACGCTCACGCAAGGCGCGGACGCGCTCGAGGCGGAAGCGGAACGAGGATCCGTTCATGGCCCTGTACTCGACCGCCCCCGGTCGCCCCTGAGCCCGGCTGGACACTTGTCCGAGTGGCGCCGAGCGCGTAGCCCTTGGGAAGAAAGTCTGAATAGTTCGGACCTTCTTCCCAAACGCCCGCCGCCGCGTGGGAGGATGTCGCCGCTATGAGGGGCTGGATCGCCGTCGCGGTCGTAGGCGCGGTACTAGCGGTTATCGGCGTGGGCTCGGCCTCGGGTGAGCGCCCGGCCGACAAGCCGGCGCCGGCGTGCGCGATCCCGGAGCTCACCATCCCGCGTGACCCGGCCAATCCGCTGGCGCTCCCGACCGCGCCGACGAACGGCGATCCGCTGTTCGGCGCGCACTTCTTCGTCGACGGGCCGCGCCACGGACAGGCCGCCGGCGCGATCGCCCAGATGCTCGGGATGAACCCGATGAGCTTCCCCGACAGCTACTCGTGGTCGCAGTTCCAGACGACGTATGGGTCGATGTTCAACCCGCAAGAGCTGGCGCTCGCCAAGATCGCGGGCCAGCAGGAGACGCAGGACATCAGCCTGTACGCGGAGGGCGGCGGCCCCGGCGCGATCTACGCCCAGACCACCAAGATCCTCTGCGACAACGCGGCCGCCGATCCGAACCCGGTGACCGTGCCGGTGTTCAGCACGTTCTTCATCTACCCGAACGGGCAATTCTGCCCGAACCTTCCGGCGCTCCAGCGGTGGCAGGGGACGTTCAAGCGCGACGTCAACGAGATGGCAAGCGCGGTCGGATGGCGGCGCGCGGTGATCTTCATGGAGATCGACTCGATCGGCACGTCGGGCTGCCTGAAGAAGAAGCCGCTCAAGCTGTGGCTCCACGACCTCAGCTGGGAGGCGAAGACGTTTGGCGCGCTTTCGCACGCGGTCGTCTACGAGGAGGCCGGCTACTCCGATGCCGGCACGCCGATGTGGACAGCGAACCGGCTGTGGCAGGCCGGCGTCAACCAGGTCGAGGGCTTCTACACGAACGGCACCCACTTCGCGTGGTCGAGCAACGAGATCAAGTGGGCGGAGCGGATCGTGTCGATCCTCGACAAGAAGTCCCACGGCACCTACCAGGCGCACTTCGTGGTCAACACCGCGCAGAACGGTCAGGGGCCGGAGCTCAACCCGCATCCGGTGACGCAGGGGATCGAGAACCTCTGCAACCCGCCGGGCCGCGGCCTCGGGCGGATGCCGACCGGCGACGTCGACCCGACGTTCGACGGCTTGACGTTCAAGGGCCTCGACGGGTTCATGTGGACCGGCGTCCCGGGCCGGAGCCACAACAGCAACTGCCCCGGCGGGCCGTGGAAGCCGGCCGGCGTGTTCGATCCGCGGTTCGCGCTCGAGCTCGCGCAGAACGCCAACCAGAAGCTCGGCCCGGGCTATCCCAGCGCGCCGTATTAGGCGCCGCTCGCTCAGGCGCGGAGCTGGAGCCCCGGGATCGCCGGCGCGGCGACCTGGACTCCGCCCGCGGGGACCTGCCGCCCGGGCACGGCCGGCGGCACGGCCGGCGGGCCGTCGAGCACCTCGCCGGCGACGGGAATCCGGCGCACCAGCTCGTAGGCGAGGTGGAGCAGCTGGCGGTCGGCCTCGTCGACCGCGCACGGCTCGTCGACCCGCTGCTTGAGGAAGGCGTCGATCGCGGGGCGCAGGCCGATCGCCGCGTCGAGGATCGGGTCGGTGCCGGGCTGGTAGGCGCCGATCGAGATCAGGTCCTCCTTCTCGCGGTACGCCGCCAGCGCCGAGCGGAGCCGCTCGCCGGCCTCGCGGACCTCGGGCGTGACGATCTCGCCGATCAGGCGGGACACGCTCTGGAGCACATCGATCGCGGGGTAGTGCCCGGAGTGGGCCAGAGAACGCGTGAGCACCACGTGCCCGTCCAAAATCGACCGGACGGCGTCGGCGATCGGCTCGTTCATGTCGTCGCCGTCGACGAGCACCGTGTAAAGCGCGGTGATCGAGCCGCGATCGCTCGTCCCGGCGCGTTCCAAAAGCCGCGGCAGCAGGGCGAACACCGACGGCGTGTAGCCGCGGGTGGCGGGCGGCTCGCCGATCGCGAGTCCGACCTCACGCTGGGCCATGGCGAACCGCGTCACGGAATCCATCATCAACATGACGTCCCGGCCGGCGTCCCGGAAGTGCTCGGCGATCGCGGTGGCGGTGAACGCGGCGCGGATCCGCACCAGCGCGGGCTGATCCGAGGTGGCGACGACGACGACCGAGTGCGACAGGGCGTCACCGAGGTCGCGCTCGATGAACTCGCGCACCTCGCGGCCTCGCTCTCCCACCAGCGAGATCACGTTGACCTGCGCGGAGGTCGACCGCGCGATCATGCCCATCAGCGAAGACTTGCCGACGCCCGAGCCGGCGAAGATGCCGAGGCGCTGGCCCCGCCCGCACGGGACGAGCGTGTCCAGCGCGCGAACGCCGAGGCTGACGCGGTCGCTGATCCGGGGTCGCGTCATCGGATCGGGCGGCGCGCCGGTCGTGTCGCGCCACGCGATCCCCTCCGGCGGGTCGAAGCCGTCCAAAGGCTTTCCAAGACCGTCGATCACGCGACCGAGCAGCGGCTCGCCGACGGCCACCCGGAACGGCCGGCCGGTCGGGTGCACGCTCGTGCCCGGGCCGATCCCGTGGAGCTCGCCGAGCGGCATCAGCAGCGTGCGGCCGCCGCGGAAGCCGACGACCTCGGTGGCGACCTGCGGCCGGTCGCGACCCTCGCCGACCATGCACACCTCGCCGATCTCGACCTGGACCCCGGTGGCCTCGATGATCAGCCCGATCAGGTCGCTGACGCGGCCGACGCGCCGCGACAGGTCGGCGCCCTGGAGAGCGTCCGCCGCGCGTGCGAATTTAGTTTTCATCGGTGCTTTCGCGCGCGAGCGCGGCCGCAACGATCTCCCGGGCCCGGGAGAGCTGCGCGTCGAGGCCGGAATCGATCTCGCCCGAATCGGTCCGCGCGATCGCGCCACCGCGGCCGATCCGCCGGTCAGACTGCACCGCCAGGTGCTCGATCCCGCCGAGCTCTGACTGCAGCTGGTCGACGCACTCGTTCACCAGCTCCAGATCGTCGGGGTTGACGACCAGCGTCACGCGGCGACGCTCGGTCAGGTGGCGCAGCGCGTTCCGGCCGACGTCGAGCACGCGCTCGGGCTCGACCGAGATCACGCCCGCGAGAATCTGCTCGGCGAGCCGAATCGCCATCTCGACCGCGTCCTCCTCGAGCTCGGCAAGCATCTGCGCCTGCAACCCGGAGATCGCCTCAGCCGCGGCCGCGATCGCGGCCACCGCGGGCGCGGCCTCGGTGCGGGCGGCGGCAATCCCGGCGGCACGGCCCTCGGCCTCGCCGGCCGCCCACGCCTGGGCGCGGATCTGCTCGGCCTCGGCCCGGACCGCGGACAGCACGTCGGCGATCCCGCTGGAAGTGCCCGGCGGCGGGGCGTCTAGCTGGCGGAAGGCGTAACTCGCCACGGCGTTCTCAGACAACTGCGTCTTCCTCGCCGCGCGAGAGCACCAGGGCGCCGGCCTCTTCGAGCTTGCGCACGATCGCCACGATCCGCCCCTGGGCCTCCTCGACGACGCGCTTGCGCTGCGGAGGCTGGTACGCCATCTCCTCGACGAGCATCTGCGCGCCGCGCTCGGACATGTTCGAGAGGATCCGCTCCTTGACGTCGTCGTTGACGCCGCGCAGAGCCAGCGCCAGATCCTTCTGGTCGGCCTCGCGGAGCACGAGCTGGATCGAGCGGTCGTCGAGCTTGACGATGTCCTCGAACACGAACAACAGGCGCCGGACCTCGGCCGCGAGCTCCTCGTCGGCCTCGGTCAGCGAGTCGAGCACGTTGCGCTCGGTCGAGCGGTCGGTGTGGTTGAGGATCTCCGCGAGCGACTTGATCCCGCCGGCGGTCGAGTATTCCTGCTGGACGACGCTGTCGAGCTTCTTCTTCATCACGCTCTCGACCTGCTTGACCACCTCCGGGCTGGTCTCGCCCATCCGCGCGATGCGGACCGCGATCTCTGCCTGCTCTGTCCCGGGCAGGTTCGAGAGCACCTGCGACGCCAGCGTGGTGTGGAGGTTGGCGATCACCAGCGCGACCGTCTGGGGCGACTCGTTACGCAGGAAGGTCACGAGCTGCTCGGCCGGCGTGCGGCGCAGGAACTCGAACGGCCGCATCTCGATCACGCTCGAAAGCCGTCCGATGATCTCGAGCGCTCGCTCGGGCCCGAGCGCCCGCTCGAGCACCTCGCGGGCGTAGTCGACGCCGCCCGCGAGCAGCGAGTCGTAGGCCTCGACGGTGGCGGCAAGCTCCTCGAGCACGGTCGCCTGAGTGAATGCGTCGATGCGCTGGAGCTTGGCCATCTCCAGCGATAGGGTCTCGATCTCGTCGTCGCGCAAGTGCTTGAACACCTCGGCGGCGCGGTCGGGACCGAGCGACACGAGCAGCACCGCGGCCTTCTTGCGTCCCTTGATCTCGAGCTTGCGCTTCGCGGGCGGCTGGGCCGCCGCGGCGGGAGCGGCGGGAGCGGCCGTGGGTGCCTTTTCGAGTTCGGCTGCCATCGATTATTGGCTCCCCGCCGCCCCTAGTCCTCGCTCATCCAGGCGCGGACCTGCTGGGCGACGCGATCAGGGTCGCGCTCGACCAGTTCCTCGACCTGGCGCTTGGGAACGTTGACGGGGGACCGCAGGCGCTTGACCTCGGTCTGCGGATCATCGCCGGAGACGAGTGCGGCGAGCGGGCGAGGGGTCTCGAGCTCGCGCAGCCAGGTCGGCTGCCCGGTGAACGTCTCCCGCTCGCGCCGCTTGATGCTCCGGCGCATGAAGAACAGGAACAGCAGGGCGCCGAAGCCGATCAGCGCGTACTTGGCGTAGCCGATCATCTTCGTGCTCGAGGCCGGGGCCGGAGTGGCGGCCGGCTTGGCGAACGCGATCTGCGAGACCGACAGCGTGTCGCCGCGCTTGGCGTTCAGGCCGACGGCGCCGGCCACCGCGCTCTTGATCGCCGGGATCGCGGACGCCGGGACCGACTTGTCGACGAGCACCGACACCGTCTGGTTCTGAACCGCCCCGGGTGCGATCACCGCGTGGGTGACGGTCTTGTCGACGCCGTAGGTCGTGTTCGCGGTCTTGTTCGAGTAGTTCGAGTTGCTGCTGCCGGTGGTCGCCGCCACGGTCGGAATCGTGCCGGTCGTCCCCGACGCGGTGGGGTTGCCGCCCTTGAGCGTCTCGGTCTGGGTCTGCGCCGTCAGAGGCACGCCCTTCTTGCCATAGGTCAGCGTGTCCGAAGTCGCCTGGTTGGCGTTCAGGTTGGCGTTCACCACGACCTGCGCCTTGCCGGGGCCGAGGGTCTGGGCGAGCAGGCCGGTGACGGCCGCGGCGGTGGTCGCGTCGTACTGGTTGTTGGCCGACTGCTGCGACGTCGGGTCACCGCCCGACGTGTCCGAGCCCGAGGCCGGCCACAGCAGGTCGCCGGTCGAGTCGGTGATCGTGACCTTCTGGTCGGACAGGCCCTGGACGCTCGAGGCGACGAGCTCGGCGATGCCCTTGACCTGGCTCGAGTCGACGGTGCCCGAGTCGGATAGCAGCACCGACGCGCTTGAGCTCTGGCTGTTGTCGCCGAACAGCTGGTCCTGCTGGTTGGGCAGCACGAGGTTCACGGTGGCGGAGTCAATGCCTTGGATCTGCTCGATCGTCTGGTCGAGCTGGCCCTCGAGCGCGCGCTGGTAGGTGACCTGCTGCTGGAAGTTCGAGGCGCCGAGCTGGGAGCTGTTGAGCAGCTCGAAGCCCGGCTGCGTGCTGCCGACGCCGAGCAGGCCGGCCGTGGCGAGCGCGATCCGCGCCTGGCTCGTCTGGCTCGACTCGACGGCGAGCGCGGTGCCGCCGTTCTGGATCTGGTAAGCGACCCCTTTCGCGTCAAGCGTCGAGGTGATCTTTCCGGTCTGCGCCGGATCGAGGCCGGTCAGCAGCGTCGAGTAGCTCGGCGCGGAGGCGAAGTGCATGATCACGACGAGGAACACGATCGCGGCGGCGACCGAGCCGCCGACCATGGCCCAGCCCTTGGGAGTCAGCTTGGTGATGAATTGACGGATGTCCATTTAGGCGGGGGAGGGGGAGAGGGAGCGAACCGGGGGGAGGTGGCGGGGGAGGGCGAGGGAACCTGCGGGGGAAAATCGAGGGAACCGGCGGGGGCGGAGGGCCCCGAACTACATCTGGGTCTGGAAGACCTGATTTACGGCGTCGACCAGCTTGGTGCGAACCTGTGAGGCGAGATCCATCGCCAGCGACGCGTTCTCGACCGAGGTGATCGCCTGGGTCGGATCGGTGAGCTGCCCGGTGGCGAGCTGCTGCGAGGCGGTGGTGGCGTTGGCCTGGCTCGTTTCGAGTGAGTTGATTGCCCCCGTGAGTGCGCTGCCGAAGCTGCCGTCGCCGCTGCCGGCGGCGGCAGTGCCGTTCTGGCCGACCGAGCCGACCCCGCCCACACTCCATTCACTCGGACCGAGCGGCCCGACTGCGCCTGAGATCGCCGGAATCATTTCAGGAGATCCAGGGTCTTCTCGTACATATCTTTGGCGGTGCTCATCGCGGTCACGTCGGACTCGTAGTTCCGCGACTCGTCGATCATGTCGACCATCTCGTTGACCGGATTGACGTTCGGCATCTTCACGTAGCCCTGGGCGTTGGCCGAGGGGTTGCTCGGGTCGTAGACCGACTGGTCGGGCGTGGAGCTGCTGACGATCCCCGCGACCTCGACGCCCCCTGGGGTGGCGCCCGACGCGCTTGCGCCGATCCCGCCCATCCCGCCCATCGCGCCCGACAGAACCGAGCTGAAGCTGTTGCCGCCGACCTGCTGGAGGACCACCTGCTGCTCCTGGTACGGCTGCCCGTTCGCGCCCTGCGTGG
Source organism: uncultured Solirubrobacterales bacterium (assembly GCA_963770615.1). Lineage (GTDB taxonomy): Bacteria > Actinomycetota > Thermoleophilia > Solirubrobacterales > Solirubrobacteraceae > Palsa-465. The sequence goes on along the minus strand of CAVYQJ010000022.1, from coordinate 69,781 downwards.
TGTCGGCGTTGGCCAGGTTCTCGGACGTGACGTCCATGCGGGTGCGCTCGGCGGTGAGGCCGCTGGCGGCGATGCTGATCGCGTCAAAGAAGCTCATCAGGACTGTCCGACGCCCATGGCGCTCTCGAGGATGGACTCGCGCTGGGCCGCGACCTGGGTCAGCGTCTCGTACAGCAGGCCGTTGGAGGACAGCTCGGCCTCCTGCTGCTCGGGGCTGACCCCGTTGCCGTCGGGGCCGACCGACTGGGCGATCGTGTAAGGCTGGTAGGTGACCGACGTGGGCGACTGCCCCGACTGCATCGCGTTCGCGAGCGTCGACTGGAAGTTGACGCCCTCGGGCTGGTAGCCCGGCGTGTCGACGTTCGCGAGGTTGTTCGTCAGCAGCGTCTGCTGGAGCATCGAGCCGCTCATGGCGGACTCGAGGGCTTGCTGAGTGGTGTCAAGGAGGGACATGTGGGGTCCGTGAAAGACGCGCCCTCCTTGGGCTCGGTTACGACCCGATCCATCGAGTCTCTCCATGAATCGGCCTCCCGGCGCGATCCTTTAGCGGTTGCCGACGCCTGTTTAGGGCGGCCATTAACGAGTCACGCCGGGCACGGACCCTAGGGTCCGCACCCGGCGCGGAATGCCTGGATCGGAAGTCCGACTAGGCGAGCGTGAACCTCCCGACCAGCCGCTCGAGCTCCTCGGCGGTCCGAGCGAGTTCGGTCGCCGAAGCGGCGATCTCCTCGGTCGAGGCGCTCGTCTGTTGGGTCGAGGCGCTCACCTGCTCGGAGGAGGCGCTCGATTCCTCGGCGACCGCGGCCACCGAGGTCATGCTGTCCTGGACACGGCTGCCGGCACTGGCGATCTCCTGGATCGAACCGGCGATCTGCTCGACGCGGTTGCCGACGTCCTGCACGGCGGCCGAGATGCGAGCGAACGCCTCCCGGGCCTGCTCGACGGTGGCCGCGCTGTCCTCGCTCTGTCGCGCGCCGTCCTCGACGACCTCGACGACGTGGCGGGTCTCCTGCTGGATCTCCTGGATCAGGGTCGAGATCGAGGAGGCGGCGGACTGGGACTCCTCGGCCAGCTTGCGGACCTCCTCGGCGACGACCGCGAAGCCGCGGCCCTGCTCGCCGACGCGGGCGGCCTCGATCGCGGCGTTGAGCGCGAGCAGGTTGGTCTGCTCGGCGATCCCCGTGATCGTGTCGACGATTTCGCCGATCTGCTCGCTCTTGGCATCGAGCGAGCGGATCGCGGTGCTCGCCTCGGCGCTCGAGTTGCGGATCGCCTGCATCGCCTCGGTCGCCTGGGACACGGCCTCGGCACCCTGCTCGGCGATGTTTCGCGCCTCAGCGGCCGCCTCGGCGGTCTGCTGGACACCGTCGGCCGACGCGTGCGAGGCCATCGCCACCTCGTCGCTGAGGAGCTTCGCCTCGGCGATCGAGCGGACCTGGTCCTCGGCGCCGGCGGCGACCGAGACGACCGCCTGGGCGATCTCGCCGACGGCCCGTCCGGCCTCCTCGGAGGTGTTGGCCATCTGCTGCGAGGACAGCGACAGCTGCTCGGAAGTGCTCGAGATCTCCCGGAGCATCGCCGCGACGTTGGCGCGGGTGGCGCTGTAGGCCGCGACGCTGGCCTGGGTCTTCTGCACCATGCCGTTGAACGTGCGGGCCAGCTCACCGATCTCGTCCTCGCGGGTGGTGTCGATCTCCTCGATCTCCGGCTGGACCTCGTGGGTGAGGTCTCCCTGGGCGATCGCGGCGAGTCCGTTCTCGAGCTCGGCCAGGGCGTCGGCGTCGAGGCTCTCGATCCCGTCGAGCAGCTGATTGATCCGACGGCTGAAGTCGCGCGAGATCGAGAAGCTGATGGCGCCCGCGGTCAATAGCGCGATCAGCGCGATCACCAGCATCAGCGTCCTGGAGTTGCTCGCGCTCGAGGCGGCGGCACTGGCGTTGGCGTTCGATATCGCCTGGCTCGCGTTCTCGACCGCGGTGGTCAGATCGTCGGCGGCGTTGTTGGCGGCGCCGTTGGCCAGGTTGGCCGCGGCCTTGATCTTGTGAGCCTTGGAGAGAGCCACGACCCGGCTGTCGAGCGCCTGCCAGGTGTTGAACTTGGCGTTCAGCGCGCTGATCGCGCTCTTGGCGGCGGGCGTCGTGGCGTAGGCGTTGAGCGCCTTAACCGTCGCCTGGAATGTGTGGACGTCGCCCTCGTGGTTCTGGGCGTTGCTCGGCTGGAGTACCGTGGACACCTCGGACGCCACCATGTCACGGGCGTGGCCGGTCGCCTGCTCGAGCGCGGGGAGCTCCTTGGCGCTGGACTGGACCATGCCGTTGACCGAGCCGATGCTCGACCATCCGACGACGAGCGCGATCACGAATACGACCGAGACTGCTATGAAAGCGCCGATCAGCTGTCGGCGGACGGATGAGATCAGGAATGACACGGGCGGGAGGGGGTCCTTTCAGGGGGATGGAACGACCAGTTGAATCGACCGCGGCCCTGGAAAGCTTGAGCCGAACACCGCGTCCTCTGAGCGAGTGATTTGTCTTACGCGGCCTGAGCGGCGCCGGCGACCGGAACGGGGTTCCAGCCGGCGATCTGGATGCTCGGATCCGCTGTCAGAGACACGTCGACCGGGGCACCTGGCCCGCTGATAATGCGGACCACGGGGCGGTCCAGCGCGAGCTCCGACACGCTGACGACGACCGCGCGGCGGCCGTCGGTCAATTCAACTTCGACGCCGGGCGGGAACGGCGCGACCCGGCTGGAGAAGACCTCGGTGATCGTGGGGTCGAACTGGGTCCCCGTGCCCGCGAGGATCGCCTGCACGCCCACATGGGCGGGCTTGGCCGGCGCGAACACGCGCTCGGAGGTGATCGCGTCGAACACATCGGCGACGGCCGCGATCCGGGCCATCTCGTGGACCTCGATGCCGGCCTTGCCCTCGGGGTAGCCGGTCCCGTCCCAGCGCTCGTGGTGACGGAGCACGCACGCCTGGACCAGCGGGCACCAGGCGCCGGTGTCGCGGACCAGCTTGACGCCGGCCTTCGGGTGGGTCTTGACGATCTCCCACTCCTCCTCGGACAGCTTGCCCGGCTTGTTCAGGATCGCCTCAGGGACAGCCAGCTTGCCGATGTCGGACAGCAGCAGCCCCATGCCGAGACGGAACAGCCGCTCCTCGTGCCGGTCGTCCTGGCGCTCGCCCTTGTAGTCGAGCCAGCCGTGCTCGATGATCAGGCGCCGCCCGATCAGCAGGCCGAGCGCGGTCACGTCGATCGGGTGCTGGAGCATGTAGGCGTCGGCCGCGCACAGGTCGGCGAGCACGACGTTCTTGCCGTCGCTCTCCTCGATCTCAAGAAGGATCTGGTCGACGACGTCCGACAGCTCGTCGGTGGCGTCCTGCTCGAGCGGGCGGCCGGAGACGGCGCATCGCCTGGCCTCTTCGAAGACCGCCGCGATCGCGCGCGTCGCCAGCCCGCGCGTCTGGCCGCTGATCACCTGCTGGGAGTCGATGCCGTGGCTGAACTGGTCCTCCACGTAGACGCCGACGATGCCGGCGCGATGGAGGTGCTCGATGAAGCGCGCGTTGAGCTTGACGCCCGCCCGGAGCAGGGGAGCGGCGTCGCGTCCGGTGAGGATGTCACGCGCAAGCGTCGTGTCCTCTTGAAGGTCTGATATGGCGACGAGCCTCATGGCCCGCAAATTCGGCAGGAAATCAAGAACCTTTAATCGGACTGTCTGAGTCCCGACTACGCCGTCGCTTCGACGTGCCGAAGCGGCTCGCGGTGCGGCGAGTACCCGCGCGCGGTGCGGCCGACCCGCTGCAGGTTGGCGGCCTCGAGCACCAGCGCTTCGCGGAGGCGCAGGATCTCGATCTCGAGACGCTTGTTCATCAGCGCCGCGCGCTGGAGTGCCGGGCGGGCGCACGCGGGTGGGGTGCCGGGGAGGCTCGCGATCAGCGCGTCGCGCTCGGCTCGGAGCGCCGCGAGCGCGTCGTGGTCGGGGGTGCAGATGAGCTCGAGCTCGCGCTCGATCATCCGCGCGAGCGACTCGTACGGCGCGGCGTCCGGCGAGCTCATTGGCCCGCGATGCTCGCCCACGCTTCGCGCAGCTCGCCGAGCAGGTTGCTCACCTCGTCGAGCTTGCTCGCGTCGCGGTCGAATCGGGCCTGCTGGAGGTGGCGCAGGCAGAAGAGGTAGATCGCCTCGAGCCGCTCGGAGATCTCGCCCTGATCCATATCGAGCACGTCGACCAAGTGGCGGACGATGTCCTCGGCGCGCCGGAGCTTTCGGTGCGTGAGCTCGATCTGCCCTTCGCGCATCGCGACGCCTGCCTGGAACAGGAACCGGCGGGCGCCGTCGTAGAGCATCACGACAAGCGTCTCCGGCGGGGCGCTCAGGACCGCGCTCTCACGGTAAGCGTTGGGCGTGGGGGCGGCGATGGGTGGCGTCATCGTGACAGGGTCTCCTGGGCGGGTTGAACTGCGCGTCCGTCTATCCAGATGCTCGGCAGCGGTCACGCGCTCTTGAGCCGGCGTGGACGTTTGCTGACCGCGACGGCGTGTTCGGGCGTTTAGCCGAGCGAGTTGAGCTGGCTCGTCAGCCAGCTACTCGTCGACTGGCTGGAGGAGAGTGCCGCCTCCATGTTCGCGAATTCCTGGACGAGCTCGCTCTGCTGCTGCGCGTTGGCCGCCTGCATGTTGGAGATCTGGGTTGCCAGGTAGTTGCTCTGGGTGTCGTCGCCTTGGAGCCGGGTGTCGATCGTGCCCCCGGGGGCGGCCTCGTTGTTGACCATGCTCGAGAAGCTGATCGACCAGCTCTGGAGCATCTGGTGCACCGCGGTCGCGTTGTTCGTGAGCGCTTGGGTCAGGGTGGTCGCGTCGAGGGTCAGATCGCCGCTGATCGCGCTCTGCGACGGCGCCGCGGTTCCGGACGCAGCCCCGGTGCTGATGCCGGCGTCGAGCATGCTCGACATGTTCCCGGTCAGCCCGCCGACCGTCGCGTCCATCTGGTCGCGCATGTTCGACAGCAGCTGCTGGAGGTCTTGATCGCCGAACAGCGTCCCCTGCGTGGGGTCGCTGCTCGACGGCGTCTGCGTGAGCTGCGTCTGGATCATCGTGATCGCCGAGTTGTAGTCAGTGACGAACTGCTGCACGGCGGTCTGAATGTTCGTGGTGCTCGGCGCCGGGGTTCCGACCGTGACGGTCACCGGGCTCGATCCGGTCACGCCGTTGAGGCTCAGCGTCACGCCGGGGATCGTCTGGGTGGCGCCCTGGCCCTGGGTCGGCTGGGTGGTCCCGCCGAGCGAGGCGCCGCTGATCGTGTTCGAGGACGAGTACTGCGTCGCCCCGCCGTTGATCGTGTACGCGGCGTCGGTCCCCGGCACGTCGTTGCCGGTGTCGGTCAACGCGCCCGCGGTATCGGAGACCTGAATGTAGTTGCTGCCCGAGGGCTCGCCGGTCTGGCGATCGGAGAAGACGATCTGGGCGGGGGTGTTGCCCGACGCCTCCTGCGTGACGGTCGCCCATACGTCGAGGTTCGAGTTCGAGTTGACCGCGTTGACCAGGTCATCGGCGTTGGCGCCGGCGGCCAGCGAGATCTGCTGGCCGTCGATCGTGACCGTGTTCGCCGAGCTCTGGCTCGTGAACGAGTAGGTCTTCTGGGAGGCGCTGGCCAGCGCGCTCACCGAGACCTGGTAGCCGCCCACGACTGCACCGTTGCTGGACGTGGCGGTGGCCCCGACCAGTGTGGAGTTGGTCGAGCTGATCGTCTGCGTGAGCGCGAACAGCGACGGGCTCCCGAGCGCCTGGGCGTCGGCGGCGACCTTTTGCAGCGCGGACTGGATGCTCGTCAGCTGCGTGTTCATCGCCGTCAGGCCGGTCTGCTGGTTTTGCAGGTTCGTGACCTGCTGCTGCTGGGTGGCCATCAGCGCCTGCACGATCGCGTTCGTGTCCAGGCCCGACGCGAGGCCGGTGACCTGCATCGGCGTGCTGCCCCCAAGCGAAGTGAGCTGGTCGCCCGTGCTGTACTGGCTGGAGCTGGTGGCTGACGAAGTCGAGCCGACGGATGACGTTGACATGGCCTGTGAACCTCTCTGGCGCTATTGCTTGGCTTAGTTTGTGGGGAGCGAGCCGCCCGAGGCGACGTCGAGCACCGTGCTCGCCGGGACCGTGAACAGCAGGTTCCCGTGGACGTCGTGGACCTCGACGGACAGCTTGCCGGTCGCCTCGTTGACCTTGAAGCGCATCTCGCTGCCGCTCGCCTTCAGGTTCTGGTACGCCTGGTTGGCGACGCCGATCGCGTCATGCACCTCGTCGGGAGGGCTGGCGGGGATCGTGTCGACGGTCACGGTGTCCGCGGACTGCGCGGCCGGCGACGGCACGGCAGTCGGGCGCGAGCTCTTGGCCGCTTGAGCTGCGGCGGGCGTCCCGCCCACCGAACTGATGTCGTAGCTCATTGCATTCCTCCTTGGATGCCTCGGTTCCTACCTATTGCGCGGGATTCCTTACCGCTCAGGTGGGGTAATCGAGCGCACCGCCGAGAACTTGAGCGCCTCCTTCGTCTTTCTGTTTAGTTGTCCGGTTGTCCCGGTGTCCGGGTTGAGCTGCCTTTGGGGGGAGTGGACGTCCCCGTCAGGCGGCCCGGGCGAGGATCGCGCGGGCACCGGCGCTCGTCGGGTCGGCCTTGATGACCTCGCCGGCGAACACCGCCGCGTCCTCGAGCTGGCCGTTTGCCTGGGCGACGCGCGCCAGACCCAAGAGCGCGCGCACGTCCGGCTTGGCCTCGCATACGGCCATCCACTCCTGGGCGGCCGACTGGAGAAACCCGTACTTGAGGTACATCCCGGCCAGCAGCTCGCGCTGCTCGCGCTGAACCAGCGCCGAGCGGCCGAGCAACTTCGTCAGGCTCTCGAACGTGTCGAAGTCGTGGGCGGCGAGCAGCGTCTCGAGGATCACGCCAAGCAGCGGCGTGGCCGCGACCGGCAGGCGGCGGAGCTCTTGCTCGGGCGTGCCGCTCGCGATCTCGAGCCAGCCGGCGAACGTCTCGCGCTCGGCCTTCGGCACGCCGGCGCGGGCGGCCCTTGACGTCGCTGCTTGCGCACGTTCGAGGTCGCCAGCCGCGATCAGGCCCCAAAGCTCGATCCGGCAAGCCAGCCCGGCGAACGCATCGTCGTCGGCAATCGCCGCCGCCTCGGTGGCGGCCTCGGTGTAGAGGCGCTCGTTGAGGAGCGCTTCGGCGAGCTGCACGCGGGCCTGCGTGCTGTGCGGGCGGGCGGTCACGACGGCGCGGAACTGACCGACGGCCGCGGCCATCGCGCCCTGGCCGAAGAACGTGGTCGCGAGCACGAACCGGGCCGATGGCGTCAGGTTGTGGACCCGCGCCTCGATTTCGGTCGCGATCTGCTCGGCGGGCGTGCCGCTCCTCAGCATCACCCACGCATACGGAGCGATCACGGCGATCACGTCGGGGTGCTCGCTGACGCACCAGTCGAGCAGCTCCTTCGCGACCTCGAGCTCGCCGCGGCGCGCATACAGCTCGGCCAGCGAGATCCGGGGGATGTAGGTACCGCCGCCGACCGACGCCCCGAACCGCGCCGGCGCGTCGCCCATCTCGATGCAGCGCTGCCAGTAGCCGATCGCGTCGTCCTCGCGGTTCATCGAGAGCGCGGCGAGGCCCTGCGCGAACACGATGTCGGTGAAGCCGGGGAAGCGCTCGAGCGCCTGCTCGGCTCGGGCGATCGCCTCGCTCGGGCGCCGGCAGTAGCGCAGCGCGGTGACCAGTCGCTGGAGCAGCGCCGGCACGAAGTCGCGGTCCTCCTGGCCCTGGCTCTGCACGAGGCCCCAGGCCTGCTCGTACTCGGTCAGCGCCGAGCCGTGGTCACCGAGCACCGTGTACTCGGTGCCGAGGTTGAAGTGCAGGAAGGCGTCGGACGGGCTCTCGGCCTGCTGGGCCTTGAGCAGGTCGAGGTTGCGCTGCGACTTCTCCTTGGCGTCGCGGACGGCGCCCAGGTAGCCGTAGTGCTCGATCCGCACCGAGCTCTGCTCGAGCCGGCCGGCGGCGTACACGGGCAGGTTGTGGGCGATCTGCTCGTGGAGACGGCCCTCGAAGCGGTACTGCGGGCGGTTGCGGAACACGCGCAGCGCGTTGTTGGTGATCGCGGCGCCGTCACCGAGCTCGCCGGTGTAGCTCGTCTCGACGAGGTAGAACGCCTCGCGCCACGTGCGGCCGGTGAGCTTTCGCAGCCGGTTCACGTCCTCGGGGACGAGCACCTCGTCGGCGTCGAGGTAGATGATCCAGTCGCCGGTGGCGGCCTCGAACGACACGTTGCGGGCGTCGGAGAACGAGCCCGTCCATTCGCGTTCGATGACCTTGGCGCCGTGGGCGCGGGCGATCTCGATCGTGCGGTCGGTCGATCCGGTGTCGACGATCACGATCTCGTCGACGGCGGGCGCCACCGCGTCCAGGCACCGGGGGAGCATCTCCTCCTCGTCCTTGACGATCATGCACAGGCTCAGCGTGAGGCCGGTCGCCGGCCGAGCCCGCTTGGCGATCGCGCGGGCCTTGCTCGCGAGCGCGGGGACCTGCGCGTGGAGCGGCCTCAGCGAGCGGCCGCTCTGGCCGGCCTCGCGCCGGCGCTTGGCGAGCTCGTCGAGGTTGCGCTTGAGGTGCGGCAGCGCCGGATCGAGGCCGTGCGCTGCCTTGAAGATCGCGTGGGCGGCGTCGAGGCTCCACAGCTCGTACAGCGCGACGCCGGCGTAGTTGAGCAGGATCGGCTCGCGCGGCTCGGCCTCGAGCGCGTCGATCGCCCCGGTGGCGACGGCCAGGAACCGCTGCGTGGCCTGCGGGATCGAGGTCGCCTGGCCCGCGGCGGCGAGGCCCTCCTCGACGAGGCGGACGCGGGCGTGATAGCGCGCCTGGGGATCGGTGTGCTCGCCGGCGCGGGCGAACAGCTTCTTGTAGCCGTCAAGGTCGTTGGCGCTCAGGTGCGCGCGCGCCTGGGTGCCGAGGCGGTTGCCGAACGCGCCACCGGACTCGGTGGCGGCGAAGGTCTGCAGGCCGACGCCGGCCGGGGTGCCGGACGAGTCTGCAGGCGTAGATATGCCAGTGAGGCGTAGAGCCATTCGAGGGAACCACCTTCCGAGGGGGAGAGGCCTCCGGGTTCATCGGCACGAGGCGCGAAAGGTTGAGCAGTGGCGCCGGGGCGGGCGGTGGGCGGCGCGCCGGGGCGGGGCGGCGGGCGGCACGTTCGGTGTTCGCGACCACGACCGCCGGGCACGGACGCCGGGCGGAACGGCCCCATGGACGCCGAGCGCAGCGAGGCCCAGTGAGCGCGCTGGACGTGATCGCCCGACCGGCGCGCCATCCGGGGCGAGACGCCGACTCAGGCACGCGAGTGTCGCGGTCAACGGCGACACTCGGCGCCCGCCGGGTGCCGACGTCGCATAGTTACGACGCCACGTCGGACGGCGGACCGGGATCGGCGCCTTAGCGCGGGCGGCCGGACGCCTTGGCGTCGAGCAGGTACGCCCACGCCAGCGTCTCCGCCACCGCGGTCCACAGCGCCGGCGGCACGTCGTCGCCGAGGTCGAGGGCGGCGAGCGCCTCGGCCAGGGCGGGGTCGTGGCGCACGGGGACGCCGGCCTCGCGCGCGGCCGCGATGATCCGGTCGGCGACGAGCCCGACGCCGGTCGCGGTCACCTGCGGCGCGGGCTCGCCCTGCTCGTAGCGGAGCGCGGTGGCGCGCCGGCGCGCCGGCTTGTGTTCGTCAGCCATACGCGTGCTCAGGCATACACGTCGAGCGGCTCGCGCCGCGGGAGCACGTCGACCGTAACCGGCCGCCCGACCGCCGCCGCGAGCGCGTCGCCGAGCTTGCCGGCGTTGTTCAGCGCGAGGTCGAACGGCTGGCCGGCCGCGAGCGTCGCGGACACCCGCATGGTCTCGGGATCGAGCTCGAACCGCAGGTCGATCGCGCCGAGCGCCGGCGCGTCGTAGCGGAGGCTCAGTGCGTGCCGATCCGCGCCCTGAGAGCCGCCACCGCCACCGCCACCGCCACCGCCGGCGTCGCGCTCCGCCACCTGCACGGTCCCGCCGCCGGGCAACGCCACCGCCTCGGACGCCGCCGCCGCAAACGCCGCTGGGTCCTGACCGGACAGGCTCAGCTCGACTCGATCCGGGCTCACGTGGGCGACGGTCAGGCGCAGCTCCTGGCCGGCCTGGACGTCCTTGGGCAGCGACGCATCGATGACCGCGCCGGCGATGTTGAGCGATCCGCGCCCGAGCCCGTCGGCGGTCACTACGCGCGCCATCAGCGCCCGGCCCGGCGCGATCCGCAGGTCGGCACCGAGCACGGCCTTGATCAAACGAATGTCCACGTTGATCGGATCCATGCCTCAAGGATGATGCAGGACGGGCGACTATCCGGGACGATGGATACCGGTCTCTACATCGCAGCGTCCGGGATGCTGGCCCAGCAGGTCAGACAAGATCAGCTGGCCAACGATCTCTCGAACGCCTCCACGCCCGGGTATAAGACGGACGCGTCGGTCCAGTCGAGCTTCGGCTCGATGCTTCTCAGCAACACGGCGAACGGCCAGCAGATCGGCTCGATCAACACGGGCGTGCAGATGGGCACCCCGGTCACCGACCTGACCCCGCAGGCGCTCCACTCCACCGGGCAGCCGCTCGATTTCGGGATCGCCGGCACCGGCTTCTTCGCCGTGCGCACATCGTCCGGCGTGGAGTACACACGCGACGGTCAGTTCCAGGAATCGGCCCAGGGCCTCCTCACAGACGGGCAGGGCAACGACGTGCTCTCGCAGAACGGCGCTCCGATCCAGGTCAGCGCGCAGGGGACGGTACCCGCCTCCTCGGTCGGGTGCTTCAACGTGACCAACCCGACCAAGCAGGGATACAACTACTTCACCGGCACGGCCGCGGGCAAGGGGAGCGGGATCGTCAAGCAGGGCGAACTCGAGAACTCCGAGGTCGATCCGATCAACACGATGGTCAGCATGATCAGCGCGACGCAGACCTACCAGGCCGGTGAGAACGCGATCCAGACAATCGACACAACGATGCAGGAGAGCTCGCAGTCGGTGGGCTCGCTCGGAGGCTGATAGATGTTCGAAGGTCTTTACGCCGCCGCTTCGGGCATGTCTGCCCAGCAGCAGCAGTTCGACGCCATCTCCAACGACATGGCGAACGTCGACACGCCCGGCTACCAGTCGACGATCATCGGCTTCCACGACCTGCTCTACTCGAACGGCGAGTACGGCTCGAACGTCGCCACCGGCGCCGGCACCCAGGCCGAGCAGATGGGCTACGACCAGAGTCAGGGCGCGATCCAGCAGACCGGGCAGCCGCTCGACGTCGCGGTCAACGGCCCGGGCTACCTCGAGGTCCGTCGGCAGGACGGCACGATCGGCATGACGCGCAACGGCGCGCTCCAGCTCAACGACAAGCGCCAGCTCACCACCCAGACCGGGATGCTCGTTCAGCCCCCGATCACGATCCCCACCGGCGTCGACCCGAGTCAGGTGTCGATCGCGTCGAACGGGACGGTGTCGGTCGGCAAGCAGACCCTCGGCAAGCTCTCGCTCGTCGACGTCCCCGCGCCCAACGGGCTCGTCGCCGACGGCGACAGCGTGTTCAGCGCGACCGCCGCGAGCGGCGCGATCCGGGCCGCCAAGGGCACCTCGGTTCAGCAGGGCGCGCTCGAGGGCTCGAACGTGAACCTGGGTGACGAGATGAGCAAGATGATGGACGCCCAGCAGCAGTACGCGATGGGCAGCCAGGCGATCCAGTACCAGGCCCAGATGCTCCAGATCGCGAACGAGATCAAGCCATGAGCTTCGGGACGATAGGGAGCAGCCTGCCCCCGGTCGACGCCGCGAACGAGCCGGCGGACATCCGCAACGGCAACACCGCCGCCAAGAACGCCTACCAGGAGGCGCTCGGGTTCGAGGACATCCTCGTCCAGCAGCTCACCCAGGAGCTCGCCTCCACCGTGTCCAGCCCGAGCGATGACAGCTCCGGCGACGGCTCGGGCGACTCGAGCGACTCGAGCGACTCGAGCGGCGGCATCCTCGGGTCTGACCCGAGCACCAGCGGGTTCGCGAGCCTGATCCCGACCGCGCTCAGCCAGAGCATCATGTCGAACGGCGGCCTCGGGATCGCCGCGCAGCTCGCGCAGTCGATCGATCCGGCGATCGGGACGCCGCAGGGTGAGGCTACGAGCACGAGCGCGAGCTCGAATACGAACACGACTGCGGGGGCGCAGTGATGGCGACGGCCGAGCTTCGATCCCAGGCCGACGCCGCCCTAACCACAGAGGTGATCGCACATCTCGAGGCCCAGCTGGTCGCCGCCCGGCGGCTGCTCCAGGTGGTCCTCGAGCAGGGGGTCGCGATCCGCAACCGCGACGTCAAGCGCGTCGTGGCGCTGACCGGCGTGTTGCAGGCCGAGCTGTACCACCGCCAGCAGCTCGAGCACGAGCGCATCGCGCTGCTCGAGCGCGCCGGCGCGCGGCTCGGCGTCCCCGGCGTGTCGGTCACGGTCGCGCTGCTCGAGACGCTGATGGACCCCGAGTCGGCGCTCGCCGCCGGCGCGCGGAGCGCCGAGCTTCGTGGCCTGCTCGAGGTCATCCAGCGCGAGCACCACGTCAACCGGGCGCTGATGAGCCAGGAGCTGGCGTTCCTCGATCACCTACTCAAGCTCGCCGGAATCGCCGGCGACGAGAGCTACAACGCCGGCGGCGTCGGGATGGCCACGACAGCCGCCCAGACCACCGGCCACCGCGTGTTCGACCTGGAGTGCTGAGCGATGACGATCCCGACATACATGGGACTGCAGACTGCGCTGAGCGGCCTCGAGGCCGCGCAGGCGGCGATCGATACGACGGGTCAGAACATCTCCAACGCGAGCACGCCGGGCTACTCGCGCCAGACGGTGAACCTGACCGAGCGCAGCCAGCTGACGATCCCGGCGCTATCCAGCGTCACCGGCGACGGCTCGCAGTTCGGAACCGGCGTCGACATCACCTCGATCACCCGCATTCGCGACACGTTCCTCGATAGCCAGTACCGCGACGCGAACACGACCGAGAACGGCGAGAGCACGTCGTCGACGATCCTCAACCAGGTCCAGGCGGGGCTCGACGAGCCCAACGCGAGCGGCCTGTCGGGCCAGCTCGATACGTTCTTCCAGGACTGGGCCTCGCTGGGAGCGACGCCGTCGAGCGCGGGCGCCCAGCAGGGCGCGATCGGGCAGGGCCAGGCGGTGGCGGACCAGCTCAACACGCTGTCGGGACAGCTGAGCACGCTCGAGTCGCAGGTCACGACGCAGTACGACACGCTGACCGATCCCGCGAACGGCGCGGTCGCAAGCGACGCCAACCAGATCGCGCAGCTGAACGGCCAGATCGCCCAGGCGCAGGAGGCCGGGATCAACGCGAACAGCCTCGAGGACCAGCGCGACAACGTGATCGACGATCTGTCGCAGTACTCGAACGTGAACGTCAGCACCCAGTCGAACGGGATGGTGAACGTGAGCTTCGGAAACGCCGCGATCTCCGCGCAGAGCGGCGGCACGGACGCGACGCCGCTGGTCAACGGGACCAGCGTCGACCTGACCGACAACTTGACCGACTCGAACCTGAGCGGCTCGGGCGGGACGCTCGGATCGCTGCTCGGCCTGTACGACTCGACCACCGGCACGGGCCAGATCGCGACCTACTCGTCGACGCTCGACACCGTCGCCAACCAACTCGCGACCACGGTCAACAGTGCGATCGCCGGCGCCGACTCGGCCGGAGCGACCGCCCCGCCGTTCTTCACCGGCACGACCGCGGCCACGATCGCCGTCAACCCTGCCGTGACCGCCAGCGCCACGAACCCCCCGTACACGGAAGCCGAGGCGAACGCAGTCGCGGCCTTGAGCGGCGGCACCGCGCAACAGTCCTACAACGCGTTCGTCACGCAGGTCGGCAGCGACGTCTCCTCGGCCCAGAACGCCCAGACGACCTCGCAGTCGCTCCTCACCGCGATCGGCAACCAGCGCCAGAGCGTCTCCGGCGTCTCGCTCGACGAGGAGATGACCAACCTCATCCAGTACCAGCAGGCCTATCAGGCCTCCGCGCGGGTGATGAGCACCATCAACGACACGTTCACCGCGCTGCTCGGCATGGTCTCGGGGTGATCTGAATGATCGGGCGCATCACACAGCAGATGACCGCGTCGAACACGCTTTCCGGGATCGAGGGCGCGCTGGATCGCCTCGACACGACCCAGGAGGAGCTGTCGACGGGCAAGTCGATCAACCAGCCGTCCGACAATCCGTCGGGGACCGCGCTCACGTTGACGCTGAACACCGACCTGTCGAACCTCACCACGTACTCGAGTCAGGTCACCGACGGCACCGGCTGGTCGCAGGCGGCCAGCACCGCGCTCTCGGACATCACGAACTCCGTCCAGCGGATCCAGGAGCTCACGACCGAGGCGGCCAACGGCACCCAGACCACCGCCGACATGCAGGCGTCCGCGCAGGAGGTCAACCAGCTGATCGACGAGATCAAGCAGGACGCGAACACGCAGTACAACGGCCAATACGTGTTCTCGGGCACCGCCACCTCCACCGCCCCCTACCAGTCCGGGTCGAACGACAGCTACGGCGGCAACACCGGCCAGGTCACCCGGACGATCGGCCCGAACACGACGCTCGCCGTGAACGCGAATCTGCAGTCGGTACTCGGGACCGGCCAAACCGTCTCGGGCCAGCCCGCGGGCGACGGCCTGCTGCTGAACACCCTGCGCAACGTCGCGGACGACATGCAGTCCGGCAACAGCAGCGCTGTGAGCTCCGACCTGTCCTCGCTTAGCACGAACCTCAACTCGCTGACGGGCCTCTCGGCCAACGTCGGCGCGACCCAGGACCGGCTTCAGATGGCCTCGTCCCGGATCGAGACGCTCCAGACCAGCGACACGCAGGTCCTCTCCAACACGCAGGACGCCGACATGGCGTCGACCGAGATCAGCTACTCGACCCAGCAGGCGGCGCTGACGGCGGCCCTCCAGGCTGGCGCCAGCATCGTGCAGCAGTCGCTGATGAACTTCCTCGGCACCACCGGCTAGAGTACGCCCCGCCTTGTCGCTCACGATCGAGAGTTCCCGCTTCGGGCGCGTCGAGATCGAGCCCGAAACGGTCCTGGAGTTCCCCGAGGGCCTGATCGGTCTCGGCGGTTCCCGCTACGCGCTGCTCGGGGACGACCCCGACGCGCCGTTCCTGTGGCTTCAGTCGCTCGAGGATCCGTCGCTGGCGCTGCCGGTGACCAACCCGCACCGCTTCTTCCAAGGGTTCGCGGTCGAGGTGGTCGACGAGGACGTCGAGCGCCTGGGCCTTGACGGCTCGAGCGCGATGGATGTGTACGTGACCGTGCGCGCCGCGCCGGCGCTGGAGGACTTCACCGCCAACCTCAAGGCGCCGATCCTGGTGCGGGCCGGTCAGGCCTACCAGGTGATCAACCAGGCGCCCGGCTGTGAGCTCCGCGCGCCACTGTTCGCAGCCCCCGACGGGGACTCCGCGCCGAACGGCGCCGACTCGGCATGCTGAGAATCAGCCGACGCGCCGGCGAGCGGATCATGCTCGGCGACGACACGATCATCGAGGTCCTCGAGGTGCGGGGCCAGACGGTCCGAATCGGGATCGACGCCCCCCGGGCGGTGCCGGTCTACCGCGAGGAGATCTGGATCGAGGTCAAGCGCGAGAACCAGGCCGCCGCCGAGGCGGCGGCGGCCAGCGGCGACCTGCCGGACTTCCCGGCTACGCCACCTCGCTGAACAGCGCCTCGTCGGCCTCGAGCTCGACGCGGAGCTTCTTGGTGATCTGCCCGTGGATCTGGCAGACGCGGCTCTCGGTGACGCCGAGGATCTCGCCGATCTCGCGCAGGGTGAGGTTGTAGACGTACAGGAGGACGGCAACCTTGCGCTCGCGCTCGGGGAGGCGCTCGAACGCCTTGCGGAACCGGGCCTTGGCCTCGTCCCGCATCGCCGCGTGCTCGGGATCACAGTCCCGGTCCTCTGAGTGCAGCGTGTCGATCCGCTCGATCGTCGTGTCGTCCTCGGCGAGGACCACGGTGTTGAGCGATCCGACGTGGGAGCGGGAGATGTCGTCCTGACGAGTGATCAGGTCCTTGGGCGAGATTCCGAGCGACTCGCTGAGCTCCTCGCGCGAGGGCTTGCGGCCGTACAGACCGATGAACTGCTCGTTGGCCTTGTTGATGTCGCGATCCCAGCGGCGCAGCGAACGCGGCGCCCAGTCGTTGCGACGAAGCTCGTCGAGCACGGCGCCGTGGATCCGGGTCCACGCGAACTGCTCGAGCGTCGCGCCCTTGCTCGGGTCATAACGGTCGATCGACCGGATCAAAGCTTCAAGGCCGCACGAGATGAAGTCCTCGACCTCGCAGCGGGCCGGAATCTCACGCGCCTTCTTGTAAACGATGTACTTGACCATCGGCGCGAACGTGAGCACCAGGCGGTCGCGAACCCGCGCGTCGCCGCTCTGCTTGTACGCCTGCCACAGTTCAAGCGTCTCCTGCGCCGACATCCGGCCGCTCTTATCCTTCGCGTTCCGCATTTACAGGACTCCGTATTCTCGAGGGAAATTGGGGGCCGGGCTCAAGTTCCGGCTTGCGTGAATGACATCGACCAAAGCGCGTCTGTATACATCCGCGCCGGCCCGCAACCCCGGTCCGTAGTAACCCGCAACGTGGCCCACCACAGCTCACAAATCCTGCTCTTACGTGGCATCAACATCGGTCCGAACAAGCGGATCGCGATGCCTGAGCTGCGGACGCTGCTCACGGATGCGGGGTTCGAGGACGTTCAGACATACGTGCAAAGCGGCAACGTGGTGCTGTCCTCGAGCTTGAGCGCGAACCGACTCGCGGCGCGGTGCGAGAAGCTGATCGCGGAGCGGTTCGGGTTCGACGTGGACGTGATCGTGCGGACCGCCGACGATCTAGCCGAGGTCGTGCGGCTGAATCCGCTCGCCGACGTCGCTGAGAACCCCAAGCGCTACCAGGTCAGCTTCTGCGACGGTGAACCTGATGGCGCCGCGGTCGAGCGCGCCGCCGCGGCGGCAGCGCCCGGCGAGCGGCTCGTGGCGGTCGGCCGGGAGTTGTACGCGTGGCACCCCGACGGCGTCGGACGCTCGAAGATGTCGACGAAGCTCGCGGGATCGGGGCTGGGCGTCCGGGCCACCGCCCGCAACTGGACGACGGTCACCACGCTGCTCGAGATGGCCGGCGAGTCATGAGCATGCGCCGCTACGCGGTCGCGGACGTGTTCACCGAGGTCCCGCTGCAGGGCAACCAGGTGGCGGTGTTCACCGACGCCACCGGCCTGAGCGCTGAGGTCATGCAGCGCGCCGCGCGAGAGATGAACCTGTCCGAGACCGTGTTCGTGTTCCGCGCCGAGGATCCGAATGCGCACCTGCGCGTGCGGATCTTCACGCCGACGACCGAGCTCCCGTTCGCGGGCCACCCGGTGCTCGGGACGGCGTTCGTGGTCGGACGCGCGATGGGGTCGAACGTGGTCCGGCTCGAGACCGGCCTCGGCGTGATCCCGGTGACGCTCTCGCGGTCGAACGGCGGGGCGCCGTACTACGGCGAGATGGAGCAGCGCGTGCCCGTTGCCGAGCCGTTCGAGCCGGTCGCCGAGCTTCTTGCGGCGCTCGGGGTCGCTGAGTCCGTGCTCCCAGTCGAGGTCTACCGGAACGGCCCGGTGTTCGTGTACGTCGCGCTCGAGAGCGAGGACGCGGTCGCGGCGGTGCGCCCCGACCTGCGTGCGCTCGAGCAGCTCGGCGTTTACGGCGTCAACTGTTTCGCGGGGTCGGGCGATCGTTGGAAGACGCGGATGTTCGGGCCGGCGCTGGGTGTTGCCGAGGATCCCGCCACCGGATCGGCCGCAGGCCCGCTGGCCGTGCACCTGGCGCGTCACGGCCGGCTTCCGTTCGGGACCGAGATCGAGATCGTGCAGGGCGTCGAGATCGGGCGGCGGTCCGTGCTGCGCGCTCGCGTCGAGGGCAGCGCCGATCGGATCGAGCATGTGTTCGTCGGCGGTTCCGCGGTGATCGTGGCGCGCGGCGAATATCGGTTGGATTAGGGCCCTTGTCCGCGCGCGGGCGCGGTGGAATACTCGGACGACCGGTCCATCTCTCTGGAGGTGACACATGTCAGAGCCGGCCAACGTTCTCGTCGTAGCGCACCAGACGGCCGCGACCAGCGGTTTGCTGGACGCGGTCAGGGAGCGCGCGCAGCGCAGTCCGGCCAGGTTTCATCTCGTGGTGCCGCGCCAGGCGCACGGCATGCACAAGTTCGTCGATCCGCAGGATGCCAGTGAGGAGGAGGCCAACCAGGTGTTGGCGGTGGCGCTGCCGAAGCTCTCGGAGGCCGCCGGCCACGATGTCACCGGCAGCATCGGCGATGCCGAGCCGCTGATGGCGATCCAGGACGCCGTCAACCTCGGTAACTACGACGAGATCATCATCTCGACGCTGCCGCTGGGGATCTCGCGCTGGTTGAAGCTCGACTTGGTGAGCAAGGCGAAGGGGCTCGGTCTTCCCGTCACGCACGTGGAGGCGACGAGCAAAGTAGAGGCCGGCGCAAGCGCGTAAACGCCGGTCGCCGCGGCGCACGCGGCGTTTCACAAAAATCCAAAAGGGGGTGTCATCCGGATTCAGGCTGGGTATGCAATTCGGTGAGGAGAGTCCATGCTGCGATTGCACCCAGCCACAATCGACTATGTGATCATCGCGATCTACTTCGCGATGGTGCTCGGCATCGGGTTCGTCGCCCGGCTGTCGATCAAGACCGACCTCGACTTCTTCCTGTCCGGCCGCTCGCTGCCTGCCTGGATCACGGGCCTGGCGTTCATCTCCGCGAACCTGGGCGCTCTTGAGATCCTCGGCCAGTCCGCCAACGGCGCCCAGTACGGCGTCTCTGCCGTTCACTACTACTGGATCGGCGCCGTCCCCGCGATGGTGTTCCTGGGGCTGGTGCTGATGCCGTTCTACTACGGGTCCAAGGTCCGCTCGGTGCCCGAGTACCTGCGGCTCCGTTTCGGCGATGCCGCGCACATCTTCAACGCGCTCACGTTCGCCGTCGCCACCGTGCTGATCGGCGGCGTCAACTTGTTCGCGCTGGCCCTGATCATCCACCTGCTGCTCGGTTGGCCCGTCGGCGGCTCGATCCTCGCCGCCGCGGCGATCGTGCTCATCTACATCACGCTCGGCGGCCTGACTTCGGCGATCTACAACGAGGTACTCCAGTTCTTCGTGATCTGCGCCGCCCTGATACCGCTCACGCTGGTGGCGCTGCACTCGGTGGGCGGCTGGTCCGGGCTCGAGCACCGGATCAAGGCCCTTCCCGCGCTCGGGAACGCCGGCCTCCACGCCTGGAAAGGCCTGGGCGTCCACCATGAGACCAACCCGCTGAAGGCGAACTGGATCGGGGTGGTGTTCGGCCTCGGCTTCGTCGTCAGCTTCGGCTACTGGACGACGAACTTCGCCGAAGTGCAGCGCGCGCTGTCGGCCAGGAACCTATCGGCCGCGCGGCGGACGCCGCTGATCGCTGCCTACCCGAAGATCTTCCTGCCGGCGATCATCATCCTGCCCGGTCTGATCGCGGTCGCCACCGTCCATGGCCTGGGGGTCGGCAAGAGCCTTTCCGTCCAGTACAACACCGCGATCCCGCACCTGATCGCCCAGTTCTTCCCCCAGGGGATGCTCGGGATCGCGATCGTCGCGCTGATGGCGGCGTTCATGGCCGGCGTGGCCGCGAACGTCACCGCGTTCAACACCGTTGTCACGTACGACTTGCTGCAGGACTACATCTGGAAGGACCGCGACCCGGCGTTCTACGTGCGCTGGGGCCGTTTGATGACGATCGGGGGGATTCTCGTCTCGATCGCCACGGCGTTCATCGCCAAGGGCTACTCGAACATCATGAATTACATCCAGACGCTGTTCTCGATCTTCAACGTGCCCCTGTTCACGACGTTCATCATCGCGCTGTTCTGGAAGCGGGCGACCGCGTGGGGTGGATTCTGGAGCCTCGTCGCCGGCACCGCGACCGCGTACGGTGTCAACCGCCTGGCCGCCTACCACGTGATCTTCCACTTCGGCTCGGCGCTGAGCGCGAGCTTCTGGCAGTCGATCTGGGCCTTCATCGTCGGCGGGGTGGTGCTCGTGGCGGTGTCACTGGTGACCAAGCCGAAGCCGCGGGAGGAGTTGCGCGGGCTGGTCTGGGGACTCACGCGCAAGGAAGAGCGCGAACTCAACGCCGACCCGCGCGACCGGCTGTGGTGGCGCTCGCCGGCGCTGCTCGGCGGCGTCGCGATCGCGATCGTGATCGCACTGAACATCATCTTCATCTAGGAGCCGCTCGTGTCATCAACCCCCAACCGAACGGAGCCGATGCAGCCGACCGGCGAGAGCGATCAGGACAAGGCTCATGCGGCGCGGGCGGCGAACCGGTTCGACATCCGCCGTCTGATCGGCGGGCTGTTCTGCCTCTACGCGCTGATCCTGATCGCGCTCGGGGTGTTCGGGTCGCACACGACCAAGAACAAGGCTGACGGGATCAACATCGACCTGTGGACGGGCCTCGGGATGCTCGTGTTCGGCTTGCTGATGATCTACTGGGCGCTTTCGCGTCCCGTCGTGCCTGAGCCTCCCGAGACGCGGGGCCAGGGCTCCGGGCGGGATCCGGCGGGCGCCGGCGACGTGATTATTCGAGCGTGGCGTTGACGCTTATCTGCACGCCGGCGAGCGCGCGCGAGATCGGGCAGCCCTTGCCGGCGTCTGCAGCGGCCTGCTCGAACGTGGCCTGATCGATCCCCGGCACGCGGCCGGTGACGCTCAGCTCCGAGGTGGTGACCGTCGGTGCGCCGTCGCGCTCGTCGAGTGTCACCTTCGCGGTGACGTCCAGATGCTCGGGCGCGTGGCCGGCCTCGGTGAGACCGTGCGCGAGCGCCATCGAAAAGCAACTCGAGTGCGCGGCGGCGATTAACTCCTCTGGGCTCGTCTTCCCGTCGGACCGTTGGGTGCGTGATGCCCACGTCACAGCGAGCTCGTTCAGCGCTCCGCTCGCTCCGTTGACGACACCGTTGCCGTGCGCGAGGTCGCCGTCCCAGCCGGTCGTCGCGCTTCGCTCAGCCATCGGCATGTCTTCTTCCTCCTAGTGGTGGTCGATCACGCGGTCGATGAGCCCGTACTCCACGGCCTCGCTGGCCTTGAAGAAGCGATCGCGCTCCATGTCGGCGTTCACCTGGTCGACCGACTGTCCGGTGTGGTGCGCGTAGATCTCGTCGATCCGCTTGCGGATGTTGAGAATCTCGCGGGCATGGATCTCGATGTCCGTCGACTGGCCTTCGAATCCCGCTGAGGGCTGGTGGATCAGGATCCGGCTGTTGGGCAGTGAGAAGCGTTTGCCCTTCGCGCCGCCGGTCAACAGCAGCGAGCCCATCGACATCGCGATCCCGACGCAGATCGTCTGGACGTCGGGCTTGATGAACTGCATCGTGTCGTAGATCGCGAGGCCCGAGTAGATCGAGCCGCCGGGACAGTTGATGTAGATCGAGATGTCCTTGTCGGGGTCCTGGGACTCCAGGTGCAGCAACTGCGCCACCGTCAGGTTCGCGATCGTGTCGTCGATCGGCGTGCCAAGGAAGACGATCCGCTCGTTGAGCAGGCGGCTATAGATGTCGAACTCGCGCTCGCCGCGCGCGGTTCGTTCAATCACCATCGGAATCAGGGGCATGTCTGCAGCGTAGTGGGTCTCAAATGACAAGCACGGCGGTGCCCTCGAAGCGGCCGGCTCGCAGGTCGGCCAGCGCCTGCTCCGCGTCCTCCAGCGGGTACCTGGTGATGCTCGTCCTGATCTGCGCCTCGCGGGCAAGCGCGAGCCATTCGTGGCCGTCCTGTCGGGTGAGGTTGGCGACCGAGCGGATCTTCTTTTCCTGGTACAGGTCGTCGTAGGGGAACGAAGGGATGTCGGTCATGTGGATCCCGGCGCACACGACCGTGCCATCGCGATCGAGGTGTTTGAGCGCCTGGGGGACGAGCTCGCCGGCGGACGCGAAAATGATCGCCCCGTCGAGCAGCTCGGGCGGCGTCTCGTCGCTGCCGCCGGCCCAGATGGCGCCCTGGGTTTTTGCGAAGTTCTGCGTGCGTTCGTCGCCGGGTCTCGTGAACGCGTAGACCTCGCGGCCCTGGTAGACGGCCGCCTGGCAGATCATGTGCGCCGCCGAGCCGAACCCGTACAGCCCCAGCCGGTGCGCGTCGCCGGTCAGGGTGAGGGAGCGGTAGCCGATCAGGCCGCCGCACAGCAGCGGCGCGGCCTGCTCGTCGTCGAGCTCGTCGGGCAGCTCGAGGCAGTAGCGCTCGTCGGCAACCGTCCACTCCGCGTAGCCGCCGTCGATGTCGCGGCCGGTGAACCGCGCATTGAGACAGAGGTTCTCGCGCTTCGTGGTGCAGTATCTGCACGTCCCATCGGTCCACCCGAGCCACGGGACGCCCACTCTTCTCTCGTCCTCGGTGCGCCCAACGATCTGGTGCCCGAGCACGACCGGGAGCTTGGTGGCCTCGATCTCGTGGTCGCGGAGGTGCAGGTCGGTCCGGCACACGGCGCACGCGGCAATCTTCAGGAGGAGTTGGCCGGGTTGCGGTTCCGGTTCAGGGAGGGTCGTCGGCTTGAGCGGCTCGCCCTGGCGTTCGAGGACTACGGCGCGCACGGTCTCGTCTCGGAGTTCTACGGGACCGCGTCGAGCCAGGCTTGGCGGGTCGTGTGGATCGCCGGCGGGATGCCGTCCTGGAGCTCTCGGCGGACCTCCGCGAGAGTGCCGAACCGCTCGGCGACGACGTTGTGCTGGTGGATCGTCTCGAGGTTCACCTGGCGGGCCTCCACGAACGCCGCGTCATTCAGGGCCGGGAACGCCTCGACGACGCCGCGAATCATCTCTCTGACGCAGTCCTCGACGAACCGTGGTCGACGGTGCGCCTTCTCGACGACGTGAGCCTCGTCCGCGCGCTTCATCAGCTCGTAAATCTCCGACGACATCGACTGCTCGACGATCTGCAGCAACGTCGAGGCGTCGATCTCGTCGTCGCACAACTCGGTACAACCGATGTGGAGCGTTCCAAGGCCGCGCTGGTTGTGGGTCGCCACGGGTACCGCGTCGAGGATCTTTTCGATGTCGTCGTCGTCGAAGCCCTGTGACTCGAGGCGCGCCCGGGCGTTACCTGCCACCAGCTCCTGCGCGCACGGGCATGCGGTAATGCCCTGCGCGGTCACGCCGATCAGTCGGCGAGTGCCGAACTCGGTGCAGGCGGCCGAGCCGTGCAGCGTGTACAGCTCCTGCGTGTTTATGCCCGATACCGGGGCCGGCTTGTGCTCCGGGAAGCGGGCCTCGATCGTCACCTCGGCCCGGCGGGCGTGCTGACGCGATCGCACGAGCTGGGCGATGTGCTCGGCGAGCGTCTCGGCCTTGAACGTCGACTCGCCGAGGACCACCTCTCCGATCGCGTCGTTGACCACCTCCTCGAACCGCGACATGTGCGCGCCCTTCTGGTCGCGGCCGAGCTCGACCACGCACTCGAAGCGCGCCGAGAACAGCTGCTCGGAGCCGTTCTGCTGGATGCGGATGACCTTTTCCACGCCGGTTACGCCGACGCGGGAGAGGCTCAACTCGACCGCCGGCCGGCGGGCCTGCACGTCCGTTATGGAAACGATGGGGGTCTGGTTCGAGGTCACGACGTCCTCTACAGCGTAGACCGCGGCGCGATTGGGCCCGCGCATTCCCTGGACATCGGCAGGGTTTGTGGTATCACTCCTTCCCGGCGCATTTGGGAGACATCGAGAGAGACGGCCGGCAGAAAAGCCCCGGGCCGGGGGCAACTGGCGGCTTGCTTTAGGGAGGAGCTCAGGGGCGAGTGAGCGAAAAGTCCACGATCCTTTTAAGCGATGACGCTCCGATTGCGGAGCTGGATGAGGTACGACCGCTGATCGCCGAGGGCCAGGAGCGCGGCTACCTGACGATCGACGAGATCCAGACGTGGCTCGAGGAGTCCGAGGTCAGTAAGGAGCAGGTGCAGGAACTGCACGCGTACCTCGACGACCAGGGCATCGACGTAGTCGACGGCGACGGCCGGCCGGCCAAGTCCGAGGGCTCGAGCGTCGAGGCGAGCGCGGCGGCGGCGTCCGAGCCGCGACCCGAGCAGTCTTCAAAGAAGGTCGAGATCGACCTGACCGTCGAGCCGAGCCTCGACTCGCTGCGCCTCTACCTGCGCTCGATCGGTCGCGTTCAGCTGCTGACCGCCGAGCAGGAGGTCTCGCTCGCGCGGCGGATCGAGCGCGGCGACATGATCGCCAAGCAGCGGATGATCGAGGCCAATCTGCGGTTGGTGGTCTCGATCGCCAAGTCGTACCTCGGGCGGGGTCTGACCTTCCTCGATCTGATCCAAGAGGGGTCGATGGGCCTGATCCGCGCGGTCGAGAAGTTCGACTACCGCCGTGGCTACAAGTTCTCCACGTACGCCACCTGGTGGATCCGCCAGGCCGTGACGCGCGCGATCGCCGACAAGGGCCGGACGATCCGCATCCCGGTCCACATGGTCGAGAAGCTCAACAAGGTCGTGCACGTCGAGCGCCAGCTCGTCCAGCAACTCGGGCGCGAGCCGACCTCTGAGGAGATCGCGGCCGAGCTCGAGACCAACGTCCGCGAGGTCCGCGACGTTCTGCGGATGGCCCAGCAGCCGGTATCGCTCGAGAAGCCGATCGGCGAGGAGGAGGAGTCCGAGCTCGGCGACTTCGTCGAGGATCAGACTGCGGAGTCGCCGTTCGAATTGGCTAGCGAGCGGCTGCGGCGTGAGAACCTGCGGCGGGCTCTGGCTGCTCTGCCGGAGCGCGAGCGCGAGGTGATCGAGATGCGGTTCGGCCTAACCGGCGAGCGCCCGTTCACGCTCGAGGAGGTCGGGCGGGCGTTCAACGTCACCCGCGAGCGGATCCGGCAGATCGAGAACCACACGCTCAAGAAGCTCGAGGCGCTGCCCGAGGCGCAGCGGCTCCGCGACGCTTCGTAGGGTCATCGGCGGCGCCGGGGCGCTGGCCGGGGGTCTACGGCGCCGGCCGGTTCGATGAATTGGCTCGTGGGTGCCCTAAGTACGCGGAGTACGAGGTTCAATCGGGACAGCCGCTTTCGGCGCGGCCGCCCCCGATGGACGCGGCTTCGTAGCTACGCCAACGTTAGACTCAGGCCCCTCGGCGGGATTCCCGAGCGGTCAAAGGGGTCTGGCTGTAAACCAGATGGCTACGCCTTCCCAGGTTCGAATCCTGGTCCCGCCATAGGCAGGTTTCGGGCCCCGCTGTTAGCCGCGGCGCGAGCCGAGTGCGAAGCCCTCGAGCGCCACCGTGCCGCTGAGCACGCGGAGCGTGAGGCGGTGGTGGCCGGGGGTCGCGCGCGCGAGGAAGAGCACCTGCCGGGCGTGCGTGACTGCCGAGTGGAGGTCGATCGTGTGGCTGCGGCCGTCGAACGTGACGCGGACGCGGGCGCCCTGCGGGGAGCGATCGCCGATCACCGCGAGTTCGCCGCCGAGGTAACCGAGCGTGAACTCCGCGCCGGGAGTCGAGCTGACGATCGCACGGCCTTCCCACGCGCCGCGAAGCCGGCGGGTCTGCCACGCGCCGTGATACTTGCTGCCCGCAGGGTGTAGCCCGGACGGCACGATGGTCGTCGCGCTCGACCATGAGCCGGGAGCACCCGCCGCGCTGACCGCGTGCACCTGGAACGCGTACGTCTGACCGAGGCGGCCGGCGAACGTCAGCGAGCGCTTCGTGGTCGAGGTCAACAGGGTGCGCCACTTGCTCGTCGACGAGGCCGTGGCGCGGACCTGGACGGTGAACACGGCGCCGGCCTGGCTCGCGCTCCAGCTGACCGGGATCCGCGGGCCGGCGGCGGCGCTCGACGCAATCGCCGGCGCATGGACTTTGGTCGTCGGTGGCGGTTGCGCGGACGCGGCCGTCGATGTGCACGCCTGGTTGAAGATGTCCGAGCCGAACGAGGTCTCGCCCGGGAGCTGGGCGTAGCCGAGGTGGGGCAGCCCGAAGATGTCCTCGACGCTGCGCAGCATCGAGTAGTGGTTGTACGGCACGGTCGAGACCGTGCCCGGCGCGATGCAGGGGGACAGCAGGACCGCGCCGATGTCGCCGCCGCCGGGGCCGTTGATGCCGGGCTCGGGGCTGTCCGGGCCGGCGATCTCGCCGCAGCAGGAGCTCGTGTCGCTGGTGGCGGCCTCGTCGAAGGTGATGATCAAGAGGCCGCGCTGCTGGGTGAACGCCGGCGAATTCGTGATCTGCGGAACCCATTGGCGCAGGAACGCGTCCGCCTGGGCGAGGCCGCCGGGCTGACCGTTCGCGCACGGCGAGTCGTGGCCGTCGTCGCACAGGTCGGGCGTGATGAACACGTAGTTGGGCGTGTCGGCTGCCGAGGCGAGGTCGTGGGGGAGGAGGTTGAGGTTGACGACGTGCGAGTCGCACAGCGCGGTGTCGTCGATGATCGAGTGGAAGTAGACGAACGGGTCGTGGCGCGTGGCGTACTCGTCGGTCGCGGTGGCCTTCTGCGTGTTGTCGACCGAGTTGATCCCGGGGTGGCCGCATTCGGAGGCCTCGCGGGTCGGGTCCGCGCCCATGCTCTCGTCGTAGTCGCGCCAGGTCAGGCCGGACGCCGTCATCTGATCCGCGATCGTCGGCACGTCGGCCGGGTACACGCAGCCGGTGCCCTCGGCCTGCCCGTCGCTCCCGATCGTCCCCGGCTCGAGGTTGTCGTAGAACTGGCAGTCGGCCTGGTTCTGCGCTGTCGGCGCCTGGCCGCTGATCATCGCGATGTAGTTGTCGTTGCTCTCGTGCCCGACCGCGTAGTAGTTCGGGAGATAGGCGCCCTCCGAGCGCAGCGTGCGTCGACAGGTACGGCGCCGGCGAACCCGCTCCGAACGTCGTCGACGCCGACTCGTTCTCGAGCACGATCACGAACACGTGACCGATCGGCGGCAGCGCGGGGCTCGCCGGCGCCACGCGTGCCCGCACGGCTCCGGCCGTCGCGGTGCTCGCCGGCGCGGCGCCGCCCATCGCCGGAACTCCCACCGCGAGCACGCCCACGGCCACCGCAAGCGCGCCGGCCGCCACCGCGAGCAGTGAGCGCCGGCGCTTCACAGCGGCACGCCCGGGCCGCACGCGCTGCGCGCTGCCCGCCGGTCGCGCGCGACCGTCTTGCTCCGCTTCGCCACAAGCTTCTTCAGTCGGTCGCGGTTGGCACGGCGCTTGGCGTGGCGCAGCTGACGCTTCGCGCGCGCGAGCGACCTGAGCGCCGCGTCGTAGCGAGCGGCGGCGACCGTGCACGGCTTCGACACGTCGACGATCGGTGGGTTGACCGTGTCGTTGGCGAACTGCCGGTTGTCGCCTTCCTCCTCGAGGAACGTGCACACGGTCTTCTGCCCGTACGTGGTCGGGTTGCCCGATCCGCGCCCGGTCGCCTGGTAAGCCTGCCCCGTCGCCGGCTGCGGGTTCAGCTGTTCGTCGATCAGCACCGGACCCGGGGTGGTGTCGAACGTCCCGCCGCACTCGTCCGCGAGCTTTGCGCGGATCCGCAGCGGCGCGGTCGCCGTGTCGAGGGCTCCGGCATCGGCGGAGACGTCAATCGTGATCGCGAGCGGCTGGGCCAGGCGCGCCACCGGCGCGATCGTGATCGCGAGCCGCACCGGGTTGAAGCTGTCGGCGCCCGCCAGTCCGCCTCCGAGCGCGCCGTCACGGCCGCGGTCACTCCGGTGAGCGCGAGGATCGCCGCGCGCCGCCCGGCACGCCCTCGTATGAGCCACACCCGCCTACCCACTTAGTCCGAGCTTCGACGGCTGGCGGAACATCGTCGAAGGCGTCGCCTTCCGGTAGCGGAAGTGCAGCCGCTCGAGATAGCCGCTCGTCAACATCGTGTCGAGATCGTGTGGCTTCGGGCGCTCCAGCGGCGGTGGCGGCTGGATCGTCGGGAGCCCGCTGATCGGCGAGCCGAGCAGCGTCCCGTCGTCGAGCCCGACGTTGCCGCTCGAGTCGACCGGCGTCGAGCCGCTGCACGCCGCCGACATCACCTCCGGCGGCTGCGGCAGCGACGGCGGCGTGTAGTCCGGCTTTGACTCGAAGTCGAACGCGGCGGCGATGTTGTTCGCGAACAGGTCCCGCGGGGTCAGCGGCGCAAGCCCGTAGCGGTAGCGGATCATCTTCAGGATCGACTCGAACCCGTAGATCGTGTGGTCCACGTAGCCGCGGCGGGCGTACGGCGAGACCACGACGGCCGGAATCCGGAACCCCATCTGGCCGAAGTCGCTGTTCAGATCCGCGCTCGCGCGCAGATCCGGAACCCGTGGCGGGACCACGTGGTCGAAGAAGCCTCCCCACTCGTCGTAGACGATGAACAGGGCGCCGCGCTTGTACTGCGGCGACTCGAGGAACGCGTGGACGACGTCCGCGACGAACGCCTGCCCGACCCGCACGTCGCCGTGCGGGTGCTCGTCGCCCGACGTTCCCTGGTCCTCGCCGTTGAACGCGGGGTCGACGAACGACAGCGCCGGCAGCGTCCCCGTCGCCGCCTGCTCGTAGTACGTCTGGACCTGGCTCGAGCGCGCGATCCCGGGCGCTCCCCACAGGGCCGAGACGGGGATGTCGGTGAAGTAGTAGCGGTTCGAGACGCCCGCCTGCGACAGCGCGTGGAAGATCGTGCTGTCCGGGAACCCGAGCTCGCCGTTCGGCGAGAACGGCAGCGAGTTGTCCATCATCCCGTAGGACTGGCCCGAGTGCATGTACTCGCGGTTCGGATACGTCGAGGCGAGCAGCGAGCAGAAGAAGCGGTCGAACGCGGTGAACGCCTTGGCCACGTGCGGGGTGAACGGCAGGTCCGGCTCGGCGTAGTAGCCGATCGAGAACACGTCGCTCTGCGCGCGCAGGAAGCCGTCCATCCGCCCGCCGTCGAGCTCGGTCCGCCCGCCCTGCCACGAGTGATCGGGATCGAGGAAGCCGCACCCCTGGTAGTTGTCGCGGAGCCGGTAGGTCGAGTGCGCCTGGCCCTGTCCGTCGGTGAACGTGAGCCCCGCCTGGCGCCCGTCGGCTCCAGGCAGCCACCCGAGGTAGTGGTCGAACGACCGGTTCTCCATCATCAGCACGACGAACGTGTCGATCGGCAGGTTGCGCGGGGACGGGATCTGGTGCGCGCGCTGCCGGCGCGCCGCCTCGGCCACGACCGTGTCGGGATCGAGCACCAGCCCGAGCCCGGCCGCCAGCCCCGCCGTCACCGCGGTGCGCTGGAGGAACTCACGCCGGGTGTGGTACGCGTCGGGCGCGATCGCCTGCATCCGCTCAGCGTCGAGCGGATCCCGGATGTCGCCCATGCTCCCGCGCGCGGCGCCCATGGGCGCGAACCATAAAGCGTGGGTGTGAAGCAGGTATCACTTCGATGTGAACGGCCCGGTCGCGGGTATAAGCACGCCATCCAGGACGTCTGACCCGCGGGAGGAATTGACATATGCGTAACCGTGCTGTCGCGATCGCAGTTGCCGCGATCGCCCTTGCCATGACCACTTCGCCGGCTGCGGCCGCGCAGTTGCCGGTCGTCTACAACGGGATCCTCGGCTACGCGCACGCCAGTCCCACGGCGAGTCCTCCCGGCGCCAACAACTGGTCGTGCAAGCCGTCGGCGGCACACCCCGTGCCGGTGATCCTCGTGCACGGCACGTTCGCCGACATGTCCGACAGCTGGCAGGCGCTGTCGCCGCTGCTCTACAACAACGGCTACTGCGTGTTCGCGCTCAACTATGGCTCCTACGACGGGAGCGGGTCGGTCGGCGTGGACGCGACCGGCGACATCGCCGGGTCCGCCGCGCAGCTCGCGACCTTCGTCAACAAGGTGCTGGCCGCGACCGGCGCCCACAAGGTCGACCTGGTCGGACATTCACAGGGCGGCATGATGCCGCGCTACTACATCAAGAACCTCGATGGCGCCTCGAAGGTCGACACCCTCGTCGGGCTCGCGCCTTCGAACCACGGGACCACGCTCGAGGGCCTGTTCACGCTCGCGGGCTACTTCCCCGGCGGCAGTTCGTTCGTCGGCGTCGCCTGCCCGGCGTGCCAGCAGCAGGAGGCGGGATCGAGCTTCATCACGGCTCTGAACGCCGGCGGCGAGACCGTTCCGAGCGTCAGGTACACGGTGATCGAGTCCGACAACGACGAGGTCGTGACGCCCTACACCTCGGCGTTCCTGGCGCCGGCGCCCAACGTCACGAACATCCTGCTCCAGAACCAGTGCGCGCTCGACCAGGGCGAGCATCTGTCGATGCCGTATGACCACATTGCCGATGCCGACGTGCTGACCGCGCTCGACCCAGCGGATCCGCAGCATCCGGCGTGCACACCGGTGCTGCCGGTCTCGGGCGGCTGAGGCCCGCCGGCCGGGGCCGGACGGCCCGGTCGGTCCGGCGTACCCGGCGACTATCCTCAGCCAGCCATGGATTTCGAAGAGGCCCGGATCCGCGAGGTGATCCAGGACCCCGCGGAAGATGTCGAAGAGTCCGCCGCCCGGCTGGGCCGGTTGCGCGGTGCGGTCGCGCGGCTCGACGGCGAGCCGTCGCTGATCTCGGCCGCCCGCCGATTCCGCCAGCGCCTGCCGGGCGACGAGAGGTTCGGCGACCCCCTGTCAACCGCGGGGCGCGCCCCGGTCGAGGTCATCGCGCGCGGTGTGTCGGCCCTCCAGCCTGGGCGCGAGAGCGTGGCCAAGGAGCTCGGCCTGTCGGCGCTCCAGGTCTGGCAGTCGTTGTCGGAGGCGACCGGCCGCGGCCGCGGGGATCTCGATATGGCGCTCCTGTTCACCGACCTCGTCGGGTTCTCCCGATGGGCGCTCGGCGCCGGCGACGCCGCGGTGCTCGAGTTGCTGCGCGAGGTCGGAGTCGCGGTCGAGGTGGCGATCGCCGCGCACGAAGGCCGGATCGTCAAGCGGCTCGGTGACGGCCTGATGGCGACGTTCCTGAGCGGGGACGCGGCGGTGAAGGCGGCACTGGACGCGCAGGACGCCGTCCGCGGTATCGAGATCGAGGGCTACGCGCCCCGAATGCGCGCCGGTCTTCACTGGGGCCGGCCGCGCAAGCTCGGGGGCGACTATCTCGGGGTGGACGTGAACGTCGCCGCGCGGGTCGCCGACGCGGCGAAGGCCGAGCAGGTTCTGGTGTCCGATGCGTTGCTGGCACAGATCGACCTTGAGGGGCTGACCACCGGGAGGGCAAAACGCCTGCGGGCCGACGGCGCGCCGTCCGATTTGCGCGTCATCCGGGTCGCGCGCGCCTAGAACCGCGACCAGACCGCCGGCACGATCCCCTCGCTCCTGCAAGCCGCCTCCGCAGCCTAGCTCTCGTCCCGCGTTACGCGGTACCCTGGCAACCTCGCCCTCTTAGCTCAGCTGGTAGAGCACTTCCATGGTAAGGAAGGGGTCGTCGGTTCGAGTCCGACAGAGGGCTTTATTTGCAGTTCGCGGGTTTCCCGGGCTGGGGATCGAGCCCGATAGCGCTCGTTCCGCTCGTGTCCACGGTACATAGGACCGCGGACGATCTCCCGGTTCGGTCGGAGTAGTGCGCGGACGGGGCGTCTGAACTGTCCCCCATCTAGAAGCCGATTCAGTGCCTGCCGCGACGGCGCGACAGGCGGGTCGACAGGGCGCGACAGGCGGATCGGCAGGGCGGACAGGCGGATCGGCAGGGCGCGACAGACCGATCGACTCGGCGCAACCACATCGCCGATCGATGGTCGTTCATCGCATCTCCCTCGGTGGGGGCGCGACCGGATGGATCGGTTCACGCTCGTGGCTGGACGCCGCAGATGGTCATTCCCAGCGGCCTGGGCGAGCGCCGCGCTGCGTGCCTGCTCGTTGTCGTGCGCCAGACCCGCCGACGCGGTGCCGCGTGCGGCGCTCAAACTTGGGGCCACCGCCGACACAGGCGCGTGTGGCCCGCCTCCGCCTCTCACCGCTCAGACCGAGGCAAGCGGACCGGCGGTTCCTCGAAGTCGCCACCCCGACGTGCATGCCCCGACGTTCCGAGCACACGCCCGCGTGACGATCTTCCCGTCCCGGATGTTGAACGCTGGCCATCGGGTCAGCCGAGGCGGATGGCGACACCTCGTGATCGGCGCGACGGTTCGGGCAACCTTTCCAGTCTGCTCGGTTACCGCGGTGGGGTGAGCTGGACCGGAGTGGACCGCGCGAATGGCGCCCGTCAGAATCGGCGAGCGAGACCACGCAACCGCCGACTCGTTCGCCAGCCATCCTTGGCGGGGCGAGAAACGCCGCTCGCCGACAACGAGCTTTGACGTGCCCGGCATTCCCCTCCCAACTCGCGCACCACGTGAGCTCAGGTAACGCCACAAACGCTCTCGTCTCTCCAGCGATGAGTGCAAATGCTCCCGATTTCGCCTCATTTGTCTTACCGAGATCCGGTGCGACGGGCGCATTAGCTAAACGAGCGTTGGAGGGGTGTCGCGACATGTCGCGATATCAGTTTTCAAGTGGGTTTTCAATGGATGAAAGTTCGAAAAAATCCGCAAATTCCGAATTAAGATCCCAATCGAGGCTTGCTCGGACTTCGATTACTCACTAGGTTCGACGCAGATTTCTTGGGGGTCGACGGTGTTGGTTCTCCTCGAGACCGGGGGCCGGGATCGAGAGCAAACTCGCAATGCGTGCGGATCATTCACGGCATCATTTTTTCGCTTGGATCGCGACGGCCAGTGCGGTGGCGTCCCGCCTCCACGCGTATGTATCACCGGCCGCGACGATGGCCTCACCACCTGAGTCAAAGGGAGCGTCGGCCTTGCTGGTGTCTCCCGGTACGAGGTCCACGTCGGAGACGGGAACACCGAGCGTCGTCGACGGAACGCGCACTGCCGTCGATTCCAATCCGACTTCCGGGGCGCCACGCACCCTCGCCCCGAGCCTCACCACGCCTCGCGGGTTGTTGAGTGTGACAAGTGGCCCACCGGCGAGCGGCTCGGCGAACCCCGGCCAGCACCTCAAACCACGGGGCCCCGCACGGCAGGCTCCATCGCTGCAGACCCACGCGACGCCGTGGACCACGACGCCTTCAAACGCCACGCCGCCGGCCGCGACAAGAGCGGCTGCGACGGCGCCCTCCGTCACACGACCGCCCACGACACCGCTCGTCGCGACATCGCTGAGTGCGACAAACCTAGTCGCGACAGAACTCGTCGCGACAGAACCTGTCGCGACGCCGCTGCTCAACGTTGAGTCAGCCCTGCCCTCCCCGGGCAGCCCAAAGCGTGGCTGGTCACGACTGCTGATCACGAGGCCGGGTGGTTTCCGGCTCCCGACGAAGCCAAGAGGTGCAGCGTGGCGGACGCTTGCGATCAGCGTGCTCGCTCTGGGGTTCCCGGCGAGTGCGCTCGGGGCGGGGACTGGTCCCGCGCAGCCGACGACTTCCAGATCCACCCCGGCCAGTGGGGCGCCGCCGCGCGCCGCCGACGCCCGCCTCGACCGCTCAGTGCTGGCGTTAGGTAGCGGCTACAGCAGCCCCAACGGTTCCTCGCTTGTGCGAGCCCTCCAGCGTGATCTCGGGGCGGGGGGCTATCCGCCTGGGCCCGTTGACGGGCGCTACGGACCGCGTACGCGACAGGCGGTGGTTGCGTTCCAAGCGGCGCACGGACTGCAGGTGGACGGCGTCGTAGGTCCGCGGACGTGGGCCGCGCTCAGCGCGCCCGTCCTGCTCCTAGGCCCAGGGGCAGGCGATCAACCCGGCGGCGAGAATGTGGTGCGCTCGCTCCAACGCCGCCTGGCGTCGGCCGGCGATTCGCCAGGTCCGATCGACGGCCGTGATGGCGTGCTCACCGAGGGAGCAGTTAGGCGGTTCCAGCGCGCGCACGGGCTGCCCGCCAGCGGAATCGCCGGCCCGCGCACGCTCGCGCTTCTGGCCAACCGCGAGCCATCCGTCCGCCGGTCGAACCAACTAGTGCGAAAGCCCGCGCCATCGGCGACACGATCGAACCTCCGGACGCGGCCGACCGGGTCCACCGTAGCCCCTGCGCCTCCGGGGCGTCCAGCGAGTGCCGCCCGCAGGGTGCCCCGAGGATCAGCTCACCGGCCTCGCTCGGGACCCGTGCCGTGGATGATCATTCTGGTCGCTCTGGCGCTCGGGCTGGCATTGATACTCGTCGCGAGCTTGCTCATCGCTTCGCTTCGACATCGTCGCTCGGGGAGCAAGGGCCGGCCCGTCCTCGCTGAGGCGGCGGCCAGCAACGCGGAATCGCCGGCGTCGGAGCAGGGATGCCTGACGGCGCCGAATGGGGACCATCCAGCCCCCGTGCGAACCAACGGTAACCAGATTCACACCAACGGGCATCGCCCCAGAGCCGGTGCGGCTGGCATCGGCAATGGCGCGAGCAGCCGGCTGCCTCGGGGACAAGCAGACGACCTCCCCGAGCCGGCCGAGACCGCTGGCGCTTTCAACCTCGGTCAGCAGCTCGCTGGCCAAGGGGGCGTGGTTGAAGCGCATGCGGCCAATGGTCACGCCGATGAGCGTGGCCATGGCATCGCCGCCTCGAACCTCGGCCGATTGCTCGAAGAGCAAGGGGCGCTGGCCGAGGCCGAGGCGGCTTACTGTCGCGCCGATGAGCTCGGCGACGGCGCAGGCGCTTTCCACCTCGGTCTGCTGCTCGAGGGCCAGGGGGGCGTGGTTGAAGCGCAAGCTGCCTATGGTCGCGCGGATGAGCGTGGCCATGGCACGGCCGCCTCGAACCTCGGTCGATTGCTCGAAGAGCAAGGGGCGCTGGCCGAGGCCGAGGCGGCATATCGCCGGGCCGATGAGCGTGGCGATGGTGATGGTGCGTTCGGGCTCGGGGTGCTCCTAAGGGAGCGAGGCGCATTGGATGAGGCCGCGGCCGCGTACGGTCGCGCGTCCGGTCGCGGCCACAATGCCGCGGCTCTGGAGCTCGGCGTGTTGCTCGCAGAGCATGGGGCGCTGGCCGAGGCCGAGGCGGCATTCAGGCGCGCGGATGAACGCGGCGACGCGGTCGCGGCGTTCAATCTCGGCGTTCTGCTCGAGGACCGTGGGGTGCTGGCCGAGGCCGAGGCGGCGTACCGCCGGGCCGATGAGCGCGGCGATGCCGACGGCGCGTTTCGGCTCGCCGTGCTGCTGCTCAGGCAGCGAGGCGGACTCGATGAGACCGCGGCCGCATACGGCCGCGCGTCGGGTCGCGGCCACGATACTGCCGCTGTAGAGCTCGGCGTTTTGCTCGCAGAGCATGGGGCGCTGGCCGAGGCTGAGGCGTCGTTCCGGCGCGCGGATGAACGCGGTGACGCGGGCGCGGCGTTCAATCTCGGCGTTGTGCTTGAGGACCGGGGCGCGCTGGCCGAGGCCGAGGCGGCTTACCATCGTGCTGGACAGCGCGGTGATCGCGAAGTCGCGAATATGGCCCGGGCCGCTCTTCTCTCTCTCGGCGAAGGGATGTACGAGACCAGCGCCGGCCGCCGAACGCGAGCGCACAATGGCTAGATCGAGGATCCTGCATCGCGCCGCTCGTGTGGGCGACCCGCCGTCAATCGTCTCGGCGCCTCTTGAACCGGCGATGCAGAGCGCCGCGCAGACGGGACTCTGCGGCGCGGCCCCGAACCTGTCAAGGTCGAGCGCGGTCAACGGCGGTGCCATCCCGCGTCTCACGCGCGTGGAGGACGTCCATCCACTGAGACTGCGCCTTTTGCTCGAGATCGACCGGACCGGGTCGATCTCGGCCGCCGCCAAGCGGTGTGCGATCGGTCAGCCATCCGCGTCGATGCATCTTCGAACCCTGGAGACAGCGGTCGGGCAGAGGCTGGTGATCCGGAACGGACGCGGGAGCCAGTTGACCCCCGCAGGCAGGATCGTTGCCTCGCACGCCGCGCGGATGCTGGCGACGCTGGAGAGCATGCACTGGGCGCTTGACGCACTCAACGCACCAAGCATGGGCGAACTCGCCGTGGCCGCGAGCCAAACGCCTAGCCTGGTGCTGATCCCTCCGGTCCTGCGCGACTTTTCAGCGCGCCATCCCCGGGTACGCGTCAACTTGCGGACCCTGCCCAGCGAGATGGTGATCCGGGAGGTCGCGCGCGGGGCGGTGGATATCGGGATCGCTGGCGAGGTGGCGTGCGCCGAGCCGGTTATCCGTAAGCGGATTCTGATCGACGAGCTCGTGGGCATCGCTCCTGTTGGCCTTCTCAGCTCGGACGCCGGATTGGTAAGCCGGGAGGTGTTCGCGCGTCATAGCCTTCTGCTCGGTCCGGAGGGATCCAGCACGAGGATGATCACGGAGCGCTATCTGGTGCGTGCCGACTATTGGCCCGCGCGCATCTGGGAATTCGACTCGCCGGAGGCGATCAAGCGGGCCGTGGCGGATGGGAGCGGCGTCAGCTTCATGTCGCAACTGCTCGTCAAGGACGAGATCGAGCGGGGGGATTTAGTCCCGTTCCGCATCTCGCGGCTGGAGCGGATGATGCGCTCGATCTATGCGGTGCAGCCCAGCCTTGCCGAACTGGCACCTCAAGCAGCCCGGTTTGCGAAGCTCGTGATGGATGCCCATCGGGCGCCCGCCTCGGCGAGCAGCTCGGTTGAGCTCTAGTCGGCTCCTAAGTCCGGATGGGACGGCTCGTCCCCGACGATGTAGTGGCGAAGCACGGCCCTTCGAGTCTTTCTACGACCCCACCAGCCGCTCGTGGCGAGCGCGAACAGCAGCTCGTCGCGCTTGCGCTGATGCTCGGCGCGAGCCTCGATGGTGTCGAGCTGGTCCTCGAGGACGGCGGCCCGAGTTCGCACGGCAACGAACTCGTCGAGCAATGGCGCCAGGACGGGAAGCAGCACCTCGCGCAACGCTGACGCCGGGTCCTCCGACGAGTCCCGGCTGAGCCGTCCGGGTCCTGACCCGGTCTGCTCAATCTCGGTCGCCCGGGTCAGATGGGTCACGTCCCGGCGGCGTTCCTCGAGCGCAGCGACCAACGAACGCTTCGAGACCGTTGCCGGAGCGTTCGACGGTCCACGTGTGAGCTGTCCGCGCTTGACCATCCGTTCGACTGTCTTGCGCGAGACGCCGAGCGCTCTGGCGGCGACGCCAAAGTGGACGTCATCGTCGGCTTCGGGAGTTGGATTGGTCAGCGACTTGGTGAGGGCCGTATCCGATGCCGCCTCAGCCCCGGCGACCGGCTCCGAGTCCTCCACAACCTCGGCGTCCACCGGCTGTGCCTCCGGCTCGAGCCACGAAAGATCCACCAGCTGCTCGAGCGGCGTAGATCCCGGCGGTCCGGACGTCGTTCGCCGTGAGCGCACTGGGAGCGGGCCGTACGGGAGATCGGCGGACGATGGAGTGTGTCCGGCGGCACGAGCTGGCGTGGAAGGTTGCATTGGGAGCCTCTCAGGGTTCAGGTGCGTCGGGTTTGGTCGGATTGCCGGTCGCGACGGGACGCGCCGCGGTCGCGGCGGGTCGCGCCATGGTCGCGACGGGACGCGTCACGGTCGCGACGGCGTCGCGACATGGTCGCGGCGCTGTCTCGGCGACGGTTCTGCGCGCCCGTCATCGGTCGCCGCCCGCTTCGCCGGCGACTAGCGCGGCCTCCAGCTCGTGGCGATGGCTAAGTAGAAATTCCAAGTTTTCGGTGGCTCTGGCGTGGCCTCGGCTCGCGCTCCGTCGCCAGGCGCCCTCGGCGCCGTCGAGGTCGCCGACCTCGTACAGAAGTACGCCGAGGTTGAACGCGGCGTCGGGGTCGCCTCTGCGCTCGGCGCGCTCGTATGCGGCGAGCGCTCCAGCCGTGTCGCCCTGCTGATGCAGCATCGTGCCAAGGTTGAACGTGCCGCTAGCGGCGCCGCTCTGATCGGAGCGGCGGTAGACGAGCTCTTCGAACTCCGCGAGGCCCGGCGCCTCTGACTGAATCGCGATGCCGCGCTGCAACTGGCGGCGATGACGCGAAAGGAACAGGAGGTTCGCGGCCGCTCGAACATGCCCTCGTCCCGCGCTCCGTCGCCAGGCAGCCTCGGCGGCGTCGAGATCGCCGGCGTCGTACAAGAGCACGCCGAGGTTGAACGCGGCGTCGGGGTCACCCCTCTCCTCGGCGCGCTTGTAGGCTGCCGCCGCGCCGTCGACGTCTGCGCGCTGATGGAGCACGACCCCGAGGTTGAAAGTGCCGCCGGCGTCGCCGTTCGCGTCGAGTCGCCGGAATTCCCGCTCTTCGGCCTCGGACGCGGCACTGGGCGAAACGGGCGAGCGATCCCACGACGGTTCCGCACGAGTCGCGGCGTTGCTGGTGGCAAGACTCGCGACCGGGGCGGCACCTCCGGAGTACGGCAGCGAGGCTGGCACGGGGAATCCGCGGCCGAGGACTGCGGCTGTTCGCCGGCGCGTCCGGTACGCGGCGGCGGCCCCGGCGACAACGAGCAACGCCAGTACGCCGAAGCCGATCAGGAGCACCGCCGACACGCCACCGGACGCGCCGTGGGCAATCGGCGTGCCCGGTGTCCGCGCCCGTCCGGGCGCCGCGGTTACACGGGCCGGTGGCGAAGATCGGTTTGGCGCGCTCGAGCCGGTCGTCCCGCTCGAACCGTTTTGTCCGTTGCAGCACAACCGCTGAGGACCCAGGGGGTACTGATTCACCAGCTGCTGAGGAGCCGTGGCGCTCCCCGTCGTCGAGGCGGCGACAGCCGGCGCCAAGGGTTCGCCGGTCACTCCACTGAGCACGAGGCAACTGCCGGCGACCACAGCGACGATGCTGCGTCGTCGGCTCATTCGATCGTCACCGGAGTGCCGACAGGCATGAGCGTCCCGAGCTTGAGGATCGCGGCGTTCGTCAGCCGGACGCAGCCGTGGGAGATCCGCCCTGGAATCAGGCCAGGCTGGTTGGTCCCGTGGATCCCCACGACACCGCCGCCGGGCCAATCCGTGAGCGTCGGGGAA
This sequence comes from uncultured Solirubrobacterales bacterium, assembly GCA_963770615.1. GTDB lineage: Bacteria > Actinomycetota > Thermoleophilia > Solirubrobacterales > Solirubrobacteraceae > Palsa-465. The sequence goes on along the minus strand of CAVYQJ010000022.1, from coordinate 30,745 downwards.
CGCGCGTTGGTACCGAATGCGAGCGGTCCATAGATGGGGCTCGAGAAGCCGGTCAGCCGGTCACGCACGTAGAACTGTCCGGCGGGTGTCGGTGTGCCCGGAGCCCCAACGCCGACTCGCGAGCGAAAGATGACGCGACCCGCCCGGTACAGCGTCGCGGTGAAGCGGGCTCGGTCGATGACGAGCCGCGTATCGACGAACGACCAGCCCCCGAGCGAGCTCCGCGGCACCCAGCCCTCGGTGTCATTGGGAAGGACCGACAAACCGACGCGAACCCAGGTCGCACCGTCCACATCCGCCTCGCCGTCGGCAACCACGACGTTTGTGGTGCCGTCCGGGGTGATCGTGGGGAGCCGGCCGACCGGGGCGGCTTTCGGACTCGGCTCGTCGCGAGCGACGGTCGCTCGCAGCACGGGCGCCCACCGGGTATCAGTGGCGGGATCGCTTAATCCCACCAGGCGGTGGATATCGAAAGCCGATGGCAGCGCCGCCAACGGCGCGCCGGCATAGGCGGCAAGCGGCGGCATCGGCTGGCCGCGCGCGAGAACGCGGGGCGACAACACGTGCGAAGACAGCAACCCCGCCGCCACGAAGCTGACCGCGAATGCCGCAACGATCCCGACTCGCCTGCCCAATCCCACGCTGCCGCCTGTCATGCCTACCCCGTGAACCGAGGCTTGGCCTCCATACTCGTTTGTGGGTCCTTCAAAGTCACGAAGTGAGTCGAGTTGACGATCTGGACCACCTTGGCGTCGCTCAACGGCTCGTCGAACGCGTGTGCCGCCGGCAGGAACCCGGCGAGCCGCCTGATCCAGGCCGCATGCCGGGCCTCAACCGAGTGGATCGCGAGCGCCCCGGCCAGATAGCTCTTCGACTTGATCAGGGGCGCCTGCTCCTTGTAAGCGGCCGTCGCCAGGTCCTCGAACGCCACGGCCGTGCTGCGGAACGCGTCCGGGTTCTCGGTGACGCCGTGGAAATTGAACGTCGGTTCCTTGATCGCCGCGGGACCGAGCAGTTGCTTGAACGCCTTGACGTGCGCGCGTTCATGCATGCCGACGACGTGTGCCTGGTGGGCCAGTGCGCCGCGTAGCGCGCCAATCTGTTCGGCCTCGGTATAGAACGACGCCTGCAGGTATTCGAGCGATAGCGCGAAGTTGAGGATCGTGATGTCGCTGGAGTCCCGTGCGGCGGACGCGGCGGTTGGCCAAGCCACCACCGCCCCGAGCGCGGCGGCCCCTGCGACCAGCGTCCGGTCGAGGAACCCTGCGCGGGTGTGCTGTGGCATGCGCTCGAACGCGTCCCGCACGGCGCCGTCGACGTCGAAGTCGTCGACTTTCAGAGATAGGTGATCGCTGCCGGGCATCACTGCACGATGAACGGTTGGAAGGTTTGGTTGGCTTGGGCGACCGGGATCGGGACGTCGACCGCCACTGGCGCCGGGTCCTTCCCTGCGAGTGCGCGTGCCCACGCGGCATGCCGGGCCTCGACGGACACGATTCGGGCCGCGGCCGCGAGCGTCTTCGGTGTGAGGCTGACCGCTTGCCCGTTGTATACGCCGAGCCCGGTCTCCTCGAGCGATATCGCTGTGGCGATGAACTTCGTGGGATCGGTGGCCGAATCGCCGAAGCGGAAACGGGGGCTCGCCCCGGCGCTCGACCCGAGCGCGGCGGTCAGGTATTTAACGTGCGCCTGCTCCTCGGCGCCGACAACCTGAGCGAACTGCCGAGCCTCGCCGGTGAGTTGTCCACCGGCAAGCGCCGCCGCATAGAACGCGGACTGAAGTCGCTCAATCAGCAGCCCGTACGTCAGGACCTCGCGGTCGGTCGCGGCAGAGCCGCTCGAAGCCGCAGACGCGGCCAGCTCAGCGCCGCCGACTGCGGCACCGGTCAGCGCGCCGACTACTGCAACCGACCCCCTGAACAGACTTGCCCGAGAAACGCGCGCCGCAAGAGCACCACGTCCCTCGTCGGCCGACTCAATCCGAGGTACGCCACCCTTGGCCATTCTCGGCCTCCTCTCACTCTCTGCCCCAACATAACTACCCTAAATCGATCATCGCAGACGAAATGTGTGGTTGCCAAAGCGGACCATAACGAATCCTTCGTGATCAGGCACAACGTTGGTAATTCGACGTACACGTCTCCATCCGATATCGCGATGACCGCCATTTCACTCTCGAATGTCTCCACGGCTGTGATCGCGGTCTCGCCGACGCCCGTTGCGGCGGATTCGACGTCGACGCACGCCATCGTCGCGCCACGCCGCTCGAGCTCGGCCCACACGTCGTCGTGCGCGAGCAGCTCGTATCGGCTTGGGCGGAGTCGCGCCTCGCGGATCCGCGATCCCTCGCGGCCGGAGGGCGACCGACGGGATTCGCCCGGGATCGCCTTGCATTTCGGGCACGGCCGCGCTCGCTAGCGCGATCGCTCATGACGACCTCCTCGCGGAGCAGAGCGACCTCGCGGGCGACGTGATGCAGGTCTGGTCAGCCGGCATCGGGTGGACCCGGAGGTCCGCCTCCGCCACGGCGGGGACCTGTATCAGCCCTGAAAATTCGGAAGGCGACCAAGGGGGGCAGCGCGTCCACTCCGCGCCCACTAGATGCAGAACGACCGCATATCGGCCATAACACGCCCTACACTCCGTATTGCGCCCGTTTGCAGGGATTTAGTGCCCGTTCGTGAGCGTCTGTGAACGCTCGTAAATCCCTGACCCTTCCAAGGTAAGGAAGGGGTCGTCGGTTCGAGTCCGACAGAGGGGTCTGGCGCATTTCCTGGGGATTCGTCATCGGCTCCGGCGTAGTGCTGCTCGATCATGCGGACGCTCGTACCGACCTCTCGCCCGAGCTGCGTGAGCGGGATCCCCTCGTACACGCGGAGCGTGACGTAGCTCGAGCGTAGGTCCCGCGGGCGTGTTCCGGCCGGCGCGCAACCCGCGCGTAGCCCTCTCTGCTGCTAACGCGGATCGGTGTGTGGCGCATGAGATGTCTCTAACCGTCGGCTTACTCCGACCTTACGTCGGCCGCCGAATACTGGCGTCGTGGGCAGCGACGCCGTGTCGATACGCGGGCGTCGGGGGGTTGAGTGGCGCCGGGCCGAGTTTGTTCTGGTGCTGCTGGGATTCCTCGGCTTCCTCACGCTGCCTGTACGGATCAAGACGATCTACGACGGACTGCCGGCGCATCCACTGTTTATCCACGTCCCGGTTGTACTGATCCCAGTCAGCGTGCTAGGCGCGATCGCCTGCGTGGCAAGACCGGCCTGGCTTAGGCGCTACGGGGTACCGCTCTCGGTCACCGCGATCGTTGCCATGTCCTCGACTTTCCTGGCGATGCAAGCCGGGGCGGCGCTGAGAGGCGCGCTGAACCTCCAAGGGACGGCCGCAAGCCTCATCCAGCGGCACTCGCACGCTGCGCACATCCTGGCGGTCGTATTCGTGCTATTCACCGCCGTGCTGATTCTGACGTTCGCCGCCCAGCGGATTTCGGGCGGAATGCCGACCGGACTCGCCATCGCCGATCGTCTCCTCTCCCCGCGGATCAGCGTCGTGGCGCTTCGCGTCGTTCTGGTCGTGCTGGCGCTGGTGTCGGCGTACATGGTGTTCAAGGTCGGCGATCTCGGCGCCAAGGCGGTCTGGGCTGGGAAGTTGCAGCACTCCGCCCCCACCGGCTGACCGCCGCCTGGGGACCGGTCCGCGCCGGAGCGCCTCATCGCGAGGACTCGCCGGGCCGCGCATCAGTACCGCAGGGATAGTCGCCACTGCGCAAAGGCGCGAGCGGCCTCAACTGCGTCCTCGTCGGTCCTACCGCTCGAGCAGGAGCGCAAGCGTCGGGCACGCAGCGGCTGCACGCCGGGCGTATGCGACAAGCTCAGGGTGGCAGTGGCGAGCCGTCGAGGATCGGGTAGCCCCATTCGTCGAGCCTCACCCGCTCGGGAAGTAGCTCGGCGCAAATGCCGTGCGCCTGACATTGGATTGGATCCAGCGCGAGTCGCATCGCTCCGCTACGCCGTCGCCGGCGGGATGGGAAGACCCGCTGGCGCCGAGCAGTCCGCGCATGGGCGGCGCCGGAGATGATCCTCGAAGTCATCGGCGAAAACCCGCAGCGCGGTTGCGACGAATCGGGTCGCGCCGTCGGGGAACTTGCAGACGCCACGGCCGACCAGCAAGCTGCTCCAGCGTTCCAGATTCGGTCTCGCCGCGGGCGGGGCAGTTCCGCTCGCGACCTGCCTCATCGTGGCGGCGATAGCGGCGAGACCATTGACGCACGGCCCGCACTGGCCTGCAGTCTCGGCGGCGAAATAGTCGGCGACACGGGAGGTCTCAGCCACCGGACAGACAGAGCGGCCAAGAGCGACAATCGCGCCGGCACCCAGCCCGAGGCCGTGCTCGGCGAGCTGGGTCGGGGAAAGCCGGAGTTGAGGGATCACCAGCGCCGGAAGCCAGGAGCCGAAGTAACCGCCGATCAGCACCGCGGCAAGCTCCTCGGTCGGGCCGGCGCTGTCGAGAAGGTCCGCCAGCGGCGCGCCGTGCTCGATTTCGTAAACGCCCGGGGAAGCGACCGCGCCCGATAGCGTGACGAGTGTCGATCCGGGGTCGGCCGCGGTCCCGGCCTGGCGATACCAGCCGGCGCCATGGCGGACGATCAGTGCCAGGTGGGCTAGCGTCTCGACGTTCTGGACGAGCGTCGGTCGCCGACGGACGCCACGTTCGAATGGTCGCGCCCGAAACGCGGGTTTTGGGTCCACCCCAGAGAGAGAGTTGACCAAAGCGGACTCTTGCCCCGAGACGAAGCCGTCGTCAACGGCCCGTAACTCGTATCGCGGCTCCTCGCCGGGCCGCGAACGCCGGCGCTCGTCCGCCGCTCGCCGCAGCCGACGCGCGATCAGCTCGTCGCTCCGGGCGAACGCGATGATCGCCGTATCCGCACCCACCGCCCGGGCGGCTACCGCGGCGCCGTCGAGCACGAGATGAGGCAGCTCGGTAAGCAAGAGCCGGTCCTTGCCACTGGCCGGCTCGCCTTCGGTTCCGTTCCCGACCAGCACGGTCGGCCCGCGACGTGCGGCCACCGCGCGCATCTTCCTGGCCACGGGGAAGGCGGCGCCGCCTCGTCCCCGCAGCCCCGAACGTTCGATCTCGGCGATCAGGCGATCGGGCGCCCAGCGACGGAGCTCGGGCAGCAGTGCTGGGGCCTCGCGATACAACCGTGGATCGCGGTTCGAGATCTCGTCCGCTCCGGCAAGGATGCGCGGCAGGCGGCTCATCCCGACCCTCGCGGGGCCACCGTCACCGTCCCGGCGGCGGTGCCTGGACCCGGAGCGATCCGCAGCTGGGCGACGATCGAGAGCGTGGAGCCACCCCCGTCCGCGACGGTCGCTGCGATGTCCGTTCCCCCGAGCGCGGTCACATGGCCGTCATACCGGGCGGGGTTGGATGAGTTCCCGAGCGTCACTCGGCTGGAGGTCATCCGTACCCCGCCGCCGCGGACCGGCGGACCCTCGATCCGGATGTCCAGCTTTCCGAGCGCGTGTCCCGGTATCGCGAGGGCGACGTCGACCCGCATCAGCCCGCTGGCAAGCCGGACCTGCGTGACCCGACCGACCGTCGACGCCCTGAACGAGCTCGGACTCGTCCTCTGACTCAATGCCGCGTGCGCTGCCGTCACGAGCGACGCGGGTGTGCCCGCCCGCTCAGCCCATCCCGCCGCGAGCGGTCCACTGGGCAGCCATGCGAGCAGCCCGAGCGGCACGAGCGCCGCCGCGGCGACGGCGGACACGCGAGCGCCCAGGTGCGCCGGCCAGCCCGCGCTGACCCGGAGCATTACGGCGGCCAGCATGACCGCCACGCATCCCGCGGCCAGCGAGAGCATCCAGTGCGTGCGGGTGTCGCTACCGGTGCCGAGGCCGTGCACCAGCGCCACCGGCCAGCTGGCGTAGGCGAGCCAGTGCGTCGTCCGCCACGCGCGGTACCCGAGCCGCCGCCGAAGCAGGCTCGTAATTACGATCGCCATCAGCAGGTCGAACGCGACGGCCCCGAGCCCGAGCCACAGCGGCCGATACGTCGACCCGAACGGGACCACGACGTCGAGGAGCGTGATCGGCGCGAAGCCATCGAGCAGCGTCGTCAGGATGTGGACCGCGACGAAGCTGACGGCGAGCAGCGACGCGCTGCGATGGACCGAGTCGAGCACGAAGCGGGGCGTCTCCCCGATCCGCGTCCGGCGGACATTGGCGATTCCAAGCGCGACGGTAAGCGTCAGCAGCACGAGCGAGATCGCTCCCGTTCCACGCGTGATAAACCACAGCGGGCTGGGGCTCGAAACGGCGAGGACCATTTAGCAAGACTCGGCTCAGGAGCCGCCGGAAACGACGGGTGCCGGGCCTGGTGTTTGAGCACCGGAAGCCGGCGGCGTCGAGGGCGCCTGCAATGGAGCTCCGTTGTTCTCCTCGCCGGAGGCGGGCGGGGTTACAGTCGGTGTTACGGCCGGCGTCGCCGATCGCACCGCAGGCGCCGGTCGGTGATGGAACGCGTGAGCGGTGACCGCCGTCAGCCCTCCGGCGAGAATCACAGCGCCTGAGATCAGCCAGCGATTCGCCCGCGCGGCGAGCGCCAAGCCCGCTTCGCGCGTGCTCACGCGCCGCGACTCGCCCGTCGCCGCCTGTCGAGAACGTGTGGGGTGATAGCTCATCGCTCGCGATTGTCAGAGCCCCGGCGAAGCCTTGGCTAAGACAGGTGTGAGATTGCATTCACCACCTGCTAACCGCGCCGCAACCACAGGCGCTGCGAGCGCTATTGCGGACTTGATTCCTTTCTGTGTGACTACAAGGCGACCGTGGCCTCGTGGAAACCGCGGCTTCACGGCCCAGGTCTTGCCGCTTTCAGGCTCTCGTGCGGTTCAGGTGCCGGCTGTCGCGATCTCTATCGCGACAGTCCTTGGGCCGATGGATTACCCACGCGGTCGAGCCGGTACCCAAGCGACCGTACGGTCTTGATCGGTGCCGGCTGCTCGTCGGTGCCGAGCTTGCGACGGAGGTAGCCGATGTATACGTCGACGATGTTTGTGCCAGGGTCATGTGTGTAGCCCCAGACGGCACGCAAGATCCGCTCCCGGGTTAGGGTTCTTCCCGGATTCTGCATCAGGTACAGAAGTAGTTCGAACTCGGTATTCGAGAGTTTGACCGGGCGCCCCCAGCTCAGCACCTGCCGGGTGAGCAAGCTGATCTCTAGCCCAGCCGCTCTGATCTCGGTCAGCGGCGCCTGCCGGGCCGAGCGCAGCTGGGCCCGGATCCTGGCTTCAAGCTCGGCCAGCATGAATGGCTTGACCAGATAGTCGGCCGCTCCTGCGTTGAGCCCCTCGACGCGATCCTCGAGCTGGCCGCGCGCGGTCAGCACAATCACCGGCAGGCCGGGACGTCGTTCGACCAGCTCACTCAGCACCTCCAACCCGGGGCGGCCCGGAAGCATGAGATCGAGAAGGACGAGCGCCACCCGGTCGCCCAGAGCGCACTCGAGACCGCTGTCCCCGTCAAAGGCACAGTCCACCTGGAAGCCTCGAGCGTCAAGGCCGCGTTTGACGAAATCGCTGATTCCGGGCTCGTCCTCAATCATCACGATCTCAGTCGCTGCTGGCGTCACCGTCAGGGGCATCACAGCGGAAGCCTCCGGTAGACGGGACCGGGGAGATGCCGGAGCACGGCGAACATGTAGCGGAGCGCGGCGGGTACCCAGACGGTTCGCCTCCGGCCATTCAGTGCCGTGACCGTGGCATCGGCGACCACTTGCGGGCTAGTGCTGAGCGGCCCGGGCTTGAGCCCGGCGGTCATCCGGGTGGCGACGAAGCCGGGCCTGATCACGAGGACGCGGACGCTCGTCCCCGCGACCGCGTCCGCCAGTCCTTGGGCCAACGCGTCAAGACCGGCTTTTGCGGCGCCATAAATCGAGTTTGAGGCGCGCGGACGCTCGGCGGCGACACTCGAGAGCACCACGACGGTGCCGTGGCCCTGCTTCCGCAGCGCTCGCACCGTGTGCCACAGCAGCGAGCCACAGCCGAGAAAGTTCGTGCGGAGCACCTGAGTGACCTCGTTCGGATCGGCGTCGAGGCCAGACTGCGCGCCGAGAACGCCGACGGAGAGGATTACCAGGTCTACCTGTTCGAGTCGGTCAAACGCGCAGGTGATCGCGGCGGCGTGGGTTTCGACGTCGTCGGCGTTGAGTCCGTCGAACTCCCCGGTGGCGCGGCCGGTTGACTTGAGCTCGTCGACCACCGCCGCCATCCGTTTGTAGTCGCGTCCGAGCAGCAGCGCCTCGACTTGACCGTCACGGGCGAGCCGCTGCACGATCGCGACACTGATCTCAGAGCTGCCACCGAGCACCAAGACCCTCAGCCGTACCGTCGAATCCGCGCGCACCGCTCCGGCCGCGCCTCGATCGCGCACCGAGATGTCAACGGGTGCCGTGAGATGAGCCGCGCCACCCGGCATCTGCCTGGGACTCCCGGTCTTCATGGCGGCTAGATCGTAGGCGCGCCGAGTAAGACGTAAGTCGCAGCAGGATGAGAACACTCACAGCCCGAAGGGCCCGAATGTCACTTAGGCCTCGTGAGGGTCACGACGGTCTGCCGCGGCGGTCAGATGGCCTGCGAACAACGGAAGTTCGAGCGCGATTCTGGCTCCGCCCTCCGGACTTTGATCGGCCCAGATACGCCCCCCGTGTGCGAGGACGATTGCGCGGGCGATGGCCAGACCGAGGCCGCTGCCGCCGAGTGAGCGCGAGCGCGAGCCGTCGGTTCTGTGAAACCGGTCGAAGATTCGTTCACGCTCGGCTTCGGGAATCCCTGGACCGTCGTCATCGACGGCCAGCTCGAGGCGTTCGCCGTGCGCCCTCGCCGTGAGCCGTGCGAGACCTCCAGGGCCGGTGTGCTCGATCGCGTTTCGGGTGAGATTTCTGATCACCTGCGCGATCCGATCCTCGTCTGCGTCGACGGTTCCCGTCACCGGCGCCGATAGCTCGAACCGTCGGTCGGCCGACCCCCGCAGACCTCGGAACAGGTCGTCCAGGAACGTCTGAACCTCAAAGCGTCGCTTCTGGATCGTTAGGCCACGATCGGAGGTGGCGAGGAGCAGCATGTCCTCGATCAACCGGTTCATCCGTGCAATCTCGACGTGCACGAGCTGGACGATCCGGACCGTGTCTTCGGGTGAGAGCCCAGGAAGCGAGAGAAGCTCGAGCTGTCCGCCGATCACGGTCAAGGGGGTTCGCAGCTCATGCGATGCGTCGGCCACGAACTCGCGCTCGTGGTCGAACGCGTGCTGCAGCCGGTCCAGCATGTGGTCGAACCCGTCGGCCAGGCGTCGAATCTCGTCGGGGGCTCCCTTAGCGTTTATGCGGTGATCGAGCTCGCCGGCGTCGATCCGTTCGGCCGTGTCCGCGATCACTCGGACCGGTCGCCATATCCAGCGTGCGACGAGATGGGCTGCGAGGATCGCCGCCAGGAGTGCAAGCACGCCGACGAGCAGGAACGCGTGCCGCACGCTCTCTTCAGCGCGTGTCACGGCATCCCACGGCTCGCCGATCTCCACGGTTGCGATCGGGTGCTTTCGGGGTCCGACCGGCGCGACCAACAGTCGCACCGCTCCGGCGTCGATCAGCGTCAGGACGTGGTGTCCGGATCGCGCGGAGAGAATCGCCTGTGCCTGGGCCTGCTCGCGCTGTTGCACTCGAGGAGCGTCGTGGTCGACCGCCGTTCCCGTTGCGAAGCCGAGCAGCTCGGGCTGATTGGTGATCGTCGAGCCACCGCTGACCCGGATGAGGTACAGGCGCGCCGAGCTTCCGAACGACGGCTGATCTTCCAGGTACCCCCGGGCGGCCGCTTCGACGCCGCTTGGCGATGTCGATCCGGGGTTCAGCGCCCGCGTGAGAGCGGCCGCGTCCCGGGCCAGATCGTGATCGATCTGCGAGCGGACACGCGCGCCCGTCTCCCGGTCCACGGCGATGAACGCGCCGCCCATCGCCGCGGTCAGGATGATCGCGAGCGCGACCGTCAGCCGGCCGCGCAGCCCGAGTTGCCGGACTGGCGGATGCGCCAGCCGGCTCCCGACACGCGCTTGCGCGCTGGAGGAGCGCAGGGGGGCGATGGCCGGCCTGCTGCCATTGTTGTCGCCCACCGTGGGGCTCGTTGGTCGCGAGTCGGTCAATGCTCGCCCAGCTGTGAGGAGTGCCCACACGAGGTCAAGGCTCCGAACTCCGGGATCGCGAGCGCGGCGATCGCGAGCCCGACGGCAAGCCAAGCCACCGGCAGCACCGTACGCCCACCGCAGCCGTTCGGAGCCTCGGACCGAGCGCTCGTACTCACCGCGAAGAGCGTTAGCCGGGGCGGTTAAGGAACGCTGATCAATTCGTGAGAAGGCTCACACACCCCCGATCGACGTCCGTCGGCAGAAAGGAATGATCGGCCGGGTGAACCGCTTCTAACGCGCGATTGAACGGCGGTTGAGCTTTCACGACCAGGCTGAGCGCCGTTGATCAAGTCAACGACCGAACAGCGGTGTCACCGCAGCAAAGTGTTGAGCGTGACCACCGTACGCCTCAGCAATGACTCTCACCAGAACGCCACCGCCACGACGCCACCCGTGGCCACTTGTCGCGCTCGGAGCGGCGGTCATGGCGGCGGCGGCGGCTGCTGCTGTTCTGATCGCACCAAGCAAGGCCAGCGTTCCCCGGACACTTCCGCCGAATGCCCAGCTGATCCACATCGTCGGTACCTCGATGAGCCGTCCGCTTCCCCCAGGCTTCATCGGCCTCTCAATCGAATATCCCTCCTTGCTGGCTTATTCCGGGGCCGACCCGGCAGCGCCCAATCCGACGTTCATCAGGCTCGTTCAGAACCTCAATCCATCCGGCTCCCCCCTCATCCGGTTCGGGGGCGACACGACGGATTGGACCTGGTGGCCGATCCCGGGCGTCAAAAGGCCGCCAGGCATCAGATACGCGCTTACGCGCCGGTGGTTGGCGGTTACGCGTGCGACCGCCCTGGCGTTGCGTGCGCACCTGATCCTCGGCATCAATCTCGAGGCCAACCGGGCGACCGTCGCGCGGGCCGAGGCGCGGGCGTTCCTGAAAGGCATCGGGCGGGGCCTCATCACCGGGTTTGAGCTCGGCAACGAGCCCGAGGTGTATGGAAGGCTCGACTGGTACACCACACACGCCGGCGTCGGAGTGCCTGGCCGTCCGGCCCGATATGACTTTGGCTCGTACCTCACCGACTACGCGGCAATCAGCTCTGCACTGTCGCGCAAGGTACCGCTGGCCGGTCCGGCGTCGGGCTCGCCGAGCTGGACCGCGGAGCTGAGCCGCTACCTCGCGGCTAACCCGCGGGTTCGCACCGTCACGTTCCACCGCTATCCGTTGCACAGGTGCTTCACCGAACGAAGCGCGTCAACCTACCCGACCATTCCGAACCTGCTGGCGCCCAGGAGCTCGAGCGGACCGGGGTCGAGTCTGCAGGCTGCCGTCCGCGTCGCTCACGCTCACGGTCTAGCGGTCCGCGCCGATGAGCTGAACAGCGTCTCCTGCGGCGGGGCGCGCGGGGTGAGCGACACGTTCGCCTCGGCCCTTTGGGTCCTCGACGCGCTGTTCAACATGGCCGCGGCGGGCGTCGACGGGGTAAACATTCATACCTTCAACGGAGCTCTCTACGAGCCGTTCTCCTTCACGCACTCGAGCGGCGGCTGGCAGGCGCATGTCGACCCCATGTATTACGGCATGCTGATGTTTGCCCGCGCGGCTCCAACCGGTTCTCGCCTCCTCTCGACCAGCGCTGCGCCGAGCCGAGCTCTCAGGATCTGGGCGGTCCGAGCGCCGGACGGGACCGTTCGGGTCGCTGTGATCAATGACTCGCCAACGAGAACGTTGGTGTTGGCGGTCCGACCACGCCGCAGCGGCGGTGCCGCGACTCTCGAGCGGCTGACGGCGCCGACCCTCGAGTCCAGGACAGGCGTCGCGATCGCCGGTCAGACCTTCGGCGCTGCGACCAGGACCGGCGAGCTCACGCACAGCTACAAGACCACGACGGTTCAGCCAATCCAGCACGCCTACCTCGTCGACCTCCCGCCTGCAAGCGCCGCGCTCCTCTCGGTTAGAGCCTTATGAACGAGGCAGGCGACGCAGTACTGCGCGCGCGCCCGTCCGGTCCTGGTTCGTCATGCCGGGTACACGCCGGCGAGACGAGCTAGGACCCGCCGGAGACGACTGCGACCGGCGCTGGGGCGGCCGGCGGGGGAGCCTGCGCCGCCGCGGGAGCCTGCCCCGGTGCCTGAAGCGTGGGCGCGGATGCTGGGGTGGGGGACTGGGCGAGAGTCGGAGCCGGCGCTGGTGTCGGGGCGGCAGCTGGGGCCGGCGAGACGGTGCGGGGTGCCGGCCGGCGGGTCTTCGGCGAGGGAGCTCGCGCACGCGCGCGGCGGGCGGGTGCTCGGTGCGTTCGGGTCGCGGCACCGCCTGACGCTCGACGCTCAGACCCTCAGGGCCAACATCCCGGACCTGTCGGAGCGGGACGTGTTCATCTGCGGCCCGGAACGGTTCACGACGATGGTCGCCGGGGCAGCGCGGCGGGCCGGAGTGGCGCGGGCCCGGCTGCACGTCGAGGGCTTCGGCGCCTGACGCGACTGGCCGTGGACCACGCCTGAGCCGGCGGTCCACACCACTGACGTGTGGACCGCCAACGCGGCGTACGGCCTCAGGCGTGGAGGTCGACCGACCGTGAGCTCGCCTGTGCGGCCTTGGCAGCGTCGTCGCTGTCACCGTCGTGATCGGGCGCTCCCGGGGCTTCGGCCGATTCCGGCCGCTGGACCGCGCCGACCGGCGCGAACGCCGCATGGTGGCTGGCGCCACCGACTTCCATGATGTTCATCGGAACGTGCTCCTTCCGTGGTTGACGTAGACCGGTCATCGGTTCCAACTGTGTCCTGCTGCACGTTCCTGTGTGCACTCTCACCCGCTCACGGGGCCGAACGTACCCGAGTGCACGCCGCGCGTTGAGGCAAGAGCGAGACGAGCTGCGCAGGAAAGAGCCGCGGTAAACGTGGTGATCGAGCACCTAAACGAGGTCTCACTCGTCTCCTACGGTGATCTTCGATCCGGGCTCGAACCTTCGGCATACGATGGCGTGTGTGTTGCCCTGCTCCCCGGTCTCCTCGCCGGCACGAGCCAGGAGCCAATTGGTCGATCGGCGTGGCAGCCCGATCCTCCGCGGGCCGCACGCACGGGTGTGCGCCAGCCGTTAGATGGACATGGCCACTCTCATGACGCCGCCAACCAACTCATGAGCCATCTCCTCATCGGCCTGGCGCTTGCGCTGATCGGGTCGGTCGCCCTCAACGCGAGCTATCTCATCCAGCACGCCGGCTCGGTCGCCGCGCCCACGATTGCCTTCGGTCACCCGATCAGGACGCTCGCAGCGCTGCTGCGGTCCCGGCTGTGGTTCGTCGGCGGCGTCCTCGGGATCGCCGGATGGGCGATCAGCATCGCCGCGCTCACGCAGGCCCCGCTGTCGCTCGTGCAGGCCTTCCTGATCGGCGGCATCGCCCTGCTCGCGCCGGTGGCGGTCCGCGTCCTGGGTCACCGCCTGACTCCGAGAGAGCTCGCCGGCATCTCGCTGGTGCTGCTCGCGCTATTAGTGCTCCTCGTGGGCCGAGGCGCGGTCGGCGTCCATTCGCATTTTCACACCGCTGCGCTCGGGATCTACCTGAGCGGCTCCGTCTGCGCCGGTGCGTGTCTGCTCCTCCTCAGGCAGCGGCGGACACCGATGCTCGCCGCGGCTGGGGGAGTCCTGTACGGCGCCGCCGACGTGGCCATCAAGGCGCTCATCGGTCTGGCCAGCCACCATGGTCTGACCGCCGCGCTCACCTCACCGTGGCTGATCGCGACCATCGCAGCCAGCATCGGTGCCTTCTTCTGCTTCCAGCGCGCGCTCCAGTCGGGCAAGCCGATGCCGGTGATCGCGCTGATGACGGCCGGAAACAACATCGTCTCGATTATCGGCGGGCTGGCGGTGTTCGGGGACCCGCTCGGGCAGCACCCGGCCATGGTGCTCGTCCATCTCGGAGCGTTCGTGCTGATCGTGATCGCCGCCTGGCTGCTCGCGCCCGCGCAGGCCGCAGTGACCGTGCCGTCGGGCGCGCGGCCCGAGCTCGGGCTCGCGCACTGACTGAGCGGGCGTCTCACCGGAGCGGGCGAGCCCAGCACGATCGGCTCGGTCGTGCCCAACCTGGGATCTTTCTCATCCACGGCTGATGCGTGATTGAGGCTCCCGATGCAGGCTGTACGTATGAGAGCACGGGAACGGGCGGGGGCTTGGCCGGTCGAGCCGATCGAGGCGGCACCGAAGCGACGCCGCCAGTTGAACAGCGTCGTGGGTGGAGGTGCCGACGGTAACGAGCTGCTCACGTCAATGACCGGCGCAGTCCTGATCGTGCTGCTTGCCGTGTTTGGGATCACGATTCTGCGTATCCACCAGCTGATCTGGCTTCATCTGTTCCTTGGGCTCGTCCTTCTCGGCCCAATCTCGATCAAGATGGCCAGCACGGGGTATCGATTTTTCCGCTATTACACCCGGAACTCCGCGTATCGGTCCAAAGGCCCTCCGGAGCCGCTGATGCGACTGACCGCGCCCATCGTCGTGGCCTCGACAATAGTGGTGTTCGCGACCGGCATTCTCCTTCTGATCGTCGGTCCGAGCGGCCGCGGACAATACCTCTTCCTGCACAAAGCGAGCTTTGTCATATGGCTCGCCGTAACCGCCGTACACGTGCTCGGCCATCTCGTCGACCTTCGTCGTTCGCTACAGCCGACGCATAAACCCAACCCATTATCCGGATCTTCGCCGGGCGCGGCCGGGCGCTGGCTCGCCCTCGCCGGCGCGCTGGTCGGAGGCGTAGTGCTCGCGATCGCGTTGATTCCACAGTTTGCACCGTGGACCGCGCACGCTGCATTCCTACACCACCGCGGATAGTGAGGCTCTGAGTTACCGGAAGGGTCAAGTTACGTGGACATGTTCTCACTCGTGATCAGGCTTGGCTCGAGCTCCGGGGGCTAACGCGCGTAGACCGTGAAGAAGTCGCGGTCGTCCGGCGACAGGTAGCGCGTCGCGGGACGGCCCATGCCGGGCAGCAGCTTGGCAGGCTCGCCGGCACCGAAGGTCCCGTAAAAGTTGAACGTGGTCCACTCGTAGTTGATGTCGAGTTCCATCGCCCGCACGGCGCCCGCCCGCTGGAGGATTTGCGCAAGGCTCTCGGCGGTCTGAATGTCGGCGGCCGCGTAGATCAGGTTGCCGTGGGCGTCAACGCCTACGCCCGAGCGCCACACACGGACCGTGTTGCCGAGGGTCGTTCCCCAGAGTGAGTCATTCGACAGTGCGGGGTTCAGCTGGCCGCCTTCGAGAATCAGCGGCAGGTTCTGCCGGGCGAACGCGATCCCCGGGCCGGGGTCAGGGCCGCCGGTCCAGGTCCGGACATCGACGGCCCCGTCGCTGTACCCGATCAGCGTCGCTTGGCCGTCCTTCAGCGGCGCGTACACATGACTCTGGGAGAAGAAGCCGCCTCCCGAGTCCTCGAGCTTGAAACCGCTGTTGAATGTGGCCAGTAGGCTCGAGCGCAACTGGGGCGGCACTTCCGCCTCCTGAGTTCCGTCGTTGGGTGGTTCGTAACGGCCTGGGTAGAGCGCGAGCCGCGTCCGTGTGTGGTCGATCCACGCCACGCCGGCGACGAGCTGCGGATAGTTTGGGTCCGGGCGGAAGGTCGTGACCAGGACTGGTGCGGCGCCGGCGACGAGCGGCCCGGTTCCGCGCCACTGCGCCTCGCCCGGCAGCGCGGGTGCGATCACAGGGGTAATCACCGCCGGCGCGTACCTGCTCGCGACCTGCGCTCGCACGCCGGCCCCGACCGGCGGGAGCCGCTTCAGCGCTGGGCCACCGGTCGCCGGCGCATTCAGCGAGTAGTAGACGCTCTCGACGTCCGACACGACTCCCGCGGCCCCGTTGTCGCGCAGCCATTCGACGGCCCGCACCCCGAACGAGGTGTTCGAGGGCCCTGCCATCGCGCCCCAGAACGACACGACCAGATCGATCAGGAGAATCAGCGCCGTGAGAACCACGATCCGGCGCGCACGGAGCCGAAGCGCGGCGGGTCGCCGATGCGCTCGGACGCGCCGTCGCGCTGTACTTCGTGGACGCGTCGCGCCCGGGGCGGCAGATCGCGGGACGGATGAGAAGGGACTCGGGTCCGCACGTGAGTTGCTGCCCAGTTCGTAGGCGAGGATCCGGGCCTCGTAACGTTCGATCGCCTCACGGCTGGGGCTGGGCATGTCGTTCTGAGCGCGTTTCGACCGCTCGCCCGCGGCTCCTTGCGCGCAGGCGGGGCGATGAGAGCTTTCTAAGCTCAGCGGACGTATACGGCGAAGAAGTCCCGGTCGTCGGGAGTCAGGTAGCGGGTCGGAGCGCGATCCATCGCAGCGAGCAGGTTCGCCGCTTCGCGGGCGCCCGGGTAGCGATAGGTGATGAAGCTCGTCCAATAGCTGTTGATGTCGAGCTCCATCGCGCGGACGGCGCCGGCGCGGACCATGATCGCCGCCAGCGACGCGACCGTCTGGTCGTTGGCGGCCGCGTAGATCAGGTTGCCGTGGCGGTCGACGCCGACGGCCGAGCGCCACACCATGATCGCGTTGCCGACCGTCGCGCCCCATTCGGGGCCGTCGGAGAGATGAGGGTTCGCTCGGCTGCCGTTGACGATCAGCCGGAGGTTCTGGCGCGCGTAAAGCACGTCGGGCGGAACGTCTGACCCGCCGTGCCACGAGATCACGTTGACGCGGCCATCGCGGTAGCGAAGGATCGTCGCGGTGTTGGCTTTCATCGGCGCGTACGTGCGCCCGTCATAGGCGAACCCGCCTCCGGAATCCTGCAGCTTGAACGCGCTGTTGAACGTCGCGACGAGGCCGGCGCGCAACGTCATCGGAACCTCCGCCGGCCCGCGCGAGGGCATCGTCACGGCCGGCTCCGAGATGCCCGGATACAACATCAAGCTCGTGCGCGTGTGATCGATCCAGGCGACGCCTGCGACCAGCTGCGGGTAGTCCGGCTCGGGGCGGAAGCTCGTGATGAGCACTGGGGGACGTGAGCCGCCGCCGGCGAACGTGGGGTGCCAGACGCCCTCGCCCGCGAGCGCTGGATGGATCACCGGCGCGATGGCCGACGGGCGGTAGGCACGGGTCCGCGGGCCCTGGTGGTAGGTGAGCTGTGGGGTCTGAACCGGTCTAACCGCGACGGCGCCGGACTGCCTGGGCAGCGCGTGCAGCGGTGGGCCGCCCTGGCTTGGAGCGGTCAGCGAGTAGTAAAGGTTCTCGACGCGGTCCACCAGGCCCCGTCCGCCGTTGTCGCGCAGCCACTCGACCGTCCGAATCCCCATGCTCGAATCGGATCGTCGCGTGAGCGCGCCGATGTAGGAGACGAGCGCCGGCACCAGACAGATCGTCGCCGCGATCGTAGCGATCCTGCGAAGGCGCACCACTCGCCGATCCGTCGGACGCGAACGCCGGCTCGATGCGACAAAAGGGGCATGACGGTGCGATAGATCGAACGGCTCTGTCGTCCTGACTGTCATCGTCAGCAACCTTGTCACACCGGCCGACGACAAGGCTAAGGGATTCCTGAGAGCGTCCTCATCGTTTGTCACAGGTGAGAGCGTCCTCATCACTGTCACAGGTTGGGCTTACACAACGCTCTTACCTTGCCGTCATGCAGTCCGCTGACGCAGGCCGCTTAACCCTGCGTGGAGCGCGCCGGAACCGGCCGGGCGCCGTCATCGCGACGATGCGACCCAAGCAGTGGATCAAGAATGCGTTGGTGATCGCGGCGGCAGGCGCGGCCGGGGCGCTCGGCCACGATGACACTCCCGGGCGCGTGATCGTGGCGTGCGCGTCGTTCTGCTTGCTCGCGTCTGGGATCTACGCGATCAACGACGTCAGCGACGCGGAGGAGGATCGTCGCCATCCTCGCAAGCGCTTCCGACCGGTCGCGGCGGGAGAGCTCGACCCCCGGTTCGCGACGGGTTTCGGCGTATCGCTGCTGCTTGCCGGGCTCTTGCTGTGTGCCGCAATCGGGGCGCTCTTGACGCTCGTCGCAGTCGGGTACGCCGCGCTGACGCTGTCATACACGCTCGTGTGGCGGCAACTGATCGTGTTCGACATCTTCGCGGTGGCGGGTGGGTTCGTGCTGCGTGCCGTGGCTGGCGGGGTCGCGGCGCCCGTGACGCTGTCGCGCTGGTTCCTGCTGGTCGTGACCAGCTCGGCGGTGTTCGTGGCCGCGGCCAAACGGTACGCCGAGCTGCAACGGACCGACGGCCGGCGCGATCGGCGAAGACGGGTGCTCGACTCGTACAGCCCGAGGGCGCTCGAGCTGATCATCGCGGGTGCGACTGCCGTGGCCCTGGTCGCGTACTGCATGTGGGCGTTCTCGCTGCCTGCCGTGCGGGGAATCCCGTGGCGGCCGTTGACGATTCTGCCATTCGCCACGTGCCTGCTCCGCTACGGCGAGCTCGTGCACCGTGGAGCCGGCGAGGCGCCGGAGGAGCTGCTGCTGTCCGACCGACCGCTACAGCTCGCGGGCCTGGCATGGCTGGCCCTGTTCGCCCTGGAAGTCCATGCCGCCGGCTGACAGCGCGTTCGTTCGCCCGCGAGCGATCGCGTGGACGCCCTCGGTGATCACCGGATGGGGGCAGGGCCAGGGCGCGAGCGTCACGATCGTCCGTCCCGAGGGCGTCGGGGAGCTCCGCGTCGCGCTGCGGTCCGCGGCCCACCTGAACGCTGTCCCACGAGGGATGGGTCGCAGTTACGGTGACGCCGCGCAGATCTCCGGCGGTCTCGTGATCGAGACAACCCGGCTGAAACGGATCGAGCTCGACCGCGAGCGTGGGATGGTCACCGCGCAGGCCGGCGTCACAATCGGCGACCTTCTGCGCGAGGTTGTGCCCGCCGGCTGGATGGTCCCGGTGGTGCCCGGTACACAGCACGTCACCGTCGGCGGGGCGATCGCGAGCGACATCCACGGCAAGAATCACGGCACCGCGGGGACGTTCGGGACGCACGTCGAGGCGATCTCGCTGCTCCGCGCCGATGGCGAGCTCGTCGAGCTTCAGCCCGGGATGAGCGACGGGCAGTTCGAGGCGACGCTCGGGGGGATGGGCCTGACCGGCATCATTATGGACGCCCGGGTCAAGCTCGGCCGGACCCGGGGCGCGATGCTGTCGGTCGACACCGACCGGGTCCGCTCGCTGGACGATGCACTCGCCGCACTCGCGGCGCGCGGCGGGCAATATCGGGTCGCGTGGCTCGACTTGCTGTCGGCGTCGCCGGGACGTGGAGTGGTGACACGCGCGGAGCACATCGATGCGCCCGGCGAGGGCGCGGCGGTCGTGCGCTCGCGCGCGACCGTGCCGCGCGGCTGGCCCACCGGCGCGCTCCGTCCGGCGACGGTTCGCGCACTCAACGCTCGCAAATACGCGAGCGCGCCGCGAACCGGGCGAGGCCGGCCTCAGCCGCTCGGCCGGCACATGTTCCCGCTGGACTCGCTCGACGCATGGCCGCGCCTGTACGGTCCGAGCGGCTTCGTCCAGTACCAGCTGGCTGTGCCGACCGGCGCAGAGCGCGTGCTCGAGCTGATCATCGAGCGACTGCGGCGGGGACGGGTGCCGTGCTACCTCGCCGTGCTCAAGGACCTCGGTTCCGCGAACGGCGCGCCGCTTTCGTTCCCCCTCGAAGGGTGGACACTGACGCTTGACATGCCGAGGTCCGCGCCGGGGCTCGAACCGCTGCTCCAGGACTTCGACGGCACGGTCGCCGAGGCTGGCGGGCGCGTCTACCTGTCGAAAGACGCCCGGCTGCAGCCGGAGACGCTGCGAGCGATGTACCCGCGCCTCGACGAGTGGCGCGCCGCACGCAACCACGCCGATCCCGAACGGTTCTGGTGCTCGGATCTCGCTCGCCGCGTGGGTCTGTTGTGAGCGATGTGCTACTCGTTGGGGGGACGTCTGAGATCGGGCTCGCGATCGTCCGGCGACTGGCGGCCCAACGCGTGTGGCTGCTCGGCCGCGACGGTGGCCGACTGGCGCGGGCAGCGGCCGAGCTCGATGGCGCCGCGGTCGAGGTTGGTCTGCTCGACGCCGACGACATCCCCTCGCATAGGCAGGCGATCGAGCGGGCGTTCCTCGACGCCGACGGGTTCGACGTGGTCGTGATCGCGGTCGGCGTGCTCGGGGCCCAGGCCGGGCTCGACGCCGATCCCGACGAGGCGATCGAGATCATGCGCGTGAACTTTGTCGGTGCCGGGTCGCTGCTGCTCGAGTGCCTTCGCCAACTGCGGCAGCGCGGCGCGGGGACGCTGGTGCTGCTGTCATCGGTCGCGGTCGAGCGTCCCCGTGCCTCGAACCCGATCTACGGAGCGGCCAAGGCCGGACTCGATTCGCTTGCCCAGGGTCTCTCTGACGCGATCGCGTCGAGCGGCGTGCGCGTACTCGTCGTCCGCCCCGGGTTCGTCAAGACCCGGATGACTGCCAATCTCGCGCCCGTCCCGTTCGCGACGACGCCGGAGGTGGTCGCGTCAGCGACAGTCGCAGCTCTTAGCGGACGCGCGGGAACGATCTGGGTGCCGGGTCGGCTGCGGCTCATGTTCGCGATCCTCCGGCATCTGCCCCGCGGGATCTACCGGAGGCTCCGGTTGTGAGACGGGGTGTGCTGTCGGTCGACATCGGGATCGCGATCATCGCGGCAATCGTCGTCTTGACGATCACCCCCGGTCTGGCGGTGGCAGGAATAATCGCGATTGCGGTACTGGCCGCGTGCGCGATCAGCTTACGACGCGAATCGCGCCGCCGACGCCGCGCTCGAGATGCGCGGCGTCGCACCACCCAGCCTGCTAGGCGCTCCGGTCCGCAGGCCCCCAAGCGGAACAATCGCACATGACTGGACCGATTAGTGCAGGTAGGTTCATGCCGTCCCGAGATCAGACGACGAAGTGCGCGCTCAGCACGACGGCCAGCGCAAGCCCGGCCGCGACCGCGCTGGTCACGGCGAGCCAACGTCCGGCTGCGCCCGGGGCGACGGTGAGGTGGGTGCTGTGCACGGCGCGCAGGGACTTGGCGAGCCGCGGCAGGTGAGAGAGCACGTGTAGACCCGCCACAGTGATCCAGATCAGGAAGCTCGCTTTGTGGATGAGCATGACCCGCGGGCTGCGGGCCGCTCCCTCGAGCATCAGCACGAAGCCGCTGGTGAACAGGGATAGCGTCGAGAGCACGAGCACCGGCGCCATCAGGCGCAGGCTCAGCTTGGGCGCACCCTTGCAGCGGTAGGCGCGGTGGCCTGAGTAGTAGCGGGCGAAGCGGTAGCCCGTGGCGCCCAGCTTGAGGCCGACCGGACCGGCGAGCAGGATGCCCACGAACAGTGGACGTCGAGCAGCTGGTGGATCCGCAGGATCGTGATGCCCATGACCGCGAACAGGCCGATCAGCAAGACGCCGACGGTGGATACGAGCTGCTCGTTGCCGGCCGTTCCGCCGCCGAGCCAGGAGACATGGCGACGCCGCCGGCCGCGCGTCGCCGAACGGGCGATGGTTGGGGGATGCTCGAGAGTGGTGGTGGAACGTTCGAGAGTCGACTGCATGCTGATTCATTCAGGCAACGCAGCAGCGTCGACCGCGCTTCTATGAGGATGCGTTAACCATCTACTCGCAAGCGCGAATCAGTAGATAGCGAGCGCTACGATCCGGTGCTCTTATCACGAGCACAATCGGTCCGGTCGTGAGCCCACGAGAAGTCAGGAGCACCGCTGCCAGCCACGGCGATGTGCTTACGGCGATCTCGGACGGAATGGTGTTGCTGCTGAAGGAGTTCTACGGGCGCGGGCCGACGCGGACGAAGTCCTACTACGAGGATGATCTCGTCGTGTGCGTGCTCCGTGGCGGCTTCTCACGGGTGGAGCAGACGCTGCTCGAAGGCGGTCGCGGCGCAGCTGTTATTACACAGCGAATGGAGTTTCAGGAGCTGATGAGGGAGCGCTTCGAGGCCGTGATCGAGAATGCGACTGGCCGGCGGGTGATCGGATTCATGAGCGGCAATCAACAGCACCCTGACATGATGTGCGAGGTGTTCATCCTCGCCCCGACCGATCTCGTCGACCATCATGAGATCCCGCCGGGCCGGGCGCCTGAGGCCTTCTGACTGACGCGGCGTCTCGCGCAACGACCCGATCGCGCGGTGGGTTCGGGCGCTTGACTTGAGGAGTATGGTCAGTTCTTGAGGGCATCCGTTGTGAGGTCGGCCCCCATTGGGCGGGCAGCACAACCTGACTTCTGAGGTTCCACTAACCCGGAGGTCGACATGTCCAGTGGTGGCGTCGCGGGGCTCGAGGCGGCGTTGCCGTTGCGCAAGCTGGGTGGCGAGCGCATCGGCGACGCGACCGATTTCGCGATCAAACACGGAGGTATCGCCGCGCAGCAAGCCGACGTCGCCCTGCAGGCGATCGGCGCATTCGTCGGCTTCGCGCCCGAACCCCCGCCGTGCCATCCGGTCATCCACGGGGGCCTGCTGGCGGGCGGCAGGCCGCGCTACCTGAGCGCGAAGATCACCGGCGGGCATGGATCGGGCTCGCAGATTGCCGGGGCGCCGACTTGGTCGCCGCCGGGCAAGATTGCCGCCAAGTGCCTCGCGCCGTACCTGGAGAAACACGACCGCCTCGCAAAGACCAACGCATGATCGCCGCGATCGTCAACTTGAATCACCCGGCGAACACCGTGCATTGGCATTTCTTCTCGATGTCGGTGGCCAATGTCGTGGTGATCGTCTTGTCGTTGGTCGTATTTGCGGTTGCGATCCTCGCGCCTTTCCCGGGGCATGGAGGAACCGCGCGATGAGCGTCGCAAACGGAAAGTCGACGTCTGTGAACGGAGAGCCGACGTCTGTGAACCGGAAGTCGTGGACGGAGAAGGTCCGCGATCGCGCCGTGGGGGCGTTACCACCCGAGAAGCTGCTGCCCGACAGTCAGCCGTCGTACATGTCGTCGTGGATCTACGTGTTCGGGGTGCTGACGCTCACGTCGCTGATCGTGATCGTCGCGTCGGGTTCGATCTTAGCGTTGAAGGGGCCGGGGTGGTGGCACTTCACCGGTATCGGTCACTTCTTCAACAGCATCCATCTGTGGTCGGTGGAGTTGTTCTTCTTCTTCATGGTGATCCATTTGTGGGGGAAGTACTGGATGGCTGCGTGGCGCGGCGGCCGCGCCCGGGTCTGGATGACCGGTGCGGTCGCGTTCGTCGTCGCGGTGCCGTGTGCGCTGACCGGCTACGTCTCCCAGCAGAACTTCGACGCGCAGTGGATCTCGACGCAGGCAAAGGACGGGCTGAACGCTGCCGGGGTCGGCTCGTTCTTCAACGTCACGAACTTCGGTCAGATGTACAGCTACCACGTGTTCCTGTTGCCGCTTGCGGTCGTAGCGATCGTGATCGCGCACGTCCTGCTCGTGCGCAGGCACGGAATCGTGCCGCCTTTCCAGCTGTCCGATCGCGGACAGCCGACAGCCCATGAGCCCGAGCCGGCGCCAGTGGCCGATTCCGTTCCCGCGAGGGGGCGTGCGTCATGAGCCGCGAGAGCCGCCGACGCGAGGACGAAGCCGCCCGCGAGTGGAAGGGCGCGTACAGGCCTTACGACATCCTCAGGGAGGCGTCGATCGCGCTCGGCGTGGTTCTCGCACTCGCCGTGGTATTGACGCTCCTCTTCTCTTCCCCCGATCTTAAGCCGAGCACCATTCAGTCATGGTCGCGCGGCGACCCGGTCGACTTCGTGACCACCGCGACGACCGAGTTGGATGGCTCGAGCGGGACCGGCGGCTATGGCCCGCCTTACAACCATGCCTCTGACGGCCAGCACATCGCGTTCATCTATCTGGCGAAGTGGCTGGGGGTGAGCCATCCGATCAACTCGGCTCAGGACTTTGTACTCGCACCGCTGCGCTCGATAACCGGCGAGCCCGTGCTGGAGAGCGCAGTCTCCGCGTATCAGGCCGCCCCGGCGCACACTCAGACGAATTGGACGAGCGCGTACGAGAAGGCGCTTGGCGACGCAACCGCCAACTCGGACGGCTCGATCAAAGTCAAACCCGGTAACTACGGGCCGCTCCCCACAATGATGGGCTCTCTGCTCACGTTCGCGCAGAGTGGCGGGCTCGACGGCGCGCTGCTGACCAGCAAGCAGTTCTACCAGACCGACTACACAAAGCCGCTGCTGTTCATGGCCGACGGCGGGGTGCTCGCGACCCGCGCCCAGCAACAGCATCTGCTCGGCACCCAGTGGGGAATGATGAACGAGACCGGCAGCTACCCCGGGCAGGTCTGGCTGTGGCTCTACACCTTTTGGTACCAGATCAAACCGTTCTCGACCTCGGCCAACGCCGACATCCTCGTGATGGCCGTAATGGGCGCGCTGAGCCTCGCGTTCATCCTGATTCCATTCATCCCCGGCGTCCGCGATCTTCCGCGCAGAATCCCGATCTACAAGCTGATCTGGCGCGATCATTACCGCACCCAGCGAGCAGGCGGTGCATAGCCGCAACGCTCTTCTGCACTCCGTGCGGGGCGGCGTTTGAAATCGATGGCATCGATCCCGCTGGCCGTGTCGGGCAGATCCGGCAAGTCTTCGGGCACGAAGTGGGTGCAGCGCTGCGTGCAGCACAAGGAGCGCAACGTGCTCGACCACCTCCGCGAGCGCGCCCGGAACAAGGTCAAACGTAACCTCCGCCGAGCGCGAGGTCCTGGTGAAATGTGGGACTCGAAGGGCAGGTACCGAATCGGGCGGCCCGGCAACGGCAGCTGGCGAACGCACGACGAATCGCGGTCGATGCGCGCTGAGATAGCCCGTCGCTGCTTGCTGGTGGGGTCGTCATGGTGGCCTGGCTTGGCCCAGGCCGCCGTCATGGCTGTCCTGCTCCCGCACCCCGAGATCGCTGGGTGAGAGTTCGCTTACGGCCTGGCGGCGACTACTGGCGCAGGGCCGCCGACGGCGCGCTGCCGGTCCTAGTGCGTTTCGGCTCGCCAGTTACGTGGCCGAGAAGGCGTTCTGGCTAGCGCGGACGCGAGCGATCTTGACGTTTGCTGTCTCGGCCAACGATCGTGATGACACGGGGGGATCGCCGAATAGGCTTTGCCGAGAAACGAATCAGTCTGAACGGGCGATGATGGCTCATCCCGCCGCGAGTGACGGTTTCCGGGTCGTGCCGTCCGTTGCGGCGGTCCGGGAGAAGCGAAGGGAGCGACGATGACTGACAAGGGTGAGCGCGCTCGCCGAGTAGGACCGGCGACACGGGGACTCCCGCCCCCACCGAGGAGTTGTTGCTCGCATCAAGACCGGGCGGACCGATGTTGCTTCACGCCTGTGACGGGGCAGAAGTTCCGACCGGGCCTGAGCTATGCCTAACCGCAGGTCTCGCTCCGGAGAGATCAGTGTTGACCATGCCATGCCGTCTGCTGCCCAGGTCGAAGCGGCCGAGCGCGGGCGGCCGACTCATCCCCGAGAGCCGCATTCTGGGGGGAGTGCGGGCCGCTTGAACTGGCTGCGGGCTGGGGTGCTGGGGGCCAACGACGGGATTGTGTCTGTGGCAGGCATCGTCATCGGGGTGGCGGGAGCCACGACCGCTCGCGGCCCCATCTTCACCGCTGGACTCGCCGGCCTGGTCGGCGGGGCGGTGTCGATGGCGCTAGGTGAGTACGTGTCGGTCTCTAGCCAGCGCGACAGCGAGCGGGCGCAGATTACACAGGAGAAACGCGAACTCGCCGACTCGCCGGAGGATGAGCTGGCGGAGCTGACTGCGCTGTACGAGGCCAAGGGCCTTTCGGCGGCCACCGCCCGTACTGTCGCCGACGAACTGACCGCCCGTGGGGCCTTAGTCGCTCATTTGGACGCCGAACTGCACATCGACCCCGCTGACATCCCGAGTCCTGTCCAAGCCGCTGGCGCTTCGGCGCTTTCGTTTGTATCCGGCGCTCTGCTGCCGATGCTGGCCATCCTGCTGCCGCCGGCCGACCTCCGGGTCCTGGTGACGTTTGTCGTTGTCCTGCTCGCTCTGGCCCTGACCGGCGCTCTCAGCGCCCACCTTGGAGGCAGCAACGTCCGCCGCGCTGTCACGCGGGTGGTCATCGGAGGCGCGCTCGGGCTCGCCTTCACCTACGGCATCGGGCACCTGTTCGGCACGGCGATTGGCTAAAACAGCAAACGACAGACGGCTGGCATGGCCCCCGGCGGGATGTGACTCGAATTGTGCCTCGGGGCCCCGGGCTTGCATCCACACCGTTTGACCACGACCGGGTTACCGCGGGAGCTGGGCGACCCGAGTTTTCAAGGCACGCGGCCGCCTTCTGGACGGCTGGCCCACGGCGGCAGTATGCGGTGCAGCGAAATCCCGGCGCGCCAAGCTCAATGACGAGCATTTCTGCCGGCGAGAGCAGCGCCCTGATAAGCGCGGATAGGGCGTCTCAGCCCTTGCCCTCGGCGCCGATGACGCCACCAAGCCGCTCCGAGCCCCGAGATCCGCGCAACTCGGGTGCGCAGTTCGGCGGGTCGCGATTACCGGGGCTGAACGAAACGAGGTTTTTCTTGCGTAACCGCCTTCCGGATCGTCCGAGGCCGGCAAAAGCCTGCCTCCGGGGTCGCCGCGCTCTAGCTTCTCGTCCGGAACGGCAAGGAAACCAGCGATCGGGGTGGGTACTGCTCGCAGAACGTCGGTGCGGCGCGACCTTCCCCGTTCGATCACATAGCGGACGGAGTACTGCTGGTGGCCGCGGGGGTGTGGCTTGCGCGGTTCGGACCGCCAATACGGCGGTACTGCCGTCGGCGCCGGCGCCGAGAACACGGCGTCTCCTACTTTCGGCTGACCCCGGATCCATCCCTGCAGCCGATGTGCGCGGCGCGAGCCGCATTTACGGTGACAGGCATGGAAATAACACGTGCCAATCAAGCTGATCGCCGACCGGCGGTCGAGATCGAGGGACTTACGAAGCGGTTCGGCGACCGGATCGCCGTTGACGACGTCAGTCTCACGGTGCCGCGCGGAGTCGCGTATGGATTTCTCGGTCACAACGGTGCCGGCAAGACGACCCTGATCAGGATGCTGCTCGGGCTCACGCGAGCAAGCGCGGGCCGGGCCAGCGTGCTCGGGCTCCCCGTGCCGGCGCAGCGGGCGCGGGCGCTGGCGCGCGTCGGTGCGATCGTCGAGGAGCCGTCGTTTTACCCGCACCTCACCGGCTATGAGAACCTCAAGATCGCCGCGGCGGTCCGCGGGCCGGAGACGCGCGAGCGGGTCGATGGCGTGCTCGAACGCGTCGGGCTGGACCGGCGCTCCAGAGATCGCGTCGGGACGTACTCGCTCGGGATGCGCCAGCGGCTGGGCGTCGCACGCTGTCTGCTGTCAGACCCCGAGCTGCTGATCCTCGATGAGCCGATGAACGGGCTCGATCCCGGCGGGATGCTCGACGTACGCCGGATGATCCGCGCGCTGGTCGAGGACGAGGGCCGGACGGTGTTCGTCTCCTCTCACCTGCTCGACGAGGTCGAGAAGACATGCGATGTGGCCGCGATCATCGACGGCGGTCGCGTGATCGCCCAGGGATCGATCGAGGACCTGGTCGCGGACGAGGCCGATGAGCTGGTGATCGAATGCGACGATGCCGACCGTGCGCTCGCGCTGCTCGCCGGCGACCCGGCCGTCCGCGAGCTGCGCGCCGAGCATGGGGCGCTGCGGATGAAGCTGCTCGCCCGCGACCAGGCAGGCGAGATCAACTCGCAGCTGGTCGCCGCCGGCCTGGTGGTGTCTCGGCTCGAGCCGGCGCACCGGAGTCTCGAGGACCGGTTCCTGGAAATGACAACACGACTGGAGGTGGCCGCATGAAACTCGACCTGACGGTTGCCAGGCAGATGATCGGCGCGGACCTACTCCGCCTGCGCAAGAAGCGGGGCATGATCGCGCTCGCGCTGGCGGTGGTGCTCGTCCCGCTCGTGATCATGACCGGGTACGACCTCGTCAAGCACGCGTCCGACCCCGCCCACTATTCGCCCGCCGGCGGCCTGAACAACTACGGGCGGCTGCTCGACCTGCTCGGCGTGTTCATGGGCCCGGTCGCGGCGATCCTGATCGGCGCAGAAGCAGGCGCCGGCGACCTTGCGGCCGGCGTCTTCCGCGACAACGTGCTCACCGGCCGCTCGCGGACGGCGCTGTTCCTGGCCCGCATCCCGGCGGCGGTCGCGGTGACGCTGGCGGTCACGGCGCTCGCGTTCGCGATCGGTCTCGCGGCCACATTCGGTTTCGCCGACGGGCTGGCGACGCCGAGCCTGTCGGTCATCCTGGCGTCGGTGGCGTGGCTCGCGCTCGCGAACTCCGTCCTGTGCGTGATCGCGCTGGGTCTGGCGTCCCTGACCGGCTCGCGGCCGGGGACGATCACCGCGTTAATCGGGTGGGAGCTCGTGTTGAGCCCGTTGGTCGTCCAGGCGACATCGCTCGGCACGCTCAGGCGCGGCCTCCTCGAAAGCGTGCTGATGTTCCTCAAGCCCGGCCCTCTGACCGGCCCGCCGGTGATACCGATGCCGGTCGCGGTGGCCGTCGTGGTGACGATCGGATGGCTGCTGGTCCTACCCGTGCTCGGGGCATGGCGGATGCAAACCCGGGACGCCTGAGATCCGGGGTTACTCTCAGCGCATGCGACAGGTGTCCACAACGGCGGCGGCGGTACGCGACGCGATCCGCCGCCATCCTTGGTGGAGCGATTCGGCGCTCGCGCTGATCCTGACCGTGATCGCGGTCGGCTCGACGGTGGT
Source organism: uncultured Solirubrobacterales bacterium (assembly GCA_963770615.1). Lineage (GTDB taxonomy): Bacteria > Actinomycetota > Thermoleophilia > Solirubrobacterales > Solirubrobacteraceae > Palsa-465. Next base: position 1,859 of record CAVYQJ010000022.1, on the reverse strand, counting down.
CTCGCGCACCCGTTACGGCTTCGCCGTCCCGGTGCTCGCGGCCGTCGCCACCCTGTTCACGACGGTCCCGATCGCGTTCCGGCGCTATCGGCCCCTCGCGGTGCTGGCGGTGACCGTCATTGCAGAGACCCTGGTGCTGATCTTCCGGCCCGGGGCCGGGGCACCGGTTGGCGTGATCGTGGCGCTCTACACGGTCGCCGCGTACTGCGACCGTCGGGTGTCGATCCGCGCCGCCGCGTTGGCTGCGCTCCCGATCACGGTCGCGGTGATCGTCAACAACGGGGCCCGCGCCGGGCAGGTGATCCCCGAGCTCGCGGTGTTCGCGATCGCGTGGGTGGTCGGCGACAACATGCGCACCCGCCGCGCGTATCTGGCCGAGCTCGAGGAACGCGCGGCGCGGCTCGCGCGCGAGCGCGAGGAGAAGGCGGACCGCGCGGTCATCGAGGAGCGGGCTCGGATCGCGCGCGAGCTGCACGACGTGATCGCCCACAACGTCAGCGTGATGGTCGTCCAGGCCGCCGCCGGCGAGGACGTGTTCGACGAGGACCCGGGCCAGGCGCGCGAATCGCTCGCCGCGGTGGCGTCGACCGGACGCGCCGCGCTGACCGAGCTGCGCCGGCTACTCGGCGTGATCCGGGCCGAGGACGATCGCGACGACCCGGCCTACGCGCCCCAGCCGGGCCTGGAGCGGATCGACGAGCTCGTCGGACAGGTGCGTGAGACCGGGCTACCCGTCGAGCTGTCGGTCCTCGGCGAGCCGCGCACGCTGCCCGATGGCGTGGGGTTATGTGCCTACCGGATCGTCCAGGAGGCGCTGACGAACACGCTCAAGCACGCCCACGCCTCGACCGCGCAGGTGCAGCTGCGCTACGTCGCCGACGCGCTCGAACTCCAAGTCCTCGACGACGGCCGCGGGACCACCTCGCTCAACGGTGAGACCGACGGCCAGGGACTGATCGGGATGCGCGAGCGGGTCGCGCTGTTCGGCGGCGAGCTGACGGCGGGGCGGCGGTCCGGCCGCGGCTACGAGGTTCGCGCCCGGCTGCCGCTCGAGGAAACGCAGCCGTGAGCATCCGGGTCCTGATCTGCGACGACCAGGCGCTCGTGCGCGCCGGGTTCCGGGCCATCCTCGGATCCAGACCCGAGATCGAGGTCGTCGGCGAAGCCGAGAACGGCGCCGAGGCGGTCGCGCTCGCCGAGCGTCGCCGGCCCGACGTGATCCTGATGGACATCCGCATGCCGGTGCTCGACGGCGTGGAGGCGACGCGCCGGCTCGTCGCGGAGGGCTCCCCCGCGCGCATCCTCGTGCTGACCACGTTCGACCTCGACGAGTACGTGCACGCCGCGATCCGCGCCGGCGCCAGCGGATTCCTGCTCAAGGACGTCACGCCGGGCAAGCTGGTCGAAGCGATCCGAATCGTCGCCGGCGGCGACGCGCTGCTCGCCCCGTCGGTGACGCGCCGCCTGCTCGAGCGGTTCGCCGTCACGCTGCCGGCCGGCGACCAATCGAGCGAGGTGCTCGGGCAGCTCACCCCGCGCGAGACCGAGGTGCTGCGATTGCTCGCCGCCGGTCTTTCGAACGCCGAGATCGCATCCGAGCTCGTCGTCAGCGAGGCCACAATCAAGACGCACATCTCAAGTCTGCTCCGCAAGCTCGGACTTCGCGACCGCGTACAGGCCGTGATTCTCGCCTATGAGACCGGTCTGGTCGGGATCGGCAAGGCATAGGGCCAGAACCGTCGTCACATCGGTGCGAATGCCCCGTCAAAGACGACGGCTTCGGCGGCGCGGATGCGGGTGATCTACGGCCGCCATGACGTTCACAGAAATTCGCGCCCGAAGTGAGTGTGGTCGCGACT
>CAVYQJ010000021.1:0-80425 GCA_963770615.1 uncultured Solirubrobacterales bacterium | reverse complement strand
ACGCGCTCTGAGCCCGTCGGGCGTCTTCCAGGTTCCGACCGGCCCGCCGCCCTCCTAAGCCCGGCGCCGGGCGCTGCGCGCCTGGGATAGTGTCGACCCCGGTCGTAAGCGAAGCGGGAGTCGCTTCCGGCGAGGATCAGCCGCCACCCCCGCCGCCCTCGCGCGTGGCGGTTTATTACGTGGTCCTCATCCTGGTGACGGCCGCGGTCGTCATCGGGGTGATCGTGGCCGGGAGCGGCAAGCACGCCCAGCCGACGATCGCGGGAAGCTACAACGTCTCCTCGGGCGCCGCCTGCCTCGGCGCTAAGGCTTTCGTGGTCCAATCGGGCCAGTTCGTCTCGCTGTCGAACACCCAGGGCACGCTGAGCGGCGACCTCACGTTCAAGCACGGCCGGCTGACCGGCACCGCCGACTGCATCGGCCACGCGCAGGCCGCGATCGACGCCCACGTCGTCAATGGGCTCTTGCTCGGGACGATCGGTGGCCGGCCGCTTGCGGCCGAGCTCAAGGGCGATCCACCCACGCCGGGCGTGCCGCTGCCGCGGGCCCCCGGCTCGATCTCCGGCATTTACACGCTGAGCCCGACCTCGAACTGTCTGGGCACGAACGTGACCCTGACCGAGTCCGGCTCGCGGGCCGAGGTCGTGACCAAGAGCATCCGGCGGGGAACGATCGTCTACCGCGAAGGGGAGCTTCGCCGGGACCGTGGCCTGCAACCTCGGCGGGTCGAGGCGGATGTTCGGCACCGCCGCCGGACGCGCGCTCGACGTGATGCTCACTCCCGTCGCAGCCGGGGCCTCGCCCACGCTGAGCGAGCACGTGACCGGCACCAAGCAGCGGACCGCCGACCAGACCGTGGTCGCGTTCTTCATCGCGACGCTGGTCGTGATGTTGTTCGCCCGCCTGTGCGGGAGCCTGATGCCGAAGATCCGGCAACCCCGGGTCATGGGTGAGGTGCTCGGCGGCATCATCCTCGGGCCGACCGTGTTCGGCGCGATCCTGCCCACGCTCCAGGGCGACGTCTTTCCCACGGACATCGTGCCTTACATCGGCGTCGCGGCGAACCTCGGACTGGTCTTCTACATGTTCCTGATCGGGCTCGAGGTCGACCTCAGCCAGCTTCGCGGCCGCCTCGGGATGACGCTCGCGATCTCGAACACGAGCCTGCTGTTCCCGCTGATGCTGGGCCTGCTCGCGGCGCTGCCGCTCTATGGCCTGCTCTCGCCTCCGACACGCTTCCTGGCCTTCGCCCTGTTCATCGCCGTCTCGATGTCGATCACGGCGTTTCCGGTCCTGGCTCGGATCATCTCCGAGCGCCGGATGGTGAAGCGCCCGCTCGGCACGCTCGCCCTGTCGGCGGCGGCCCTGAACGACGTCTCGGCCTGGTTCCTGATCGCGCTGGCCACGGCGCTCGCGGGCGCCGGCACGGGCCTCGACGTGCTCAAGACGATCGGCGAGGCCGCTCTGTTCGGCGTGATCATGTTCACGGTTGTTCGACGGGTTCTGGCCCGCGCCGCGGTGGCCTACGACGAGCAGGGGCGCCTCCCGGGCACCTGGTTCACGGTCATCCTCTCCGGAGTGCTGCTGTCGGCCGTGATCACCGACAAGATCGGAGTGGCGGTGATCCTGGGAGCGTTCCTGATGGGGCTTGTCATGCCGCGCCACGCCGGGCTCAGCAACGAGGTCACGAAGCGACTAGAGGACTTCGTGCTGACGCTCCTGCTCCCGCTGTTCTTCGCTTACACAGGGCTACGGACCAACATCGGTGCGCTCGGCCAGACGGAACTCATCCTGATCACGCTCGGACTGATCGCGCTCGCAATCATCGGCAAGTTCGGGGGCACGTTCATCGCGGCACGCACGATGAACCTTCCCCTGCGACAGTCCTCCGCGCTCGGAGCCCTGATGAACACGCGCGGCCTGACCGAGCTGATCGTGCTCAACATCGCCCTCGACGAGGGAGTTATCTCGCCGGCGCTGTTCACCGCGCTGGTGGTGATGGCGCTCGTCACCACGCTGATGACAGGCCCGTTGCTGCGACTGATCGATCCAAAGAACCGGTTCGGAGAGCCTCCGGAAGAAGAGCTCGCCACGGCCACCCGACTGACCATCGGGGACACCCCCGCTCCGTCGCACTCGATCCTGGTCGCGCCGCAGACCGAGACGTCGCTAGAGCCGCTGCTCGCGATCGCCGCGCCGCTCGCCCGCTGGGAGCCGCCCCGTGAGCTGATCCTCCTGCGGCTGGTCCCGCCGCCGCGCGGATCGGCCGTCCGTGGAGGGATCCAGACCGAGCAGTTCGAGGTCCGCGAAGCGTCAGATCACCTCCAGCGGGCTCGGCTCGGGCTGCTTGACGAGGGGATCGCCACGCGCGCCGTGGCCTTCCCCTCGAGCCACCCGGGGAGCGACCTGGTGAGGCTTTCGCGTGGCGACGAGGTCGACCTGGTGCTGCTGGACGGCCGGCGCCCGCTGCTTGGAGACGGCGTTCCCCGGGGCGACGTCGGCGAGGTCCTCCACGAGGCGCCGTGCGACGTGGCCGTGCTGGTGGCCCGGGAGGGACAGCCGGTCGCGCCCGCACCCGGGACGCGCGTAGTGGTCCCGTTCGGCGGGGCCGAGCACGACTGGGCCGCGCTCGAGCTCGCATCGTGGCTGTGCGCGGCGACCGGCGCCTCGCTCGAGCTGCTCGGGGCCGGCGGCCAGACCGCCGAGGGCAATCACGCCGGGCGCATGCTGGCCGACGCTGCGTTGCTCGTTCAGCAATTCGCCGGCGTGGCCCCGACCACAGTGCTGGCTGAGCCCGGGCGGGCCGGGATCGTCGCGGCGGCCTCCCAAGCCGACCTGCTCATGATCGGGCTGTCCGAGCGCTGGCGCAAGGAGGGCCTGGGGGAGACCCGGCGAGCGATCGCGAAAGCGGCCCCCGCCCCGATCGTGTTCGTCAGGCGCGGCGAGCGACCCGGCGCGCTCGCGCCGGCCTCGGACGCCACTCGATTCGCGTGGTCGACGGCGGGCCTCGGCAGCAGCGGCGCGCGCGGCTTCAGCCGGGCGTTCAGCAGCTCGGGCTTGCACGCGCCATCGCCGGGGACCGTGGTCGATCCCCCCGAGCCGCCGGCCACCGACTGACGCACCCTCCCGGGCGAGCAGGCTCGCGACCATGGTCAGGCCTTCCGCCAAGTTCTCCCTCCGCCCGGCGGACCAGAACGAGCTCGCTCGAACAACAACAAAGAGGAGGTCGCCACCCTCAACCCCGCCTGAGAAGCGAACGTCCTAACGACGATCACCAGCTACACCACACAACGCGACTTGACTGGAGACAGCAAAAAGCCCCGTTATCAGGGGCTTTTCCAGTGCGCCCGAGAGGACTCGAACCTCCACGGACCATAAAGTCCACAAGGCCCTCAACCTTGCGCGTCTACCAATTCCGCCACAGGCGCTGGAGGCGGCCAGTATAGCCCTGCGAGGGCCGCTCGGAGCGGATCTCGGGCTCGACGGGGCGCGCTGGTCCGGCCGCTCGCCGCGGTCGCGGCCGCAGATCCGCGGCCCGTTCGAGCGAGCGGGTTGAGTCCGTCCTAAGGGAGCGCTACAGTGCCGAACACATGTTCGACTCACTCCCCACAAGCGAGCCAATCGAGCAAGGAGGGAACCGGTGGATCTGACCAAACGGCAGCAGGAGATCTTCGACTTCATCAAGCGGTATTCGGCGAAGTACGGGTATCCCCCGACGGTTCGCGACATTGGTAAGGCGGTTGGCCTGGCTTCGTCGTCGACGGTTCATGCCCACCTGGCAAATCTCGAGAAGATCGGCCTGCTCCGGCGCGATCCGTCGAAGCCGAGAGCGATCGAGATGCTCGACAAGGCTACCGCGGGCGTGCGGAGCCTCGTGCGCCCAGGGCTGCCGCTGGTCGGCCAGGTCGCGGCCGGGCAGCCGATTCTCGCCGAGGAGAACATCGAGGACTACGTACAGACTCCGTCGTATGCGGGCGGGACCGACGGCGAGTATCTGCTGCGCGTGCGCGGCGAGTCGATGAAGGACGCCGGCATCCTCGAGGACGATCTGGTCGTGGTGCGCCCGCAGGACACCGCGCAGGATGGCGACATCGTGGTGGCGCTGGTCGGAGAGGAAGCGACCGTGAAGCGCTTCTTCGAGGAAGCCGATCACGTGCGGCTGCAGCCGGAGAACGAGTCGATGGAGCCGATCCGAAGCCGGGACGTGCGCGTGCTCGGCAAGGTCGTCGGGTTGATGCGGAGCATGACGTGACCAGTTGCACGCTTCCAGAGGCTCCGTCGCTGTTCGAATCGGTCGATGAAGGAGGCACGCTGGACGAGCTGATCGTCTCCGTGTGGGAGGGCCTGCAGGCCCACACGATCGTCGCGTGTCCGATCTGCCAGGAAGAGATGGCGCCGGAGTACGGCGTTCACGCGCGCGCGATCGGCGGTCGCTGCTCGACGTGCGGCTCGTCTGTCCGCTGACCACCGCTTGAACGGGGTGGGCGCGGAGTGTCGACCGCGCGCTGGGCATGGAGTTTCGACCGCGCGCTGGGCACGGAGTTTCGACCGCGCGCCGGGGACGGGCTATGCTTGCTCGCTGGAGGCCAAGCAGTCGCGGAGGTGATCAGCCTTCGAGGAAAGTCCGGACATCACAGGGCAAGGGTGGTCGGTAACGCCGACCCGGGGAAACCCGCGGGAAAGTGCCACAGAAAAGACACCGCCTAAGCCTGGAGCCGCTGCAGAGCCCCAGGCCGGTAAGGGTGAAATGGTGCGGTAAGAGCGCACCGGCGTCGCGGTGACGCGGCGGCCAGGTAAACCCCACTCGATGCTAGGCCAAGCAGGACCGTTTGCAGGTGACCCGCCAAGGTCCGGGTAGGCCGCACAGATGGATGGCTGCTCTCGACAGAATCCGGCTTACAGGCCTCCTACGGAAAGACCCCGCCCCGGCGGGGTCTTTCTATTTGGCGCACCGGGTTGCCGGCGGGTCTGGGTTGCCGGCGGGGCTGCGTTGCCGGCGGGTCTGGGTTGCCGGCGGGGTCGCGCTGCCGGCGGGTCTGGGTTGCCGGCGGGGCTGCGTTGCCGCACGGTCGTGGTTGCGTCCGGACTTTGGCGCTGAAGCTGACGTGTGCGCGGCTTAATCACCAGAGTCCGTGGATCGCGCCGGGGGCCCGAGGCGTCGTTGGCGCCGTCGCGATTGTTCGTCCGCGAGCGCGGCCCGCGCGGCGGCGTCGCCGGGCACGCCGTGGACGGCGCCGCCCGGGAACGCCGCGGCGCTCCCCAGATAGAGGCCGCGCAACGGGGTCCGGTAGGGCGACAGCCGGGGGACGGGCCGGAACACGACCTGGCGCAGGCGGTAGCTGCCGCCGCCGACGTCGCCGCCGACGAGGTTGCGATCGCGACGTTCGAGCTCGCCCGGGCTCATGACGTGGCGCGCGAGGATCAGGTCACGGAATCCGGGCGCGAACCGCTCGACCTGCGCCTCGATGCGCTCGACGAGCGGCGGAACCTCGACACTCCAGTCGATTCCGGTGCGCGGCCCGTGCGTGTAGGCCCACGCCGTGTGTTTGCCGGCGGGCGCGCGAGACGGGTCGGCCAGCGATTGCTGGCCGAGCAGCAGGTACGGCCGGTCGGGGAGCCGCCGCTGGCTCGTGGCGATCGTCTGGATGAGCTCCTCGTCCCCGCCGGCGACGTGCACCGTGCCGGCGCCGCGGGGCTCGGCGGCCTCCCAGGGAATCGGGCCGTCGAGCGCCCAGTCGACCTTGACCGTCGCCGGCCCGTAGCGGTAGCGGCGCAGTAGCGCCCGGTAGGCGGGCGACAGCGCCTCGCCGGCGAGCTTCGCAAGCGCGTGCGGCATCACATCGGCGACGACCACATCCGCGGCGATCCGGTCCCCGCCGGCGACCCGAACCCCGGCGACCCGGCCGTGCGCCGCCTCGACCGCGTCGACAAGCACGCCGGTCCGTACCTCGCCACCGCGCTCGCGCAGATAGCCGACGAGTGCGTCGGTGAGCCGCTCGGCGCCGCCGGCGGGGCTGGGCCAGCCGACCGCGTGGCCCATCAGGTTCAGATACACGGCCGCCGCCGCGCTGCCGGCGCCCGTCATCGGGACGTCGCCGTGCGCCGCCGAGCCGTACAGCCACGCTCGCGATCCGCTCCCCTCGAACAGGCGGTGCCCGAGTCCCTGCGCCGAGCCGGCGAGCGCTGCGGCGAACCGAGCCGCGCCGACCGGCCCGAGGTCGCGGAGCAGCGCGGCCGCTCCGCCGACCGGCGGGAAGGCGCCGAGCATCGTCGCCCGGACCGCGTCGAACGAATCGAGCAGCGGGGCGACAAATGCTCGCCACCGCGCTCCGTCGCCCGGGCACGACGGCGTCGAGGCTTGCCGCCGTCCGCTCGACGTCTCGGTACAGCGCCACCGCCCCGCCGCCCGGCAGCGGGTGCGCGTAGCACGCGTCCGGATGGATCCAGCGCAAGCCGTGACGCTCGAGTGGCATCCGCGCGAACACCGGCGACGCGGCCCCGGCCGGGTACACGGCCGAGAACGTGTCGTGGCGGAAGCCCGGCAGCGTCAACTCCTCGGTCCGGACCGCGCCGCCGGGCCTATCGGCGGTCTCGAGCACCGTCACCGGATGCCCGTTCTCCGCCAGCCGGATCCCCGCGGCCAGGCCGTTCGGTCCGGCGCCGATCACGACCGCGCTCACCGGATCTCCGACGGCATCGGAAGGGAGACGAGCACCACGCGCCCTCAGCGCGGCACGGGCGCGCCGGCGAGCGCCAGCACCATGCCGACGATCGCCGCGCCGACGAGCGTCGAGACGATGCTGCGGCGCAGCAGCAGAAGGGCGACCGCGGCGACGCCGAGCACGACGAACTCCCACGTCTCGCGCAGGGCCGCGGTGAGCGGAATCGCGGCGCCGAAGATCGCGCCGATCGCCGCGGGGCCGGCGCCGGCGAGAAACGCCTGCGCTCGTGGGCTTGTCCGCACGCGCTCGAACTGACCTCCGCCGATCAGCACGAACAGGAACGACGGCAGGAACGCGATCAGCGCCGCGAGCGCGCCGCCGCCGACGCCGTGCGCCGCGTAGCCGACCGCGGCCACGGTGGCGACGACCGGACCCGGGGTGATCTGGCCGAGCGCGACTGCATCCAGGAACTGGGACGAGGTCATCCAGTGGTAGGTGTGGACCGCATCGCCCTGCATCAGCGGGATGATCACGAAGCCTCCGCCGTACGACAGCGCTCCGACCTTGAACGCGACCCACGCGAGTGCGCCGAGCCCGCCAGCGCCGGCGGTCGCCGCGGCCGCCGGCACGATCGCAGGCGCCCAGCCGCTGAGGCGCGACCGGTCGCCGAAGCCCCGGACGATCCCGAGCTCGAGCAGCCCGCAGCCAAGCAGCACCAGCACCAGATAACGCCCGATCAGCGCTGCCGAGGCGAGGCCGAGCACCAGGTAGACGAACCAGCGTTCTCGCTGCGTCGTGCGCTTGAGGCTCGGGCCGGCCAGGCTCGCGGCGGCGCTCACCGCGACCGCGGCGACCGCAGCACCCGCTCCGGCCCCGAGGCCGCGCACCCACACCGGCGGCGACTCGCCGAGGAACACCACGGACAGCAGGATGATCAGGACGACCGCCGGCACGATGAAGCCGAGTCCGCCCACCACCGCGCCCCAAGGCCCGGCGACACGCCGGGCGAGGAAGATCGCCAGCTGGGTGGAGGCGGGACCGGGCAACAGATTGCAGGCAGCGAGCGCGTCCTCGAACTCGCGCTGGTCGATCCACTGCTCGCGCTCGACAACCAGGCGCCGCAGCAGCGCGATATGGGTGGGCGGGCCGCCGAAGCCGGTGACCCCGATCCGCGTCCATTCGAGCGCGATGGTCCGCAGCGGAACGCGTTCCGCGGCGGTCGCGGACATCAGCCCACCGGTCCCATTCGGCCGGCGACTCGGTGGAGCGCGGGGCCGTCGAGGCGGTGAAGGACCCACTCGTCGAGGCCCGCAGCCCCGATCTTTGCGTAGAAGCTCAACGCTGGTTCGTTCCAGTCGAGCGCCGCCCACTCGAGCCGGGTGAACCCCCGCGCCACGGTGATCTTCGCGAGGTGGGAGACCAGCGCGCCACCGACGCCGTACGCGCCGGTGCGCCGGCGGCACGTACAGGTCCTCGAGCCAGATGCCCGGCCGGCCCTCCCAGGTCGAGAACGTCTTGTAGAAGAGCGCGAAGCCGGCCGGCTCCCAGGGTGCGTCCGAGTCCGAGCGCACCTCGGCGATCAGCGCCTCTGCGGACGGCGTCGGTCCGAATAGGGCCGCCTCGAGCAGCTCAGGGCTTGCGGAGACCTGGTCGCGGCCGTGCTCGTAGTCGGCCAGCTCGACAACCCAGCCGAAGATCAGGGCGACGTCTTCGCCCCGGGCATCGCGAACAGAGAGCTCGACGGGCAAGGCGGGCTGACAATAACCGCTGCGCGGGTTGGCGCTGGCGCCAGGCGAGCGCTTCCGACAACATGGGTCACCGATGCCCCGCGTGCCGAAGACGATCACCGCCCCAGTCAGCCGCGTAGGCGCGGTCGCACAGAACGCGCTCGAGGTCGCTCGCTTCGGCGGACTGGTCACCGACGACGAACCTTCGCCCTACGAGGTGACGGCCGAGGAGCGCGTCTTCAAACTTCGTCGCTACTACCCCGGGACCAACGAGGGCGCGCCGGCGGTCGTGCTCGTCCCGCCGTTGATGCTGGCGGCCGACGTGTACGACGTGTCCCGGCGCAGCAGCGCGGTCACGATCCTGCACGAGCACGGGATCGATCCGTGGGTGGTCGACTTCGGGGCGCCCGAGCGCGAGAAGGGTGGGCTCGAGCGCACGCTCGCCGACCACGTGCTCGCGGTCTCAGAGGCCGTCGACCGCGTGCGGGCGGAAACCGGCCGTGACGTTCACCTCGGCGGGTACTCGCAGGGCGGCATGTTCGTCTATCAGGCCGCGGCCTACCGGCGTAACGACGGGCTGGCTTCGCTGATCACGTTCGGCAGCCCGGTCGACACGCGCCAGGGGGCTCCGTTCGGGATACCGGGCCGATTCGCGGGCGAGGTCGCCGAGGTACTGACGCTCCTGTTCCGGGGCGGCGGCGTCCCGGCCTGGTTCAGCCGCAACGGCTTCCTGCTGCTCGATCCGGTCAAGAGCGCCCGCAACCGGATCGAGTTCCTGCTCCAGCTCCACGACCGCGAGGCGTTGCTACCGCGCGAGCGGCAGCGCCGGTTCCTCGAGGCCGACGGCTGGGTGGCGTGGCCCGGGCCGGCGCTGGCGGAGTTCGTGAACCAGTTCGTCGCGCACAACCGGATGCTCGAGGGCGGGTTCGTGATCGAGGACCGGTCGCTGAGCCTCGCCGATATCGCGGTCCCGGTCCTGTCGGTAGTGGGGACCGTCGACGACATCGCGCCTGCCGGCGGCGTCCGCGCGATCCGGCAGGCCGCGCCTCGCGCCGAGGTCTACGAGCTCCCGCTGCACGCAGGCCATTTCGGGCTGGTCGTCGGGTCGCTCTCGACCGCGGTGACATGGCCGACGGTGGCGGCTTGGGCCCACTGGCGATCGGGCGAAGGGGACCTGCCGGAGAATGTCAACCCGATCCCCGACGACGGCGCGGTCGAGCTCGCGCCGGAGGTACTGGGTCGCGTCGGCTACGGGGTGGAGCTCGCCACGGGGGTTGGGGTCGGGGTGGCCCGGTCGGCGCTGGGCGTGGCCGATCGCGCCGCGCGCGGCGCGCGCGCCCTCTCGCGCGAGGCGGCCGCGCAGCTTCCGCGGCTGGCGCGTCTCGAGCAGATCCAGCCGAACACCCGGGTCTCGCTCGGGCTCCTGATCGAGGAGCGCCGGCTCCGGGCGCCGGGCGACGTGTTCTTCCTCTACGAGGACCGCGCGTACGAGGCCGGCGAGGTAGGGGAGCGGATCGACAACGTCGTGCGCGGATTGCTGTCAATCGGCGTCCGCCAGGGCGAGCATGTGGGCGTGCTCATGAGCGCACGCCCGAGTGCGCTCGCGGCGGTGGCCGCGATCAACCGGATCGGCGCGGTCGCGGTCCTGATGCGCCCCGACGGCGACCCGCAGCGAGAGGTATCGCTCGGACAGGTCGAGCGGATCGTCGCTGATCCCGAGCGCGCCCAGATGGCCACCGAACTCGAGGGCGTCGAGGTGTTCGTGCTCGGTGGCGGCGGCGCGCCGCGGGACCTCGGGATCGCCCGCGCGACCGACATGGAGCAGATCGACCCGTTCGCGGTGACGCTTCCGCGGTGGTACCGGCCGAATCCAGGGCGCGCCGCCGATCTCGCGTTCATCGTGTTCAGCGGCGAGGGCGAACACACAAGAGCGAGTCGGATCACGAATCGCCGGTGGGCGCAGTCCGCGTTCGGCACGGCCACGGCGGCCGCGCTCACCCCCGCCGACACCGTGTACAGCATCACGCCCGTGTACCACCCGTCGGGGCTGATGACGAGCATCGGCGGCGCGATCGCCGGCGGCGCGCGCCTCGCGGTGGCCCGGCGCTTCGATGTGGCCACGTTCTGGGACGAGGTCAGGCGCTACGGGGTGACCGTGGCGTCGTACACCTGGACGATGCTCGACGCGGTCGTCGATGCCTCGCCGCAACCGGCCGAGCGCCACCATCCGCTCCGCCTGTTCATCGGCTCAGGCATGCCCAGCTCGCTATGGAGGCGGGTCGAGGAGCGGTTCAGGCCGGCTCGCGTCGTCGAGTTCTACGCCCAGACCGAGGCGGGCGCGATCCTCGTCAACGTACGCGGCGCGAAGGTCGGCTCGATGGGCCGGCGCCTCCCCGGCAGCGCCGAGGTGCAGATCGCAGCCTGCGACCTCGACGCGCAGGGCCTGGTGCTCGATCGTGACGGGTTCGCCAAACGCTGCGGCGTCGACGAGGTCGGCATGCTGCTCGCGCGGGTCGGCCCCAACGACCGGCTCAGCACCACGCCGCTGCGTTCGCTGTTCGAGCGGGACGACGCATGGGTTGTGACCGGCGACCTGTTCCGGCGCGACGCCGACGGCGATTACTGGCGGGTCGACGGCGCCGGCGACGTGATCCACAGCGACCAGGGACCGGTATTCACGACGCCGATCCGGGACGCGTTGGGCGCGATCCCGGCGGTCGATCTCGCGCTCGCCTACGGCGTCGCTCCGGAGGCGGAGGACCCCGAGATCGCGGTCGTGGCCGTCACGCTGCGCCCCGGACGCGAGCTCACCGCTCGCGAGATCGGCCGCGCCGTCGGCGTACTCGAGCGCGAGCAGCGCCCGGCGCTCGTCCACGTCGTCGACCGGCTTCCGGTCACGACCTGGTTCAGGCCGCTCACGCAGGAGCTCCGCGCCGCCGGCATCCCGGAGCCCGCGGACGGCAGGCAGGTCTGGTACCTGGACGCGTCCGGCGCGACGTACCGGCCGCTTACCGCCGCGGCGCGTCAGCGGCTGACCCGCGCGGCCTCGACTACGACGAAGCGGGGAGCGTCTCGCCCGAGTACAGCTTGACGATGCGCACGGTGCCCGCCGGCGCCTCGTTGATGCACAACTCGCAGAGGACGCATTCGTCGAGGTTGTCCTCGACGATCTCGACGCCGTTCGGGCCCGCATGGAAGATGTCGACCGGGCACACCTCGGCGAGCTTGGCGGCGAGCCCGGGGTCGCTCGCGACCGGCTCGTCGACCTCGACCGCGATGAATAAGGCGCCGCCGTCAGGCGCCGCCGGCCTTCCCATCTCGGGGCTCATACCTTCGCCCCGATCCGGTCCTTGACGATTCCCGGGATCTCCGAGATCTCCTCGGCGACCACGATCCCGGCGTCGGCCAGGCGCGCGATCTTCTCAGTGGCCGTGTCCTCCTTGCCCTCGACGATCGTGCCCGCGTGTCCGAAGCTCATTCCCGGCATCTCGTCCATGAACCGGCCCGCCATGAACGCGACGATCGGCAGGCGCGAGTCGTTGTCGGTGACCCACCGCGCGAGCTCGGCCTCCATCCGGCCGCCGGGCTCGGTGTAGATGACGATCGCCTGGGTGTCGGCGTCGGCCTCGAACAGCGGCATCAGCTCGGCGTAGGTCGAGCCGATGATCGCGTCGCCGCCGATCGAGACCGCGGTGGACTGCCCGAGGCCGGCCGCGGTGAGGGTGGATGACATCTCGGTGGTCATGCCCCCGCTTCGCGAGATCACGCCAACGGAGCCGGGGCTATACGACTTGGCGGCGTCCTTGGCCGGACCGCCGATGCCGCCCATCTTGATCACGTCGGGGACGATGATCCCCAGGCAGTTGGGCCCGATGATCCGGGCGCCACGCTCGGAGGCGAGCTCGACCATCTGCGCGACGTCCCCGCGCGGGATCCGCTCGGTGACGATCACGACGAGCTTGATGCCGTTCTCGAGCGCCTCGAGCACGGCGTCCTTGGTGAAGGCGGGGGGGACGGTGACGACCGAGCCGTCGATCGGCGCGCCGTGATGCTCGACCGCCTGTGCGACCGTGTCGAACACGGGCACGCCGTGCACGTCGCGGCCGAGGCGGCCGGGGGTGACGCCGCCGACGATCTTCGCGCCGGCCCCGTAGTCGAGGCACTCGCGCGTGAGGTTGACGGCCTCGCGGCCGGTGATCCCCTGCACGATGAAAGTGGTGCTCGCGTCGATCAGGATGCTCACGCGGGCGTCCCTTGGATCTTCACGACCGCGCGGCGTGCGGCCTCGTGCAGCGAGACGCTGCGATCGGCGTACTCGACGCCGTATTTCTCGAGGATCTTGAAGCCCTCTTCCTCCCAGGCGCCGGGGATACGGAAGATCGCGATCTTCTCCGCCGGGTCGTAGCCGAGCTCGACGCACGCCTTGATCACGCCGCGGGCGACGATGTCCACCCGGGTGTTCGACACGATCGACATCATCACCGCGATCTTGTCCACGCCGGGCTTCTGGAGGACGAGCTTGGCCAGGCCGCACGCCTTGCGGACCGACGGATTGCCGCCGATCTCGCAGTAGTTGGCCGGGTCGCCTCCGTGGGCGCGGACCGCGTCGAACAGCGTCAGCGACCCGCCGCCGGCGCCGATCACGAGCCCGAGGTTGCCGGTGAACTCGGTCACGTTCCCGGCCACGCCGCGGTGATCCTGGGCGTCGACCTGCTCGCCGGCGAGCTCGAACGGCGTCGGCTCGCGTGCCAGGCGCGTCTCCTCGTCGCCGACCCCGAGCTCATGCAACAGGGCCTTCTGGCGCGGACGGGCCTCGTTCTCCATGTCCATGTGGGCGTCGAGCGCGACGAACGAGCCGTCCTCGAGTTCGCCGAGCGGGTTGATCTCGGCCAGCGTCATGTCGTACTCGAGAAACAACCGGCTGAGGCGCGCCACGATCGGAGTCAGGCGATTCAGCGCGCTCCCGCTGATCCCGAGCGAGGCGATCAGCTGCTTGGCCTCCCATTCGGAGAACGGGGCGCGGGTCGAGAAGTGGCGGCGGGCGACGTGGTCGGGGTGCTCCTCGGCGACCTGCTCGATGTCGATCCCGCCCATGTCGGAGAACAGCATCACCGGGCGCTTGCGGATCCCGTCCCAGACCACGCCGGCGTAGTACTCGTGTTTGACCGCCGCGCGGTCGTCGACGAGCACGCCGCGGGGCATGTGGCCGCCGATCTCGAGGTCGAGGATGTGCTCGGCGTGGTGGGCCGCCTCGTCGGGCGTGTCGGCGAACTTGACCCCGCCGGCCTTCATCCGGCCGCCGCTCAGGACCTGGGACTTGATCACGACCGATCCACCGATCTGCTCGGCGACCCGGCGGGCCTCGTCGCTGGTCGTGGCGAAGCCGTGCTGGGTGACGGGGATCCCGGCCTTGGCGACGATCGCCCGCGATTCGTACTCGAAGAAGCGCATCGGGGCGCCGGAGGGTAGCGGAGCGTGGCGCTCCGTGACGCAGTGGCTACGGTGGCGTAGCTTCGTGGGTCCCGGTGGCGAACCAAACGGAGTAAGCCGATCAATCTGGTAATGTCGATGAGGTAACTGAGGTATGCCGAGCGGCCTGCGGGGGTTTCCGGTCTCCGGTGGCCTGCATGCAGAAACACGCCGCCACCAGGAGGTCCCAATGAGAGCAAGATCACACCGCACGATCGCAGCCCGCGCCTTGACCGCCGCTATCGCCGCGCTTGGTCTCGCGGCCGCGGTCGCCGGTTGCGGCGGTTCCTCGGACTCGACGAGCAGCGCCGGTAGCTCGGGCTCCGGGTCCGGCTCGTCGAGCAACGCCGCCGCCACCAGTGGCTCCGGCAACACGCAGCTCCAGCTCGTCGCCTACTCGACTCCGAAGAAGGCCTATGACGCGCTGACCGCCGCGTTCGCGCAGACGAGCGCCGGCAAGGGAGTCTCGTTCGGCGAGTCGTTCGGCGCCTCCGGGTCCCAGAGCCGCGCGGTCGACACGGGCCAGCCCGCCGACGTGGTCGCGTTCTCGACCACGCCCGACATGACCCGCCTGGTCAAGGACGGCATCGTGTCCAAGAACTGGGACGCGAACCCCGAGGGCGGGTTCTCGAGCGATTCGGTCGTGGTGCTCGTGGTCCGCAAGGGCAACCCGAAGAACATCACCGGGTGGGACGACCTGATCAAGCCCGGCGTCGACGTGATCACGCCGAACCCGTCAACGTCGGGTAGCGCGCGCTGGAACATCCTCGCCGGGTACGGCGCCCAGCTCAAGGAAGGCAAGACGCCGGCGCAGGCGCTGGCCTACATCAACACGCTCCTGACCAAGAACGTCAGCGTCCAGGACTCGAGCGCGAGCGCCGCCCTGCAGACGTTCACGGGCGGCAAGGGCGACGTGCTGCTCGACTACGAGAGCGACGCGCTCGCGGCCGAGAAGGCCGGGGACGCGGTCCAGATCGTGTATCCGAAGCAGACGATCCTGATCCAGACGCCGATCGCCGTGACCACCAAGAGCTCGCACGCGTCCCAGGCCCAGGCGTTCGTCAACTGGCAGTGGTCGACCGCGGGTCAGACGCTTTGGGCGCAGAAGGGATACCGCCCGGTGGTCGCGTCGGTGGCCAAGCAGTTCACGAGCAAGTTCCCGACGCCGCCGGACCTGTTCACGATTGACTACCTAGGGGGCTGGACGAAGGTCTCGACGGTGTTCTTCGCTCCGTCAACCGGATTGATCACCAAGATCGAGGAGGCTGCGGGGGTGCCCACTGCCAGCTGAGACTCACGCGCTGCCGGCGTCCGCGCCGGCGCCGGCAGCGCCGCATCACCCCCGGCGAACGGGTGCGCGGCCGTTAGCAATCGGCGCGAGCGGGCTCGGGCTCGGCGTCTGCATGCTGTACCTCAGCGTGATCGTGCTGATCCCGCTGGCGGCGGTGGTGGTCAAGGCGTTCTCGTCCGGGCTCGGGTCGCTCTGGAGTTCGATCGACAACACGCTCACGCTCCATGCGCTCGTGATCACGGTCGGCGCGTCGCTGATCGTCGCCGCGGTCGGCGCCGTGATGGGGACGTTGGTGGCGTGGGTGCTCGTTCGCGACTCGTTCCCGGGCAAGCGCGTCGTCAACTCGCTGATCGACCTGCCGTTCGCGCTCCCGACGGTCGTCGCCGGGCTGACGTTGATCGCGCTCTACGGACCGAACAGCCCGGTGGGGATCCACCTCGCCTACACCCGCGGGGCGGTGCTCGTCGCGCTCCTGTTCGTGACGCTCCCGTTCGTGGCCCGGTCGGTGCAGCCCGTGCTGATCGAACTCGACCGCGAGGTCGAGGAGGCGGCGGCGTCGCTCGGCGCCTCCAACACGACGACCTTCCGGCGAATCGTGCTCCCGGCGCTCCGCCCGGCGATCATCTCGGGAGCCGCGCTCGCGTTCGCGCGGTCGGTGGGCGAGTTCGGCTCGCTCGCGCTGATCGCGGGCAAGGTGCAGATCGCCTCGATCGTCATCTACGCCGACATCGAGAGCGGCTCCGAGCAGGCGGCGGCGGCGCTGTCGGTCGTGCTGATGGTGATCGCGCTGGCGGTGCTGTTCGCGCTGAGGCGATTCGGGGCGCGCGTTGACCGTTAGCCGCCGCACCACGCTGTCGCTCCGGGCGGTGGCGCTCCTGTACCTGACGCTGCTGCTGCTCGCGCCGCTGGCGATCGTGTTCGGGCGTACGTTCGAGCATGGAATCGGCACCGCCTGGGCGTTCATGACCACGCCGGCGGCCGTCAGCGCGTTCTGGTTGTCGGTGCTGATCGCGGTGATCGCGGTGCCGCTGAACACGATCTTCGGCGTGGGATGTGCGATGGTCCTGGCGCGGAGCAGGGCCCCGCGCGTCGGCAAGGGCATTCTCGACGCGCTGATCGACCTGCCGTTTGTCGTCTCGCCGGTGATCGCCGGGCTCGCGCTCATCCTCGTCTACGGCCAGGGCGGCTGGTTCGGGAGCGCGTTCCTGAACAACGGGATCCGGATCATCTACGCGGTCCCGGGCATGGTGATCGCGACCGTGTTCGTGTCGCTCCCGTTCGTGGTGCGCGAGGTCACACCGGTGCTGCGCGAGGTCGGCGACGAGCAGGAGCAGGCGGCGGCGACGCTGGGAGCGTCGTCGTGGCAGACGTTCTGGCGGGTCACGCTGCCGACGATCCGCTGGGGCGTCGCATACGGCGTCGTGCTCACGACGGCGCGGGCGCTCGGCGAGATCGGCGCGATTCTCGTCGTGTCCTCGAACGTGGCCGGGTCGACGCTGACGCTTCCGCTGCTGCTCTATCAGCGTGACGACCAGGTCGGCGGTCAGGTGACGACGAGCGTGTATGCGCTGGCGACGGAGTTGGCGGTGATTTCGGTGGCGGTGCTGCTGCTGATGACCTTGTTCGGGTCCAGAAGGGAGGAGGCGGGATGAGGATCGAGGCCGAGAACATCTCCAAGCAGTTCGGCGACTTCACCGCGCTCGACAACGTCTCGCTCAACGTTCCCGAGGGAGCGCTGACCGCGCTGCTCGGGCCGAGCGGCTCGGGCAAATCGACGCTCCTGCGGATCGTCGCCGGCCTCGAGGAGCCCGATGGGGGAGTGGTCCGGATCGCCGGCCAGGACGTGACCCGAGTGCGCCCGCAGGACCGGGGCATCGGGTTCGTGTTCCAGCACTACGCCGCGTTCGCGCACATGACCGTGTTCGAGAACGTCGCCTTCGGGTTGAGGATCCGTAAGCGCAAAGGGGACGAGGTCCGCGCCCGCGTGGACGAACTGCTCGAGCTGGTCGGGCTGACCAAGTGGTCCGGTCAGCGACCGCATCAGCTGTCCGGCGGTCAGCGTCAGCGGATGGCGCTCGCCCGTGCGCTGGCGGTGCAGCCGCAGGTGCTGCTGCTCGACGAGCCGTTCGGCGCGCTCGACGCCAACGTCCGCGCCGAGCTGCGGCGCTGGCTGCGCCGCCTGCACGACGAGCAGGGCGTGACGACTGTGCTCGTGACCCACGATCAGGAGGAGGCGATGGAGGTCGCCGACACGATCGCGGTAATGAACAAGGGCGCGATCGAGCAGGTCGGGCCGCCGCGCGAGGTCTACGACAAGCCGGCGAGCACGTTCGTGATGGGTTTCCTCGGGCCGGTGAGCAGGATCGACGGCAGGCTCGTCCGTCCGCACGACGTGAAGCTGTCGCTGACCGAAGGTCCCGGCCTGATCGAGGCGATGGTCAAGCGGGTCGTGCACCTCGGGTTCGAGGTCCGGGTCGAGCTCGAGCTGACCGGCGGGGAGCCGGCGCGGGCGCAGCTGACGCGCGGCCAGAACGAGGAGCTCGAACTCGCCCCGGGCGACATCGTGTTCGTGCGCCCGCCCGCGGCGTCCAACGTCCCCGGCGATCCAGCGGATGCGACCGCAGCCGCCGCCGGAGGGGCTGCCGAAGGCGCGGAACTCAGCGCGTAACCCAGGCCTCCGGGTCCTCGGCGAGCCGATCGATCGCGGTGGGCAGCTTCCCGGACGCCACGTCGGCGACCGTCACGTGCTCGACGACCCTGCGCAGGTTGGCCCTGACCGCGATCCAGACCCGGGGCAGCGCCTCCGAGGCGCCCGGATAGGACGTCTCCTCCGGCGGTCCGCCGCGGACGCTCGCGAGCGGTCCCTCGACCGCCCGGATGATGTCGGCGATCGTGATCTCGTCGGCCGGCTTGGCCAGCCGGAACCCGCCGTCGGCGCCGCGGTGGCTGCGCACGATTCCGGCGTGGCGAAGCTCGCCGAGGATGTTCTCGAGGAAGTTCAGCGGGATGTCCTGGGCGGTCGCGATCCGCTCGGCCTTGACCGGCCTCTCGTCGGTCGCCGCGGCGAGTTCGACCGAGGCGCGCACGGCGTAGTCCGCCTTTGCCGAGATCCGCACCGCCCAGACCTCCTACGCCGCCGCCGCAGGCTCGAAGCCGTAGGCCTCGGCGAGGTCGGGGTCCTTGTGGGCGAGCATCTCGGCGAGCGAGACCATCACCTTGCACTGCTTCCACGTCGCGTCGTCCTGCATCTTGCCGTCGATCATGTGGACCCCGCGCCCGTCGGGGATCGCCTCGAGCACCTTCTTGGCGAACAGCACCTCGTCCGGATCGGGGCTGAACACCTTCTTGGCGATCTGGATCTGGACCGGATGGAGCGACCAGGCGCCGACGCACCCGAGCAGGAAGGCCGCCCGGAACTGCGTCTCGCATCCCTGGACGTCGCGGATGTCGCCGTACGGGCCGTAGAACGGCAGGATCCCGGCGGACGTGCAGGCGTCGACCATTCGCGCGATCGAGTAATGCCACGGGTCCTGCTGCGCGGTGGCGCGCGGAAGCTCGGGATCGGCGGGGTCGGGGTCCTCGATCACGCGGTAACCCGGATGGCCGCCGCCCACCCGCGTGGTCTTCATCCGACGCGAGGCGGCGAGGTCGGCGGGGCCGAAGCTCATTCCCTGCATCCGCGGGCTGGCGGTCGCGATCTCCTCGAGGTTGACCACGCCGAGCCCGGTCTCGAGGATCGCGTGGATCAGGATCGGCCGCTCGAGCCCGGCTCGCGCCTCGAGCTGAGCGAGCAGGCGATCGACGTAGTGGATGTCCCACGGACCCTCGACCTTGGGGATCATCATCACGTCGAGCTTGTCGCCGATCTCGGTGACGATCGTCGTGATGTCCTCGAGCACCCACGGCGACTCGAGGCTGTTGACGCGCGTCCACAGCTGCGTCTCGCCGAGCTCCATGTCCTTGCCGACGCGAATCAGCCCGGCGCGGGCGGCCTCCTTGCGGTCGACCGGCACGGCGTCCTCGAGATTGCCGAGGAGGATGTCGACGGTCGGTGCGATGTCGGGCACCTTGGCCACCATCTTCTCGTTCGAGAAGTCGAGGAAGTGGATCATCCGGGAGGGCCTGAACGGGATCTCGAGTGCCGGCGCGGGGGCGCCGATCGCCAGGGGCTTTCCAAAGTCACGGGGATTTCGCATCGGTGGAACGTTAGCCTCAGACGCTCGTCCGGGGCGGCGCATGCGCCTTGCGTGGGCCATGCCGCCCCCGGCTCGGCGTCCGGCCTCGCCCTTTTTGGGGCGGCGCCCACGGTCATCCGGACCTGACATTCTCCGCCGCATGAACCAAGTCGACACTGATCAGACCGTTCGCGAGGCCTCGGGCGCCCACCCGTACGGACGCTACCTCGAGGAGTTCGAGGTCGGAGCGGTCTACAAGCACTGGCCGGCCAAGACCGTAACCGAGGCAGACGACCACCTGTTCTGCCTCATCACGATGAACCATCACCCGCTCCACATCAACGACGTCTACGCCCGCCAGTCCCAGCAGGGCCGCAACGTCGTCGTCGGTCCGCTCGTGTACTCGCTGGCGCTCGGCATGAGCGTCTCGGACGTGAGCGGCAAGGCGATCGCGAACCTGGCCACCGAGGAGCTCAAGCACCCCGCGCCGGTGTTCCACGGCGACACGCTGTTCTGCGAGTCTGAGGTGCTCGAGGTGCGCCCCTCGCAGTCCAAGCCCGACCGCGGCACTGTCCGCGTGCATACACGGGTGCTCAACCAGGACGGCGTGCTGGTGGCTGAGTTCAAGCGCCTCGTCCTCGTTCCCCGTAAGGAGAACGGGGTATCGAGTGAGGGCAGTCGCGCGCCCGAATCGAACGTGGAATAGGCCACCACCCGTTCATATTCGTGGATGGCCGTATAGGCTTGATCGCCCAATCGAGACGTTAGGAGTTGCAGATACCCCATGGCCCATACCGCACCGACGCACCAAGCCAGCTCCAATCACTCCCGCTTGCAGGGGTGGGTAGATGAGGTCGCGGCGCTCACGCAGCCCGACGACATCTACTGGTGCGACGGCTCGGATGAGGAGTACGACCAGCTCGCCCAGACGCTGATCGAGGCGGGTACGTTCGAGAGGCTCTCGGACTCCAAGCGACCAAACTCGTATCTCGCGCTCTCGGACCCCGCCGACGTGGCCCGGGTCGAGGACCGGACGTTCATCTGCTCGGCGACCGAGCAGGACGCGGGTCCCACGAACAACTGGACCGACCCGGAGGAGATGCGCCAGGCGCTCACCGAGCTGTTCCGCGGCTCGATGCGGGGCCGGACGATGTACGTCGTCCCGTTCTCGATGGGACCGATCGGCTCGCCGATCTCGTACATCGGGGTGCAGCTGACCGACTCGCCCTACGTGGTCGCGTCGATGCGGATCATGACCCGGATGGGGAAGGACGCACTCGATCAGCTCGGCGACGACGGCGAGTTCGTGCCTTGTCTGCACTCGGTCGGCGCGCCGCTCCTCGACGGTGCGCAGGACGTCCCGTGGCCGTGCAACGCCGAGAACAAGTACATCGTGCACTTCCCCGAGACGCGCGAGATCTGGTCATTCGGGTCGGGCTACGGCGGCAACGCGCTGCTCGGCAAGAAGTGCTTCGCGCTCCGGATCGCCTCGGTGATGGCGCGCGACGAGGGCTGGCTCGCCGAGCACATGCTGATCCTCAAGCTGACCTCACCTGAGGGCGTCAGCAAGTACATCGCGGGCGCCTTCCCGAGCGCCTGCGGCAAGACCAACCTGTCGATGATGATCCCGACGCTGCCGGGCTGGAAGGTCGAGACGATCGGCGACGACATCGCGTGGATGAAGTTCGGCAAGGACGGCAAGCTGTACGCGGTCAATCCCGAGGCCGGCTTCTTCGGAGTCGCGCCGGGAACGAGCAGGAAGACGAACCCGAACGCGCTCACGATGCTTGAGCACGACGTGGTGTTCACGAACTGCGCCAAGACCGATGACGGCGACATCTGGTGGGAGGGGATGGGCGACCGGCCGGCGCACCTCACGGACTGGCGCGGCGACGACTGGACGCCGGAGTCGGACAAGACCGCGGCCCATCCGAACGCGCGCTTCACGGTGCAGATCGCCCAATGCCCGTCGATCGATCCGAAGTGGGACTCGCCCGGCGGCGTGCCGATCGACGCGATGCTGTTCGGCGGGCGGCGCGCCACCGTGGTGCCGCTCGTGTACGAGGCCCGAGACTGGGAGCACGGCGTGTTCCTCGGCTCGACGATGTCATCGGAGAAGACCGCCGCGGCCACCGGGAATGTCGGCGAGCTGCGCTTCGATCCGATGGCGATGCTGCCGTTCTGCGGCTACAACATGGCCGACTACTTCGCCCACTGGCTCGAGATCGGTCACCGCCAGGGCGCCGAGCTGCCGCGGATCTTCTACGTCAACTGGTTCCGCAAGGACGACGATGGCAAGTTCCTGTGGCCGGGATTCGGCGAGAACTGCCGCGCGCTGGCGTGGATCTTCCGCCGCCTCGAAGGCCAGGCGGAGGCGAACGAGACCGCGATCGGGCTCGTCCCTCCGGTCGGCGACGGCGGCATCGACACGAGCGGGCTCGACATCCAGCCCGAGGCGGTCGAGAAGCTGCTCGAGGTCGACCACGACGCCTGGACCCAGCAGCTCCCGCAGATGCACGAGCACTACGGGAAGTTCGGCGACAGGCTGCCGGACGCGTTGCGCGCGCAGCTGTCCGAGCTCGAGGCGCGCCTCGGCGGCTCGTAAGAGCGGTTCTTAAAAACGCCACGTACTCTGACGGGCGTGGCGCTCCCGTTCATACCGTCTGACGCAGCCATGCTCGCGGTGCAGGCCGGCGTTGTCGCGGCCCCGCGGCCGGTCGCCCGGGTGGCGTGGCTCGAGCGGTTCCGCGGCCGCGGGTGGGCGCTCGTCCCGATCGGCTCGATCGTGGTCGTGATCTTTGCGATCCGGTACGTGTCGGACACCGCCACCGGCCTGACCGACCTGGCGCTCGTCGCGGTGCCGATCCTGGCTGCGGTCGCGCTCGGGTGGGCGATGCGCGGGGCCAAGCCGATCGCGGCGCTCGCGGCAATACCGCTGTTCGTACTCGCGTGGAGGAGCGAGAACACGCTCGCCGGCGAGGCCGCTGGCACGCTGCTGTCCGCGCTCAGCTGCGTGACGCTCGGCGTGCTGCTCTCAGCGGTGACCCCGTCGCGCTGGCTCAAGGCCGGGATCGTGCTGATGGCGGCCGCCGACGTGTGGCTCGTCGCCACCGACCTGCTCCAGTCCCCGAACAACGTCCTCGTCGCCGCGCAGCCGCCGGCGGGACTCCCGCAGCTCCAGGCCGAGGTCTTCGGAAGCGTGTCGATGGGCTACGGCGATCTGTTCGTCGCCGCGCTGCTCGGAGCCGTGCTCGCGCACCAGTGGCGCCGGCAATGGCAGGCGGCCGTGCTGACGCTCGTGATCGCAGGCTGCTTCGACCTGCTGTTCTTCTTCATCAACGAGCTCCCGGCGACGGTGCCGGTCGCGCTCGCGCTGCTCGTGACCGAAAGCTGGCAATGGCGCCAGCAGCGGCGAGTCAGTGTTGCCCTTCGCCGCCCGTCGATGCGGGCGGACGCGATTCCTCGGCAAGCGAGGTAATCGCCAGCGTGCCGCGGGCCGCTTCCTCGAGCACCTCGGTGGCCTCCTCGGCCGAGCGGGCGTACAGCTCGACGAGCAGGTGGACGACGATCCGGTCGTCGTCGTGCTTGTGGAAGCGCACGTGGGTGAAGAACTCGCGCGTGCCGTGGTCGCCGAACGCCGCGTAGGAGAGCGCATCTCCGGCCTCGGGCCCCGAGCACGTCTCGACGTCGTCGGCGTCGACCGTGACCGTGCAAGATGCCACCCACGGCGTCCCGGCGATCATCCGCTCCCAGCGGTCCTCGATCGGCTCGACCCGGCCGTTGTGGAAGCCGAGGTGCGGCTGGTCGTGCATGCACTCGAGGCATTGAACGACCGCCTCCTGCATTTCGTCCACGACTTCGCCGCGCTCGCCGGTCTCCGGATCGATCCGGTGGATCCCCTCGTAGTGCACCTGGACCTCGAGGTTCTGCGACCAGCAGCGATAGCAACGGAGCCAACTCCGTACGGACGTTGAGCCCTCCATCTCCTTGATTCTACGATGGCGCTGTGAACGAGCACCGCAGAGGGGGCTAATGCGGTTCCGCACGAGGCCAATCGGCGCGATCCTGGCCGGCGGAGGCGGTCGTCGCATCGGCGGAGACAAGGCGATCGTGGAGCTCCAGGGGCGACCGTTGATCTCCTATCCGCTCGAGGCCGTGCGGGAGGCGCTCGGGCAGGTCGCGATCCTCGCCAAGGCCGACACCAAGCTCCCGTACGTGTCCGGCGTGACGGTGTGGATCGAGCCCGAGCCGCGCGCCCACCCGCTGATCGGCATCACGCAGGCGCTGGCGCTCGCCGACGGCCGGCCGGTGCTGGTGTGCGGAGCCGATCTGCCGTTCGTCAGTGCTCGATTGATTCGGAAGCTCGCGCGAGCCAATCCGGGCCGCGCCCCGGCGGTGGTGGCGTGTGCGCGGGGAGCGATGCAGCCGCTGCTCGGTTGCTACCAGTCGCGGGCGCTCGAATTGCTCTTACGACCGGCGGCGGATACCAGTCGCCCGTTGCGCGAGTCGATCGAGGGGCTCGAGCCGGTCCTACTCGAGGTCGACGACCCGGACGAGCTATTCGACGTCGACTCGCCCGACGACCTGCTCCAGGCCTCCGCGATGCTCGACCGCCGGCGTCTGTCTGCGCCGTATTAGCCGAACGTGAAGTCGTACGCGCTCACGCCTGGGGGCAACTGAACCGTGAACGTGAACTGCTGCGCGGTGGGGAACGAAACCAGCGAGTAGAGCCGCTCGCCGGTTACGGTCAAGACGCCGTTCTTGACGTCGGTGCCGGCGTGGGCGCTCGGGATCGGCTGCCCGTCGAGCAGCACGCGACCCTGGCGCGGGACGTTGCCGGCGGACGTGAGCACGAGGTACACCTTGGCGGCCTGAACGGCGCCGGAGATCGAGGCGCCGGAGCCCTCCACGGTAATCGACTCCTGTGACGCGTTCCACGGACCCTTGAGCGCGAACTGGTTCAGGCTGAGGCTCGACGCCCCCGGGTAGTCGTGGGTGCCGGCAGACAGCTTGGTCGCGAAGTCCTGCTGACGCGGCTGGGTGTCGAGATAGGTCTCAGCTGTCCCGAGCCCGGCCGACGCCATGATCGCGGTCGCGGTCATCGGCGGTGGCAGGCTGGTGGCGCCGGCGTCGGCCAGCAGCGCGCGGACCGCGGCCTCGCTCTGCTTGTAGTCGCCCTCGCCGAACTGAACGTGGCGGACCTGCCCCTTGGCGTCGATCAGGTACTCGGCCGGCCAGTACTCGTTCTGCCACGCGTTCCAGGTGCCGTACTTGTTGTCCTGGACGACCGGGTACCTGATCCCGTCCGAGCTGATCGCCTGGCGGACGTTGCTCGCCTCCTGCTCGAACGTGAACTCGGGCGTCTCGACGCCGACGATGTCGAGGCCGTACTTGTGGTACTGGGCGTAGAGACCCTTCAGGAACGGCAGCGTGCGCAAGCAGTTGATGCACGTGTACGTCCAGAAGTCGACCAGCACGACGTGGCCGCGCAGCCCCGCGAGCGTCAGCGGTTTGTCGCCGGGGGTGTTGAACCAGTCCTGGTTGTCGGTGAAGTTGGGAGCGGTGCCGAGGTCGGAGAGAGACGGGGTCTTGACGCCCGGGATCGCGACCTCGCGCTCGGCGGCGGTCGAAACGGGCTTGGTCGAGGCCTCCTTCTGCGCGGTGACGAACCGCGACGTGGGGCGCAGCGAGGCGAGCCGCTTCTGGACGGCGCTCGAGTTCTCGAGCGCGCGCGTCGGGTCGACGAAGACCGCCGGGAGGCTCGTGTCCTTGGCGAGGTCCTCCTCGAACCGGACATCGACGTTGAAGATCATCAGCACGCCGGTCGCCAGCAGCACGACACCGAGGGCGCGGTTGACCGTGTTGCCGCGGCCGACGCGGCGGATCCGGTCGATCACGGCGCGCCCGGCGAACGCATACACGAGCAGCACCGCGCACAAGCCGACCGAGTAGGAGATCGCGACCAGGATCACGCGAGCGTTGGCGCCGCTCGAGGCGCTGACCGACGTCACCGCGGCCAGGATCGGACCGGCGCACGGCGCGCACACGAACCCGAGCGCGGCGCCGACGCCGACACCCGACCAGAAGCCGGTCCCGCGAGACTTCGGGCCGAAGCGGCCGAGTCGCGACAGCGGCGCCTCGATGCGGGCGGTGAGGTCCGGTATCAGCAGCGCGACCCCGAACACGATCAGGACCACGATCGCCAGCGTCCGGGCGGCGCCGCTCGCGAGGCCCACGCCCTTGACCAGCTGGGCGAGCAGCACGATCGCGATCGTGAACGTGACGCCGAGCCCGATCACGATTCCGACCGGGCGGCGGCGGCCGCCGGTGGCGCTCGAGGCCAGCAGCGCGGGCACGACCGGCAGCACGCACGGGGTGATCGCCGTCCCCGCGCCGGCGATCAGGGCAAACAGCATCAGCAGGAGCATCTGCGCGCTAGATGATGCGCTCTAAATTCTTGCGAAAGAGTTAACCGGGACCGGGTTCTTATGAAGCTCTTCGGCGCCGGGCCCTCAGCCGCCGATCGCCGACATGCTCCGGGCGGGCTGGATGAAGCCGGGCTCGCCGACGTGGTGCTTGAGCTCCTTGCGCCAGACGGCGTCACGGATGATCTGCTCGAGCTCGCGGTCGTCGGCGCCGTCACGGATCGGGCTGCGCAGGTCGGTCTCGTTCAGCGAGAACAGACACGTGCGCAGGTGGCCGTCGGCGGTCAGGCGAACGCGGTCACAATCGCTGCAGAACGGCTCTGAGACCGGGTTGATGAAGCCGATCTTGCCGTTGCCGTCGGCGAACCGGTAGACGCGGGCGGTGGCGTGGGGCTCGCGCGGCTGGGGCTCGAGCGGATACACGGCGTCGATCGCGTCGCGGATCTCGGCTCCGGTCAGCACCTGATCCTCATTCCACGCGTGGTCGGCGTCGAGCGGCATGAACTCGATGAAGCGAACCTCGTACGGGGTCCGGCGAGCGAACTCGGCGAGCGGGATCGCCTCGTCTTCGGTGAACCCTCGGATCGCGACCGCGTTGATCTTGATCGGGTGCGCCTCGGGGAACTGCGCGAGGCACTCGAGCCCTCTGAGCACCTGAGGGAGCGCGTCGCGGCGGGTGAGCTCGAAGAACCGGTCGCGCTGGAGCGAGTCGACCGACACGTTGAAGCGATTGATGCCGGCGCGGACGAGCGCCTCGGCGTCGCGCTCGAGCAGGAAGCCGTTGGTCGTGACCGACAGGTCGTGCACGGCGTCGATCTGGGCGAGCATCTGCGCGAGATGGGGGAACTGCTTGCGAACGAGCGGCTCTCCTCCGGTCAGGCGTACGTCGTGGACGCCCATCTCGGCGAACAGGCCGACGAGACGCTCGATCTCCTCGAAGGTCAGAATCTCGGCGCGTTCGAGCCAGGGCAGGCCCTCGGCCGGCATGCAGTACTGGCAGCGGAAGTTGCAGCGATCGGTCACCGACACCCGGAGATCCCCGATCAAGCGGCCGTGGCCGTCGCAAAGTGGCTCGAGCCCCATGTTTACGCAAGGCTAGCGGTCGGGGCGGGTCAACCTCGGACGTCGGTCGCGAGCAGGCCGAACGCGACCATGTCGTCGCGGCCCGTCTTGCCGACCATGTACGAGCGCAGCACCGCCTCGCGCGTGAACCCGCACCGCTCGGCGACGCGCTGGGAAGCCGGGTTCTCGGTGGCCGCCATCAGGTCGATCCGATGGAGCCCGAGGTGCACGAACCCCCAGTCGGTGATCAGGCGCACCGCGCGGGTCATGTGCCCCTGGCCGCGCCCTTCCGCTCCCAGCCAGTACCCGACCTCGGCCCGCGCGTTCTTCCACGAGAAGCGCATCAGCGAGATCGATCCGAGCAGGCGGTCCCGATCGGCGGCGTCGACCACCGCGAACGGGGCCGACGCGCCCGCGTGAAGCGCGTCGTGGCGCTGGAGCAGGTACGCGCGGGCGTCGGACGGTCCGTAGGGGTACGGCACCCGCGTCCAGCGCGAGATCTCGCGGTCCTGACACGCGGCCACCAGCGAGTCGAGATCCGAGTCGCGCCACGCGCGCAGGGCGGTCGGGCCGTCGAGAAGCGGCTCGCCGGGGAGCACGATCCGGCGGGGCAGGCTCTGGCGGCGGCGAACTCCTCTCAACCGGCGCTCCCCGCGCGCTCCGCCAGCGCGTGTTCGAGCGTGGCCGCGTCGAGCGCCGGGTCCTGCCGGGCGAGCCAGCGGTCGGCCTCGAGCCGGCCTCCGAGCGCCCGGAGTCCGCGCTCGCCGTGCTCGACCGCGAAGTTCTCGAGCGCGTGGCGCCGGCGTGCGCGCTGGCGCCGGGTCGCGAGGTCGAGGCGCTCGCGGTGGTGCTGGAGCGCCTGCGCGAGTTGCTCGATGCCCTGTGGCGGTGGAACCGACGACACCGGGCAGACCTCTGTGTCAGAGGCACCGAGCGCGAGCAGCGCCGCCTGTAGGTCGGCCATCGCCCGGTTGGCGATGGCACCGAGATCGGTCTTGGTGAGGACGAGCACGTCGGGCACTTCCATGATCCCAGCCTTGAGGAACTGGAGCACGTCGCCTGAGGCGGGCTGAAGCACCACCGCGACCGTGTCCGCGGCGTCGGCGATCTCGGTCTCCGACTGGCCGACGCCGACGGTCTCGATCACGACCACGTCGAACGCCGCTGCGAGCGCCGTTGCGGCCGCGCGGGTGGCGGGAGCCAGGCCGCCGAGACGAGCGCCCGCAGCGGTCGAGCGGATGAATACGCGGCGATCCTTGGGGTCGGTCTCGATCCGGGCGCGGTCGCCCAGCAGCGAGCCGCCCGAGCGGCGCGAGCTGGGGTCGACCGCCAGCACGGCCACAGACTGGTCAAGCGAGCGCCAGTGCTTCACGAGCTGCGACAGCAGCGAGGACTTGCCGACGCCGGGAGGTCCGGTGACGCCGATGATGTGGGCGGCCGGCTCGTGGCCGAGGGCGGCGGGGGAGACCTCGGCGAGCAGCGCCGGCGCCTGCTCGCGCGCCTCCGGGGCTCGGCTCTCGAGCAGGTTGAGCACCGCGGGCGCGGCGCTCAGATCGTGGTCGCGCAGGCGCGCGCCCAGGTCACGGCCAGAGGGCACGGCGCGGGCGCCGCTCAAGCGCTTACGGTCGTCTCGACGCCGTGGCGCGCGGCGACCAGCTCGATGATGTCGCGCATCATCCCGTTCAGGTTCCAGTCCTTGGGCGTGTAGACGGCCGCGATCCCTGCCTCGCGCAGGGCGGCGGCGTCCTCCTGCGGGATGATCCCGCCGACCACGACCGGCACGTCCTCGACGCCCGCCTCGCGGAGCGCCTCGAGCACCGCCGGGATCAGCTCGCGGTGCGACCCCGAGAGGATCGAGAGCCCGACCACGTGGACGCCCTCGTGAGCGGCCGAGGTGGCGATCTGCGACGGGGTCAGGCGGATGCCCTCATACACCACGTCCATGCCGGCATCGCGAGCCCGGACCGCGATCTGCTCGGCACCATTCGAGTGCCCGTCGAGGCCTGGCTTCCCGACCAGGAACTTGAGCCGGCGGCCGAGCCCTTCGCTGACGCGCTCGACCTCGTCGCGAAGCTCCGCCAGGTCCTCGCTGGGAACGGACGCGGCCTCGCCCACACCCGTCGGCGCCCGGTACTCGCCGAACGCCTCGCGCAGCGTCTGGGCCCACTCGCCGGTGGTGGCGCCGGCGCGGGCCGCGGCGATCGTGGCGGCCATGATGTTCTCGCCGTCGTGTGTGGCGGTTTCGGCGAGCGTCTCGAGCGCCTCGTCGACCGCGTTCTGGTCGCGCTCGGCGCGCCACTGTTCGACGGCGTGGCGTCGCTCGGCTTCGATCTCAGGATCGACCACGAGGATCCCGCCGTCGGCGCCGGCGGTCAGCGGCGAGGGCTCTGTCGAGGTGAACTTGTTCATCCCGACGGCGATCTGCTCGCCTGACTCGATCCGCCGCCAGCGCTTGCGGTGCGACTCGACGAGCGCGGCCTTCATGTAGTCGACGGCGTCGACCGCGCCGCCGAGCTCCGCGACGCGATGCATCTCCTTGCGGGCGCCCGCGAGCAGCTCGGCGACGAGCCCGTCCATCACCTTGGAGCCTTCGAAGATGTCCGGGTACTCGAGCAGGTCGGTCTCGTACGCGAGGACCTGCTGGAGCCGCAGCGACCATTGCTGGTCCCACGGCCGGGGCAGGCCGAGCGCCTCGTTCCACGCCGGCAGCTGAATCGCCCGCGCGCGGGCGTTGCGGCCGAGCGTCACCGCCAGCGCCTCGAGCGCGATCCGGTAGACGTTGTTCTCGGGCTGGGCCTCGGTCAGGCCGAGCGAGTTGACCTGGACGCCGTAGCGCAGGCGGCGGTGTTTCTCATCCTCGACGCCGTAGCGGTCCCGGCCGAGCTCATCCCACAGGATCGCCATCGCCCGCAGCTTGGCGTGCTCCTCGATGAACCGGACGCCGGCGTTGACGAAGAACGAGATGCGGCCGAACACGCTGCCCATCAGCTCGGGCGGCACGCGCTGCTTGACGGCGTCGAGCACCGCGATCGCGTTGGACATCGCGAACGCGATCTCCTGGACGGGCGTCGCGCCGGCCTCCTGAAGGTGGTAGGAGCAGATGTTGATCGGGTTCCACTTGGGCACGTGCTCGACCGTGTAGGCGATCGTGTCGGCGATCAGGCGCATGCTCGGACCGGGCGGGAACGCGTACGTGCCGCGGCTCAGGTACTCCTTGAGGATGTCGTTCTGGGTCGTGCCCTGGAGCTTGTCTTCGGCGACTCCCTGATCCTCGGCGGCGACGATGTACAGCGCCAGCAGCCAGGCCGCGGTGGCGTTGATCGTCATCGAGGTGTTCATCTGGTCGAGTGGGATGCCGTCGAGCAGCGTCTCCATGTCGCCCTTGTGGGCGATCGAGACGCCGACCTTGCCGACTTCGCCCTTCGCGAGCTCGTGATCGGGGTCGTAACCGGTCTGGGTCGGCAGGTCGAACGCGATCGACAGGCCGGTCTGGCCCTTCTCGAGGTTCTTGCGGTACAGCTCGTTGGAGCGGCGGGCGTCCGAATGCCCGGCGTACGTGCGCATCATCCAGGCGCGATCGCGCTCGGGCAGGCGGTGCGACGGCGGTTCCGGCATCCGGCCGGATTGTATGAATCCTGCGATCGGCGGGCGCAGGGTTGCCCGTCGGGGCGACATCACTCTGTATGGTCAAGACCATGCCCGATCAGAGTTCAGCCTCCACCGAACACGCGCTCATCCAGGAGATCACCGGGCCGCTCGCCACGCTGCCCGCCGATCCGCTGCCGGTCGTTGCCGACGTCGAGTTCCCGACCGCGCTGCGCGGGTACGACCGGCTCGCCGTCGACGCCTACGTTCGCAAGGCCAGCCAGCTCGTCGCCGAGCTGCAAGCGACCCGTTCACCCGACGCTGCAATTCGGCGGGCGCTCGAGCGCGTCGGGGAGGAGGTGTCGGGAATCCTCCAGCGCGCCCACGAGACCGCCGCGCGGGTCACCTCCCAGTCCCGCAGCGAGGCGGAGGACCGGCTCGAGGTCGCGCGTCAGGAGGCGGCGCAGATCGTCGGCTCCGCCGAACAGCGGGTCCGCGAGCTCGACGCCGAGACCGACCGGATCTGGGCCGAGCGTCACCGGATCGTCGAGGACACGCGCGAGCTGGCCCAAGAGCTGCTCGGGCTGACCGATACCGCCGCGAACAGCTTCCCGGCCGAGGCCGTGCCCGCGGAAGGTGTCGACGCGGCCGAGGGCGTGGGGGTCATAGCCGCGGATCCGACCGAGGAGGCCGAGCCCGAGGACATCTTCGCGGAGGATGAGGAGCCGTTCGTGGGTGACGACGAGTCCTTCCCGGAAGAGGAGGACGAGCGTCTTTCGGAGGAGGAGCCGGCTTCGGACGTCGAGCCGACGGCGGTTCTCCCAGTCGTGGAGCCCCACGCCGCCGAGGATGACGACAAGCTTCGCTGAGGCGCGCCGGCGTCGCATTTGATGCGACTGATCGACGTCATGCATCTCGGCGTCCCCCGGGTGATCGGAGCCTGGGTGGTGGACGACGTGATCGTCGATCCCGGCCCGACGTCGTGCCTTGGCTCGCTGCTCGAGGGGCTCGATGGCGAGCGCCCCCGGGCGCTGCTACTGACACACATTCATCTAGATCATGCCGGCGCCAGCGGCTCGCTCGTCCGGCGCTGGCCCGACCTCGAGGTGTACGTGCACGAGCGCGGCGCCCGCCATATGGCGGACCCCGAGCGGCTGCTGGCCAGTGCGCGGATGCTCTACGGCGAGGACATGGATCGCCGTTGGGGCGAGATGATCCCGGTGCCCGAGGAAAACCTGCGCGTTTTGTCCGGTGGGGAGCGGTTGTTCGACGGGGCGTTCGAGGTCGCATACACGCCGGGGCACGCGTCGCACCATGTGTCCTACCTGCACGAGGACGGCACCGCGTTCGTCGGGGACACCGGCGGCGTCAGGATCGCGAGCTCATCGCTGACGGTTCCCCCGAGCCCGCCGCCGGACATCGATGTCGAGAAGTGGCACGAATCGATCGAGCGGATCGCGGCGTGGAAGCCGGAGCGGCTCGTTATGACCCACTTCGGCGCGAGCGAGGACGTCGAGGCGCAGCTCGCGGAGCTCTCGGCGCGGCTGGATAGCTGGGCGGCGTTGGCGAGGGAGCAGGACATCGATACCTTCATGGCCGGCATCCGTGCCGAGATCGCCGAGCATGCCGAACCCGAGCTGCTCGAGACCTACGAGCAGGCCGCGCCGGCCGACCAGCTGTACGCAGGACTCGAGCGGTACTGGCGCAAGCGGGCCGACGCCGTCCGTGCGGGCTGATCGATGACCGCGAGGTATCCTGGGCGAGATGTCACAGACGGTTGAGCTGCCGCGCGTAGGCGGGCCGGGCAGCGACGTCGGCGGGCTGTGGCGGGTCGTTGTGCTCAACGACGACTTCAACACCTTCGACCACGTCGCGGAGACGCTGTCACGGGTAATCCCGGGCGTCACGCTCGCTCAGGGGTACCAGCTGGCCGACCGGATCCACAAGACCGGCTGCGCGATCGTGTGGAGCGGCCCGCGTGACGAGGCCGAGGGTTACTGGGAGCAGTTGAACGGCGCCGGACTCACGATGGCGCCGCTCGAGTCGGCGTAACCGTCGATCGAGTCGGGGTGACCGCTCGCGCGGTCGCTACACCGGGCCGGGGAGCGATTTCGCGCGCTGGCGCTCGGGGCTGACGCGGACGACGTTCCACACGATCCCGAGCTTCTCGAGCACGGAGATCAGCAGCCCGGTCGGGTCGGCCAGCCGCTCCCACGGACGCAGACCATGAAACGCGGATGTCGGGAACGCGTGGTGGTTGTGGTGCCAGGCCTCGCCCATCGACAGCGGCGCGAGCCAGAACACGTTGCGGGACTCGTCCTCGACGTCGAACCGCCGCCGACCGAAAAAGTGGCAAACCGAGTTGATCGACCACGTGACGTGGTGGAGCAGGAACACGCGCACGAACCCGCCCCACAGGACCGCGGTCAGCGCCGCGCCGATGCCGCCACCGACGACCCACCCGAGGGCGAACGGGATCGCGAACCCGAGCACCACCCACAGGAAGAACAGCTTGTCGATCGCGCGCAAGACCCCGTCTTTGAGCAGGTCGCCCGCAAAACGCTCACGGTCGGCGGTGCCAACGGACTCGAACAGCCACCCGACGTGCGCGTGCCACAGGCCCTTGACGCCACCCCAGAACCCCGGTCCGCTCAGGTGCGGCGAGTGTGGATCGCCCTCCTGGTCGGTGAACGTGTGGTGCTTGCGGTGATCGGCCACCCAGGTGATGACCGAGCCCTGCATCGCCATCGACCCGAGCACGGCGACGATCGCGCGGAACGCGCGGCTCGACTCGAACGCGCGGTGCGTGAACATCCGGTGGTAGCCAAGCGTCACCCCGAGCGCGGTGAGCACGTACAGGCCGACCAGCAGCCCGAGCTCCAGTGGGCCGATCGCCTGGTTCCAGAGCAGCACGATCGCAGCGATCAACCCCACGAGCGGAAGCGGCACGCCAATCAGGTTGACGATCTTGTGGGCGCGCGTCATACAGGCCAAGCATAGGCCTTCGTCCCGGCCGCGGGCGTTGGTTTAAGACGTTTTCGTCAGGCGACGGCGGAGGGTTCCGGCTCGGGCTCCGGCGCCGGCTCCGGCACGAGACCGACCTCGGGGCCGAGCGCGCCGGCAACGAGTTCGTCGTACCACGTGTAGGTGATCGGAATCTGGTATTTGCCCGAAAGCCGCCGCCGGAACTCGACCATCTCCGGTCCCTCCCAGTAGCTGTACCAGGCCGGCTTGGAATCGAACCAGGCCATCTGCGTGATCTTGTAGCGGTCATCCTGCGAGCGGTGGACCGCATACTGGGTCGCTCCGTAGCGCAGCGCGTGCGGCGCCACGCGCGACACCTCGAGTTCGAACAGGTCCTTCCGCAGCACGGTCGCGTACCAGTCGACATGCATGACGCCCGCCATCAGGCACCCACCTCCGCTCGAATCGCACCGGGTCCCTCGGCCGTCTTGCCCTGACCCTCGTCGGTGGCGCCGACGAGGATCGCGATCTTGCCGAGGTGCTTGTTGTCGCGCAGAAGCTGGTGAGCCTCCGCGACCTTCTCGAATCCCATCGTCTGCCACAGCACCGGACGCACCTTGGACTCCTCGATCAGCTGGTTGGCCTTGGTCGCCTGCCAGGCGTTCGCGAAGTGCGAGCCGATGATCTGCTTCTGGCGCATCCACAGGTAGCGTACGTCGAAATCGAGCTGGTAGCCCGACGTGGCGCCGCAGATCACGACCTTGCCGAACGGCCTCACGACCAGCACCGAGGTGGGGAAAGTGGCTTTCCCGACGTGCTCGAACACGATGTCGGGCGGTTCGCCCAGAATCGCCTCGACGGCCTTGCAGAAGCGCCTCGATTCCTTGAACCGCGCTCGCTCCTCGTCGGCAGTCTCGTCGCCGCGGCGCATCATTCCGGCGAACTCGCCGCGGTTGATGTACCCGACCGCTCCGAGCTGCTCGATCAGCTGCCCCTTCTCCTCGCTCGAAACGACGCCGACGGCGTCCGCGCCCGACAGCGCGCACAGCTGGGTGGCGAATACGCCGAGGCCGCCGGCGGCGCCCCAGATCAGCACGCGATGGCCGGCCTGGAGCTGGCAGCGGTCGATCAGCATCCGGTAGGCGGTGAAGTACGTGAGGCCGTAGGCGGCGGCCTCCTCCCACGCGAGGTGGCTCGGCTTGGGGAGCAGCTGCTGAGCCTGGACCTTGCAGAACTGAGCGAATGATCCCCACGTCGTCTCGTAACCCCAGATCTGCTGACTCGGGGCCGCCAGCGGGTCGAATCCGTGGACCTCGGGGTCCTCGTAAGAGGCCTGGTTGCAGTGGATCACGACCTCGTCGCCCGGCTTCCAGCGAGTCACTCCGGGGCCGACCTTCCACACGACGCCCGAGGCATCGGATCCGCCGATGTGATGACCCCAGCGGGGATGGTCGCCGTAGCGCCACACGCCAATCGGCTCCCCGAGCGCCGCCCACACGTTGTTGAAGTTGACTCCGGCCGCCATCACGCGGACGATCACCTCGAACGCCTCCGGCTCCGGAACCTCGATCTCCTCGATCTGGAAGGCGTCGGTCGGCTCTCCCTCGCGCTCCTCGCGGATCACCCAGGCCGCCATCGTCGGCGGGAGCACGCCCGGCTCGGTCTCAACATGTGCGACTTGACTCAAGTCAACGGCCACTCGTCTTGCACCTTCCTAGGGTCGGCGGAATTCGGCGCCCGATGCTACTGAGGTGTAGCCAGGGAAGAGTCAGACCAGGCTGATCTCGGCGGCGGCTTCGTCGCCGGCCACATCGGCCCGCTGTTCGGCTGCCGCCTGCGCAGGCACGGCGTCCGGAGCGGCCACCCGCGGCCGGATGAACGTCCAGGCGACGACCGCGCCGGACAGCGTCACGAGCGCGCCGACCAGCAGGCCGACGCCGAGCGCCGAGACGAACGCGTCGTTTGCTGCGGCGACGATTCCGGCCGATGCGTGTCCGCCGATCGTCGCCCCGCTCCCGAGCGCGTTCGTGATCGTGTCGCGCGTGGCGGCCGGGACGTGGGGGAGAAGCGAATCGAGCTTCGAGCCGCCAATCGTGGTGACGAGCGCGCCCATCACGGCGACGCCGAACGTGCTGCCGACCATCCGGCTCATCGACAGCACACCGGACGCGGCGCCGGCTTTGCTGCGGTCGACCGCGTTCATCGCGGCCGTGCTCATCGGCGACATCACGAGGCCCATACCGAGGCCCATCAGCACGAAACCGGGCAGCAGCAGGCCGTATCCGCTGTGGATGGTCAAGCGCGACTCGATGAACAGCGCCGCGGCGACGATCGTGAGCCCGGCCGTCATCAGCGGGCGCGAACCGACGCGATCCGCGAGGCGACCCGCGAGCGGGGCGGTGACCATGATCACGACCGTCGAAGGCAGGAAGCGCAGGCCGGTCTGGAGCGGCGAGTAGTGCAGGACGTTCTGCATATAGAGCGTCAGGAAGAAGAACTGCGCGAACATCGCGAACGAGATCAGGAACCCGACAGTGTTCGCGCCGATCGAGGTGCGCGAGCGGAAGAAGGTGAAGTCGATCATCGGGGCCTTGACGCGCCGCTCGATGACCACGAACGCGGTCAGGGACACGGCCGCCAGGATCAGCAGCGAGATCACGCGAGCCGAGCCCCAGTGCCAGCTGTCGCTCTGAACCAGCGCGAGCACGAGCGCGGTCAGCCCGATCGTGAGCGTCGCGATGCCGGCGAAGTCGACGGTCTTGCCAACCGTCTCGTCGCGCGACTCGCGGGCGGCGAACAGCGTCACCGCGATCGCGACAATGGCGATCGGCGGGTTGATGAAGAAGATCGCGCGCCAGCTCACGTACTCGGTGAGGAAGCCGCCCACGACGGGACCGATCGCGAGGGCGAGCGCGCTGACGCCGGCCCACGTCCCGATCGCGGTTCCGCGCTGCTCGGCCGGGAACGACTGGGTGATGATCGCCAGTGTCGCCGGCATCATGAACGCGGCACCCACGCCCTGGACCGCGCGGAACGCGACGAGGAACGTGTCGTTGGGCGCAAACCCGATCGCGAGGCTCGACAGGCCGAACACGGTCACGCCGAACAGGAACATCCTCCGGCGCCCGAAGATGTCGCCGAGCCGTCCGCCCGTGACGAGCAGAACGGCGAACGTGAGCGTGTACGCGTTCACGGTCCACTCGAGCGCCGCCAGTGACGCGTGCAGGTCGTGCTGAATCGACGGCAGCGCGACGTTCACGACCGTGTTGTCGAGCATGATCATGAACAGCGCGAAGCACATCGCGCCGAGCGTCCACCACTTGCTGTTCTCGTCGTTCACGAGCCGGTGGCGATGAGCGAGGATGCGATCGGTCATGAGGTGATGGCCTCCTCCGGGCGGCAGGCGGCGATCTCGTCGCGTCTTATTAGTTGTTCGAGCGCGCGCGCAAGCGATTGGCGTTCGGGGTTCTGTAAGTCGTTTACGAACTGCTCGAGGCCGCTCAGGCGGGCGGCGTTCAGCCGGCGGATCGCGGCGCGGCCGTTATCCGTCAGGCAGACGCGCTTCATCCGGCGGTCGTCGTCATCCTCGCGCCGCTGCGCGAACCCGCGGCGGACGAGGTCGTCGACCATCCGGCTGGCGGCGGGCATCGACACATGGACCACCTCGGCCGCCTGCTTGAGCGACAGCTCGCGCGGCTGGTCATCGAGGTGGTGGAGCAGCTTGATCTGGCTGAGGGAGAGCTCGAGCGTGCCGACGGCTTCGAACAGGTCGGCGTTGCAGTTCTTGTGGAGGAAGACGATCAGCGCGTAGAGGTCGCTGGCGAGGGTCGCGTCATTAGTTGTTTCCACGGTGTGTATTGCTTGCACGCATGCAAGTATTGCAGAAAAGCAAGTTGGATCCCCGATGCTTATATGCGCTCGGCGGGGCCCCGGTGGGGAGCTTTGCTGCGTTTTACAGGGGAGATGGGGCTCCAGGGCCGGCCGGCCCGCCCCACGACGTCCCCGAGAATCAGGGCTGCAGAAGCTGGTTGTCGCTGCTGGCGCGCTGGTGGCCGACGCGGACCAGCGCTGCGCGGATGGAGGAGCCGGCGCCGGCGCTGCCGGTGGCGACGGAGTAGCTGCCCGGGTGGGAGAAGTCGACGGTCACCTGGGCGGTTCCCTGGGGGTTGATCGGCCCGGTGTTCGCCAGCGGTTGGCCGGCGGAGGCGCCGGCGGGAAGGACCGCCAGCGACTCGGTCTGGCTGGCCTGGTTGGTGATGATGAACTCGACCGGGCCGGCGCCGACGGTCGATGGGGACACCGACACGCTGCTGTTGTCGATGAACACGGTCAGGTTGACCGGCGCGGCCGGTCGCGGGTTGACAATGGCGGGCGTGGTGGAGCCGCACGCCGAGACCAGCAGGGCGGTGCCGGCGAGCATCGCGATCGTCCTCCTGCACATCCTCGGCGTAGCCTCCTCTGCGGGACCGTCTGAAGGGCCAGGAATCGCCTGCAATCCCGAGCGGGGGCGAACCCTAGCGACGGGAGGCGAAATCTGGGGTCCTTTCTACCCGTACACACGAACGTAACACCGATCGGTGTCAACTTCGTGACGTCCGCGGCGGCGCGCGCCGGCGGGGCCGCCCTGAATTGCCGGCGACGGGAGATGGAGCCCAGTCGGGCTAGGCCGTGGCGGTCTGCCCGAGGGGGCTAGGCCGTGGCGTTCTGAGTCAGCGAGGCGCGCCGGCGCTCGAGGCGCTCAAGCTCTTGCTGAAGCGCGCTCCACGAGTCGCTCTCGGCTTGCTCGTACTCATCGCCGGCGAGGTCGCGAAGTCGCTCGCTGTACGCGATCCATGCGCCACGCATCCATTCGTCAAGCTCTCGGAGCTTTTCGGTGTCAGAGACGGTAGTGGTCACGTCACCTCCTTCCCGAGGATTGGTACTGACGATCCTACCCATGCGCTCGGTCATGGCTACAGATGCGACGGGAAGCGGTGCAATCCTGCTTGCTTGCCGTCCGGCCCGGCGCGTATCACGCGTGCATGACGTTGCTGGAGCAGCCGATCGCGAGCGCGGAGTTTCTCGTCGTGGACACCGAGACCAACGGCCTCGGTGGCGATGGGTGCGAGATGACCGAGGTGGGCGCGGTGCTGGTCGGCGGTGGCGAGTTGCACGACCGCTGGTCCTCGCTCGTGCGCTGCAACCGGCCGCTCGGGCGGGGCATCCAGCGTTTCACGGGGATCACGCAGGAGATGCTGGCGGATGCGCCAGGCCTCGAAACCGTCCTGCCGCCCCTCGAAGAGCTACTGAAAGGCCGCGTTCTGGTGGCGCACAACGCGCCGTTCGACCGGCGAGTCCTGCGTCGCGCCTTCGAGCTGATCGGCCTCGACTGGCCGAACCCGCCGGTCCTGTGCACCGCCGCACTCGCGCGCAAGCTGCTGCCGCTGCAGAACAAGCGCGGGCTGGGGGTGCTCGCCGACGCGCTCGGGGTCGAGGTGCAGACGGCGCATCGCGCGCTCGCCGACGCGGAGACGTGCGCGCGCGTGCTGTGCGCGATGTTCCCTCGTCTGTGCGCGAACGCGCTCACGATCGCCGACGCGGTGACGCTCGTGAACGCCCGCCGCCGGCGCACCACGGCCCGCAAGCGCCGCACCCCGGCCCTCACACCGCCGCCACAGCTCGACTTCGGCGACCTGCCCAAGGACCCGGGTGTGTACCTATTCCGCGACGACGCCGGCCGGGTGCTGTACGTCGGCAAGTCGATCTCGATCCGCAGCCGCGCCCGGGCCCACTTCGCGCCCTCGAGCCTGCCGGCGGACTGGACCGTACAGGCGACCGTCGTCGACTACCAGAGCACGAACTCGGAGCTCGGCGCGCTCGTGCTCGAGAACCGGCTGATCAAGCAGCATCGCCCTCCCGGCAACATCCGCCTGGCGAAAAAGGACGAGCGGCTGTGCTACATCCGCTGCCGGCTCGACATCGCGTTCCCGATCCTCGAGGTGGCGTCCGAACCGGCGGCCGGGCACGCGGTCACGATCGGACCTCTCAAGGGCCGGCGCCTCGCGCACGAACTGGTCGAGCAGCTCGACTCGCTGTTCGGACTTCGCCACTGCGGCAGGAAGCTGGTGCTCCGTGAGTACCCGTCCGCGTACGGGCAGATGGGGCGGTGCCTGTCGCCCTGTCTCGGAGACCTCGACCCGAACCTGTACCGCCGGCGGCTCGACGAGGCGCTGCGGCTGTTCGTCGACGGGGCGGACGGCCGAAGGCGCCTGCTCGGCCATGTCGAGGCCCAGATGCGTGCGGCGTCCGAGCAACAGCTGTACGAGCGCGCCGCGTGGCTGCGCCGGCGCCTGCGCCGGCTCGGGATGATCCTCGACCGGCTCGGTGGCGCGCTCGAGGCGACCCACGCTCACGCTCGGCTGGTGCTAGCCGCCCACCCAGTCGATCCGCAAAGACAGGACGCGTTCTGGCTGATCGGCGGCCGGCTCGTCGATTGGGGCGCGGCGCCGGCCGATACGACCGCGCTTGATCAGCGATCCGAGGCGGCGTTGAAACGCGGCGGGCGCGCCGGCGAGCTTGGCGCCCACGTCCCGCCGACCGAGATCGACGAGCTGCGGATCGTGTCCAACTACCTCGCCTCGCACCCTGACACGACGCAGTTGATCCTGCAGCGCCCCGCGTCTGGCGCCGACCGCATACCGCTGCCCGCTTAGAGCGGCAGCTCGGTGACTTCGCCCACGAGCTCACCACCGTCGCCGACGGCGACGACGGAGCCCGGCGGGGCCTCGCGCCGGACCAGCGCGAGCCCGATCGGCCCGAACCGCGGCGATTGGGCGACGCTCGCAACCCGCCCCACCACGCGCCCCTCGAACGACAGCTCGTCTCCAGGCGAGGCCGGCGCCGACAGCCGGAGCCCGCGCAGCTGGCGATTCGGCTTGCCGCGGTAGTACAACCGGGCGACGGTCTCCTGCCCCACGTAGCAGCCCTTCGTGAACGACACCGCGCGCTCGTTGAGTCCCGCCTCCTGCGGGATCACCGAATCGTCGAGGTCAATCCCGTACCGGGGGCGGCCGTGCTCGATCCGCAGACATTCGACGGCCGCCTCCGATACCGCGACCGCGCCGGCGTCCTCGAGCGCCGCCCGCAGCGCGTCGACATCCTCCGCGGCGCACAGCAGGTCGACGCCTATGTCGGTCCGGATCGCGCGGGCACCGACGCCGCTTCCCGGCACCTCGACGACCACATGCGCGTGCTCATCGGCAGGCAGCGAACCGGCGCCGGCGACCGAGGCCGCGTTCGGGCCCACGAGCGACAGCAGCCCGCACTCGACCGTGCGCTTGTGCAACTCGACGTCGTAGCCGATGCTGAACCGCCGGATCATGTTGAACAGCCCCTGGAGCGCGACGCGCTCAGTGTCGAGCAGCAACTCGTCGCCGGCGGCCAGGATCCGCAGATCGCCGAGCATCTTGCCCTTGGGCGTCAGGAACGCGGCGTAGCAGCCGGCGCCGTCGGGGAGCCCCTCGACGTCGTTCGTCACCTGGCCCTGGAGGAAGCTGCGCGCGTCCGCACCCGTGAGCGCGAGCTTGCCGCGCTCGGAGCGGTCGAGTAGTCCGCACGCCTCGGTGATCGTGCGGTAGTCGGTCGCGAGGGTGTCGATCGAGGCCATCCAGACACAGGATAGGCATCCGGGCATTCCGGCAAACCCTTGCGAAATTGAAATTTAGGCGTACCATAATTTCTCTGATGGCAAGCCGGGAGTCACCGTACATGCGGTCGCAGGCGATCGAGGACTACGCGAAGGCGATCTACGCGCTCGAGCTACGCGACGGCGAGGCGGTCAGTACCAACGCGCTGGCCGGGCGGCTCGGCGTCACGCCGGCGTCGGCATCGGGGATGGTCAAGCGGCTCGACGAGCTGGGTTTGGTCGAGCACAAGCCCTACCGCGGCGTGTCGCTCACCGAGCACGGCAGGCGCGTAGCGCTCGAGGTGATTCGCCACCACCGGCTGCTCGAGCTGTATCTGGTCAAGACGCTGGGCG
This sequence comes from uncultured Solirubrobacterales bacterium, assembly GCA_963770615.1. Classification (GTDB taxonomy): domain Bacteria; phylum Actinomycetota; class Thermoleophilia; order Solirubrobacterales; family Solirubrobacteraceae; genus Palsa-465. Next base: position 39,048 of record CAVYQJ010000021.1, on the reverse strand, counting down.
TGCCATGGGACCGCGTGCACGAGGAGGCCGAGGTGCTCGAGCACGTGCTGTCCGAGGAGCTCGAGGAGCTGATCGCGGCCAAGCTCGGCGACCCCACGCACGACCCGCACGGCGACCCGATCCCCACGCGCGACCTCATGATCGAGGAAGGCACCACCCAAAGCCTCCAATCGCTCGAGGGCGGTGCGCAGGGGACGTTCACGCGGGTATCCGACTCGCACCCGGAGATGCTGCGGTTCCTGGCCGAGCGGGGGATCGCGCCCGGCGACCGCCTCGAGGTCGTCGACAAGCAGCCGTTCGACGGGCCTCTGTTCGTGCGCTTCGGCGATCAGGTCCACGTGCTCGGTGGCGAGCTGGCGCGGGCGATGCGCGTCGAGGTGGATCGATGACCCCCGCGCCCGGAAGTGCGCGGGTCATGGAGCCCGCCCTCGAGGGCGCCGGCGCCCACGGCGCCACGGTACCCGGGTCCCTGACCCACGAGGACCTGGTCCGCTCGAAGGATCGCCTTCGGGTCCACAAAGCTCGCAACAACCACCGGCGCTGGTACCTGCTGTGGCTTCTGATCGGCCCTGGGATCCTCGCGATGCTCGGCGAGAACGACGGGCCGAGCATGATCTCCTACGCGACGACCGGGGCGACGTACGGGGTCGGATTCTTCCTCCCGTTCATCCTGGTCACGTTCGGGATGGCCGTCGTGGTCCAGGAGATGTCCATGCGCGTCGGCGCGGTCACGCACCGCGGTTACGGGCAGCTGGTGCTCGAGCGCTTCGGCCGGGTGTGGGGGTGGTTCACCGCGGGCGACCTGGTGATCACGAACCTCGTGACGCTGATCGCCGAGTTCGTCGCGATCCGCGTCGGGCTGTCGTACTTCCACCAGGGCCCCGGCGTGGCGGCGCTGCTCGGCATCGCGCTCGTCCTGTTCACGATGAGCGGCGGGCGCTACTGGCGCTGGGAGCGGATCGTGCTCGGGCTGGCGCTCTTCAACGGGCTGTTCCTCGTTGCCGCGCTCTTGACCGGCCCCCACTGGGGGGAGATCGGCCACGCGACCACGACGTTCTCGCCGTTCCCCCACGGGAGCCTGAACACGCTGCTGCTGCTCGTCGTCTCGACGATCGGCGCCACCGTCACGCCGTGGATGATCTTCTTTCAGCAGAGCGCGTCGGCCGACAAGGGGATGACGCCCGCGGACGTGCGCCACGGCCGGATCGACACCGTCATTGGCGGGGTCATGGCGGCCGTGTTCGGCTGTGGGGCGCTGATCGCCGGCGCGGCCCTGTTCGGTCACGGCGGCGACAGCATCTCCGGCCTCGCCGGCGCGGGCTTTCCGGCGGCGCTCAAGCACATCTCGGGCAACGCAGTCGGGACCCTGTTCGCACTCGGGCTGATCGAGGCCGGGGCGGTCGCGGTGCTGACGATCTCGGCGAGCACCGGCTACGCCGTCGGGGAGTGCGTCGGCGCGCCGCACAGCCTGAACAACTCGGCGCGCGGCGCGGCGCTGTTCTACGGCGCGAACCTCGGTGCGGCGGCGATCGCGGCGGCGATCATCCTGATCCCGGGGGCGCCGCTGTTGTCGATCGCGCTCAACGCGAACGTGCTCGCGACCGTGCTGCTGCCGGTCACGCTTGTGTTCATGATCATGCTCGCCAACGATCGGGAGCTGATGGGCCGCTGGGCCAACGGCGTGATCAACAACCGGGTGGCGATCCTGATCGTCGTGTTCATCTCGCTGTGCGGCGCCGCCTACGCGATCGACGCGTTCCTGAACACAGTCGGGGTGGTCTAGCTGAGGGCCCGTGATGAGCTCGCCGACAGCGACCACACCGACGAGACCGACGAGGAGCTCGTGATGTACCTGGAGCGCGACCAACTCGTGGCCGACACGAGCCGACCGGTGCCGCGGGCCAGACTCGGGCGGCGGGCCAGCGCGGGGTTGTGGGCGCTGCGCGTGGTGGTTGTCGTGATGGCGGTGCTGGTCGTCTACACGTTCATCGCGCAACTCGGACACTGACCGCCCGGGACCGCTACGCTGCGCGCGAGATGGCGCTCGCGGACACCTTTCAGCAGGTCGTCGACTCGCTCCCCGACGACTGGACCGATCTCGAGCTCGATCTGCGCATCTTCGACGAGCGACGCTACGTCGACGCGGCGGTGCTGCTGGTCACGTGCAACGCCCAGCCGTACTCCAAGAACGATTGGCACTGGCGGCTACTGGTGGCGCACCGGTTCGGGCACGCCGCCTCGGTGCCGGCGGTTCACACGGCGCTGCGCCTGCTCGACGACGCTGGGATCGACGGCGAGATGGCGGTCCGCGAGGCCCGCACCGGCCGCGCCGAGGTGAACCCGATGTGGGGACGGACCGAGTCCGTGCGCGAAGAGTTCCGGCGGATCCGTTCCCAGTAAGGGCCCGGTCGCGGTCGTCAAAGACATGGCGCGTGTCGTCGCGTTCATCCCAGATCTACTGTTCGGCTCGAACGTGGTCGGCGCGCTTCAGGCCGGGGGATACGAGCCGGTCCTGGTCCCGGACGTCGATTCGGTCAGCCGCGAGCTGCCCGGCGCCCAGGCCCTAATCGTCGACCTGACCGCGGATGCCCGTGAGCGTCTCGAGCAGCTCGAGGGAGTCTCGCGTGACCGCGTCAAGACACTTGCGTTCTACTCGCATGTCGAGGCGGACGTGCGAGCGCAGGCCGAGCAGGCCGGCTTCGACCTTGTCGTCCCGCGGTCGCGGATGGCGCGCGAGGGCGCCGGTCTGATCGACCGGTTGCTCGAGTCGAGCCCCCCGCCCGGCTAGTGGGCGAGCCCACTAGGGCACGGTCACGCCCTGGAGCTGGATTCCGGCCGGATTGAGATCCGGGTTGAGCTCTTCCTGTTGGGTGATCCCCGAGGACGATTGGTCCGACGGCGCGATCGTGTCCATCACCTTCGGCACGGTGCTCGTGTCGTTGCAGTAGTTGTCGGTGGTGTCGTTCGCGGGACAGACGCCGAACGTGAATCCGCCGGCAGGCTGCGTGAACTGGCGGGCCTGACCCTCGCTGAACCCGTCCTGTCCGGTCAGCGCGACCGTGAACGCCCAGCCTGAGCCAACCGTCCCGAACGCCGACTCCGGCAAGATCAGGGTTGCGGTCCTGCTCGGGCTGTCGGTGACGAACTGCGGAGTGCCCAGCGACCCGGACGGCGTTACCCAGACCGGCGAGGCGAATCCCTGCGCCTCGAGCCGCTCGCTCCAGGCGTACGTGGGCGCGATCGTGTAGTTGAAGACCGGGTCGGGTGGGCTGGTGGAGGTGCCTGTCGCGGCCGGGTTGTGCACGTAGATGTCGAGCAACTGGGCGCCGAACGTGGACCCGAACGTCGGGACCAGCGTGCGGAGGGTCGTCTGGATGTACACGTTCGTCCCGTCCTGGCTGACCGCGAAGTTCGTGATGTCGAACGATCCGGGGATGAAGTTAACCGTCGAGGTCGGGTACTGGTACGTGCCCGGTCCGTTGTCGTCACCTGACGGATCGGACACGTCGAGCACGGTCGTCCCAGGCAGCTTCACGTTGATCACCGCGAGCTGGCTGTACGCGGTGCTGCGGTGGAGCGTGGCCGTGACCGTGATCGTGGTGCTGCCGAAGCCGGTCGGCAATGTCAGCGTCCAGTCGCCCGTCTTCGGATCCGCGGTCGCGGCGGCGATCGCAGCGGCGCCGCCGCTAGCTCCGACGCCCTCGGCGACGACGTGCGCGCGGGGAGTCGTGGTCCCGGTGACGGTGACGGTGGATGAGTCGATGCTCTCGTCGTTGGTCGGTGATGTCACGGTCAGCGGCAGCGTTCCCGGCATTCCCTGGGCGACGTACCGGTCGGTGACGATGTCCGGCGTCTCGAGGTTGCGGCCGGCGCTGAGGTCGAGCGCCAGCCGGGCGTATGACGCCTGCGCCCAGGTGAGCGGGCTGGCCGAGCCGGCGGGCTGACCGTCGACGAAGCCGATCGAGGCAGTGCTCGGGTCGGTCCCGTACGGCGAGGCCGGGACGCCCTGCTGGTCCTCCCAGACCTGCTCGGGCTCGAGCCCCTGGCCCGAGGTCATCTTCCGCATCGCGGTCAGGAGCGTGGTCCCGCCGCTGAAGTCACCGTTGACGATGTCGTACTCGCCGCGTTCGGCGGACAGCACGGGCCACAGATGGCCGGTGCCGGTGTCGGTCGGCGGCCACGGGGCGCCGATCGTCGTGCAGCTCGAACCGCTCGGCTGGAAGCAGTCGCCGTAGCCATCCTCGCTCACCCCCGAGTTGGTCCCGTAGCGGTAGAAGCCAGGTCCGTTCGGGGTTGTCCGCTCGATCGTGTCGTCGACGACCGTGAGCGACGATTTGATCACCGGATCGCTCGCCGGCAGCACGCCGAGGCGGACCAGCTCGAGGAACCCGGCGTCGATCAGCGAGCGCTGATCGACGGTGCCGCTTCCATTGCCGAGGTTGACCGGATCTCCCGAATTGGGATCGGCCGCCTTCGCGATCCGGATGAAGTAGCCGGACGGGCCCGAGAGATTGAGGTACGGGCCGTTCGTGGTGACAGTCCAGTTCTCGATGTTCCGCGCGTAGTCGTCGGCGGTCGCCTGGTAGAGGCGGGCGTGGGGGATGTCGCCCTGGACCCGGGCGATCGCGGCGGCGGCCGTGAGGCCCGCGATCTCGGCCGCGATCGTCGACGGCGAGTAGCCGCTCTGCTCCTCCCAGCGCTCGGATCCGTCCGACGGACCGTGGGCGACCACGAAGTCGGCGGCGGGGATCACGTGCTGGAGGTAGAGCTGCCTATCGCCGGCCAGCCCCGACTGCCAGTCCATCAGGATCGGGTACGAGCACTCGTCGAGCTGAAGGCCCCCGGTGTCAGGGGCTGCCTTGCCGTTGGGCAACGAGTTGCGCGGCATCGACCCATCGGGCTGCTGCTGTCGGTCGAACAGGAACAGCGTCGCGTCGCGCGCCGTCTGGATGTCGCCGGCGACCAGCAACCCGGTGAACGCCTCGTACATGTCGCGCGAAAACTCCTCGCGGTAGGAGCCGAAGTACGTGGGCTCGCCGTTGGTGAAGTTGCCGGCCGGGACCGACTGGCCCCACGGCGAGGCGAGGCCGGCGGCGATCGCTCCCGTGAAGGTCTTGTCCTCGCTGGCCTTGACCACGTTGACCGACTCGTAGTACTCGCGGGTCGCGGCCCGGCCAAGCCAGTTCGCCGGCTTGCGCAGGCCGGCGTCGTAGCGATACCACTGCCGCTCGTAGTCGAGCCAGGCGCGTCCGAAGTCCTGTGACACCGATTGATGGGCGACGGTCATGGCGGCGCTCTGGGACTCGCCGAACCCGAGCGCGAGCGTCACCGAATGCTTCCAGCCGGTCGGCACCTCGGCGGTGAGCGTCACGTGCCCGTCGGGCGCGGAGGCGTACCGGGGGGTGAGGGCGTGGGAGTTGTCGAGCGTCGTGAGCCCGTCGCTGGCCGATCCGGCATAGCCGGCGCTCGCGTTCGAGAACCCGCCGTCGGAAGACTCGAGCGCCATGAAGGTCTTGACCGCGTAGTCGCGGTTGACCGCGTTCGTCACCGTGTTCGTGTTGGACACGACCGGGATGTTCCCGGGAGCGACGACGGCGCTGTTCCCGCCGGCGTTCTCGGTGCCGCCACCGCCAGTGCCGCCGGCGAGCGGATCGAGACGCACGTACAGGCGCTCGCCGGGCTGGCCCTTGAACGAGGTCCGCATCAGCACGGCGTCCCGCGCCGGGTCGGTGATGTACGTCGTGACGATCCGGTAGCCGTGGGAGGCGTTCGCATGGTCCGGCGTGGCGATCACGGTGCAGCTCATGCCGGTGGGGTCCGGGACGACCTTGTAGGTCATGTCCCGCGTCTGGAGATCGGTGAACGTCCTGCCGTTGCTGACGAGGTACTGGAGCGTGTTGACGTTGGTAGCGTCGATCGTCGGCCAGTACGTGTCTGACAGCACGCCGTCGGCGACCGTGAACCAGACCTTGGAGGTCGTGTTACGGGCGGTACCGACGCAGTCCTTGCGCGCGAGGTCGAAGTAACTCTCGCTGCCCGGGGACCCGGGCGTGGTCGGCGGTGATTGAGCGGCGCTGCTGGCCGCGCTCACCATGGCGATTGCGGCGATCGCGACGAGGATCGCCGACGCGCTGAACACACGAGCCTTCACAGTGCTACCTCCCTCGGGTGACCGGGCCGGGCTTAGCCTATGGCCGCGGCCGCCCGACGGTCAAGGTCAATCAGCCGGCGGGGACCGCCGTACGGCGCCCGGCCCGCTCCGCCGGCCCGTGCTTCGCATGCCGCGAGTGGTAGCGCAGCGCGACGATCGCGACATCGTCGCGCGGCACGGCGCTTGCGCGCGCGGCCTCGTCACGTAGCGCGTCGGCCAGGGCGTTGGCGGTCGGAGCGGTGCTCAGGTCTCGCAGGGCGTGCTCCGGGGAGCGCGCGTCGCCCGGTCCCGGGTCGGTCACGCCGTCGGTGTAGAGGACGAGGCTGTCGCCGTCGCCGAGCCGCAACGAGAGCTGGTCGAGCCGGATCTCGGGCCAGATCCCGAGCAGGTCCCCGCGCGCGGCGAGCGCCGCCGGCTCCCCGTCGTTCGAGACGAAGATCGCGGGAGGATGGCCGGCGCAGGCGACCGTCAGCTGTGCCTCGTCGGCGCCCACGGTGAGCAGCGCGTAGACGATCGTGATGAACCGGCCGCCCAGGTCCTGACGGAGCATCAACTCGTTCAGCGTCCGCAGCGCGTCAGCCGGGGGGCGGGGCGACCCGGCGAGGCTGCGCAGCGTCCACCGCGCCATCGCGGTCACGGCGGCCGCGCCCGGCCCCTTCCCGCACACGTCGCCGATCACGATCGCCCATTGATCGTCTCCGACCGCGAACACGTCGTAGAAGTCGCCGCCGACAAGGTCGCCCGCGCCTGCGGGCGCGAAACGGATCGCCACCTCGCACGATGGGATGTCCGGGATCGCGGTCGGTAGCAGGCTCTGCTGGAGCGTCCGGGCGATGTGGTCGCTCCTGCGGTACAGCGCCTCGGTCCGCGCCTGGAGCGTGCGGGCATGGAGCGTCAGCGCCAACCGCGTGCCCAGGCCCGAGATCTCCTCGATCTCCTCACGTCGCCAGCTCCGACCTCTTCGCGCCAGCTCGACTCGCGCGATCAGACCGCCGCGGGCCACGGCCGCGACGGCGAGCACGTGCACCTGCCCGTGATCGGACTCGAACGTCGCGCCGCGGGTGGCGGTCGCGCGCCGGGTACGCGCGAGCAGCCGGGCCTGCTCCCACGCGGCGTCGACCGCGGGCCGCTCGCCCGGCGGCACGAGACCGGAGTCCCCGGCGCTGGCGCGTGCAAGCTCGAGGTCCGGCGTGACGGGCTCTCCGGCGGCGAGCTCCTGCGCCTCGCAGTAGCCGCTCCCGCGTTCGACCGCGAGCGCGGTGAACGTCTCGATCGCTTCGGTGCTCGTCGTGCTTCGGTCGAGCACGGTCCCGGCCTCGGCCAGAAACGCCGCCCGCTCCCGCGCCCGCTCGCGCCCGACCAGCAGCCACCCGAGAAAGCCACCGAGCGCGAGCGTCAGCCCGGTGAGCACGACGAGCACGACAACGCCTACCGCCACGGCGGCATTCGCGGAGCTCTTCGCCGAGCGCTGGCGCGCGGCCTGGCGCTCGGAGATCAGGTGCTCGAGCTGCTTGGTCTGCGTGCGGATCCCGTCGACGAGTTGCTTGCCGCGCGCGGTCGTCGCGAACGACTGGGCCACCGCGGGATCGATCTTGACCTCGCGCTGTACGTCTGGGACGTACGAGGTCATGTAGAAGCGGGCGGCGGCGGCCAGCGCGGTCGCTCGGCTGACGAACGCGCCATCGCGCCCGGCGGCCTGCTCGAGCGCGAGCGTGGCCGCCGGCAGATCCGACTCCGCCGCCTGCGTCGGCGACAAGAACACCGGCTTGCCCGTGATCACGTAGCCGCGAAGGCCGGTCTCGGCGTCGACGACGTCGCTCTCGAGGTCGATCGTCGTGTCGAGGTACGCGCCCGTGCGAAGCGTCGCGTTGGCGGTCGTGCGCAGGTGGACGATGTGGACGAGTAGCAGCGCGACTCCGAGCGCGACCGCGGCAGCGCCGATCGTGACCGCGGCAAGCACCCCGGCGATCAGCCGGTTCTGCGGCCTCATCTCGCTGTGACTCCCATCACGATGTACCTGCGGTCAGCCGGCGGGCGGCGCTCGCGGCGAACGCGGGGTCGAAGATCGTGTCGACGTCCGGCGGCCGGGTGACGATCCCGAACCGAGCCTCCCACCCGGCCCACGTGTCGAGGCTGCGCCTTGTCGAGCTCGCCGACGTGGCCGTCGCCGGCCTTGAAGGCCGGGAGCAGGACGGCGAGCTGGGCCGCGACGAGCTTCGGATCGAGCCCGGGGGCCGCCCGATCCAGATCCTGGGCCGCCTGCTGAGGGTCGCTCAGGGTGTAGTCGTAGCCGCGGATGAGCGCCTCGACGACTCCGCGCGCGAGCCCCGGGTCGCGGCGCAGGGTTTCGGCGGTCGCGCAGAGCACGAGCTCGGGGTAGGAGGGCGCGCCGTAATCGTCGACCCTGAACACGTGGTATTCCGGTTGCTTGGACCGGATCGTCACTCCCTCGTCGTTCCAGAACCCCAGGGCGCCGGAGACGCGGCCGGCGAGCAGATCGGCGACGGCGTTGTAGCCGATCGTGATCGTCTTGACCTTCGCGGGATCGCCACCGGATCCGATCACCTCCGATCGGAGGACCGCGGTGTCGCTCGGGACGCCCGTGATCCCGACGGTCTTACCCTCGAACGCCTTCGGAGAGGCGATGCCGGGAGCCGCGAGCACCGCGGCCAGCGGGCGCTCGACGATCGCCATGATCCCGACGATGCCGGGGTGGGTGGGCGCCGATGCATCGGCGATCGCCAGATCGTGGATGTCGAGGATCGCGAAGTCGACCTTGCCGGTCTCGAGGAGCTTGATCGAGTCGGTGGTGGCGGTCGGGGCGATCACGTGCAGATTTACGCCGGCGTCGCGGTCGTAGTGACGGGCGAGCGCGGCGTAGATGCCGGTGTGGACGGCGTTCGGGGTGAAGTCGAGGATCAACGTCGCGTTCTGAGGGTGCGGGGGCGTGGCCGGCGCGGTCGCCCGGGCCGCCGCCGTGGACGCGATTGACGCCGACGAGGTCGACGACGACCCGCCCGACCCGCAGCCGGCGGCCGCGACGGCCAGTACAGCCAACATGAGGCAGGCCGGCGCTGCCCGTGCACGGATCGCTCCTTGCATCAGCCGCGCCAGGATAGGCGCTCGAAGGCGCGCGGTGGTCGATTCGTAGAATGGGCCGCGCGCATGCGCCGCCGTGTCACGTTCAGCCGGAATCTCACGCTCTCGCTGTCGCGGACGTGCCGCTGCTACTGCAAGTACTGCGCGTTCGCGACGCACAAGCCGCATCTGCACGCGCCCGAGGAGGTGCTGGAGCTGCTCGATCGGGCGGTTTCGCGCCATCACGTGAAGGAGTTGCTCGTGCTCACCGGGGAACGGCCCGAGGTGAACGCGGGGGTCGCGAAACGCTTGGCTGAGTACGGGCACGAGGACTTCACCTCGTACGTCGTGTGGGTGTGCGAGCGGGCGCTGGAACGAGGGCTGCTGCCGCACACGAACCTCGGGGTGCTCGGTCGTGCCGATCTGGCCCGGCTACGCGAAGTCACCGCGTCCCAGGGCCTGATGCTCGAGTCGATCAACCCGGATCTCGTCGTTCACCAGGGCTCCCCGACCAAGGACCCCGCGCTCCGGCTCGAGGCCATCGCGGCCGCTGGGGAGCTGAAGATTCCGTTCACCAGCGGGATCCTGGTCGGGATCGGCGAGACCGAGGACGAACGGGTCGCGGCGCTCGAGGCGATCGCCGGGCTGCACGAGCGGTACGGCCACATCCAGGAGGTGATCCTCCAGAACTTCGTTCCGCACCAGAGCTACTACGGCCGCGAGCCGGCTCAGATCGCCGGCGATGCCGCGGCCGAGTACTGGCGGACCGGAATGTGGGACGGGCCTCACCTGGACGCTCCGTCGTGGGCGTGCGAGGTGACGGTGGCCGACATGAAGCGGCTGATCGCGGAGACGCGGCGGCTGATGCCCGATATCGGCATCCAGGTTCCGCCGAATCTGTCCGACTGGTGGGCTGAGCTCGTGCGGGCCGGCGCCACCGACCTCGGCGGACTGAGCGCCAACGGCGACCACATCTCGCCCGAGCACCCGTTCCCCTCACCGACCGAGGTGCGCAAGCGCCTGCGGGCCGAGGGCGTGGCGCTGTCTGAGCGGCTGTGCGTGTATCCGGAGTACATCGACCCGGAGTGGATCTCGCGGCCGGTGATGGACGTGATCAAGACCGCGTACTGGTCGTTCATCCCGCGGCGCGGCTCGGGCCGCCGGGGGTCGGTCGAGGTCGGCGACGACGTCGCCCCGAGGGCGGTGGAGCGGGGCCGCGAGGGGCTGGCGCTGACCCCCGAGGAGTTGACCGCGCTGTTCGCCGAGACCCGGCCCTCGGTGATCGAGGAGATGCGGTGCGCGGCCGACGAGCTCCGGTCCGAGCTGGCGGGGGACACGGTCACATTTGTGGTCAACCGGAACATCAACGTCTCGAACATCTGCACCGTCGGATGCGCGTTCTGCGGGTTCGGGCAGTCGCGCCGCTCGCCCGACGCGTACGAGCACTCCGAGGAGGAGTTCCGCCAGCGCATCCAGGACGCGCTCGAGTTCGGCGCCACCGAGATCTGCATGCAGTCGGGGATCCATCCCGACTGGGGCCTTCCGGACTATGAGAAGTGGCTCAGGGTCGCGAAAGACGAAGCCCCGGAGCTTCATCTGCACGCGTACTCGCCGATGGAGGTCGCGCATATGTGCGACGTCAGCGGCCTGTCGCCCCGCCGCGTGTTCGACCGGCTGCGCGAGGCCGGCCTCGGCTCGACGCCCGGCACCGCCGCCGAGGTGCTGCACGACGGCGTCCGCGAGCGGATCTCGCCCAACAAGCTGCCGGTGGCGCGGTGGGTCGAGATCATCGAGGCGTCCCACGCGGAGGGGATCCGGTCGACCGTGACCGTCATGTTCGGTCACGTCGAAGAGCCGTGGGAGCTGGCCGAGCACATGCGCGTGGTCCGCGAGCTCCAGGAGCGCACCGGCGGCTTCACCGAGTTCGTGCCGCTGTCGTTCATCCCGTTCCACACGCTGCTCGGCCGCACCCACGGCGTCGAGGAGATCACACGCGAGGAGAACCTCAAGCACACCGCGGCGTTCCGGCTCGCGCTCGGCAGGACCGTCCCCAACCTCCAGGCGAGCTGGGTCAAGATGGGCCTCGACGCCGCCACCGAATCGCTGCACTGGGGCGTCAACGATCTGGGCGGGACGCTCATGGAGGAGTCGATCTCGCGCATGGCCGGGAGCTACCACGGGGTCAAGCTGACGCCGCTTCAGCTCGTCGAGGCCGCGCATCGGGCGGGGCGGCCAGCGGCGGAACGCACGACGCTGTACGAGATCCGCCGGCGGTACGAGCTGCCGGCAGCGGCGGCGTGAGCGTCGACCAACCGATCGCGGATCGAGCCCCGTCGCTGTTCGCCGGCGTCGAGCCGCTCGAGGTGTTCGTCGAGTTGCTCGCCGAGATCGACATGCACACCTCGCCGACGGAGTTCTACGACCGTATCTGCGAGGCGATCTGCCGACTGACCACGATGCGCCGGGCGGCGATCTTCATGGCCGACGCCGCGCGTCGTCGGGTCCGCGCGATCGGCTCCTACGGGATCCCGTTCGAGCAGCTTTCTGGGATCAGGCCGACGCTCGTCAACACCCCGATCGCGCAGCGCGCGCTGCTCGAGGACAAGGTGGTCGTGGTCTCGGATCGGATCGAGGAGGAGGTTCCGCCCGAATACGCGCAGCTTCTCGGGATCACGACGCTCGTGTGCACGCCGTTGAGCGCGGGCGGCTATGCGTACGGGGTGATCTGCGCCGACCGTGGCGGAGGGCGGTTCGAGCTGTCAGACGGCGAGCGCCATCTGCTGTGGACGCTCGGTAAGACCGCGGCGCTGGTCGCGGCGGCGCGCAACGTCACGCGCGCTCAGGAGCGAACGCGGCGGCTCGGCGAGCGCCTCGACCTGGCGCGCGAGATCCATGAGAGCGTGCTCCAGCGTCTGTTCGGCGTGTCGCTCGCGCTCGGCGCCGAGCAACTCGACCGAGCCGAGCGCGAGCGGTGCCGGATCGAGATGCAGGAGGCGCTGGCCGACCTGCGGCGCGCGCTCGAGCGGCCGCTTGCGCCGCTTTCGCCGGAGACAGGCACGACGCTCGCGGCCGAGCTCGAGCGGGTCAGGAGATCGCCGGGGTTCGTCGTCGAGGTCGACTGGCGGGGCGAGTCCTCGGTCCCCGCCGATATCGAGCCGCTCGCGCAGTCGGTGCTCACCGAGGCGCTGCGCAACATCGCCAAGCACGCCGACCCCACGCGCGTCGAGGTCGCGGTCGCGCGCGACCAGGACACGTTCACGCTCGAGGTGCGCAACGACGGCGCCCGCCCGGGCGCCGGCGATCCGGGGATGGGCCTTCGCCTGGCCGCGTTCGAGGCGCTCCAGCAGGGCGGGGTGGTGGAGTTCGGGCCGTTCGAGGAGGATCGGTGGCGCGTGCGGCTGGCGGTGCCGCTGGAGCAGGCTCCGCGGGACGCGGATCCGCTCGAACCCGAGGAGTTTTAGTGTCGCGAGCCAGGAATTCGGTCACCGAGGGCCGCTCGAATGCCATCCAATTCCCGGATCGGGGCACTGAATGGACGATCGCAGGCTCCGTGTGCTGGTTGTGGACGATCACGACGTAGTGCACTGGGGCTTTCGGGTGCTGCTCGGCGAGCAGCCGTGGGTCGAGCGGTTCTTCCAGGCCCGCACGGGCGCGGAGGCGATCGCGCTGGCCCGCACCCACAAGCCGCACGTCGCGCTCGTCGACCTGTTCCTGGCCAATGAGTCCGGCGCCGAGCTGAGCGAGACAATCCGCGAGGCCTCGCCGGCGACGCGCGTGTTGTTGATCTCGGGCGCCGGGCGGATGTCGCCGGCGGCCGCGCGGGCGGCCGGGGCGTCGGGGTTCGTCTCCAAGGACTGGGACGCGAGCCGGGTCGCGGCGGCGGTTCGCCGGGTGGGGCTCGGGATGACGACGTTCCCGCCCAAGGCCGAGCAGCCGGCGCCGCTGCTGACCGAGCGCGAGCGCGAGGTCCTCGACCTGATCGCGGTCGGATCGACCAACCGCGAGATCGCACAGCAGCTGTACCTGAGCCCGCACACGGTCAAGGAGCACACGAGCGCGCTGTATCGAAAGCTGCGCGCCCGCAACCGGGCCGAGGCCGTGCAGCGCGCGCAGAGGATCGGGCTGTTGGGATTAGGGGCCGCCTTCGCGCGGCGTCCAGCCGGATGACTCCCGGCCGGCCCGGTCGTGGCGAGGCCGGATGCCGAGCGGGCCGAGCCGGGAGGCCGGTTCCGCCCGGCGTCCGTGCCGGGCGGTCGTTGGTTCCGCGGTGGTCGTGGGGCGGATTGGGTTTTAAACGGCGGGCATCTGGAGGGGGTGTGGCGTTCCCGCCGGGAGCCGCCGCGGCGTCCCGGAGCATGCATAGCTCGACAATCGAGCGCGATCGCGCCGGCCTTGCCGTGTCACGCGTGTCAGGCGTGCGTAGCTCGGCACGGCCTCGCCGGATCGGCTCCGTTGTCGAGTTATGCATGTCGGTCGCGCCGCGACCCGTCCCCGGGACGACCGCGCCCACCTCCAGGTGCCCGCCGTTATCCGCCCGGAGTCCAGGCCCGGCCCGGGGGGCCACCGCACCCACCCTCAGGTGCCCGCCGTTATCCGCCCGGAGTCCAAGCCCGGCCCGGGGGGCCACCGCGCCCACCTCCAGGCGCTCGCCGTTATCCGCCCGGAGTCCGAGCCCCGGACAGAGGAACGCGAACAACGCCCGCCCGGCACGGAAGCCGGGCGGAACCGGACCCATGGATGCCGAGCGGAGCGAGGCCCAAAATCCCCGGGCGGCGGCTAACCCAGGTAGGGCACGAGCAGGTTCAGCAGGCGCTGCGCGCTCGAGGGTACGCAGTGGTTCGGCGCGCGGCGGGCGCCGGGGTCACTCCTTGCCGGACGGGCGCATGAACCGCTCGAGCGCCGGCAGCTTGAGCGCGTGCGGGATGTAGCGGCTGGCGAGCATGCTGACGCGCATCGGCAGCCCGGGGACGACGACGCGCTCACCGTGGTCGAGGCCCTCGACGCCGGCGCGCGCGGCGTGCTCGGGCGAGATCAGCGTGCCGGGCACGGCCCGCTCGAAAGACTTGCCGCTCGAGGTCTCCCAGCCGGCGATCTGCCAGAAGTCCGTCTCGACCGGGCCCGGCGCGAGCGCGGTGACGGTCACCCCGTGCCCACGCAGTTCCTGGTGGAGCGCCTCGGAGAACGTCAGCACGTACGCCTTGGCGGCGGAATAGCCCGCCGAGTAGGGCATCGGCTGCATACCGGCGGTGGAAGCGACGTTCAGGATCCCGCCGCGCCCACGCTGCACCATCGCCGGCGAGAACATTCGGGCGAGCACCACGGGCGCCTCGACGAGCACGCGGATCTGCTCGAGCTCACGTTCAGGGTCGGCCTCATAGAACGCGCCGCCGGTGGCGAACCCGGCGTTGTTGACGAGGATCTCGACGGCCAGCCCGAGCTCGTCGATCTGTCCGGGAAGCTTGCCTCGCGGCGCCGCCTTGCCGAGATCGCATGCGATCGTCTCGGCCCGGACGCCGTGCTGCTCGCTCAGCTTGCCGGCGAGCGCGACGAGCCTCTCCTTGCGCCGGGCGACCAGCACGAGATTGTGGCCGCGCGCGGCGAGCAGCTTCGCGATCTCGCTGCCGATGCCCGCAGAAGCGCCGGTCACGAGTGCCGCGGATGACGGAGTTGGCTTGGGGAGGCTCACGGCTTTCGGGCCCTCCAGAAGGGGCATTTCGGCCCTCCCCCCGAACGGGGGGAAGTCCGCTAAGGGGCTGTATCCGGATCCGGATTGCCGCGTAGGGTGATAGCAGAATGGGAGTGACTGCGATCCTGTTTCCGGGTCAGGGTAGCCAGACCCCGGACATGCGCGAAACCGTGTCCGAGCTGCGCCCGGATCTCCTCTCACTCGCCGAGCAGATCGTCGGCGAGGACCCGTTCGTGCGCGCCGACGAGGGCACGCGCTTCGCCCAGCCCGCGATCTTCTGCGCGAGCCTGGCGGGGTGGGAGGCGCTCGGGCGGCCTTCCGGAGACTTCATGGCCGGCCACTCGCTCGGAGAGCTCGCCGCGCTGGTCGCGGCCGGTTGCCTGACCGAGCGGGAAGGGCTCGAGCTGGTGGCGCTGCGCGGCAAGCTGATGCAGGAGTCCGGCGAGCGCGCCGGCGACGGCGGGATGCTCGCGCTGCTCGGCGCCGGCGCCGCCGACCACGCCGGCGAACTGGCGGAGGCACACGGCCTGTCGGTGGCCAACGACAACTCGCCCCAGCAGGTGGTGCTGTCCGGCGACCGTGGGTCGTTCGACGCCGCGAGCGCTGCCGCGAAGGAGCTCGGGCTGCGGCCGATGGATCTGCCCGTCACTGGAGCGTTCCACTCGCCGATGATGGCCGAGGCGGTTCCGTCGTTCACGGCCGCGCTCGAGCGCGTCGAGGTGTCGCCGCCGCAGGGAGTCACGGTGTTCTCCGCGGTGACGGCCGCGCCGTTCGATGACGTGCGGGCGCAACTCGCGCAGGCGCTGACGATGCCGGTCCGGTGGCGCGAGACGCTGCTGGTGATGCACGACCGCGGCGCCGAGCGGTTTGTCGAGGTCGGGCCGGGCCGCGTGCTGACCGGGCTCGCGAAACGCACGCTCAAGGACGTGGAGCTCGCCCATGCTTGATCCGAGCGGGATCCACGAGTATTCGCATGCCGCCGGCCACGGCGCCGCGGCGGCGCTTGCCCCGGCGCGACCGGCGATCCTGTCGGTCGCCGCGACGGTTCCGGCGGGGCGCGTGACCACGGCGGAGCTGGCCGAGCGCCTCGGGGTCACCGAGGACTGGATCGTGTCGCGCACCGGCATTCGCGAACGCCCGGTGGCGAGGCCCGACGAACGGCTGTCTGACTTCGCCGCGGAGGCCGGCCGGCAAGCCTTACGCCGCGCCGGCGTCGACGCCGCCGAGGTGGATTTGGTGCTCGTCGCCACGTTGACGCAGGACGAGTTGATGCCGAACGCCGCCCCGATCGTGGCGCACGAGATCGGCGCCCTGCGCGCCGGGGCGATCGACCTCGGCGCCGCTTGCACAGGCTTCCTGTCCGGGCTGTCGCTGGGCGCGGCGCAGATCGAGACCGGGCGTGCCGAGTGTGTGCTCCTGATCGGCGCCGACTTCACCACGCGGATCGTGGACTGGGACGACAAGCGGACCGCGCCGCTGTTCGGCGACGGCGCGGGCGCGGCGGTGCTCGGTCCGGCGAGTGGCGAGCTCGGCTCGATCGGGCCGATCGTGCTTGGCGCTGACGGCTCGGGCGCCCCCGCGATCCAGATCCCGCACGAGGACCGCAAGCTGCGGATGGACGGACCCGAGGTCTACCGCCACGCGGTGGCGCGGATGGGGCAGGCGACGGTCGCCGCGGTCGAGAGCGCCGGCCTCGCGCTTGAGGACATCGACTTGTTCGTCTATCACCAGGCCAACGGAAGGATTCTCCGGGCGCTCGCGGAAAGGCTTCAGCTCCCGTCTGAGCGCGTCGTGGATTGCATCGAGAACCTGGGCAACTCCTCAGCGGCCACGCTGCCGCTGGGACTCGTCTTCGCCGAACGCGAGGGCTGGTTGAAGCCGGGCTCGCGGGTCCTGCTCAGCGCGTTCGGAGCCGGCTTCACCTGGGGCGCCGGCGTGATCGAGTGGGGAGGCTCGGACAATGGCTGAGCCCGTGCGGCAGCGAGAAGGGTCGGCGCTCGTCACCGGCGCGTCGCGCGGAATCGGCGCGGCGATCGCGCGCTCGCTCGCGCGTGACGGCTGGCGGGTCGGCGTCAACTACCGCTCCGATCGCGAGGGCGCCGAGGCGGTCGTGTCCGAGATCGAGCGCGAGGGCGGACAGGCGATCGCGCTCGCGGCCGACGTGTCGGACCCCGGCGCGCCCGACGAGCTGTTCGGAGCGCTCGAGTCGCACTTCGACGGTCCTGTCCTCGTGCTCGTCAACAATGCCGGGATCAGCCGGGACGACCTCACTCCCTCGCTCGGCGACGAGGAATGGGACTCGGTGCTCCAGACGAATCTGACCGCGGCCTTCAGGCTGACGCGACGCGCGTTGAAGGCGATGCTCAGAGCGCGCTCCGGGCGCATCGTGAACATCTCGTCGGTTGTCGCGTTGCGCGCCAACCCGGGGCAGGCGAACTACTCCGCCTCCAAGGCCGGGCTGATTGCACTGACGAAGACCGCGGCGGTCGAGGTGGCGCGCCGCGGAGTGACCGTGAATGCGGTCGCGCCCGGACTGATCGACACCGAATTCATCGGCGGAGCGTCGAAGGAGATCATCCAGGCGATTCCCGCCCGGCGCGTCGGGACCCCGGACGAGGTCGCGGCGTGCGTGCGCTTCCTAACTTCCGACGAGGCCAGCTATGTCACCGGAGCGGTGCTCACCGTCGACGGTGGCCTGGCGGCATAAGCACCACTGACAACTGAAAGGAGATCAATCCATGGCAACCGTCACCACAGAACAGGTCGAGGCCCGCGTGGTCGAGACGCTCGCGAGCTTCGGCCCTGACGCCGACCAGATCAGCCGCGGCTCGACGTTCGAGGAGCTCGACATCGACTCGCTCGACCTCGTCGAGCTGGCGCAGGTCGTCGAGGACGACTACGGCGTCGTGCTCAAGGGCGAGGACATGAAGGAGCTCAAGACCGTCGGCGACGCGATCGACCTGATCGTCAGCCGCGCGGAGTGAAGCCGGGTTTCAGGTGAGCGACGTGGATTCAAACGGCCGGCCCGCGCGACGTAGGGTCGTGATCACGGGGCTGGGCGCCGTGACGCCGCTCGGCGTGGGCGCCGAGACCCTGTACTCACGCTGGGCGGCCGGCGATTGCGGGATTTTCGACGGCGCCGGCGCGTGCACCGATTTCGAGCCGAGCGAGGTCCTGACGGTCAAGGAGATCCGCCGGCTCGACCGGTTCTCGCAGCTCGCGCTCGTCGCGGCCGGTGAGGCGATCGCCGACGCCGGCTGGGACGGCGATCTCCCTTACGACCGGATGCGGCTCGGCTGCATTCTTGCGACGGGAATCGGCGGGATCCAGACGATCGAGCTCCAGCACGATGTGCTCCGCGATCGCGGCCCGGCGAGGATGTCGCCGCTCGGAATTCCGGCGCAGATGTCGAACGCGGCCGCCGCGGCGGTCTCGATGAAGTACGGCCTGCAGGGCCAGATGTACAGCATCGTGTCCGCGTGCTCGAGCGGCGCCCACGCGATCGGGGCCGCGCTCCGCATGATCCAGTACGACGATGCCGACGCAGTCGTGGTCGGCGGCGCCGAGGCGACGCTCACGCCGTTCGGGTTCGGCAGCTTCAACTCGATGCAGGCGCTGTCGCCGACCGGGATCTCGCGGCCGTTTGATGCGCGCCGCGACGGGTTCGTGATGGGTGAGGGCGCGGGCGTGCTCGTGCTCGAGGAGGCAGGCGCTGCCGCGGCTCGCGGAGCGAAGGTGCTCGGCGAGGTGACCGGATACGGGTCAACCTCCGACGCCTATCACCTGACCGCGCCCGAGCCGAGCGGCGCCGCCGCGACGCGCGCGATCGAACTGGCTTTGCACGACGCGGGCATCGGTCCCGACGACGTCGACTACATCAACGCGCATGGGACGTCCACGCAGCTCAACGACTCAGCCGAGACGGCCGCGTTGAAGCGCGCGCTGGGGGAGGAGCGGGCCTACAAGATCCCGATCTCCTCGACCAAGTCCGCGATCGGGCACCTGCTCGGCGCCGCGGGCGCTGTGGAGGCAGTCGCCACCGTGAAGACTTTGGCCACCCGTGTGATTCCGCCGACGATCGGCTATGAGGTGCCAGATCCGGACTGTGACCTCGACTACGTCCCCGGTGAGGCCCGGCCGCTGGTTATGTCGAACGGCCATCCGCCGGTGGCTATCTCGAACTCGTTCGCGTTCGGCGGCCACAACGTGACGCTGGTCTTGAGGGGCGCGGAATCGTGAGCGCCACGATTGAGCGTGAGCAGGCTCGGCGGCTCGATCCGCTCGAGCGGCTCGAGGCGTTGTGCGACCCCGGCAGCGTGCGGCCGTTGCGCTCCCGCGTGCTCTCGCGCCGGGTGGGCGCGCGTGCCGTGCCCGGCGACGGCGTCCTGGGCGCGACGGGCAGCGTCGCCGGACGGCCGATCGCGTGCTACGCCGAGGACGGCTCGTATCTCGGAGGCTCGCTCGGGGAGCAGCACGCGGACACGATCGTTCGCGTGTTGAAGACCGCCGAGCGCGCCCAGATTCCGGTGGTCGCGTTCGTCGAGTCGGGTGGTGCTCGGATGCAGGAAGGCCAGGCCGCGCTCGCCGGGTACGGCCGCATCTTCCGCCACACGGTCGGCCTGACCGGCGTCGTGCCGCAGATTTCGGTGGTGTCGGGCGCATCCGCCGGCGGCGGGGCGTACTCGCCGGCGCTGACCGACCTGATCATCATGACCGAGGACGCCGCGATGTTCCTGACCGGACCCGGCGTCGTCCGCGACGCGCTCGGCGAGGAGATCGACGCGGTGTCGCTCGGCGGCCCGCGCGTGCACGAGCACAACGGCGTCTGCCATCTCGTGGCCCACGATGAGACCGCCGCGGCTTTGCGAGTCCGCGACTTGTTGGCGTATCTGCCGTCGTCCGCGGGTTCCGGGTTGCCTTTTGTGGATCCAGTCGGTCCGGAGATCGCCGACCCGGGCGCGGTCGTGCCGTCGGAGCCGCGGCGCGCCTACGACGTGCGCGATGCGCTGGCCGGAATCGTCGACTCGGGCTCGCTGCTCGAGCTGTGCCCTCGGTGGGCGAGAAACGTGGTCACGACGCTCGCCCGGATCGAAGGCCGCCCGGTCGGGATCGTCGCCAACCAGCCGCACCATCTCGGCGGCGTGCTCGACGCCGAGGGGTCCGAGAAGGCGGCACGGTTCGTCACTTTCTGCAACTCGTTCGGGCTGCCGCTGATCGCCGTCGTCGACACCCCCGGCTTCATGCCCGGCTCGAAACAGGAGCGGGCCGGCGTGATCCGGCACGGAGCGTCGCTGGTTCGCGCGTTCGCCGCCGCGCGGGTGCCGAAGCTGACCGTCGTCCTGCGCAAGTCCTACGGCGGCGCCTACATCACGATGAACTCGCGCGACCTCGGCGCCGATCTAGTGCTGGCATGGCCCGAGGCCGAGCTCGGGATCATGAGCGCGCGGGCCGCCGTCGGAGTCGTCAATCGCCGCGAGCTGCGCGCCGCAGCCGACGTCGAGGTGGAACGGACCCGGCTCGCGGACGAGTACTTCGACGAGCACCTGCGGGCTGAGGCGGCTGCCGCCTCCGGGTTCGTCGATGAGCTGATCGAGCCGGCGGACACGCGCGAGCGCCTTGCCGGCGCGCTGTGGACGCTCGGCGACGCTCGTGCCCGCTAGCGAGGGGCCGTGATCCTCGAGGGCAAGAAGCTCGTGATCACGGGCGTGATCACGAAGGACTCGATCGCGTTCCACGCGGCTTTGCGCGCGCTGGAGGAGGGGGCTTCGATCGTGCTGACGAGCTTCGGGCGGGCGCGCCGGATGACCGAGCGGGCGGCCAAGCGGCTGTCGAGCGAGGTCGATGTGCTCGAGCTCGACGTGAACAGCCCATCCGATCTGGAAGCGTTGACCGGTTCTCTGCGAGATCGCTGGGGGTCGGTGGACGGAGCGCTGCACGCGATCGCGTTCGCGCCCGAGGATGCGCTTGGGGGGCGGTTCATGACCACTCCGCCGGAGAGCGCGATTGCCGCGTTCCAGACGAGCGCGTTCTCGTTCAAGTCGTTGGCGGGCGCGTTGGAGCCGTTGATGGGGGCGGGGTCGGGCATCGTCGGGCTCGACTTCGACGCCACCGTCGCGTGGCCGATCTATGACTGGATGGGCGTGGCGAAGGCCGCGCTCGAATCGGTGTCGCGGTACCTGGCGCGTGATCTCGGCCCGCGCGGGATCCGGGTGAACCTCGTGTCCGCGGGACCTTTGGGTACCGTCGCGGCGCGGGGGATACCGGGGTTCGAGGGTCTGGCGGAGTTGTGGCGCGCGCAAGCGCCGCTCGGCTGGGACGTCGAGGATCCGGCGCCGGTCGCCGACACGATCTGCTTCCTGCTATCGGACTACGCGCGCGCGATCAGCGGTGAGATCGTGCACGTCGACGGCGGCTTTCACGCCGTCGGCGCTCCGACGCAGGGCTAGCTCGGCGCTCGTTTGTTGGACGTTCTGGAGCCCGGACGGGGTCTAGCCTGGTTCGTATGGATCGCTGGCTGGCCAATCCGCGACTCGTTCGCGTGTCCGCGCTGCTCGGCGCGGGCGCGATCGCGTTCTCGAGCATCCTGGTCAAGCTGAGTCACGCCTCGCCGTCGACGGCGGCGATCTTCCGGTGTGCGTTCGCGCTGCCGCTGTTGGGATTGCTGGCCTGGCTCGAAGGTCGCCGGTACGGAGCCCGACCATGGACCGATCGCCGGATCGCCGTCGCCGCCGGAGTGTTCTTCGCGGCCGACCTGATCCTCTGGCATCACTCGATCGACGACGTCGGCGCGGGGCTCGCCACCGTGCTCGCGAACATCCAGGTGGTGATCGTGCCCCTGGTGGCGTGGGCGCTGCTCGCGGAGCGGCCGGGCCGGCGCGTGCTCGCGGCACTCCCGATCGCGCTGCTCGGCGTGTTGCTGATCTCGGGTGTGCTGGAGCATGGCGCCTATGGCCGGGCCCCAGGTCGCGGCGCCGCGTTCGGGCTCGCAGCGGGAATCGCCTACGTCGGCGTCCTGATGCTGCTCCGACGCGGTAGCTCTGACCTGCGCCGGGTGGCCGGGCCGCTGTTCGATATGACCGCGACCGCGACGGTCTGCGCCGTGGTGGCGGGGCTCGTCGTCGGCGACGCCGATTTGCTGCCCGCGTGGCCGGGCGTGGGTTGGCTGATCGTGCTGGCGCTGACCTCGCAGGTGATCGGCTGGCTGCTGATCACGACGTCGCTCCCACGTCTGCCCTCCGCAATTACTTCGCTGACGCTCACCGTCCAGCCGGTTGGCTCCGTGGTGCTCGCGGTTTTGATCCTCGGCGAGGCGCCCACGGGGCTGCAGCTGGTGGGGGTCGCGGTCGTCCTGGCGGCCGTGATCACCGCGACGGCCCCGGACGTCCGCGCGCTACCGGAACAGGTCCTCCGACTCCGGGCGAATCATCGCGACCGCGCCGGGGCCGTCCTCGGCGCTGACGTGACGGTCGGCGCCGCGCACGACGACCACGGGTAGCGCCCCGTCCTTGGTCCGGGCGAGGTCCGCGGCCGCCGCGAGCTCGTCGGCGACCGCGATCCACGTGGCCTTGAGCTCGCGCCCGACCGTGTCGGGGCGCCCGCGCCAGTCTTCGAGCGGAGCCAGCCCGGCACAGCCGATCGCGATGTCGACCTGCCCGCGGCGCCAGGCGCGGCCGAACGAGTCGGTGATGACGATCGCGGGGTTCGCGTTGGTCAGGTTTCGTATGCGGGCGCGGAGGGTTCGCGCCGACGCGTCGGGGTCGCGCGGGAGAAGGACGAGCGTGTCCTCGCCGGGGACGTTCGAAGCGTCGACGCCGGCGTTGGCGCAGACGAACCCGTGATGGGTCACGCAGATCAGGACGCCGTGCGACGCGCGCAGGACCTCGCGGGACTCGTCGAGCACGACCTGAACGTGGCGCGGGTCCTTGCCGAGCTCGGACGCGAGCTGTCTCGCCTGTGCTCCGGGCTGGACGTCGCCGAGCGCGCGGAGACGGCCTTCGGCCTTCGACACGACCTTGTGCGCCGTGACGAGCACGTCGGTGTCGGTGAGCGGCGGTGTGCGGCTCGGGTGGGTTTCTAGGGCTGTCGCGATCAGGGCGGCGAGGTCGTCTCCGGGCGCGATCTCCGGCAGTCCCTCCACCGCGGTGGCGGTGATCGATCCCACTAGCTAGGAGCGCGCGCGCATCAGCTGGTTGAGCATGCCGCGAGTATGAGCGGCGCCGCCGCGGATTTCCGTCAGGCGTCGCTGTAAGGCCTCGAGGTCGTCGGGGGTATCGACGTCGAGCGCCAGGCTGGACACCTCGACCACCTCCGCGGCCACGCCGGCCGCCTCGGCATCGGCCGCGTGGCGCTGGCAGCTGTCCGGGCCGAAACTCGGCGCGAGCGAGTCCGGCGGCGAGAGCAGCAGCGCGTTCGTGCCGGTGCCATGCCGATCGGGCACGATCAGCGCCGAGGGCTGCTCGGCCGGGTGCACGAGCAACTCCTCGACCTCCTTGGGGTCGAGCAGCGGACAGTCTCCCGGGACCAGCAGGACCCGCTCGATCCCGTCCTCGAGAGCGGCCTCGATGCCCTTCGTGGCCGCGGCATTGTGCCCACGCTCGTCGTCCTCGACGATCGTGGCCCCGTATCCGGCTCCGATCCGCTGAGCGACGCGATCGCCGCTGACCACGACAATCCCCTCGAGCGCCGGAACGCGACGGAGCGCCACCAGCACGTCGGCGAACATTGCGTCGACCAACGCGCGCCGGTCGGCTGCGCTGAGCTCGTGCCGCAACCGCTGCTTGGCGTGCGAGAAGCTCTTGATGGGCAGGATCGCAAGGGTCCGCATGGCGCGGGACGGTACCTACCCGAGAGCGAGCGCGAAGCGCAGCGTTTCCTCGGCGACCCGGCGACGCGCGGCCGGCGTATCCATCAGCACGTCGGTCTCGAGGCTTGGGAGTCCTTGGGCGCGCCCGTCGGCGACGAGGCCGTCGATCACGCCTTCATACAGGGCCGCGATTCCGTCGCTGGTCAGCGGCCGGCCGGTCCACGCCATGAACGCCTCGGTAGGTCCCTTGACGACAGCCCCGGCGACGAGCGGACTGACGGCGACCACGGGCGCTGGGCTGTGTTTGAGTGCGTCCCTGATGGCGGGCACCGCCAGGATCGGGCCGATCGAGATGACCGGGTTCGACGGGCCGATGACAATCGCCTGGGCCGTGGCGAGTGCCTGCTCGGTTTCCGGCGTCGGTTTCGCGTGGTACGCGCCGCGGAAATCGACGTCCTCGACCGGACCTGCGCCCCCGGACCTGATCATGTATTCCTGGAACGGCCACCAACGGTCGCCGGCCATGACCCTGGTCCGGACGGGCTCGTCGGTCATCGGCAGGACATGACCCGGGGCGCCCAGTGCTCGGACGATCGCGGCGTGGGCATCAGTAAGGCGGGTTCCTTGCTCCAGCATGCGCGCGCGTTCGATCCCGATCGCGAGATCCTCGTCTCCGAGGTTGAACCACACGTCGACGTTCAGGCGCCTGAGACCGTCCATCACGCGGAACGTGTCGCCGGCGAGCCCCCAGCCGCGCTCGTCGATCCGGTCCGCGAGCCAGAACGTGACGAGGTCCGGGTCGGGCGAGACGTAGGCGCCGTAGATCTCGATGTCGTCGCCGGTGTTCGCGATCACGACTAGCTCGTCGGAGCCGACCACGTCGAGCATGCCGCGGGCCAGCTTGGCGCCACCGGTCCCGCCGGCGAGGACGACGACCGGCCCGCTCAATGCGAGTTGAGCCCGGTGATCTTGATCCCGGCGCGGACCTTGTTGCGCACGTTGATCGAGATCAGCAGCGGCGTGAGCGTCTCCACGATCCGGGCCATCTCGAGCGGGCCGCAGTCGACCGGGCGTAGCCCGTCGATCTGCGTGACGAGTTCGGCCACCTTGGCCTTGTCGTCGCGCCGGTCGCCGCAGATCAGGACGTCCTCGTCGAGCTTGTGGTCGAGGTCGCTGAGGAGTGCGGCGCTGACCGTGTGGAATGCGGACACCACGTTGACGCCTTCGGGGGCCATCTCCTGGGCCTGTTGTGCCGCCGAGCCCTGCCACACGCCGAGCGTCCGGGTGGCCTTGCCGCTGACGGCGGCGGCGAGGGGAACGGTGGCGTCGACGAGCAGCTGCCCGGGCCTCAGAACCCCCTTGAGGTTCGTGAGCGTCTCCGACTGGCTACGGAACGGAACGCTCAGGATCACGATCTCGGAATCCTTGACCGCGTCGGTGTTCTCGGCCGCGGCGCACGCGGCACCGGGCACCTGCTCCGCTTGGCGCTCGGCGGCCTCCCGCGCCCGGCCCGCGTCGCGCGAACCGATCACGATCGGCACGCCGGCGCGGCCAAGCCTCACCGCGAGCCCGAAGCCGAGCGCGCCGGTGCCTCCAACTATGCAGACGGGGCTCTCGGGCAAGGCCGGGGAGTGTATGGGCTACGGTTCGGAGAGATGGGGAAGAGGGCGTGGTGAAGGTTGTTCGAGGTCTGGTGTCATCCCTGGTTGCGGTGCTGGTGGTCGCGGCCGCCGCCCTCGGCGCCAGCAGCGTGCCCGCCCAGCCGTTCGGCGTGCAGGCAGCGTCCCTGACTCAGGCCGGCCAGGATCTCGTCTGGCAGGTTGAGCTCATGCACCCGTTTTCGCCGGCTGGACTGCGGCGTGACGGACGCTCCCTGTGTCTGCTGATCGAGCGCGCCCCGAGCGGATCGGCCGTCGGTCAGGTGTGCCTCGCGGGGCCTCGGCCCGGCTCGCCCTCGCCCTCGCTGTTGTATTCGCCGATTACGCGGTCTGGGGCGGGCGGCGCGGTGGCGATCGCCGCGACCGTGACGCGGACGAGCGACCGCGAGCTGACGGCGAGCTTCCTCCCGTCGAGCATCGGGCTTCAGTATCGCCCGCTCCGCTGGCAGGTGCTCAGCACCGCTCGCGTGACGGGGTGCACTCCGGTGGTGCCCGGCACGTCGATGTGCTCGACGCTGTTCCCGGGGGCGCCGTCTGCTCTGCAGCTTCATACCCCGCGCCTGGTCGGCTGTGTCCCATCCGGCCCCGATTGGGTGTTCACGGGCCCGCGCAAGGTCCGCGAGATCGCGTTGACGTTCGACGATGGGCCCTGGGACACTCCGCCGACCGCGGAGTTCGTTCAGGAGCTCGCGCGTCTCCATGCGCCGGCGACGTTCTTCGAGATCGGCGAGCACATCCCGGAGTACGACCCGCACGGCACGGTCGAGCGGGAGATGCTCGCGGACGGGGACATGATCGGCGATCACACGTGGAGTCATCCGGACATGCTCGGGCTGTCCGCTTCCGAGCAGCGACAGCAGCTCTCGCTGGCCGCCGCCGCGATCCGGAAGGCGACCGGCGGATTCGAGCCGTGCCTGTTCCGCGCTCCCTACGGCGCGGTCGATCCGTCGCTGCTCGAGCTCGCGCGCTCGATGGGGTTCACGACGATCCAGTGGGACATAGACCCTCGCGACTGGGCGCTGCCCGGGGAGAGCGAGATCATCGACAACGTGCTCGATAATGCTCACAACGGCGGGATCATCGAGGAGCACTTCGGCGGCGGTCCGCGCTACGAGACGCTCGACGCGCTGCCCGAGGAGGTCGCCGGTCTGCGCAAGCGTGGGTATCAGCTCGTGACGCTCACCCAGATGCTCGGCTACAAGCTTGTGTATCGCTAATTCCTAGAATCGGGCTCGTGAGCGAGTTGCCCGCCAGTGTTCGGATCCGCGAGGTCGGCCCGCGCGACGGCTTCCAGAACGAGCCCGAGGTGATCCCGACCGCGG
Source organism: uncultured Solirubrobacterales bacterium (assembly GCA_963770615.1). Taxonomy (GTDB): domain Bacteria; phylum Actinomycetota; class Thermoleophilia; order Solirubrobacterales; family Solirubrobacteraceae; genus Palsa-465. The sequence goes on along the minus strand of CAVYQJ010000021.1, from coordinate 12,350 downwards.
ACAAGATCCGCCTGATCGAGATGCTCGGCGCCGCGGGGCTGCCGCGGATCGAGGTCACGAGCTTCGTCCGGCCCGACGTGATCCCGCAGCTGGCCGACGCGTCCGAGGTGCTCTCGTCGGTGTCGCTCCCTCCTTCGGTGTCGGTGGGTGTGTTGATTCCGAACGAGCGCGGTCTGGAGCGTGCGCTGCCGCTGCGTGATCGCTTCCAGGAGATCAACGGCTTCCTGTCGGCGTCCGAGACCCACAATCAGAAGAACGTCGGGCGCTCGGTGGCGGAGTCTCTGGCGGGATTGGAGCGGACGTTCGCACGGGCGCTGGCCGAGGGATTGCGCTGCGAGGGCGTCATCTCGACCTCGTTCGGCTGCCCGTACGAGGGTCAGGTGCCGGTCGATCGGGTTTTGGATATCGCCTCCGCTCTGGTCGATTTTGGGGCGGTCGAGGTCGGGTTTGGCGACACGACCGGGATGGCCAATCCGTTGCAGGTCCGCTCGTTCTTCCCGGCTGCCCGCGATCGGTTGCCAGATGTGGAGCTGACGGCGCATTTCCACAACACCCGGGGGCAGGGCCTTGCCAACGTGCTGGCGGCGCTCGAAGCGGGCGTCGAGAGCTTCGAGTCGAGCTTCGGCGAGCTCGGCGGGTGTCCGGTGCCCGCGGGCGCGACCGGGAACATCGCCACCGAGGACCTCGTGTCGATGCTGCACGAGATGGGGATCTCGACCGGGATCGACTTGGCCGCGCTGATCGCAGCCTCGCGTGCGGCGCAGGAGGTACTCGGGCGTACGCTCGGGAGCCATGTGCTGCTGGCCGGACCCGTGTCTTGGGAGGCGGGTGAGCTTTGACCGACGTGGATCGCACCGATCCGCTTGATGTTGCGGTTGCGCGGGCGCGTGCCGGCGGTCCGGAGCGCCACCGCGAGAAGGCGTTGTCGCAGGGCAAGCTGCCGGTGCGCGAGCGGGTGGCGCGACTGCTGGATGCTGGCTCGTTCGCCGAAGAGGGACTTCTCGCCGGCTGGCAGGAGGACGGGCTCGGCGCCGAGGGCGTCGTGACGGGTGTCGGCACGATCGCCGGCGCGCCGGTCGCGGTGATGGCCAACGACCCGACGGTCAAGGCCGGGTCGTGGGCGCCCAGGACCGTCGAGAAGATCGTGCGGATCCAGGAGCGCGCGCTGTCGCTGCGGATCCCGCTCGTCTACCTGGTCGACTCGGCCGGGGCACGGATCAACGAGCAGGTGCAGATGTTTCCCGGCCGCCGGGGCGCCGGAAGGATCTTCTTCAACCAGGTGCGCATGTCGGGGGTCGTCCCGCAGGTGTGCGTCCTGTTCGGCCCGTCCGCCGCGGGCGGGGCTTACATCCCCGCGTTCTGCGACATCGTGATCATGCGCGACGGCAACGCATCGATGTATCTCGGGTCGCCGCGGATGGCCGAGATGGTGATCGGAGAGAAGGTTTCGCTCGAGGAGATGGGCGGGGCGCGGATGCACACCTCTCGGAGCGGCGTCGGCCACGCGCTGGTGTCGAGCGACGAGGAGGGGATCGACTTTGCCCGGCGCTACCTGAGCTATTTCCCCTCGTCGTATCTAGGCGAGGCGCCGAGCGCACCGCCCGCGGCGCCCGCGCCGTCGACGGAGTCGTCGATCCGCGAGCTGATCCCCGTCGATGAGAACAAACCGTTCGACATGCGGTCGCTGATCGACGCGTTGGTCGACGGCGGATCCTTTTTGGAGATTCACGCACGATGGGCCCGCGAGGTGATCGTGGGCTATGCGCGCCTCGACGGCCGCGCGGTCGGGATCGTCGCCAACCAGCCGAAGGTCAAGGGCGGCGTGCTGTTCGTCGACTCCGCCGACAAGGCCGCCCGCTTCATCTGGACGTGCAACGCGTTCAACATCCCGCTGCTGTTCCTCGCCGACGTGCCCGGGTTCATGATCGGCACGCAGGTCGAGCGCGAGGGCATCATCAGGCACGGCGCGAAGATGATCAGCGCAGTGTCCGAGGCGAACGTGCCGAAGATCTCGGTGATCGTCCGCAAGGCCTACGGCGCCGGTCTGTACGCGATGGCCGGGCCGGCGTTCGACCCCGACTGCTGCGTCGCGCTGCCGACTGCGTCGATCGCGGTGATGGGTCCTTCCGCCGCGATCAACGCGGTGTATTACAACCAGCTACAGGCGATCTCGGACGAGGGCGAGCGCGCGGCGCGGACCGAGGAACTGCGGCGCGAGTACGCCGAGGACATCGACATCCTCCACCTCGCATCCGAGCTCGTGATCGACGCGGTCATCCAGCCCGAGGATCTGCGGTCCGAGCTGATCCGCCGGTTCGCGCTCGCGGCCGGGAAGCACCGCGAGTGGCCGGACAAGCACAATCCGGTCACGCCGGTCTAGCGCTGTCCGAGCGCAGCTATCAGCGTCAGCCCGAGCGCGACGGCCGCGCTCAGCGCGTCGTCGTCGACGTGGTCCTGGGTGTCGCTTCGCTGGTGAGAGCGAGGGGCGAGCCCGCGATCGTCGAGGCAGCCGATCGCGATCGCCGGCAGGCCGGCGGCGCGGGCGGGGAGGGCCGGGGTTGAGCCTCGGCCGCGGTGGGTGGTGGCGCTCGTCCGCTCGGCGAGCGTTCGTAGGCTGCGTCCGTAGCGAAGCGGCACCAGGCGGCCGTCACTGAACCACCACGCCGGCTGTCCGGCGCCGGAGGCCGCGATCCCGAGCACCGCGACGTTTGCGTGCCTGAGCTCGCGCCTGCGGGCCTTCAGGTACCGGCGGAGCCCGATCTGTTCGTCCTGACCGGCGCCCTGGAGCACGAGTTCGATCGCGAGGTCGGCTGTCACGGCCCGCGTGACGTCCGGGGTCGCGGTTCGCGTCGAGGTCCGCGGTCGCGGTTCGCGCGAGGTCCGCGGTCGCGGTCCGCGCGAGTTCCAGCGCGACCGCGGTGCCGGAGGCGTTATCGCCGGCACCGGGGCCGTAGCCGGCGCCGGCGGCCTCGAGCAACAGCGCGAGTGCAAGGACGAGGGCTACCGCCGGCGGCAGCTGGAGGACCCCGAGCGCGTGGGGCGGGTGGTGCTGCGTGACGCGAACGATCGCGATCGCCAGCTCGTAGGCGATCGCAATCACGACCCAGGCGAGCCAGCCGGGCGCGAGGCCTCCGGTGGCGCGTCGGACGCGGGCCGCGGCGGCGCGGACAGGGTCACGGTAGATCAGGCCGGTCCGGCCGGCGTCGTAGTTGGCGGTCACGATCAGTCGCGCCGGCGGGTCTGATTCCGGTCCTGAGCGCGGTCCCGCTCCCGGTCCTGCTCCCGGTGCCGCTCCCGTTCCAGGTCCCGCTCCCGGTCCCGAGGAGCGAGCTGTGGCGATCACGTTCTGGCTCGCGCGCTCGGGGGTCAGGCGGCGTCCGAGCGACGTTCCGAGCACGTCGTCCGCGACGATCGAGGCGAGCGCCACCGCGAGCAGCACTGCGCCGATCGTCGGGTGGCTCACCGATAGGAGACTGCCCAGGAGCGCCAGCGCGACGTGCCACGCGTGGGCGAGCGCCCAGTTCGGACGGCACCAGAACGTCTCGACCCGGACCCGCTGGCGGCTCGCGACCAAGTCCCGGGCCAACCATTGGGCCGCCCGCCGCTCAGCGTCGGTTCCCGGGCCCCGGCCCTCGAACGCCGCGAGCGCCGTGATCGTCTCCCGTGGCCGCATCGGCGCCGGATGATCGCAGCCGGAAATCCGATAGAACCCGGTTGGATGACGCCGAACGATGAGCAGGACCTGCTCGCGGTGGCGCGGGAGGCGGCCGTCGCGGCGGCCGATGAGCTGCGCCGGCGCTACGCGGGACCCGCCCGCGGCGTGCGTTCCAAGAGCGGGCCGACGGATCTCGTGTCCGACGCCGATCTCGCCGCTGAGTCGGCGATCCGGTCGGTGCTCGCGGCGCGGCGACCGGGCGACGCGATCCTCGGTGAGGAGGGCGGCGAGACCGGGGAGGGGGAGCTCCGCTGGGTCGTCGATCCGCTCGACGGGACGATCAACTACCTCTACCGGATCCCCGCGTTCGCGGTCAGCATCGCCGTCGAGTCGGCTGACGGCACCCTGGCCGGAGTCGTCCTCGACCCGATCTCCGAGGAGTGCTTCGAGGCGACCCGGTCCGGCGATCCGACACTGAACGGAGAGCCGATCCACCGCGACGGCCATGCCGAGTCGCTCGGCTTCGCGATGGTCGCCACCGGCTTCAACTACGACGCAGCCGTCCGCGCCCGCCAGGCAGGCGTGATGCAGCGCCTGTTGCCGCGGGTGCGCGACATCCGCCGCGTCGGCGCCGCGGCACTCGACCTCTGCTGGTGCGCCGTCGGACGGTACGACGCCTATTTCGAGCGCGGCCTCAACCCTTGGGATGTCGCCGCCGGCAGCCTGATCGCCTCCCGCGCCGGGCTGGACGTCCGCGATCTGGTGGCGGCCGAGGGCGAGCCGGCGGGGACGGTGGCGGCGCCGCCGGGGTTGATCGACGAGCTGCTCGGTCTGATCCTGGGTTAGAGGGCGCCGGCGGTCGTGCGGACCTGGTGGGGTGCGTGCTGGATTTGGGTGCACTGTGGACCAAAATCCAGCACCCGTGGCGGCCCCGGTCCGTTGGCGCGTCACGCAGGTCCGGGCTCCCGGACCGGTGCCGGCGACCCCGATCCCTAACGCCCGAGCGGCACGACTAAACTGCCGCCGAGCGCGGCGGTGGCGCAATCGGCTGACGCGGTGCCCTCAAAAGGCACTGTCCTTCGGGACGTGCGGGTTCGAGTCCCGCCCGCCGCACTACTACTAGGTCCCCACGCGGTTCAGGCCGTCGCGGGTTGGGGCGGGGGCGACGAATCGGGTGGGTTGTAGCCCCGCCTCCGCGCTTCGTCGATCGGGACTTCCTGCTCGACGTTCCAGCCCTGCGCGAACGCTCGCATCGCGAACACGATCAGCAGCACTTGGACCGGGATCAGCAGCAGGGTGATCGTCCCGAGCGTGTCGGCGCTGAGCCCGTTTCCGCCGAACAGCGACTGCGCCGGAGCGAAGCCGGCGTGGCTGCGGTCAAACCAACTCGTTCCCGACAGGCCGAGGCCGGCGACGATCGCGATCATCAGCAGCAAGACTGCGAGGCCGGCCGCAATCGGAAGCATGCCCCTGGCCCACCGACCCCAGATATAGAACGCGATGATCAGGTAAGCCCCGCACCAGATGAAGTTGATCAGCTTCATCCCCTCTAGCTGCGACCAGCCGCCGATCGTGACGATCAGCAGCAGTCCCCACCGACACGAGCAGGATCAGCGCCACGATCGCTTTCATCAGCTTGCTCGAGGCCTTCTCGCGATTCGGATACACGACCGCGTAGCCGGGCGTCAGAGTCCGGTGCTGGACCATGCCGGGACCTTACAAACTGGTGTGGCGGCGTGCGACGGTTCGGAGCCGCGCCGCCCGAGCGGCGCGACGGCCTACAATCGCCGCTGGTCTCGCGGGCGTGGCGGAATTGGTAGACGCGCCGGCTTTAGGTGCCGGTGGGCTTAGCTCGTGGGGGTTCGAGTCCCTCCGCCCGCACTACCTCTCCGCATCTGCCAATGGTGCGACCTCCGCTCGCGAGCCCTACGTCTTGGGGCCGACGATCTCCTCAAGGATCGCGACGCTCCGCCGGTGCGAGACCGTGAGGTTGCGGTGATTCGACTGGGTCACGCGGATCCCGAGGAGCTCGCAGTGATCACGAAAGATCTGCCGGATGTCGGAGGAGTAGTTGGTGAAGAAGTAACGGACGTACGAGTAGTCTGCGACGCGACCGCTTGGAAGCTTCGTTTGAAAGCGATTGACGACGCGGCACCCGTCTGAGTGGATGAGCCCGCGGACCAGCGACGCCCGGATGGGCATGGGTTAGCTCGAGTTGCCAATCGGCAAGCACAATCGGACGTAGGTGTTTGTGCCCTGGTCCGTGCTGGGGAAACGCTCGCAGCATCGCCGGGTGGCCGATACACAGGACGTCAGATTCCCCGACCCATGATGGGTGCACGCGTGGATTGACGAGCCGGGAAACGTCGTAGCCATGGCCGCCATGATCTCGCGCGAGATGCCGGGGTAGCGACGGTCGTTCACGATCTGGAGCCAGATTCCCTGCTGTACGCAGACGGTTCCGTCGCCAAGATAAGCCCCGAGGAGATAGGCGTAGGACGCGCCATCGGTGACGGACCACGACCTGGCAAGCTCTTGGCGTTCACCGTCAGCGGCGGCTTGCTCGCGCGCCTCCAATTGCGAACGGTCTCGCGCTTGACGCCAGTTTGCTCCGCGATTCTGTAGTCGCTCAGGCCCGTTCCAACGAGCGCCATAACCGCTTGATAGCTTGCGCTGTCGTACGCCATATGCGAACATATGTTCGCATATGGTTCGGACGGATCAACCAGCTGGAGCGGTACCATCGCGGCACTACAGGGGAGTGAGTTAACGGTTATTCGCTCGGTCTCCAAAACCGAGAATCCGGGTTCGAATCCCGGCTCCCCTGCTTGAACTCCCACACGGTCTACCGCACGTTCAACACGCGCGAGCGCCGCGAGTTCATCCGGATCACTGAGGACGTCGAGGAGGCTGTCAGCGACGCCGGCATCAGCGAGGGCATGGCGCTCGTGTGCGCGATGCACATCACCGCGGCGGTGTGGATCAACGATGATGAGCCGGGGCTTCAGGAGGATGTGCTCGAGTGGCTCGACAAGGTGGCGCCGCCGAGCTGGCACGAACCGGATGGCGAGGTCGCGCGAGAGCTCCTGCCGGATCCGGGCGACTACCGCCACCATCGGGGTGGGGAGGACAACGGCGACGCCCACCTGAAGAACCTGCTCGTGCACCACCAGGTGATCGTTCCGGTCACCGACGGCCGGCTCGACCTCGGGCCGTGGCAGCAGATCTTCTACTGCGAGTTCGACGGGCGACGGCCCAAGCGGCTCGTGATCAAGGTGCTCGGCGAGTGACCTTGCCGTCCTCGCGCGTCTTCGTCGACGGCGCGCTCGAGGGGCGAGTCGCGATTGTCACCGGCGGGGGCACCAACCTCGGCAAGGCAGCCGCGGCCGAGCTTGCGCGCTGCGGCGCCTCGGTTCTGATCGCCGGCCGGCGCGCGGACGTACTGGAGGAGGCGGCCGCCGAGATCGGGGAGCGGTGCACGTGGCTGGCGGCCGACATCCGGGAGCGGCCGGGCGCAGAGCAGATCGTCGCCACCGCGCTCGATCGCTTCGGTCGTCTCGATCTCCTGCTCAACAACGCCGGCGGCCAGTACATGGTCCCGGCCGAGGGCCTCGCGACGAAGGGGTGGCGAGCGGTCCAGCGCCTCAATGTCGACGGAACGCTCGCGATGTGCACCGCGGCCTACGAGCTTGGGATGCGCGACGCCAGCGCCGGCACGATCATCAACGTGACCGTCTCGCCGCACCACGGGATGCCCGCGATGGCTCACACGGGCGCGGCGCGGGCGGCGGTCGAGGCGATCACCCGCGACCTGGCGTCCGCGTACGGAGGCCACGGGATTGCCGTCATCGCGGTGGCGCTCGGGCGGTTCGACACCGAGTCGCTCCGCAAGTACCCGGCCGAGCTGTGGCGGAGCGCGGCCGCCACCGTTCCCGTCCAGCGCCTCGGAAGCCTCGAGGAGTACGGGTGGCTGATCGCGCTGCTCGCCACGCCGTTCGGCGCGTCGCTCTCGGGCTCGGTCGTCACGCTCGACGGCGCGCTCGACAACTGGACCGGCCCCTGGCCGCCATCCGGGCTAACCCGGGACGGCGAGGTGCCGACCGAGGAGCGCCGACCCGTCGCCTGACCCGGGCGCTGCCCGCCCAAACGGCACCCCGGTTACCATCTGGCCACCTCGCGGGCGAGGTGTCAACGGTTGCACGGGAGCCTTCCAAGCTCTAGGAACGGGTTCGACCCCCGTCGCCCGCTCTCGGGTTCGGCGTAGAATCGACGGACACACGGGGAGTAGCGCAGTCTGGTAGCGCACCCGGCTGGGGGCCGGGCGGTCGCAGGTTCAAATCCTGTCTCCCCGATGCCTCAAAAGCCCCGCTCAGGCGGGGTTTTTGTTTGGACCCGTCGCTCGAGAGTCCCTTGTGTAGGCAAGAGTCCGTTCGGCCGTTCCGGCGTGAGGGCCGCGCTCGGCGTTCGGAACCCTGGTGGTTCGCGCTGGAGGAGGTGCGGCGCGCGGTCGACCTGCTCGAGCTGTACAAAGCTCCAACGTGCTGCGCCTGCACCTGACTGGAGGACCAGGGGTGGCGTCTGCCGGCTGGTTGGTCAGGACAGAGATCTGAGCTGGTCTGCTATGCCGCCCGGCGGTGTCGGCGGCCCGCCGTGGTCGCTGGCCCGACAGGGCGGACCTTCGCCTGCGGCGTGTTTGCTCGGCGCTTAGCCGAGCGCGAGGTGCGCGGCGATCGCCAGGACGACGACGCGTCCGCCGATCGCGAGCCCGCGCCGGATCGGCGGCGTGATCCATCGTCCGGCATGACCGGCGGTGACCGTCAGCGCGACGTGCCAGCCCGCGGACGCCGCACCGACGCCGGCGGCGAACGCGGCGGCGGAGGCCGGCCCGTCGAGCGTCAACCCGGCGGCGACCGCCGCGAACGACGCGACCGTGAGTGGGTTCGCCGCCGTGATCGCCAAAAAGCGCGCGTAGTGTGCCCGCGGCGCCCTGGCAGGGGCCGCGGCCACGGGGGACGGGCCGCGCTCGCGGGCCAACGCAACCAGGCCGTGCAACGCGATCGCGGCGAGCACTAGCGCGCCCACGATCCGAATCTCCCGCTCGTAGCCTGCGAGCGCCGGGCCGGCGACGCCGCCGGCCACAGCGGCGATCGCCGCGAAGCCGAAATCGACCGTCGCGACGCCCATCCCTGCGGCGACGCCGGCGCGTGGCCCGGCCGCCACCGCGGCCTCGACCAACAGCAGGCTGACGGCCCCCACCTGCATCGCGACGGCGAGCCCGGCGATCAATCCTGCGATCAGAGCGGCGGTCGGGTCCATGCCGCATTATTTGACCGCCTTCGCTGCGGAATTCAATGTGCTCAGGTCAAGAACTGCGATAATCGCCGCAATGGACGCGATCGACAGTGAGATCGTCAGGCGGCTAGGTGAGGACGCCAGGCTGTCATGGCGCGACCTGGGCGCCGCCGTCGGCCTGAGTGCTAACGCCGCCGCCGACCGCGTCCGGCGTCTGCGCCGGGCGGGCGTCATCACGGGCTTCGCGGCACTTATTGACCCGGCCGCCGGCGGTCGCACACTGCAGGCGCTGGTGGGCGTCCACCTCGCCCACGGAATCGACTCCGACGAGTTTGCCGCCGGAGTCGCCCGCCTCGAGCAGGTGATCGAGGTGCTGCACCTGACCGGCGCGCCGGATTACCAGCTCCGAGTAGCGTGCATCGACACCGCCGAGCTCGACGTGCTGCTGCGCACGCTGCGCGTGCGCCACGGTGTCGCCGACACCGACACGACGATCATTCTGCGCTCCGGCCCGGCATGGACGCAGAGTCGACGGGTAATCGATCCGCCTCGACGGGCGTGAACACCGTGAGAATCCGATTTGACAGACGCAGCGAGGGCACGACCGGCAAGCCCATCCCGCGGCTCGTGTTGCGCGCCGACCCTGAGGATCGCGAGGCATTGTTATCCACCGGCCGCCCGTACTTCGCCGCGCGGGTCGGCCGTGATCGGCTCGCGGTACTGCTGACCGACGACACGAACTGGGAGGAGACCCTTGAGCTCGTGACCGAGAGCTATTGGGTTATGGCGCCTAAGAAGCTAATCGAACTGCTCGACTAGCACGCCCTCGGGTCTGTGTCGCGCCGTCGCCGTCTGGGGACCGACGATCCGCTCTTCCTTCGCCCCCGCGCAGCCGGCCAGCAGCAGCCAAGACGAGGTTTCTGTCTGGGCGACCTACCGGGAGTCTCATCCCCGCTGGCGATCGGCTGAAGCCGGGGCTCGTGGCCTGAGGGAGTCTCAGTTTCGGCGGGGTGCGGGCCGGGTGGTGGTGGCGGGTGTCGAGGCCGGCGGGCCTTGGTAGCTCTGGAGTAGCGGCAGGAATAACTCGTCGATGATCGAGTGGATGCGTTTCGGTCGGAGTGGTTTGAGGTTCATGAGCAGGTCGTGGCGAACCAGGTCGAACGGCATCGCGAGGACGGCGGGTGGGATGTGGTCGAGGGTGATCTCACCGCGGTCGTGGGCGCGTTGGTAGATGATCTGATCGTTGCGTATTCGCTGGTCGGCGAGGAGCTTGTCGCGTGCCTGGGCGGGGGTCAGGCCGGTGTCGGCTAGCAGTCCGGAGAAGCCTGCGGCGGCGAGGACCGCGATGAAGGTTGCGCGAGCTTTGCTGAAGGCGGTCAGTAGGGCAAGCAGGTCGCCGCGTAGGGTGCCGGTGTCGGGGGTCTCGATCGGATGGGTGTGGCCGTAGTGCGCGATGGCGGCGAGCACGAGCTCGTGCTTGTTGGCCCAGCGGCGGTAGAGCACCGCGATCCCGGTGTGGGCGCGTGCGGCGACGGACTCCATTGTCAGGTTGGCGAAGCCGACCTCGACCAGCTCATCCCAGGCGGCATCGAGCAGCGCGGATTCGAGTTGCGGACCGCGTCGGCGGCGGCGGACGTGCTCTGGGGTGGGTGTGGTCACATCCCCCAGATTAGAGACACTTGCATTCCTTAGCAAGTTTGCCTACTCTCTCTAAGAGATGGATTCCACTCTTAACTGGGGATGGGTCGATGACTGAGACGGCAGTTGAACGCGCAGACGCTGAGGCGAAGCTGTCACCGCAGGTGCGGATGGCGTTGACGGCGCTGATCGTGGGTGGGATCGCGGCGATCCTGGACTCGACGATGGTGACGCTGGCGATCCACACGCTGGTGGTCAAGCTGCACTCCAGCGACGGCACGATCCAGTGGGTCACGACCGGCTACCTGCTGGCGATGGCGGTCGCGATCCCCACCACCGGGTGGGCGGAGGCTCGGTGGGGCGGCAGGCGTGTCTGGATGTTCGCGCTGTTGCTGTTCGTGCTCGGCTCGATCCTGTCGGCGCTGTCATGGAGCGACGCGAGCCTGATCGGTTTCCGGATCCTGCAAGGCTTCGCCGCCGGGCTGATCATCCCGCTGATACAGACGCTCGCGGTCAGGGCCGCCGGGGGGCACCCCAGCAGCCGGCTGATGGCGACCGTCAGCCTTCCGGTCGCGCTGGGGCCGATCCTCGGCCCAGTGATCGGCGGGGTGATCCTCAACTGGCTGAGCTGGCGCTGGCTGTTTTTGGTCAACGTGCCCGTAATCGCCGTCGGGCTCGCGCTGGCCTGGCGGTTCTTGCCCGCCGATCGCCCCGGTCCCGACGCCACGCGTCCGCGCCTTGACCTGATCGGGCTGGCGCTGCTAGCACCGGCGCTCGCGACGATCCTGCTCGGCCTCTCGAACCTCTCCCGGGACGGCTCAATCGACCACGCCGGCGTGCTCGGCTGGCTGCTGGTCGGCACCGCGCTGCTGGCCGGGTTCGTCGCCTGGGCGCTGAACCGCCGCAACCGTCAACCGATCGTCGACGTCCGGCTGCTACGGCTCCGCTCGCTCGGCAGCGCCTCGGCCGTCCTGTTCACCACCGGCGCCGCGCTATACGCCGCCATGTTCCTGCTGCCGCTCTACTACCAACAGCTGCGCGGCGAGACCGTGCTGCACGCGGGACTGATCCTGATCCCCCAGGGGGTCGGCGCGCTGGCCGCCCGCCTGGTCGTCGGCAAGCTCGTCGACCGCTTCGGCGCCCGGGCCGTAACGATCGCCAGCTTCCTGCTGGCCGCCACGGCGACCGTCCCGTTCGCGCTCGCCGGCCCGCACACCAACCAGTGGTGGCTCGGTGTGATGCTTCTCATCCGCGGCCTCGGGATCGGAGCCGTGCTGATCCCGTCGATGTCGGTCGCCTACCAAGACGTCCCCTCGGCAGGCATCCCCCACGCCACCATGAACACCCGCATCGCCCAACAGGTCGGCGCCTCGTTCGGCGTCGCGATCGTCGCCGTCGCCCTCCAATCCCAGCTCGCCCACGGCGCCACCAGCGCCTTCCAAGGCGCGTTCTGGTGGGCGATCGGCATCACGATCGCCGCAGCCATCCCCGCCATCGCCCTACCCACCAGCCATCGTCAAAAAGAGAAGACAGACACGGCCTCCCGACACGAAGCAGCCTCCGCCGCACCCGCCTGATCGACAAACATGCGACACGACCACACACGCGTGCGGGATCGACAACTACGGCACCCCAGTCGACGGCACAACAGGATCTCGCCCCGGGGCAACCATCTAATACCCAAACCCACCGCGCAGGTAGGCAACAACGACGCCCATTTGCCGGACTCAAGACTGCAGGAATCACGAAGCAGGGGCTGGCGACC
>CAVYQJ010000020.1:0-93811 GCA_963770615.1 uncultured Solirubrobacterales bacterium | reverse complement strand
CGCGGCGGTCGGCGGTGCAGGGTGAGACTTCTCGTCCCGGGCAACGTCGGCCACGAGCGCTCGATCGCGACCTCGCTGATCCCCGTTGCAGCTGCGATCGCGCGGATCGCCGATAGCAGGGCTTATGAGAACGCCCGGGGAAAGGGCGCTGCTACGCAGCGCTGCCGGCGTCTGCTGACTCGACGCGACGCCGTGCGGGCGCTCGGATCGGGCGAAGCGATCGTGCGGCTGGGATGACCGTGACGATCCAGATCGTGGCAAAGCAGCGGCCGGCCCAGCGACGGCGGCCTCCCTGAAGCGATCCTGCCGCCGGTGGGCCGCGGCGAGTGCTTCCCGAGACCCGGCTCTCGACAGCTCGCCGGTAGCGGGCCATCGCCTCGTCGCCGATCCGATCGTCCGCTCCGGCGACCGCGAGTTGAGGAAAGCGGTCGTGAGCGGCGAAACGTATTCGTCCCTTTGAACCGGCACTCGTGTTCAGTTCAGGGCTCGTCTACGTACTCGTCGGTGTCCAGGCTCAGGAAGTCGGCGCTCATCCGCGCGAGCCCCCCGGTCAGTTGCTGACGGTGATCGTGCCGCGGCGGATAAGGGAGTCGAAATCAGACAAGGTGAAGCCGTCGGCGTCGTGGCTTACGTCGGTGATGTAGAACCCGATCCGTCGCATCTTGGCCCTAATCGCCTTCTGGCGGGTCGGCTCAGCTCGACGTAGTTCGCCTAAGAGAGTTCGCAGCTCGTCTATCTCGGAGTGAGTGAACTCGAGGCGTCCCATGTGCCGATGGTGGCATATCGACCATTGGTCTGACGACGATTTGCGCGTCCTCAGCCCTCCCCAGACGCAACCGCGATGATTGCTTCCGAGCGTGGCGAACGCCGGCGGCAGCCGACTTCTTCGGCGACAACGGAGTCGTCCGCGGGCGACGGCTCACCACGGTCGCCACGCCACGTACGCGCTCACGCCGCCCAGTGCCGACGCGGCGATCGCATTCGGGAGCCAGGCGCGAACCCGCGAGAGCGCAACGGCGACCGGGCAGACTCCTAGCCCTGCTGAGGCGACGAGCAGGCAACAGCTTTCGGGGAAGAGACCTCTCGGAGAATCGAAGCGGGCTCCCGAGCGGGCTTGCGGCGAAGGGTCCGCCTGCCGCGCCGGGAGAAAGGAGGGCGTTCGAGCCGGCCTTGACGACGGTGCCCTTGGTCGACGCCGCGGCGAGACGTTGCCGTGACGGAAACCCGTGACGTGTGCCGGATGTGTCTAGGATCCCGAGCATGCCTCGAGGGCGCCTAACGCTGGTCCTTGCGCTGCTTGCGCTTGTCGTCCCGGCGTCCGCGGCGCTCGCCGGCACCGTGCCGACTCTCGGTCTGAAACAGGCCAGCACCAACTGGGGCGCCGGGTTTGGCGACATCAGACCGTCAGCGATCAACTTCAACGGCGACCCCACGAGCTTCATCTCGAAAATCCACTGGAGCAGTTGGGGCGGCAGGCGGGCGGTCGGGCACGGCATCGCCGGTTTCGTCTGGCCTGGATTCGCCGTCGCAGACGGAACCCGCTACGTCGGTGCGACCGTCGTGGCCTTCGACCTCGGTACATGCGACGGTCACCCGGCCTACCGGCGTGAAGAGTGGTACTTCCCCCAGTACGGCGAGACGTTCGCTCCAGCCTCCGCCGGCTGGGACATATGCACCGGCAAGCTCCTGAGCCACGCGTCGCCGGCAGGTCCGGTCTACTGCCCCAAGGGCCAGTTCACCACGTGGGTCTCAGGTGAGCGTGACGTGCGCTGAACTGCCGAGCATCGAAGCCCTGGTCGACGGCGCCGCCCACCAGGGACACAGCGCCAAGTGGATCAGCCACGGCTGGGTCTGCGGCACCGACCTGAACATGGGCAGGGACCCGCAGACGGTCAACTGCCAGAGGCGGCAACTTCAAGGACGTGAACTTCAAGATCTGACCGAAGGCCATGCTGACTTCTAGCGTCGGATCGCAAGCTAGCGACGGCGCGACCGCGGACATGGCTTGGTCGAGCACAGCGCTCGAGCCGATCCTGAGCGTGAATTACAGGTCGCTGGCGCAGATGGCGGTGGCGCCCGCGAGCCCACAAGTGCGCGACCTCTCGCCGCGTCTGAGGCAGTCACCGCCGTTTCGCACGTATGCGTGCTATCGGCGCTCGTATCGCGGCCCCTCGCTGGACGGCCCGCGTTCCTCTGACGACCGCCCAGCCGAGATCGATAGCGAACCTGCAACGCGCGAAAGCGGGTAACGCACCGGCGATTGCTTTGACTCTTGAGTGCATCAAGGGCGGGCGATCGCGTTGGCGACTGGGCGATGGCCTTCTACCGGCGAATTGTCGAGAGCCGGGTCTCGAGAAGCAATCGCCGGTGCCCACCGGCGGCACGATCGCTTCCGCGACGCGGCCGTCGCTGGGGCGGCCGCTGCTTTGCCACGGAAGGACTCGCCAGGTCGGCGGTGGATCGCGCCATCCCTATGGAGACGTTCCGAACGCAGTGATCCATCCGCGCGGGTGCGCACCGCGGGTGGCATCCGCCCGCACAGACTTCGATGGGGCGGTGTTGCTGTCCGGCGACGGGCGCCGTGCGGAATGCCGGGGTCCCGGATGGGGAATCGGTGGACGGTCTGACGCGGCGTTGTTGGCGCTGCTTTCTGGTTCTGCGTTTGCGTCGGCTGGTGCCGGTCCCGGCTGACGCGTCGGCTCCGACGCTCACGGGGCTGGCGACCTACTCCAGCAGCCGGGTCATGGCGAGCGCGATTACCTCGGTTCGGCTGCGGTCGCCGTGGTTGGCAGAGATCAGTCGGGTGGCTACCAGTAGCGAGAGGACGAGCAGGCAGCGCGCCTCGACCTCGCTTTCGTCCGGGCAGAAAGCAGCGAATAGCGAGCGCATGTAGTCCATTCGCCGGTTGTCAACCCGCCTGAGCCGGCGTCCGACTGCTTGATCGCGGCGGGCCCATTCTCGGATCGCGAGATCGATGCTGCCGAGTGCTCGTGCCTGCTTGGACGACGCCAGGGTCAGGAGTCGCTCCAGCTTGGCCCTGGCGTCACCGCCACCTTCCTCGACGCGCTCGATCGCCTCGTCGATCACCACCCGCTCCCAGGTGTCGAGCATCTCCTCCAGGAGCGCGCGCCGGTCGTCGAAGTGCCAATAGAACCCGCCCTTGGTAACGCCGAGCGCCTCCGCTAGTGCCTCGATGCGGACTGCGTCCGGACCCCCGACGCCGAGCGCTCGAAGTCCCTCTTCGATCCAACTGCTTCGAGGGGTTCGAAGGGGTGCCGCCATCGCCTACCCCGCTCCACACTTTCGGTGGTGGCAGCCGGCCGTTAGATGTTGACACCGCACGATCCGTACTCTACCGTATCTATACGTGAACGTATGGATTGTTCGATGAGGCTACCGCCTACCGCCCATACGTCCCGGCCGTGGCGGATTCACGAGCTTGCGCACGACTTTCGTGTCGAGGATGTGTGGGAGCTGCCCTGCCGAGGCGACCGTGACGACTTCGCTCGGCTAGTGGCGCTGATCGTTGCGCAAGACGTATCAAGAAGCCCGTCCCGTCTGGTCCGCGCGCTGTTCGCGGTTCGATCGAAGCTCGGAGCAGTCCTCGGATGGGACGACCCAGGAGCGGCTGCGAGGTTCGGCGCACCGAGCTTGCGCAGCCGGTTGCCGGCGGATCTTCGAAACGCGGCGCCACCCGCATTCGACGCTCGGCCGTTCACCTCGCTGTACCTGCTGGATGACGAGTTTGCCGCCGAGCTTGCCAACCGGACCGTCCAGGGCGTCCTACACATCGGCTGGGTCTCCGATGGGACGGGCGGATTTCGTGGCCAGATGGCCGTCCTCGTGAAGCCCCACGGACTGCTCGGGATCGCATACATGGAGGCCATCAAGCCGTTCCGACACCGCGTCGTGTACCCGGCGACGCTGGCAGCGTGGGAGCGAGTCTGGCGGACGCGCCCGGGCCCCGAGGCGCCGGCGCCGGCCGGATGACCTGAGCGGCGCAGGCTCGCATGGCATCCACGGCACCCTCGCGTCGAGCAGCACATCGACCGACGACACCTCTCTTGGAAGGAGCTCACTCCATGCATCCGTTCCGCACCGCGATCGAAGCCCGAGACATCGATGGCGCTGTCGCGCTCCTCTCCGACGACGTCGTGTTCCGCAGCCCGATCGTGTTCACCCCCTACCACGGTCGCGCTGCCGTTCGCGCGATCCTGGGCGCCGTAGCTCGCGTGTTCGACGACTTTGCCTACGTGCGCGAGATCGGAGCTGCCAATGCACAAGACCACGCGCTCGTCTTCCGCGCGCGCATCGGCGACACGCAACTAGAAGGCAGCGACTTCCTACACATCGACCAGGACGGCGCGATCGACGAACTCATGGTGATGGTCCGCCCGCTATCGGGCGCGGTTGCACTCGCGGACGCCATGAAGTCAAAGCTGGCTTCCGCCGGGACCGCATAGCCAGCCCTGCCTCCCCTTCCACGCGAGCCTGGCGCACGTCGCGGCCGGATGCCAGCTACGCGCGCCCAGCGCGTGCCTCCCGGACGCTCGCTTTGACCTTCCGCCAGCGCTCGAGTCGGAGATTGCCTTAGCGACTTTACGCTGCTCCGCGCTCCGGGCCGCCTCGGTCGCTCGACCGAATCGATGCCATACGGCGTGCGCCGATAGCAGCGATCAAGTCCTGCGATCGGCGCGTGCAGCGAGACCCGGGCACGCCGGCGCGACGGGTTCGCGATGCAGGCCGCGCGGGAATGAGCGCCGACGGTGGTTTGCGTCGCTGCTTGTGTCCCGATTCCTGCAGCCATTGGCCGTGCTCCTGCCGTCGTGATGGTGACTCCTTCCAGTCGTGCACAGCAGCACCGGTGATCGGTCCGGCGCGGCTGCTCCGGTGGTAGCAACCAAGGCCGATCCTGGCTGAAGCTCGCCGCGAATGTCAGAAATTGGGCCGGAATTCCCAGCGAGATGGTTACGCGTGCGCGAGTGTATGACTCTGACTCGCTCCGCAGTGCCCGTCTCGCGGATTGGGGCGGTTGTCAAGCGGGCACGTCGGACCTCACTCACGTGGGTCCGCGCTGTGGGCCGGTCGGGGGCGGTCGCGCTCAAGTCGCTCCGCTGGGCGCCGATTACTGTTTCTGCGATCACAACGAGGCCGGTAAGAGGTAGAGACGATGCGCGCATTCCGAAATCTCGCGTTGAAATGGAAGTTCTGCCTGCTGGCAGGCGGGTCAGTGGGAGTGATGGTGTTGCAGGGAGCGCTGGTCGTAGCTGGAGGCTCAAGCAAGAGCGTCTCGCTGGTCGTCGCGGGTGTCGGCGTCGCCTTCTGCGTCGTGGTGACATTGGCCACGGTGGGCGCGCTCCACCGTGACGCAAAGCTGGCCCATCAGCACATGACCGGGGCTGCTAAGGCGGTGAGACTGCAGCTGATGATGGGGTTGCAGGCCCTCGCCGACGGTGATCTGACGGTTGAGTTACGCCCGGGGAGCGGCGGAACCGGCGCACCTCCGAAGGGCGCCGGGGACGAGATCGGGGTGATGCTCAATCTCACCGGCGATCTGCGCGAGACGATGATCGCTGCCTACGACGCCTACAACCGCGCCACGGCGCATCTCCGGGATCTCGTTGGCAGCGTCGGGCTCGCGGCGGGTAACGTCCACCAGGCCTCCCAGCAGATGAACGCGACATCTGAGGAGTCCAGCCGCACTTCTGGAGAGATCGCCCACGCGGTGGAGGGCGTCGCCCAGGGCGCACAACTCCAAGTCCAGAGAGTCGACGCCGCCAAGACAGCCGCTCTGCAGGTGGTGAGCGTCGCCGGCGAGGCCAGCGACCGCGTCCAACGCACTATGGCCATGGCCGGTGATGCACGATCTCTCGCTCAGGAGGGAGTGCAGGATGCCGAGCGCGCCGAAGAGACGATGCATTTGGTCCGGGAGACTTCGGAAGGCGTCACCGGTGCCATCCGAGAGCTGGCGGCCCACTCCGAGGAGATCGGCGTGATCGTCAAGACGATCACCGGTATCGCCGAGCAGACCAACCTTCTCGCGCTCAACGCTGCCATCGAGGCGGCTCGTGCCGGTGAGCAGGGCCGCGGCTTTGCCGTCGTGGCCGAAGAAGTCCGCAAGCTGGCCGAGGGGTCACAGAATGCCGCCGAGGAGATCTCGCGGCTCATCGGAACGATCCAGACCAAGACCGCGCGGGCCGTGGACGTGGTGACCGACAGCGCACAACAGACCGCCGCGGGCGCGACGGCCGTCGATCAGGCGCGCGAGTCCTTCCAATCCATCGATGCCGCGGTACGGGAGATGACCGTCGAGATCGAGCAACTTACGGTGGCTGCCAATCACATGGCCGACAGCGCCCACAGCATGCTGGGCAACATCGACGAGGTGGCGGCCGTGGCCGATCAGTCATCTGCGACCACGCAGGAGCTCTCTGCCTCGACTGAGGAGACGGCCGCGTCAGCCCAGCAGATTGCGATGTCCTCCGGGGATCTGGCCGCCAATGCGATACAGCTCACCGAGCTGGTCACCCGGTTCAAGACGACAACGGTTGCCGGTCAGTCCCCGCCGCTGAGTTCGCAGTGACACCGCACAAGCCGGCGCCGCGGAAGAAGACGCAGCGCTCGTCGGCTTTCAAACACGTCAGCGCAAGCGCAGGAGCCCGAACAACGCGCTCTCCCCGTCGATCTAACTGCGCCTCTGGGATGACCGCGCCAGCGTCCACCACCTCGATGCCGTACTCCCGCAAGGTGGGAAAGCGGGACTAAACGCACGGCTCACCGGAGCTCTCCGGCGAAGCAGCAGGCTCAGGCCCACACCGGCGTTGTCGAGTTTGGGGCCCGAAGGGGCAGCCAGGTTGGCGTGACTCATATAGGCGTCGAGCGTTAGCGGACGACGCCGTACGACGCCGGCAACGCCGCGCAGGGGCCCCCCGCGTGGCCCAAAGTGTCCGCACGCAGCAGCCTCGAGTCGGGAGAGATCGACCGCTGAGACTGCTGCTCGTTCGTGAAACCGGCGGTCCGGCGATTGATCCGGTAGGCGATGAGTTTCGCTGTTGCCTGGAGTCTGAGCACCAAGAATCGACTCGAGCAACTCGGGTCGTCCATCCCGGAAAGGAAGCAGCGCATGGCCTCACTGGTCCTGAAGATGTCCGTCTCGCTCGACGGTTACGTCGCGCCAACGGACGGCAGCACCGACTGGGCCACCGCGGGTCGCTCCGAGGACGGTGCCGCCTGGACGCTCGAGACGGTGAGCAACGCGGACACCCACCTCATCGGCGCCGCGACCTACGCCCGCTGGGCAACATTCTGGCCCGACGCCGCCGGGCCGTTCGCCAAGCCGATGAACGAGATCCCCAAGGTCGTGTTCTCCAACTCACTCGCGTCCGCGGACTGGCCTGAGACGACGATCGCCACCGGCGACCTGGCCGAAGCCGTCACGCGGCTCAAGCAGGACGGCTCCGGCGGATACCTGCTGGCGCAAGGCGGGACGCGGTTCGCGCGGTCGCTGGTCGAGACCGGCTTGATCGACGAGTACCGGCTCGTCGTGCATCCGGTTGTCCTGGGAGCGGGCGAGCGGCTCTTCGACACGCCGCTCACCATCAAGCCGATCAGCACCACGGCCTTCAGCCGCGGAGCTGTCGCCCACGTCTTCGCGGCGCACCCGTGATCGAGCCCGGTCGGCAATATGGAGCGAACGCCTGGCTGAACGGCGATCGCACTGGTCGTGCTGCTCGGTCGCGCGCGAGCCGCGATCCGCTGCGTGTTGCGTGATTCGTCCGAAGCGTCGAACGCATCTCGGCCCCTGGCCTGATGTTGAGTCCGACCTTCCTCCAGGTGAAACTGTGGGGGTACACACGTTGTGCGGTGTCGAGCACAAACGTGACGGAGTGAGCAGGCGCGAGGTGGGCCAACACCGCGCTGATCATGTTCGCCGAGAAGTGCTACGCCTCGTCGACGATAATCCTTTAGCAGCGATCCGGGTGGAGCGGCCCGGTGAGCCGGAAGACCTGGATCGCCCAGCTCGGGGAGAGCACCAGCCTGGCCGCGGGGTCGGTCCGGGTCCAGTCGACCTCTGGCGAGTGCACGAGCTGCGTGGTGAACGTGATCGCCCGCGCGGTGGTGACCACGTACTGGTAGTGCCCCCGGTTCAGCGCCGTGCGCCAGGCCCGACAGCTGTTGATGGGGCGGAACGAGCCATGGGGACCGCGCTGGCCCATGTACGCGACGCGATTGGAATCGTCGAGACCCCAGAGGGGATAGCCGAAGAAGAAGCCGAAGGTGCCCGCCAGGGCGATTTGCGCGTGGTGCAGGCCCCGAGCCCAGCGCCACACCTTGTAGACGGCGACCGGCCCGTACTTGTGGGTATATCGGTGCCTCAGGTAATCCCGGGTATCCGAGTAGCCAACTGCGACCCCGCCCAGCACGACCGAGAGAGCCAGCGTCGCGGCGGTCGGCACGGACGAGCGGGCGCCGGAGCGGGATCAGCGACCACGGTCTGAGGACCACGATCAACGCCACCACGAGGACCAGGACCACGGCGGCGGCAGCTCCGCCCAGGTTGTAGTCCGGCGTCCACAGGCGGCGCAGGGCCACGGTGGCCACGAACAGCGTCGTGAGTCCGGCCGCCGCCGCCAAGCTGCCAAGGTGGCTCCTGAACAGCAGGGCCAGCGGCGTGACGGCCAGCGCCACCGTCAGTGCGGGAGCTCCGTAACGCATGTTCAACGTCAAGCCGTAGGGATGGCCCCAGGGCCCGCCCGCCGTGAGCGGAGTGAATGAGTACGCGACCAGGGACGCCAAGGCGATCAGAGCCGCGGCCATGACGACTCGGTCGCGCTTGGAGAAGAGACACACCAGAGGACCGACCACGGCAGCGGCGACCAACGCCGGCCACCAGGGCCCGAGGTTCACGTTCAACGCCGGAACCAGCCAGTGGCGGAGGATCCCGGGATAGGTGGCGTAGTCGGCGAGGGAGTAGTTGTTGCCGTGTTGCAACGGCGGTGGGTGAGGCGTCGGCAGCACGCCGAAGCCGAACCACGGGAGCGGGTTCCCGACCGCGATGAAGTTACGGGCGTACCAGTAACCACCGGCGAGGACCAGACCCCCGATCCACCACCCGGTCGCGCTCCGGCGCCGGCCCCCGGGGGTCAACGCGATCGCGGCGAGTGTGAGTGCCCCCACCGGACCGAGCAGGTTCAGTTTCACCGACAGCGCCAGCCCGGCCGCGACGGCGGCGACGATGATGCCGCCGCGGTACGCCCGCGTGTCGGTCGTGGGCCTGTCGGCGGTGCGCATCCACAGAGCCAGGGCCGCCATGACAAAGAACACGCCAAGCAGATCGTTGTCGGCGGTTCCGGCATTACTGTCGAACATCATCGGCGTCGCCATGACGAGCGCCGCCGCCAGCATCGACGTGGGGCCTAATCCCCGGACAGAACCGAGACACCAGGCCGCAAGCAGGGTGAGCGCAAGCCATATGAGGTTGATGCCCGGCGAGAGCACGTCGTTGCCCATGAGCACGATGCCGAGCGCGTGGAAGAGCTCTGAGGTGGCTGGGTACAGCCCGGTCAGCCAGGCGTAGTCGGTGTAACGGATCGCCCGGATCTGGCCGGTCTGGGCGTACGACGCCGCGTTCGGCAGGTGGTACGCGATCGAATCAGCGCCGGTGATCCCGTTCCCGAATGACCGGAGGCTCGGTCCGGTCCACTGGAGCAGCACGACGACCAGACCGGCCACCGATATGAGGATGAGGACGGCGGTAGTAACCCCCGGCCGGGCAGCGCAGGGGCGGACGAGTCGTGCACTGGAGCGCGACGTCAGCCCGAGTCTCAGCGCCGATCCGACGGCGATCGAACCCACGACTATCGGTACCAGCCTGAACACCCCCACCGTCCCGAGAACCTCCATGATTCCGACCAGCAGCGCGCACCCGGTGACGATCTCGGCCAGGCGGGCATAGGCGCCGCGCCAGTCCGGGAGGAGATACCGCCGTACGGCGGCCGCGCCGACACCCAGCGAGCCCAGCACGCACAGCAGCGCACCGACGCCGATGAGGTAGCGGCCAAGACTCATCTCCGGACCCCGAACGAGGAAGCGCTCCCCGCCGTGGGAACCAACATCAGCACCCCGGCCAGCAAGCCGAGCAGCGCCCAGTTCATGCCCGGCGGCACGAAG
Source organism: uncultured Solirubrobacterales bacterium (assembly GCA_963770615.1). Taxonomy (GTDB): domain Bacteria; phylum Actinomycetota; class Thermoleophilia; order Solirubrobacterales; family Solirubrobacteraceae; genus Palsa-465. The sequence goes on along the minus strand of CAVYQJ010000020.1, from coordinate 83,641 downwards.
CTGAACGTGCGGTGTGCCGATCCGGCCCTCTGACAGCCCGCCGCGCCGATGTAGGGGGCAGACCCGTCAAGCTGGGTAGATGCGCGTGTCGGGCTCTGGAACACCAGCCGGAACGTAGTCGGGCTCTGCGGCAGCCTACCCAGACGGGGGTGAGGATGTAGCGCACAGCGGCCAGCCGGTAATCCGGGGGGTGGTGCATCAGCTCCCACCACTGCGATGGGCCCTTGGGCTGGAAGCTCGCGAACGCGATCCGTGGATTGGCCCGGGTGTGCACGTAATGTGAGTAGGGCTTCGGCGGGAAATCGAGCACGCCGAAGGAGGCGAGCGGGAAGTAGGAGCGTTAATTGGGGCGCGAGCGGACTTCCGGAGTCGAACCTCTCCTCACCCAGGTGCTGGCGTAGGTAGGCCACCGGGGCGAGATCGACGGTGGTGGCCCAGGGGCCGAAACCCGGGCACGGCGAACCGCACCAGCGCATCGATCGCCACCACGGCAGGGATCAGGGCGGCCCACCCGCCGATCGCTTCGCCCGATCCGAGCGCCCGCACGGCGTCGCGTCAGTCAGCAGACGCCGGCAGCGCCGCGTAGGTAGCGCCCTTTCCGCGGGCGTTCTCATGAGCCCGGCTATGGGCGAAAAGCGCGTGTCCAACCGGGCGTTCCAGGTTCAAATCCTGTCTCCCCGATTTACGAAGGGCCTGCAGGGGCTCCGGAGAGGACCCTGCGCAGGCCGTCGGTGCCGGCGGTGGTCTTGCCGCTGAAGCCGCGGGCGGCGCGCTCCTGCCACTCGGCTTCGGTGACCGCGCCGGGCTCGGCCGGAACGTAGTGGTTGAGGATGAGCTCGCGGACGCCGGCGCGCTGCGCCACCTTGCCGACGTCGTTGACGTCGGTGTGGAGCGCCGCCATCCGGTCGAGCGCGGTGCCGGTGAACCCGTGTTGCTCGAGGTATGCGAGGTCGGCGACGCAGTGGACGAGGATGTCGGCACCGGTTGCCAGGGCGATCAGATGTTCGTTCACGGTGGTGTCGCCCGAGAACACGACGGACCCGCCGGCGGTGTCGAAGCGGTAGGCAAACGCCGGCATGACCCGGCCGTGCGTCACGGCGGTCGTGCTCACCCGCACGGCTGAATCCTCGAACACAACGTGCGGAGGCTGGCGGGTGCCGTCAGTCGCGAGCGGCAAATGGATGTCTGTCGCCCGGACGAGCTGGCCGGGGTCCGGCATGTGGGCGTCGAGCGGCATCACGTTCAGGTCGAACGCGTAGCCGGCGAGGATGTGGCCGACCAGGTCTGAGGTCCCGGGGACGGGTGCTTCTGGCGCGATTGTGGTCTCTCGCCGGAAGTCCGCGTCGCCCGTCGGCACCGAATGGGGGCTCCCAGGCCCGTAGACCTGGACCGGCGGGAGCGGACCCCGGGCGTCGCTCCGGACGCCCCAGGGGTAGAGCAGCATGCCCGGCAGATCACCGGCATGGTCGGCGTGGAGATGGGTGATGAAGATCGCTTCGAGCCGGGTGAAGTCGAGTCCAGCGTCGACGAACGCCGACGGCGCACCGCGCCCGCAGTCGATCACGAACACCCGGTCCTCGACGATCAGCGCGGAGGAGATTCCCGCGCGGCCGGCGACGGGGAGCGGGGCGCCGGCCGTGCCCAAGAGCACCAGTTCGGTTGTCATGGCTGCCTTTGCTTTCGTGCTGCGTCGGTCGGGCAGGCGGGATTATGGGCGCCGGGCATCGTCACAACAAACCGCCAACAACCTCGTGGGCAGCGGACACATACCATGCACAGCGCGTTGACCAGATCCGTCCTAGCGCGCCCGGATCGTCGTGACCGCACGTCGCGGACGGCGATGTCGCCGCTTGGTGCCGTCGCTCGCGGGGTCGTTGCCGGCGCGGCCGGCACGCTGGCGATGGACGCGTTGTGGTTCTCGCGCTACCGGCGCTCGGGCGGTGACGGCGGCTTCGCCGAGTGGGAGTTCTCCTCGACCGTGTGCAGCTGGGATCAGGCGCCGGCGCCGGCCCAGGTCGGCCAGCGCCTGTTCGAGGGTCTGTTCAAGCGCGAGCTTCCGGTGTCCCGCGAGGCGCTGGTGAACAACCTCACGCACTGGTTTTACGGGATGCTCGGGGGCGCGCAATACGGCCTCGTCGTCGGATCGCTGGCGCACCCGCGAATCCGCTACGGGGTGCCGTTCGGCGCGAGCGTGTGGGCGGCCGGCTACGCGGTTCTGCCCGTCGCCAAGCTGTACAAGCCGATCTGGGAGTACGACAAGAAGACGCTAGCCAAGGACCTGAGCGCCCACCTGGTGTACGGCGTCGGCACGGCGACGGCCTTCGAGCTGCTGTCGCGGTTGAACGGCAACGCGGCCTGACCAACACGGACAACGCAAGACCCGGACTACGAAAAGGAGCCGTCGTGGCAACCACCGTGGCAGACGTCGTCGTAGCGACCCTCAAGGCGTCCGGCGTGCGCCGGGTCTACGGGTTGCCAGGAGATTCGATCAACGGCTTCACTGACGCGCTCCGTCGCGACGGCGAGATCGTGTGGGAGCACGTCCGCCATGAGGAGGCAGCTGGGTTTGCCGCGGCCGGCGAGGCGGCCATCACGGGGCAGCTGGCTGTGTGCGCGGCGAGCTGCGGCCCCGGAAACCTGCACCTGATCAACGGCTTGTTCGACGCGGCGGGCAGTCGCGTCCCGGTGCTCGCGATCGCGGCGCACATCCCGCGCGCGGAGATCGGCGGAAGCTACTTCCAGGAGACGCACCCCCAGGAGCTGTTCCGCGAGTGCAGCGTGTACTCAGAGCTCGTCAGCATCCCGGATCAGATGCCGCGAGTGCTCGAGACCGCGATGCGGTTCGCAATCGAGCGCAGCGGCGTCGCCGTCGTCGTCATCCCCGGCGAGATCTTCCTCCACGACGCGGGCGACCGCACGCGCCCGGCGGTGATTCGCCCGACGAGGTCCGTCGTCCGTCCCAGCGACGAGGAGCTCGCCGAGGCGGCAGCCGTGCTGAACGCGGCGAAGGCAGTGACGATCCTCGCCGGCGCCGGCTGCCAGGGAGCCCACGACGAGGTCGTCGCGGTGGCCGGAGCGCTGCAGGCGCCGGTCGTCCACGCGCTTCGCGGCAAGGAGTTCGTCGAGTACGACAACCCCTACGACGTCGGCATGACCGGGCTGCTCGGCTTCACCTCCGGCTACCGCGCGATGGAGCACTGCGATGCGCTGTTGATGCTCGGCACCGACTTCCCGTATCGACCGTTCTTTCCCGACAACGCGAAGGTGATCCAGGTCGACATCCGCGGCGAGCACATCGGGCGCCGGGTGGCGGTCGACGTCCCGTTGGTCGGCACCGTAAAGGACACCGTCCAGGCGCTGATGCCCCACCTGACCGGCTCGCGGGGCTCTGAGCACCTCGAGCGGATGCAAGCTCACTATCACCGCGCCCGCGAGCGGCTCGACGCGCTGGCGACCGGCCGCGACGACCAGGGCCCGATCCACCCGCAGCTGCTCGCCACCGTGCTCGACAAGGTCGCGGCGGACGACGCAGTCTTCACCGTCGACGTCGGGAGCCCGACGGTCTGGGCCGCGCGGTATCTGACGATGAACGGCCGGCGGCGGCTGATCGGCTCTTTCGTCCACGGCTCGATGGCCGACGCGCTACCGCTGGCGATCGGGGCACAGGCGTCGAGTCCCGGACGACAGGTGGTGACGCTTTCCGGAGATGGTGGTCTCGCGATGTTGATGGGCGAGCTTCTCACGCTTCGCCAGCAGCATCTGCCGGTAAAGGTGGTGGTGCTCAACAACGGCGCGCTTGCGTTCGTCGAGCTCGAGATGCTGGCCGACGGCATCCCCATCTTCGGCACCGACCTCGACAACCCGAGCTTCGCGGAGATCGCCCGCGCGGTCGGCCTCCACGGCGTGCGGGTCGAGCGTCCGAGCGAGCTCGAGGACGGCCTTCGAGAGGGCCTCGGGCACGACGGAGCATCGGTGATCGAGGTGATGACGGTTCGACAGGAGCTCTCGATCCCGCCCAAGATCACCTACGACCAGGCCAAGGGTTTCACCCTGTGGGCCACGCGCAGCATCCTCTCGGGTGCCGGTGACGAGGTCCTCGAAGTCGCCAAGAGCAACCTACGCCAGCTCGGGCGCGAGTAACCGAGATGTCATCCGCGCATCGATCGAATCCTGCCCTGGATCGCCTCAACGAGATCGTCGAGCCGCTCGAAGACCTCTACCGCGACCTGCATTCGCACCCGGAGCTCCCGACCCAGGAGCACCGCACCGCCGGGAAGGCCGCGGACCAGCTGAGGCACGCCGGCTTTGAGGTCACGGCGAACGTCGGTGGTACCGGGGTCGTCGGCGTGCTGAAGAACGGCGAGGGGCCGACCGTCGCATTGCGGGCCGACATGGACGCGCTCCCCGTCAAGGAGGAGACCGGCCTCGCGTACGCGAGCACCGTCACCGCCACCGGCCCTAGTGGCAACGAGGTGCCGGTCATGCACGCGTGCGGCCACGATATGCACGTCACGTGGCTGTCGGGTGCCGCCGCGCTGCTGGCGAAGACGCCCGCCGCCTGGCACGGAACCCTGATCGCGCTATTCCAGCCCGCGGAGGAACCGGGGACCGGGGCGCGGGCGATGATCGACGATGGGTTGTTTGACCGGTTTCCCAAGCCCGACGTGGTCCTCGGGCAGCACGTGCTGCCTCCGCCGGCCGGACAGATCACCTACCGGCCCGGCGTGACGCAGTCGGTCGAGGACAACATCGACGTCCGCCTCATCGGCCGCGGCGGACACGGCGCGTGGCCCGAGTCGACCGTCGACCCGATCGTGATGGCAGCCTCGACGGTCCTGCGCCTCCAATCGATCGTCTCACGCGAGGTCGCCGCCACTGAACCCGTGATCATCACGATCGGCTCGCTCCAAGCCGGGACGATGGGCAATGTCATTCCCGACGACGCGCATCTGAAGGTCAACATCAGGACGTTCGACGACAAGGTTCGCACGCGCGTGCTGGCCGCGATCGAGCGCGTCGTCAAAGCCGAGGCGGAGGCATCGGGCGCGCCGGCCCCGCCGGAGTTCACCTACTACGGCCACTTCCCGCTCACCGTCAACGAACCGGGCGCGACGCGACACGTCGCCGAGGCATTCCGCGAGTACTTCGGAGCCGACCGGGTGACCCAGCTCGTCGACCCGCTCCCGGTCAGCGAGGACTTCGGCACGTTCGGAACCGATTGGGGCGTGCCATCCGTGTTCTGGTACGTCGGCGGCACCGACCCCGAGCTGTACCGCAAGGCGGAGGCCGCGGGGCGGGTCGCCGAGGATGTCCCGACCAACCACAGCTCGAAGTTCGCACCCGTGCTCCATCCCACGCTCGAGACCGGTATCCAGACGCTGACGACCGCCACCCTGAGCTATCTCGGGCGCAGTGCAGGGACGCCCTGAGCTCGCGTCGTCTGCGAAGCTCTGTGAAATGCAGCTCGGAGAGTTCGGCATTTGGACGTCGTACCGCGCGATTGGCGAGGAGAGCGCCGGCGAGGCCGCGAAGCTGGTCGAGGACCTTGGCTTCGGCACGTTGTGGCTGGGCGGATCGCCGCAGCTGCCGGCGCTGCGGCCGCTCCTAGAGGCAACCGAGCGGATCGTCGTCGCGACCGGGATCTTGAACGTATGGGCGAGCGAGCCCGAGCGGGTAACACGTGATTTCGCTGAGCTCGAGGAGGCTTTCCCGGGACGCGTGTTGCTCGGTATCGGCATCGGCCATCCCGAGGCCACCAGCCAATATCGCAAGCCGCTCGTGGCGATGCGGTCGTTCCTCGACGCGCTCGACGCGGTGGCGGCCCCGGTGCCGCGCACCCGCCGGTGCCTGGCCGCGCTCGGCCCGAAGATGCTCGAGCTGAGCGCCGAACGCTCGTGGGGCGCGCACACGTACTTCGTCCCGGTCGGGCACACGCAATCCGCGCGGGGGATCATGGGGGAGACGGCGCTGCTCGCCCCCGAGCTTGCCTGCGTGCTCGACGATGACCCCGCATCAGCCCGAGCGAAGGCACGCGGTTACGCGGCGCTGTACCTCGGACTACGCAACTACACCGGCAACCTGCTCAACCACGGGTTCGCCGAGCAGGACATCGCCGACGGCGGGTCGGACCGGCTGATCGACGCGATCATCCCGCATGGAACCGCCGAGGAGATTGCGACGGCGGCGCGTGAGCACCGGAGCGCCGGGGCTGACCATGTTTGCCTCCAGACCGTGGGAGTCGACGGGGTCCCGCGGTCGGAGTGGACGGCGCTCGCGTCCGTCCTGTGGCCACTCGCGTAGAGTCGGCCGATGCCCACCTACGTGTTGCGCCTCATCGCCCCGCGCCCGAACTTCGCCCAGACGATTACCGAGGACGAGAGGGCGATCATGAACCGCCACGCCGCGCACTGGCGGCCGTACCTCGAGCGTGGCGACATGGTCGTGTTCGGACCGATCCTCACCGACGATGACTCGTATGGGCTCGCGGTGGTCGAGACCGACGACGAGCAGGCGTTGCGGGAGTTCGCCGCGCAGGACCCGGTCGTGAGGACCGGAACCGCGGCGTTCGAGTTCGGGCGGATGGCCGCGGGAACCGTTCGCGAGCGCTGACGCGGTCGCCGGCCCAGTCGTACCACGGATCCCCCAAAGGGTCGGACCGTAGCCGGACCAGTTTGACCCGGCTACGGTCCTGGGGTGGAGGTTTAGTGGAAGTGGACCCGATCCTTGAAGCCGCGGTTCTCGAGGCCGAACTGGTAGGCAGTCGTCGAGTCGAACGCGGCGCCGGGGTTCAGCACCACCGATGGCCAACCGGATTGGTTGATGTGGTGCGGGCTGTCGGGATAGTGCTGGGTCTCGAGCGTGAATCCGTCGCCCTGACGGTACGTGTTGCCGCCAGTCCCGATCAGGTCACCGACCAGGAAGTTCCCGCTGTACATCTGAACACCGGGCTGATCGGTGTACGCCCAGAGGGTCACGCCGTTCTTCGCATCTTGAGCGACCGCGACCAGCCGATAGCCCGGGTACCCGTTGAGGACCCAGTTGTTGTCGTAGCCATGGGCGATCTGAAGCTGCTTGAACGGTCCGCTGGTCCCGTCGGGCAGGTTCGTATCGCGGATGTACTCACCGATCGGGTGCATTGAGCGGAAGTCGTACGCCGTCCCGCCGACTGGGACGAAGTACGGTGCCTCCGGAATCAGGTTCGTGTTGACCGGCGTGTAGTCGTCGCTGTTCAGCGCGAGCAACTGGTGGTACACGGTGTTGGTCCCCTCACCGGCCAGGTTGAAATACGTGTGGTTGGTGAGGTTGATGACGGTCGCCAGCGTCGACGAGGTGTTGACCGCGTGATACTCGATCTTCAACTGGTTGTCGGAGGTGACGAGGTAGGTGACCGTCGCAGTCACCGTCGCCGGGAAGCCGGTGCATCCCGGGCTGAGGGACATCAGGCAGCCTTCGCCTTGCGGGAAGGTCCCCGTCAGCTTGAGCACGGCGGCATTACTGGTCGCCGAGGGGCTCGGACTCCAAACCTGCGTGTTCCAGCCCAGATATCCGCCATGCAGGGTGTTGGTGCCGTTGTTCGCGTCCAGCTGATAGGTCGTCCCGTTGAGGCTGAACGACGCGTTGGCGATCCGGTTTGCGTAGCGGCCGATGATCCCGCCGAAGTAGGTGTCGCCGGATCCCCCGGATAGCGGCCACGGTGTACTCGTCGCTCCCTGGGTGAAGTCGCTCACGTAATCGGCGAGCGTCGGGAACCCGAGCGCCACGTTGGTCGCGCGTCGATCGCGGTTCGGCACCCAGATCGACTGCACCACCCCGCCGTAGTTGGTGATCTTCACGGTCATTCCGTTGCCGCTGGTGAGCGTGTAGAGGTTGACGGTCTGTCCGTTGACCATGCCCCAGGGCTGGCTGCTGACTTCCGGGCGGCCTCCCTGCCGGTGCGAATGCTTGGCGGCGTGGGACTTCTGACCGTGGGCAGTAGCGCGTGCTTGCGCGGAGCCCGCCGCGATTAGCAGGACAGCGGTTACGGCGACGACCATATTGCCGCTCAGCAGGCGCCACCGAATTCGCGATGCGGATCGCATCATCTCTCCTCTCTCCAAGCCCTCGCGCCGATGCTCCACGCAAGCACCTGGACATCGAACGGACGGTTCGCGCCCACACGAGATGTTAGCGCTAACATCAAATGTGAACGCTAACATGATTTTCGCAAATTCATGGCGGGTGAGTCAAGGGGTTTTCACGGCAAGGCTGCATCTGGTGCCGTGACGCAGGGGCAGTCCGTCGCGACCGGGGGCAGTCGGTGACGGACGGCAGTCCGTTGCGACCGGGGCCGTCCGTCGGGGCCGGGGTAGTCCCTCACGCCGCGGGCAGTCCGTGCGATCGCTCGACGAAGCGAAGAAACGACCCCGCTCAGGCCAGGTCTTCGCTTCGTCCGGCCACGATCGACGGGTCGCGCGACAGACGGTCTGCCTCCGTCACCGCTCCGGCCGACGGAATCGCGATCGTGACCGACAAGCCACCGCCATCCCGGGGCTCGGCCGCGACGGTGCCACCGTGGATGGCGGCGATCGACGCCACGATCGCCAAGCCGAGCCCGAAGCCGTCATGGGACGTGCGGTCGCTGAGCCGCTCGAACGGCTGGAAGATCCGATCGGCATCCGCCGGGTTGATCACAGGGCCGGTGTTGGCCACGGTCAGCCGGCTATCGCCGGCCGCGCTGCCGGTGGCTATCCAGATGTCGCCGCCGGCGCTGTTGTAGCGGACCGCGTTGTCGACTAGGTTCGCGATGAGGTGCTCCACGAGCACCGGATCACCCGATACGACGGCGGGCGCCAGCGTGGCGTGCACCTTCCGGTCGCCCACAGCGGCGGTGTCGAGGACGTCCTCGGCGACCGTCGCCAGGTCGACCTGCTCGTGGATCCCCAGCCCGCGATCGTTGCGCGCGAGGATCAGCAGCGCGCTGATCAGGTGCTCGGCGTGATCGACCGCGGCGCGGATGTCGGCGGCCATGCCGCGCAGGTCCTCGGGTGTGCTGTCCGGGTTGTCCGCGACGACGTCGACGGTGGCGCCCATGACTGCGAGCGGGGTGCGCAGTTCATGCGAGGCGTTGGCGATGAAACGTCGCTGACCCTCGAACGCGGCCTGGAGGCGGGCGAGCATGTCGTCGAACGTCTCGGCCAGTTCGCGGAGTTCGTCGTGGGGACCGCGGAGCCCGACCCGCGCCGAGAGGTTGTGTTCTGAGGCGGCGCGGGCGGCCGCGGTGATCTGGTGCAGCGGGCGGAGCGCGCGCCCGGCGGCAACCCAGCACAGGATCGCGGCTAGAGCGATGACCACGCCGACCGTGATCAGCGAGTACACGAGCAGGTGCGACAGGGTGAGATCACGCTGGTTCTGCGCGCCCTGAAGCTGGAGGGCCGCGTTGCATTTGGCGAGGATGCCCTTGTCGGGCTGGGCGAGCAGGCGCTCGGAGCGGCACTGCGCCAGGAAGCTCGCCGAAAGACCGCCGGAGGGCGAGCCCTGCTGGGCCTGACCCGGGGCCCCGAGCTGTGCCACCAGGATGTAGCTGACCGCCACGACGATCGCCCCGCATACGGCGAACAGGCCGGTATTGAGCAGGGTCAGACGTGCCCGGACCGTGAGCCGCGGGCGACGCCTCACGTCCGGTACCCCTTGCCCACGACGGTCTCGATCAGCGGCGGGTCGCCGAGCTTGCGTCGCAGCCGGGCGATCGTCACCGAGACGATGTTGCTGAACGGATCGATGCTCGCGTCCCACACGTGCTCGAGCAATTCCTCCGCGCTGACCAGGGCGCCGTCGGCGGCCAGCAGCGTCTCCAGGACCCCGAACTCCTTGCGGGTCAGGGACAGCGGGCGCGAGCCGCGGGTCGCGCGGTGCCGGGCGCGGTCGACGGTCAGGTCGCCGCGCCGCATCACCGGTGGCGCCGACGGCGTCCGGCGGGACAGCGCCCGCACCCGAGCGACGAGCTCGGCGAACGCGAACGGCTTACCGAGGTAATCGTCGGCGCCAAGCTCGAGCCCGTCGACCCGGTCATCGACGCCGGCGGCGGCGGTGAGCATCAGGATCCGCGGGCCGGAGCCGGCGACCGCGCGGCACACCCGGTCGCCGTGCACGACGGGCAGATCGCGGTCGAGCACGATCACGTCATACGCCGTCAGCGAGGTGGCGGCCAGCGCTTCCGCGCCGTCGTACGCGGCGTCGACGGCCATTCCGGCCTGTCGAAGTCCTTGAACGATCCGACCGGCAAGCGTCCCATGGTCCTCGACCACCAGCACCCGCATCGCATCAGTATCCACCGACCGAGATGACATCCGTCCTACATCGCCGGTAGCGATGATGTCACCGGCCCGAGCGTACAACTGGGGCATGAAGCGAACTCTGCCGATCATCGCCGCGGCCGGTCTGGCGATGGTCGTCTGCGGGTGCGGCGGAGGCGGCGGATCCTCCTCCGCGGCCACCGCCGCCACCGCGGCCGCTTCGGCCCCGCAGAGCGGAGCGCTTGCCTTCTCAACCTGCATGCGCTCCCACGGCCTGCCGAGCTTCCCCGACCCGGGCACCGACGGAACGATCCCCAAGACCCAGGTGGTCCCGCTGGCGAGCAGCCCGCAGTTCCCGGTGGCCCAGAAGGCGTGCCAGCACCTGCTCCCGCAGACGGGCGCCCCCACCGACACGCACGCGGAGGTGGAGGCGGCGCTCAGCGGCATGGTCAGGTTCGCCACCTGCATGCGCTCTCGCGGGGTGCAGAACTGGCCCGACCCGACGGTCGACCGCAGTCACCCTGGCGATCCGCGGCCCGTATTCGATCTACGCAGCGCCGTCGACCCGACGGCGCCGCGGATCACCGCCGACGTCGACGCGTGCGAGCACCTGATGCCGCAGTCGACGAGCCCATACTTCTGTAGCCGGGTGCTGGCGGAGCACATACCGGGCAGTCCGCCCGACGCCGAGGCGTGCGGTGGAGGGTCGCCGACGGTGCCTTAGGGCCCACGACTTCAGTCGCGGACCCTTAGCCGCCGGCGAGCGCGGCGCGGATCGCAGCAGCGAGGTCTTGTGGCGCTTCGAGCGGGACGAAGTGGCCGACGCCGGGGAGCGGCGTGAGCGTCGCATCGGCGAAGAACTCGCCCAGCCGATCGCTCCACGCGGGGGGAAACAGCGGGTCGTGCTCGGGCCAGAGCACGGTCGTGGGCACGGCGATCCGCTCGTCGGCGGCCGGCGCTACCTCCGCGAGGCTCCGCGCGACGGTGCCCGAACCGGCGCGGTACCACGCGATCGACGCGGTAAACGCTCCAGGCGCGCCATAGGCGCCGACGAGACGATCGAGCGGGGCGTCGGCCGGGACGAACGACGGTCCCGACCAGTGGGACCAGAAATGGCGGAGATAGGCGCGGACGGCCTCCGGGCGTCCATCGATGATCTCCTCGACCAGGCTCAGCTGATGGAAGGCCTGGTACCAGAACTCCCGCTCCGCCTCAGGCGCCAGCACGCGTTCGCCGGCGCCCGGCAGTGGCGGCGAGATAACGAGCGCCCGCACCCGATCCCGAAACCCATGGGCGACGGCCTGAGCCACGCGACTGCCGACGTCGTACCCCGCCAGCACCGCCGGCGCCAGGCCGAGCTCGTCGATCAGCCCGACCACGCTCCGCGCCTGCGCGTCGGCCGAGTACGCCTCCGCCGGTGGCGCCGCGTGTTTGTCTGACTCGCCGAATCCGCGCAGGTCCGGCACGACCGCGCTGCAATCGGTCAACAGCGGGGTGACGTCGCGGTAGTCCATGCGATCGCCTGGCCAGCCGTGGAGCAGAACCACGGCGTCACCCTCGCCAAACTGGTCGTAGGCGAGTTGGAAGCCATCCACCGGCGAAGACCTCGGCATCGGCCCCACAGCCTACGCACCCCGTGTCAGCGCGATGATGCTGCGAGCTGCTCGAGCAGGTCGAGCGCGTCCTGGAGCCCGTGCTCCATTCCCGACTCGATGATCGCGTCGCGAGCCGACTTGCTCTTGGCCTCGATCAGAAGCGTCAGCCGCGTCCGCCCGTCGACCTCGGTGAACGTCGCGGTGTCAAGGGTGGTCGCCGCCGCCTCGGGCACGCCCTCGGGCACGCCCTCGTAGAACGAGGTCGAGACGATCCGCTCGTTGGGGACGATCTCGCGGTACTCGCCGCGGAACGCCACCTCGGGTCCGCTGTAGGCCGTCATCACGTACCGCCACTTGCCGCCGACGCGAAGGTCGATGTCGATGCTGATGACCTCGCCGCGGTTGGCGTGCCACCAACGCTTGACCAGGTCGGGCGTCGTGTACGCGCGGTACACGAGGTGCCTGGGCGCGTCGAACTCGCGCTCGATCAGGATCTGCTCGTCGGTGGGGAGGGTGACCCTCGCCCGATTGCTACTCGTCACCGCCATCTCCTTGCTCCTTTGGCTTGAGGTCTTCGAGGACAAGATCCAGCTGGTCGAATCGTTCCGACCACAGGCGCTCGTAGTTGCTGACCCAGTCGTGGATGGGTTTGAGCGCGCGTCCGTTCAGTCGGTAGAGCCGTCGCCGCCCGTCGTCGCGCACCTCGACGGCCCCGACCTCGCGGAGGACGCGCAGATGCTTTGACACTTGGGGCTGGGGGACTCCCAGCAACCGCACCAGATCGCCGACTGGCCGCTCGCCGCCGGCGAGCACATCGAGGATCGCTCTCCGTCTGGGCTCGGCCACGGCGTTGAACGCGTCGGTCGTGGTCGCTGCTCGGGCCATGCCAAGATCATATTCCCATATGGGTATATGTCAACGCACGTTCCGATACCGGGGGCTAGGCCGGCTCGGTCCGTTCCTGTCCGACTGGACGGGGTCTAGTTCGCATCGCCCCGGTAGGTTCTTCACCTAACGAGCACGGGAGGCGATCCATGAAGGATCTTTGCGGCGATTACCGCGATGAACGTCGGCAGGGAGCCGGCAAATGGGAAGCGCTTGTTGGGTCGGTCCGGTTCTGGGTCGACGATCGGAAGGACACGGACGACCGAACGGGATCACGTCCGAAGCAGGCCGGCGCACCGGTGCGTCAGACTCTGCCTCAGCGCTCCGGATAGGCTCACGAACTCGCGGTGGCTGCGTCGCGCAGCCACCGCATGAGTTCGGCGGCGCCGGCTCGATTCTCGCGGGCCAGCGACCCTGGCTTGAAGATCGCCGCGCTCAGACCTTGATCGCCAGCCGTCCGGTGTAGTCGATCCGGCTCAGCAGGATCGGGTCACTCGCGAAGTACTCATCGACGGCCTTGCGCGCGCCGGCGTAGTGACCGTAGTCGTCGACGATCAACACCCCGCCCGGCTCGAGCCGTGGGTAGAGCTCGACGAGCTCGTGACGGGTCGAGTCATACCAGTCGGTATCGAGTCGTAGCAGCGCGATCCGTTGTGGAGCCGTGTGCGGAATCGTCTCCTCGACGAGGCCCGGCACGCACTCGACAAGCTCGGGTGGGTAACCCGTCGATGCCATCGCGCGCCGCACCTCTGACAGTGTCAGCCCGGTGGTGTGTGACGCGTTGTTGACGGCGTCGAGCGTGTCGCCGGTCACCGACCGGCCCGCGTGGTCGCGATCGTGCTCGCCCCCGGGCGGCATGACCCCGAACGTGTCATACAGCCACAGCGTGCGGTCACGGATCCCGAGCCGCGAAAGCGTCAGTGCGATCGTCATTGCACTGCCGCCGCGCCACACGCCGCACTCGACGAAGTCACCCGGGAGGTCACGCCGTACGACGTACTCGACTGCATCGGCGAGCGCGACGACGCGCTCGAGCGAGGTCTGGGTGTATGGACTGACCCGCTCGAACAGCGCTCGGTGCTCCGCTGAGATGTCGGCGACGCCGAGCGAGTCAGACCGCCGGAGCTCGTATCCGAGCGCCCCCAGCGCGCGTGACCCCGCCGCGCGGAGCCTCGTCCGGCCGTCAACCACTCGGCGAGCCCTCGCGGCAGCTGGTATGAGTGCTTTCAAGGCGGGCCTCGGGAGCGATCACCGGATCATACGAATGGGTCGCGCGCGCCGATGCTCTGCCGTCTCCCGAGGACCAATACCGGCTAGCCCTACCCCGCAAGACTCCGGACCCCCGGCTGTTCAGCGGGCCCCGATCGGTTCAGGCTCCGGCCCATGATCAAGCGCCTTTCACCCACCGCTATCGGTCGCTGGAGCACGCGCCGACCTGTGCTCGCGATCGCCGTCTGGTTGTCGTTCGTGGTCGCGGCCGTGCTCGCCCTGTCGCTGACCGGCTCCAAGCCGCTTGAGAACGGCGCGGTAGGCGAGTCCGCGCGTGGTTATGCGCTGATGAACTCGCATCAGCTCGGGCTCCCGTCCAGCGAATACGCCTATCTGCACAGCACTGCCCTCAACACCGGCGACGCTGGCTTTCGCGCGGCGATCGACCAGGTGGAGGCACGGATGGGCGCCGCGCTTGGCGGCCGGCCTCGCACGAGCGTCTCGCGGGACGAGCATGCCGCGCTCATAACCGTCACGCCGACGAGGCAGCCGGATATGGCCAGCCTCCAGGAAGCTGTAGCAGCGGTGGGCGCGGCCCACCCCGGCGTGAGCGCGATCGTCGCCGATCCGACATCGGGGTCGGGCAACGACCTGCACCGCGCCGAGCAGCTTTCGATTCCGATCACGCTGCTCGTGCTGCTGATCTCGTTTGGCGCGCTCGTGGCGGCACTCGTGCCGGTGGCGCTCGCGGCGACCGCGGTGATCGCGGCGTTCGGGCTGCTCGGGCCGATCAGCCAGGCGTTCCCGCTTGACGACAGCGTCAAGACGGTCGTACTGCTGATCGGGATGGCGGTCGGGGTCGACTACGCGCTGTTCTACGTCGTCCGCTCGCGCGAGGAGCGACTGCGCGGCGCGACGGTGCGCGAGGCGCTCGAGCGCACGTCCCGCACCTCGGGACGCTCGGTGCTGATCGCCGGGACGACCGTGGCGATCGCGATGGCCGGCCAGTTCGTGGTCGGCTCGGACGTCTTCAACGGGATCGCGGCCGGGACGATCGTCGTCGTGGGCTGCGCGGTCGCCGGATCGGTGACGGTGCTGCCGGCGCTGCTCCAGCTGCTCGGGCCGCGCGTCGACCGCGGCCGGATCCCGTTCCTGCCGCAGCTGGCGACCGCCGGGGAATCGCGGTTCTGGGCGGGGCTGGTCGACCGCGTGATGCGCCGGCCGGTGCTCGCCGCCTGCCTATCCGGCGGGCTGCTGGTCGCATTGGCGATCCCAGCGTTCGGGATGCACGTGGCGAAGCCGAGCTCGGCCGCGCTGTCGTCGGCCTCGCAATCGGAGCTGGCGGCGCAGATCACGGGCGAGTTCCCAAGCACTTCGTCGCCGGCGCTCGTGGTCGCAACCTGGCCCGCGGATGCGCGGCCCCAGATGCGCGCGGCGGTCGGACGCCTCGAGGCCCTCGCCGCCGCGCAAGGCGTCGCCCACCCGCCGTTCGCCGTCGGGCCGGGTCGCGACGGCGACTCCGTCGTGCTCGGGCTGCCGCTGACCGGATTCGGCGACAACGCCGCGAGCCGGAACTCGGTTCGCGAACTGCGCGACGTGATCGTCCCCCGGACGTTGGGTCGCGTCCCCGGCGTCCAGACCGCGGTGACCGGCGACACCGCCGAGGACATCGACTTCACCGACCAGGTGCGGCACGGGGTTCCGTACGTGGTCGGGTTCGTGCTCGCGCTCGCGTTCGTGCTGCTGCTCGTGGCGTTCCGATCGATCGTGGTGCCGATCAACGCGATCGTGCTGAACCTGCTGTCGGTCGGCGCGTCCTATGGAGTCCTCGTGCTCGTGTTCCAGCACCATTGGGCCCAGGGCATACTCGGCTTCCGCTCGGACGGCGCGATCATCTCGTGGTTGCCGCTGTTTCTGTTTGTGGTGCTGTTCGGACTGTCGATGGACTACCACGTGTTCATCCTCAGCCGGGTCCGGGAGGGTGTCGACGCGGGGATGCGGACCGAGGACGCGCTCCGCCACGGGATCAGCCGGACGGCCGGGGTGGTCACCGCCGCCGCGCTCGTGATGGTCGGGGTGTTCTCGCTGTTCGGCACCGCCAGTGCGCTCGACCTCAAGGAGGCGGGCGTCGGGCTCGCCGCCGCGGTCCTGCTCGACGCCACGGTCGTGCGCGGAGTGCTGCTGCCGGCGACGATGAAGCTGCTCGGCGAGCGCAACTGGTACCTGCCCGGGTGGCTTGCATGGCTCCCGCGGACGAGCCTCGAAGGGGAGACCCTCGAAGGCGGGGTCGTCGACGTCCCCGGTCGGCGACCCGACCGTCAGCCGGCCCTGGCCTCGGTGGTCGATTGACGCGACAATCCCGTTCAGCTATGAGGGCGAAGCTGTTCCTGCTGGTGGTGGCGGCGCTGGGCGCCGCGGCGGGTGCGACGTGGCTGGCGGCGCATGCCGGCGCCGGGCGACCGACCGAGCCAGGACCGGTGCTGACCGCGCTGGTCGGCGCGTCGCTGATCGGCTGCGGACTGGCCTCGTGGCGGGCGCGGCCTGAGAACAGGCTCGGCCCGGTGATGGTCCTGACCGGCTTCGTCTGGTTCGCGGGGTTGCTCAGCGAGGCGACGAGTGCACCGCTGTACACGCTCGGGGTCGCGATCGAGTACGTGTTCCTGTGCGGGTTCATCTACATCGTGCTGTCGTTCCCGTCGGGACGGCTGCGCACGGGGGTCGACAAAGCGATCATCATGATCGCGATCGCCGGCACGCTTCTGCAGGTGGTTGCGATGCTGTTCGGGAGTGGATCAGGGCTTCGCTGCGGCGGAGGTTGCGGGGACAACCTGATCCAGGTGTTCCACGACAACGGGCTGGCACTCGCGCTCCTCAGCCTGCAGCGGGTGCTCGGCGCGATCCTGACGCTGACCGCCGTGGGCCTGCTCACGTATCGCTGGATCCGCGCGAGCGCGCCGCAGCGACGCGAGGTTACTTGGGTCTTGCTGGCCGGAAACGCGACGCTGCTCGCGCTCACGGTAACGGTCGTCGATGACCTGCTCGGCAACCCGCTGGATTCGGGGCCGGCGAAGGTCTGGTTCCTCACGCTCGCGCTGGTGCCGATCGCGGTCATGGCCACGTTCGTACGGCGCCGTCTCGCGCGCGGGAGCGTCGCGGGGCTCGTCGTGCGACTCGGCGGCCCGACCGAGCCCGCCGACCTGCGGGCCGCGCTGGCCACGGCGCTCGGCGATCCCTCGCTCGACCTGGCGTACTGGTTCCCGGCCGAGGCACGCTACGTGACCGGCGACGGGCGACCGGTGGAGGTGCCGGGCGCCGACAGCGATCGCGGCTCGACGTTGGTCGAGCGCGACGGTACCCCGATCGCGATGCTGCTGCACGACCCGGCGCTCGAGTACAACTCGGGGCTCGTGCGGTCCGTGTGCGCCGCGGCGGGCCTCGCGCTCGAGAACGAGCGGCTCCAGGCGGAGCTGCGCGCGCGGTTGGTCGAGCTGAACGCCTCGCGCGGGCGGCTGGTCGAGGCGACCGATGCCGAGCGCCGCCGGATCGAGCGCAACCTGCACGACGGGACGCAGCAGCGGCTCGTGTCGATCGCGATGTCGCTCGGTCTGCTCGAGTCGAAGCTGGCTCCCGACCCGGGCAGCGCGGCCCCGATCGTGCGCGAGGCGCGGACCGCGCTGGCGGCTGCGCTCGAGGAGCTACGCGAGCTCACGCAGGGCATCCACCCGACGCTGCTCGTCGAGCGCGGGCTCCCGGTCGCACTGGAGGAGCTGTGCCGGCGCGCCGGCCTGCCCGCTCACCTCAAGGTCGACCTCGACGTCCGCCTGCCCGATCAGGTCGAGACCGCCGCCTACTACTTCGCGAGTGAGGCGATCAGCAACGCGGTCAAGCACTCGCACGGAAACGAGATCCGGGTCGGCGTGGCGTACGAGGGCCGCGCGCTGACGGTGGAGATCGCCGATGACGGGATCGGTGGTGCGGCGGTCGGGCCGGGATCAGGTCTACGCGGGCTGGCCGACCGCGTCGAGGCGCTCGGCGGCCAGTTCACCGTCTCGAGCCCTCCGGGGAGGGGCACGCGGCTGACGGCGGTGATCCCGTGCGCGTAGCGGTCGCCGACGATGCGGTGATCCTGCGCGAAGGGCTCGCGCGGCTCCTCCATGAGGCCGGCTTCGAGGTTGTCGGGGTGGCCGCCGACGCCGACGAGCTGCTCGAGCTCGTCGACCGCTGCGAGCCGGACGTCGCGATCGTCGACATACGCATGCCGCCCACCCACACCGACGAGGGGCTCCAAGCGGCGAAGGCGATCCGCGCGGCGCACCCTGCGATCGGGATCCTCGTGCTCTCCCAGCACGTGCACGCTCGCTATGCCATCGAGCTGCTCTCGAGCGGGACCGACGGCGTCGGATACCTGCTCAAGGAACGCGTGGCCGACCTCGACGAGCTGTCGGCCAGCGTCCGGCGCGTTGGGCAGGGCGGCTCGGTGCTTGACCCGGCGGTCGTCAGCCAGCTGGTCGGCCGGCGCCGGCAGGCCGACAACCCGCTCGAGCAGCTCACCGACCGAGAGCGCGAGGTGCTCGCGCTGATGGCCGAGGGGCGCTCCAACAAGGCGATCGCCGAGCGCCTGTTCGTGTCCGAGCACACCGTCGAGAAGCACATCAAGAACATCTTCGGCACGCTGCAGCTGCCGCTCTCGCCCGACGATCACAGGCGGGTGCTGGCGGTCGTGACGTATCTCGACTCGGAGTAGCCCGCGCTACGCGCGACGGATGCGATCATGGCGACCGTGCCGCTGTTCGAGGATCGATCGCGCGCGGAGTCGTTCGGATCGGTCGCCGATCTCTACGACCGTGCCCGGCCGTCGTACCCGCCGGCGCTGATCGATGCGTTGCTGGCCGACGGCGGGCGCACGGTGCTCGATGTCGGCTGCGGCACCGGGATCGCCGCGGCCTTGTTCGCCGCGCGCGGCTGCGCCGTGACCGGCGTCGAGGTCGACGCGCGGATGGCGGGGATCGCGCGCCGCAAGGGGCTCGACGTCGAGGTCAGCACGTTCGAGCGATGGGATGACAAGGGCCGCAGGTTCGACGTCGTCGCCTCCGGCCAGGCGTGGCACTGGATCGACCCGACCGCCGGCGCGGCGCGGGCGGCCGACGTGCTTTGCCCAGGTGGCCGGATCGGCGCGTTCTGGAACTTCGGCGACCCGCCGCCGGAGCTCCGCGAACGGCTCGCGCCGATCTACGACCGGCTGGCGCCCGAGCTCGTCAACTACTCGGTGGTGCTCGACACGGCCCAGCGTTCAGAGCGGGTCGACCTCACGGTTACCGGAATCGCGGCGTCAGGCAGATTCGGGCCGGTCGAGGTCCGCCGGTTCCCCTGGACGCGGACGTACCGGTCGCGTGACTGGTCGGAGTTTCTCGCGACCCACAGCGACCATCAGGCGCTCGAGCCCGGCCGCCGCGAGCAGCTCCTCGACGAGGTCACGGACGCGGTGGACGCGATCGGCGGGACGTTCGAGATGCCCTACGAAACGGCGCTCGTCACCGCCGCGCGCGCGTAGCGGCGGCGACTCCCGCGCCCGCGTAGCGGCGACTCCCGCGCCCGCGCTCAGACGCGGTAGCGCTCGGTGACCGCCGCGAGCTGGCCGGCGAGCTCGTTGAGCGTCTCGGCAGCCATCTGCGACTGGTGCGCGCCCTCGAGGAACTGCGACGTGCCCTCGTTGACGTTGTTCATCGACGCCGCGATCTGCTCGACGCCGACGCTCTGCTGCTGCGCGGAGGCGGCGATCTCCTGGGCGGCGGCGTAGGACTCCTGGATCGTGTCCGACAGGCTGCGGATGCCGTCGCCGGCGCGGGCGGTCAGCTCGAGGCCCTGCTCGACGACCTTCGTGCCTTCCTGGCTCGCCGCGACCGCCGCCGAGGTGGCGCGCTGGACGTCGCCGAGGATCGACTCGACCTGCGCCGTCGCCGCCTTGGACTGCTCGGCGAGCTTGCGAACCTCTTCGGCGACGACCATGAAGCCCTTGCCGTGCTCGCCCGCCCTGGCGGCCTCGATGCTGGCGTTCAGCGCGAGCAGGTTCGACCGGTCGGCGAGGCCGTTGACGGTCTTCGTAATCTCGCCGATCTGTTGGGTCCGCTCGGACAGCGTGACGATGTCGCGGGCGATCGCGTCGACGCGCTCGCGGATGTCCTCCATCGCGGTCGTGATCGCGCTGACCGCGGTGGTCGCCTCGTTCGTGACCTGCAGCGAGTCGCTGGCGCGGTCGGCCACGTCGCTGGCCATCTTGGCGGTGTCCTCGGCGGCGAGCCGCAGCTCGTTGACGGTCGTCGAGGTCTCGGTGATCGCGGTTGACTGAAGGCTCGCGCTCTCGGTGTGCCGGTTGACCGACGCGAGGATGTCCGCGGTCGACTGGCCGATGTCCTGGACGCCCGCCTGGATGTGGCTCGAGATCTGCGCGAGCCCGCTGACCATCGTGTTGAGGCTCTCTGACAGGCCCTGCAGGTCAGCGCCGCCGTCGGCGGTGACCGTCGCGCGCAGATCGCCGTCGGCGACCTTGGCCGCGAACTCGGAGTAGGTCCGGACCGCAGCCTGGAGGGCCTCGCGCGAGTCGCGCTCGATCTGCGCCGAATCCGCGAGCTCGCGGTGGCGTTCCTCGGTCAGCGAGCGCAGGCGCATCAGCGCGAGGCCGAAGCGGACGCCCGCGGCGACGAGCGTTGCGGTCGCGAGCCCGAGCGCGATCTGATTGATGTGGGTCAGCGATCCGACGAACAGGATCAGCAGGGCCAGGCCGGCGGCCACCCCCGGGATGGCGAAGCCGGAGCTCGTTTCCTTGAGCTCGCTCTCGTCCGGTCGGCGCGAGATGACCCACACCGACAGCGAGAACAGAAACAGCGACGCCGGCCAGGCGATCGAGTTCCAGAAGTAACCGAAGTGAGTGGCGCCGATGCCGTTGTCGAACAGCGCGCACACGTCGCCGATTGCGTTGACGAGGCTCGCCGCTGCCATCAGATACCAGCGCTTCCGCCGGCCGGCGGGCACGAGCGCGGCCGCTCCGAGCGTCAGGATCAGCAGCAGGATGTCGCCGACCGGATAGATCAGGTTCCACGCGACGGTCACGGCGTCATCGCCGACCGCCTTCTGGATGAAGCCGAACGCGAACGCGGCGAACGCCGCGGCGCACGTCAGCGTCACGACGACGCCGTCCAGGTAGTTGGCGGCGGTGAACTTCCGGACCTCCTGGCGCATCAGCATCATCACGCCGACGTACGCCAGAGGGAAGAAGCCGGCCCACAGGTAGTTGGCCAGAACCGGGGTGGGGGGGTTCGCGTTGTGGATGCTCTCGTAGGTCATCGCGAAGTCGCCGAGCGCCCACAGGCACATCCCGATGCCGAGCGCGAGGCAGAATCCGCGATCCCTGGGGCTGACCGCCGCTTTGCCGAGGACGAGCAGGCTCACGAACAACTCGAACGAGGACACGCCCCAGCCGTCGAGCCAGTTGGTGCTGGCGCCGTTGGCGCGCACCACCAGCGAGACCGCGTAGCCGAAGAGGATCAGGCCGAGCAGCGCGTAGAGGGCCTTGGTGCCGCCGCCAAGCTGCTCCGGCCGCGCCGCGGCAGCCCGCCGCGCTCGCGACGAGTTCGGCTGTCTGCTCCGGTCCGGCCGACGCTTCGTGGCGGTCGTGTTCGTATGCCCCATCGGGTGTTTCCCTCCCACGCAATACTCCGTTTAGCTGCGTTATCGGTCGAGGGGTGCCCGCGCTGTAGGGGGCCGTTCTAAAGCCGACAGAGCTCCGAGCGCGATCTCGTGGATCGCATGGCGCCGGGGCGCTCAGCCGGCGTCGGTGGCGATCATGACGTCGGAGGCCTTGACGATCGCGGTGACCGCGCTGCCCTCCTGGAGCCCGAGTTCGGCGACGGCCTCCACGGTGATCGACGCGACCAGGCGCTGCCCTGCGACGTCGAGCACGACGTTGGCGATCGCTTCGCCCTTGTTGATGCTCGTCACGGTGCCGGGCAACTGGTTACGCGCGCTGAGTTTCATCTGCGTCTCCGGGTATCTGGTTGGGTAGCTTCAAGTAACAGAACTGAAGCTTGAACCGTCGCAGAGGAGAACAGCCGTGTCCAGCAACGTGTCAGAGAGGCAAGCTCGCGAGGTCGCCGAAGCCGCACGCGAAGCCGAGTGGAAGCTGCCCAGCTTCGGCAAGGAACTGTTTCTCGGGAACTTCCGCCTCGATCTGATCTATCCGCAGCCGCGGCTCGACCCGGCGGCCGTTGAGAAAGGCGAGCGGTTTCTCGCGCGCTTGCGCGAATTTCTCGAGGCGGAGGTCGATCCGCTCGAGATCGAGCGCGACGCGAGGATCCCCGCGCCGGTGATCGACGGCCTGAAGCGGATCGGCGCGCTCGGGATGAAGGTGCCCGAGGAGTACGGCGGGCTCGGGCTGTCGCAGGTGTACTACAACCGCGCGCTGGCGCTGGCCGGCGTGTGGCACGCGGCGCTCTCGACGCTGCTGAGCGCGCACCAGTCGATCGGCGTCGCCGAGCCGCTCCAGCTGTTCGGGACCGAAGAGCAGAAGCGCAAGTGGTTGCCGCTCGTCGCCAAGGACCACATCAGCGCGTTCCTGCTCACCGAGGCGGACGTCGGCTCTGACCCGGCGCGGCTGGCGACGACCGCCACGCCCGTCGAGGGCGGCTACGAGCTGACCGGGCAGAAGCTGTGGGCGACGAACGGCGCGATCGCCGACATCGTCGTCGTGATGGCGCAGGTCCCTAAGGCGCCGCCGTCAGGCGCCGCCGACCATCGTTCTAAATCCGACGGCCACCGCGGCGGGATCTCTGCGTTCGTCCTGCCCTACGACAGCGATGGCGTCACCGTCGAGCACCGCAACGCGTTCATGGGACTGCGCGGGATCGAGAACTCGGTGACGCGCCTGGACCACGTGTTCGTCCCGGAGGAGAACCGAATCGGACGCGAGGGACAAGGCCTGAAGGTCGCGCTGACGACGCTCAACACCGGGCGACTGGCGCTGCCCGCGATCTGCGTCGGGATGGCGAAGTGGTCGACGAAGATCGCGCGCGAATGGTCGAACGAGCGCGTCCAATGGGGGCGGCCGATCGGCGAGCACGACGCGGTCGCGCAGAAGATCGCGTTCATCGCCGCGAGCGCGTTCGGGCTCGAGGCGATGCTCGATGTCGCCAGCCGTCTGGCCGACTCGAAGGCGGGCGACATCCGCATCGAGGCGGCGCTCGCCAAGCTGTACGGCTCGGAGATGGGGTGGAAGGTGCTGGATGAGCTGATCCAGATCCGTGGCGGCCGCGGGTACGAGACGGCGGCCTCGCTCAAGGCGCGCGGCGAGAAGCCGGTGCCGGCCGAGCAGGCGCTACGCGACATGCGGATCAACCGGATCTTCGAGGGCTCGACCGAGATCATGCACCTGCTGATCGCGCGTGAGGCGGTCGACCAGCACCTGAAGGTCGCCGGCGATCTGCTCGAGCCCGGGGGCGAGCTCAAGGACAAGCTCGCGTCCGCCGGTCGGGCCGGGCTGTTCTACTCCAAGTGGCTGCCGCAGCTTGCGGTCGGCAAGGGGCAGGTTCCGAGCTCGTTCGACGAGCTGGGACCGCTGGCGCCGTACATGCGGTTCGCGGAGCGGTCCTCGCGCAAGCTCGCGCGCTCGACGTTCTACGGCATGACCCGCTGGCAGGCGAAGCTCGAGTACCGCCAGGCGTTCCTAGGCCGGCTCGTCGACATCGGCGCCGAGCTATTCGCGATGGCCGCGGCGGCGGCGTACGCGGACACGATCGGGCGCGAGCAGCCGGCGCGCCGGACCGACGCCCTCGAGCTCGCGGAGCTGTTCTGCCTCCAGGCCAAGCGGCGCGTCGAGACGCTGTTCGGCGAGCTGTGGGACAACGACGACGACGCGAATCGCGCGGCGGCGGCGCGCGTCCTCGATGGGCGCTACCGCTGGATCGAGGAGGGGATCGTCGACCCCTCGGGTGAGGGCCCGATGATCCCCGAGGAGGTCAAGCAGGCCGCTTCCGGAGAGGTCAAGCAGCCCGAGTCTGCGCAACCGGCCGTCGCATGAGCCACTCGGTCAGCTCAGCGGCCGGGACCGGCCTGCTCAGGTAATAGCCCTGCGCGAGCGTGCACCCGAGCTTTGAGAGGTGGTCCCAGGCCTGCTCGGTCTCGACTCCCTCGGCGACGACGTGCAGGCCCAGGTTGCGGGCGAGGTCGATCGTCGAGCGGACGATCACGGCGTCGTTGTCGCTGTCGGCCATGTTCATGACGAACGAACGGTCGATCTTGATCTCGTTGACCGGCAGCTGGCTGAGGTAGGCCAGCGATGAGTAGCCGGTGCCGAAGTCGTCGATCGAGAGCGCAATCCCCATAGCTGAGAGCTTGTCGAGCACGCGCTTGGTGCGAACCGGGTCGGAGAGCATCGTCGACTCGGTGATCTCGAGCTCGAGCAGCGACGCGTCGACGCGCCGCTTCTTGAGCAGGTGCTTGACCTGGTCGGGGAAGTCGGCGTCGAGCAGGTTGCGGACGCTCAGGTTGACGGCGACGCTCAGGGTCATGCCGCCGCGCTGCCAGGCGCGGCATTGGCTGAGCGCCTCGTCGAGCACATACAGCGTCAGCGGCTTGATCAGCCCGGTCTGCTGCGCCAGCGGGATGAACTCGTCGGGGCCAACGAGGCCGCGCGTCGGGTGGTTCCAGCGCAGCAGCGCCTCGACCGATTGCACCGTGCCATCAGCGAGATTCGCCTTGGGCTGGTAATAGAGGACGAGCTCGCGCTCCTCGATCGCCCGCCGCAGCTCTGAGACGAGCGTGAGCCGGGCCGGGTCGGACGCGTTGCGCGACTTCTCGTAGAACGCGTAGCCGCCTTTCTCTTCCTTGGCGCCGTACATCGCGACGTCCGCGTGGCGGACCAG
Organism: uncultured Solirubrobacterales bacterium; assembly: GCA_963770615.1. GTDB lineage: Bacteria > Actinomycetota > Thermoleophilia > Solirubrobacterales > Solirubrobacteraceae > Palsa-465. The sequence goes on along the minus strand of CAVYQJ010000020.1, from coordinate 58,768 downwards.
CGTGTCGACGTCGTCGCCGTGGTGGGGGAACATCGCGATGCCGATCGAGCCCTCCGCCGGCAGCGCGAGTCCGTCGATCGTGACCGGGCGCTCGAGCGCGGTCCGGATCTTCTCGATCACCACAAGAACGTCGCGCTCGGTCTGCGGCTTGGAGATCAGGACTCCGAACTCGTCGCCGCCGAGGCGCGCCACGGTGTCCGAGGAGCGAAGGATGCCGCGCAGCCGCTTGCCGATCTCGACCAAGAGTGCGTCGCCGGCGTGATGGCCGAGCGAGTCGTTGACGTCCTTGAAGCGATCGAGGTCCATCATCGCCACCGCCACCTGGCCGCCCTCGCGCTCGGCGATCGTGATCGCCTGCTCGATCCGGTCGCGGAACAGGGTGCGGTTGGGGAGGCCGGTGAGGCCGTCGTGGAGCGCCTGGTGCTCGTTGATCTCCGACTGGCGCAGCAGGGCGTCCTCGGCGGCTTTGCGCTCGGTGTCGTCCTGAACCATCACGATGCCGAACGAGGGACGCCCGTCCGGCTCGCGGACGAGTGAGAACGAGGCGGACACCCACACTACCGAGCCGTCCGTGCGGTTCAGCCGGGTCTCGATCCGCAACGAGTTGGATTCGCCGGCGAACAGCTCGTCGCACGCCACCGTTACGCGCTCGTGCTCGTCGGGATCGAGGTACTCGGCGATGTGGGTGCGGACCTGCTCGGAGTTCTCGAGGCCGAGGAGCGCGCACATGGCGGGATTGGCATCGACGATCTGACCGTCGTTGCTCAACGTCATCACGCCGGTAATCGCGCCGTGATAGATCGCCTCGAACCGGGCCAGCGCATCGACCTGCCGGCGCTTGGCCTCGAACTCGGCCGCGCGGCTGACGCCTTCGGAGAGCACGCCGGCGAGGAGCTCGAGCGTCTGGCGATCTTCCTCGTTCAGCCGCTCTTCCTCGGAGGTGCTCATCACGCTCAGGGCCCCGACCGGCTCGTCACCGGCGAACAGCGGAACGCAGATGTGGGAGCGATCTCCCATCACCGCACGGATCTTCGGGTTGAGGCGGTCGTCGTCCTCGGCGTGCTCGATCAGTAGCGGCTCCCGCGCCGCGATGGCAAAGCGCGAGACGCTCTGACTGAGCGGCCGGCGGTTCCCGAGGAAGCGCAGGCCGATCCCGGACGCGGCGCGCGTGTGTACGTCGTCGCCCTCGATCAGGTGGATCATCGCGCCCTCTGCCCGCGTAAGCGCCTGGGCGCGATCGACGATCACCTGCATCACGTGCTCGAGGTCGCCGGACGCGGCGGCTGAGATGTCGCGCTGGGTGGCGATGATCAGCTCGAGCCGGTTGGCGCGGTCTTGGAGCTCGAGGTCGGCGAGCTTGGTCTGCGTGATGTCCTCGATCATGGCGATCGCCACCGCCGAGGACCCGGCCGCGCCGGCATCGGTCCACACCGTGGAGCGAACCCAGATCACTTCTCCGTCCTTGCGCACGCAGCGCTTCTCGTACTGGTAGGAGGAGCCCCCGGTATCGACGAAATCCTGGTAACGGCGCTGGGTGGCGTCGATGTCGTCGGGATGGGTGAACGTCTCGAACCTCATTCCGACGAGCTCCCCGGGGCCATAGCCGAGCATCCGCTCGATCGCCGGGTTGGCTTCGATGACGTGACCAGCAGTCGCGACCGTGATGATCCCGGACGAGGCGCGCTCGAACAGCATGCGGAAGCGCTCGTTGGACTCCTCGGGGTCGAAGGCTTGGTGCTGTGCGGGGTCGGCCGAGCCGGCCGGCGAGGGTGCCGTGCCGTTGGAAGGGACGCGATGGGTCCGCGAGTCGGTCCTCCGCATGGTCGTCTTTATCGGTACGGGGGGCGGTTTACTTAGCCGCGAGCTCGCATGGGCGGACGGACGGCGCCAGCCGCCCATACACTCGGCCGATGGCAGCTGCGACCAGCGCGAGGAAGGCGCCGCGGTTCGAGGCGGTGCACGCTGACGCGAGCGAGCAGATCGCCCACGAGATCAGGATGCACATCGAGCGCGCGGGGCTCCAGCCGGGTGATCGAATCGGAACCGAGCACGAACTGGCGCGGGAATTCGGGGTCAGCCGGCCGACGCTGCGAGAGGGGCTGCGGCGCTTGGCCGGATCCCATCTGATCCGGGTGCACAAGGGGCGCGCGGGCGGGGTGTTCGTCGAGAACACGCCAAACGAGGGCATCGGGCGACACGTGAGCGAGTCGATCGCGGCAATGCTCGAGTCCGAGAGCGTCACGCTCTGCCAACTGCTCGAGGCGCGGATGTTCCTCGAGGTCCCGCTCGCGGGGTTGGCGGCCGAGCGCTCCGACGAGGCGACGATCGAGTCGCTGACGGCGGCGATCGAGGACGCGACCGGGAGAGATCCTGGCGGCGATGAGTTCCGCCTCGCCGACACGCGCTTTCACCACACGATCGCGGTCACCGCGGGCAACGACCTCCTGGTGACGTTCACGAGTTGGATCCTCGACGTGCTCCAGCCCTCGCTGATCGAGCACATCGGGCCGGCGATCGACGGCGATCTGATCATCGCCCAGCATCAGGCGATCGTCCGGGCGATCCGCCGACATCAGCGGGGCGCCGCCGAGCGCGCGATGCGCCAGCACATCGAGTACATGGCGGCCGTGCTGCGGAGCGTCGACGGCCGCGGATAGTGGTCTCTCACCAGGCCGCGGTGCGAACGTCCACGCGGTGCGGCGGTCCTGGGACCGGGAGCGGACCAAACCGCACCGCGCAGTTCACCCCTTCGTCGGTCAGGGCGAAACCTCTTCGTAGTACCGACCGCGCGTGTTGGGGCCGAACTGGACCACGATCGCCGCGAGGACGAGGAACCCGGAGACGACCAGCATCGCCTCGAGCACGGTCATGTTCGGGATCTGGGGCGCGATCAGGAGCACGCCGATGCCGCCGCCGAGGTGGCCGACGCCGTCGACCATGCCGAACCCGGTCACTCGGGCCCGCGTCGGGAAGCTCTCGGTCGAGAGCGCGTAGGTCATCGGCACCCAGATGTTGAAGCCGAAGAACACGATCGCCGACCCGATGAAGGCGATCGCGAGGCCGCTCGTCCCGGCCTCGGCGACGATCACGCCGCCGATCACCGTGATCACGGCTCCGATCGGGAGCCAGTGCTTGCGCTCGATCCGATCCGCGAATGCCACCGCGAACAGCGCGCAGGCCAGGAACCCGAACGCACCGACGGCCGTGATCAGGCCGGCCTCCGGCGGCGGATACTTGAGCGCGACGAGCATCGACGTGAACCCGGCCGAGAAGCCGAACACGGTCACGTAGGCCAGGAACCAGACGGCGAGCAACACTATCACTCGGCGCACATATGTTCGGTTGGCGAACAGTGCCCGGAACGCGAGGCTGCTCTCGGGGACGGTCTCGTCGATCGGGATTTCGTCGGGTACCGGCGCCAGCGGGCCGTGTTTGGCGGCGACGACCTCCATGTCGCTGACGACCTTGTCGGCCTCGGCGATGCGCCCCCGTCCGACCAGCCAGCGCGCGGACTCGGGCAGTTCGAGGCGCAGCAGCACGCCGATGGCGGCCAGGAGCGCGCCGACGCCGTACATCCACCGCCACCCGTCGGTGAAGCCCGGGCCCGCCTGGGCGAACGAAATGCCGTGAGGCCACGGCGCGGGAGTGGTGGTCAGGAACAGGCCGAGCCAGATCCCGAGCAGCGCCCCGAGCGAGGACATGATGAAGATCACCGAGATCCAGCGCGCGCGGTTGCGGCGCGGAGCGACCTCGCCAATATATGTGTTGACGATCGCCAGGTCGGCGCCGACGCCGATACCGGTGATGACGCGGGCGAGGACGAACTGCGTGTAATCGGGCGCGATCGCGTTGTACAGCGACCCGAGACCGGTGAGGAGCATCGTGAACAGCAGCATGTTGCGCCGTCCGATGCGGTCCGAGATGGGGGCGAGCGCGAGCGCGCCGATAACGTAACCGGCCAGGTTCAGTACGACCGGCACGCGCAGTGTGGTGACCGCGTTGGCGGGCGTGCACCCGTGCTTCAGCGCGACGCAACTCTGGATGAACGACACGTTGATGTCGAACACGTCGTAGAACGCAAACAGGAACCCGGTGCCGATGATCCCGATGAACATGAACGGCATCGACCAAACGCCGATCCGGTCGAGCCGAGCGAGAATTGTCTTGGGCGTCTGGGCGCCGGCCGGCTTGGTCCCGGTCCGGAGCGGTTGCCGTCCAATAGAGGTAGAACTCATCGGAAACCCTCGCTTTCCTCGACTGCATACATCTCGTACCCGTGTCGTTTGTGAGGGAAACCGCATAATCAATTCACCAGTAACCAATGACAGATCCGGATGAAATGACATGAGACTCGAGGGACGGACAGTGGTGGTCACAGGCGCGGCGGGTGGAATCGGCCGCGCGCTGGCGTTGCGGTGCGCCTCCGAGGGCGCGCGTGTGGCAGCGACTGATATTCAGCACGAACCGCTGCAACGCGTTGCAGACGAGCTCGGCGCGGGGCATCTCGCGGTGGCGGCTGACGTCACCGACGAAGAGGCACTCGGCGCGCTGATCTCGCGAGTGGAATCAGAGCTCGGCCCGGTCGAGGTGTTCTTCGCGAACGCCGGCGTGGCCATCGGTGAGGACCCGGTCAGCACCCCCGACGAGGTGTGGGATCTCGCGTTTGGCGTCAACATCCGCGCGCACATCCTGGCCGCCCGGCGACTGTTGCCGGGATGGCTTGAACGCCGCGAGGGCTACTTCGTCGCGACCGCCTCGGCCGCGGGCCTGCTCACTCAAATCGGCTCAGCCCCGTACGCGGTCACCAAGCACGCCGCGGTGGCGTTCGCCGAATGGCTATCGGTCACCTACGGCGACCAGGGGATCCGAGTCAGCTGCCTGTGCCCGATGGGCGTGCGTACCGCGATGCTCCAGGGCGAGGACCACCTGAGCCACCGGGTCGTGAAGGCGGCCGGCGCGGTGCTCGAGCCCGACGAGGTCGCCGACGCCGTCGTCGACGCGATCGACGCCGAGCGGTTCCTGATCCTCCCGCACGCCGAGGTGCTGACGTTCTTCCAGCGCAAGGCGATGGACTACGACCGGTGGCTGGCGGGGATGCGGCGGCTCCAGTCCGGGCAGTCGTAGCGCCCGTTGTGATTTGATCGCCGCGTGATCGTTCGCTGGGGCCTCGATGAGCTGCCGGGCGTGCTCGAGCAGCTGTCCGTGCGCGATCCGTTGCTGATCAGCACCGAACGGTGGCGGGCGCTCGAAATCCCCGTGGCACGTAGGTTCTACGGCGTCAAGCCGCACGCGGAGGTCGCCGGCGTTCGGGCGGCGACCGAGGCGGCCGCCGGCGCGGACGGGCTCGTCGCGCTCGGTGGCGGCAGCGCGATCGACACGGCCAAGGCGGTGTCGAGCGAGACCGATCTCGAGATCGTTTCGATCCCGACGACGTACTCGGGCGCGGAGTGGACGCAGGGCTTCGGAATGCGCGACAGCGCGGCCGGAGTCAAGCGCGGCGGCGGTGGCGCCCGGACGGTGGCGATCGTGTACGACCCGTCGCTGACGCTGGGGCTGCCGGCGGTAGACAGCGCCGGCTCGGCGATGAACGCGCTCGCGCACTGTGCCGAAGCGCTGTACACGGCGGGTCGAACCGAGGACACCGACGTTGTGGCGATGGACGGGGCGAAGCTGATCTCCGATTGGCTTCCTGTGGTCATCGAGCGGGGCGACGACCTCGAGGCGCGCCGGCAGCTGCTCGAGGGCGCGATGTACGCCGGCGCGTCGCTGCGCGTCGGGATGGGCCTCGGGCACGCGATGGCGCAGGCGCTCGGCGGTCGCTACGGGCTCGCGCACGGGACGATGAACGCCGTGTGCTTGGCGCCCGCGCTCCGCTACAACAGGGAGGTGGCGGCGGCGGGGATCGCCCGGTTCGGCGAGGCGATGGGCCGTGGCGACGCGATCGACCGTGCGGCCGAGCTGGGCGCGCTGGCCGGGCCGACCAGGTTGCGCGACTACGGCGTGCCGCGCGAGGATCTGAAGACCCTGTCCGAGGCGGTCGCCGAACGGGCGCCGGCGAAGGCCAATCCGCGGCCGGCGCCACCCGAGGCGATCAAAGAGCTGCTCGAGGAGATCTGGTAGATGACACGCATCCGCACCACCCACGTCGGGAGCCTCCCGCGCCCGCCCGAACTAGTCGAGCTCGTGTTCGCCGAGGACCGGGGCGACGAGGTCGACCGGGAGCGCTATGACCGGCTGCTCGCCGAAGCGGTCCGCGACCGCGTCCAGCACCAGGTCGACGCCGGGATCGACTTCGTCAGCGACGGCGAAATGAGCAAGATCGGCTATGCGACCTACATCCGCCACCGGCTGAGCGGGTTCGAGGTGGGCGACGTGCCACGGGCGACGCCGGCGGACCTCGACGCCTACCCGCGCTACATGAGGCGGCTGGCCGACGAGGGCGGCAGCGCCCGGTACCTGCGGCCGATCTGCCGCGGCCCGATCACGTACGAGCACCGCGAGCCGGTCGAAGCCGACCTGGGTCGCCTGGCGGCCGCGGTCGAAGGTCAACCGGTGGCCGGCGCGTTCATGAATGCGCCCTCGCCGGGGATCATCGCGTTGTTCCAGCCGAACGAGTACTACGGCAGCGTCGACGAGTACCTCGACGCGATCGGCGAGGCGATGAAGACCGAGTACGAGGCGATCGTCGACGCCGGGTTCATGCTCCAGATCGACGCCCCCGATCTGGCGATGGGCCGTCACATCATGTACCGCAACAACTCCGACGAGGAGTTCGTGGTGGCCGCCGCCCGGCATGTCGAGGCGATCAACCAAGCTCTGCGCGACGTTCCCGGCGACCGGGTCCGCCTGCACCTCTGCTGGGGCAACTACGAGGGTCCGCACCACCTCGACATCGGCGTCGAAAAGATCATCGACGTGGTGCTGCGCGCCAAGCCCTCGACGATCCTGTTCGAGGCCGCCAACCCGCGCCACGAGCACGAGTGGGCGGTGTGGCGCGAGGCCGCGATCCCCGACGACAAGACGCTCGTCCCGGGCGTGATCGACTCGACCTGCAACTACATCGAGCACCCCGAGCTCGTGGCCCAGCGACTCGAGACGTACGCGCGGATCGTCGGAGCCGACCGCGTGATGGGCGGGAGCGACTGCGGCTTTGGCACCTGGTCGGGGTTCGGGGCGATCGATCCCGACATCTGCTGGGCGAAGCTGGGTTCGCTGGCCGAGGGCGCTCGGCGGGCGAGCGAGCGGGCGTGAGCCGGCGGCTGACCGAGTAAGTCCGCACTCGACCCCGCGCCACCCGCGAGTGTCGAGAAGCTCGGGCCATGGCCGAGTGAATCTGAATTCACCGGACGGCTGGACGCGAGTGTGGAGAAACTCGGGATGGGGTGGGGCTTGGGCCTCGCTGCGCTCGGCATCCAGCCGGATGACTCCCGGCCGGCCCGGCGGTCGCTGATTCCGTGGCGGTCCCGGGACCGCTGGGTTTTTAACGGCGGGCACCTGGAGTGGGTGGGGGCGGGTCGCCGGCGCGGGGGCGGGTCGCGGATCATGCATGACGCACCATTTGACGCGATCCGGGTCGGCCGTGGCGTGTCAGGCATGTGGGGCATGCGCGAGAGGCCACGGCCTCGCCGGCGGGCACCAATTGGCGCGTCATGCAGGTCGCGATCTCGCGAAACGGCCCCCGGAGCATGCATAGCTCGACAATCGAGCGCATTTGCGTCGGCCGTGCCGTGCTACGCGTGCCAGACATGCGTAGCACGGCAGGGCCCCGCCGGATCGGCCCTGTTGTCGAGCTATGCATGCCCGGCGCGCCGCGACCCGTTCCCGGGACGACCGCACCTCACTCAGGTGCCCGCCGTTATCCGCCGGGCGCCGCGACCGTCCCGGACGACCGCACCCCCTTCAGGTGCCCGCCGTTATCCCCGGCGCCGCGACCACCAGCACCCCCCTTCAGGTGCCCGCCGTTATCCGCCAGGCGCGTCAATCGGCCCAGCGGGTTCGCGTCCACGTCCGCCCGGCACGGACGCCGGGCGGAACGGCCCCATGGATGACTCGCGAAGCGAGGCCCAGAACGATCAGCGACCCGGCACGCGCGGCGGCTCGCCGAGCGCCGCGCGACCGATGTCGCCGTAGAACGTGTCGCGGAGCTGCAGGTTCCGGTGGGCGGCGGCGACCGCCATGTCGCGGAACACGCGGGCGGTCCGCTCGCCGTCCCGTGCGACGCCCGCCCCGACCGTCTGCCATAGGTCGTCGTCGACCACGCGCCAGCACATCAGCATCGCCTCGCGTGCGACCCCCGCGAGCAGCATGTCGTCGCCGAAGGTGTACGGGATCCCGTCCTCGACGTTCCGCCGGCACAGCTCCATGTGTCGCTCGGCGGTCTTGTGCGTGGCGGCCTCCGCGGTGGCGATGTGGGTCAGCGCCCGGCCGTACCAGCGCTGGTAGTCCGGATCCTGGACGCGCGGGATGAACGGCGGCAACGGCGTCTTGCGTTCGCGCATCAGCCGCTCGTACTCGTCGAGCATGTTGTAGGCCGCCCCGACGGTCACGGCCGCGAGCGACAGCGTGAAGATCGACACCGCCCGGCCCGAGTACATCGGGTTGCCGTGCAGGCGCGAGCCGGGAGTGCCGCCGGCGACGTCGACGTCGAGCATGCTGCCCTCGAACCCCCAGCTCGAACGAATCCGTGTCCCGGGGAAGCGGATGCTGTGCGAGCCCGAGCCCTTGAGACCGAGCATGTCGCCCCAGTCGTCGAGCATCTCCCACTCGCTGCGCGGAGCGACGAACAGGAGCTGGGGTGGGAGATCCTCGGGCGAGGCGCCGGCCGGCGCGGGCAGGATCGCCTGACCCATGTAGAAGGTCGAATAAGGCGAACCCGACGCGAACGCGACCTGGCCGTTGATCTCCCAGCCGCCGTCGGTGCGCTCCGCGCGCCCAACTGGCGCCGCCACCGACGCACAGCGGAAATCGCCGCCGGCGAAGATCTCGTCCTGCGCCTCCTGCGGCCACCACGAGCCGACCATCAGCGCGTGGTTCATCGCGAGTCCCAGGCACCACGCGGTTGACACGCACCCGCGGGCGATCTCCTGCACGACGCTGACGTAGGTAGGCACGTCGAACTCGTAGCCGCCGTAGCGCCGCGGGACGTATAGGTGGTAGAAGCCCGCAGCCAAGAACGCCTCGTGCATCTCGGCCGAGTAGTACGTGCGCCGCTCGGTCGCCTCCTGGTCGGCGATCAGCCTGGGTCGCAGCGATACCGCCCGCGCGACCATCTCCTCCGGCGTCAGATCCGGCTCAGGCGGCGCGACCCCTGAGCCGACGGTCTCCGACGAGCTCATCCGCTTGATCGTAGGCGAGGACCGTCGACCCTACTTTGCAATGCGTGCACGATTGTCGTCGACGGTCGGCGCGACGCGGGTCTGCCACGGCCGCGCGAAGTACAGCCACGTGCCCGCAGCGGCGAACAGCAGCGCGCACAGCGTCCAGCCGAGCGCGGTGGTCTGGAGGCCGACGTACTTGAGCCCCGAGGCGAAGATCACGAACGCGATCGCGGGACGGACGTAACGGTCGGGGATCGTCGAGGACAGCATCGACCCGACGAGCACCGCCGGGACGCTGCCGATGATCAGCGAGCCGGTCACGGCGAGCTCGACGTGACCGAAGGCCAGCGCGCCGAGCGCGGCCGCGAGCGTCAGCGGGACCGCCTGCGTCAGGTCGGTGCCGACGAGTTGGTTGGCGCCGATCGTCGGATACACGAACAGCAGCAGCACGATCATCAGCGAGCCCGACCCGACCGAGGTCATGCCGACGATCACGCCGCCGACGAGGCCGATCGCGATCGTCGCAAGCGGGCGCGGCCTGATGTCGTGGACGACGCCGAGGCGGTGCTGGCCGCTCCGGCGGTCGAGCACGAACCGCAGCGCCATCGCACTCGCCCCGATCAGCAGCGCGATCCCGAGCACGGTCTCGATGTGCGTCTGGGCCGATTTGGAGTTGCCGAGCACGTGCAACAGGTACGCACCGAGGAACGCCGCCGGCACCGACCCGATCACCATCCACTTGACCAGGCGGAGGTTCACCGTCCCGGCGCGCAGATGCACGCCGGCGCCGAACGGGCGCATGACGACCGCCGCGACGAGGTCGCTCGAGATCGCGGCCGCCGGGGTCACCCCGAACAGCAGGATCAGCATCGGCGTCATCAGCGCGCCGCCGCCGGCACCGGTCATGCCGACGAGCAGGCCGATGATCGCGCTCCCGAGGACGATGTATGGGTCGATGTGCATCGGCTCAGCTGAGGCCGAGGCCCGTGGGCGGCTCGCCGGCCTCGCCGGCGGTCGCCTGCACGAAGGCCAGGAGGTCCGACGGCGCCTCGCCGGGCAACACCCAGGTCTCGCCGTCCGTCCGCACGAGGCCACGGCGGGTCAGCTCGGACAGCGCGGTGGTGACGGTCGGGCGGCGCGCGGCTACCAGATCGGCGAGCACGGTGTGGGTAAGCCGCAGCCGGAGCACGGTCCCGTCGCTGCGGACCCGTCCCCAGCGCGCGGCGAGATGCCAGAGCAGCATGTGCAGCCGGACGTCGACCCGCGCCTGATGGACGATCGCCATGTTGACCGCGAGGTTCTTGGAGCGCTGGACGGCACGACCGATGAGGCTCCCCGCGAGCTCGGGGTATTGCACGAGCTGCTGCTCGAACCCGAGGTCGAGCGCGGCGACGCGGGTAGGGAGCACGATCGACCAGTCGACGGTCAGCGGCAGCAGCGGCGAGATCGTCTCCTCGCTGGGCCGCAACAGGTCACCCTCGCCGATCAGTTCGGCGCCGTAGCGTCCCTCGATGCCGACTCGGCGAATCATCAAACCGCTGAGGACGAGCACGCCGAGGCCGCCGCGGAAGCCGAGCGTTCCGGTCCGGGATAGTGGACCGGGCTGGATCCTCAGCTCCGGCGCGATGCACTCCTCGATTGCCCGCTGCCTGCGCTCGGGCGGGATCGCGTCGGCCAGCTCCGGATCTTCCTTGAGCACGTGGCAGACGGACAGGGGATGCGGCACGGCGCTGACTCCCACCCCGACACTGTGTCAAAGGCTCTCAGGCCGCGACGCGGTCACCGGTCAGCGCCGCCAGCTCGATCAGCGCCGCGGTCACCTCGTCCGGTCGCTCGAGCGGCGTCATGTGGCCGGTTTCCGGCAGCACGATCAGCTTCTCGAGCTGGGGCAGGTTCTCGGCGATTCGCCGAGCGTGCGAAGGCGGAGTGAGACGGTCATCAGCGCCGACGATCACGGTCGTCGGGACGGTCAGACGCGGCACGGCGTGGTGGAGGTCCATCTCAGACATCGCGAACCCGATCTTGGCGCGCACGTCGGGCGGGCAGGTGACGAGCATCCGCTCGAAGAACGCCACCTGGGCGGGGGAGGCGTGCCGGCCGAAGGCGATGTAGCGGACGGCCGCGTAGCTGAGCGGCGTCGAGAACCGCGGCAGCGGTGCCCGGTTGCCGAGAAAGCCGTACAGGGAGATCGCGCGGTTGACCGTGTTGGCGATGCTCGGGAGCGGAAGCAGCAGCTGCTCGGCGATCAGATCGCCGACGCCGGTGGACAGCAGCGCGGCGGCGCGGGCTCGTCGCTCGACGTCGTGATCCTCGGCCCAGGCGGCGATCGACATCGCTCCGAGCGAGTGGCCGGCCACGACCGCGAGCTGTCCGTGCGGGACGCAGGTGCTCAGCACCGCCTCGAGGTCCTCGCCGAAGCGCTCGATGGCGTAGTCGCCGCCGTGCGCGGGCTCGCTGCGGCCGTGCCCGCGCTGGTCATAGGCCACCACCCGGAATCCGCGCCTGGACAGCGCCCGGATCACGTACACCCAGTACTGGATCGCCTCGGTCCAACCGTGGACGAGGACGACGGTCGGCCCGTCGTCGGGGCCAAACACCTCGACGTGCAGGGCGGTCCCGTCCGCGGAGCGAGCCGTCTGTGCTCGCCCCTCCGGCGGTGAGCTCAGCAGTTCTCGCTCGGGGTCGCGGGCGATCTTGCGCCAGTGCGCGGTCTCGATCAGCCCGCCGGCGGCCAGCGCCGTGACGGTTCCGAGGGCCGCCCAGAGCAGACGGTCATGGTCTGTGCCGGTCAGCCGCGGGCGCCTCATGTCTCGCCAGGCTACAACGGTGTCGGTTCGGCGACCCCCGGTTCGGAGCGAGGCGCCGGAGCGCAGTTTGCATACCATTCGGGCCGATGCGGATCGGCATGCTCACCGGCGGCGGGGACTGCCCAGGGCTGAATGCCGTGATTCGTGCGGTCGTGCGCAAGGGGATCGACGCTTACGACGACGAGATCGTCGGGTTCCGCGACGGCTGGCGCGGCGTGCTCGAGGACTCGCACATCGAGCTGACGATCGAGTCCACGCGAGGGATCCTCCCCCGGGGAGGCACGATCCTCGGGAGCTCGCGTACGAATCCATACAAGCGAGACGACGGCGTGCAGCGCGTCCGGGACGTGCTCGAGAAGCTTCGCCTCGAGGGGCTGATCGCGATCGGCGGGGAGGACACGCTTGGCGTGGCCAACCGGCTCAACCAGGACGGCGTCAACGTGATCGGCGTCCCAAAGACGATCGACAACGACCTCGGCGGCACCGACGTGACGTTCGGCTTCGATACCGCGCTGCACATCGCCACCGAGGCGATCGACCGGCTGCACACGACCGCCGAGAGCCACAACCGGATCCTGGTCGTCGAGGTGATGGGGCGCACCGCGGGCTGGATCGCGCTGCACTCGGGGGTCGCCGGCGGCGCCGACGTGATCCTGATCCCGGAGGTCCCGTTCGACATCGACGAGGTCTGCCGGCTGATCCGCCGGCGCCACGCCCGTGGCCGGTACTTCTCGATCGTCGTCGCTGCCGAGGGAGCGGCGCCGAAGGAGGGGACGATGGCGGTGGCCGCGACGGGCTCGGTCGACGAGTTCGGGCATCCCCGGCTGGGCGGAATCGGCTACGCACTCGAACGCGAGATCGAGCACCGCACCGGCTACGAGACCCGCGCCACGGTCCTCGGTCACGTGCAGCGCGGCGGCACTCCGACCGCGTTCGACCGGGTGCTGGCGACGAGGCTCGGGCTTGCCGCGATCACCGCGGCGCACGCCGGCCAGTGGGGGATGATGGCCGCGCTCCGCTCGACCAAGGTGGAGATGGTGCCGCTCGTCGACGCCGTCGCCGAGGTCCGCCACGTGCCCGTCGAGGAGTACGAGCACTTCGACGTGCTTTTTGGCTAAGAGCCAGACGATCGAACAGTGTTCACGTTTGCTCCGTTTCCCGAGCGGCGCGATCGGGTTATGCTGACGGCCGTGGTGGCCCAGTCCCTTCGCACAGCAATCGCTCGGTGACCGCGACAGATACCGCCACCGACCTCGACCGGCTGTGCGTCGACACGATCCGCACGCTGTCGATGGACGGCGTGCAGAAGGCGAACTCGGGGCACCCGGGGACGCCGATGGCGCTGGCGCCGGTCGCGTACGTGCTGTACGCGCGGGTCATGCGCCACAGCCCGCGGCAGCCGAAGTGGCCCGACCGCGACCGATTCGTGCTCTCGTGCGGACACGCGTCGATGCTCCTGTACTCGACGCTGTACCTGGCCGGCTACGACGTCAGCCTCGAGAACGACCTCGAGCGATTCCGGCAACTCGGGTCGATGGCCGCCGGCCACCCCGAGTACGGTGACCTTCCCGGCATCGAGGTGACGACCGGTCCGCTCGGACAGGGCATCTCGCACGCGGTCGGGATGGCGCTCGCCGAGCGGATGCTCGCCGCGCGGTTCAACCGACCTGGCCACGAGATCGTCGATCACCGGACGTTCGTGATCGCGTCCGACGGGGATCTCGAGGAGGGTATCTCCGGCGAGGCGTCCTCGCTCGCGGGGCACCTCGGCCTCGGCCGGCTGATCTCGTTCTACGACGAGAACCACATCTCGATCGAGGGCGACACGAAGATCTCGTTCACCGAGGACGTCGGCAAGCGCTACGAGGCGTACGGCTGGCACGTCCAGGACCTCGAGGAGGACGTCGGGCTCGACAACCTCGAGCAGGCACTCGAGAACGCGATCGCGGTGCAGGACAAGCCGTCGCTGATCATCGTCCGGACCCACATCGCCCAGGGCAGCCCGAACAAGCACGACACCGCCGGCGCCCACGGCTCGCCGCTCGGCGAGGAGGAGGTCAAGCTCACCAAGGAGCACATGGGCTGGCCCTCGCTCGAGCCGTTCTATGTCCCTCAGGATGCGCTCAAGCACTTCCGCCGCTGCGTCGAGCGCGGCGAGGAGCTCTATACCGATTGGAGCGAGCGGTTCGACGCCTATGGCCAGGCCCACCCTGAGCTGGCGCCCGAGTTCGAGCGGCTGATCGCCGGCAAGCTGCCGGAGGGCTGGGACCGCGAGGTGCCGAAGTTCCACGCCTCGGGATCGATGACCGCGACCCGTAAGTCGTCCGAGACCGTGATCCAGTGGGTGGCGGCGAACGTCCCCGAGTTCGTCGGCGGGTCGGCCGATCTGGCTCCGTCGACTTTGACGCTGATCGCCGACGGAGGCAACGTCGACACCGGCTCGTACGGCGGCCGCAACCTCCACTTCGGGATCCGCGAGCACGCGATGGGCGCGATCGTCAACGGGATGAACCTCCACTACCTGCGCGCGTTCGGGGCGACGTTCTTCACGTTCAGCGACTACATGCGCGGCTCGATCCGGCTCTCCGCGCTCATGCACCTGCCGTCGATCTTCGTGTTCACGCACGACTCGATCGGCCTCGGCGAAGACGGCCCGACACACCAGCCGATCGAGCAGCTCGCGGGGCTGCGGGCGATGCCGGTGCTACGGGTGGTCAGGCCCGCCGGCGCGAACGAGACCGCGCTCGCGTGGCAATACGCGATCAAGTCCGCCGATCACCCGACTGCGCTCGTGCTGTCGCGGCAGGGGATCCCGACCTGGAACCCGTCGGCGATACCGGCAGACGCGATCGACCGGGGCGCGTACGTGCTCCGCTACTCGTTCAACGAGCCCGAGCCCCCGGACCTGATCCTGATCGCGACCGGCACCGAGCTCCACATCTGCGCCCGCGCCGCCGACACGCTCGAGGCCGAGGGGATCGCAACGCGGCTCGTGAGCATGCCGTGCATGGACAACTTCGCCGCCCAGGAGGCCACGTACCGCGATCAGGTGCTCCCGCCGCAGGTTCGCGCCCGCGTCTCGCTCGAGGCGGCGGCCACGTTCGGCTGGCATCGGTGGGTCGGCGAGCTCGGCGAAGCGATCGGGATGGAGGGGTTCGGCGCGTCGGCACCGGCCGGCGCCCTGTACAAGCACTTCGGCTTCACCCCCGACCGGGTCGCCGACGCCGGCAGGGCGGCCGTCAAGCGCGCCCGCTCGGCTGGAGCCGGCTAGAACGAAGGGACCAACGTGAGCACCATCACCGAGCTGAATCCCCGGTTGCTGGCGATAACCGAGGCGGGAGTCAGCGTGTGGCTCGACCAGATTCGCCGTTCGATGGTGGAAGGCGGAGAGCTCGCGCGGATGGTCGCGGTCGAGTCGCTCCGCGGCGTGACCTCGAATCCGGCGATCTTCGAGAAGGCGATCCTGGGCTCGGATGACTACGACGACGATTTGCGGGAGCTTGCCCGGCAGGACCTGGATTCGGTGGCGATCTACGAGCACATCGCGATCCGCGACGTGCAGCTCGCGGCCGACGTGCTCGCGGGCGTGCACCGCGATTCGCACGGACGCGACGGGTTCGTGTCGCTCGAGGTCGCGCCTGAGCTCGCGCACAACACCGACGGCACGCTCGAACAGGTCCGCTCGTTCTGGAAGCGCGTCGATCGAGCGAACGTGATGATCAAGATCCCGGGGACGCCGGAAGGCGTGCCCGCCATCGAGCAGGCGTTGTACGAGGGCATCAACGTCAACGTCACATTGCTGTTCGCGGTCGCCGCGTACGAGAAGGTGGCTGAGGCGTACCTTCGCGCGCTGGAGCGTCGCCACGCCGAGGGGCTGGAGCTGAGCGTCAACTCGGTGGCGTCGTTCTTCGTCTCGCGTGTGGACACGAACGTCGACCGGCGGCTGGATCAGCTGGGTCGGACCGATCTGGCCGGGAGGGCGGCGCTGGCGAACGCGCGCGCCGCGTATCTCCGGTTCAAGGAGCTGTTCTCGGGCGCTCGCTGGGATGCGCTGGCCGCCGCGGGCGGCGTCGTGCAGCGGCCGCTGTGGGCCTCGACCGGGACCAAGAACCCTCACTACCCCGACACGATGTACGTCGACGGCCTGATCGCGCCGCACACGGTCAACACGATGCCGCTGCCGACGTTGCTTGCGGTCGCCGACCACGGCACGGTGCCGGGCCTGACCGGGGAGGAAGACCCTTCGGCTGATCTCGCGGCGCTCGCGGACGCCGGTGTTTCGCTTGAGGAGGTCACCGAGGAGTTGCTCGTCGACGGCGTCGAGCAGTTCGAGGAGGCGATGACGCGGCTGCTGGCTGGGATCGAGGAGCGCCGGGCGGCCGTCATCACGGGCCAGCCGAGCCGGATCCACGCCCGGCTTCCGCTCCTGCTCCAGGCGCCGGTCGCCGAACGCGTTCGCGCGGCCGTCTCCGGGAACGTGGCCCAACGGGTCTGGAGGCGCGACGCCTCACTATGGGGCGGTCCGGGTGTCCCGGAGATCGAGGACCGGCTCGGGTGGCTGACCGTGTCCGAGCCGATGCTCGAGCACGCGGCCGACCTGCACGCGTTTGCCGATCAGTGCCGCGCTGAGGGCTACACGGATGTGGTCCTGATGGGCATGGGAGGCTCATCGCTTGGACCCGAGGTGATCCGCCGCTCGTTCGGCGATGTGCCCGGTGGGCTGCGGTTGACCGTGCTCGACTCGACTCACCCCGACGTCGTGCTGGGTGTGCGCGAATCGATCGACCTGTCCAAGACGCTGTTCGTGGTGTCCTCGAAGTCCGGCTCGACGATCGAGACGCTGTCGCACTACCAGTACTTCAAGGCGCTGGCCGGGCCCGAGCAGTTCGCGGTGATCACCGACCCCGGGAGCCCGCTCGAACGGCTGGCGTCCGACAACGGGTTGCGCCGCTGCTTCCTGAACCCACCGGACATCGGCGGCCGCTACTCGGTGCTGTCGCTGTTCGGCCTGGTCCCCGCGGCGCTGATGGGCGTGAGCATCGAGGCGCTCCTGCACCGCTGTCAGGTCGCCGAGCAGATGTGCGCGCATTACGACTCGAGCGAGTCGAACTCGGGTCTGTGGTTCGGCGCCGTCATCGGCGAGCTGGCGCGCCAGGGGCGCGACAAGCTGACGTTCATGATCTCGCCGCCGATCGAGAGCTTCGGGCTGTGGGCCGAGCAACTCGTGGCCGAGTCGACCGGTAAGCACGGGCGGGGGATACTGCCGGTCGTCGACGAGCCGTTGAGCGACACCGCCGATGTCTACGGGGACGACCGGGTGTTCGTCTACCGACGTAACCTCGAGCACCCCGAGGAAGGCCTGGACGCGGCGATCGAGCAGATCTCAGCCGCCGGGCATCCGACGATCACGCTCCCGGCTCACGGCCCGGCCGACCTAGGCCGGATCTTCTTCCTGACCGAGTTCGCGGTTGCCGTCGCGGGTTGGGCACTCGAGATCAACCCGTTCGACCAGCCGAACGTGCAGGAGGCCAAGGACAACACGGCTCGGGTTTTGGAATCGGGGTCGGTGCCGTCGATCGCGGTGGCCGGCGACGACGAGTTGCGCGCGCTGCTTGCTGACGCGCGCCCGCCGCATTACGTGGCGATCTTGGGGTACGTGCCGCCGTCCTCGGCGTTTGACGAGGCGATTTCTGATCTGCGCGCCGTGATTCGTGCCGCCACCGGCGCCGCCACCACATTCGGCTACGGCCCGCGTTACCTGCACTCCACCGGGCAGCTGCACAAGGGCGGCCCGCCGACCGGTCGCTTCCTGCAGCTGGTCTCGCGCGGTGAGCGCGATGCTGAGATACCGGGCGCGGGCTACTCGTTCGGGACGCTGATCGCGGCACAGTCCGCCGGCGACCTCGAGACGCTGCGGGCGCACGGACTCGCCGCCGAGCGCGTGGAGCTCGAGGGAGATCCCGCCGCGGCCGTCCGTGCGTTGACCGACCGGATCAAGACGATCCTCGAGAGGAGCTAACCGCATGCAGAGCGCAGGCGTCGCCACCGACGTGGAGCAGGACAACCCGCTCATCGAGGGCCTCGAGCGCCTACCGGTCCGCCCGACCGCGCTCGTGATCTTCGGCGCCACCGGTGACCTCGCTCACCGCAAGCTGCTGCCCGCGCTGTACAACCTTGCCCACGAGGGCGCCCTCCCGGAGCGGTTCGAGCTGGTCGGCGTCTCCCGCCGCGAGCAGGAGCACGACGACTTCCGGGAGATGGCGCGGCAGTCGATCGAGCGGTTCTCGCGGCGCCGCCCCGATCCTAAGGTGCTCAACGGCCTGATCGACGAGATGCGCTACGTGCCTGGCGCGTTCGACGACGACGGCGTCTACGACCAGATCCACAAGGTCCTGCGCGATTTCGATACGCAGGCGGGGCAGGAGCTCAACCACGTCTTCTATCTATCGACCGCGCCTCAGTTCTTCCCGTTGATCGCGGGGAAGCTCGGCGCCGGCGGCCTCAATCGCGAGCGCGATGCCGACACGCGGATCGTGATCGAGAAACCGTTCGGATACGACCTCGCTTCGGCGCGCCAGCTGAACGCCGAGGTGCTCGACGTGTTCGACGAGTCCCAGGTGTTCCGGATCGACCACTACCTGGGCAAGGAGACCGTCCAGAACCTGATGGCACTTCGGTTCGCCAACGCGCTGTTCGAGCCCGTCTGGAACCGGAACTTCATCGATTACGTTCAGATCACCGCCGCCGAGGACATCGGGATCGGCGGGCGCGCCGGCTACTACGAGGGAGCGGGCGCGCTGCGCGACCTGGTCCAGAACCACATGATGCAGCTGCTGGCGCTGCTGACGATGGAGCCCCCGACCGCGTTCACGGCCGACCGCGTCCGCGACGAGAAGCTGAAGGTGCTCGAGGCGATCGTGCCACCCGCGGTGTCCGAGGTTCCCTCGATGGCGGTCCGGGCGCAATACGGCCCCGGCACGGTCGGTGGCAAACGCGTCGTCGGCTACCACGACGAGCAAGGCGTCGCGCCGGACTCGCGCACCGAGACGTACGCCGCGCTGCGCCTGCACGTGTCGAACTGGCGCTGGGCGGGCGTCCCGTTCTACCTGCGCACCGGCAAGCAACTCGCGCGCAAGATCACCGAGATCGCGGTCACTTTGAAACCCGTTCCGCATCTCGCGTTCCAGAGCAGCGGCTCGGTCGGCGTTCAGGCCAATCAGATCATCCTTACCCTTCAGCCCGACGAGGGCGTGTCGGTCTCGCTCGGGGCGAAGATCCCCGGGGCGCAAATGCGGATCCGCCCCGTCAACATGGAGTTCCGGTACGGCACGTCGTTCATGTCGGAGTCGCCAGAGGCGTACGAGCGGCTGATCCTCGACGCGATGCGCGGCGACGCGACGCTGTTCACGCGCGGCGACGAGATCGAGGCGCTGTGGGGGATCATCGACCCGATCCTCACGGCCTGGGCGCAGGACACGACGACGCCGGTCCCGCAGTATCCCGGCGGGGTCGGCCGGCCCGGTGGAGGCCGACGCGCTGCTCGAACGCGGCGAGAAGTGGCGTCGGCTGTGAGCGAAGACGTCTGGTCTGAGCGCGACACGAATCCCGACGCGATCGAGGCCGCGCTCCGCGAGATGCTGCGCGAGCGCCACGCCGCCAACGAGGCGCTCGCGCCCGCGCGCGTCCTGAACCTGGTGGTCGTCGTCGACCGCTCGTGGAAGGGCGAGATCGCGAACCGGCTCGAACGAGTCGGGCGCTACCACGCCTCGCGCACGATCCTGTGCGCGGTCGAGGACGGGCGGGACACGCTCGACGCGGTCGCCGTGATGAGCTACGAGGACTCAGCCCGCGGCGGCATCGGCGTGATACGCGAGACGGTTGAGATCGACATGGGCACCGAGCATCTGAGCGGGCTCGAGACGATCGTCGATCCCGTCATCGTGTCCGAGCTGCCGACCGTTCTCTGGTGCCCCCACGGCCACGACGATGCCGTGTGCGCGTTGCGGGGCATAACCGACGTCATGCTGCTCGACTCTGACGACATGCCCGACGCCGACGAGGGGCTCGCGCGCGCCCAGGAGGAACTCGAGTCCGCCTATGTCGTCGATCTGGCGTGGCTGCGGACCACCCCCTGGCGCGAGCGCCTGGCGGCGAGCTTCGACCCACCCGCGCGCCGGCCGTCGCTGGCCGCGATCGAGGGATTCACGATCCGCCACCAGGCGAGCTCGACCGCGAGCGCACTGCTTCTGGCCGGGTGGCTCGCGTCCCGCCTGCATTGGGACACACGCCCACTCGTGTCGGCCAATGGGTCGGGTATGCACGGGCGCGCCTACACCGGCAGTTCGCGCTATATCGACATCAGGCTCGAGACGGCCGACCAGGAGGTGCCCGGGCTCGCCGGAATCACCGTGACCGCCGGAGGCTACGCGCTGTCCCTCGACCGAGCCGAGGGCGGACTTCGGGCTAACGAGACGATCGCCGGGCACGGCGAGCACAGCTGGCTTGTCCTGGGGGCGTCCCGCGGCGAGGGCGGCATTCTCGGGGAAGGGGTCCGCCAAGCCTTGCTGCGCGACCCCACCTACGGGCCGGCGCTGGCCGTTGCCAGAGGATTCTTCGCGCATGCCGGTTGAGATAGAGGTCGTGGACGATCCCGGCCGGGCGTGCTCGGCCATGCTCGTAGGGGTGGCGGCGGGTGGCGGTCACATCGTGCTGACGGGCGGCTCGACGCCGCGCGCTGCGTACGGGGAATTCGTGGACGCGGTCGATGCGGTCGGCATCGACGTGTCCGCGTGCACGATGTGGTTCGGCGACGAGCGGTGCGTTCCGCCAGAGGACGAGCGGTCCAACTACTCCATGGCTGACGAGGCGATGTTCTCCCGGCTCGGGGACTCTCGTCTGCCGACCATCCATCGGATGAAGGGCGAACTCGGGCCGTCTGCCGGCGCGGAGGATTATGAGCGATTGCTCCGCGAGGCCGGGTCGCCGCGGTTCGACCTGGTGTTGCTCGGGATCGGGCCCGACGGGCATTGCGCGTCGCTGTTCCCGGACCAGGCTTCTCTGGACGAGCGGTCGCGTTCGGTGGTGGGCGTTCCGGATGCCGGGTTGGAGCCGTTCGTGTCGCGGGTGAGCATGACCCTGCCTCGGCTGGCGAACGCTCGTCAGGTGGTTTTCCTCGCGACGGGCTCGTCGAAGGCGGACGCGGTCGCCGCGGCCTTTGGTCCGGACGCGAAGCCCGACCCGCACATCCCGTCGTCGCTGCTGACCCCGCTGGCGAAGGAGATCAAGGTGCTGCTCGACCCGGCGGCCGCCGGTCGGCTCGGGTCCTCCGGGGCGGGGTCCGGGGCGGGCGCGGCATGAGTTCGGTCATCGGCGTAGATCTCGGCGGCACCAAGGTCGCCGTCGCGCCGCTTGTCGGGCGCCATTTCGGCGACTCGGTGGTGGTGCCAACCGATCGATCCGGCAGCGGGGCGCTGATCGACCAGCTCGTGGCGACAGTGAACAAGATCCGGAGCGACGACCTCGCGGCGATCGGCGTCGGCGTTCCGTCGATCGTCGAGTTCGACACGGGACGCGTCGTCTCGTCGGTCAACGTCCCGTTGAAGGACGTCCCGCTCAGGCGGGTGCTCGGAGAGCGACTCGGCGTGCCGGTGTTCGTCGACAACGACGCGACGGTGGCGGCGCTCGCCGAGGCGCACGACGCTGAGCTTCGGTTGGTAGCTCACAACCTTGTGATGATCACGATCGGCACCGGAGTCGGTGGCGGGATCGTGCTCGGTGGCCGAATCTACCGCGGCGCAACGGGCGGCGCCGGCGAGCTCGGACACACGATCGTCGGGCTTGACCTTTCTGGCTCCTCGTCCATTCCCGCGCCGACGGGGTTTCCGCAGCCGGGCTCACTCGAGCACGCGGCGGCGGGGCACGCGCTCGACCGCCTGGCTGGCCAGGCCGCGGACGAGCATCCGGATTCCGCGCTGGGACAGCTGAAGGCCGAGGGCAAGCCGGTCCTCGGAGCGGAGGCGGTCCAGGCCGCCGAGGACGGCGACGAGGCCGCGCAGCGGATCATCGAGATCTGGGCCGAGCGCGTCGGGATCGGTATCGCGAACGCGATCAACACCTTCGATCCCGAGGAGGTCGTGATCGGCGGCGGCGCCGCGCGGGCCGGCGAGCGGCTGCTCGAGACGGCCAAGCGAATCGCGCTCGGCTACGTCGTGCCCGGACTCGGACGGCGCACGAGCGTCCGGCTGGCGTGGCACGGCGTGCGCGCCGGGGTGCTCGGCGCGGCATTGCTGGCTGCGCAGGAGGTCGAGGAGCGCACGGGCGGCGGGGCGGGGGTCGTCGGGTCGGCTTCGTCGTGGTCGAACTCCGCGGCTGAGGCGCGCGGGTGAGTGGGTGTTGGCGTGTGCGGGTGAGAGCGGGTTGAGAGGAAGTGAGTGGGCATGACCAAGCGAGTGATCGAGTGCAACATCTGCGGGGAGCCGCTTTCGGCGGCGACCGACGACGAGCTGGTCCGCCAGATGCAGACGCATCACCAGTCAGAGCACGGCGACGAGTCGGGGCTCGAGGAAAATGAGGCGCGCGAGACGATCGCGCGCGAGGCGTACGACGCCGCCGACGCCTGACGCGCCGGCGGACCGGGGGTGGATCGTTCATGCCGATCGTCTTAGTCCGCCATGGGGAAACGGAGTGGAGCCTCAGCGGCCAGCACACCAGCCGGACGGATCTGCCGTTGACCGAGAAGGGCCGGGAACGGGCCAAGGCGCTCGCTCCCGCGCTTGCGCGTTGGAATTTCACGCGCGTGCTGTGCAGTCCGCTGCTGCGCGCCCGCGAGACCTGCAAAATCGCAGGCTACGCGGACGTTGCGGAGATCTGCGAGGACCTACGCGAGTGGGACTACGGCGAGTACGAGGGTTTGACCACGCCTCAGATCCGCGAGACGAACCCCAGCTGGAACCTGTGGACCGACGGGTGTCCCGGTGGCGAGCAACCGGCCGAGGTGGGGGCGCGGGCGGACCGTGCGATCGCGCGGCTACGGGTTGACGAGGGCGACGCGCTCGCGTTCGCGCACGGGCACATCTTCCGGGTCCTGACCGCACGCTGGCTCGAGATGGCGCCGGCTGCCGGCGCTCGGTTCGCGCTCAGACCCGGCACGATCTGCGAGCTCGGGTACGAGCGCGAGACCCAGGTCTTGCAACTCTGGAATCTCGAGCCGTAGGGCGACGAGTCCCGGGAGGTGATTTTTGCGGCCCGGGCGGCCGTGACTTTTGTCACCCCTGATTTAGATCGCCCGCCACTTACGGGATAGCCCGGCGGCGCCTACGCTGCTAGGCATGACAACAACCCATACACAGACTGAAGGATTCGCCGTCGAGGTGCGCGATCTGCGCAAGTCGTACGGCGAGGTCGAGGCTGTGCGCGGGGTTAGCTTCGAAGTTGCGCGGGGTGAGGTGTTCTGTTTGCTGGGACCAAACGGGGCGGGCAAGACATCGATCGTCGAGATCCTCGAGGGCTACCGCACACGGACTCATGGTGAGGTGAGAGTGCTTGGACTGGATCCGGCGCGCGGGGAGCGCGAGCTTCACGAGCGCGTCGGGATCGTGCTTCAGGAGTCGGGTGTGCAGAACGACCTGACCGTCCGAGAGCTGGTCGAGATGTACGGTCGCTATCACCTGCGACGGCGTCCCGTCGACGAGGTGATCGAGTTGGTTGAACTGGGCGATAAGGCCGACACACGCGCCCGCAAGCTGTCGGGCGGTCAGAAGCGGCGACTCGATCTGGCGCTGGCGCTCGTCGGGGACCCGGATCTGATCTTCCTCGACGAGCCGACGACGGGCTTTGACCCCGGCGCGCGGCGCCAGGCGTGGTCGACGATCCGCTCGCTGTGCGATCTGGGCAAGACCGTGTTCCTGACCACCCATTACATGGACGAGGCACAACATCTGGCCAATCGCGTGGCGGTGATGAACGCCGGCCAGATCATCGCGATGGGACGTCCCGAAGAGCTGGGCGGACGCGATCTACGGCCGGCGGAGATCCATTTCTCACTGCCGGTGCAGTGGTCGCTCGGGGATCTCCCCGACATTCCGTTCGACCAGCGTTCGCTCGAGGGCGATCGCGTGCTGGTGACGACCAAGGAGCCGGTGCTCGCCGCCCAGCGGATCACCACCTGGGCGGTGGACAACGATGTCGACCTCGGTCACTTCTCGGTCAACCAGCCGACGCTCGAAGACATCTACCTCGAGCTCACCGGTGCGTCTGACGGTAATAGTCACACTGTGAAAGAGGAGGTCGTTCGATGAGCGCCGTAGCAACACCGTCACTCAAGCGCGACCTCGGTCTGATCGGGTGGCAGATTCGGTATGAGCAGCGCGCCTACTGGCGCAATCGCGGCCGGGGGATCTTCACGTTCGCGTTCCCGCTGATGTTTCTTGTGATCTTCGCCTCGCTCGACAAGGGGGCGCACATCTCGAGCCGCGGCGGGATTCCCTACGACGCGTTCTTCGTCCCGGGGATCCTCGCCTACGGTGTGATCGCGACCACGTTCGTCAACATGGCGATCAGCACCGCGATCCTGCGCGATCAGGGAGTCCTCAAGCGCATGCAGGGTACGCCGCTGCCCCGGTGGGCGTACGTGGCGGCGCGGATCGGTTCGACGCTCGTGATCGTGCTGATGATGACCGTGCTCGTGCTCGCGCTCGGGGCGTTGGCCTACAACGTCCACGTGCGGGCCTCGACGGTCCCCGGTCTGCTGCTCACGCTGGCGCTCGGAACGGCCGCGTTCACCGCGCTCGGAATCGGGATCACCCGATTCATTCCCAACGCGGAGGCCGCGCCCGTCGTCGTCAACGTGGTGATCCTGCCATTGACGTTCATCTCCAGCATCTGGTTCCCTCCGGATGGGATGCCGAAGACGTTGATCGACATCGCCAAGATCTTCCCGATCCGGGCGCTGGCCGACGGGCTCCAGTACGCCTTCGACCCGCGGACCGTCGGAGCCGGCATCAACGGCCAGGACGTGGAGACGCTGGCGATCTGGACCGTGATCGGGGTGTTCCTGATGCTGCGGTTCCTGCGCCATCCGCAGGGCGAGGTGCGATGACGCAGGACGGGAAAGACTGCGATTCGGCCGCCGGTGAGGCGGCCGATCGCTCCCGCGCGCAGTTCTTCCGGCCGTTCGCCGGGTCGCCGCTCGAGAGCCGCAACCCTCATGCGGTCCGCGCGACGGCGGCGATCGTGTGGCTGGCGTTCATCGTCTTCCCGCTCGCCAACGCGTTCGGCAAGAAGGGCACGGAGCTCGAGGAGTTTCTCGTCATCGCGGGCGCCGCCGTGTTCGTCGGGCTCTACGTGTACCTCGTGCTCCACTGGCGCGCTCAGCCCCGAACCCCGATACCGATCGTGGTGTTCGTGGCGATGCTGGCGATCTCGGCGGCGCTGACGATCTTCCAGGGGTCGGGCTGGGGCTTCCTGTTCACGTACTGCGCCGCGTGTTCCGCGCTCGTGCCCGCGGCTGGCTTTTCCGGGGTGGCGGCGTGCACCGTCCTCGCCGGCGTGTGCTCGGCACTCGGTGGCGCCAATGGCGGCACCGTCATCGGCTTCGTGGCGAGCTCGGCCGGCGTCGGATTGCTGATGCTCGTGATGCGCGATCTGCGCGTCCGGAACGTCGAGCTCAACGAAGCCAGGGCAGAGCTGGCCAATGTGGCCGTCGCTGAGGAGCGCGAGCGGTTCGCCCGCGACCTGCACGACCTGCTCGGGCACTCGCTGTCGGTGATCGCCCTGAAGGCCGAGCTCGCCGGACGCCTGCTCGCCGACGGGCCGCGCGACGCCGCGAACGAGGTGGCCGAGCTCGAGCAGGTCGCCCGCGGCGCGCTTCGCGAGGTGCGGGACGCGGTCAGCGGCTACCGCCAGCCGACGCTGGAGGGCGAGCTTGCCGGCGCCCGCATGGCGCTGTCGGCCGCCGGCATCGAAGCCGACGTCGAGGAGACTCACGTGCGGCTCGATCCCGCCGTCGAGGCCGTTCTCGCCTGGACCGTCCGCGAAGGCGCGACCAACGTGATCCGGCACAGCCGCGCCAGCCACTGCACGTTCAGGGTCAGCGCCAGCCTGACCGACGCGGGGGTTGAGGTGATCGATGATGGGCGTGGCGTCGTGATCAACGGCGCCGGCGGGGTCGGCGGGGTCGGCGGGGTCGGCGGCGTCGGCGGCGTCGGCGGGTCGGCGAGGTCGGCGAGGTCGGCGAGGTCGGCGAGGTCGGCGAGGTCGGTATCCCTGGTGACGTGGTCGCGCCCAACGGCGACGGGGCGGGCGTCCCGAGCCGCCCGCCCGTGCGGGCCGGCGCCGGCAATGCCGGCGGTTCACGCGTGACGGGCGGACACGGAATCGCGGGACTGGCCGAGCGCGCCCGTCCCCTCAAGGGGACGGTCGTGGCCGGCGCGCTCGACGGCGGCGGATTCCGGCTTGCGGTCACCGTCCCGGTCCCGATCCGGAGCGCGTGAGGCGAGTGCTTCCCGCGTGATCCGCGTGCTCCTGGCCGAGGACCAGACGATGGTCCGCACCGCGCTCGCCAGCCTCCTCAACCTCGAGCCCGACATCGAGGTGGTGGCGCAGGTATCGCGCGGCGATGAGGTGGCCGCGGCAGCGGACGCGTCCGCGCCCGACGTCGCGCTGCTCGACATCGAGATGCCGGGCGCGACCGGGCTCGACGCCGCCGACGAGCTTCGTCGCGCGCTACCCGATTGCCGCATCCTGATCCTGACCACGTTCGGCCGCCCGGGCTACCTCCGCCGCGCGATGGAGAGCGGCGCGGCCGGCTTCCTCCTCAAGGACACGCCCGCCGGCGAACTGGCCGCCGCGATCCGCCGCGCCGTCGCCGGAGAGCGCGTCGTCGATCCCGGCCTTGCGGCGGCGGCGCTCAGCCAGGGCGACAGCCCACTCACCCCGCGCGAGCACGAGGTCCTGCTCGCCTCACGCCAGCACGCCACCGTGGCGGAGCTCGCCGGCGCGCTCTACCTGTCGCCGGGAACCGTTCGCAACCACCTCTCCTCGGCTATGCAGAAGCTCGACGCCCGCAACCGGGCGGAGGCCGTGCGCGTGGCGGAGGAGAAGGGCTGGCTGTAGGAGGCTGTGCATTACACAGCCTCAGAGTGCGGCTGAGAGGACTCGAACCTCCACGCCCGTAAGGGCACGGCGACCTGAACGCCGCGTGTATACCAATTTCACCACAGCCGCGGGATGCTGAAACTAGCATGAGTTAGCCTCTCGAGTCGAGTCCGCTGATGGGAACACATGTTCGTATCCTACGCCGCGGCTCGGACGGAATTGCCTGCAAGTAGCCCGGTTCCTGATGGCTGGACGATGTGAGAACGCCAGGCGCGGCTAGCGCACCCGCACGGCGCGCCTCGCGGCGACCCGGTCGCCGTGCCGGACGACGACCTCGTAGTGGCCGCGTGGCGGAACCTCGTGGTGCTCGCGCAGCACAACGCGTACCGGTCGAGTCGACACGTGCGCCAGCCGTGCGCTCGCCACCCGATGCTGGCCGTGGTGGAGCTCGACGACGAGCTCTGAGAGCGAGCCGCGATTGGTCTCGAGCTCGACCACGAGCCCGCGCAGCCGCCGGTTGACGCGCACGCGCTTGATCTCCAACCGGACCGGCGGCGCCGGCAACGGAGCAGCCGACGCCGGCGGGATCGTCCCCGGACCCGTGCTGAGGCACGCGAGCGCGGCCGGGGTGTCGCCGGGCGCGGCGAGAGTGGGCAGCTCGGGGAACGTGGGCTGTCCGGCGGCCAGCGCGCCCAGGTCGAGGAAGTCCGTGAGGTCGTTGGCGTTCGCGTCGCGGTAGGTCAGAGCGGGCAGGTTCCACTTGCGCTCGAGGAAGGCGAGGATCGAGGTGTGGTCGTAGACCACGTGGCTCACGTAATCGCGCTTGACGTACGGGCCGACGAGCACCGACGGCACTCGGAACCCGTAGCGGTGGAAGCCGTCGTAGGTCGACTCGCCGGGCTGGACCATCGGCGGGATCGCGTCGGGCGCGAGCGCCGCCGGCGGGGACACGTGGTCGTAGTAGCCGCCGTGCTCGTCGTAGGTGAGGATCAGCAGCGTGCTCCGCCACAGCGGCGAGCTGCCCAGGCCTGGACGACCTGCGACACGAACGCCTCGCCGACGACGATGTTCTGCGGGTTCTCCTGCGACTGCGTGTCGTAGTTGGGATCGAGCAGGCTGAAGCTCGGCAGCGTCCCGGCCTGCGCGTCGGTGAAGAACTGCGCCATCGGCTTGGAGTTCGTCTCCGCGAACGCGGTGTCGTCGGTCGGGAACAGCTCCATCGTCGCGCCTTCGGGGAAGCTCTCGTTGTAGTCAGTCCAGCTGATCCCGGCCGCGGTCAGCCGATCGAAGATCGTGCCGTTGGCCGGCGCCGGCAGCGATGCGTCGGGGACGAAGTTGCCGGGCGACTCGCCGATGTCGTCGGTCATTCCCACCGAGGTGGCCGCGATCAGGTAGCGGCGGTTCGGGTCGGTCTGGCCGAGCACGCTGCAGAACCAGCGATCCCCGATCGGGAACCGGGTCGCGAGGTCGTACGTGAACGGGAGATCCTGGCCCGTCCAGTAGCCCATCGAGACCGCTCCGCTGGGCGAGATCACGAACCCTTGGTTGGTCCCGCTGTCGTACTGGATGTGCGAGGCCTGCCATTCCTGTGAGGGGTGGTCGTTCACCTGGCAGGTCGTCGGCATGTGGAACGCGCGCTGGAGTTGACCGTTCGCGTACGGGTTGGTCGCGTTCGGAAGTCCGTCGGACGCGAGCGTGAACCCGTCCCCGCGAGCCGCCTGGCCGGCGCCGCGGCCGAGCATCCCGAGGAAGTTGTCGTACGAGTGGTTCTCCATCATCAGCACCACGACGTGCTCGATCTGCGGGAGCGTGTCGGTCGCGGCCGAGATGGCAGGGTTGGGAAGAGAGTCCGGCAGGCGCATGCTGGACCGGCCAAGCACACGCAGCGCCCCGACCTGCGACGCCGCCGGCTCCGTGAGATCGGCGGCGCGGGCCCAGGTCCGCCGGGACGTGAGAAGGCCCCCCGCGAGCGATCCAGCCGCGAGCACGCCGGCCCCGTCGATCAGAAAGGACCGACGCGTGCTTCCGCGCAGGGCGTCGGTGACAGGGTCGGTCGTCTTGAGGGGATCGGTCGGCCGCAACAAGGGGCGCCTCCACGCGCGGCCGCGACGCTATCACGACCCGGTCGCGCCGAAGCCACCAACTCGTGAACCGAGCATCGTCGGACGCGATGCTCGAGTTTCGTCCGATCGCCGGGAACGGTAGCCTTGCCGCTACGCTGAATCCAGGCCCTTCGTGGCCGCTCGCGCCGCCCGGACTACTGGGCTCGCGCGAGAGGCGCGAACAGGCCGCTTTTAGGTCCGTCTCCCGCCGCTATCGTCTAGGGGACTAGGACGCCGCCCTCTCACGGCGGAAACCCGGGTTCGAATCCCGGTAGCGGTACTTCAGAACCCCCGTGTTGACGGGGGTTTCGTCGTTCTTGGGGTCGTGCGCCACAGTGTGCGCCACAGTCGGGGTCGGTTGTGCGGGCGTGAGGAAGGCGTCGAGACGCTCTCTTGCCTGGTCCTCGCCGCCGGGCACGAGGTGGCCGTAGCGGTTCCAGGTCTGGCGGACATCGCCGTGGCCGGCCCAGGTCGAGATCTGCTTCCAGTCGAGTCCGGCGGCGATGAAGTAGGAGATCGCGCAGTGCCGCGCTTCGTGCGGAGTGATCGGCTCGAGCCCGGCTTGCTTCCACGCCTTGTTCGCGCGTGCTCTGATCGTGGACGCGAAGAACGCCTCGGTCGCCGTGCGACCGAAGACGAGGTCGCGACCCTCACGTCCTGTCCGCGCCTTGTGGGCCATGAGTTCTCTTCTGACGACGAACGCCATCGGGACCGCGCGGCGGCCCGCGCCGGTCTTCACGTCGACCGGTCCCTTGACCGGATCCCATGAGCGCTCGACGCGGATCACGCCTGCCGTCGAAGTCGACGTTGGTCCACCGCAGGCCGCGCAGCTCGCCGCGGCGCAATCCGCAGAACAGCGCGACCGCCCAGAACGCTCGCTCGGAGTCGGGCAGCGCGGCGAGGTACTCGTGGGCGCGCTCCGGGGGTTCGATCCTGTCACGGCGGCCGCGGATCGCCGGGAGGTCGAGGTTGTCGGTCGGGTCGATCGAGATCTCGTCTCGGCGGATCGCCCGCCGGAAGATGACCCGCAGCGGATCGAGAATGTTCGCGATGGTCGAGGCGGACAGGCCCTGCTTGCGCAGGTCGTCGACGAAGTCCTGGACGTCGCGGCGCTGGACCTGCGACAGCTTCCAGCCGCCGAGGGCCGGGACGACGTAAGACCGGAGCAGCTGCTCGTAACCGCGCGCGGTCGAAGGCTTGTACGGCTTGCCGCCGCGATCGAGGATCGTGCCGTCGTGCGCGCCGGCGATCAGGACCTCGGCGGCCTCGGCGATCGTCTTCGCCGTCGGCGGTCGCATGGTGCCGCGGCGCAGCGCGACCTGTGCGTCCTGGCGCCACAGCTTCGCCGCGCTCCGCGTGGGGAAGGTGCGCCAGACCTGGCGACCTGTCCGGGCGTCGTACGCCTGCGCCTGATAGGTGGGGGTGCAGTTGCACCCGCCGCCGTCGCGCGACTTGCAACTGCGGGCGTGGCGAGTGCGGATCCCGGTAGCCATGAGGGCGACCGATGCTAAGCCCGGCGCGGGCGCCTGAACACTGACTCGGCGTTCTCGTTCGCCCACCGCTCGAGCTCGGCGACGGGAACGAGCCGGAGCTTGCCCCGCCGGATCAGCCGCAGCTCGGGCTGAACGTGCCGCTCGAACGAGTCCAGTGACATCCCGAGCGACATCGCCGCCTCCTGGCGACTCAGCGCAACACGCGGGACATTCGCTGGACGCTGTACTCACGGCAACCTCTGTCTAAGATACTCTAATTGCGATACGGACGGAAGTACTGACCGAAAGAGGAATTCTTTGACCGAGGAAGAGCGCGACGCAGCGGACCCGTGGCTGACGCTGGCCGAGATCGCGGAGGAGCTGCGCGTCAACCCGGCGACCGTCCGCCAGTGGGTGACCAAGGGTCAGCTGAAGGCGTCGCGCGCGGGTGTCCGTAAGTGGATCGTGCGTCGGTCGGAGCTTGAGCGCATGCTGGCCGCGACGAACGTCGCGCCGGCGACCGACGCGGCGAAGCCCGACGACGGAGTGCCGCAGCGACGAGGATCGGAGGGCGAAGAGACCAAGCGGAGGCGTCGGCGGCCGACGCTCAGTCGGCGATCGCGCTCCTGCAGATCGCGAACGACCGGTTCGCCGAGGCGATTGAGGCGAGCGCATTCGTGCCGCCGGCTCCGGGCTACGTCGGTCGGGTCCGGCGGCTTGCCGACTCGTGCGAGCACATGGCGTCGACCCTCCTCAATGCCGCGAACCTCGCCGGTGTTCGATGGTCGCCGCGGACTGACTTCGGACTCGAGGCTTTCCCCTACGAGGTGCGCGCGGGTGGTAACCGGCCGGCGGGCGACGAGGTGTGGCGAGATGTCGACGCGGCGCTCGACCGGCTCGCTGATCGCCGTCACAGGGACCGAGGTGAGCGCGGTCGCGCACAGCTTCCGCGAGCTGGGTGACGTGCTCCTCGTCGTCGCCGACGCAGCTCGAGCGCGACGACAGCTGGCAGGTCGGATCGAGGGCTGGATGACGGCTTCGAGGTCCTGCGCTAAGTCCATCCGAAGAGTGTTTCGCGAAGCGATACACGCGACCGGCCTCCGCCCCTGCAGCCACGGGGTTCTGGGCTCGCTGGGGCGCATGACTACCCGCCCTCCACGTAGTTACGAGGAAGGAAGAGTGCGGGTAGTCATGCGCCCTTCGAATGGTGGTGGGCAGCAGGGGCGGAGGCGGGCTGATCGCGGGCACGAACTGGGTGTCGGAGGGTGGGGATGACTCGGGTATTACGTCCTGGTTGGGGGACGATGGCCGGGCTGAGGTGGCTGTCGAGGGTGGGACCAGCACCGTTGGATGCGTGGCGGTGTGCGATGGGCTGGAGCGAGGTGGCGGCGAGGAGCCATGCGCGACGACTGGAGCGGGAGGGCTGGCTGGCGCGGTATCCGATGCGGCGCGGAGACGGCTGTCTGTTCGTCGCGACGCGGGTCGGCGTGGCGGTCGCTGGCGTCCCTGTCCGCGCGCCCGGCGAGCCGGCTCCGACCTGGTGGGCGCACCACTGCGGAGTCGCGTGGATGGCCGCGTGGCTGACTGTCCGCCCCCGCGAGTTCAAGGGCAGCCGCGAGCTGCTCGCGTTCGACACGTGGTCGGACACGATCTCGTGGTGGGACCGCAAGGGGCACCACGAGTCCCGCCATCGCCCCGATCTCGTCGGATTCCGCCTCGATGGCAGACCGATCGCGGTCGAGGTCGAGCTGGCGCCGAAGTCGATCGAGCGCCTCAGGGCAATCCTCTACCGGCACGTCGTGTGGCGCCACGCCGGCAAGAGCAACGGCGTCCACTACATATGCGGCGACGAAGACGGGCTCAAGCGGATCGAGAAGGCCGCCAAGACGGGGCGAACCTTCCGGTACGACGACCTCGGGCTCACGTTGGTGTTGCTCGACACGATCACGCAGCAGGCGATCGAGATGCGCGAGGCGGATCCCCGCGCAGTCGGATTCCGTCGCCTCGCAGCGACCCTGGCAACATGACGCGACTCGTCCGGTGACCCCGGCATCCTCGCTGGCATGGCCACGTTTGAGGAGCGGATCTACTCGCTCGGCGTCGACGCACTCGCCGAGCAGGAGCGCCGCGTGGCTGAGGTCCGAAGTCGAGCCTCCGTGTTGCTCGCGGCCGGCGCAGTGGTTCCATCGCTTCTGACGAAGGCGATCTTCCACGGGCCACATCCGCATGGGGTCATCGAGATCTCGGCGGCCTGCGTCGGGCTCGCCGGCGCGGCGGGTGTCCTTGTCTTCGTAGTGCTCCTCCTCCGACCGTATGAGCTCGGCTTCGCGGTCAGGGCCGGGGCCACGTATCGCGAGCTGTGGAGGGACGACCTCACCGACCAGCCCGCCGTCGACCTCGCGCTAGCCGAGATGTTTGAACAACGCAGGAACCGGAACACCAAGACGGTCCGCCGTCTCGAACGCCTGCTCGTCCTCGCGCTCGCCGCGCTCGTGATCGAAACAGGTGGACTGGCGCTGGCAGCAGCGCTAGCCTCATGACTGTGGCTACCACGAATCCTCAAGGCCAGCCGCCGCCGCGGAAGCCGTCCAACATTCCGGCGCCCGGCACACTGCCGAAGCTACCGCAGACTCTCTTCTACCTGGAGACAGATGAGGATGACCGCGGAGCTTCAACCGACGAAGCGAATTCGTCAGGCACCGGGTCGTAGCGGCACGGAATCGCGGAGCGCGTCCGCGATCAAGCGCGGGGGTTAATCCCTGTTGCAGGTACGCGATGCGGCGGTACGCTCCGCTCATGGGCGGGAAGGCAGCAGATGACAGGGCAAGGGAGCTGCTGCTCACGACCAGGAGAGAGCGGGAGGCCCACGCTGGGGCTATGCAGGCGCTGCTCGCCCGCAACACATCGCTACGAACGAACGACGAGCTGATCACTGAACAGCTTCGCCTGGACCCGGAGTTCCGGGCCGAGTGGGAGCGCACCGCGCTTGGACGCGCCGCCGCCGTTGAGATGGTTCACTACCGCGCCGAGCACGACGTCTCGCAGCAGGAATTGGCTGGCCTCCTCGGCATGACGACCGCGCAGATCACGGAGTTGGAGGTTGGCGACGCCAACCCGAGCGCGGGCACCTCCGCGCGATCTCGGCACAGCTCGGCATCGCGCTGGGCCCCTTGCAGTAGGTCGCACGCGGCCACGTGGAGCAACCGCCAGTGAAGAGCAGCGGTCCTTGGGATTTGCCGCTCCACGGCTTCGAGGTGCTTCAGATCACGTGAGATAGCCGAACGCGATCACGCCGCCCGAAGGCCCATCCCAGCTTCCGAGAGCGCTATCGCCTGACCTCCGCGGCGGGGCACCTCGCGGACCGCCCAACGAAATGAGCACCTGACCAATCGACCACCGGCTCCCAAGGCGTCCGCTCACCACGTCGCGTCTCGGGTGGAGTGTCGAGATGCTGCTAGCGCACCCAGAGCTGGTCGAGCAGCACGCCCTGCGCGAAGCTGTACTGGTAGTTGCCGACGCGCGCGGAGACGAGGTGGATGTCGCTTGCCGTGGTCAGCGGCACGGCCGGGGCCTGATTGGTTGCGGTCTCGTCGGCCTGTGCCCAGAGCGCGGCGGTGTCGGGTGCGTTGTTGCTCTCGGCGGCGAGGGCGCTGTCGATCTGTGAGTCGAGCCGGTGGTTGCAGAACTCGGACCAGTTTGAGTTGCCGATCGAGTCGGGCACGAACGATCGGCAGGCGAAGTCGTTTTGGAGGACCTGCGCGGCGGAGGGGAAGAGAAGGCCGCTCGGGATTGAGTAGAGCGCGGCTTGGACGCCCGTGCGTGAATCGGCGAAACGGGTAGGGCCGGTTGGGATCGGAGCCCGAGAAGTCTTGATCTGCGTTGGGTAGCCGAGCCGGTCAAAGAGTGAGACCAGGTAGTGATCGGCCGGTGCGAGGTCTTGCTCGTCGAGGTTCCAGATCGTGATCGGGGTCCCGCGCGTGTGCGAGGCGGCGATCAGGTGCTCGGCCTTGGCGAGGTTGGGCGCGTGCCAGATCCCGGCCGGATTGGGGTCGATCGTGTAGGGGCAGTAGCGGCGGTATCCGGGCAGGCCGACCGGCAGGATCTGGCAGGCGGGCTGGGAGCTCACGCCGAGGAGCGCGGCGATCTTGCCGCGATCGACGGCGTAGTTGATCGCCTGGCGAACCCGTCAGGTCGGTGAAGGGCGCGGTCCGTGGTGTTGAGGATCAGCGACCACGTGCTGCCGGTGGGGGTGATGTACAGCTGGCTCGCGAACCGTGTTTGCGCCTCGGCTATGCGGTCAGGCGGCACCCCGTCGACCATGTAGTCGGCGGCGCCGTGCTCGACGGCGGTGATCCCGGCTTCCCAGTCTGACGTCGCCTTGAAAGACGATCCGATCGGGGTAGCCGTCGGGACGGGCCGCGTGCGACCACTCGTGAAAGTAGGGATTGCGAACCAGCGAGACTGCGTCTCGAGAGACGTCGACCCACTCGTACGCACCCGTGGCCGGCATCGGGTGAAACCCGATGTCGTGGCTGGGTATGCCGGCCGGCACGGGGTAGGCGTCTGGGAGCGTGAGCCGGTCGAGGAACTCGGGGTTCGGCGCGACCAGGTGAAACGTGACGGTGTCGGCGGCGTCATCGGTGACGACGCCGCGGGAGAGATCGCAGTCGCTCGGGTGGGCCGCGCAGGCGGCGCCGCCGATGACGTCCGCGAACGGGCTGCCGTAGTTGGTGTTCCCTCCGAGGATTAGGTCTCGCTCGAGCGCGCGGCGGAAGTCCTCCGGGCGGAGCGGCTCGCCGTCCGAGTAGCGGATCCCGCGACGCAGCTGGAACGTATAGGTGGTGCCGCCGTCGGTTGGGGATGGCAGCGACACCGCCAGGTCGGGCACGAGCTGCACCGAGCCGCTACCGCCGACCCGCTGGTAGGCGGTCAGGCCGTCGTAGGTCAGTGGCAGGATGCCGTAGAGGTTCTGGGTGAGGAGCGGGTCGACGGTGTCGACGTGACCCGTAGCCAGCACCGTCAGCGTGCCGCCGCGGTGGCTGGTGTCGGCAGGCCTGACGCCGACCCACACCTGGCCCTGCGCGAGCGCGACACCCTGGGGGCGATTGCCGACCGCTGATCGTTCGCGCCACGACGTTGGTCGCCGGGTTGATCATGCGACAGCGTCCCTGCGTACTCGTTGGCGACCCACACCCCGCCTGCGCCGACCGCGATCCCCCCGGCGCCGTCGCCGACCGCGACCGTCGCGGTGACGGAGTTCGTCTGCGGGTCGATCCGCGAGACCGTCCCGTCGAGGCTGTTCGCGACCCACACCGACCCGAAGCCGGCCGCGATCGCCGTCGGCCCGGTACCGACGTTGATCGACGCGGTGACCTGATCGCTCTGCGGGTCGACGCGGAAGACGCGGTCACCGGTCTCGTCGCTGACCCACACCGCGCCGGCGCCGAGCGGCGACGTCGGTCGCGCCCGCGCCAAGCGCGATCGTGTCGGCCACGACGGCCGCTGACCGCGTCAATCCGGCTGATCGTCCCGTCGCTGGAGTTGGCCACCCACACCGATCCGTCACCGACGGCCACGCCCTCCGGCGCGTTGCCGACCGCGATCGTCTGCACGACCCGATCGACCGCCGGGTCGATCCGCGACACGGTCTGGCTGAAGGTGTCGGTCACCCACACCGCGCCGTCGCCCACCGCGACCCCGCTCGGGGTCGAGCCGACCGGGACGCTCTCGACGACGGTGCGCGAGCGTAGATCGATGCGCGACACGGTCCCGGCGTTGTCGTTCGTCACCCATACCGACCCATCGCCGGCGACCAGCGACGAAGGCGAGGTCCCGAGCGGCACGACAGCGCGGATCGCGCCGACCCGAGGCGCTGACCGCGCCCACCGCGTCACCCGGGATCACCGCCGTCGGCGCCTGACCGCCGCTCGAGCCGACCACCGCGGCCACGACCGCGAGCACCAATACCACGGCGCCGCCCGCGAGGGGGAACCGGCGGTATGCGGATGCGCGCCAGTCGTGGCGAATCGTGTTGGCACGTCCGCGCTCTCCGGCTTACGCGCGACGATCTCGGCGGGAAGGTCGAGCGCCGGGTCGCGGGTCAGGATCGCAAGGTCGAGCTGCGCCAGCCCCGGACCGGGCTCGAGCCCCAGCTCCTCCGACAGCGTGCGCCGGAACCCCTGGAAGACCTCGAGCGCCTCCGCCTGCCTACCGGACCGGTAAAGCGCCAGCATCAGCTGCCCGTGCAGCCGCTCCCGCAGCGGATGGCGGCTCACCAGATCGCGTAGCTCGCCGACGAGGTCGCGAGCATGGCCGAGGGCCAGCTCGGCCTCGACGCGCTCCTCCACCGCCCCGAGGTGAAGCTCCTCGAGCTGCGCGATCGTGTTCTGCGCGAACCGCTGCATAGGCGAACTCCGCCAGCGGCGGGCCCCGCCAAAGGGACAGCGCCTTGCGCAGCAGCGTGGCCGCTTCCTCGGGCCTGCCGGTCGCCAGCGCGTCTCGACCTCGGTCGGCCAGTTCACGAAACCGCTCGAGGTCGAGCTCGCCCGGCGCGACCTGAAGTACGTAGCCGTGCGCCTCGGGTCAAGAGCACCCCGCCCTTGGGCTCGCGGCTCGGTTATCCGCGGCCACCGAGGACGCTGCGCCGTTCGCACCCGTGGCCCTGCGCAACTTGGAGACGTAGGCGCGCAAGGTTTGCCGAGCGCCCGCGGGCGGCGACTCGCCCCACAGCTCGTCGAGCAACCGGTCAGTCGAGACCACCTCGTTGCGGTGCAGCAACAGGATCGCGAGCAGAGCCCGTTGCTTCTCGCCGCCCAGCGCGAGCGGGCGACTGCCGTCGCGCACCTCGAGCGGGCCGAGGATCCGAAAGTCCATAGCTCAGTTGTCCCATGCGAGGCCGTCGCCACCCCCACCGCGCACCGCCTGCGCCCGAAACGCCCTTCGCGCAACACATCGTTGCTCTTTTGCAACCTTGATGCAACCGCTCGCGCACAGTGTGCCGCCGGATCAGACGAGTTTCACGCGACGAGAGGGGTCTCAATGCGAAGGGGCAATGGAAAGCTCGTGACGGCGCTGGGCGCGGTCGGTCTGTCGCTGCTCGCCGTCTCCGGCGGGCTGGCGTGGGCCGACGGAGCATGGAGCGGAGGCGGGGTCCATCTCTACGAGGCGGACACCGCGCTCGCGGGCAACCTCGGCACGGTCGTCCTCACCGGAGCCGTAACCGACCACGGCATCGACCACCAGGGCGTCGCCGGCGGGGGAACGATCAACCGGCTCGTCCTCTCAAAAGGTTCCTTTCGAGATCAACGTCGGAGAGATCGGAGGCCTGCTGGATTTCCCGGTCAACCCCACGACGTGCTCGTCCGACGGCTCAGCAACCGCGCCAGTCCCGATCGTTGACGGCAGCGGCACGGGCGCCTACCGGAGCATCACCGGCACGATCCAGGCGACTGTCGCCGTCGCGTCCATCGTGCCTCGACTCGCGACCGGCGAGTGCGACACGAACGCGACCCAGTACCCGGGGGTCCTGATCGCAAGCGGGGCCGGGACCGTCTCCTTCAAGTAGCGAGATATCTACGACCGGGCGGTGCCCGGAGCGCAGTCGCCGATTTGCAACCGGTTGCACCAGTTCACGCCGACGCTGCCGCCTTGGTCGTGGCGAATCGCCCCAAAGACGCGGTGGCCCGACAGCGGTCTATCAGAGTAGTTCGACACTTCCCGCGACCTGCGCCGCGGGATAACGGAGTTGAGGAGGCCTGGGATGCGTTCGACATCGCCGATCAAACTAGAGGGAACGAGTGTGAGTCACGGGCCGGGTGGCGAGCAACTAGCACTTGGACGTTGCCTGGTGGGTGTTTGGGCGGTCGCGTTCGCGTCGGTGTCCCTGCTGGCATGGGGTGCTGCCGCCGGCGCGGCTGCGGCGACGCTGAAGGTGAACACGACGACTGACGAGAACGTCTCGGGCGATCACTTGTGCTCGTTGCGCGAGGCGATCGCGGCGGCCAATTCGCCCGGCACTGGGAGCGATTGTGGCACCGCGAGCGGCGTGTCGAACACGATCGTGCTGGGCGCGGGCACATATGCGTTGTCGATCGCTCCCGCGGGCGCGGACGACGACGCGACCGGTGATCTGAATGTGACGGGCGCAACCCCGCTCACGATCATCGGCGCGGGCGCTACCGCGTCGGTGATCGACGCGACCGGTTTGGGCGATCGGGTCTTGTCGGTTGCCGCCGGCGCGATGGTCACGGTCGAGCGGCTCACCATAACGGGTGGGCATGCGCCCGACGGCGCCGCCGGCGCCAACGGTACGGGTGGGACATATCGCGCGGGCGGGCCTGGCGGGGAGGGCGCCGGAGGCGCCGACGGCGGCGGCATCCTCAACCTCGGGAACGTGACCCTTACCCTTGTCGCACTGACTAACAACCGCGCGGGCCTGGGCGGGAACGGCGGCGCCGGCGGGAGCGGCTTCGACCGCGGCGGCGGCGGCGGGAACGGTGGCGCGGGCGGCGCCGGGGGCGGTATCTATACGATGGGCAAGCTCACCCTCAACGAGGTTGCGATGAGCGCCAACACCGCGGGCAGGGGCGGCGCGGGCGGTCACGGCGGAGCCGGCAACCACGGCTTCAACCGCCAAATCGTCTTCGGGGGCTGGGGCGGGAGCGGCGGCCCGGGCGGGGCCGGTGGCGGAGTCGAAAACGCCGGGTCCGCGGCGACGTTGACGCTAACCGCCTCTACGATCAGCGGCAGCGTAAGCGGAACGGGTGGGAGCGGCGGCGGCGGCGGCAGCGCCAACGGGAGCTCGGGTGCGCCCGAGTTCGGCGGGAGCGGCGGCGCCGGCGGGAGCGGCGGCGCGGACGGCGGCGGCGTGGCCAATTTGATGGGCACGGTCGTGGTGACCCGCTCGACAGTCGCTTCGAACGTGGCGGGCTCCGGCGGTAGCGGCGGGGGTGGCGGCTTCGGCTCGGCGTTTCTCGGAGGGGGACCAGGCCCCGGCGGCCCGGGCGGCCTGGGTTCCTCGGGTGGTGCAATCTGGAGCGACGGCGGTTCGCTAAGCGCCACCAACAGCACGCTCTACAGCAACGGCGCCGGCGGCGGTGGGGAGGGCGGGTCGGGCGCAAACGGCGGGTCCGGCGGGAGCGGAGGCGACGGCGGCGACGGCGGCGCGATCGGAGTCACGAATGGCACCAGCTCGCTGCTGAACGTGACAGTGGACGCCAATCAGGCGGGCTCCAGCGGCAGCGGCGGCGCGACCGGCGGCAGCAGTGGTGTCGACGGCTTGGGCGGTGGGCTCTACGTGCAGGCCGCGACCAGCAGCGACGAGATTGTCCTGCAGAACACGGTCGTGGCCGAGTCCACCCGCGGGACCAACTGCGCGGGCAGCAGCTCCACGGCGATCACTGACGCTGGTCACGACCTCAGCTTCCCCGATACCACCTGTCCCGGAATCAACCGCGATCCGAAACTCCTCAGCCTCAGGAACTACGGTGGACCCACCGACACACTGGCGCTGGCTGCCGGCAGCGCCGCGATCGACCAGGTGCCGGCAACGGGCGCCGGCTGCCCGGCGACCGACCAGCGCGGCGTCAATCGCCCGCAGGGCAGCGCTTGCGACATCGGCGCATTCGAGTTCGCCACACCCCTGATCACGATCACCTCCCCCGCCAACGGCGCACACCACACGCTGGGCTCAACCGTCCTCGCCGCTTACGCCTGCACCGAGGGCGGGATCCTGCAAAGGGCACGGTCGCGAATGGCCAGCCGATCGACACCTCCTCGACCGCCACGAAGGGCTTCACTGTGACCGCCACCGACGAGGCCAGCAACCAGACCATGTAAACCGTCAACTACACGGGCGTCACCTGACACCGGCCGCGACGCCGCTCGGACATCTGGGCTGCGTAATGCGTACCGTCGAACTCTAGGAGGATCTTGGCGGCGGACTCGACAGGTTACGAACCCGGTTCCCTTGCCGGCGTTCCTGCGTCGGCGCGGGAGCGTCTCGCCCAGAACCGCGAGGGCTTGTTCGCGAGCGATCTGTCGGTCAGCGAGTTCCTGCTGATTACCGAGGCGGGGTTCGATCCGCTTGGCCTGGTCGTCGGGTCAAGCATCTACCACATGGGCATCCAGTTGTCCGGCTGGACGACCAGCAAGGAGATGACGGTCGTTTCGCAGGTGATGTACGCGGCGCGCGAACTGGCGATGACTCGCATGGAGGAAGAAGCCGATCAGCTCGGCGCCGATGGCGTGGTCGGTGTTCGCCTCGACGTCGGGCGTTACGAGTTCGGACACGATGCGGCCGATTTCATCGCGATCGGAACCGCGGTGAAGCACCGCGAGGGGAAGCTCCACAGGGCACCGGACGGCCGACCGTTTACCAGCGATCTGTCAGGTCAGGAGTTCGCGGACCGGGCATCGGCCGGTCGGCTTGGTGATGGGGAGCTGCGTCTACGACGTCGCGCACCAGGTCCAGGCTCGACACTGTTGGTCCTCGATCAGAGGAGCAGGTTCTACCGTGCCGGTCGACCGTGATACAGCTGATGGCTGCCCGTAGCGTTGGGATGTGATGCATGCGCTTCGATTGCTCGTCGGGCTGCTCGTTCTCGGCACGGTGGATGGCTGCGGCAGCAGCACGCAGACCTCGCCGAGAGTGACAACCTGCGGGACCCCGTATACCTTCTCGGCTCCTGGCCATGCCGCAATTGAGTCCGGGTCCTGCGCGGGGCTCATTTCGCCGACCTCTTTGACCATTCGTCGCGGACAAGCGCTCTCAGTCGAGATCACACACGAGCAAAACGGCCGCTTGGACTTCCCCATACCGAGGCCTACAACCGGTGCGATCAAGATCCTTTCGCGGTCAGGGGCCTCGGTCACGTACCAGGCGGTGTCGACCGGCACGGAGCGCTTGGTCGCACACCACACGCAGTTCTGCGCAGCGTTGGATCCGCGAATCGGAAGCTGCACCGCGCTGGTGGTCCACATCGAGCCTTGAGGATCGGTTGCTGCTTTGGGCCAAACGGAGAAGGCGCGGCGCGGCCCGGCGACCTGCGACCAGCGGCGGCACGGTCGGGTGCCCTTTCCACACGGAAGCGCAAGCAGAGAACACAACCGGCCTCGCGCGTGACCCCTCTTGGAACCGAGCGGCCAGGGTCACCAAGACGCGCGCCACAGTCGCGCCACAGTCGACCCCGATCGAGGGCGGTTATCGAGCCCCTCAGCAGCGGTTCCCGTCGAACCAGGAACCAGCCGATTTGCAGGTAAATCCGGCCGATCTCACTCCTCAGGGGCTGGCTTCGAATCCCGGTAGCGGTACTCACAAAAGCCCTGTTAACGCGGGGCTTTCTCGTTTCTTGTTGGTCCATTCGCGGACCAATCCCGCGAAAATAAGCCCGCAAAGGGGCGTAGCTCGGCCCGATACCGGACCCTGGCAGGACCGTCTGGCGCCGGTGGGACGATCGAGCAATTGGCAGAGCCAACCGAGTGTGAGAGCGCGTTCAGCGCCGGCTGCGAGCTCAAGGCGGTCGCAGGGTGAACTACGCGCGTCGCCAGCAGTATCGGCGGCTCTCTCACGCCGGCAAAGCGGGCCCTGGAAGCGTCATCGCCGCGCTGTTCGGGCTTGTGGCGGCGAGCGCGGGAGCGGGGGCGCTCGCCGGGCTGCTGCTCCTCGCCGGCGGCCGCGGGAACCATGACCATCGGCCGGGCGGGCGCGTTATGCGCCCGCCCGGCCCCGGCCCGAGCGACGTCAGATTCTTCTCTGGGCTATGACCGGTGTTCCCCGCGGTTGCCGCTCCACGGCGATCCGCCGCCGACCGGCTGGTAGAAGAGGTCGTTGCCGATCCAGTTGGAGTAGTCGTTGGCGTGCGTTGAGACGACCGGGTGGAAGCTTGACGCCTCGTTGGTCGGCTCGTTGTTGCCGTTGTACTGGGGCACGTCCGGGTACGGGTACACCGGGCGAGTGACCGTCGCGCTGTTGACCGTATCGGTGGCCGTGATCTGGCTCGGAGCGGTCCCGTTCTCCACCCACTGGACCATCGGGTACACGAGGTCGAAGCTGCTGGATGCGTATCCGCCGCCGCAATGGGCGACCGTCGGGAACAGGAACATCCGCGCGAACTTCTGCGTCGATGTGTAGCCGCCGTTGCGACCGGCCAGGTCCTCGTAATAGTCGACGGTTCCGTAGGTCGGAATCGCCTGGTCGGCCCAGCCTTGCCAGATGATCAGCTTCCCGCCATGGCGGTGGAACGCGCTCAGGTCGGTGCTCATCGCGTCCTGGACGTTGGCGGCCGGGAACATGGAGCGGAATCCCTGGTCGGTGAACTGCCACTGGCTCGGATCCGGTCCCAGCTTTCCCGGGGCGTTGACCATGAACCGCAGGTACGGCAGCGACAGCCCGCTGTATACCAGCGCATTGGTCGCCGGGACGGGCGCGGTGGAGGGCTGGACGGGGATCTGGAACCCGGCCCACGACGACTCCGAGCCGAGCGTAAGCCCGCCGGGATACAGGTGGCGTCCCTGCGGGTCGACCGGTCCCTGGTAGATCTCCTCCGCGACCTTCGCCTGCTCGGGGGTCAGGCAGCCGGTCGTCGCGCCGTTCTGGCAGACGAGGCTCTGCGCGCTGAAGTTGCAGTCCCGGGGATCGGTGATGATGCCGTCGCCGGGAACGCCGTCATCTCCCTGGCACGCCGTGATCACCGCATTGTGCAGCAGCGTCATCTGCGCGCTGGTGAGGATCGCGTTGCCGTTAGGCCCGACGTTGACCTTGTAGTCCCACGTCTGGAGCTCGGCGTTGAGCGGGCCCGCGATGATCTCCGGCGCGCCGGCGATTATCCCGTTGAAATCGGTGGGATAGCG
Organism: uncultured Solirubrobacterales bacterium; assembly: GCA_963770615.1. Classification (GTDB taxonomy): domain Bacteria; phylum Actinomycetota; class Thermoleophilia; order Solirubrobacterales; family Solirubrobacteraceae; genus Palsa-465. The sequence continues at coordinate 15,128 of CAVYQJ010000020.1, read as the reverse complement.
CTCGGCGACCTCCATCGCCTCACGTCCGCCGTCCGAGCACCCGTCAAAGTAGGAGTAGTTCGGGCCGACGCCGTAGAAGTCCTTGATGATCGCCTTGGCGACCACCGCCAGCGAATGCTCGGACTCGTAGCCGTACTCCTGACGCAGGTCCTGGCTGTTGAACGCGAACAGTCCGGCCCCCCCGATTCCGCTGTCCGAGGTGTGACCCTCGTCGTCGGTGGCCATCGCGAAGTCCCCGCCGAGCTCGGTGTCACACGGCTGGGGAAAGCTCTGGGACGAGACCGCGCCGCAGTAGCCGCCGCAGCCGTTCTGCAGATAGCGGCCCTGCCACGTCTTGTCCGGGAGCTTCATCTCGAAGTGCGTCTGCGGGGCGATCATCCCCTTGACGTCGCAATACTCGGGGTTGGTCCCAGACGCGGCGACGTCGGTCGCGGTGTCGATGCTCGTCGGGTTGCCGGGGATCGTGACCAAGCTCGGCAGCGTGGCCAGTGCTGAGCAGGTCATGGTCGCCGGGATTGTCGGGCTGGCCGCGGCCAGCTTCGCCGACACGGCGACGAGCGCCGGGCGCGTCTTTGCGCTGGCAACGCCGCCTCCTGAGGTGATCACGGCGATGGCGCCCGCCGCAAGCAGCGTGGCTCCGGCGACCATGAGACAAGCACGCAGGCGAAGCGCATGCATCTGAACCCTTCCTCTCTCTCGGTAGCGGAAATGCACTGGCTCCAGCCCCAAGGGAGCTGTGTTCGCGCAGCGCACATCCGAACGGTCTTCGAACGCTATCCCCCGGACGCAACACTTGTCAAATGATCTGAGCCAAGGGCCGGTCGCTTCCCCGAAGGACGATTTCCACAACTGATCGGGCGTCGCCGCCGAGGCCGCCGGCGCCCCTTCCAAAGTCGTCCAACTCGACAGCGAGCGTTAGCTCGATCTGAGCAAGCACGAGCTGCTCCGTCCGTGGCGTTGCGCTCGTCCGACATCACAGGGGTCGGTGGCTCGTCCGGTCGCGATACCGATCGCCCGGCCTGCGGGATCCGAGCGCGGATAGCGATCGTCCGCGACCAGGGGCGAGACATATAGTGCAGCCGTTTGCCCGGACGACGTCTAAGGAGGTCTCATGGCTGCGTATTTCGTTTTGATGCAACAGGTCGACGACCTTGACCGGTACCGCGATGAGTATCTGCCGGGGGTGAGGCCACTGCTGAAGAAGCACGGGGCTGAGGTCCTCGCGGCGGGATTCGACTCGGAGCCCGCGGAGGGCGATCCGCCGAACAGCACCGTCGTGATCCGCTTCGCCGACACGGCGGCCGTCTGGGGCTTCCTCAACGACCCTGACTACCAGCCGGTGAAGGAGATCCGGTTCAGCGTCACGTCGCGCGGACAGGCCGTGGTTGCGCCGCAGTTGGCTCCGGTCAGCTAACGGCCCGCTTGGCCTCGCAGACGAGAGCCTAGGCCGACCGGAGTGGTCCGTTGCCGCGGCAAATGATCGACACAGCGGGGTCTAACTGCCGTCGCTTCGGCGCTGCGTCGCTTGTCGTCGAAGCGACGACCGCCGCCATACGAGACGTTGTCTCAAAGCCGGATCGCGGTTTGCGCCGGCGAACATCAGCGCTTTCAATCGGCCTCCTCTTCGGCAACCTTCATCGCGTTCACCGCCAGCGCGTATCCTGACCGGAGGCAGTTGCGCGGCTTGTTCGGCGTGTCAGGTAGGTCGTCAGCTGTCGGATTGCGGGTGCTCGTTGACGCAATCGACAATCCGCGTGCGAGCGTGGTTCCCCAACCTCGCCGACGGGATGTTTGGGCCGGCGACTGACCGCATATGCCTGCCGGAGTCAGCTCGAAGCGGAAGCTGGCGCAGCCGCACGTTCGCGCGCCTGCGCGATCAGCAGCTCCAGGATCTCGGCGAGCCGCCGACGGGTCGCGGCGCGCTTGATCCGGCCGTCGTCGTGGAACGCCTCGTCCGCGCCGGGGACGGCGAGCTCCTCGTCGAGCACGCGCGCGCCGGCGAGCCCGAGCGACTTGCGCAGGTCGGCCTGGGCCCACGCGGCGCCGAACATCCCGGTGCTTGCGCCGATCGCGGCGACCGGCTTGCCCGCCAGGGGCGAAGTCGCCGGGGTCGGGCGCGAGGCCCAGTCGATTGCGTTCTTCAGCACGCCGGGGATCGAGCCGTTGTATTCCGGGGTCACGAACAGGATCGCGTCCGCGTCCCGGATCGCTGTGTTGAACGCGTCCGCGCCGGGCAGGCCGCCGCCGTTCTCATGCTCGTCGGTCTCATCGAACGGCTCGACGGCCTTGAGCCCGTCGAAGATGACGAGCTCGGTGCCGTCGGGCATGTGTTCCGAGGCCGCCTGAAGCAGGCGGCGGTTATGCGAGTCTCTGCGCAACGAGCCGACGACACCGAGCACGCGCATCGCTCTAGTCCTCGTCGGCGAGTGCGAGCTCGAGCGTGACCGTGATCGTCACGGTCTCGCCGAGCACGACGCCGCCCTTCGGCAGCGGAGCGTTGTACGAGAGCCCCACGGCCTCGGTCTGGATCGTCGTCTCGAGATCGATCCCGATCTTCTCGACGTCACCGAGCGTGACGACCGGCCCGGCGATGCGCCCGGTCCCAACGACGGGTACGGCGTTGCCCTTGACCGTCAGCGTGCCCTCCGCCGTTAGCGTGTCGTCGTCGATCGTCAGCGCGCTGGACTCGAACACGATCTCCGGGAACTTCTCGGCATCGAAGAAATCCGGCGAGAGCAGATGCCCCTTGAGGCGATCCTGCTTGATCACCAGCGACGGGACCTTGACCTTGCCGACGAGCTTGCCGTCGGTCAGCGACGCGTCAATGTCCGCGAACTCGCCGCGGAACGTCCCGACCATCATGTGCCGGACGGAGAATGATGCGGATGAGTGGACCGGATCAACGGTCCAGGTGCCGGACGGAACCTCGGTTGCGTTCACGGCTTGGGTCTCGGTGGCCATCTCAACTCCTATCGGTCGATCCGGACCGCAGTCCGGTTGTGTACTCAACGAATGTATCATGGAAACCGGACCACGGTCCGGATGAATCTGGGAAACGCGTGATATGAACCCCGAGAACTGCCCGATCGAACTGCCAGTAGTCGGCTCGCCCTCCGTGCGCTCCGATGCGGCGCGCAACCGGATGCTGATCCTGGTGGCGGCCGAGCGGCTGTTCGCTAAGAACGGCGTCACATGTACATCGATGGACGCGATCGCGGCCGAGGCGGGTGTCGGCAAGGGCACGCTGTTCCGCCGCTTCGGCGACCGCGGCTCGCTGGTGTTCGCCCTGCTCGACTCGACCGCGCGCGAGTTCCAGGACCGCTTCATCAGCGGGCCGCCCCCGCTCGGGCCGGGTGCGCCCCCCGTCGAGCGTCTGACCGCGTTCGGCGAGGCCCTGCTCGCGCACACCACCGAGCACGGCAACCTGCTACTCGGCGCCGCCAGCGCCGGCGCGCCGATCTCCCGCTTCGACGCCGGACCATACGCTTCCTACCGCACCCACATCGCGATGCTGGTCCGCGAGGCCGCTCCCGAGCTCGACGCCGAGTACACCGCCGACGCGCTCCTCGCGCCACTGCGCCCAGAGGCCGTCTTCTACCAGCTGAGGGTGCGCGAGATGCCCCTCGAACGCCTCGCGGCCAGCTGGTCGCAACTCGCCCGCCGCGTCGTCGAGCGCTAAGCGAACGCCAAGACAACTGACCGGTAGGCCCGAACGATCTCAGGCCGATGCGACCGCACCCCTTGACGGTGCGCTGGGGGCCATGCGCCGGACGACTGCCTTCTGGGGTTGACCATGCGCGGAGCTCGACGATCCTTTGGGCGACGATCCAGCACTGTGGGACCACCGGCGCCACTTGCGTCTTGCCACGATCTGGATCGTGTGCGCTCCGCGGTCCGGATGATCGCATCACAACGCGATCGTTTGGATTGGCGCCGGCGGTGTAATCGCGTCGGTGCCGGCACGGCTTCCGTGGAGCCGAGACAAGTGTGTTTCCTAGAGGACCTCGGCGATGAGCGTCGCTGCCCGTGCTGCCCCGTCGGGCGGCACCGGTCGCGGCCTCGTCTCGCGTCCGATCTCCTGGACGAGCCGGTCGGCCAGAACGTCGGGCGGTGTGTCATCGAAGCTCATCCGCGACCCGGCTCGGTGGCGCTGCAGGCGGTGATGGACGTGGAAGTTCTGCTCGAAGTGATCGCGCAGCGGGAAATACAGAAATGGTCGCGCTGACGCCGTGAGTTCCATCGTGGTCGAGAGCCCGCCGTGGCTGACCGCGATATCGCAGGCGGCGAGGTGGCGATAGAGGCGGTGGATGTAACCCGTCGTTTCGACCGTATCGGTATGCGCGAGCCGCCGGGGATCGAGCCGCGGCCCGGCGACGACGATCATTCGCAGCTCGGGCATGAGACGCTTGGCGTGCGGGAACGCGTCGATCGCCTTCTGGAGCAACGCCGCGCCGACGGCGGACCCCCCCGCGGCGACGAGGCACACCTTTTCGTCGGGGCGGTACCCGAACTCGGAACGCAGGGAGTCGCGATCGGTGATCTCTTCAGGCTCGAATCCCGTGACGTAGCCGGCGAAATCAAAGTGCGCGCTCGTCCAGTCGGGAATGTCAGGCAGGCCGGGGCCGAACGACCGCGGCACGATGTCGTCGGGGTCGCCGACGAAGATCGAGCGATCCCGCACCCGTGGATGACGTGCGATGTGCTCGAGCATCTGGGCGTTGTAGTCGGTGGCGAGGAATACCTCTCGTTCGTTGCTCTCGTCTATCGGCAGCACACCGACGAAGTCGGTTAGCCAGACGTATGGCGCGCGCTTGCGTTCGGGGTTCTCGTGCAGGAAATAGTCGACCTCCCAGGCCTCGTCGGCGATCCAGACGTCGTAGGGATCGTCTCGGACTACATCGTCAAAGACCATGTAGTTGGCACAGAAGATCTCGTCCAGACGCCGCAGCATCCCGAAGGCGTGCAGCTGATGTCCCATGCCCTCGGCGTCTACGTGCGGCGCCTCGGGAGCGAGGTCGGAGCTGGCAGGATGGATCGTCTCGCCGCAGGCCTCGAGCAGCGTCGTCAGCGGCGGCTGGGCCAGCCAGTGCACTTCGAGGTCGGGGACGATTCGCCGGAGCTCACGCGAAATGGCCACGTCGCGCCAGGCGTGACCCAAGCCGATAGGAGACGAGAGCAGCAGGGCTCGACGCGGCCGAGCGGCCGCGCTCACCCATGTCCGTCGTCGCGACCGCGGCGGGTCGAAACGGCCGGCGAAGTCGTGGATCAGGGTGTTGACGAGCACCGGATGACGCGCGTTCGGGATGTGCCCGGCACCACGCAGCAGAACGTGTTCCCCCCGAGTGAGCTCCGCCAGCCGGAAACCGCGCTCGAGCGGCTGGCAATTGTCGCGATCCCCCTGGATCACAAGGACGGGGCAGCGCACCAGACGGCACACCTCCTCGGCCTGCTCGGTGGTCTCGGGATATCCCTCGAGATCCATGAGGAGGGCCTCGACCGGTCCGTCGAGGCCATAAGCCACGGCGTCCTCAATCTGCTTCTCGGAGTGTGGCTCCGGAAGCATCTCACCGAAGAAGAACTCCAGAAAATCACGGTAATTACGCCGGATGTGGTGGCGGTTGTGTTTCTGCCAGCCTTCCGGGTCGGGCGGGTCCTGCTCGAAGTTCGCCTCCGCATCCGCGCGCCACGGATGTGGGGGTGTCAGCAGTGGAATCCCGGGTGCAAGGGCGACGATCCCGAGCACGCGTTCGGGATACGCGGCGGCGATCTGTACCGACGGCCAGACACCGTCGCCGCAGATCCCAGCTAGCACGGCCGCCGCGGTGCCGGTTGCATCCATCACCGCGAGGCAATCCGACATGTACCACTCTCGGCGCCATGGGCCGTTCGGCTCCGGGCTGTCTGACCGGCCGTTCCCGCGGCCATCGAAGACAACCACCCGATGATGGCGCGCGAGGTAGTGCACCTGCGCCTTCCAAATGCGGGAGTGACTGATGGGGTTGGGCGGCAGAAGCACGACCGTTGTACTCCCGCTGCCGTAGCACTCCCAATACAGACGAAGCCCATCGCCCGATTCGGCAAACCCCCACTCCCGGGGCTGACTGGCGCGGGTCTCAGCACCAGGACCGAAACTGACCCCGGCCGCACGGGCGCCATCCGCGCGATCGCCACCATTCCGCTCGTCGATCATCTGCGTCCAATCCGGCTTCTCTGTGGCGAGCGCGCAAGCCCCGTTACATCGCCCGCTGGCCCCATTTGATTGGAATATTTCCAGTCACACGCGCTTGCGTCAACCGCTCCAAGGGGCGCTCCAACCTCGCAGGCCACGAGAATTCCGCGAGACATGCGATCTGGCTCACACCCACGGCATCGGCAAGCGTCTGACGTCCTCGTCCATAACCACCGGCCGACGCTCGCCCGCGCCGGTCTCTGCCAAAGTCCGGACCTCGCCCGCACCGACCCGGCCCCGGCCCGCGCTCCCGCGCAAAAGAGGGGTGACAAGACAAGCCACGGCTCGCGCTGAGCACCGCTACCGACGTTCGGGCCGTGTAATCCGCGCTATCGCTTTCGCTGCCCACCCGGACGCGCCCAGACGAGTCCTCCGGCGACGATCCAGCGCTCCGAGCACGCCGGCGCCAGCTTGCGGTTTGCCACGATCTCGATCGTCAGCGCCATCCCAGGCGCGCGATCGCGTTCGCCCTGATCCGAGCGCCGCACTGCCGCCGTGTCAGCCGGCAGACGCCGCCAGTCCGCGTAGGCGGCGCGCCCCTTTCGCACGCGTTCTTGTCAGGCCGCGATCGGCGAGCAGGAGGGGCCCCGGCGCCAGCGCCGACGGCGGCGGGCACGTGCTCCCGTCAAGCGGCGTGCGTCCGTCGATCTCGGAGCCGACGATTCCTGATTCGTATCGGATTCTGACGAGCCCTTTCAGCGACGGATCAGGCTTCAACAGCGCGGGCGGCGGATGATCGCCACGCCGGGTGTGCAATCGTGAGGGGTGTGGCATTACCAACGGCGAGCGGAGCAGCGGATGAGTGCGGGCGAGATTGGCCAGGTGGAGCACGGATCGGGCGAAAGGACCGACGGATTGGCGAGCCGGAGCACGGTGACGGTGATCGACAACCGTACGGGGGAGCGGTTCGAACTGCCGATTGAGGACGGGGCGGTTCGCAGTTCGGGGTTCGGGCGGGCGGCGGGTGGGCTCCTGCTGTACGACCCGGGGCTTTCGAGCACGGCGGTGTGTCGCAGCGCGATCACGTACATCGATGGGGAGGGCGGGATCCTCCAGCACCGTGGTTATCGGATCGAGGCGCTGTCCGAGCGCTCGAACTTCCTGGAGTTGGCGTATCTGTTGATCAACGGGGAGTTGCCGACGGTGGCGCAGTACGAGTCGTGGTTGCACGAGATCGGTACTCGGAACTTCGTTCACGAGAACGTCAAGGGGTTCATCGAGGGATTCCGGTATGACGCCCGTCCGATCGCGATCGTGGCTGCGTCGGTCGGTGCGCTTTCGAGCTTCTATACCGACGCTGACGAGGTGTACGACGAGGCGGCGCGCGAGCGGCAGGTAGTTCGCCTGCTGGCGAAATTGCCGACCCTCGCGGCCTTCGCCTACCGCCACCTGCAGGGGCTCCCGTACGTTCATCCCGAGGATCACCTCAGCTACACGGGAAACCTGCTGTCGATGATGTTCCGGATGAGCGAGCTTCGCTATACCCCGGACCCGGTCATGGAGCGCGCGCTCGACGTGCTGCTGATGGTGCATGCCGACCACGAGCAGAATGCCTCGACTACGGCAGTGCGCGCGGTCGGGTCCACGCATGTGAATCCATACGCCGCCGTCGCCGCCGGTGTCACCGCGCTGTCGGGGCCGATGCGGGGCGGCGCCGCCCAGGATGTGCTGACGATGCTGAGTGGCATCGGATCGCCAGGCCACGTCCCCGAGTTCCTCGCGCGCGTCAAGACGGCGAACGAACGGCTGCTGGGGTTCGGGCACTGGATCTACAACACCTACGACCCGAGGGCGCACGTGCTCCGCCGGCAGCTCGAGCAGCTCTACGAGCACCGCCGGCCCAACCCGCTGTTCGCGACCGCCGACGAGCTCGAGCGGCGAGTGCTCGAGGACGAGTACTTCACTTCCCGCCGGCTGTACCCGAACCTCGACCTGTACTCCGGGCTCACCTACGACGCGATCGGGATCGCGCCGCCGATGTTCCCGGTGATGTTCACGCTCGCCCGTAGCGCCGGGTGGATCGCGCAGTGGGTCGAGATGGTCAAGGACCTCGAGCAGACGACCTTCAGGCCGCTTCAGATCTACACGGGTGCGCTCGACCGCGAGTACGTGGACGTCGGCGAGCGCGGCTGAGCACCGCCGCCGCCCGGCGGCACGCGAGCCAGCGGCCGCGTCGGGAGCGAGTCCCGTGAATCCGCCCGGCTGTACCGATCTCGATCCGAAAAACGATCCCGGTGGCGCCAGCGCCCCTTCCACAGCGCGTTCCTGCGCCGAGGGATGACAGCAACCCGAACCAATCACCGCACCGCAGGCCCACGCCCGAGCCTGACACTGCCGTCGGTTGCGACACGCACATCCGCGACCGCGCCGAGCCTCGACCAGCTGGCGTCCACGTCTACTGCACAAGGCCTGGCCCCACCTCGCCGCACCGACGGGCCCGGCGCGACCAAACCGCGGTTGGTCTAGCGGTCCCGTTGCGGGACTCGTTCGGCCTGAGCATCCGGGAATGATCAAGACCGCCGAGGGATCACCGCCGGTCGTCGAGCTAGCACGGGAGCCGAACTCTTCCGCGAGTCCGAATGACGGTTTGAGGCGGCGCGTCCGCGGTGATCGAGGGCGCTTGCCGCGCCGCTGCCGGCGCGAGCACCGTGCCTATTGGCCGTGTTTGATGTGACGGGCAGCCGGCCGCGATGCCCGGTCCGGACGTCTGCTTTCGCGATGCTCGAAAAGGGAGCGGCCAATTCCCTGGCGGCTGAGACGGCCGCGAAGTTGCTGGAGGGCGACGCGAGACGTTACGCGCACGTGGCCGGTCCTCGCCCGATCCCAGCCGCGACTTGTGGCCCGACGGGGTGACTGCCTCATTGAGGCGTCAGACGCCAGCGCGTGCCTGGTCCGATAAGCAGCGGAACGCCCGTCCTGCCGTTAGGGCGCGAGTTGGTAGTGGAGGAGGAGTGTCATCTGGGCGTTGGCGACGCTGGCGATCGGCCCGAACGGGTTGCTGGGGCCGGCGGCGAAGATGTTGGTGTTCGCCGGGGCTGAGTGTCGAGTTGGGAAGACGAGGACTCCAGCGACGCCTGAGTCGCCGCCTGTCAGCAGCCCGAGCCAGTAGGTGCCTGGGCTCAGGTGGAGCGCCTGGTCGAAGAACAGCGGGTAGAGCGTTGACGCGCTCGTGCGGCGGATTGTCACCGGCTTCGTCGCCGCGACGAGCGCGCCGGGGGCGCCGTCCTGGTCGGCATAGACGATGCCCTGCACCTGCTCTGAGCCGGGAGCGCCCGTCGGCGTCAGTGCCAGTCCGAGCCACTGCGCGATCGCCGGCGAGAGCAACGAGTAGTGGTTCACGAGCTTGACGTTCGCGTGAAGGACGGCCGTGTCCGGCCCCTGTTTCAACTGGCCGAGGAAGCTCTGGCACGGCCCGTGCCCCAACCGGATGTGCGGCGCCTGATAATCGAACGCAGAGCCGAGCGCCACCCCGTCGAGACGGTAGGCGATCCGATAAAGGCCGGGACCCTGACTGGCGGGGCAAGCGACGTTGAGGTCACGCAGGCCGAGGTCGGTGGGATGCGACAGCGGGTAGGTGGTGCACGCTGGCGTGGCGGCGCCCGGCGGTTGGACGCAGAGCTGGGCCGACTGGGCGGGATTGGTCGTGGCCAGGAATGTCGAGAAGGCCGGCTGGTTCGGCGCCGGCGCGTTCGAGGTCAGGACCACGACGCAGTACGCCTTTCTCACCGGGCCTTCGGCGCGCGTGGCGCACCGGTAGGTGACCGATTCGCCCGCCGTCAGCGGCACGTGCACCGACTCCGGGAGCGTGGTCGACGTCGTATCGACCGTGTCCTTCTCGGACGAGATCGTCGTTCCCGCGCACGTGTCAGCCGTGGTCCAGATCGTGCCGAGGACCGTAGCCGCCGCGTAGCGCCCGCTAGTCGTGAACCGCCCGCGGGCACTGGCGTGCAGCAACCGCAACACCCGCGGCGACACGTTGGCAGCCCGGGCTGAGCTCCCCCGCCCGGACCCACACACGGCGGGGCGCGTCCCGCCGGTCAGGATCAGATCCGTCTGCCCGCTGCGGCGCTGCTGCACGACGAACGCGCCGCCGCCGAACACGCCCTTCTGCAGTCCGGTCTGGGCGGGACCCTCAGAGGTGAGATCGACCGTGCCGCGAGTCGCGTCGACGCGCGATCCGACCGGTACCACCATCTGATGCACGAGCGCCACGGACTGAGACGCCCCCGGCAAGCGCACGAACACCCGCCCGCTGACCGGTGCCAGCTCGACCGTCCTACCGAAGCTCGGCCCGCTGACCGTGCTCGCCGACGCCGACCAGACGCCGAGCGCGCCCACGGCAGCAGCCAGCGCTGCGATCAGCGACGCCGCCGCCCAGATCGCACGCCTCACCAACGGCTGTCCAGTTGATTCGTCTTTCACGGCCTCTCGCGGCGACGAGCCTAACCCGCGCCGGCGACCTGGTGCAAACGCACACGCCCGCCGCCAGCAAGCACGTCAGCCCACACCGTCAGTCTGCACGCTCGTTCCTGGCCGCGAGCGCCTAGCGCCGGGGCGGACGATCGCATTCGCCATCCAGCGCCGCTCGATGCGGGCGACCGCCTTGACGACATCTCGACGGCGCGACGTCTGTGGCTTCGAGGCCGACGATGACCGGATAGCGATCGTCCGGCTCGATCGACGGCACGATCGCTTCGGCCGTCCGGGCGCCGCTGGCACCGCGATTCCTTGGCCACGATCTGCATCGTCAATGACCGTCCCACCCGCGCGATCGCGTTCGCCGCGATCCGAGCTCCGCACTAGCCCCATGGCGGCCGGTAGACCCCGGCAGCCTGCATAGGCGGCGCCACCTCGTTTGCGGGCGTTCTCGTGAGCCCTGCTTTCGGTGACCCGCGCGACGCGCTGGCGCGAGCGACCGCGCCGCTCCGTGCCCGACCCGGCAGTGTCAGGTGCTCGCCGACCCGTCGCGGGAGTGCTGCCGCTCTGTGGAAGCGGCGGAGCTGGGATCGGATCCGCGCGTGGAGATCGTCGCGCCAAGGTGCGCCGGTTAGCCGGCGAAGGCCGAGTCGGGGCGGCGCGTGGACGTCTAGAGCTAGGGGCGTTTAGCCTTTCGCCGATTCGAGTCGAAAGGACGGAGGATGGAGGGCAGTCCGGTGAGGTGGGGGGTTCTCGGTACGGGTGGGATCGCGAGCACGTTCGTGACCGACCTGCGGCTGACCGATTCCGGGGTTGTGAGCGCCGTGGGGTCGCGGAGTCAGGGATCGGCTGACCGTTTCGCGGACGAGTTCGGCATCGCGAATCGGCATGCCGGCTACGAGTCACTCGTGGCCGACCCGGACGTCGATGTGGTCTACGTCGCAACGCCCCACCCGATGCACCATGACGACGCGATCCTCGCGCTGCGGGCGTCAAAGCACGTGTTGGTCGAGAAGCCGTTCACGATGAACGCTGTCGAGGCGCGCGAGATCGTTCAGGTCGCGCGGGAGAACGGGCGGTTCGCGATGGAGGCGATGTGGACCCGGTTTCTGCCGCACGTCGTCGTGATCCGGGACTGGCTCGCGCGGGGTGTGCTCGGCGACATCGTCACGGTGACCGCGGACCACGGTCAGTGGTTTGCCGAGGACCCCGAGTTCCGGCTGTTCGCACCCGAGCTGGGCGGCGGCGCGCTGCTGGACCTCGGTGTGTATCCGGTGTCGTTTGCCTCGATGGTCCTCGGCACGCCGGATCGGATCGTGTCCATGAGCGACCCGGCGTTCACCGGCGTTGACGCGCAGACATCGATGTTGTTCGGCTATGACAGCGGCGCGCAGGCCGTGCTCACGTGCACCCTGCGCGCGAAGAGTCCGACGAGAGCGTCGATCGTCGGCACCGACGCCAGGATCGAGATCGATGGCGACTTCTACGCTCCCACCGGCATAACGCTCATACCGAGGGACGGCGACCCGATCTCCATCGAATCGATACATGAGGGCCGGGGCCTGCGCCATCAAGCCGACGAGGTCGCCCGCCGCCTCGCCGCCGGGGACCTCGAGAGCCCGGTGATGCCGCTGGATGAGACGATCTCGATCATGGAAACGATGGACACCGTGCGGGCCCAGGCCCGGCAGAGCGCGTGAACGACGACGAGCGTCGGTTGATCTCTCGCTCGAGGCGCAAGAGCAACGGCTGGTGTTAACCCGCTTCGACAACGAAGTGGGCGTGTTGGTCGAGCCCCGCCGGCTGGCGCGGCTAGGATCCAAGACCGGATGGCAACCGGTCCGAGAGAGCCGAGGGCTGGAGCTCGAGCACAGCGCGGCGCTGACGGGGTGAACGCGCGGGCCCGCAACGGCGTGCGACGCCAGTTCGAGTATCCCGACGCTGAGCAGGTTGAACGGCTGTGGGGGTTCGTGGCTGGCGCGCCGTTTCGCCGCCGGGTGTGAGCACGTGGCTGCGGACGCGAGCGCGTGGGGTGTGAATAAGACGTTGGGCTTGCGGGCTTTGCGCGATCTGCGGGCTGCGCGGCGTCGCCGCTACGCCGAGAACGTGGACTTGTTGGAGGTCCTCTACCGCTTGTATCTGGGGGTGCTTTTCGGTGGCTGGGGACTGGCGCTGATCTCGGGTGCGTTGGCGGACGCAAGGGTCGACCATCACACAGTCGAGGAGATCCAGCGCCATGGTCCCGCCGCGCTCGGGATACTGGTCGCGATCGCTGCGGCGGCTGGGTTGCGGTCAGGAAGTAGAGGCGGTCCGTTGGTGCTCGAGCCAGCCGATGTCCAGCATGTGCTCCTGTCTCCCGTCGATCGCGGGGCGGCGTTGCGTGGGTTGGCCGTCCGTCGGCTACGTACTGCGGGATTCGTCGGCGTGGTGGCGGGACTGATCGCGGGGAACTTCGCGTTTCGTCGCCTGCCGGGCCGGCCGGCAGAGTGGCTTTTGTGCGGGGCTGTGTTCGGGGCGACGGTCGCCGTCTGGGGGTTGGCCGGCGCGATGATCGCCTCTGGTCGACGCTTGCACCGAGCGGTGGCCTTGCTGCTCGCCGTGCTGATCGTCGGCTGGTCGGTGGCGGATCTGGTCGGCGAGCGGACGACCTCGCCGGCGACGATGCTCGGACAGCTCGCGCTCTGGCCGCTGCATCGCGGCAGTGATTCGTTCGCTCTGCCCGCCGCCGGCCTGGCCGCCTGTGCCGTGTTCGCGTTGTTCGGGCTCACCGGGCTTGCTGGTACTTCGCTCGAGGCTGCGCGACGGCGCGCGGGGTTGGCAGCGCAGCTTCGCTTCGCGGTCACCACGCAGGATCTGCGGGCGATCATCCTGCTCCGCCGGCAACTCGCCTCGGAGATTCCGCGGCGCCGTCCGTGGCTGCGGCTGGCTCGGTCCGATGGTCCGAGCCGTGCAGTCTGGCGGCGTGACTGGCAGAGCTTCTTGCGCTGGCCGTTGGTGCGAGTCGTGCGTGTTTGCGTGCTCGGCGTGGTCGCGGGGGTGTCACTGTTCGGCGTCTGGCGGGGCACCACGCCTTTGGTGCTAGTGGCGGCCTTTGCGTTGATGGTGGCGGCGTTTGACGCGGTCGAGCCGGTCGGGCAGGAGGTGGACCATCCGATGCGCCTCGGGCTGCTCCCGGTCGCCCCGGGCGACGTGATCCGCCGCCATCTCGTTGCTCCCGTCGTGCTGATGGCCGGCGTGTCGCTGATCGCGGTCGCTACCGTGATCGTGGTTGGAGCGTCCGGCGGGTTGGTCGGAGTGGTGGTCGTGATGGTCGTTCCGACCGCGCTCCTGTCAATGTGCTGTGCCGCGCTGAGCGTGACGAACGACCCGTTCAAGTACGTGCTGACGCCTCAGATTGGGTACTTCCAAACCGGTTTCCCGGTCGTGCTGGTGATCATCGGCGTGAGCGGACCGGTGCTCCTGGGGCGGGCAGCTGCACGCCACGGTGCCGCGGCTGCAGGGGCGGCTGTCGGATGCGAGTTTGTGGTGTTGCTGATCTGCGCGGCCGTGATCGCGTGGCTCGCGAACAGGATCTCTGCGACGGTCCCGGTCAGGTCATGAAGAAGCGGACCCGTCGCCGCTCTCCCGATCCACCCGTGCTAGCGGCAGCAGGACTGCGACAGGAGTACGACGATCTGATCGCGCTGGCGCGGCTGGACCTGAAGGTCCTGCCGGGTGAGCTGGTCGCGCTTGTGGGTTCGAACGGCGCGGGGAAGACCACGTTGCTGGCGATCGCCGCCGGCCTCGTCGAAGCGACCCACGGCACGATCCAAATCTGCGGGGAGCCCGCGGGCTCGTTGACTGCGCGCGCTCGGACCTCGTACATCCCGGACACGCCGGTCTTCTACCAGGACCTGAGCCTCAACGAGCACCTCGAGTACATCGCGCGGCTGCACGAGGCCGACGACTGGCAGAGCCGCGCCCCCGAGCTCCTCGACCAGCTCGGGCTCGAGCAATGGGGGGACAAGCTGCCGACCCAGTTCAGTCGCGGGATGCGGCAGAAGGCGTCGCTCGCGCTGGGTTTCGTCCGGCCGTTCTCGCTGCTCTTGGCGGACGAGCCGTTCGACGGTCTGGACCCTGCAAGTCGCGCCGTGCTGGTCGAGATGCTGCGGACGACTGCCGACGCGGGCGCGGCCGTGATCGTCTCCACCCACCGCACCGAGGTGGCCGACTTCAGCAGCCGCTGCATCGCCCTCCACGACGGCCAATTGATCTACGACGGCCCGCCTGACCGCGCCGTGATCGCAGGCAATCTGCCGGCAGACAACGGGGCCCTGCTCACCGCAGACGTCCCCGAACGCGAATAGCCGACACCCCCAACCATTGAAGGGTCGGCGTGCACGCCAGGCCGGGGCTCCGAATGCCGTCGGCGCCCGACAGACCAGGCCAGCGTCGAACACGCTTCCGGACCGAGCAATTTGCTACCGCCCGTGCTGGATCGACC
>CAVYQJ010000019.1:0-202721 GCA_963770615.1 uncultured Solirubrobacterales bacterium | reverse complement strand
CCCTTGCTGCGTTATGCCCCATCTAGTCCGCACTAGGTCGCCGCTACTCCTCCGTGACTCACCGCGCGCCCTCTGGATCTCGGTCAGACCGCCGCGTAAGCCTGCCGCTCATGGCTCGGTCGCCAGCTCGGACACGGACCGCTCGGGCGGGGCCGGGCGTGTGGGCCCGAAGAAAACGATCCCCGGAGACGTGACAGCCGCATAGACTGGCCTCGCCGGGAACCGAGCCAACCTGAGTCGAGGGCAGGTGGCACCCGTAAGCGATCAGAAGCCGACTGAAAGAAGAGGAGGACGCCGTTATGAAGTTTGGTGTCTTCGACCACATGGACCGGAACGGCCCCGACTTGGGTCAGCTGTATCAGAGCCGGCTGGCGCTCGCCGAGGCTTACGACCGCGCGGGGTTTTACGCATACCACGTCGCCGAGCACCATGGCACGCCGCTGGGGCTGTCCCCATCGCCGAGTGTGTTTCTATCGGCCGTAGCGCAGCGCACCGAACGGCTCCGATTTGGCCCGATGGTGTACGTCCTGAGCACGTACCATCCGCTCCGGATCTTGGAGGAGATCTGCATGCTGGACCAGCTCAGCGGCGGCCGCCTAGAAGTCGGAATTGGCCGTGGGATCTCCCCGATAGAGCTGTCGTTTTACGGCATCAAGGACGAGAGCGAAGCAAAACAGCGCTACGAGGAAACACTTTCCCTGCTCCTTGGGAGTGGCGGCGGTGGTCCCATTACTCAACGCGGCGAGTACTTCAGCGTCGAGGACTTCCCGATGGAGCTCGATCTGGTACAGAAGCCTTTCCCGCCGCTGTGGTACGGCGTCGCTCGTCCCGCTACTGCGGATTGGGCCGCGGGGCGTGCCATCAACTGCGTCGGCAATGGCCCGGCCGGTGTTGTCCGCAAGATCACCGACCAGTATCGAGCGGCCTGGCAACGGCTCGGCCATGATCCTGAGGACTTGCCGCTGCTGGGAATGAGCCGCCACATCGTCGTCGCCGACTCCGACACCGAAGTCGACGAAGAGGCCAGGACGGCATATGCCCAGTGGTTCGCCAATCTCAACCTGCTTTGGACGCAAAGGGGCGTTCCGATCCCGTTGAATTTCCCGTCCGACTTCGACGATGCTGTGAACGCCGGCTTTTGCGTCGTCGGCTCACCCGCAGCCGTTCGGGACCGTCTCCTTCCGCAGGTCGAAATGGCCGGCATCAACTATCTTCTGGGGCGACTCGCATTCGGCAATCTCGCGCTCGAGCGCTCGCTCCGGTCGGTGGAACTCCTCGAGCAGGAGGTGCTCCCCGCCCTGGCCAGCGCGAGCGCTCTGCGAACTGGTTAGCGCGGACGGCGCGTGCGTGTAACTCCAACGCGCCGACACCACGACGTCGCGATCGTCTGGCGATTGGTTCGATCAGACGTGCGACTCAGCTTGCACGAGTGCTCCGGCGACCAAGGGAGGCGGCAGAAGTCTGAGCAGCGGATGAGTCCTTCGCCACATGGTTGCGATCGCCGAGCAGCCCACGGCGTCGTAACCGTCGGCGACCGCAGACTGCGAGCTCCCCACAACCGTCATGCTGCGGAAGTCGCGCCCGATAACGCCGCGCTCCGCCCGGGTGTGTGCGATCCATACATCCGATTGGCGGCCGAAACGAGAGGGCGAGCTCTTGCCCTAGCTAACTGACCCGGCGGCGTTCGGAGGAAATGTCGAAGATTCATTTGACGTCGTCGTCCCGTCGCTGCCCGGATTCGGGTTTTCCCAAAAGCCGACCGAGACGGGGTGGACAGTTCCACGTATCGCAAGCGCCTGGGTGGAACTCATGAAGCGCCTTGGCTACAAGAATTGGGCCGCTCAAGGCGGTGATTGGGGTGCCGTCGTAACCTCCGCCCTTGGGGCCATGCGGCCCGAGGGCCTTCTCGGGATTCACTTGAACACTCAATACGCATTTCCCGCACAGATACCCGACACGCTGTCGCCCGACGAGCGCTACGCCGTGGACACCCTCGCCCTCTACACCGGCGAACTCGGTGGATCAAACCACCTTCAGCGCACGAAGCCAGAGACCGTCGGATTTGCACTGGCGGACTCTCCGGCCGGCCAAGCAGCCTGGATCTACGAAAAGTTCCAGTCCAAGACGGACAACCACGGGCTTGCCGAGGACGCGCTCAGCACCGATGACATGCTGGACGCAATCTCGCTCTACTGGTACACGAACAGTGCCGCGTCGTCCGGCCGCATCTACTGGGAGAACAAATCGGGCAGCCTAGCTGGTCCAAAGCTCACATTGCCGGTCGCCGTGACCGTGTTCCCACGCGACATCCCACGCCTGCCGCGAAGTTGGATCGAAGACACCTACAGCAACTTGATTCACTACGGCGAGGCCAACAAGGGCGGACACTTCGCAGCCTTCGAGCAACCCGAGATCCTGGTCAGCGAAATTCGCACCGGCCTAAGGAGCCTCCGCTCGTAACACGAACGCCGATCGTGCCTCGGTAATCGACGTCTAAGTGGTTGTCTCGAATCGCTTGGTGTTTCGCGGGCCGGGTCGATAAGGGAGTCGTGGCGTTGCGGGAAGGCTCGAAGCGAGAGGGCGGGGTGGATGAATCCCGGATTGCGGTTGCGGTCGCGCTGCTGCGTGCGCTCCGGCACCCGGCGCCGGATCGACCACATTCCTGTTTGGCCAACGCGATCGCTAGCTCGGCGCCGGCCAGAAGACGAATGCGATCGCGGGACTGTGTGGATCTTCGATCAGCGTGGATCTTCGATCACAACGCGTGGACCAGGTACGCAAGCGCCGCTGCGATCTGAACCGCCGCGACCACGACGACGGTCATCACCATGGCCAGCATGGCGATCCCGGCCCGTCGGGTCCAACGGGACAGCCGCGTCCGCGCGACAAGTACGGCGGCCGAGGTCCGGGCCTCGAGCGGCGTCCAATGCTGCGAGACGAGCGCCGCGCCGACCCGCTGTTCCCAGCGAATAGTCATCCGCACCGCTTCCCGTCGCGCGCGGACCCGCCACCACGACAGGCGCCGGCATCGCTGGTGCCAGAAATCGAGCGACTCGGCGCCATCAGCCAGATCCGGCGGCGCAAGCAGCCGCCCCAGCAGTTGCTCGTCTCTCGATCCTTGGCGGCTCATTTGTGGCCCGGTTCGTCGTGTCGCCCAACGGATATATCGAACACGCGCCAAAGTCTGGCATATGGCCGAGCACTCGTCCGCTGGCCATCGCCCTGCGCGCCCCCTCGCCGGCGAAGCGATTGCCGCGCGGGGGTTTGGACTGATCGTCAGAGCGATCGCGCGGACGTTGCAGCGGGCTGCGACGGCGGTGTGCCTGTTCGGTCAGAGACAGCGGGGGGTGGGGGGGTCCGAACGAGGATTGGGCGAGATGTTTATGCAGCGACGTGTGCTCGTCGCGTGCGGTCGGTCGGTCGGGTGAAGTGTTGAACGCCGTCGGCGAAGCGCGCGACGTCCGTCTCGGTGGTGGCAAAGCTGGTCATCCACCGGACGAGGTTCTTTGACTCGTCCCAGGTCCAGAAGAACGACCAGTTCTGGAGGGGCTCGATGGCGGGCTCGGGGAGGTGGGCGAAGATGCTGTTGGCCTGTGGTGCTCGGAGGATTTCGACGTTGGGCGTGTCCGCGATGCGGTCAGCCAACAGGGCCGCGGTGTGGTTGGCGTTGCGGGCGTTGTCGAGCCAGAGTTGGTCGGTGAGGAGCGCGTCGAACTGGGCGGCGATGAATCGCATTTTGGACGCGAGCTGGCCGGCTTGCTTGCGAGCGAACCGTGCGCGGGTGGCGAGTTCTGGGCGGAGGTAGATGACGGCTTCGCCGTAGAGCAGGCCGTTCTTGGTTCCGCCGAAGGTGAGCACGTCAACGCCGGCGTCGACGGTGAGTTCAGGCAGCGAGCATCCGAGGGCGGCGGCGGCGTTGGCAATCCTGGCTCCGTCCATGAAGAGCAGCAGGCCGTGTGCGTGGGCGAGTTCGGCGAGGCCCGTGATCTCGTCGATCGTGTAGACGGTGCCGAGTTCGGTGACCTGGCTGATCGCGAGGACCTTGGGTTTGACGTTGTGCTCGCCGTGGGCTGGACGAAGCAGGTTGGTGATCGCGTCCGGGTGCAGTTTGCCGTCGTCGCTGGGGATATCGATGAGCTTTGCCCCGGTGAAGCGCTCGGCTGCCCCGCACTCTTCGACGTTAATGTGAGCGCAGGAGGGACATATGACCGCCTCGTGAGGCGCCAAGGTGCTTTGCAGGGCGACGACGTTTGCGCCGGTGCCTCCATAAGTGAGGAGGATCTCGACGTCGGCTTCGAGCAGATCGCGGAACTTCCGGGTTGCGCGGCGGGTCCACGGGTCATCGCCGTATGGTCCGGCACTGCCGGTGTTGGCGGCGATCAGCGCTTCGATCACGTGCGGGTGGGCGCTGGCGACGTTGTCGCTGGCGAAGCTGTGGCTGGGGGGCTCAGGGATGTTCATGTCCCGAAGATCGGCCCATCCGAGCATAAAGTCAACGCAGGGATCTGTTGGCCAGCCGAAAGCAGAGATATTGTCTCGGGTGTGGAGTTGCAGCGGTTGCGTTCGTTTGTCGAGGCTGCGCGGCTGGGGTCGTTTGCGGCGGCCGCGCAGGCGCTTGGGTACACGCCGCCGGCCGTCTCTCAGCACGTTGCTTTGCTGGAGCGCGAATTGGGGTGCGAGCTGCTCGTGCGTGGCGCCCGCGGCGTGCAGGTCACCCCGGCAGGCGAGGTATTGCGCTCCCGCGCCGAGCGGCTGCTCGCTGACGCTCACCTCGCCGAGCTCGCCGTGCGGGAGACGGCCGGGCAGCTGCGCTCGCTGCGCGTCGGCGCATTTCCGAGCGCTGCGCAGCATCTGCTGCCGGATGCGCTCGAAGGGTTGGCGTCGGCTCATCCCGATCTCGAGCTGACCCTGCTTCATTTCGAGCCGCCAGACGGGCTCGCGCAACTCGCTGCCGGTGATGTGGACGCTGTCGTCACCCACCGCTACCCAGGCGTGACCTGGTCTGCGCCCACCGGCGTCCGATTGCGCTCTGTGCTGCCCGATCCCCTCACTCTGATTGTCCCCGCCGCTCACCGGCTCGCCGGTCAGCAGCTGGTCGCGATCGCAGAGTTGCGGGATGAAGTGTTCGTCTCCGGGACGGCGCACGATCCAAACCG
The DNA here is from genome assembly GCA_963770615.1 of uncultured Solirubrobacterales bacterium. Lineage (GTDB taxonomy): Bacteria > Actinomycetota > Thermoleophilia > Solirubrobacterales > Solirubrobacteraceae > Palsa-465. The sequence goes on along the minus strand of CAVYQJ010000019.1, from coordinate 197,565 downwards.
CATCGCTCTCGAGCTGGCGTGCGCGACCGCGCGGTTCGCGCCGAGGATCGCGTTTGAGACCGCGGACTACGCGGTCACGGCGACCCTCGTCGCGAAGGGGTTCGGGATCGCGCTGATACCAGAGCTCGCCCGGCCACCGACCCCCGAGCACGGCGTGTCGTGCATTCATCTCCGGGCGGCCGGCGAGCCGATCGCTCGCCAGATCAGCCTCGCCCATCGCACCAGCGAGCGTTCGCCGCTCGTCCGGGAGCTCTTGAACAACCTACGAGCGAACACAGGACACCGAGAGCGGTAGACGCGCGCCGCCCCGCCTCCTTTCACCCCTAGTAAACGATCGTACGACACGATGACCGGACTCGGCACCCCCAACGGCTCCGCGTTGATCAAGGGGCTGCGATCGGGCAAGTAGCAGCCGACCACGAGTGAACCGCGGATGGTGCGTCTAGCGATCTGTTCTGCAATGCGGGCGCCCTCCCCGCGCAATGCACGGATGAGAAGAGCTGGTGTTCGTGGGTGGTGATCGTCATGCTGGCCAATGAAATGGATCAGCAGATCAATCTGGGGGAGACGCTGCGGCTCGTTGAGCGGTTCTGCTGGCGGGCGGAGATCGAGACCTGTCTGCGATGAAGTGCTGGGTGAGTACGATCAGTCGCGATCATGTCCGGCTGGGTGTCGAGGGTGGGTTCACTCAGGCGGGGCATGGCAAGGCTTCGGGCCTGAAGCGGCTGGCAGCGGGGGATTGGTTGGTGTTCTACTCGCCGAAGACGAGCCTTCGAGACGGCGAGCGGTTACAGGCCTTCACGGCCATCGGTCGCGTCGTTGACGATGAGCTGTACCAGGTCGAGATGGCCCCGGGGTTTGTGCCATGGCGGCGCAACGTCGAGTTTCTGGAGTGTGCGGAAACGCCGATCGGTCCACTGATCGACGAGCTCACGTTCATCACGGACAAGCGACATTGGGGCTACGTTTTCCGCTTCGGTCTGTTTGAGATTCCGCAGACGGACTTCGAGCGCATCAAGGACGCGATGGCCGGTAAACGTAAGACCTAGCACGTCCTGCCGGTGCTCCTTGGATGCCGGTGTGGCCAGAGCGGGCTTCGGTCAGCTGGGCCGTGTGGCGGTCGAGCGGTCGATCCCGGCTTGGGTGAACGCGATGACGCGGTCGACGAGGGCGAGAAGGTCGGCGGCGTGGGGTGGCGAGGGGAGGGATATGGCCTCATCGGTTTCGTAGAGCTCTCGCAGTCCGGTGACGGCGGTGAGCGCCGCTAGTCGCGGCGTGAGTGCGGCGCCGGGCTCGGCGAGGTCCTTGCCGATCGCGTCGGCGAGGACGCGTTCGAATTCGTGGTAGCCGGCGCGAGCGCGGCCGCGCAGTTCGGGTTCGGCGTTGATGATGTGGGCGCGGAGCGCGCGCCGCTCCCAGACCCGTCCGTTCGACTCGGGGGAGGCGAGGGCGGTCATCGTGCTGGCCATCCAGTCCCGGAGCGCGTCGAGCGCGGACTTGTGCGGCTCTCTGGCCTCGAGGACAGTGACCAGGCTCTCGAGGGTGAAGGGCTCGGCGTCGAACAGCAGCTCTTCCTTGGTGGGGAAGTGGACGGTGACGGTGCGCGGGGCGACGTCGGCCCTGTCGGCGATCGCGTTGATCGTGGTCTCGCGATAGCCGCGCTCGGCGAACAGCTCGAACGCGGCGTTCTGGATCGCGAGCCGGGTGCGCTGCTTCTTGCGCTCGCGGCGATCAGGTGCGTCGGCCATACAGCACATATTACTTGACACGCATGATTACATAATTAGCAATGATGCTAGACCGGCATTAGATGAGAGCGGGTCGTTCAGACGGCACGTGATGCCGAGGTTGTCGCCGCGGGCGGCGTATGCACTGATGGTCGCGGTGATCGGCCTCGCGCTGTTCGCGTTGGGCACGCCGTCACCGCTGTACAGCACCTACCGGGCGCTGTTCTCCCTGCCCCCGATCATGGTCACGCTTGGTCTACGCAACGTACGCGTTCGGCGTGCTCACGACGCTGCTGCTCGCGGGTCCGGTGTCCGACACCGTCGGTCGTCGGCCCGTGCTGCTCGTCGCGCTCGGGTCCCTGATGGTCGCGACGATCCTGTTCACGCTCGCCGACTCGGTCGCGTGGCTGTTCCTCGCGCGCGGCCTCCAGGGCCTGGCCACCGGGCTTGCGCTCAGCGCCGCCAGCGCGGCGCTGCTCGACCTCAACCCGCGCCACGACCCCGACTTGGTCGGCCTGCACAACGCTGTCGCGAGCGCCACCGGGATGGGGCTCGGGGTGCTCGTCTCCGCGGCGGTCGTGGTGGCCGCGCTTGCCTTCCGCAGCCGCCCTGAGCCGGCGACGTCGCGGACGTGCGCGACCGCCTACGCCCGCCAGACGGCAGGTCACGGCGGTACTCGATTTGACGTAATACGCACAACGACAAGGAGCTACAAATGGTTGCCGGCATGAGTAGGGACGAGTTCGTGGCACGACTGGTCCGCGCGGGCGAGCTGTGGATGTCAGGCGAGAACCCTGACGAGATCCGCGCCGCATTCAGCCCCGAGTTCACGTTCCATGCACCGGGCGTGGAGATAGATTACGACGGCCTCGCGGCGTACTTCCAGTCGCTGCGGAACGCGTTCGATAACCGCAAAATCACTCGAGGCATCGTCGTCGTGGAAGACAACCACATCGCCTGCCAGACCACGATCGAAGGCGACTTCGTCCGCGAATTCACCCAATCACCGGTCGGCTCGCTGCCTCCGAACGGACAGCACATCGTGTTCGAGCTGACCAACATCTTCAGCTACGACGACCAAGGCCGGATCGAAGACGAGTACGTGCAGACCGACAACCGCAGCGTGCTTCAGCAGCTCGGGGCGAAGACCGACTGACGCTCGCGGTCGCGCGAGGAGACCACAGCAGCCGGCCTTCTCGCGCGGCCGGCGCTCGCCTCACAAGCGCGGTCCGCTGGCTCCGAGAGAAGGGCTCGACCGACCTCGACGCCGGCCTCGACGCCCTCGGCGGACCGATCCTCTACGCCGCGCTCACCGAACGTCGATCCCGGGCACCTGACTTCACCATCCGTTGCGGTGCACGACCTCGTCGAAAGGCCGCCGCTTCAACCGGGTGCCAGGCGTGAGCGGGCGGTCGGCCGGATAGCCGAGATCGATCACGAACGCGACGAGCTTGCTCTCGGGGACATGGAGCACTGATCTCGCCAGATCCTGGTCGCCGACGGCCGAGTGGCCGGCGCCGATTCCCTGATCAGCGGCGGCGATCATCATCTGCATCGTCGCTTGGCCGATGTCGAAGCGGTTGCGCTCGCGGACGCGGGGCTCGTCCTCGTCGGGGATCACCATCGCGATCGCCGCGGCTGCGTTCGCGATATGCCCGCCACCGCGCCACACTTGGGAGAGCTCACGGAGCAACTCCCGGTCGGTCACGACGACGAAGTCCCACGGCTGGTTGTTCTGCGACGAGGGAGCGATCCGGCCAGCCTCCAGCACGCGGTCAAGATCGGCGTCGGGAATCACTCGGTCGGCGAACTCACGGACGTTGCGCCGGGCGGTGATGGCGTCCCAGGTCTCCATATGAAGCCTCCTCATTTGCGGCCAGCATCGGATGTGGTCACTGCATTTCTCCAGCCCTCGTAGGGCGGGATCCCTTCGTCTCGCCCGGCCAGAGCCTATCTCTCGGCTGACGAAGCCCCGCACCACCGCAAGGGCCCTCCCGGCCTCAGTGGGTCCAGCGGATCCGCGCGACGCTCCTACACCGCGGAGTGCCGGGGTACTCGGTGTTCGCGGGCGCCGTCCTTGCTCGGCGGCGTCGGGGGCCTGTTCGCCGAAGCTTGCACGCTCGACGACTGCCGGCCGGCGCGTCGCTGCGCCGCAGCTCTGAATCGGTCAGGGGTCACTGGTGGCGCACGTTCGGCTTCACGGCGCCCACCTGTTCCTCAGTCGACGCGCCGTTGAATTGCACGTGCGCCACGTATGCTCAAAGCTCGGAATCCAGTCTCGACGCCAACTCGAAACCGCCCTTGCGGCCTCCCGCTCCGAAGGCCCTGCCCCGTGAGCCCGAGGGAAGTGACCAGGGACGCACGGGCGCGAGGCCTCAGCCAAAGCAACGACACTGCCTACAACACCACTAGAACGACGGAGGTCAACGTGAGCAGCACCGACGGGAGCGCGAGCGCCACCGTGGACGGGGGAGTGGCGACCTGCGACATGAAGCTCGAGGTCGTGACGTTGCCCGTCTCGGATGTCGATCGGGCAAAAGCCTTCTACTTGAGCCTCGGATGGCGATGCGACGCCGACATCGTTCGCGGCGAGAGCTTCCGCGTGGTCCAGCTGACGCCGCCGCACTCCGCCTGCTCGATCTCATTCGGCAAAGGACTCACCACCGGCGAACCCGGCTCCGTCAAGCGCCTGTTGCTCGCCGTCGACGACATCGACGCGGCGCGGGAGAGCGTCAGCAGGCGCGGCATCGAGATCAGCGAGGTGTTCCACCTCGACGGTGGACGCGTCCCCGGCCCAGATCCGCAAGGGCGCTCCTATCAGACCTACGCGGCTTTCTCCGATCCGGATGGCAACGAGTGGCTGCTCCAAGAGATCAAGACCCGGCTTCCGGGCCGTGAGTGGGAGGACTGACCATGGACATCCCTTCGCTGGCAGCGCTACTGCACGAAACGGCCGATCATCACGACCCCTACGAGAAGAGCCATGCTCCACACAATTGGTGGGACTGGTACGCGGCGTACATGAGCGCGCGCGAGAAGGGGAGCGCTCCGGACGAGGCGTCGAGCGCGGCCGGCCGGTACATGGAGGAAGTCTTCCACGTAGCCGCCCTGTGAGCGCGTCGCCGATGACTGCAACGTCAGCCGCCACCCGCGCGTACCTGATCTCACCGCAGAGGACGGTCAGTGCCGCGAACGGGATCGAATACGTGTAGCGCGAGGTCGGCGAAGGCACGCCGCCGCTTGTGCTCCTACAGCAGTTCAGGGAAATCTCGACACTGGGGATCCCGCGCTGATCGAGGCCGTCGGCGAGCACGCCCCCAACCCCGACGGCTATCTCGGCGTGTTCTTCACGCACCCGGCGGCCAGCCGGCAATCGGGCATGGAGACGCTAGGACGGTTGACAACGCGGACCGAGACCGCCGCTGGGGTTGTCGCGATGCAACCCAGCGAGAGCCCGCGATGACGCCTCAGACCTCGGCGCGTTGCGCGCGCTCGAGCACGAGCAGAAGGTCAGCGATCCCGTTGCCCAAGAAGGCTGCTTTGAGCTCGTCGGCTCCCTGGGTGAGGTGGGCCCAGCCTTCGAAATGCAGCGGGATCACCGTCCGGGCTCCGAGGATCTTGGCGGCATCGGCGGCGTGGTCGGCGGACAGGGTCAGGTAGGCGCGGTCGAATTTCGGGAGCTGGACCGCGCCGGCGTTCAGGATCGCGATTGGGAGCTCACCGGTCCTTTGCACTATCGCGCGCACGACGTCGCGCGAGGCGTTATCGCCCGAGACGTAGACCCGGTCGGCGCCCGCGGCCGACAGCACGAACCCGAGCACCGGTCCTTGAATCTCGTCGCTGCCGTCCGGGCCATGTTGCGCGTGCACGGCGGTCACCTTCACGGTGCCTCCGCGAGGGGTCTCGAGCTCGAGTTCTGACCAGGGCTCCATGCCCACGACATTGCCCCCCAGGTCTTCGGCCGCCTTGGTGGTGGATAGGACGCGCTTCGCTGAGGGAAGGAACGCCCTGCCCCCCGGATCGAGGTTGTCGGTGTGCTGATGATGGGAGACCAGCACGACATCGATCCCGTCCTGCTCCGAGATGTCGAGTGCGGGACCCGTCAGCTTTGTGAGGCCTCCATATTCACCGGGAGGCGAGAGCGTCGGATCGGTCAGCCAGCGAAGTCCGCCGTACTCCAGGATCGCCGTGGGCCCTCCCACGAGCTGTATCGCGAGTTGTGGTTGGGCACCGCCCGGACGTGGATCTATGGCGTGGCCGGCCATCGCGAGACACTAGTCGTCGGTTCGTGCGGTGTGCAACCTCGAGACGGAGAGCGGTCACCTTCGCGGGGGCGTATCGTGGGCGCCGGCAGCGTGCCGACGACGTCGCGCGGTAACGAGCAACAGGAGTGAGACTGCGGACAGAGGTCCTCAACGCCGGGGGTCGCGAGCGTCGGTTTCTCTTGGCGGAGCCATTGGACGCACCGTCGGTGATCGTGCTCAGCCTGCACGGGAGCCGATCCTCACCCGAGAGGCAGGCGCGGCTCAGCTCGATGGAACGGCTGTGCCCGTCGGGCGCGGTAGTGGCCTTCCCTGCGGCCGCGGTGCCTCTCGGATCGGGCTTTCAATGGGATCTCGAGGGAGACGTCGAGTATCTCCGGGCCCTGGCCGACTGGCTCCTCGCCCGATACCCGGAGGCGGACCGGCGCGTGTGTCTCGCCGGGATGTCGGGTGGGGCCCGGATGGCCAGCCGATTCACCTCGCTCCATCCTGAGGCTGTGCAGGTTCTCGGGGCTGTGGCCGGGTTGCGGGCGCCCGTCCGAGCCCGGCATGAGCACCCGCTGCGCGTGCTCGCCTTCCATGGCAGCGCGGACCGGATCAACCCGTTCGCCGGCAGTGGCACCGAACGCTGGAACGAGAGCGTGCCCGATGCCGCCTCCGCTTGGGCGCGAGCGCTCGGGCTGCCGAGCGAGCCGATCCGTCGCGAGCTCACTCCTCACCTCACTCGCATCGAGTTCGGCGATCCGAACCAGTCGGCGGCCGTCACTTTGTTCGTCTCGAAGGGAGCGGGACACACCTGGCCAGGATCCCGCCTCCCACTTCTGTTGCGGCTGATTCTCGGTCGTACCTCCAACGAGATCGACGCCACGACCGAGATCTGGCGAGCAACAAGCGCGTCGGCCTGATCTCGGCTGGAGAGGACGTACTCGCGAACCTAGGCGCGCGAGCGCCGTCCTCTGTATTTCGTGGCAAACCGCGACGAGTCACCCCGACTGGCCCCGAGTGGTTCGCTCGATGAGTTCGTAGAGATGTCCGTCCGGCGCCCGGAAATGGGTGTACCGCTCGACGGCGTTGTGGTTGACCGCGCCCGTTGTCACACCGGCGCGACTCAGTGTGCCGATGGCCTCATCGAGGTCTTCCACCAAGAATCCGATCGACCTTTCGGTCGCTCCCATCCCGCCCGGGGATGCGACGGCGACGTGCGAGCCGTCTGGCAACCGGAATAGGTCGGCCTCGACCCCGGCTACCTGTGCGCGCTCGAGTCCCATCGTGCGCTCGAGGAACGCGGTCATCGTCTCGCGAGCCTCCGTCGACGTGCCGGCGAAAACTAGCCCCAGGACGCGCATGCGGCAGTATCCCGCAGGGGGAGGATGCGGCGCCGGCGATCCGTCTTGGGCACGGCTTGTCGGCGCCTCGGCGTGGGGATATGCTGCGCGTGCTCCGGGACCTGCCGGACTCGGACGCGCAGGGCGACATCGCCGCCAATTGGGAGTCAGAGAGGACGTGACCATGAAGGCGTTGGTATCTGTTGAGCGGTTGGGGTGGCGGGCCTTAGCGGGACTCGTTGCCGCGCTGGCGCTCACGCTTGTGGGTGCGGGCGGGGCGGCGGCGTCGACCACCGCGAAGGTGCGGGCCCACGTCTCGGCGCAGAGCATGACCCAGATCCGCGGCAGCCTGCTGCCGACCACTGCGGCCAAGACCGGGACGTTGTCGACCTCGCAGATGAGCGTCGAGGTAGTGCTGGCGCCGGGGAACGAGGCGGGCCTCAACTCCCTGCTCAGCTCGCTGTACACACCGGGGAGTGCGGACTATGGCCACTGGCTCGGCGCGGGCCAGTTCGACTCGGAGTTCGCGCCGTCGCAGGCCACGGTGCAATCGACCACGGGGTACCTGCAGAGCCAAGGCCTGACGGTACAGCGGACGCTGACGCCGTTCCTGCTTCGCGCAATCGGGAGCAGCGCCCAGATCGATGCGGCCTTCGCGACCTCGCTTGACAAGTATCGCAACGCCCGGGGCGTGAACTTCTACTCCAACGCCACGCCGGCTTCGGTGCCCGCCAGTCTCGCGTCGAGCGTGCTTGGCGTGGTGGGGCTGTCCAACACGGTCCGGCTCCAGTCGCAAACGAGCGTCGAGGCCGCGCCGGCGGGCTCGGCTGGACACGGCTCCGGTGAGCCGAGCTGCGAGATTCCGTACCCGACGACCCTGGCTCAGCTACAGGCGATTCCAGCCAACGGGCCGTTCAACGGTTACGGCGGCGGCCCCGGCTGCAGCGGACTGACCCCGTCGCAGACCAACAGCATCTATAACGCCCCCAACGCGGGACCGCGTGGTCAGGGCGCCGGCGCCAACGTGGCCGTGTTCGAGCTGTCCGCCTATAACCACTCGGACATCACGAACTGGGCGCACACGTTCTACGGCTCTCACTACACCCCGCACCTCGTCGACATCAATGTCGACGGCGGACCGCTGGCCACGAATACCAGCCAGTGCCCGACCGGGGACACGTGCTTCTACGGCTACGGTGGTGACATCGAGATCGAGGCCGACCTCGAACAGGATCTGACGATCGCGCCGCGCGCCAACAAGGTTCTCGTGTACAACGCGCCCAACGACGAGACCGGCCAGGTCAACCTGGACGAGTTCGCGACCATCGCGAACCAGGACATCGCCGACACCGTCAGCTCGAGTTGGGCGATCTGCGAACCGGATACGGGCCTGGCCTACGCCGAAGCCGAGAACATCCTGTTCGAGCAGATGGCGGCCCAGGGTCAGAGCATGTTCGCGGCGTCGGGCGACACCGGCGCGTTCGAGTGCATCCGCGATGGCACATTCAGTGACCACGCTCCGCTCGAGTCGCTTGACCCGGCGAGCCAGCCGTGGGTTACCAGCACCGGCGGCACCTCGTTCGAGTCATTTGACCCGGGGAGCAACTCGAACCCGAACTACCCGTTCGGGACCGAGGCGGTGTGGAACACGCTCGACGTCTGCAGCGGGAATAACTCATCCTCCGCGACCTCGACGGGCATCGTCGACTGCGGCGCCTACGGTGCGGGTGGCGGTGGCCACAGCATCTTCTGGCCGATGCCGAACTACCAGCGAGGCCCCGGGGTGATCAGCCCCTACACGGTCTCCGGCCCGAGCAACTGCGCGCTTGCCGCACAGGGCCAACCGTGCCGCGAGCAACCGGACATCTCGGCTAACGCGGATCCCCTTACCGGTTATGCCGAGTACTGCACCGGGTCGAGCTATGTCTCGCCCAACCCAACCGGCCCCGACTATGAGAGTGCATGCTTCGGGATGACCCCGACGCCGGGTGCTCCCGGCTGGTTCCACATCGGTGGCACCAGCCTGTCGGCGCCTCTGTTCGCGGCCCTGTTCACCGATCGGGACGCGTTCCACGGTCACCGCACCGGGAGCGCCAACCCGCTTCTCTATTCACTGTTCGACAACCCGTTCACGGACTTCGCGGATTTCCACGACATCACTGGTTTCCGCCAGGTCAGCAACAACAACGGCTTCTACCCCGTGACCCCCGGCTTCGACCAAGCAACCGGAATCGGCACCCCGAACTTCGCGGGTCTGATCACCGGGTCTGGCTTCTAGTCGGGACAGCCAAGCTTCGGCACGGAGGGGACGGGCGCGGAGCCCGTCCCCTCCGGCTGGAGTAACCGGACCGCTGGAGTAGCCGGACCGCTGGAGTACCGGCGCGCGCCGGCATGCCGGACGCTAGCTTGCGGTTGACAGTGATCCGGTGCATCGCAGCGCTGTCCTGCCTGGCCGTCGTCGCCCTGCCGGGCGCCGCGAACGCCGCCGCCGTTCCGCCCCTTCCGGCACTGCCCGGGGTTGGGACTGGGACCCTGACCGGAATCCTCAAGGGCAACCCGGCCGGCGGAGCTCTGCAAACGGCGCCCACCGTCGGAACGCTCGAGCAGAATCCGGCCGGCACACTGCCGTTTCCGACCTTCGACGGCTTTCACTCGGTGCTCGCGTTCGGCGAGGGGGAGGGGACGTCCGACCCCGACCTGGCGCTGTTTGAGGCCAACGGGACGACGCCGGCGGTCGACCTCGACCAGGATCAGATGTACGAGGGGCTCGAGCAGGCCTGGCCGAGCGTCACCGACGCCGGACTCGACACCTACTACAAGGACTCGGACTTCGCCCCCGAGCCCAGCCCGAGCCTCCTGGGCACGCTGGAAGGCTCGGCCGGCGCCACGCTCACCGGCTCGCCGCCAAACGTCGAGACGCCACGGCCCGGAGTGCTGATCATCCGCCAGGCGCCGTACGAAGTGCCGCGGATCTATGCGCAGACGCGCGCCGAGGGCATGTGGGCGGCCGGCTACGTGACCGCCGAGGATCGGCTGTTCCTCATGGATGTCCTCAGGCACACGGCCGAGGGCACGATGGCGGAGCTGCTCGGTTCAAGCGCGGTACCCGAGGACAGTGCTCAGCTCGGCGTTCAGGACGAGTCGCCGCACCAGCTGACCGCCGAGATGGACGCGTTGCCGCACACGATGGGGGCGGAGGGTGCACAGGCGCTTGGTGACATGAACCAGTACGTCGACGGCATCAACGCCTTCATCGACCTGACGCGGACCGACCCGACCCGATTGCCGGCCGAGTATCCGGCGCTCGGCACGCTCCCGCGCGCGTGGACGCTCGCCGACTCGGCCGCGATCGGCGAATACCTGGTGGGTCAGTTCACCGTGTTCGGCGGCCAGCAGCCGCAGCAGGCCGAAGCGTTGCGGATGGCCGAGCAGCGCCTGGGAATCTCGAAGGGACAGGCGGTATACGACGACCTGAGGCTGGCCGCCGACCCCGAGGCCGCGACGACGCTGCCGAACAGCTTCGCGTCCGACGCCACCGGCTCGGTCAACCCTGCGTCGGTGGCGATGGTCGATCCCGGGTCGCTCGTGGACCGCAACGCACAGACCGGCGCCTCCGAGCCCCTCGGCGCGGGCACGGGCGCCGCGTCCGACACGGCCTCGGCAGCCCACCTGCCGACGTGGGCAGAGTCGCTCGCGACTGAGGGCCTGCGGCTTCCCCACCTGGAGTCGAACGCAGTGCTCGTCGACGGCGCTCGCAGCGGCACCGGTCAGGCGCTGGCGGTGATGGGTCCCCAGGTCGGCTACTACACGCCGGAGGTCATGCTCGAGTACGAGCTGCACGCGCCCGGCATCGACGTCAGCGGCGTGTCGTTCCCGGGTGCCGACCCGTATCCGCTGATCGGACACGGGATCGACTTCGCGTGGACGGGCACGTCGGCCTTCTCCGCCAACGAGGATGTGTTCGCCGAGCGGCTGTGCAACCCGGACGGCTCGAAGCCTTCGTTCAGCTCAACCCACTACCTGTACAAGGGCCGCTGCATTCCGTTCAGCTCGCGCACGATCGTCGAGCAGACCCCGGTGTCACCCACGAGTCCCGAGGCGCCCGAGACGGTCACGCTGCATACGCTGAACTCGGTCCACGGTCCCATCGGGCGCTTTGCCACGGTGCACAGGGTGCCGGTGGCGCTCGCCACAGCGGCCGACACCGAAAACCACGAGGCCCAGAGCTACGTGGCGTTCATGCGCCTGGCCGAGAACGTGCCGACCTCGCCACAGTCGTTCATCGCCGCCATGCAGCCGTACACCGGCAGCGAGAACTGGTTTTACGTGGATGACCGCAACATCGCCGTCTACCAGTCCGGCTGGTTCCCGGAGCATGCGGCCGGCAGCGACCCCGACCTGCCGATCTGGGGCACCGGGCAGTGGGACTGGAAGGGCTTCAAACCGAGCACCGACGGCTACGACCGTCTGCCGGCGAACGCCAACCCGAGGTCGATCGATCCTCCACAGGGCTACCTGGTCAACTGGAACAACGCGATCGCGCACGGCTGGCGGGTGGCGGCCGGCGATTGGGAGGACGGCCCGGTCGTGCGCGCGACGATGCTGAAGGACGATCTGAACACCGCGCTCGGCAGCCGCCCGGTCGACCTCGCCAAGTTGACCAACATGGTGACCGGCCCGTCGCTCACCTCCGATCTGCGGGGGATGGCGGTGTGGCCGTGGCTACACGACGTCCTCGGCAGCGGCGGATCGAACCCTCAGTTGCGGCAGCTGATCGCGGTTCTGAACGGATGGGCGCAGGCAGGCGCGCAGCGGCGAAGCACGACCAGCGATGGGGTCGTCGACGACAGCCCCGCGGTGCTGCTGATGGACACCTGGTGGCCGCTGCTCGTGCGAGCCGAGTTCCAGCCGATGGTCGGGTCCTCGCTGATGGACTTCATCAGCGCCAACTTCAACTCGATCGTGCCCGACGGGCTGCGAGACGGCACTGGCAACGGGTTCTTCGAGGGCTGGGAGATGGATGTCCAGAAGGACCTGCGCCAGGTCCTCGGCCAGCGCGTGCGCGGCCGCTTCTCCCGCACCTACTGCGGTGGCGGATCGCTGACGGGCTGCCGCGCGCTCCTGTCCAGCACCCTGCTTCAAGCGGCCGGCGAGCTGGCATCGAAGTACGGGCCGGCGATGTCCGGCTGGACGCTGCCGACCACGTGTCCGGTGACCACGCCCGCCACGTGCGACCAGATCGTGCCGACCACCGCCGGCGCGATCTCGATCCCGCCGCAGCCGTTCGACAACCGCGGCACGTTCTACCAGGCGGTGGCGGTCCGCGGGCACCGCTAGCCCGCGGGGTGTTTCGCGCCCTTCAGCGGTGCGAACATGGGCTGATGACGACGTGGGACGACGTCGAACGGGCGGCGCCGGAGTTCGCGCAACGCGTGCGGGCGCTGTTCGACGCTCACAGACACAAGACGATCGCCACCTTGCGAGCCGACGGGTCGCCGCGGATCTCGGGGATCGAGGCGGCGTTCGAGGGTGGCGAGCTCTTGTTTGGCTCGATGCCAAACGCGCGCAAGGGAGCGGATCTCCGTCGGGATCCGCGGTTCGCGTTGCACAGCGCCACGATCGACCCGGTCGAGGGCGCGGCGGCGCAGTGGCCGGGGGAGGCGAAGATCGCGGGTCGCGCGCTCGCCGCCACCGAAGGAGCGGACGGCGACCGCTTCCGCGCGGACATCGCGGACGTCGTTCACACGCACCTCAACGCGGAGGCCACACTGCTCGTCGTCGAGTGGTGGACGCCGGCGCACGGGCTGCGGAGGGTCGAGCGCGAGTGATGCGCGATCGCGTGTGCGGTTAGCCCGGGACGGGCGCGGACCTCAAGCGTCCGCTTTGCCGCGGTCCGACTCTGAGCCAGCCGGAGCTCCGGGGGCCGGGGACCCGGCCCCCGCCGCGCCGCCCTGCTCGCCCCCGTCGCCTTCGCCTGACGCCGGCCCGCCGAACTTCTCGACGGCGTTGTTTGCCTTCTGCCCGTACTTGAGGATCTTGTCGCTGTACTTGCCGTGAGTCTTCTGGTCGACGGTCGCGCCGGCTGTCTCCACCGCGCCTTGGATCTCGTCCTTGTGCTCGGCCACCGCCTGCTGGGCCTGCTGGCGGAGGTCCGTGAGCTTGTCCCGTAGTCCCATCTGTCGCTCCTGTCGGTCGACGCGAACCGGTCCGCGGAAGCGTACGCGCTCCTCGCACTGGCGCGCGGTCAGCCCGCCGGCGCCGGTAGGTCAGTCGTCACTGGGCCGAGCTGGGCCAGCGTCGGGTAGCGGTCGCTGATGCCGAAATCGGTGACATGCCCGGTTCGGGCGTCGAGCACGAGGGTTATGACCGTGCCCGTGGGTGGTTTCGCTCCCGCCGCGATCGGGGCGCCGTCGGCCGTGAAGTGGCCTCGGATTGCGACCAGGTAGGACCAGTTCCATTCGAACACCAGGTCCCCGGAAGAGATCCGGACGGCCTCGAAGCGGGTGCCGGCGGCATGCTGGATCAACGTCGGGTTCGGATCGCCGTCCCCGCGCGCCGACCGTTCGGCCAGCGTGAGAATCCGCGCTTCGCTCAGCGTCGGCCTCGGGCCGGGCCTGAAGGTCAGAACCGTGAGGCGTGCCTGGACCGACCGTGCTCCGGGGGCGTTGAGGTTGCCGAGGTTCGATCCGTGGGCGGGCCTGTACCGGAGGCTGATCCGGTACTCGCCCGGGATGAGGTCGTCGTACAGCGGCAGATCGAGCAGCGAGCGGGTGCCAGCCGGCTGCGGGACGCCGCCGGCCTGGACACACGGGACGGCGATCCCGTGGGTGCGAGTCACGGTCACCCACCGGCCGGCGTCCCGTCGCTGAAGTTCGACGCAGAGACCGCGGAGGATCAACGACCGCGTGTCGTTGACACCCGACGAGGACCCTACGAGCCCACACCACGTGCACACTACGCGCGCCAGAGGAGGACGTCACGCATCGAGCTTGGCTCGCTTACGCGCTCGGAGCGGCTCACCGATGAATTCGCACGGCCTGTCGAGTCATGACAGCGAACGGACGGTGAACCCGCTACGAAGTAGGAGCTGTCATGCGAGAGCTTGTGTTGTCGATGGGGGTGTCGCTCGACGGCCTGGTGGCGCGGCCTGGGGGCTACAGAGCCGGCGACTGGGGCCTCCCGCCCGAGGATCCCGCGCTCGCCGAGCGCGACCTCGGGTGGATGGACGACATCGGACTGCACGTCATGGGGCGTCGCGCGGCACGTCTACCGTCCAGCCGCTTCGGCCTCGTGACACGAATGACATGACGCCGGCACATACCCACATACTTCAGACCGCCGAGGCCGACATCGCCTACGACGCGCACGGCCCGCTGCCGACCGAGGACGGACGGCCGCCGTTGTTCATGATCGGTCAGCCGATGACCGCGGGCGGGTTCGACGCGCTGGCCTCGCACTTCCCCGACCGGACCGTGGTCACCTACGACCCGCGCGGTCTCGGCCGCAGCACCCGCAGGGACGGTCGCGCCGACCACTCGCCGACGGTCCAGGCCGACGATGTGCACGCCGTGATCGAGGCGCTCGGGGCCGGCCCGGTCGAGATGTTCGCGAGCAGCGGAGGTGCGGTGACCGCGCTCGCGCTGGTGGCCGCGTACCCCGACGACCTGGTCACGCTCGTGGCGCACGAGCCGCCGCTCATCCATGTGGTCCCCGACGCGGCGGCGGCCGAGCGGGCCCGGGCCGCGGTGCGCGACGCGTACGAGGCCAGAGGGTCGAGCGCCGGCCTTGCCGCCTTCATCGCGATGACCTCGTGGCGGGGCGAGTTCACCGAGGAGTACTTCGCCCAGCCGGCGCCCGATCCCGCCGGGTTCGGGATGCCAACCGGGGACGACGGCTCGCGCGACGACCCGGTGCTGTCCGACCGGTCCTGGGCTGTCAGTGGGTATTGCCCCGACGTCAACGCGCTGTCCGCGGCGCCAACTCGCGTGGTCATCGCGGTCGGCGAGGAGTCCGAGGACATGTTCACCGGCCGCGCCTCCGCGGCCACCGCCGACCTGCTCTGCCAGTTCGCGACCGTCTTCCCGAGCCATCACGGCGGCTTCCTCGGCGCGGACTCCGGATACCCCGGCCAGCCCGAGGCGTTCGCGCGCAAGCTGCGCGAGGTCCTCGACGACGGCAGCGACGGCCGCTAGTACTCGTCGTGACGCCGCACCCACATCGGCTCGGTGGCGCTCTCGTCGCGACCCTTCGGCGTCCGGTCGAGCAGGGGGTAGTAGGCCATGGTGGCCTCGAGGCCGCGCGCCGTGGTGACGTAGGTCCGGTACACGGTCCCACCCGACAGCGCGTAGACGCTCAAGCCCGGACCCTCCGAGACGTAGCCGCCGGCGTCGGTCCCGCACATTCGCGCGTTCTGCTCGACCGTGAGCGGGATGTCGCCCTCGAGGAACGGCTTCAGCTCCTCCATCGTGTAGAGGAAGCCGAGGTCGCGGTTGAAGTCACTGCCGCCGCTCGAGACCCAATCGATGTGCCAGCCCATCCGCTCCCGGTAGGCGAGGAGCTTCTCGAGCGGCGCGCGCGAGGCGAGCAGCAGGGTGGTGTCCCGCGCCTTGAGATGCGGCACCTGTGGCGCAAGCGTGTCGGCGATCGAGGAGCAGACCGGGCAGCCGCCCGTCCACGACGGCCCGAACATGAAGTGGTAGACGACCAGCTGGGAGCGGCCGTCGAACAGGTCGGCGAGGGACTGCGTGCCGCGCTCGGTCTCGAACCGGTAGTCCTTCTCGACCGCGACCCACGGCAGCTCGCGCCGCTTCCTCGCCAGCTCGTCGCCGCGGCGCGTGAGCTCCTTCTCCTGCTTCAGCAGCGCGTCGCGCTCGGTTTGGTACTGCTCCTGCGTTCCGATCCGGTGCTCGGTCATCGATGTGCTCCTCGCGTGGGTTCCGGTAGGTCAGGCTATATAGTTAGCGATATGGCTAATGATACGTTCAAGGCGCTCGCGCATCCGCTCCGGCGCGACATCGTGGAGCGCCTGAGCGGCGGCTCGGCGACGGTCGGGGAGGTGACACGCGACTTCGGCGTGTCCAAGCCGACGATCTCCCGACACCTGAAGATGCTCGAGGAAGCGGGGGTCGTGAGCCGCGTGATCGACGGACGGACCCATCGCCTCGCGCTGCGGCCCGAGACGCTCGCCGAGGCCTCGGACTGGATCGAGACCCAGCGGCGGCGCTGGGAGCGCCTGTTCGACGTCGTCGGCGAGTACCTCGAGGAGCACAAGGACGAGCGGTGACCGACAGGACCGGCTACATGGTGCGCATCGAGCGGACTTACTCGGCTCCGGCCGAGGCCGTGTTCGACGCCTGGACGAGCCCCGAGGTGATGCGGCGCTGGCTCCACTGCCGCCCCGACTGGGGCACTCCGGAGGCCGAGGTCGACCTCCGCGTGGGCGGCAAGGTCCGGGTGGTGATGCGCCGGCCCGACCGCATCGAGGTCGAGGCGCAAGGCGAGTACACGCTGATCGACCGGCCGCGCCGCCTGGTGATGACCTGGACGTTCGATGACGATCCCTCGAACGAGCAGCTGATCGAGCTGTCGTTCACGGAGGCCGAGGGCGCGACGACCGTGCTGCTGGTCAACAGCCGCATCTCGACCGATCAGCGACGCGGCGCGCAGGACTGGGGATGGCACGGGTGCCTCGAACAGCTCGATCGACTACTTGCGGGATGACACCGACGGACAGTCCAGATCGAATGGAGAATCGCCTTCTGAGCGGTTATCCACCGGCGCGCGACCGGCTCCGCCGCTTCACGCCCGCGATCCTGCTGATCACGATCGCGCTCGCGTGCTGGGCGATCACCGCGCATCGCATGCAGGGGATGGACATGGGCCCGGGCACGGACCTCGGCGCCCTCGGCTGGTTCACGGTCGTGTGGGCGACGATGATGGCCGCGATGATGCTGCCCTCGCTCGTCCCGATGGCGATGACGTACGCGGGGGAGAGCCGAGCCCGCGCGTCCGTGCCGACCGTCGCGACGGCCGTGTTCACGGGCGGCTACCTCCTGACGTGGGCGGCTGCGGGTGTGCTGGCGTATGCGGTGGTGCAGGGCGTTCGCTCGCTCGACCTCTCGTTCTTCGCCTGGCACGAGGGAGGCCCGTACATCGCCGGGGGCGTGATCGTCGGCGCCGCGCTGTACGAGCTGACGCCCGTCAAGTGGACGTGCCTGCGCCACTGCCGAAACCCGCGGTTGCTCACCGAGCGCTGGCGCCCGGGTCGAATCGGCGCGCTGACGATGGGCGTCGAGCACGGCGGCTTCTGCGTCGGCACGAGCTGGGCGTTGATGGCCGCGCTGTTTGCCGTCGGGGTGATGAACGTGGCCTGGATGGTCGTGATGGCGGTGTTGGTCGCGGTCGAGAAGCTGCTGCCCTCCGAGCGCGTCGCGATCGGTGCAACGGCGGTCTTCATCGTCGTGCTCGGGCTCGCCGTCGCGTTCGCGCCCCACCAGGTGCCCGGCCTGACGATCCCCGGGTAAGCCCGGCGGTCCCGACCGGGAACGGCGAGAGTGGGGTTATGACCCGCTAGCTGGGTTACGCGTACGGGTCAGTCGGTGCCGTCCGGAGCGATCCGGTAGCCGACCCCGGGAAGCGTCTGGATGACGTCCGGCTCTCCGAGCTTGCGCCGCAGCCGGCCGATCGTGACCTGCACGGTCTTGGTGAACGGATCGACGTTCTCGTCCCAGGCCTGCTCGAGCAGGCTCTCGGCGCTCAACACGCCCGGGCTCGCCCGCAGCAGCGCCTCGAGGACCGCGAGCTCCTTGGCCGAGAGCTCGAGTCGACGGCCGTCGCGTGTCGCGATCCGCGCGAGCTGATCGAGCTCGACGCCCGCGGCGCGTAACCGCAGCCCCCGGACGGCCGGCTTGCGGCGAGCCAGCGCGCGCACACGCGCCACGAGCTCGGGAAAGTGGAACGGCTTGGCGAGGTAGTCGTCGGCGCCGAGCGCGAGCCCGGCCACGCGCTGCCCCGGCTCATCGGCCGCGGTCAACATCAGCACCATCACCGGCTGCTCGCCGTCGGCGAGCATCCGGCAGACCGCGTCCCCGTGCAGCCCGGGAAGGTCGCGGTCGAGCACGATGACGTCGTAGGGGACCAGGTTCAGCTTGGCGACCGCGTCGAGCCCGTCGTAGGACACGTCGACGGCCATGCCCTGGTCGCGCAGGCCCTCGGCGATGTCGTCGGCGAGCCGCGGCACGTCCTCGGCGACGAGGACCCTCACGAGCCGACCTCCGCGGATTCGCGCGCCACGCTCGCGCCGGCTAGCTCGATCTCCACCCTGAGCCCACCGCCGGACCGCGCGCGGAGATCGAGTCCGCCGCCGTGCGCCTCCGCGACCGCGGCGACGATCGAAAGGCCGAGGCCGACCCCGTCCGCGGAACCGGTGCGTTCGGCGCCGAGGCGCCGGAACGGTTGACCGAGATGCTCGACGCTCGCGGCGTCGAGGAGCGGGCCGCCGTTCTCGACGACCAGCCACGCGGTGCCGTCGCGAAGCTCGCTCTGTACGGCGATAAAGCCGTGCGGCTCGTTGTGGCGGACCGCGTTCTCGATCACGTTTTGCACCATCCGCGAGAGCAGCGTGGCGCTTCCGTTGACGCATATCGGCGTGAGCGACTCGTCGACGTCGATGTCCTTCTCCGCGATCACGGCGCGACGACCCTCGAGAGCAGCGTCGACCAGCTCCGTGAGCGACACCGACGATTTCCCCTCGAACGGACCGTTCTGAGCGCGCGCCAGCATCAGGAGGCTCTCGATCAGCCGGTCCGCCTGGTCGAGCCCCTCGCGCAACTTCGCGTCGAGCGTGCGCACCTCCGGAGGGATCGGCTCGGGCTTGGCGACTGCGACGTCGAGCGAGGTTCGCATCATCGTCAACGGGGTGCGGAGCTCGTGTGACGCGTTCGCGACAAACCGCCGCTGGGCGTCGAACGCCGCCTGTTGCCGCGCTAGCACCCGGCCGGCGACGATCCAGCCGGCTGCGACCGAGACGACGGTCATGATCGCGAGCGCGATCCCGGACTGAACGACCAGCTGATGCAGGTCGACCAAGTGCGTGTGTTTGACCGCGCTCACCGGCGGACCGCCCGGCGAATGCGCGGTGACCGCGGTGATCGCGGTGGCGTGGCTGACCAGTGCGTACGTGATCGCCAACAGACCGGCGCCGCAGGCGAGGAACAGACCGCCGTACAGCGCCGTCAGCCGCAGGCGCACGCTTCGCTGTTTGTCGGGTGACCGCATCGGCGCGCTCAGGATGTCCGATCGTAGGTAACAGCGATTTAACCGCCGCCGTTTGGCCCGTGTTGCGCGCCGTCACGTACAACCCGCGCCGTGAACCGCACCGCTCACAGCACCGCGCTCACGCTCTTGGCGATTGCCGGCGCGGCCGCTATCGGCGCGTGTGGATCCGGACGCCGGGCCCCCGCCTCCGCGGGGACCCAGGCACTTGCCTACGTGCGGTGCATTCGCGCGCAGGGCGTCCCCAATTTCCCCGACCCCAGCCCGGGCGGCCGCCTCCCGGACATACCGTCGAGCATCGACACGGCGGCTCCCGCGTTCCGGTCGGCGCAGAAGGCGTGCGCCGGACTGATGCCAGGCGGCAGCGCCTCCGATTCCTCACCCGAGACCGAGAGGCTCGGGTTGCTGGCAGCCGCGCGGTGCATTCGCGAGCACGGCCTTCCCAATTTCCCGGACCCGACGACGACGCCACCGCCGCCACCGCCGCCCGGCGCGCTCGCGGGCAACGTCATTGGCGGGCCGGGGGCGTATCTGCACTTCCCGCCGCAGTCGCCGGCGCTGACCCACGCGGCGGCGGCGTGCGGCTTCGGAATCCAGTGAGCGCCGTTCAGGCCCGCCCGCGGGCCAGGTCGAGCAGGCGGCCGAGAATGCGCTCGCCGTCGACACGCAGGCCGTTGTGCTGGTACTCGTTGGTCGTCCACGTCCGCAGGCCGCGGATCTGCGACGCCGTCTCCTCGGAGAACGCCCGCTCGACGTACATGTCCTCGAGGTAGATCGCGGCGGCCGCCGGAACCTCGTTGCCGCGCAGGACATCGTCGTCGTACAGCCGTGGCCACTCGCGCTCCGCGAGCAGATGCGCGGCGTCGCGCAGCGGCGCGAGCGCCCCGTAGTCCTCGAACATCCAGGGGTACACGTGCTCGCCGGTGAAGAGATCCGGAGCGTCGAAGTCCGCCGGCAGGACGCGCTCAGCCGACCAGCGAGTCGTGCCGCCATCGGCCCAGGACGCCTCGTGCAGGACTGCGTAGATCGGGTCGCGGGCAAACGCGACCGCGGTCTCGACGTCGTGCAGGAACGCGGGCGAGTCGGGGGGAAGCTCGACTATGTAGTGCAGATGCTCGGCTCCGTCGCTCATCCCGAGCATCTGCCCGAGCTGGCGGAAGCGCCGCCAGGTGAGGCGGTCGCCGCACGGCAGCCGGAGCTCGTCGTCCTGGATCCGATCGTGCAGCGCCAGGACCCGCTCGCGGTCGGCGGGATAGCGGTCGTAGTAACGGCGGTTGCGGTCCAGCACGCGCTCGTACGTGCGGGCGTACACCTCGTCGATCCGCGGCCCGAGCGCAGGGATGCCGCCGGTCACGAGCGCTTCCCGCAGCCCCTCAGGAGCCAGCGAAAGGTACGTGATCACGCACAGTCCGCCGAAGCTCTGGCCGAGCACGCTCCAGCGGTCGACACCGAGCTCGCGGCGAATCCACTCGGCGTCCCGGACGATCGAATCGGCGCGGAAGTGCGCGAGGTAGTCGGCCTGGTGCGCCGCGCTCATCCCGAGGAGCGCGCCCACCGGCGTCGAGCGGCCGGTGCCGCGCTGGTCCAGCATCAAGACGCGAAAGTCTCGGAGCGCTCGGTCGAGCCAGCCGGGTCCATTCGGCAGGCGCGTCGGCCGCGGCGCCTCGAATCCGGGGCCACCCTGGAGGTAGACGAGGAACGGTCGGTCGCGGCCGCCGGGGTCGGCGAGCTCCCGGGCGAACACTGTGATCCGCTCGCCGGCGGCGTCGTCGTGGTCGAGCGGCACCTCAAACGTATGCTCGATCGCGACCAGACCCGGGAGTAGCACCTCGTCGGGCATCGCTGAATCATGCCTGCAACCGGCGGCGTTTGACGGGTGATGGCGCGAAGCCGATCGGGCGTGATGCCCCAACAGGCCCGAGAACCAGGTGTAACGTCCCGACAGCCGGGGGGTTTGATGTGGCGTCGTGTCGTTCACACCTGACCGTATATGGGAAGCTCATGGGACATGACCCGCGCTGAACGCTTCGCAAATCTGCTTGGAGTAGTGGTCCCGCTCGCGGGCGTGCTCGCCGCGATCGTGCTGCTCTGGAATCGAGCCGTCGACGCCAACGACCTCGCGATCCTCCTCGTGATGTACCTGCTCACGGGGTTGGGCATCACGGTCGGCTTTCACCGACTGCTGACTCACCGCGCGTTCCAGACCTATCCGTGGCTCGAGCGCACGTTTGCGGTTCTCGGCTCGCTCGCGGTCGAGGGCTCGGTGCTCGACTGGGTCGCCGACCACCGCAAGCATCACGCGAACGCCGACAAGGAGGGCGACCCGCACAGCCCGCACGTGGGTCACGGCAGCGGTCTGCGCGGCCTCTGGCACGCGCACACCGGCTGGTTGCTCGAGACCCAGGGCCAAGCCGACTGGAAGAAGTACGCGACCGAGCTGTACGAGGACAAGAGCATGCGCCGGATCGGCAAGCGGTTCCCATGGCTCGTACTCGTCTCGCTCGCGATCCCGACAGTCGCCGGCTTCGTCCTCGACGGCTTCACGCTGCGCGGGGCGGTGCTCGGGTACATCTGGGGCGGCCTCGTGCGGATCTTCCTCGTTCACCACGTCACCTGGTCGGTGAACTCGATCTGCCACTTCTTCGGCCGGCGCCGGTTCGACATCGAGGACCAGTCGACCAACGTCGCATGGCTCGCCGTGTTCTCGTTCGGAGAGTCCTGGCACCACAACCACCACGCGTTCCCGCGCTCGGCTTACCACGGCCTGCGGTGGTGGGAAATCGACCCCTCGGGCATGGTCATCTCGACGCTCGCGAAGATGCATCTAGCGTGGAACGTCGTTCGCATCACGCCCGAACGCCAGCTTCAGAAGGCCGCCGCGCCAATCCGCGCGCACTAGTGGACCCGCTAGCCGCGCGTACGTAGCCCGCGGCTGTCCGAACTTGACCGACAAGCCTCCCCCGGTGGCGATCAGAGACGCCCGGCCCGAGGACTGGGATGCGATATGGCCGTTCTTCCACGAGATCGTGGCCGCCCGTGAGACGTACGCGTACGACCCGGACATGGATGAGGCCGAGGCCCGGCGGCTGTGGATGATCGAGCCGCCCGGGCGCACCGTCGTGGCCACAGACCCGGACGGCACAGTGCTCGGCACTGCGAGCATGTACGCGAATCGTCCCGGGCCGGGGTCACACGTCGCATCGGCGAGCTTCATGGTCGATTCTCGGCACGCCGGTCGTGGAACCGGACGTGCACTCGGGAAGCACGTGATCGAGTGGGCGCGGGAGAACGGGTTCCGAGCGATTCAGTTCAACGCCGTGGTGGAGACGAACGTACCCGCGGTCGCGCTCTGGCGCTCGCTTGGTTTCGACGTCTTGACGACCGTTCCCGAGGCGTTCAACCATCCCAAGCACGGGTATGTCGGGCTGCTCATCATGCATCGATTTCTTAATGCGCGAGCATGTCCGGCCGTCAGGCCGTTCCGGGTGGCCCGATCGGGCGGCGGCCCGCGACGAACAAAATCGCCCGTCCGTCCGCTGTCCAAGATTGAATCCTCAAATCCATACCCACGATTAGACCCGCAGGAGGAGTGCCGTGCCGTTAACACAGGCCCAGTTGGTCACTGCCGTAGCCGATAAGGCAGAGCTGAGCAAAGCCGACGCCAAGCGCGCGGTGGAGGCGCTCGAGACGATCGTGCTCGAGCAGCTTGGCAACGCCGAGAAGGTCAGGATCGGCGGTCTCGTGCAGTTGACCGTCCGCGTCAAGCCCGCCACCAAGAAGCGCCTCGGTCGCAACCCGGCGACCGGCGAGGAGATCACCATCGCCGCCAAGCCGGCCAGCGTCGACGTGCGTGCGCGTCCGCTCGCGAAGGCCAAGGCGGCGCTGCCGTCCGTGCAGAAGGCCCGCCGCCGGCTCGCCGCCTGACACCGGCTGTCCTTCAGCTGAACGCTCTACGCCAGCGGCGGTGGGTTACCGTCGGCGCTGGCGGCCAGAGCGCCGTCCCAGCGGCACACCGCGCACGCATGGCGGAAGGTTGAATGGGCGAAGTCGAGCGCGACCGACCGCGGATCTCGGCTCGCGATCACGTCATCCCAATCGAGGACATACTCGCCGAGTGCGGCGTCCCAGCGCGCGGGCGGGATCGCCGCTTCAGGGAAATCGTCCGGCGCGGGATGCGCGTACGCATAGAACGCGGCCTTGCCGTAGCGCCCATCACCGGGCCACCAACCGACCGCGACCTCCTCGGAGTCCATCGCGTTGCGGAACAGGTAGTCGTTTGACGGCGGCTGGGCGGGCCGGCCGGAGAACAGGCTGACGGCCAGGTCGAACGACCCCCACCACGCGTTGACGGGGGTCGACCGGCCGCGGTACGGGGCGCGGAACGCGGCAAGCACCAGCGCGGCTTGAGTCGCCGCGGCGAAGTAGGAGCTGACCTGGGCCGTGTCATAGCTCGAGTGCTCGTCGTCCTCGTCGAGCGGCACGGTCCAGGACACCTCCTGCGGCTTAGGGTCGATCGCGACCGGGCCGACGAGGTCGCCGACCGCTGACAGCAGCGCGCGCGTCACCTCGCCCACCGGTCGGTCGGGAGTCAGCGGCACGCGACGGTCGGCCCCGCCGGTGTGCTCGGCGACGGCTTCGTGCGTTCGCAGGTCGAGGGCCACGACGAGGCCGCCGGAGCCGTCGGGCGCGGGCAGCAGCGCCGTCTCCCATCCGCGGGCGGTGATGCGCAGCGCACTGTTTTGAAACTGAGGCTCGGGCGGGGCGAGCTCGACCGCGATCTTGCCGAGGACCTGGGTGTGCGCATGAAGCGTGTCGCACGTCGCGGTCCAGTTCTCATACGAGGTTGCCGGCCATTTGCTGGACATGAGGCCACGCTACCGGATCGTCGGGGCGCGCCGCCAGGGGCAATCCGCGCAACGTCGGTGACAGACTGTGGTGGTGCCCTTCTGGCGCTCAGGACGCGATCGCGGCGCGCACGAGCGGACGGCCGACCAGCAGGCGTCGCTCGAGGTCGAAGGCGCGATGCGGCGGGTCGCCGAGCAGGACACCCCGGAGAACCGGAGGGCTCTGTTCGAGTTGCTGCTGGTGGCGACGCTGCTCGCCGCCACGCCTGACGCGTCCTCGGCCGGCACCGAGCAGGGCCTCGCGACGATCACCGGCGAGGACGGGCCGGCGCTACCGGTGTTCACTCGGATCGAAGCGCTCCTTGCCTGGCGCCCGACGGGTTACGACCCGGTGGCGCTGACAGGACGGACGCTGTTCGAGACGGCCGCGCGGTACAAGACCGCGAAGATCGAGGTCAACCCGGCGTCGGTGCCGCGAGGGTGGATCTCGCGCGCCGAGATCGAAGCGCTCGCGCAGGGACAGGTGCCCCGCGGTCCGTCCACACCGCCCGCGTCGGCGCACGAGCCCGTGGCGGCATACGAGCCCGCGCCGGCATACGAGCCCGCGGTGCAGCGACCGTCGGTCCGCCCTCCGGAGGCGCTAATCGAGGCGGCCCGACGCGCGCTCGAAGCGCAGCCGCACGCGGTCGCGGGATGGTTGTTCGCGACCGAGCCGGCGAGCGGACCCGCTCAGCTGATGGTCGGCGTGCAACTTGCCGACGGTCTCGATCGGGCGACCGAGCATGCGACGATGCAGGCGATCCTCGAGGAGACGTGGGCGCGGTCGGCCGACGCCGACCGGCTCAGGCTCATGGTCGTCGCCGGGAACGCGTTCCGGAAGACGCTCGCCGACGGCGCCGGCGAGTTGATCTTCGAGCGCTAGACCAATCAGAACCCGTCCGGCACGCGCTCGCGGAGCTCGGCAAGCCACGTGGTGGCCGACCCGTCGCTCGGGGCGCGCCAGTCCCCACGCGGCGACAGCGAGCCGCCCGAGCCGACCTTCGGGGCGTTTGGCATCGCCGAGCGCTTGAACTGGCTCGTGTGGAAGAAGCGCTCGAGGAACACCCCCAGCCAGTGCTTGAGCTCGAGCAGCGTGTACTCGTGCCGCCGCTCGGGGGGGATCAGGTCGGGCCACTGCCCCGCGACACGGTCAGCCCACGCGTGGTGAGCGAGATACGCGACCTTGCTCGGCGAGTAGCCGAAGCGAACCGTGTAGTACAGGAAGAAGTCCTGGATCTCGTAGGGACCGACGACGCTCTCGCTGTCGGCGCCCGGCTTATCCCGATCGGCCTCCTGCCGGGGCACCAGCTCGGGCGAGATCTCGGTCTCGAGCACCGAGGCGAGCACCTCGTCGACCTCGGCGCCGAACAGATCGGTGTCGATCGCCCACCGCAGCAGGAACTGGATCAGCGTCTTTGGCACCGAAGCGTTGACGTGGTAGTGGGACATCTGGTCGCCCACCCCGTAGGTCGCCCACCCGAGCGCGAGCTCGGACAGGTCGCCGGTGCCGAGCACCAGCGCGCCGTGGTAGTTGGCCAGCCGGAACAGGTGCGAGGTGCGCTCGCCCGCCTGCACGTTCTCGAACGTGATGTCGTAGACCGGCTCGCCGTCAGCTGCGGGATGGCCGAGATCGCGGAGCATCTGCGTCGCCGCCGGCCGGATGTCGAGCTCGGCGGCACTCACGCCGAGCGCCCGCATCAGGCGGTGTGCGTTGCCCAGCGTGTGGTCGGTCGTCGCGAACCCCGGCATCGTGTACGCGAGCACGTTCTCGCGGGGGAGTCCGAGGCGGTCGACGGCGCGGGCGGCCACGATCAAAGCGTGCGTCGAGTCGAGGCCGCCCGAGACGCCGATCACGATCTTCTCGATCCCGGTCGCCTGCAGGCGCGTCTCGAGCCCGCGCACCTGGATGCTGTAGACCTCGTCGCACCGCGCGTTGCGGCTGGCGGGATCGGACGGCACGTACGGGAACCGCTCGACCCGCCGGCGAAGCGGAACGACCTCGCTCGAGAGACCCTCGAGCCCCAAATCGAACGAGATCCGCCGCATGCGAGCCAACCGGCGGCGGTGGTCCGCGATCGAGTCGCCGTAGCTCGATGTGCTGGCCCGGTCGGACACGATCCGATCGAGATCGAGGTCGGCCAGGATGATCTGCTCGCCGGTCGCGAACCGTTCGGACTCGGCGAGCATGTCGCCGTTCTCGTAGATCAGCGCCTGACCATCCCAGGCGAGATCGGTCGTCGACTCGCCCATGCCCGCCGCGGTGTATAGGTACCCGGCGATCGTCCGGGCGGATTGAGAGGCGCACAACTCCCGCCGGAAACCGGCCTTGCCGATCGTGATGTTGCTCGCCGACAGGTTCGCGAGCACGGTCGCCCCGGCGAGCGCGCCGTACGTGCTCGGCGGGATCGGCACCCACAGGTCTTCGCAGATCTCGACGTGCACGATGAACCCGGGCAGATCGCGCGCCGCGAACAGCAAGTCCGCCCCGAACGGCACCTCCTCAGACGACGCGGACAGCCGAACAACATCGCCAACGGCGTCGCGCGCCGCCCGGAATTGGCGCTTCTCGTAGTACTCGCGGTACTCGGGCAGGTAGCTCTTGGGGATGACTCCCAGCACCCGGCCGCGATGGATCACGATCGCCGTGTTGAACACGCCCTGCTCGAACCGCAGCGGCGCGCCCACGACGATCACGGGCTCGAGTGAGCCGCTCGCAACCGCGATGCGCTCGATCCCGTCAACCACCGCGTCCAGCAGAGCCGTCTGGTGGAGCAGGTCGTCGATCGAATACCCGGAAATCCCGAGCTCGGGGAAGATCACGAGCGCCGCGTGGGCGTCCGACGCCTGCCCGGCGAGCGCGATTGTGCGCTCGGCGTTGAACGCCGGGTCGCCGATGCGCATGTGCGGGACGGCCGCCGCCACCCGGACGAACCCGTGGCTGTAGAGAGAGGCGAAGTTCATTGATGTGGCGATAGTGTCCCGGTCGGGTAACAGATAGACATGGTTAGCAAGAGTGAATCTTTCCCCGTTCCCGACGCCGTCCAGGAGCTGGTCGACCAGCTCGCGGCGCGGGGCGAGGCGCGCGGCGACTCGTGTGTGGAGCTATCGGAGCTGAGCGAGCTTATCCAGGAGGCAGATCTTGGCGACGAGGACGCCCAGATCGTGCACGACATGCTGCAGGAGCGAGGATTTGACCTGCGCGACGACTGCGGGCGCGCGAACGTCGAGCAGACGAGCTACGCGAACGACGACCTGGCGGCTCGCACCACCGACGCGATGTCGCTGTTTCTCCAGGAGGTCCGGCGTCATCCGCTGCTGACCCGCGCCGAGGAGGTCGAGCTGGCCAAGCGGATCGAGCGCGGCGACCTCGAGGCCAAGGCGGCGCTGGTCAACTCCAACCTTCGGCTGGTGATCTCCAATGCCCGCAAGTACCAGGGTCACGACCTGCCGCTGCTCGACCTGATCCAGGAGGGCATCCTCGGGCTGATCCGCGCAACCGAGAAGTTCGACTGGCGCAAGGGCTACAAGTTCTCGACCTACGCGACGTTCTGGATCCGTCAGGCGATTCAAAGGGCGGTCGACAACGGCGCCCGGACGATCCGCATACCGGTTCACCTCGGGCAGCGCGAGCGCCGGGTTGCGCGCGCGGCCCGGGAACTCGCCGCCAGGCTCGGCCGCGAGCCCACCGACGAGGAGATCGCCAAGGAGGCCGAGCTGAGCCTCGAGGAGCTGGCCGAGGCGAGGAACGCGGTCAGGGTGGTGACGAGCCTCGATCGACCGGTGGGGGAGGCCGAGGACACGCCGTACGGAGCGCTGCTGGCGAGCGATGACCGCGGGCCCGAGGAGGAGGTCGACATCCTGCTCCGCGAGGACGCGCTCCGGCGGGCACTCGACGAGCTCCCCGAACGGGAGCGCGAAGTGGTCAGGCTCCGCTACGGCGTCGGCGGCGACGAGCCCACGCCGTTGGTCGAGACCGGCCGCCGGCTCGGCATCTCGCAGGACACCGTCCGCCGCCTGGAACGCAAAGCGTTAGCCGAGCTCGCCCAGAGCCGTGAGCTCGACGCGCTCAGGCCGGCCGCCTGAGGCCGAGCCCATCGCGATCAGCTCGTCGACGAGCGCGAGGGCCTCGGCGTGGGTGTCGTCGTTGACCTTCCCGATGGCGTGGACGGCGTACGTCCCGGCCGGCTCGGGATCGGCCGAGCGCTCGTGGGATATGCGGCGCAGGCGCATCCGGTCGAGCACCGACCGCGAGGCGCGGCGCTGCCACAGTCGATCGGCCCAGTCGAGCAGTCGCGCCGCGCGGGCGTCATCGACCGCCGGTGACCCGGCGGTCCCAACCGCCTGAGCCGCGTAGTGGTAGAGGTCCTCGCGGCGACGATCGTCGACGAGGTCGTTGTATCCCCGCAGGAACGAGGCGATCGGCCGCGATACCGATCGGGGATGGTCGCTGAACCCCTCGCCGGCGAGCATCGACGCCAGTTCCATCACGCAAGCGCCATGCTCGGGAGAGGAATGTCTGCCTCGGCTCAGCTTGATCGTTTGGTGGCTGACCGCCGTCATCACGTCCTCCTCGACTTCGAACCCACTCGGTGCCCCCCGAGTTGATACGCGCATCATCGCGCGCCGCGGCCCGGCGATCAACCGCGAATTAGCTCAGTCTCTTGTGAGGTCCGCCCGGGGGTGGTGGCCGGGCGTGCGCGCTCGCGGAACCGCTCGGCGGTCCGGCGGGCGGTCTGCTTCGCCCACTCGCTGGTGGTCAGCACTCCGAGGACCAGAGAGATCACGCCGAGCCCCGCGATCACCCACCACCCCGCGTGCGTCGCGGCGGCGAAGCTCGGTTCGATCGCGCCCGACAGCGTCCCGCCGGCGATCGCCCCGATCACCGCGACGCCGAGGGTCAGACCGACCGACCGGCTGGTCGACGCGATCGCGGCGGCGACGCCCGCCTGCGAGCCGGGCATCCCGGACACCGCGGTATTCGTGATCGGCGGGTTGACCATCCCCGACCCGATCCCGAACAGCAGGTACGCGACGAGCAGGTAGGCGGGGGCGGTGGTCGGCGTCAGCCGCGTCAACATCAGCGCGGAGACCGTCATCGCGCATCCTGCGATCACCAGCGGGATGCGAGCGCCGCGGGTCCCGACGATGCGACCCGAGATCGGCGCGCACACGAGCACCATCGCGGCCATCGGGAGCAGGTACAGCCCGGCGTCCAACGGAGAGAGGTGGCGTACGCCCTGGAGGTACAGCGTGTTCAGGAACAGGAACCCGCCCAGCGACGCGAACGCACAGACCGCGATCGTGCTCGCCCCCGAGAACGGCGCGCTGCGGAAGAAGCGCATCTCGACCAGCGGCTCGCGGCGGCGGAGCTCGTACAGGACGAGCCCGACGAAGCACCCGATCGAGAACACGAACAGCGCCAGGATCCCCGGCGAGGTCCAGCCCGCCCGGGGCGCCTCGATGATCGCGTAGGTCAGCGACGCCAGCGCGGCGATCACGAGTATTTGCCCGACCGGATCGAGCCGGCGCGGGTGCTCGGCGCGCGACTCCGGTACGAGCGCGGCGGTCAGCACCAGCGCGACGGCCCCGATCGGGACGTTCACGAAGAACACCGAGCGCCAGCCGACCGAGTCGACGAGGGCGCCGCCGAGGACCGGCCCGAGCGCCATGCTCAGCCCGAACACCGCGCCCCACATCCCGATCGCCATCGCGCGCTCGCGCGGGTCCTCGAACACGTTGCGGATGATCGACATCGCCACCGGGTTGAGCATCGATCCGCCGATCGCCTGGAGCACGCGGAACGCGATCAGGAGCTCGAGTGTCGGGGCCACCCCGCACAGCAGCGAGCCGAGCGAGAACACCACGAGCCCCGCCTGGAACACGCGCTTGCGCCCGATGCGGTCGGCGGTCGATCCGGACAGCATCAGCAGGCTGGCCAGCACCAGCGTGTACGCGTCGATC
This sequence comes from uncultured Solirubrobacterales bacterium, assembly GCA_963770615.1. GTDB lineage: Bacteria > Actinomycetota > Thermoleophilia > Solirubrobacterales > Solirubrobacteraceae > Palsa-465. Next base: position 167,134 of record CAVYQJ010000019.1, on the reverse strand, counting down.
ACCCACTGCAGGCCCGAAACCGACGCGTGCAGGTCGTTGCGGATCGAGGGCAGCGCGACGTTCACGATCGTCGAGTCGAGGCCGACGATCAGCAGGCTCATGCAGCAGATTCCGAGAATCACGAGCCGCCGGCGGCGGCCGGCGGGCCCCTCGAGCGACGCACGTTCACGTTCATCCATCCATTTCGATCGTACCCGGGGGCTCCGGGATGTCACAGTTACGGCGACCCGTGCCTCCCGAACCGTCCGTGAACGACCAGGACAAGGCCCTGGTCACGACCGAACCCCCCGAGGGATCCGGCGTGTTCGTCCGGGGTAGGACGGACGGCCGGCGGACCTACCGCCGGATCTACCGAGGGCACGTCCCGCGCACCGGCAAGCATTCCGAGAAGGGGCACGAGCTCGGCGTGACCAAGGGGCTTTCCGCGCTGAGCCTCGACGCGCTCTCGAGCGTCGCCTACGGCCCCGAGGCGATGATCCTCGTGCTGGTCCTGGCCGGGACGGGCGCGGTGCACGATGTCGTGCCGCTGACCGCGGTGATCACCGCGATGCTCGTGCTGCTGGTCATCTCGTACACCCAGGTGATCGCAGCACACCCGGAGGGTGGCGGTTCCTACTCGGTGGCGAAGAGCAACCTCGGGCGCACGCCTAGCCTGCTGGCAGCCGCGTCGGTCGTCGTCGACTACGTGCTGACGGTCGCGGTCAGCCTCGCCGCCGGGGCGGCCAGCCTTGCCAGCGTGTTCCCCGGCCTCGCGCACCATCTGCTGCCGGTGACTTTGATCGGGCTGCTGATCTTGACCGTCGTCAACATGTTCGGGATCCAGGAGTCGGCCAAGCTGCTCGTGCTCCCGACCGCGATCTTCCTGGTCAGCATCTTCATGACGATCATCGTCGGGGCGTTCCATTCGAGTCCGGTGGCCGTGGTCGGGACCAGGGAGACGTTCCCGGCCACGGAAGCGCTCTCGATCCTTCTGCTGCTCAAGGCGTTCGCCGCCGGGTGCTCGGCCGTGACCGGCATCGAGGCGATCTCGAACGGCGTTCCCGCGTTCCGGAGCGTACGGACGGCACAGCGGACCGAGGTCTCGCTCGGCGTCCTACTCGGGGTGATGCTGATTGGCCTTGCGCTCCTGATTCGAGCCCACGACGTGCTCCCGCGAGGCGGGGTCACGATCCTCGCCCAGCTGACCGCAGGCGCATTCGGTACCGGGTGGCCGTACTACGTGTCGAACCTCGCGGTCACGGCGGTGCTGGCGTTCGCGGCGAACACGAGCTTCGGCGGTCTGCCCGTGCTGCTGAGCCTGCTCGCCAAGGACCATCGCATGCCCCACGCGTTCTACCTCCGCGCCGAGAAGCCGATCTACAGGATCGGGATCGTCGCGCTCGCGATCGCGGCCGCGCTGCTGCTGGTCGGCGTAGACGCCAAGACCAACGATCTGATCCCCCTGTACGCAATCGGGGTATTCATCGGCTTCACGATCAGCCAGGTTGGTCTGGTCAAACACTGGTTACAGGACCGCTCCCCGCATTGGCGGATACGCGTCGCCCTCAACGGCACCGGCGCGGTCATGACCGCGGTCGCGGTGGTCGTGTTCCTCGGCTCGAAGTTCCTCGCCGGCGCGTGGGTGGTGGTGATCGCGATTCCGGCGCTGATGGTGCTGTTCAACATGACCGAGCACTACTACCAGGCGGTCGCCAAGGAATTGAAGCTCGGCAAGACGCCTCCGCGCCCGCGCAAGCGCGAGAGCATCGTGATCGTCCCGACGTCGACCGTGAACCTGCTGACGCAGAAGGCGGTCAGCGCAGCGCTGTCGCTCGGCGACACGGTGGTGGCGGTGGCGGTCGCGGGGGATGAGGACGAATGCGAGCAGATCAAGCGCGACTGGGACGAGTGGGCGTGCGGCATTCCGATCGAGGTGCTGCTCGACCCGGGCCGGTCGCTCGTCCGCAGCGTGCTCAAGTACGTCAAGTCGATCGAGGATGAGGACGCGACGATCGTCGTGCTGATCCCCGAGGTCCTGCCGCGAAAGCGGCGCCACGAGATCCTTCACAACCAGCGCGCACGGCTGCTCTCAGCGGTGCTGAAGTCGCGCACCAAGGTCGTTATCGCGACGCTGCCGTTTCACCTGCACGACTGATCGGGTGCGCGCCGCGGCGGTTCCACGCGGGCCGGAGCGCGCTCCCCCTGCGGCTACGGCCTAAACCCGCCGAATCCATGGACTGGTCCCCGGCGCTTGGGCGCAGGACCACGATCTCTCCGGGCGCGTTGGCGAGCAGCCAGGCGACGTCGTCGGGATCGAAACCGTGGGTTCCCTGAGCGGACGCCGCAATCACGATCCGGTCGAAGTTCTCCTCCGCGATCGCCTGACGGAGCGCATGACGGCGGTTTCGTCCCCGCACGATCCGCGAGTCGACCGGAATCCCCGCCTCGGTGGCGCGCTGCTCGACGGCTTCGAGCAACGGCATCGCCATCGAACACTGTCTCGGGAGCGCGCTCTCGAGCGGCAGGTCGAGCGACACGCGAGCCAGGAACACCGGCACCAGCGTTGCGCCCTCGACCTTGGCCAGGCGGATTGCGGCGTCGAGCGCGCGCTGCGATAGCGCGCCCGGGACGAACGGGAACAGGATCCGCCGGCTGCTCGTGGCCTGCGCCGGAGCGCGGCGACCGCCCCGATCGTGCAACCGCGCCCACGCAAGAACTGCGACGGCGACCACCAGGATCACGATCACGGCTACCAGCACGATGGTCATACCTACTCTCCTTTTACTCGCTTGGTCCGGTCCGCCACGATCCGTAGATCGACCCCGGGGAGCATCGCCAGCAGGCGTTCCGGGAGGGCGGGCGTCGTGAGGCGCCGTAGCGCGCCGCGAGGCTCGGGCGTTCCGATCAACACATAAGTGGTTCCGCGGTCTTGGGCCACGCGCTGGGCGACTTGGGCCACGTCGTCGCCGTGCTCGACGAGCAGGTGCGCGCCGAGCACGCTGGCCAGTTGCCGGAGCGCGTCGAGCTGCTCCTGCTCCTCAGCGTTCGGGTCGTGGTCGGAGACCCACAGCACGTCAAGCTCGGCCCCGAGGCGCTGGGCCGAGCGCCAGGCCCGGCGGACAACGCGCTGGGATCGTGGATGGGGCTTGACCAGCGCCATGAGCCGCTCGCCGACGGCAGCGGGGGCGGAGGTGTCGACGAGCCGCTCGTCGCCGGGGCGGCCGGCGCCGTCTGCCGGGATCCGCTTGGACTCGACCTCCTCGGCGACCTGCCGCAGCGAGACCTCGCGCAGGGCGGCGAGGTTCTCGACCTTGAAGAAGTTGTTGAGCGCGGCCGGCACCCGCTCCTTCGGGTAGACCTTGCCGGCAACGAGCCGTTCGATCAGCGACTGGGGGGTGATGTCGATCAGGATGACCTCGTCCGCCTCCCCGATGACCGCGTCAGGCACGGTCTCGCGGACGCGGATCCCGGTCAGCTCGGCCACCTGGTCGTTGAGGCTTTCGAGGTGCTGCACGTTGACGGTCGAAAACACGTCGATCCCGGCGGCCAGCACGTCCTCGACGTCCTCGTAGCGCTTGGCGTGCTCGAGCCCGGGAGCGTTCGTGTGCGCGAGCTCGTCAATCAACGCCAGCTCTGGTTGGCGCCTGATGATCGCCGGGAGATCCATCTCCTCAAGCAGCGAGTCACGGTAGGCGACGCGCCGCCGCGGGACCGTCTCGAGCCCTTCGGCCTGAGCAGCGGTCTCCAGGCGGCCGTGAGGCTCGAGGTAACCGATCACGACGTCACGCCCGTTCTCGGCCTCCGCCTGGCCCTCACGCAGCATCTGGTAGGTCTTGCCGACGCCAGCGGCCATCCCCAGGAAGATCTTGTGGTGGCCATGATTGGTCACGCCCCTAGGAGATTGTGCACGATGAGATCAATCAGCTTGATGCCGATGAACGGGGCGATCAGGCCGCCGAGGCCGTAAATCCACAAGTTGCGACGAAGCAGCGCGCTGGCGCCGATCGGGCGGTACCGAACACCCCGGAGCGCGAGCGGGATCAGCAGCGGGATCACGAGCGCGTTGAAGATGATCGCCGAGATAATGGCCGACTGCGGCGTCCCCAGATGCAAGACGTTGAGCACGTGCAACGGGCTCTTGCCACCGGGCTTGGTCGCCCACGTCGTCGCGAAGATCGCCGGCAGGATCGCGAAGTACTTGGCGACGTCGTTGGCGATCGAGAAGGTGGTCAGTGCGCCGCGGGTGATCAGCAGCTGCTTGCCGACCTCGACGATCTCGATGAGCTTCGTCGGGTTGGAGTCGAGGTCGACCATGTTGCCGGCCTCGCGCGCGGCTTGAGTCCCGGTGTTCATGGCCACGCCGACGTCCGCTTGCGCCAGCGCGGGCGCGTCGTTGGTGCCGTCACCGGTCATCGCGACCATCCGCCCGCTCGCCTGCTGCTCCTTGATCAGCTCGAGCTTCTTCTCGGGGGTGGCCTCGGCGAGGAAGTCGTCGACGCCTGACTCCTCGGCGATCTTGGCGGCGGTGAGCCGGTTGTCGCCGGTGATCATGACCGTGCGGATGCCCATCGCGCGGAGGTGGTCGAACCGCTCGCGCATGCCCTCCTTGATCGTGTCCTTGAGGTAGATCACGCCCATCACCTGCGAGTCGCGCGCGACCGCAAGCGGCGTTCCGCCCTCGCGGCCGATCCGGTCGAGAACCGGCTGGAGCTCGGCCGGCGGACGGCCGCCCTCGTCGGTGACGAACTTGATCACGGCGTCGCCCGCGCCCTTGCGCAGGTGACGGCCGTCGAGGTTGACGCCGCTCATGCGGGTCTGTGCGGTGAACGGGACGAACTCGGCGTGCAGGTTGGCCATGTCGTGTTCGCGGATCCCGTACTGCTTGGCGAGGACGACGATCGAGCGGCCCTCTGGGGTCTCGTCCGCCAGCGAGGCCATCTGCGCGACCTCCGCGAGCTCCTTCTCGGGGACGCCCGGCATCGGGATGAACTCGCTTGCCAGCCGGTTGCCGATCGTGATCGTGCCAGTCTTGTCGAGCAGCAGCACGTCGACGTCGCCTGAGGCTTCGACCGCGCGGCCGGACAGCGCCAGCACGTTGCGGCGCACGAGCCGGTCGATGCCGGCGATCCCGATCGCCGAGAGAAGCGCGCCGATCGTGGTGGGGATCAGCGCGACGAGCAGCGAGATCAGGCTGGTGTCCGAGATCGGCGTGCGGGCGAACAGGCCGAACGGGCGGAGCGTCGCAACCACGATCATGAAGACCAGCGTCAGGCCGGCGAGCAGGATGTTGAGCGCGATTTCGTTCGGCGTCTTGCGGCGCTCGGCGCCCTCGACCAGGTTGATCATCCGGTCGAGGAACGACTGCCCGGGCTCCTGGGTGATCTCGACCAAGATCTTGTCCGAGAGAACGCGGGTCCCGCCCGTCACCGCGCTGCGGTCGCCGCCGGACTCGCGAATCACCGGAGCCGACTCGCCGGTGATCGCAGACTCGTCGACCGAGGCGATGCCCTCGATCACGGTGCCGTCTCCCGGGATCAGCTCCCCGGCCTCGACCACGACGACATCGCCCTTGGCGAGCTCGGCGGCCTGCTTGACCGTCCCGTCTTGGAGCTTGGCCATGGTCTCCTGTCGCATCGCACGGAGCGTGTCCGCCTGGGCGCGTCCACGGCCCTCCGCGAACGCCTCGGCGTTGTTGGCGAACACCACGGTCAGCCACAGCCAGATCGAGATGACGAACGTGTACCAGGACGGGTCGTTGCCGCCGAGCGCCTTGCCGCCGAACAGCTGGATGAACCAGGTGACGGTCGTGATCGTCGCGCCGATCTCGACCACGAACATGACCGGGTTGCGGATCTGAACCCGTGGGTCGAGCTTGAGGAAGCTGTCGATGATCGCGCGCTTGAGGATGTCCCGCCGGAACAGCGAGATCGCGCGGCGCTCGTGCGGCTGCTGCGGCTGCTGCGGCTGCGGCTGTTCTTCAGGCGGTGCCGAGACGCTCATGCGTGCACTCCTCCCGTGCGATCGAGGGCGAGGTTGAGCTCGAGCACGTTGACCCCGGGCTCGCCGGAGAAGCCGAGCCCGCGGCCGCCGGTGTACTTCGAGACGAGAGCCATGACTGTGGCGAGCGGCAGGTGCCGGACGGCGGCAACGCGGTGCGCCTGGATGTCGGCGTTGGCGACGGAGATGTCGGGGTCGATCCCCGACGCCGAGGTGTTGACGGCGTCGACCGGCACGTTGGCCGCCGTGAGCTTCACGGGGTCGTACGGTCCGTTCAGCGCGATGTACGCCTGGATGTTCGAGGAGATCTCCTGCTCGGTGGCGACGCTGTTCGGCCCTAGGTTCGAGAACGTGGTCGCGGCCGCGTTGTTCGGCGGGACGGTTGCCGACGGGCGAGTCTGGAAGTACCGCGGGTCGGGGTTGATGACCGGCTCGCCGTTTTTCATCACCGGCTTTCCGTTCTTGTAGACCTGGGTGGAGAAGTTCTGGCCGATCTCCTGCGAGCCGACGAGCTTGCCGCCGACGTGCACCTGCTGGCCGTTGGCGTTGCCCGGGAATGCAACCTGGCTGATGCCGGTGATGACCAGCGGATACAGGATTCCGCAGACCAGAGTCAGGACGAGGATCCCGATGGCTGAGGTGACGATGTCTCGTTTCATGTCAATGAGTTACTGGTAAAGGTGTCCGGTCAGGCCCTGCACGATCGGTCCGAGCAGCAGGGCGGGGAAAAAGGTAAGTGCGCCGACGAGCACGATCACGCCGATCAGCAGCACCACGAACGTGGGGTTGTCGGTGCGCATCGTCCCGAGGCCCGCGGGGCTTACGCGCTTGCCGGCGAGCGTGCCGGCGACCGCGAGCGCGAACAGGATCGGCGCGTACCGCGCGAACAACATCGTGAACCCACCGAGGAGGTCGGCGAACGTGATGCCGTGCGAGCCCAGGTTGCCCGCGTTCGGCTGGACGAAGCCGCCGTAGCCCGCGAACGCGGAACCGTTGTTGTTGGCCTGGCTCAGATACGCGTAGAACGTCTCGGAGAATCCCTGGGGAGAGCCGGCGGCCGCAGCTGAGATCGAAGCTCGGCCCGCGGAACTGGCCGTGGCCAAGGCTGTCGAGAACAACGCCGCCAGCGGCGTGATCAACAACCCGATCGCCACGAGCTTTATCTCCCTCGCCTCGATCTTCTTGCCGAGGTACTCGGGGGTTCGTCCGACCATCAGCCCCCCGATGAACACCGCCAGCAGGACGTATAGGAGGATCGAGTACAGGCCGGTGCCGACGCCTCCGAAGATCACCTCGCTCGCCGACAGGTTGGCCATCGGCACCGCGCCGCCGATCCCGGTGAACGACTCGATCGCGCTGTTGACCGCGCCGCACGATGTCACCGTGGTGACGACGTCGAACAGCGCGGAGCCCGCGATTCCGAAGCGTTGCTCCTTGCCCTCCATGTTGCCGCCGGTCGATCCGGCGACGACCTGAGTGTGCAGTCCGGCGGCGTGCTGCGCGGGCGAACCGTGCGCCTCGGCGATATAAGCCACGCACACGGCGCCGAGGAACATCACCATCATCGTCGCGTAGATCGCGTAGCCCTGCCGGCGGTTCCCGGCCAACCGGCCGTACATGAACACGAGCGCCGCCGGGATGACCAGCACGACCAGCATCTCGAAGAAGTTGGTGAACCCCGTCGGGTTCTCGAACGGGTGAGCCGAGTTCACGTTGAAGAACCCGCCGCCGTTCGTCCCGAGCATCTTGATCGCCTCCTGACCGGCGACCGGTCCCATCGCGATCTGGTTGGCGAGGCCCGTCGGCCCGTTGAAGCTCAGGTAGTGGGAGAAGTTCTGGATCGAGCCTTGGAACACGAGCACCAGCGCGACCACGAACGAGATCGGGGTGAGGACCCACAGAACCGTGCGGATCAGGTCGTGCCAGAAGTTGCCGATGCTCTTCCCGCTACGCCCGACGATCCCGCGGATCAGCGCGACGGCGACCGCGATGCCCACGCCGGCCGACAGGAAGTTCTGCACGGTGAGCCCAGCCATCTGGCTGAAGTAGCTCATCGTGGTCTCCCCGCCGTAGTACTGCCAGTTGGTGTTGGTCAGGAACGACGAGGTGGTGTTGAACGTCACGTTCCACGGCGCGGAGTGGAAGCCCTCCGGGTTCAACCCGGTGAAGTTCCACAGCGTCTGCGTGCGCAGGATGAAATACAGCAGCAGCCAGCCCGCGAGCGAAAAGATGATCAGGCTCTTCGCGTACTGCTTCCAGTCCTGACCCTGCTCCGGGTTCGTCCGCACGATCTTGTAGAACAGGCGCTCCGGGGTGCGGAACAGCGGGTCGAGGAACGTCCGCTCGTCGCTGTAGACGGCCGCCATGTAGCGGCCGAGCGGCATCGCCAGCGCGGTGAGAACGACCGCGAACAACACGATCGTGAGCCAACCCGCGAAGGTCATCGCGTCGGCCTCACTTGTGGACCCACTAGAACTTCTCTCCGCGCAGGAGTGCGTACAGGAGGTAGATGCACACGAGCGCTGACACGATCAGGCCGAACAGATCCGCGCCGCTCATATCGCGTCGATGCCGTAGATGAGGGCGAACAGCACGGCGAACATCGCAACGCCGAGCACTATCGATAAAACGTCCATGGGCCTATCCTCGCCGCGCTCGGGTGAAGAGCCCATACAGAAAATGCGCCCCGACATACAGATGTTGTGAAGGGCGCGGGCGGCGCGTGGGTAGTGCTAAATCTCCGCGGCTGCAGGGTCCGCGTCGGGGTCAAGCGCGAGAGCGTCGGCGATCCACCACACCGCGTCGCCCATCTGGTCGGCGACGGCAGGGTTGTACAGCGGACCGGTCCCATCGGTGAGCAGCACGAGCACCCGGGCAACGCCGGCCGGGTTGAGCCGATCGGGTCTCTCGAGCCGCTCGGCCAGACCGAGCAGGCTCTCTCGCCATGGCAGCACCGCGCGCCGGCACAGCGGCACCGCGGCGGTCATCTGGTGTGCCACGGGGCGGTCGAGGTCCTTGACGCGGGCGCGGAGCGAGCGGGCCAGCTGGCGGCGGGCTCGCATCGCGGTCAGCTGCCTGGCTCGCAGGGCCAGATCCTCGATCGGATCGGTTCCGAAGCCTTCGGCCACCTGGTGGTCGAGGCGCCCCCTGTGCAGCTGCACCCGCAGTCGGCACCGCAGCTTCGACGGCGCGGAGAAGGGACCGCCTGCGAGTCCAGACGGCCCGGCGTTCTGGAGGCTCGGATGCTTCACGGACGGACGGAGGGCGGGGGAGGTCTCGGTTCCCAAATGACGCTACGCCGGCACCTATCAACGCGACGTACAGATCCGCCCCGAAGGCATCAAGATTCCGTAAAGACAGCGCCGATAAGCTTCTACTGATGGCCGGCGGGCGCCAGCTCCACAACTCCTCCACTCGAGTCCTGTCGATCGTGATGATCGTGATCGGCATCGCCCTGATCGCCCGGACTCTGGTGGCCGGCGGAGGAGCCCTCGCGACAGGGATCGTCCTGGGTGTCCTGTTCGTGTTTGCCGGGCTGGCCCGGTTGTATCTGCAGCTTCGGGGGTAGGGGAGTCCTCTGGCTCCACTGAATCGCGCGTGAGAGACAGGCCCTTCAGCTACCGCGCGCTGTTCGCGGTCATCTACACGACCTCGGTCAGCTCCGTGTACTTCGCGCTCGGCGTGGTCGCTCACCACGCGAACGGCCTCACGCCGGTCGTGTTCCTGATCGCCGGGCTGTTCTTCGGGCTGGCGATGATGACCTACGCCGAGGGCGCGTCGCTCCATCCCGAGCGCGGGGGCTCGGCCGTGTTCGCGCGCTATGCGTTCAACGAGCTCGTGAGCTTCGTCGCGGGCTGGGCGATCTTCCTCGACTACACGATCCTGATCGCGGTCACGGCCTTGACCGTTCCGGCCTACCTGGCCGCGTTCTGGGGGCCGATCGGGAGAGGAGCGCTCGAGATCGCGGTGGCGCTGGCGGTGATCGCGCTCGTCGCCGTCGACAACCTGACCGGCGTCAGCGCCCGCCGCATCCGAACGCGCCTACTGATCACGATCGGCGATCTGATCCTGCAGGCGCTGATCATCGTGCTCGGGTTCGCGCTCGTGTTCAACGCGCACAATCTGACCGCGAGCATCCATCTGGGGACCGCGCCGAGTTGGTCGGACCTCGCGTTCGCGCTGCCGATCGCGGTGATCGCGTTCACGGGGGTCGAGGCCGCGGCGAGCATCGCGGGCGAGGTGACCGCGACCCGTAAGCAGGTCAAAATGCTGGTGGGGCCGGGCACGGCGGTGATCGTGCTGATCTACGTCGGGATCTCGATGGTTGGCGTCGGCGCGCTCCCGGTTCACGACGGCGTGACCTCGCTCGGCACGACGCACATCAACGCGCCGGTGCTCGGTGTGGCCGAGGCGTTCCACCCCAAGTGGCTGGCCGACGTGCTCAAGTACGCGGTCGCGATCGGAGGTGCGCTGGGGCTGTTCGCCGCCGCCGGAGCGGCGATGCTCGGCGTTTCCCGTGTCGGATACTCGCTCGCCACCAACCGCCAGATTCCGAGCGCGATCGGCCGGCTGCACGGGCGCTGGGGAACGCCGTACGTGATCATCGGTGCGGCCGCCGCTGCCGCCGCCGGGCTCGTGCTGCCCACCGACCTCGAGTTCCTCGTCGGGATCTACGCGTTCGGCGCGCTGCTCGCGTTCACGATCGCGCACGTCTCGGTGATCGCGCTGCGCTTCCGGGAGCCTGACCGCGACCGCCCGTACCGCATGCCGCTGTCGATCAGTGTGTCTGGCGGGAGTATCCCCGTGCCCGCGGTGGTCGGCGCGGTCGCCTCGGCGCTCGGGTGGATCGCGTTGCTCATCTTCCACACGGGCGCCCGTTACGTCGGGTTGGCCTGGTTGCTATCCGGGCTGGTGCTGTACGTCGGCTACCGAAAGTCCCAGCAGAAGCCGCTGCTCAAGCGCGTCACGATCCCCGAGCGGGCGCTTCGCTACGAGGCGCTCGAGCCCGAGTTCGGCTCGATCCTCGTCCCGATCCTCGGGACGGCGCTCGACGACGACATCATCCAGACGGCCGGCCGTCTGGCAGGCGAGACCCGCGACGACCTCGAGTCCGAGGGGGCGATGATCGAGGCGATCTGGGTGTTCGAGATCCCGCTGGCGTTGCCGATGGACGCGCCGCTACCCGACGCACAGGTCAAGCGGGCGCGCGAGGCGCTCGCGCGGGCCAAGCTCGTGGGCGAGGAGTACGAGGGCGTCGAGGTCGCGACCGCGATCGTCCGCGCGCGCCGTGCCGGCGAGGCGATCGTGCGCGAGGCCCGCCGCCGCGGCGTCGAGGCGATCGTGCTCGCCGCCGAGGAGTCCTCGCGGGTCCGGGGCGGATCGCTGTTCGGCGGCGTCGGCGGTCCGCTCGAGAACTTCGTCGGCGACGTCTCCCGGTACGTGATCGCCAAGGCGCCGTGCCGCGTGATCCTGACCGCGCCGCCCGCCGACTGGCGGGCGCGGACGCCAGCCCCGGCCGTCGAACCCGCGCCGGTCCCCGCCGACGAGGAGCAGCAGTCCGCCCCGGCCGACGGCGCTCCGAAGTCGGCCTCGCCCGAGGGCGAGCCGGCCCGGCCCGGTGCGGGGCGCGCCGATGGCTGAGCGGAAACTCGAAGGCCTCCAGCGCGTCCTCGGCGTCTACCCGCTCGCCTCGAGCGCGTACGGGAACGTCGGGTCATCGATCTACTACGCGCTGGGATTGGTGGCCGCGCTCGCGCTCGGGCTCACTCCGCTCGTCTTCATCATCTCGGGCTTCATCTTCTTCCTGACCGCCTCGACCTACGCCGAGGCGACCGCGATGTTCCCCGAGGCCGGCGGTTCCTCGTCGTTCGCGCGTCACGCGTTCAACGAGTTCTGGTCGTTCTTCGCGGCGTGGGGGCAGATGCTCAACTACATGCTGACGATCGCGACGTCGGCATTCTTCGTCCCGCATTACATCGGGGGGCTGTTCTGGCCGGCGCTCGAGCATCCACCGGGCGACGTGATCGCCGGCATCGTGGCGATCTTCGTGCTCGCCGCGATCAACATCCGCGGCGTCGAGGAGTCGATCGGCGTGAACCTCGTGCTCGCGGTGATCGACTTCTGCACCCAGGTGCTGATCGTGTGCGTCGGGCTGGTGCTCGTGTTCTCGCCGCAGACTCTGATCAACAACGTCCATCTCGGCACGGCGCCGACGTGGGCCAACTTCTTCGTCGCGATCCCGCTGTGCATGCTCGCCTACACCGGGATCGAGACGATCTCGAACATGTCCGAGGAGGCCAAGGACCCGGGCCGGACCGTGCCCAAGGCGATCAACCGCGTGGTGATCGCGGTGTTCGCGATCTACGCGCTGCTGCCCGCGATCGCGCTCTCGGCGCTGCCGGTGCGCTGCGTCGGCAACCACTGCCAGACGCTGCTCGGGGTCGACGACCAGCACGGGGGCTACGCCGGCGACCCGGTGCTCGGCGTCGTCCGCGCGCTCCACCTGGGGCCGCTTCAGCACGCGGCCGAGATCTACGTGGGGCTGCTCGCGGCGACGATCCTGTTCATCGCGACCAACGCCGGCATCCTCGGGGTGTCGCGGCTGACCTACTCGATGGGGATCCACCGTCAGGTGCCCGACCGCCTGCGCCGGCTGCACCCGAAGTTCGGGACGCCGTGGGTCGGAATCATCATCTTCAGCACGATCGCCGCGATCGCGCTGATCCCTGGCCAGGCCACGTTCCTCGGGAACCTGTACGCGTTCGGCGCGATGCTGTCGTTCACGATCGCGCACCTGTCGGTGACGCGCATGCGGATCACGCTGCCGAACGCGACACGGCCCTACCGGCCGCCCTGGAATCTGCGTTTCCGCGGGCGCGACCTGCCGGTGTTCGCGATCGTCGGCGGTACCTGCACGTTCGCCTCGCTGCTGGTGCTGGCCGCGCTGCACACGAGCGTCGCGATCGTGGGGATCGGCTGGCTGGCGATCGGGATGATCGTCTACCCGGTGTACCGCCACCGCCATGGGCTCGACCTCACGACGACCACGAAGGTGGCGATCGCCCGGCCGGCGACCGAGACCGAGTCCGAATACGAGTCGGTGCTGGTGGTGTTCGACGACGGCCATTACGTGCCCGAGGTGGTGGCGACCGCCGCGAAGCTGGCCGCCCGTCGGCGCCGCGGGATCCACATCTTGGTGACCATTCCCGTCCCGTCGAACAGCCCGATCGACGCATCGCTGCCGCTGAAGGAGTCGGCGGCGCAATCGATCATCGAAGAGGCCAAGGTCCAGGAAGGGCGGCGCGTGTCCGGGCACTGGGAAAAGGTCAGGGCCGGCCAGACAGGGCGCCGGATCGTCGACGAGGCCAAGGCGATGCACGCCGCCGCGATCGTGATGCCGATGCCCCAGGACGGATCCGGCTTCGGTCGCGCGCTCGCGACCGTGCTCCGCGAGCGGCCCTGCCGGGTAATCGTCGAGTCGATTCCGGCGCCTGAGCGCAAGCGACGGCCGACGGTGGCGGCGTAGCCTCGAGCACCCGACAATGGCGGACTAGCCTTAGACACATGAGAGATTGGCGGGACCTGCTCGGTGCTCTGGGGCTGCACCCCGGGCGCGTCCGTGGGCGGCGTATCCCTGCCGTGCGCGACACGCGGCCGCTCGACCGCGATGCGCTCCGCGCCGGCGCCGCGACCGGCGTCGAGATTCTGATCGCGGTCGGGCTCGCGACGCTGGGAGTGGCGGCGCTTCAGTCGACCACGTCGGACGACGCAGGGCTCGGGAGCCTGTACCTGCTCGCAGTGCTGCTGATCGCGATCCGCCGTGGCCAGCTGGCCGCGCTCGTGACAGCGGTCCTCGGCGTGTTCGCGCTCAACTTCTTCTTCATCGCGCCGCGCCATAAGCTGGCGATCGCCCACTCGCAGGACCTGATCGAGCTGATCGTTCTGCTGATCGCGGCCGTCGTCGTCGGGCGGCTTGCCGCGGTCGCCCGCGAGCGTGCCGCGGAGGCCGAGAGCCGTGCGCTGGTCGCCGCCGCCCGCGAGCGCGAGGCCAAGCTCGTCGCCGAGGTCGCCTCGGCGATCCTCGTGACCGAGAGCGTGGGCGCCCAGCTCGAGACGATCGGCGACCGGGTGGCGCTCGCCACCGCCGCCGGCCGCGCCCGGATCGTCATCGAGCCGGTGCCGACGGCGATGCCGGATGAGATCGTGGTGCCGTTGCACACGCGCGCCGGCAACGCATGGCTGTACCTGACTGACGACGTGGACTGGGACCAGAGCGCGATCGAGCGTGTGGCCGAGTCGCTTGGGCGCCTGATCGATGTGGCCGTCGAACGGGAGCGGGTCTCCGAGCGGGCCGCCGAGAACGAGGCCTCGCGGCGCGCCGAGGTCGCCAAGACCGCGATCCTGCACGCGATCTCCCACGACCTGCGCTCGCCGCTGACCGCGATCACGACCGCGGGCTCGGCGCTCTCGATCGGCGCCGTCACCAATGCCGAGCGCGCGGAGCTGATCGAGGTGATCGAGACCGAGAGCGCGCGCTTGGCCAAGCTCGTCGACGACCTGCTCGACCTGTCGCGGATCGAGTCGGGCGCGGTGGCGCCCCAGGCGGACTGGTGCGACCTGCACGACGTCGTCGCCTCGGCCGCCGCCCACGCGTCGGGCGACCACCCGATCGAGTTCCAGTTGCCCGGCGATTTGCCGCTCGTGCGGGCCGACGCCGCCCAGCTCGAGCGGGTGTTCTCGAACCTGATCGAGAACGCGGTCAAGTTCTCGCCGTCCGACGCACCGGTGCGGATCAGCGGCGGCGCCAGCTCGGGGCGGGTCGCCATCCGCGTCGCCGACAGCGGCAGCGGGATTCCCCTCCGCCACCGGGCGCAGGTGTTCGAGCCGTTCTTCCGCGGCCGTGGCGACGCCGGCGCCGGATCGGGTCTCGGGCTCGCGATCTGCCGCGGCTTCGTCGAGGCCAACGGCGGCCGGATCGTGCTCCAGTCCGGGAGGGACATGGGCACGTCGTTCACGGTCAGCTTCCCGGTCGCGCGCCAGCCGGCCGACGCTTCGGACACGGTCACCGTGGTCACATGAGCGCCACCGCGCCGCGAGTCCTCGTGGTGGACGATGAGCCACAGATCGTCCGGGGGCTGAAGATCCTGTTGCGGAGCGCCGGCTACACGGTCGAGTCGGCCGAGACCAAGGCCGAGGCGCTCGTCGAGCTCGTGTCAAGGCCGCCCGACGCGCTCGTACTCGACCTTGTTCTTCCGGACGGGCGCGGCGTCGAGATCTGCGAGGAGGTCAGGCGCTGGAGCCGCCTCCCGATCCTCGTGCTGTCGGCGGTCGGGGACGAGCGCGAGAAGGTCCGGGCGTTCGATGCCGGCGCCGACGACTACGTCACCAAGCCGTTCGGCACCGACGAGCTGCTGGCCCGGCTGCGCGCGCTTCTGCGCCGGTCGGTCGACATCGGCGGCAGCCCGCAGCTGAAGATCGGCGAGCTCGTGATCGACCTGTCCGACCGGCTGGTCACGCGCGACGGCAAGGCGGTCCACCTGACCCCGATCGAGTTCGACCTGCTGCGCGTGCTCGCCCAACACCAGGGGCGGCTCGTGACCCACCGTCAGCTCTTGCGCGAGGTGTGGGGCCCCGAGTACGGAGCCGAGACGCACTACCTGCGCGTGCACGTCGCCCACATCCGGGCGAAGCTCGAACCGGATCCCTCGCGGCCGCGGTACGTGATCACCGAGCCCGGGGTCGGGTACCGGCTGCGCGACCCGGACGCGTAGGCGACGTGCCTGGGAAGAAGGTCGCAATTATTCGGACCTTCATCCCAAGACCCGCCCGTTAGCGAAATCTCTACGCCGGGCCTCGGATGTTTAGCGGGTCCTTGACGCGACCCCACCTACCGTCGCCACCAGGACATGGCGCGCATCGAGACCCACGGATTGCGCCATAGCGTCGAACTCGAGTACCGCTCGCCGCCATCGGAGCGTGCGCTCGGACCGACCGCGACCTACTTGCTCGCCCACCGGCCATGTCGCGTGGTGATCGAGACACCGCCGGCGGCTGCCCGCAACGGTGCGGCGAGCGGCGCGACCAGGCGACCGGCTCCCGCCCCCGAGCCGGTCGCCCGCGCCACCCGACGAGTACGTCACCGTCAGAGCGCGAAGCGGTAGCCGACGCCGGGGTCGGTGCGGATGTAGCGCCGCCCGCCGCCGGGTTCGATCTTGCGCCGCAGGTTCGCGATGTGCGCGCGCAGCACCTGCGTGTCCTCGCCGTACCCGGGTCCCCAGACCGACAGCAACAGGTCGCGGTGGGTCATGAGCCGCCCGCGGTTGCGGATCAAGAGGCGCAGCAGGTCGAACTCGGTCGGGGTCAGGTGGACCTCATTGCCGTCGACGTGCACCGTGCGCCGCGCGAGGTCGACCTCGAGCCCTTCGACGCGGATTACCGCCTCCTCGGGCTCGGGCGCGATCCGGCGGAGGTTCGCCTGAAGGCGCGCCACCAACTCGCGCGGGCCAAACGGCTTGGTCACGTAATCGTCGGCGCCGGCGGCCAGCGCGCGCACCTTGGCGTCCTCCTCGCCGACCGCCGAGAGGACGATCAGCGGCATCTCGCTCCACTCGCGCAGGCGCCGGGACAGCTCGACCCCGTCGAAGTCGGGGAGCACCAGATCGACGATCGCGGCGTCGGGCCGACGCGTGGCCGCGATGTCGAGCGCCTCCTCCGCCGTGCTCGCCGGGAGCGCCTCGAAGCCGGCATCGCGCAGGATCACGCGCAGCGCCCGGAGGATCTGCTGCTCGTCGTCGACGACGAGTACTCGGGGGCGGGGCTCGGCGGTCACGTCGGGATCGCCGGCTCGTGCTCAGGCTGCTGCTCGACGGGCACCTCGATCGGGAACGAGACCACGAAGCTCGACCCTTGGCCCGGGAGCGACTCGACCGAGATCGTGCCGCCGTTGGCCTCGACGAACCCCTTCGCGATCGACAACCCAAGACCGGACCCCGCCTCGCGGCCGGTCGACGGGTGGGCGGGTCCCCGATAAAAGGGCTCGAAGATCCGGTCGCGCTCGGTGGTGTCGATTCCCGGCCCCTGGTCGACCACCCGCGCGACCACACGCGATCCGCTGCGGCGGATCTGCACCGACACCGGTCGTCTGCCCGAGTAGCGCACGGCGTTCTCGAGCAGGTTGGCAAACGCGCGCTCGAGGTGGGCGGCGTCCGCCCTGACCGGCGGCACATCGGGGTCGACCGTGAGGCGCACGTCGGCGCGGGGCTCGGACAGCCCCTCCCTGGCCGCATGCACGACGTCCTCGAGCGAGACCCAGTCCCGGCGCGGCTCGGCCCGCCCGGCCTGAAGCCGCGACAGGTCGAGCAGCTTGTCGACGAGCGCCGCGAGTTGCTCGCCCTCCTCGACCACGGCGGTGCTGAGCTCGGCACGCTCGCCGGCGGTGAGCGAATCGCTCCCGAGCGCATGGCCGGCGGCGACGATCGCGGTCACCGGCGTGCGCAGGTCGTGCGAGACCGCGCGCAGCAGCGCCGTCTTGATGTCGTCGCTGCGCCTCAGCGCCGCGGTCTCGACGACCTCGGCCTGCAGCGCGTCTCGGCGCAGCGCGATTGCGACGAGCGCGCCGAGCGCGGGCACGACGTGCGCCAGCAACCGCTGCTCGGTGTCGGGCGGCAGCCGGCGAGGGACGAGCAGCGTCGCCACCTGCGCGCCGTCGGCGCCGCTCAGCTCGAACGCCCGGCGCCGCCGGTCGGCCTCCACCGCTCCGAGCTCGATCGAGACGGGGCCGATCCCGAGTGCCGCGCCGACCCTCCGGGCGGCTCCCTCGAGCGCGCCGACGGTCTCCGAGCCGCCCAGCAGATCGCGCGCGACGGCGGCGGCCAGGTCGGCCTCGGCCCGGCGGCGGTCGGCCTCGATCGCGCGGCTGCGCGCGAGATCGGCGACGGTGCTGACCGCGGCCGCGACGATCGTGAACGCCCCGAGCGCGACCCAGTTGCGGCTGTCGGCGATTGTGAACCGGCCGGTGGGGGGGAGGTGGAAGAAGTTGAACGCGGCCGCGCTGAGCAGCGACGTGACGATGCCGAGCGCGAGCCCCCAGTACGCGGACACGAGCAGCACCGCGGGCAGGTACACGACGCTCAGCGACACGACCGGCGCGAGCGATTTGAGCGGATAGATCGCGGCGGTGGCCGCCGCGACCAGCAGCAGCGAGGCCGCGACGCCGATGAGGAAGTTCGGCCTCGAGGCGCGCAACGTCCCGGGCCGCTCGCCAGGGCGCATGCGCGGCGACGCGCTCACGCCGTCCCCGCGCCTCCGTACGACGCCGGGGGCGCTCCGGCGGACTCAGCCGAGCCGATTTGAGAGAGCAGTCCGGCCGGGCTCGTGCCGCCGAGGACGCGCAACCGGGGGAGTCGGTAGGGATCTTCGCCGCCGCTCGCCCAGCCCGGGATCACGGTCGTCGAGCCGACGAATCCGGCGGACTTGACCGCGGCGATCACGGTCGCGTCGTAGTGGCCGGACGGATAACAGAACCAGTTGACGGGAACGCCGTAGCGCTTCTGGAGGGTCTGGCGCGCGGTCGCGACCTGGTACTTGAGCTCGGACGCATCGAGCGTGATCAGATCGGCGTGGCTGATCCCCTGGGTGTCGAGCTCCCAGCCGGCCGCGATCAGACCCCGTACCTGGGCGTCGGTGAGGCCGCCTTGGGACGGCGGCAACCCGGTCAACTGGATGTTCTCGTTGCCGACCCAGCCGAGACGCTTGAGGACCGGGAGGGCGTTTTCGTACTGCGACGCGTAGCCGTTGTCGAACGTGAGCACGATCGGCTTGCCCGTCCCGAGGGGTACGCCGCGCTTCCAGTAGGCCTCGAGCTGGTCCATCGTCACCGCGTGCCAGCCGGCCGCC
This sequence comes from uncultured Solirubrobacterales bacterium, assembly GCA_963770615.1. Lineage (GTDB taxonomy): Bacteria > Actinomycetota > Thermoleophilia > Solirubrobacterales > Solirubrobacteraceae > Palsa-465. Next base: position 148,264 of record CAVYQJ010000019.1, on the reverse strand, counting down.
TTGAGCGCCTCCATCTGAGCCGCGAACTCGGCGGACGGCACGTACAGCCCCGGGAAGGGGGCCCCTGCCGGCGGCGGGTTGATCACGTGGTACATGAGGACCGGCACGGTGGCGGTCCCCGGCTTGCCGGTGCCGACCCCCGTCACGGTGCTCTTCGGCAGCTTGCTCGCGCTGAACGTCTTGGCGTGGGCGGCGTGGGTCGAGCCACCGCGGGCGTTCTGATGCTCGGTCTGGGAGGTGTTCGTGGCCGTCTGGCTCGACGTGGCGCCGCCGCCGGTGGCCACCAGGCCGATCATGACCACCGCGACCACGATCACGAGCAGCGAGCCGACCACGATCAGCCGGCGCCGCCGATTCCTGGCCCGCCGCTCGCGCTCCCGTGCGAGCCGCCGTGCGCGGAAATCTGGTTGACCCGGCGGTTGCCGCCTCGGCTCGTTCATGAGCCCACGAGCGTACCCGCCACAAAGGCGAAATACAGGACGATTAGCATCGCGGCGCCCGCCCGTCGCATCCCCGCGGGCCGCGCCAGCAGGCCGACCGCCACGATCGTCATCGCCAGCAGAAATGCCAGCTGCTGCTTGCCCACGCTCGACACCGCCGCGAAGGTCACGAACAGCGATGGCAGGATCACGCCGGCGCCGAGGTTCAGCGAGTTGCTGTTGAACGTCTCGCCGACGAGCGCCGCGCCCCGGCCGGCGAGGCCGAGCCGGATCGCGGTGAGCGCGTTCGGAAGGCTGGTGAGCGGCGCGAGGATCAGCACGCCGAGCACCGTGTTGGGGATGTGCCAGTCCCCGCCGAGCGTCAGCGCCGCCTGGACCATGCCCACGCTCCCAGCGACGATCAGGACGACGTCGAGCACGATCAAAGCGAGCAGGTGGTGGGTCGGGTTCGTCGATGTCTCGGGGGGCTGATCGGGCCCTGGCGTGCTCGTGGAGAGCATGGGCCAGGCGCGTCAGCTTCGATCCAGGACGCTCACTCAGGCGCTGTCCGGCGGCTACCAGCGCCAGATACGGCGCGAGCACAAGCGCGAACAGGATCACGGTGGCCGCCGGTGAGAGCCAGCGCAGGAGTACGGCGATCGCGAGCAGCGTGATGATCAGACCGACCACGCCCTCGAGCAGCACGGTCTCGCGCGGGAGGCGGATCGCTCCGGCGAGCAGCGCGCTCACCCCGATCATCGCCCCGAGCTGAAACGTGTTCGAGCCGACGAGCACGCCGACGCCGACGTCGTGCGCGCCCTTGATGAGCGCGAACAGCGCCGAGGACACGTTCGGCCCGTCCGCCGCGATGGCCGTAAGCAGGCCGATCAGCGCCTCAGGGAAGCCGAAGCGCACGCCGAGCCGGTCGAGCCGGCGGGCGAACAGCCGCGCCGCGGCGAGGGTCACCGCCAGCGAAACCAGAAACAGCGGGGCCGCGAGGGCGGCTGACATTCGACTCCAAGCTGGGGGAAAGAAGCGCCGACCAGACTTCCCGGCTCACCCTGGCGGGCACGTTACCTGAAGGACTCCGCGCCCGAGCGGCGAAACGCAGTGACCATGCTGCGCAAGAAAAGAAACGCGCAAATCGACATGCGCCCCGTACGCCCGGCCCCGGGCTTCGAGCACCTCCCAGGCGAGTCGATCGCCGTGCTCACGTGGCTTCAGGCCAATCAGGTCGAGTTCGTGCTCGTCGGACCGATCGCCGAGACGATTCGCGGCGCCGCCGGCGCCAGCGGTCCGGTCGCGATCGTGCCGGCGCCGTACCGGCGCAACTTCGAGCGGCTGTCACGCGCGCTGGACGGGTCAGGCGCCCGCCCCCGCCAGAGTGCCGGCGCCGAGGCCGCGCGCGCGAAGCAGGCCGCGGACCGGGTCGCCGGCGGCCAGCGGTGGGAGTTCCGCACCGGCATCCATTTCCTCGACGTCGAGGGCCGATCGAGCGAGACTCCCGGCTATCAGGAGCTGCTCTACGAGGCCGGCCGGTTCGAGCTGGCCGCTGGGCTGAACGTCGACGTGGCCTCGCCCGAGGACATCGAGCATTACGCGCACGTGCGCCGGACCGGCATCTCCCCGGAGCTGCGCGTGATGCGCGGCACGACGCCGCAGCTCGAGCGGACCAGCTAGACGCCGATTCTTCACCGCCGCTGATGCGGCATCGCTAGCCTGATGCAATGGCAATTCGGGCCAGATGGGCACTGGCGGGCGCTGCCGGATGTGTGATGTTGCTCGTGGCGACCTGGTTCGCCGCGTTTCACATCGGCGTCTTCCGCAGCGCCAATCTGACCACTTACGTCGGGTTCATCGAGCTGCACCAGCACGGCGTGGTCCGGTCGCTCGCGGAACATTTCGTGTCGCTGTGCAACCCGCACAGGTATTTCTTCTGGGCGCCGGTGGTCGTGGTCGATCGCGTTGGTGCGAGGGCGGCCGCGGGTGGCGCTGGCGGTAGCGGCGATCCTCCTCGGCGCGAACCTCACCACCGAGGCGCTGAAGCACGTGCTGCCCGAGCCGCATTTCGCCGGGCTGTTGGATGGGTGGTTGCCGGTGCCGACGACGGAATGGCCCAGTGGACACTCGACGGCGGCGATGTCGGCGGTCCTCGGCCTGCTTCTCGCCTCGCCCGGCCGCGTGCGGCCGTACGTCGCCGCACTCGGCGCGGCGTTCGCCGTGGCGGTCGGATACTCGCTGGTGACGACCGGAGACCATTTCCCGGCCGACGTGTTCGCCGGATATCTGGTTGCGGCGACGTGGGCGCTTGTGGCCGTGGCGGCGCTCGTCGGCCGCGGAGCGCCGCTGGCCGAGCGAGACAACCTTCGACCGGGTGTCGCTGCGGGCGGCGCTCGCCCCGCAGGCGGCCGTGATCGTCGCCGTCGTCGCGCTGCTCGGCGCTTGTCGTGCTGACGCGTCCGCACGATGCCCTCGCCTACGCGGAGGGCCACAAGCAGCTCATGGTGGTCGCGGCCGCGATCGCGACGCTGGGCGTCGCCGTATCGACCGGCGTGATGCTTAGCCTCGGGACGCTGGTCCGCGCCGCTACTGCTCGCGATACCGGCCCGGCTGCCACAGTGGCTCCTCGCCACCGTTGGCGCCCCGACTGAGGATGAAGAGCAGATCCGAGAGCCGGTTCAGGTACCGGACCACCTCGGCGCTGCACTCCTCGCCGCACGCGATTGCGAGCCGCTCGGCCCGCCGGCACACGGTCCGGCACACGTGCAGGTAGGCGGCGGCCGCGGTGCCGCCGGGCAGGACGAACGACTTGAGCGGCGCGAGCGTGGCGTTGACCTCGTCGCAGCGCTCCTCGAGCCACGTGGTCTGCTCGGGGATCACCCGGAGCCGCTCCCGTTCGGGGTCGTGCGGAGCCGCGATGTCGGCGCCCACGTCGAACAGGTCGTTCTGGACGCGCGCGAGCCACTCGCCGTACGCCTCCGGCAGGCCCGGGATCGTCAGCGCCACCCCGATATGCGCGTTCAACTCGTCGACGGTGCCGTACGCCTCGATCCGCGGGTGAGTCTTGGGCACCCGGCTCATGTCGCCGAGATGCGTCTCGCCCGAGTCCCCGAGGCGGGTATAGATGCGGGTCAGGTTGACGGTCATCGCGAATCGAGTCTAGTTCGTGGTCTCTTTCGTAGGTACGACGAAAGAGACCACTAGTTATGCACGTAGCGCCGTCACGAGGACGGCGACCATCCCGGCCCGGATGCGCCGACCGACTCGCGCTTGCACCTCCCGGTTTCCCCGCTCGAGCGCTTCTCGCTGAGCCGGCGCGAGACGGGGGTAGAGCGAGGTCGTGCGCAACAGCGCGTTCAGCTCGTCCGCGGACTTCTCGGTGATCATGGGCACGGCCGCGATCTCTATGTCGCGGAACAGCGGACCGGCGTAGGGCCGCGCCAACGGCTGATGCGCCAGCCAAGCCCACACCTCGGATACGTTGTCGCGCCGGTCCTCGACGCCGCCCAGGATCGTCCCGAGGTCCCTCAACGGAGGCCAGCCGGCGGCGATCTCCGGCGCGGCGCCGGCAAGTACGGAGATCAGCGCGTCGTCGTCGGTGACGATGTCCCGATGTCGAAGCGCGCAGTGCTGAAGCAGCGCGAACAGTCCGTCCGGCCGCAGCGCCCGTGCCACCTTCCCCCAGCTCACGTCCGGATCGGGCCAGTGAAAGGCCGACGCCGAGAAGGCGGCGGCGAACTCGCCGTCGATGGGCGCGTCCTCGAGGCGGTGGTTGACGAACTCGAGCGTGCCGGGCCCGCGCACCTCGCGTCCCGCCAGCTCGATCAGGTTCGCACCGGGTTCGACCGCGGTGACGCGCAGCCCGCGGGCCACGAGGTGCCGGGTGAGCTGGCCGGTGCCGCATCCGACCTCGAGCACCCGGTCGCCGGCCGCCAGACCGCCGAGCTCGCAGGCGCGCTCGACAAGCTCGTCCGGATAGGTCGGTCGCCTGCGGTCGTATTCAACGGCCACCGTGTCGAACACGGCGCCCAGGCTTCCTTGATCGAGAGTTCCGGCCACGCGCCGGCCAACTTATCGCCGCCGCCCGACGGGACCGGGAGCTCGCGATTCCCCAGCCGTTCCGCCGTCGCCCGTGACCCGCGATACGATCACGATCGTTCAAGGTCGGTGGTGATGGGAAGCCGGTTGGAATCCGGCGCGGACCCGCCACTGTGATCGGGGACGCCAGCCGCAACAACTGCCACTGGTGACGTCGGGTCACCGGGAAGGCGCGGCTGGTAGGCCCGTCAGCCAGGAGACCAGCCTCCGACCGCCAAGCCGATATGCCCTCGTGGAAAGGGGTGGCCCTCATGCATCGCAAGACCCTCATCGCTCTTCTGGGAGCGATCATCATGGCCGTCGCGGCCTCCGGCGTCGCGTTCGCCGCCAGCACCGGCCCGTCCGTGACCGTTCAGATCAAGACCCAGACCAAGACCCTGCTGAAGCCGACCTCCGAGCACGGGGAGAAGGGCTCGATCACCAAGGGCGGTGCGCCCAAGGGAAAGTGCCCGGGCGCCAGCGCCGCCGGCGCGCTCGACGCGGCGACGCACGGCAAGTGGACTGGCAAGTACTACTCGAGCGTCGGCAGCATCTTCGTCACGTCGATCGACGGCGTGAAGCCAACCGGGTCGAACTACTGGGGCGTGTACGTCAACGGCAAGCTCGCGAATACCGGCGCCTGCGGCATCAAGCTGAAGTCGGGCGAGAAGCTGCTGTTCAAGATCACCAAGGGGTGAGCCCCGCCGGCTGATCATGATGCGCAGGGCTGCTTTCACGGCGATCGCGATCGCTTCGGCGCTCGCGATCGCCGGTTGCGGCCTGGGCGCCGGAAAGGCGACCTCGGGCGTCGTCACGCTGACCGTTACCCGGGACTTCGGCACCGCGCCGGTCGGCTCGGTGTCCGAGAAGAGCATCCCCGGCTCCCAGACCGTGATGCGGATGCTCGAGCGGTCGTTCAAGGTCACGACGCGCTACAGCGGCGGGTTCGTCCAATCGATCGACGGCCAGGCCGGTAGTTCCTCGCAGCACGACTGGTTCTATTACGTCAACGGGGTCCAGGCGCCGCTCGGCGCGGCCGGTACCTCGATCAACAAGGGCGACCGGATCTGGTGGGACCTCCACGACTGGACCGCCACCGATTCGATCCCGGCGGTCGTCGGCTCGTTCCCCGAGCCGTTCATCCACGGAATCGGCGGTCGGCGTTACCCGGTGACGATCGAATGCGCCACCGATACCCCCGCGGCCTGCAAGCGGGTCACCTCCGAGCTCAACTCGTTCGGGGTGCCGGTCTCGAGCCAGGCGATCGGCGGGGGATCGGGAACGGACTCGATCGGCGTGGTCGTCGGCACGTGGAACGACGTCCATGGCGAGCTCCTGGCCCAGCTGATCGCCCACGGCCCGGCGTCAAGCGGCGTCTACGCGAAGTTCGCCGGTCCCAATGGGTCCTCGCTCGAGCTGCTGAACCCGGGGGGCCAGGTCGTACGTACGCTCGGCGCCGGCGCGGGTTTGATCTCGGCCACCGCGCAGCCCACGACCGGGCCGTTCTGGCTGATCACCGGCACCAACGTGGCGGGCGTGTCCGCCGCCGCCGACGCACTTACGCCGGCGCGGCTGCGTGACCACTTCGCGGTTGCCGTCCAGGGCGGCACCGACCTTCCGGTGCCGCTGGAGGCGACGAGTTGATGATCTACCGCCGCCGCGCCAGCCCGCTGCACGCGGCGCGGGCCGGCGCCGGGTGCGCGTACTGCCTCGCGCTCGCGCTCGCGGTGCTGCTGCTGTCGGCGCCGGTGGCGCTGGGAGCCGTGGTCGTCGCGATCGCCGGCGCCGCCGTCGGTGCCGGCGTGGGGCGCGAAATCCGCCGCGCCGCGCTGTTCGCGCTCCCGCTCGGCCTGCTCGTGATGGCCGTCAACATGCTGGTGGCGCAGGGCGGCCTGACGGTGATCGCGCGACTCGGTGATCTGCCGGTCTTCGGCCAGACCGACGTGACGCTCGAGGCGACCGTCTACGGCGCGATTCTCGGGCTGCGGGCGATCGCGCTCGTGCTCTGCGGCGCGTTGTACACGGTCGCGGTCGACCCCGACGAGGTGCTTGGGCTGTTCCGCCGGTTCTCGTTCCACTCGGCGCTGACCGCGACACTGGCCACCCGGATGATCCCGGTGCTCGCGCGCGACGCGCGCCGGCTCGCCGAGGCCCAGCGCTGCCGCCCGGGTCCACCGCCGTCGCGGGCACGGCTGATGCGCGCCACCACGGCCGGCGTACTGGACCGCGCGCTCGACGTCGCCGCCGCCCTCGAGGTACGCGGCTACGGCGCTGCGCGACGATCGGGCGCGGCCGGGCGTGTCCGGCGGCCGTACTCGCGCCACGACATCGCGTTCAGCGCCGCTGCGGTGGCGCTGGTTTCGTTGGCGGTCGGAGCCCGGATCGCCGGCCTCGTCCCGTTCAGCTCGGACCCGTCTTTGTATGCGCCGGTCGGGACAGGCGAGGTCGCGGTGGCGGTGGCGATCGTCGTGTGCGCGCTGTTGCCGTTTGCCGACCGGAGGGGGATCGAGCGGTGAGCGTGCTGTCGCTCGAGGGGGTGACGTACTCCTATCCCGGCGCGGCGGCGCCGGCGATCGAAGACGTGTCACTCGAGATCGGTCCGGGCGAGCTGGTGGTCCTCGCCGGCGGGTCGGGCTCGGGCAAGTCGACGCTGCTGCGCGCCGCCAACGGGCTCGTGCCGCACTTCCACGGCGGCGTGTTCGCCGGCCGCGCGACGGTCGCCGGCATGGACACGCGCAAGCACTCGCCGGGATCGCTCGCGGTCGCCGTCGGCTCGCTGTTCCAGGACCCCGAGACGCAGGTCGTGATGAGCACGGTTCGCGCCGAGCTCGCGCTCCCGCTCGAGAACCAGGGGGAGGCGCCGGCGGCGGTGGCGCGGGCCGTCGAGGAGGCGGCGCTCGCGCTCGGGATCGCGCAGCTGCTCGACCGCCCTACCTCCGAGCTCTCCGGTGGCGAGCTCCAGCGCGTGGCCCTCGGCGCGGCGCTCGCCGGCAGGCCGCAACTGATCCTGCTCGACGAGCCGACCTCGCAGCTCGACCCGGTCGCCGGCGACGAGCTGATCGCGCTGCTTCGCCGGCTCAACGAGGACTTCGACGCGGCGATCGTGATCGCCGAGCACCGGCTCGAGCGCTGCCTGGGCTTCGCCGACCGGGCGATCGCCATGCGGTCCGGGCGCGTGGTGTGCGACGCCGCGCCCGCCGAGTTCCTGGCCTGGGCGTGCGACGCCGCCCCCGAGCTCGCCACCCCTGGCGCCCGCCTCCTGCACGGTCTCGGGCTGGCGCCGGTGGCGGGCGTGAAGGCCGCTCGCTCGGTGTTGCGAACACGCGGGCTGCTTCCGGACGCCGATCCGATCGTGGCCGGCGCCCCGGACCGGCAGGATCGCAGGCCGCGCCGGCGCGCCGAAGATCCAGCGCTCGCGCTCGACCGGGTATGGCATGAGATCGACCGCGGGCCGGCCATCCTCCACGGCCTGTCGCTGTCGATCGCTCCAGGGGAGCGGGTCGCGTTGATGGGCCGGAACGGCGCCGGCAAGTCGACGCTGCTCCGGCACGCGGCCGGGCTGATGAAACCCACCCGCGGCAAGGTCCGGAGCGCCGGCCGGGTCGCGTTGCTGCTCCAGAACCCGACCGACTACCTCGTCCACGACCGAGTCGCGCAGGAGGCCTCGCCGGCCGCGCTCGCGACTGTCGGGCTCGGGGACCCCGCGTTCTCCTCTCGCCATCCGCGCGACCTCTCGGGCGGGGAGAAGCAGCGCCTCGCGCTCGCGATCGTGCTCGACGGGGAGGGTGAGGATCCCAGTTACAAGACCGCCGTCGTGTGCCTGGACGAGCCGACGCGCGGGATGGACCGCCGGCGCAAGGACGAGCTCGCGGCGCTACTGCGCGAGCTTGATGCGGCCGTGCTCGTCGCCACCCACGACCCCGAGTTCGTGGCCGCGTTCGCGGAGCGCGTGGTCCTGATGGGGGAGGGCGCGGTGATCGCGGACGGGTCGCCGGCCGAGATCCTGGCGGGCGGCACGTACTTCGCGACCGAGACCGCGCGGATCCTCGGTGGAGCGGGTGGCGCGCTCGCGGCCCAGGACGGGATCGCACTCCTGACCACGGCGCCGGCCGAGGTGAGCGCATGACCTGGCAACTCGGCGCGTTCGGCATCCTCGCCGCGGCGCTCGCCGGCGGGTTCGCCTGGTACGAGCGCGTGCGCCCGGACGCCCGGATCGTGGCGCTGGTGGGAACGCTCGCGGCGTTCGCGGCGCTCGGGCGGATCGCGTTCGCGGCGTTCCCGAACGTCAAGCCGACCACCGACATCGTGCTCGTGTCGGGTTACGCGCTCGGAGGCGGCCCCGGGTTCGCGGTCGGCGCGATCGCCGGGCTGGCCTCGAACTTCTTCTTCGGCCAGGGACCGTGGACCCCGTGGCAGATGGCCGGCTGGGGAGCGACCGGCGTGATCGGGGCCGGGCTCGCGGTCGTGACCGCGCGGCGGATCGGCCGCTGGACGCTCGCGGTCGTGTGCTTCGTCGTCGGGTTCGGGTTCACCGCGCTCCAGGACGTCGGCGACTGGGTCACGTACAGCGACCACAGCCTCGGCTCGCTGGGCGTGTATGTGGGGAAGGGGGTCGGCTTTGACTTCATCCACGCCGGCGGGTGCTTCGTGTTCGCGCTCGCGTTCGGTCCGGCCCTGATCCATTCGCTGACCCGGTTCAGGACGCGGCTCAACGTGACGTGGGTATCGGCCACGCCGCTGGTCGCGATCGCCGTCGTCGCCGTCACGGCCACTGCCTCGCTCGGAGCCTTGCTGGCCAGCCAGCCAGGCGGGTTGGGGGTGGGACGCGCGGTGGCGGCGGTCGGGTCCGGGGCCAGGGTCGCGGCGGCCGGACGGTCGCAAGCGCGGATCGCAGCGGCGAGCACGCCCGCCGGCTACCTGCTCGCCGCCCAGAACTCCGACGGCGGCATCGGAGCGACGCCGGGCTCGGCCTCGAATCAGCTGTACTCGGGCTGGGCGGCGCTCGGCCTGGCCGGCGCCGGCGAGAACCCGCAGGACGTCGCCCGCGCTGGACGCAGCCTGATCGACTACATCGAGAGCGGGGTGGCGTCGGCGTCCGATCCGGGCGACGTCGAGCGAAACATGCTGGTTGCCGGCGCCGCCGGGCTCCCGGCGACGAGCTTCGGGGGGCGCGACCTCGTGGCCGAACTACGCGGCGACATCCGCCGCAACGGGTCGGTCAACAACCAGACGAACTGGACCTCGTTCGAGGTGCTCGCGTTTCGGGCGGTCGGCGTCGCGCCGCCGCCCGCCAGCCTGGCGTGGCTCGTGCGCCAGGAGGACGCCGACGGCGGCTTCAACTTCGCGACCCGCGGCGGGATCAGCGACGTCGACGACACCGGGGCGGCGCTCGAGGCGCTGGCCCGCGCCGGCGGCTCCGCGGCCGCGCGGGCACGGTCACGCGCGGTCGGCTACGTCCGGGGTCAGCAGGACCGCGACGGCGGGTTCAACAGCATGCCGGGCTCCGGGTCGAACGCCCAATCAACGGCGTTCGCCGTCCAGGGCCTGATCGCCGCCGGGGTTGACCCGAACACGCTCCACCGCCACGGCGCGCCGTCGCCGCTCGCCTACCTCCGCTCGCTGATCGCCGGCGACGGTCATGTCGAATACTCGCGCGGCACCAGCGAGACGCCGACGTGGGTGACGGGCGAGGCGCTGATGGCACTCGAGGGCAAGGCGCTCCCGATCGCGGCGGTGGCGCGGCACACCGCAACCGTGCCCCCGGCTCGCCCGAGCGCTCACGCCGCCGCCACAGGCGCGCCGTCGGCGGCGCATCGTGCGCCCCGCTCGGCGCGTTCACCGGTCGCGCGTCGGCGCCCGGCCCGAATCGCCGCACCGCCTCCGGGCGCCTCGCCGGACGTCGACCGGCTCGTGGTCGCCACCGGAATCCTGACTGCGCTCAGCCTGGCGGTGCTCGGCGGGAGTTGAAGCCGATTCAGGAGAAACCCGCTACCCTCCGGCCCCCCACATGCAGATCGGAGTCCCCAAGGAGACGGCCGAGGGCGAGCACCGCGTGGCGCTCGTGCCCGAGGTGGTGGGCAAGCTCGGTAGTGGTGAGAACGGCGCGGAGATCGTCGTCGAGCGGGGCGCCGGCGCGGGCGCGCTGATTCCTGACGCCCAGTACGAGCAGGCGGGCGCTCGCATGGTCGAGGATCCCGCCGGCGTGTACGAGGCTGAGGTGGTCGTCAAGGTGGCGCCGCCGACCGCGGATGAGATCGGGCGGTTGCGACCCGACAGCGTGCTGATCGGGTTCCTTGCACCACTGACCGCCGGGGAGACGATCCGCGCGATCGCGCAGACCGGCGCGACCAGCTTTGCGATGGAGGCGATCCCGCGGATCAGCCGGGCGCAGTCGATGGACGCGTTGTCCTCGCAGGCGAACATCGCCGGTTATCGCGCCGCGCTGATGGGCGCGATGGAAATGGGCCGCTATTACCCGATGCTGATGACCGCCGCGGGGACGATCCGACCGGCGACGGTGCTCGTGCTCGGCGCCGGCGTCGCGGGGTTGCAGGCGATCGCGACCGCGCGGCGCCTCGGAGCGGTCGTACAGGGCTTCGACGTCCGCGCCGCGGTGAAGGAGCAGGTCGAGTCGCTCGGCGCGAAATTCCTCGAGTTCGACCTCGGCGGCGACCTCGAGGGGGCCGGCGGATACGCCCGCGAGCTCACTTCCGAGCAGCAGGCCCGCCAGCAGGAGTTGATGGCAGAGGCGATCGGGAAGGTCGACGTCGTGATCACGACGGCCGCCGTGCCTGGTCGGCGCGCCCCGGTACTGGTCACCGAGAGGGCCGTAGAGCTGATGAAGCCCGGCTCGGTGATCATCGACCTGGCCGCGGAGTCCGGCGGGAACTGTGAGCTGACCGAGCCCGGTCAAACCGTCGTGCGCCACGACGTGAAGATCCTGGGGCCGCTGAATGTGCCCTCGACGATGGCCGAGCACGCCTCGCAGCTATACGCGCGGAACATTCAATCGCTGCTCGGGCTGATGATCTCCGAGGAAGGCCAGCTGTCGCTCGACTTCGACGACGAGGTCATCGCCGGCGCCTGCATCACCCGGGACGGCGAAATCGTCCACGAGGCCGCCCGGGCGGCGGCCGAGGCAGCGGCGACCACGAGCTCCTGAGCCTGAGGAGGACAAGATGACCACCGTCACCGAGATCGCGATCCTCGTGCTGGCCGCATTCGTCGGCTTCGAGGTGATCTCGAAGGTCCCGAACACGCTGCACACGCCGCTGATGTCGGGCACCAACGCGATTCACGGGATCGTGCTGCTCGGCGGTCTTTTGCTGATGCACGAGGCTCACGGGGTGCTGGAGCACTTCTTGTTGGTGATCGCGATCGCGTTCGGGACGATCAACATCGTCGGCGGGTTCCTGGTCACCGACCGGATGCTCGGGATGTTCAAGCGCAAGCCCGATCTGCCCTCGGGGGACGGCCCCGACGAGATCGAGGGCGACGGCAAGTGATCGCCACGATCTTCCTGCAGCAGGCGAACTTCATCAACGCCTGCTACATCGTCGCGTTCTCGCTGTTCATCTACGGCTTGAGCGGGCTGACGGGGCCGCGCACGGCTGTGCGCGGGAACAAGATCGCGGCTGTCGGCATGGCGATCGCGATCGTGGCGACGCTGCTGACGCCGCATGTTTTGAGCGGCTCGAGTACGCCGTGGCTGATCGCCCTGGGTCTGGTTATCGGGACCGCCGTCGGCGTGCCGGCGGCGCGGAATGTGCGGATGACCGCGATGCCGCAGATGGTGGCGATCTTCAACGGCGTCGGGGGTGGAGCGGTGGCGATCATCGCCTGGATCGAGTACCGCCACCACTTCTTCTCCGGCGGGTCGTTCTGGTTGGAGAAGTCGCAGATTCCGACGCTGTTCGCCGCGATCGTCGGCTCGGTCTCGTTCTGGGGATCGAACATCGCGTTCGGAAAGCTCCAGGAGATCCTGCCCGGCAAGCCGATCAAGCTCCCCGGCCAGACGATCATCAACGGCGTGCTGTTCGCGATCTGCGTGGGCAGCGCGATCGTGCTCGCGGCCGGGGTGCACTCGCAGGCGCTGTTCATCATCGGGATCCTGTTCGCTGCGGCGCTGCTCGGGAACATGGTCGTGCTCCCGATCGGCGGGGCCGACATGCCCGTCGTGATCTCGCTGCTGAACGCGTTCACGGGTCTGTCCGCGGCCGCCACCGGTATCGCCCTGAACAACACCGCGATGATCGTCGCCGGGATGATCGTGGGCGCGTCGGGAACGATCCTCACCAACCTGATGGCCAAGGCGATGAACCGCTCGGTGCCGGCGATCATCGCGGGCGGCTTCGGTGGCGCGATCGCCGCGCCGGCCGGCGGGCCCGCCGGCGCCGAAGGCGGGACCGTCCGCTCGACCAGCGCGCAGGACGTCGCAATCCAGCTCTCGTACGCCCGCCTGGTCGTGATCGCGCCCGGGTACGGGATGGCGGTGGCCCAGGCGCAGCATGCCGTGCGCGAGCTCGAGCGCGCGCTGGAGGCCAAGGGCGTCGAGGTCAAGTTCGCGATCCACCCCGTCGCCGGCCGGATGCCCGGCCATATGAACGTGCTGCTCGCCGAGGCCGACGTCCCCTACGACCTGCTCCGGGAGATGGACGAGATCAACCCCGAGTTCTCGCGCACGGACGTGACGCTCGTGATCGGCGCCAACGACGTGACCAACCCGGCGGCCAAGAACGAGCCGGGTTCCCCGATCTACGGCATGCCGATCCTCGAGGTCGACCACTCCGGCGCGGTGGTCGTGCTCAAGCGCTCGATGGCTTCCGGGTTCGCCGGGATCGACAACCCGCTGTTCTACGACCCGAAGACCTCGCTGCTGTTCGGCGACGCCAAGCAGTCTGTGAGCGACATCACATCCGAGGTACAGGCGCTCTAGCCCACAGGTTAGTTGCGGATTGCCACGGGGTATCTGCCACCACGATGGATCCCAACCGCCTGAAGCAAATCCCGATCTTCTCGCGCCTGTCCGACGAGGAGGCCAATCGCCTGGCCGCGTTCGCCACCGAGACGAGCGTCGCCGAGGGACAGATCCTGATGAAGCAGGGTGACTACTCGACCGAGTTGATCGCGATCGAGGAGGGCAGCGCCGACGTCATCCAGGATGGCGAGAAGATCGCCTCGCTCAAGGACGGCGACCTGATCGGCGAGATGGGCCTGATCGAGCGCGAGCCGCGCAACGCCGACGTGATCGCGACGTCGCCGATGCGGGTGATGAAGCTGACCCACTGGGAGATCCGCCGGATGTCCGAGGAAACGCTCGGTCGGATCAAGGACATCGTCGCCAAGCGCCAGCAAGACGGCGTCGCGGACCCGGCCCACTGAGGGTTCCGACGGGGCGGATAGCTCCGGTGCGTGTCCGCAGCGCTTGGCGGCCAACGTGACAGTCGGCGAGGCAGGTGCGCCGAGATCCACTTAGGCCGCGATATACGCGGCAAACGTGACATTCGGCGCGAGGCCCGCGTTGAGTGTCACCTTCTCGGGTCAGGCTCCGGGGGTCCGGCCCGAATACCCTCCGGGCGATGGACGAGGATGTAGCTCGTATGACCGCGCCGGCGCTCCCCCTGCTGACGACCGCGGGCACGCTCGAGCTCGGTGGACGGCCGTGGCTGATGGGCGTCGTCAACGCCACGCCGGACTCGTTCTCGGACGCCGGCGGGAACCGGACGCTCGACGAGCGGGTTGAGCTGGCGCGGTCGCTGCTGGCCGCCGGCGCCGACATCATCGACGTCGGTGGCGAGTCGGGCGTGACCAACCAGCCGCCGGTGGCGCCCGAGGAGGAGATCGAGCGCGTGGTCCCGCTGATCGAGCGCCTCACGCGTGAGCTGCGCGCGGTGGTGTCGGTCGACACGTACAAGCCGGCGGTGGCGCACGCTGCGATCGGCGCCGGCGCGGCGATCGTCAACGACGTGAGCGGGCTGCGCGACCCCGAGCTGGCGGACGTGTGCGCCGGCACCGGCGCCGCGCTCGTGCTGATGCATACGCGGGCGGCGCCGAAGGAGAAGCTGCTCGATCCGACGCTCGACGGGCTGGTCGGGGCCGACGTCAAGCGATTCCTGCGCGAGCGGATCGCGGTGGCGATGGCGCACGGCGTCGCGTTCGAGCAGCTGATGCTCGACCCCGGCCCCGATTTCGGCAAGACGCCCGCCCAGACGGTCGAGGTTCTGCGCGAGCTGTCCGAACTGCACGATCTCGAGCGGCCGCTGCTGCTGGCGGTGTCGCGCAAGGACTTCATCGGCGCGATCACGCAGCGGCCGCCGCGGGCGCGCCTCGCCGGAACGCTTGCTGCGGTCGGACAGGGAGTCGACGCCGGCGCGCACGTCCTGCGCGTCCACGACGTCGCCGACGTCGCTGATTATTTGGCCGTTCGGGCCGCGCTGAGGGGCGAGGCCGAGGTCGACTCGGCGCTCGCGCTGGCGGTGGACCTCCGACGTGAGCCTCGCCCGTCGTAGCCCCGCCCTACATCACGCGTCCCGACATCACGCTAGGCTGGAGAAGCTGAATCGCCGGTCGCTGGCACAACGCGACCGGAGCCCACCGATCATCCGCCCAAGGAGGTAGCACGAATGTCGATTCTCGACCGCGACGCGCTGAAATCCAGCCCGCTCGCGGACCTTCACGCTCTCGCGTCCGGACTCTCTATCGACGGGTACCGCCGTCTGCGCAAGGACGCCCTGATCGACGCGATCATCGCCCGCCAGGGTGGCGCGCCCGCCGAGGAAGCTCCCGCCGACGAGGTTCCCGCCGAGGAAGCTCCCGCCGACGAGGTTCCCGCCGAGGAAGCTCCCGCCGAGGAAGCTCCCGCCGAGGACGAGCGCGACACCGACGAGGAGCGTCCGACCACGCGGCGCCGGCGAGGCCGGCGCGGTGGACGCGGCCGAGCCGCGGCCCGCGACGAGGACGAGACCGATGGCGAGACCGAAGGCGAGGGAGAGGGCCCGTCGGCGGACGAGGACGCCGAGGGCCCGTCGCCCGAGGCTGTCGACGAGACCGAACAGCAGGAGGAGCGCGCTGCCAAGGGCCAGCCGCGCGACGCCGCGCCCGCGGAGGAGACCGTCGAGGGCGAGGTCGAGCTGCTGCCGAATGGCTCGGGCTTCCTGCGCGTGCATCCGCCCGAACCCTCCGAGGACGACGTGTACGTCTCGGCGGCGCAGGTCAAGCGCTGCGAGCTCGTTCCGGGTGACCGGATCGCGGGTCCGCGCCGCGCGCCCCGGCGGTCAGAGCGGTTCGCGTCGCTGATCCGGATCGACACGATCAACGGCCGTCCGGCCGACGAGGTCGCCGACAGCACGCGGTTCGATGATCTGCCGGCCGCGTACCCGTCCGAGCGCTTCCGGCTCGGATCTGAGGACCCGACGATCAAGGCGATCGAGTGGTTGACCCCGTTTGGCCAGGGCTCGCGCGTGTCGATCGTCGGGCCGGCCCGCGCCGGCAAGACCGAGGCGCTGCGGCGGCTCGCCGCCACCCTGGCCGGGCAGGAGGGGGTTCAGGTGACGCTCGTCCTCGCCGGCGTCCGCCCCGAGGAGATCACCGAGTGGCAGGAGGGTCCCGCGCCGCCGGTCGCCGCCCTCAGCTTCGCCGCCTCGGCCGACGCCCAGACGCAGACCGTCGAGCGCGCGATCGAGCAGGCCCGCCGGCTGGCGGCGCGCGGGTCGCACGCGGTCGTGCTGATCGACACGCTCGGCGGGATGCAGCCGTCCGCGGCCCGCAAGCTGCTCGCCTCGGCGCGGAACATCGCCGATGGCGGCTCGCTGACCGTGATCGCCACGGCGCCGGAGCCGCTCGGAGGGGAGACCACCGTGATCGCGCTCGATCCGGTGCTGGCGAGCACCGGTCGCTTCCCGGCGCTCGACCTGATCGCGAGCGGAACGATCCGCCCCGAGTTGCTGGTGGGCGAGGCCGGAGCCGAGGCGATCGCGCGCGCTCGGATGGAGGCCGTCGACGGCTAACGGAGCGGGTGCGATCGCGGCCGGGCGAGCAGGTGCGTGTGCTTCGTGCCGAGATCGATCACGCTGAACCGTTCGAACTCGGGCGCCAGCGGGATGCCGCGGAGCTCGACCAGGTCCGCGGTCGTGGGCGTCGCCGGGTCGTCCCAGGCGATGTCGAGCCCGGCTCCCTCGAACAGCTCGACGTACTGCGAGTGACGCAGCCGGTTCTGCGAGTGCAGCGGCGGGTTCAGCCACCGCCACTGCCAGCCCGGAAAGCGCAGGTAGTTGTAGACCGAGATCGACGACTGCACGTAGTGGTAGTGGTCCTGCATGTCGATCCGCGAGCTGATGACGGCCTCGGGCGCCATGATCCGCCGCGTCTCGCCGAGGATCGCGGTGATGTCGACGGGCGGGATGTGCTCGAGCGTAAAGGTGTTCGTGACGAAGTCGACGCTCCCGTCCGCGAGGGGCATCGCTCGGGCGTCCTGGGGGGCGAGGTACGTGATCCCAAAGCGGGCTGCAAGGTCCTGGACGGTGGCGATCGGCGACGCGTCGGGCCGTCGCAGCCGGACGCCGAGCACGCGCTCGAGCCGGTCGCCGTCGGCCGCGAACCGGCGCACGGTGTCGTTGACGAGGTCGAGTCCGACGTTCGGGTTGATGTCGACGACGGTCTGGCGCTCGACGCCCATCGCCCACAGGCAGATCGGCGCGATCAGGTCCCAGCCGGCGCCGAACTCGTAGCAGTGCAGCGCCGAACGGTCGACGCCGGGACGGACGCGATCGAGCGCCTGGAGGTGCTCGACGCCCATCTGAGCGTGCCAGTCGAAGTCACGCTGTGACCGCGGCAGCCGCTTGGAGACGTGTCTCTGGAGGTAGTGGTTGAGCTCCCGTCCTCGCGGGACGTAGCTCAGCACGCCCTGGACGGCGGCCTTAGCCAGCCAGCGCGCCTCGGTCGGCCGGAGATCGGGTCGTCTCATGGCCGTGAAAACTATCGACGCCGGCGTCGTCGAAACGGCGCACGCGCCGGCTGAGCAGCGGCGCGAACGTCACGATCGCGCCGAGCACGCCGGCCCAGAGCAGCGTCCGGCGCGCGCCGAGGGCAGCGCTGACCGGGCCGGTCAACGCGTACGACAGGGGCAGCAGCCCGATCGAGATGAGCCAGTCGAGGCTCGACACGCGGCCCAGCAGCTGTGAGGGGACGTGGCGCTGCTTGACGGTCGCCCAGGCGATCGTGCCGGACGTCTCCAAGGTGTTGAACAGCACGCTCGCGAGCATCAACCCCCACAGCCCGCTCGACAGCCCGTACCCGGCCACAGCCACGGTCGCGACCGTCCAGGTGAGGTACATGAATTTGAGGGCCGAGCGGGGGAGGCCGAGCTCGCCAATCGCGACCGCGCATCCGAGCGAGCCAAGACCGCCGGCGGCGAAGATCAGTCCGAGGTCGCGCGCCCCGTCGGCGAAGCGGTGCTTGACGATGAACGGAAGCAGCACCTCCGTGGGGCCCATGAACAGCAGGTAGGCGATCGCCGCGGTCACCAGCGTCGCCCACAGCCACGCGTGGCTGCGGACGTAGCGCAGGCCGGCCCGGACCTCGCTGGCGGTCCCGGGTCGCTTTGCGTCACCGGCTGCGACCGAGACCGGCGACATCGCGAGCAGCGCCGCGACCGAGATCGCGAACGATGCCGCGTCCAACCCGAACGTCCAACCCGCGCCGACCGCACCCACCATGAAGCCGCCGAGCGCCGGACCGGCCAGCCGGAGCGCCAGCGGCCGGATCAGCTGGTCGAGCGAGTTGGCCTGGGGGAGTGCTTCGGCGGGCAGCAGCTGGGGGACGAGCGCGTCCGAGGCGGGGTTGAAGAACGCGGTGGCGGCGCCGTATACCACGGCGATCGCCAGCAGCTCCCAGAACACCAGCGCGCCCGTGACCGCGAGCGCCGCCAGGGCGGCCAGCGCCGCGGCACGAACGCCATCGGCGATCAGCATCACCAGACGGCGGTCGAAGCGATCGCTCACCGCACCGCCGATCAACAGGCACGTGATCGTCGGGATCGTCATCGCGATCCCGACCGTCGCGAGCGCCGTCGGCGCGTCCGACATCGAGTACACCTGCCACGCCAGCGCCACCAGGAACAGGCCGTCGCCAAGCAGAGACACCGACATGCCCCCCGCGAGCAGGCGGTAGTCGCGATGGGCGAGCGGTGCGAACAGCCGGACGCGGCTGAATCCGCCCGGCCGGTCCAGCGCCTCGTAGCTTTGTTGCACGGCTCAGTCCGAGCCGGTCGGGACCGCTGCTCCCTCGGCCGCGCCGGCCCGGTCAGCCAGGAAGTCGATCAGGCGCTCGGGCTCCATCGGCCTGGCGAAGTAGAAGCCCTGCCCGATGTCGCAGCCGAGCTCCTTGAGCGTGGCCGACTGCTCGGGGAACTCGATGCCTTCGGCCACGACCTCGAGCGCGAACGTCTCGCCCAGGCTCAGAACGGCCGAGGCGAGCCCGGAGGTCACCGGAGACGCGCCCGCGGCCAGCAGCGAACGGTCCATCTTGAGGATGTCGAGCGGGAGCATGCTCAGCGAGCTCAGCGACGAGTAGCCGGTGCCGAAGTCGTCCATCGCCAGGCGCACGCCGAGCTCGCGCAGCTGATTGAGGCGATTGATCGCCAGCTCCGTGTCGGTCATCATCACCGACTCGGTGATCTCGAGCGTCAGGGCCTCGGGCTCGAGATCGGCCTCGGCCAGCGCGGCCGCGACGTCGCTGACGATGTCGGGGTGGAATAGCTGCTTGACCGATAGGTTGATGCCGATCGTCGGCGGCGTTGTCCCGGTCACCTGCTGGCGGAGAACCTTCGCCTGCCGGCAACCCTCCTGGAGCACCCAGCGTCCGATGTCGATGATCAGACCGGTCTCCTCGGCGAACGGGATGAAGTCGAACGGGGGGATCAGCCCACGCACCGGGTGACGCCAGCGCAGGAGCGCCTCGACGCCGGTGACGGCCTCGTCCCGGAGGCGGACGAGCGGCTGGTAGTGAAGCTCGAACTCCTCGCGCTCGAGCGCACGGAGCAGGTCGGCGCGGAGCGCGAGACGCGCCACGACCCGGTCGTGCATCGCGGGCTCGAACAGGCGGTAGCCGCCCTTCCCCTCGGCCTTGGCGATGTACATCGCGGCGTCCGCGTTGCGGATGAGCTCGTCGGCGTCGGTCGGGTTGCCCGGCTCGACGACCGAGATGCCGAGGCTGGCGCGGATGCTCAGGTGGGTGTTGTCGAGCTGGAGCGGGTGGGCGAGCGAGTCGAGGATCCGCTCCGCGGTCTCCACCGCGACCTGCGGGTCCTCGACGTCCTCGAGCAGGATCGCGAACTCATCGCCGCCGAACCGGGCGGCGGTGTCGGCGGCGCGGACGCTCGTCGACACGCGCTGGGCCACCTCGAGCAGGACCCGGTCGCCGGCGGCGTGGCCGAGGCTATCGTTGACGGTCTTGAAGTCGTCGAGGTCGACGAACAGCACGGCCATCCCGATGCCATCGCGCAGGGTCCTCGCGACCGCGTGGCGGACGCGCTCGTTGAACAGCGCCCGGTTGGCGAGGTGGGTGACCGGATCGTGGAAGGCCTGGTGGGCGAGCTGCTCCTCGAACGCCTTGCGCTCGGACACGTCGCGGCCGTTGAGCACGATCCCGCCGACCGCGGTATCGCTCAGAAGGTCGGCGTGGAGGATCTCGAAGTGGCGCAGGCTGCCGTCCTTGTGCGCGAGCAGACAGTCGATCACCTCCGAGCGACCGGTCGCGCCGGCGCCGTCGGTGAGGCGGCGCAGCAGCCGGCCCTGCTCGTCGGGATGCAGCAATTGCTCGAACGGGCGACCGGTGACCTCCTCGACCGTGTAGCCGAGTACGCGCTCGATCGACGGGCTCTGGTACAGGACGGTGTTCGCTGAATCGAGCACCGTGATCAGGTCGCTCGAGTTCTGGACGAGCGTCGCGAACCGAGCCTCGCTGGCGCGGTGGTGGATCTCGGCGCTCAGCTCGGCGCTGCTGAGCGCGAGCGCGACCTGATGCGCGAGCGTGCGGAGCGCGTAGCGCGTGTCGTCGTCGTCGGCGGCCTCGCCGGCGAGGATCAGCACGAGGCCGGCGCCCTCCGGTCCGGTGGGCCGAAGCTCGAGGAGCAGGACGGGCTCGTCGCCGGCGGGCAGGCGCAGCTCCTCCCGAGCACCCGCGGAAAGCGTCAGCATGCCGGTCGCGCCCGCGTCGCGCAGGAACGCCGACGCCTCGTCCGAGATCGTCCAGTCGGTCAGCGCGCCGTGCTCGTCAAGCGCCATCGCCCGCTCGTCATCGCCGAAGATCCGGCACACGCGGGCGTCGACGCGGTCCTTGCCGAAGTCGGCAACCGCCTGAAGCGCGGCGCTCACGATGTCCTGCGGATCGCTCGCCGCCACCAGCAGGCCACCGGCGGCGCTCAGCGCGCGCTCGCGTGCAACCGACTTCTCGCGCTGTCGGACCAGACCGGTCATGCGCGCGACGACCAGGGAGAACATCACCGCGGAAGCGCCGACGACGACCAGCAGGTCCCAGTTGCGGGTCGGGATTACCTTGATGATCTCGAGCGCGGGCGCGACCAGGGTGGCGCCGGCGAGCAGCGCCAGTCGCAACGGGGTGAGCCTGGACTCGCGATCGACCTCGACGTCCGACAGCTCCTGCATCGAGGGGTGGAGCGCCGCGGCCCCCCAGAACAGGTAGAAGAAGATCCAGCCCGCGTCCAGCCACAGCTGGTGGTTGTACGCGTTGTGCAGCGTCAGCACGCCGTAGGTGTCGTCGGTGACCAGCATCGACACGATTCCGGCGATCAGCAGGTAGAAGGCAGGCCTGCGCTTGCCGCCGTCGACGGCCAGCCGGATGCCGGCGGCGAGCAGGATGATGTCGCCCATCGGGTAGCCGATCGAGACGAGCTTGGGCACGAGCCCGAGCGTGTTGTCATGCACGTACGGGGCGATCAGGATGATCCCGGAGACGAGCGCCAGCCCGAGCGTCATGATCAGCGCGTCGACCGCTCCCGGGCCGTCGGCACGCTGGGTGCGGCGACGGACGAGGAGCATGATCCCGACCATCAGGACGGGGTACATCGTGAGGTACACCGCGTCGCCGAACGACGGGAACGGCACCGTCACGTTGAACACGATCCGGATGCTGTACGTGTAGACGTCGCCGACCCAGAACAGGAACACCCCGAAGACGAACAGCCACCAGGCCGCCCGGGCGCGCGGCCGGTAGAAGCGGATGCCGGCGACCATGGCGACCAGGCCGTAGAGGCCGAGGCCATTGATCACCAGCGGGCTGCCCTTGAGCGGCGGGACAAACACGTAGAGCGCGGTGACGAACGCGCCGAACGCGAGGAACATCCACCACAGGTGACGCCGGTCGGCGGCCGCGGTGAGTCTCGAGGCGGACATGGCCCTCTACTCGCCCGCTGCCTCGTGGAACTTGAATCGCTCGGCGACCTCGCCGAGAACGACGCACAGGTGATCGACCTGCTCGTCGGTGTTCGCCGCGGTGAGCTGCAGGCGGAAACCGACCTCGTCGCGCGGGACGAGCGGGTAGACCGCCATCGTCACGTAGATGCCGCGGTCAAACAGCATGTCGCCGACCTCGTCGACGCTGTCGGGGTCGGCCAGCGGCACCTCGATGATCGGGAACCCGGAATGGTTCGGGGTGTGGACGCCCAGCTCGCCGAGACGGTCCAGCACCCGGTGCGTGAGATGGTGGAGCTTGGAACGGAGCTGATCTCCGCGCGCGTCGTTGACACGGAGGCCCTCGAGCACGGTGGCGAGCGAGGCAACCGGCGACGGCCCCGAGTAGAGGTACGGGGGCGCGGCCGTCTTCAGCACCTGCTTGAGCGCCGTCGGGCAGGCGATGAACGCGAGCAGCGACGAGTACGCCTTCGAGAAGCCGCCGACGAGCACGACGTTCTCGTAGCTCTCGCCGACGTGCCGGACGATGCTGTTGCCGCGGACGCCGTAGTCGCACGACTCGTCCGGCGAGCGCTCGCCGATCACGCCGAAGCCGTGAGCGTCGTCGACGTACAGGATCACGTCGTGCTCGCGGGCCAGCGCCGCGAACGCGGCGAGGTCGGGGGCGTTCCCGGTCATGCTGTTGACGCCGTCGATGCAGACGATCCCGGGACGCCGCCAGCTCGAATCGCGCAGCAGCGCCTCGAGGTGGTTCAGCTCCTCGTGCGCGAACCGCTGGATCGAGGCGCCGCGGGCCTGGGCCAGCGCGCACCCGTCGTAGATCGTCTTGTGGGCGCGGCTGTCGAGGAAGATCGTGCCGCCGCCGGCGAGGACCGGAAGAACCGACATGTGGATGTGAGTGATCGTCGGCAGCAGGAGGCTGTCCTCGCTGCCGAGAAGCGCGGTGAGCCGGTCCTCGATCTGCTCGTAGAGAACCGGGCTGCCGAGCAGGCGAGACCAGCTCGGATGGGTGCCCCACCGGCGCAGGTAGTCGGGGACCGCGTCGATGATCTCCTGGTCGAGATCGAGCCCGAGGTAGTTGCACGACGCGTAATCGGTGAGCCACTGCTCGCCGACGCGGATCTGGCGGCCGTCGATCTCGTCGATGACGGCGTCGAGCATCCGGTGGGAGTACTGGAGGCGGGCGAGGTCCTCGGTCGAGCGGATCCAGCGCTCGAGCCAGCGATCGTGCTGGCGCTCGCCCCAGCGGAGCGCCTCCCGCGGATCAACGGCCGTGGGCGAAGCGGGCCGAGGCCGGTCAGGCCGGGCGTACAGCGACGCTTCGGTGCCATCTGAAAGACGCATCAGCCCGCTTATCGGACGATTGGCTCCGTACTGAAGCTTTGGACCGGTCGCTGGCCGCGCATGGACGTCAGATTCCCGACAACCTAGGCGGCGCGCCGCTCGGGCGAGGACGCGTCGTCGTACACCAGCGTGCGATCGCGGCCGGCGTGCTTGGCGGCGTACAGCGCGTCGTCGGCGCGGCCGATCAGCGCCCGAGCGTCGAGGTCATCGGCGAATCCGCAGATGCCGGCGGACACGGTGACCGCGAGGTCACCAGGCAGCGTGAGCGCCGAGATCGCTTCCCGAGCGCGGTCCGCGGCGGCGCGTCCGCCCTCCACATCGGTGTCCGGCATCAGCCACGCGAACTCTTCTCCGCCGACCCGGGCGACCACGTCGCCGATGCGGGCCTGCGCGGCAAGCTGCTGGGCGACCTCAGCCAGCACGCGGTCCCCGGTCTGGTGGCCGTGCGTGTCGTTGACCCGCTTGAAATGGTCAATGTCGATCACGGCCAGCGTGAGCGGGTGCTGATAGCGGAGCGCGCGCTCGAGTTCCTCGTGCAGGCGCTCGTGGAACCGGCGATGGTTCACGAGTCCCGTGACGGCGTCGGTCGTGGCCTGGAGGGCGAGTTCCTCGAGCGTCTGCGCGTTGCTGATCGCCAGGCTGACGAGGTCGGCGAAGCGCTCGAGCCGCCGGTCGAGGCCATCGGGGACGCGACCGTCCGCGAAACTGGCTCCGACCGCGCCCCACGGCACGCCCGACACGGTCACCGGCGCCGTCAGGTCGAGCGAGCGGCCGGTCGGGTCGGTTCCGGGCATCGTCCACTCGCCGACGACTTGCCCCCGGTCGGCATCGGCGCCGGCGTCGCTGTCGAAGCGCACCACCGCGCCTACGATCGCGTCGAACAGCCGCGCGACCTGCTCGGCGACCGCGTCGAACACCGCGGTCGGATCGCCGCCGGATGCGATCAGGGTGGCAAGCCGGGACAGCGCGCGTTGCTCCTCTTCGCGCTGGACGCGGTCGGTCACGTCCCGGTACGCGTATTGGCGCTCGACGACGGCGCCGGCGGCGTCGCGGATCGGCCGGACGGTCGCCTCGAGCCACAACCAACGGCCGTCCCGGTGCCGCATCCGAGCGAGCCTCGTGGCCGCGTGCGGCGCCGCGTCGATGAGGGCCAGACGCTCTTCCCGCCCGGCCCTGTCCTCGGGGTGGATCAACTCGGCGATCGAACTTCCCACGAGCTCCTGTGGGGCGAAGCCGAGCAGCGCGATCGATGCCGGGGAGGCATACCGGATGACCCCATCGTGGGAGCCGCGAATGACCAGGTCGCTCGAGTTCTCCGCGAGCAGGCGGTGCAGTCGCTCGCTCGTGCGCACGCGTTCCACGAGCGCGAGCACGGTCGCACCGAGGACGCCGGCGATCACGATCAGCAGCGCGCCGCCCCGCCATCCCGAGGTCGGGTAGTACGAACCGGGGTCGATCACCAGCGGTCCGAGCTGCACCACCGCGGCGCCCACGACCGCGAACACCAGCTCGAGCCGGCGATTACGCAGCGCTGCCCAGATGACGGGCAACAGCACGAGCGTGCCGTACCCGCCGACAACCCGGCCGACGCCGGCGCGCAGGAGCGCCACCGACACCAGGAACACGGCCATGCCGTAGAGGCCGGCGACCTGGCTCCGCTCCCAGCGCTCGCGCCACCACAGCGCGGCCGCCACCGCCAGCTGGAGCGCCAGCGCGGCGAGCACCTCGCCCCAGCGAAGCGAGTGCTCGAGGCCGATCATGCTCCAGACAACGACGAAGCAGGCCCCGAACGGAATCAGGGGGCCAAGGCGTCGTTGGGTGAAGTCTCGGGGGCCAGCCAATGGTGCTCGCAGGGTCAGTTGTCCGGATACGTACCTCGTATCTCGGCCGAGGCCCGCGCGAGCCTTAGGCGATGGCGCCGCGGGTCGTCAGTAGGCCGTGCAGCGGGAGCGGTGGCGGGGCGAGGCCTTGTAGCGAGCGTCCTGGCCGCGGTGCCAGAGGACGGCGTCGATGTCCGCCGCCAGCGCGCCGGCGCGCTGCTCGGCGAGAAGTTCCACCGCATGCAGTGCGCACGCGCGGATCTCGATCTCTTCGCGAGCGCCGTGGTCGATCAGCTCGCCCCGGTCGATCCGGTCCAGAAGCTTGTCGTCGTAGGTGAGGAGGCCGTCCATACGCAGGACGTGCGGGACCAGGTTGTCGGCGAACATCGTCAGCCGGTCCAGGTCGTGGAACGCGGCGACGCCGGCGCGCGCGAGATCGGCGGCCGCGATCTGGGCGCGCTTGAGGAACGGCACCTCGAGCCCGTCGTAGCGTGAGGTGTCCGCAAAGCAGTCCCAGTGTCGGAGCGTGTCGACGAACGCCACCGCGGAGCTTTCGGCGTCGTCGACCACGGCCGCGAACCGGCCCCCGTACTCGGTCGCGACGCGGCGCCCGAGGTCGTTGAGCGAGCGGGCGAACAGCGCCATCAGCTCGTGGTCGGGGGCCTGGCCGAGCGTGTTCGCGATTTCGTGGGCGCTGACCCTGCTGAGTTCATCCGGGCTCCAGGGCCCCGCGGCGGCGAATCGGTCGCGGACCCCGGTCGCGACCGTGTAGTAGCCCGAGCGGCCGTCGCGCTTTCGCAGCGTGGGGAACCAGCCCGAGCCGAAGTTGATCGCGTCGAGCGTCAGCCAGAACGCCGCCTGCTCCTCGCGCGTGCCGGTCGTCACGTGGGCGTCGGGGTCGGGCTCGGGGGCGGGTAGACCGACCGGCAGCGTCCCGAGGTAGGCGGAGGTTCGGTCGCGATCAATCCGCACGTAGCGGGCTGTTTCGGCCACGGTCGCGCAGGCGGATCGGAGGTCGGTGAGGACGTCGGGCACGGCCTCGGAAGCATGACGCGCGGGGCCGGAAACGACCTCCGCCCCCGCTACCGTTGAGATCGATCCATGGCAGACACCGCCACCGAGCTCGAAGCCCTTCTCTCCGGCCTGAACGACCCCCAGCGGGAGGCCGTCACGTACGGCGAGGGGCCGCTCTTGATCCTCGCCGGCGCCGGGTCGGGCAAGACCCGCGTCCTCACCCATCGGATCGCGTATCTGGTCGCGACCGACGCGGCCAAGCCGAACGAGATCCTCGCGATCACGTTCACGAACAAGGCGGCGGGGGAGATGCGCGACCGCGCCGAACTGCTGGTCGGCCGCCGGGTCCGCGCGATGTGGGTGATGACGTTCCACGCCGCCTGCGCCCGGATGCTCCGCGCCCACGCCGACAAGCTCGGGTACACGCGCCGCTTCACGATCTATGACCAGGCCGACGCGCGCCGGCTGGTCAAGCGCTGCCTCGACGA
Source organism: uncultured Solirubrobacterales bacterium (assembly GCA_963770615.1). Classification (GTDB taxonomy): domain Bacteria; phylum Actinomycetota; class Thermoleophilia; order Solirubrobacterales; family Solirubrobacteraceae; genus Palsa-465. The sequence continues at coordinate 121,676 of CAVYQJ010000019.1, read as the reverse complement.
GCTGGGGATCGACCCCAAGCGGTTCACGCCGGCGTCGATCCTCAACCAGATCTCCGACGCCAAGAACAAGCTGCGCGACGCCGATTCGTACGCGCAGATGGTCGGATCGTTCTTCGAGCAGACCGTGGCGGACGTCTACCGGGCCTACGAGCGCGAGCTTCACCGCATGAACGCGATGGACTTCGACGACCTGCTCGTCCGCGCGGTCAACGTGCTCGAGCTGTTCCAGGAGGTGCGCGACCACTACGCCGGCACGTTCCGCCACGTGCTCGTCGACGAGTACCAGGACACCAACCACGCCCAGTACCGCTGGCTCCAGCTGCTGGCCGAGGAGCGGCGGAACCTGATGGTCGTCGGGGACGACGCCCAGTGCCTGGTGGCGGGGACCCAGGTGACGATGGCGGACGGGTCGCCCCGGGCGATCGAGGACGTGGCGGTTGGGGATTTCGTGCTGTCGGGCTCCGGTGGCGGTTCGTTCGGGGCGGCGCGGGTGTTGCGCGCGTGCACCGCTCTTCGCGTGCGGACGGTGTGGCGATCACGCTGCGGTCGGGGCGGCGGCTGGTCAGCACGCCCGAGCACACGCACTTCGCGGGGCATCGGGTGGTGCACGGGTCGCGAGCACGCCAGGCGGTGGACGGTCCGCGCGCGCGTCGGGCGGTGCACAACTCGCCAAACCGCCCGCTCGCCCGCGGCTTTGGCGACATAAGCGCCCCCGGGGCGCTTATGTCGCGAAGGTCGCCGCGGAATGGGGACCTTGGCGAGTTCCGCACGGCGGAGATGGTGGTGACGCTGTGCGCCGGCGAGCGGGAGGGCTTCCCGGTGCATCGGCTGGCGGTGCAGCACGAGAACGGCGCCGGATTCGACGGGCTGACAAGCCACATGCGGCGGATCGAGGACCTCGCCGGCGAGATGGCGCGCGACGACATCGACGCGATCTGGATCCGTGCCACCGCTCGCCTGGGCGCCGACGGCGGGGAGCTGCCGTTCGCGCCGGCGAGCGCGGTCGAGCCCGGGATGCTCATGTTCGACGAGCACGGCGGCTACGACGTGGTCGAATCGGTGGAACGGGTGACGCTCGACGCGCCCGTCTACGACCTCGACATCGCCCGCACCCACAACTTCATCGCGAACGGGATCGTCACCCACAACTCGATCTACGGCTTCCGCGGCGCCGACATCCGCAACATCCTCGAGTTCGAGGACACGTTTCCCGACGCCCACGTGGTCAAGCTCGAGCAGAACTACCGCTCGACGCAGACGATCCTCGACGCGGCCAACGCGGTCATCCGCAACAACCGCGGGCAGAAGCCCAAGTCGCTGTGGACCGACGTGGGGCCGGGAGATCCGATCAAGGTCCGCGAACTGGAGGACGAGCACGCGGAGGCCCGGTTCGTCACCGGCGAGGTCCAGCGTCTGCTCGACGAGGGCGTCTCGCGCGCCGAGGTCGCGGTGTTCTACCGGACCAACGCCCAGTCGCGCGTGCTCCAGGACACGCTGGTCCGCGCCGACGTCCCCTATCAGGTGATCGGCGGTACCAAGTTCTACGAGCGCGCCGAGATCAAGGACGCCGTCGCGTATCTGATCACGCTGATCAACCCTCAGGATGCCGGCGCGTTCACCCGGATCGTCAACTCGCCGCGCCGCGGGATCGGCTCGACCTCGATGTCGCGCCTGCTCGCGTTCTCGAACACCACCGGGGTGTCGATCTGGGACGCGGCGTCCGACCCCGAGCAGGTGCCTGGGCTCGGCGGGCCAGCCGTCAAGGCCTTCAAGCGGTTCATGGGGACGATGCACACCCTGCGCGAGCGCGCCGAGTCCCGACCAGCGATCGCCGAGTTGCTCAAGGAGGTCCTCCAGGAGTCCGGCTACCTCGAGTCGCTCGAGGCCGAGCGCACGATCGAGGCGCAGGGACGGCTCGAGAACCTCGAGGAGTTGATCAACGTCGCGGCTGAGTACGACACGCTGTCGGAGGCCGATCCCGCCCGCGAACCCTCGCTCGCGGACTTCCTCGAGCAGATCGCGCTGATCTCCGACGCCGACGACCGCACCGACGACGACGGGCTGGTCACGCTGATGACCTTGCACAACGCGAAGGGCCTCGAGTACCCGATCGTGTTCATCATCGGGTGCGAGGAAGGGGTGTTCCCGCACTCGCGGGCGCTCGACGACGGCGACCTCGAGGAGGAGCGCCGTCTGTGCTACGTGGGCATCACCCGCGCGGAGCGCGACCTGTACCTGACCTACGCCCGGACCCGCACCGTGTTCGGCGCCCGCAGCTTCGGCGCGCCGAGCCGGTTCATCGGCGAGATCCCCGAGGCGCTGACCGACCACGAGCAGCAGCGGCCGCGCGGGCTCGCCGGAGTCCGGGCGCGCGCGACGTCGTGGAGCCAGAGCGCCGGCGACGGGGGCCCGTCGTGGGACGCGCAGGAACCGGCGCCCGCGGCGTTCAGGCTCGGCGAGGACGTCACCCATCCGAAGTTCGGCGAAGGCGTGGTGACGGGCCTCGAACCCGGGTGGGATCGTCGTGATCCGGTTCAGCAAGGACCACTCCGAGCGCAAGATGGTCGCGGATCTGGCGCCGATCTCGAAGCGGTAGCGGTCGGCAATCCTTTAGGGTCCGCTCCGCATGAGCGCGACGATCATCGACGGGAAGGAAGTTGCCGCGCGGGTGCGCGCTGAGGTGGCGCGCGACGTGGCGGAGTTCCGTGAACGCGTCGGCAAGGCCCCGGGCCTGGCCACGATCCTGGTCGGAGACGATCCCGCGTCCGCGGTGTACGTGGCGAACAAGCGCAAGGCGTGTGCCGAGGTGGGGATCGTCGACTTCCACCAGCACCTTCCCGCGGACGCGAGCCAGGACGCGGTTGCGGCCCTGATCGAGGACTGCAACGGCAACCCCGAGGTGAGCGGGATCCTGCTCCAGCTGCCCGTTCCGAAGGGTTTGAACGGCAAGGAACTGACCGCGCTGATCCAGGCCGACAAGGACGTCGACGGCCTCACCCACGTGAGCGCCGGCAGGCTCGCCCAGGGCGCGCCGGGGCTGCGGCCGTGCACGCCGCTTGGGGTGATCGAGTTGCTTGACAGCTACTCGGTGGCGATCGAGGGCGCCGAGGCGGTCGTCGTCGGGCGCTCGGATCTGGTCGGCAAGCCGGTGGCGTTCCTGCTGCTCGAGCGCAACGCGACCGTGACCATCTGCCACTCGCGCACGCGCGACCTCGCCGGCGTGTGCTCGCGCGCCGATGTGTTGGTCGCGGCGATCGGCCGGGCCGAGATGATCGGCGCCGAGTTCGTGAAGCCGGGCGCCGCGGTCATCGACGTCGGGATCAATCGCACCGACGATGGCCTTAAAGGCGATGTGGAGTTCGACCCGGTCGCGGCCAAAGCGGGCCTGATCACGCCCGTCCCCGGCGGGGTCGGACCGATGACGATCGCGATGCTGCTCCGCAACACGCTCATCGCCGCGAAGCTGCAGGCCGGCTTGCGCTAGCCGGAAGGAGCCGGGCTCTCGACGTCGAACGGAGGGGCGTGGAGAACCAGGTCCGCAAGCTCGGCCTCGAGCGTCTGTCCCGTGACGACTGGACGATCATCGCCGTGGCGGGGCTGCTGGTGCTCGATCTGCTGCTGCTGCCTTGGTTCTCGTTCGGCGCCACGATCACCGTGGGATCGGCCACGCTCTCGATCGGCGGCTCGGCCTCAGCGGTCGACGCGCCCGACGCGTTCCTCGGCGTGATCGCGCTGATGGCCTCCGTATTCCTGATCGCCGATCTCGCCACCGAGCGGCTGTCGCCGGACACGCGTCTCCCGACGGTCGCCGGCGACCGGATCACCGGCCGCTACGCGCTGGCGTGCACGACCGCGGGACTGCTGGTCGTCAAGTTCGTGCTTCACCTGGGCCGCTTCGGCGAACTCGCCCTCGGGTTCTGGACGGCGCTGCTGCTGGTCGCGGGCCTCGTGATGCTGACCCGCCGCGCCCGCATCGCGGCGTCGACGTCGGCCTCGCCGGCGCCGTCGGCTCCGGGCCACAAGGCCCACAAGCCGACCAAGACGGCCACCGAGCCGAACCCAGAGCCCGGGTCGACCGTCTAGCCTGCCGGTCCATGGAGCTGGATCCTTCGCGTCTGCGGCGAGGCGAGATGCTCGCGGGCGCGAGCGCGGTGCTACTCGCCATCTTCCTCGTCGGGGGGAAGTGGTACGGCGATGGCGGTCAGACAGGCGGCTCGCTCACCGGCTGGCAGGCGCTCACCGATCTGCGCTGGCTGATGCTGGTGACGATCGTGGCGGCGGCCGGACTCGTGTTCGCGCAGGTGACCCGCCGGGCTCCGGCGGTCCCGGTGACGATGAGCCTGATCGTGATGCTGCTCGGCATCGTGACCGTGGTCGCGCTGATCTACCGCGTCCTGATCAGCCCACCCCCGCATCAGGAGGCCGGCGCTTACCTCGGCCTGCTGTTTGCGATCGGGATCATGTGCGGCGGCTACTTCTCCCTCCGCCAGGAGGGCATCGCGCGGCAGGACGCGCCGACGAACATCCCGATCGTGCGCCCAAGTGCCGGCGCCGGCAACGAATCCTAAGCGTCCGCGACTGAAGGCGCGGACCCTAGAATGGCCCGGTAGATGCTCGATCGTGAACAGGTTCTACATGTGGCGCGGCTCGCGCGGCTCGCGCTGAGCGATGACGAGGTCGAGCGCATGTCGGCGGAGCTATCCCACGTGCTCGACCACATCGAGAAGATCCGCGAACTCGATCTCGACGGGGTCCCGCCGACGTCGCACGTCGTCGACGTGGTCAACGCGCTGCGGTCCGACGAGCCCGAGCCCTGCCTTCCGCACGAGGTCGTGCTCGCGTCAGCCCCCGAGCCGCTGCACGGCGGCTTCGGCGTCCCCAGTCCCGGCGCGGCGTGAGCGGGCTGATCGACCTCACGGCGGCCGGCGCGGCCGAGCGGATCCGCGCCCGCGAGATCGACCACGCGGAGCTGTTCGAGGCGTATCGCGAGCGAGCCGCCACCGACGACCTGAACGCGTTCGTGTGGGTCGCCGACGCGCCCCCGGACGGCAACGGCTACGAGGACGCGCCGCTCGGCGGCGTCCCGGTTGCGGTCAAGGACCTGTTCTGCACCGAGGGCGTGCCGAGCCAGGCGGGCTCGAAGATCCTCGAGGGGTACTGCCCGCCGTACACGGCCACCGTCGTCGAGAAGCTGGCGCAGGCGGGTGCTCCGCTGCTTGGCAAGACCAACCAGGACGAATTCGCGATGGGTTCCTCGAACGAGAACTCCGCGTTCGGCCCGGTGCTGAACCCCTGGGACCGCGCCCGGGTGCCGGGCGGCTCCTCAGGCGGGAGCGCCGCCGCCGTCGCCGCCGGCCTCGCTCCGTGGGCGATCGGCACCGACACCGGCGGGTCGATCCGCCAACCCGCCGCGCTGTGCGGGATCGTGGGGTTCAAGCCGACGTACGGGGCCTGCTCGCGCTACGGGATGATCGCGTTCGCCTCCTCGCTCGACCAGGCCGGCCCGCTGACGCGTGACGTGATGGATGCGGCGCTGCTGCTGCGCCACATGGTCGGCCATGACCGCCGCGACTCCACCTCGCTCGAGTACCCCGGGGAGATCGGGCTACCGCGAGCGGAGAACCTGAACGGCATCCGGCTCGGCATTCCAGGCGAGCTGGTCGGGACGGACGCGGGGGTCGATCGGGGGGTGCGCGCAAGTTTCGACGCGACTTTGAGGCTTGCGGAGAAGCTCGGCGCCACGGTTGAGCCTTGCCAGCTCCCGCACGCTTCGCACGCACTGTCCGCCTACTACCTGCTCGCACCGGCGGAGGCGTCGGCGAACCTGGCACGGTTCGACGGCGTCCGCTACGGACTGCGCGTCGACGGCGACGCCGATCTGACCACGATGTACAGCCGCACGCGCGACGTCGGCTTCGGCGCCGAGGTGAAGCGCAGGATCATGCTCGGCACGTACGCGCTGTCGAGTGGCTACTACGACGCGTACTACGGGACCGCGCAGAAGGTGCGGACGAAGATCGCCGAGGACTTCGCGACGGCGTTCGAGCGGTTTGATTTCATCGTGACGCCGACCAGTCCGTGGACCGCGTTCGAGCTGAACTCGAAGACGGCCGACCCGCTCGCGATGTACCTGAACGACTTCTGCACCGTCCCGATGTCGCTGGCCGGAACGCCCGCGATCTCGATCCCGTCGGGGCTCAGCGACGGGCTTCCGGTCGGGTTCCAGCTCGCCGGCCCGGCCTTCAGCGAGAGCCGCCTGCTCGACGCCGCGTACGCGCTCGAGCGAGCGATCGCCTTCGACGGAAGCGCGGCACGGCGATGACCGCGGATGCGCCGAAATACGAGCCGGTAATCGGTCTCGAGATCCACGTGCAGCTGAGCACGCGGACGAAGATGTTCTGTGGCTGCGAGCTGTCGTTCAACGACCCGCCGAACACCCACACCTGCCCGATCTGCCTCGGCCTTCCAGGCGCGCTCCCCGCGGTCAATGCTCGGGCCATCCACTACGGAATCATGATCGGGCTCGCGCTCGGCTGCGACATCGTCGAGCGGTCGCTGTTCCACCGGAAGAACTACTTCTATCCGGACCTTCCGAAGGGCTACCAGATCTCCCAGTACGACGTCCCGCTGTGCCGCGGCGGCCACCTCGACGACGTCCGCATCCATCGAGTCCACCTCGAGGAGGACGCGGCCAAGCTCAATCACCTCGGGACGAGCGGCCGGATCCACGGCGCTGACCGAAGCTGGGTCGACTTCAATCGCGGCGGTACGCCGCTGGTGGAGATCGTGACCGAGCCGGACCTCCGCTCGCCCGAGCAGGCGCGCGAGTGGCCGGCGCTGCTGCGCACGACGCTCCGCCAACTCGGCGTCTCGGACGTGAACATGGAGGAGGGGTCGCTGCGCGTCGATGCGAACGTGTCCGTGCGACCGGTCGGCTCGACCGAGCTCGGGACCAAGACCGAGCTCAAGAACATGAACTCGTTCCGCTTCCTCGAGCGGGGGGTTAAGGCGGAGATCGCGCGGCAGATCGCCTTGCTCGAATCAGGCGAGCCGGTAGTGCAAGAAACCTTGCACTACGACCCCGCGAGCAACACGATCACGTCGTTGCGCTCCAAAGAGGAGGCGCACGACTATCGCTACTTCCCCGAGCCCGACCTGGTGCCGCTCGTCGTGACCGACGAGATGCTGGCCGCGGCGCGCGCCGACATGCCCGCCGAACTGCCCGTCGCGCGTGCCGCGCGATTCGAGCAGGAGCTCGGCCTGAACGCCGACACGGCGTGGCTGTTCGCGCGCCGGACGGACCTCGGCGACTACTTCGAGCGGGCGCTCGCCGCCGCGGGCGGCAACGGCGACCCGGCACGGGTCGATCCGGTCGAGCTGTCGAACTGGATCCCGCAACTCGCCGAGCGCATCGGCACGGAGGCGGACCCCGCCGCCAGCAACGTCGCTCCCGAGAGCCTCGCCGCGCTGGCGACGATGGTCAAGGCCAGAGAGGTCAGCCGGGATGCCGCGCGCGAGGTGCTCACGCGGCTCGTCGAGGAGGGCGGGGACCCGCGCGCGATCGTCGAGCGCGAGGGCCTCGGCGCGTTGACGGCCGAGGACGACGGGCTCGGTGAGATCGTCGACCGAGCGATCGCCGCCGATCCGGCCGCCGCCGAGCAGGTGCGGTCGGGGAACATGAGGGCGATCGGGCCGCTCGTCGGCTTCGTCATGCGCGAGACCAAGGGCCGCGCCGACGGTGGCGAGATCACGCGCCTGCTGCGCGAACGCCTGCAGGGCTAACCGCGTACCGACCCGCGGCGCGGTGCGCTGTGGCGACCAGACCCGCCAGCTGGAGCCGGCTCGAGAAAGCGTCGATGTACGACACGTTTCTCGAGCCGCCCTCGCAGCATCAGGCTCAACCACGCCTGTTCGCTCTAGCGCGAGTCGGCGCGTACCAAGCCACCCCCGGCAAGCGCCGGGTGGGACCCGCTTCGATTGTTAGGCGATATCGCCTAGTTGAGACGGCGTGACAACCTGCGCACGACGAAGCCCGCTCCGAGGAGCATGCCGCCGCCGACCACGAGCAGAACGACGTCAAGGCCGGTGAACGGCAGTGTGCCGGCCGAATTCGTCGTGGTCACCGTGGTCGAACCATTGCCCGTGCCACTGGTCCCGCTACTCACCGAGTCGCAGGCTTGGTGGTGGTACCCCTGGCAGGTTGACGACGAGCTGGCGAGGGCCATTCCCGGAGCGATAAGTGCCATCACTCCAAGAATCCCTACCAAAGCTGTGAAGCGTTTCATGAATCCCTTCGTTCGTCGCGGATCCCCAAGAACAGGTAAATCGTACAGGAACCTCCTGACACCGTGCAAGGGGTAACAAGGACTCACTATCCCGGCGTACGGGCAAAACGACCGCGACGGGCGAAAAACCTCGCCACATCAGACGAAAACGACCAGCTGCTGGACAAAAGGGGGTCACCGGCGGCATCCTGGCTCGCCAGGTCGAAGTCACAGCGACGTCGCCACCATCTGCAGCGCGTCGGCCGGGCTGAGCGGATGGTCGCTGTCGACGCGGTCGAGAGCCGCGCTGATGACGGCGTCCTTCGAGTCGATCGACTTCGCCATCTCGAGGTCGTGGCGCGCGGCCGCGCGGTCGCCGAGCGCCGACGCGGCCAGGCCCGCGCCCAACCAGGCGTACCAACCTCCAGGCTCGCGGGAGATCGACTGCTGGAAGCGTTCGCGGGCGATGGCGTACTGACCGGTCTGGAGCGCGATCGTGCCGGCGATCCGGCCGGGATCCGCATTGAGCGGATTGAGGTCGGCGGCGGTTTGGAGAACGTGGAGCGCCCTGGCCGGGTCGCTCTGGCGCAGATTGCTCGCGATCGAGACCTCGCGCACGGACAGATAGGCCGGGACCAGCGCGTACAGGGCCGCGAGCAGCACGACCACGCCGGCGCCGGCGACGAGGGCGCGAACCCAGGCCGGTCGTGGGGTCGGCGGCGGGGTGGTGGGGGATTCGTCTGCGGTTGCCGGCGCGTCCCCGTTCCCGACAGCGGCAGGCGACCCGAGCGAGTCCGCCTCGCCGAAGCGGGCGACCGACCCGAGCGTGTCGGCCTCGCCGGCGCGGGCAGCCGACCCGAGCGCACCCGCCACCCCCAGGAACCCGAGCGCCGGCGCGCTCAGCGCCGGGATCTCCCAGAACCAGTCGATCGAGCCGTGGATCAGCCAGACGATCAGCGGCAGCAGCGCCGTGGCGGCGACGAACGCCTCCAGCCCGCGCCGGCGCCGGGCGGGCATCACCGCGACGATCGCCGCCACCGTAAACGTGACGAACAGCACGAAACCGACCAGCCCGGTGTGGGTCAGCAACCGCAGCTCGATGCTGTGGGTGTACGAGGGCTCGCTGTAGGTTCGCCGCCGGGGCACGTAGTAGTCGTCGAAGTTGTCCTGTCCGAGCCCGCCGATCGGGTGGGCGACGAACGCATCGAGCGCCACCCTCCAGAAGTCGTAACGCTGCGTGCCGACATCGGTGAAGTGCGATTGCGAGGGCGCGGTCTGGACGTGGCTGAAGCCGTTCCACTCGCGCTTGACGAACCGCACGGGGTGGCCGTGGGACACCGCCAGCCCGCCGAGGACCCCGGCAGCGACTGCGCCCGCGATCGCGGCGCTCCCGAGCACCCGGCGGCGGGCCGCGCTCGGCGCAAGTGGCGGGACCAGTGCATCGCCCCACGCCAGCACCGTGGCCACGAAGAACTCGACCAGGCAGATCAGGAGCGCGGCGTGCCCGGCGCGGGAGGCCGCGTGGTTGAGCGCCGCCCCCGACGAATTCTGGTAGACGGCCAGCAGCCGGTGGATCGGCACCACGGCGCCGGCGGCGGGGAGCACGGCGGTCGCCGCCACCCGCAACCGGTCCGGGATGACGATGATCGCGACGATCGCGACCAGCGGCAGCGTGAACAGCCAGCCGCGGCTCTGCACGGTCACCGCAAGCTGTAGCCCGGCGCACGCGAACGCGATCAGGGCACCGCGGAGCGGGGCGGGGAGCTCGCGCCGGGCCGCGAGCGCGATCGCGACGAGGGCCTGCATCGTGAACAGCGCCGCCGTCGAGTTGAAATAGCCGGTCGGGGCGGCGAGTCGGCCGCCGATGATCAGGTCGGCGACGTGCGCGGCGTCGGCGAGCCGGAACAGCAGGACGACCGCCACCACGCCGACCCCGACCGCGAACACGAGCAGCGCGAGCAGCGCGCCTCGCACCGTCCAGGGGAGCACGAGCATCGTCGCGAACACGAGCAGGTACAGCAGTGCGCGGTTCGAGCCGGTCAGCGCATCGCCGGGCGACTGGGCCCACGTGATCGAGAGATACGACCACGCCACGTACAGCGCGAATGCGCCGAGCGCGATCATGCCCGCCCGCGAGATGTGGGTCGCACGGCCGCGCGCGATCACGACCGCGGTGAACAGCGCCAGCACGGTGAGCGCGCCCCAGTACCACGTGTCCTCGTCGAAGCCGCCGTTGTGGACGGCCCAGACCAGCATGAGGGCGACGATGATCCCGCCCGGGATCAGCGCCACCGCGTGCGGCTTCAGCCGCGCCGGGATTTGACCGCGCTCCAAGAGTGAAACCGCCCCCAGGCATGATCGCAACTCCGGTCCGCCAGCGAGGCCGCCGCCGGCCGCGGCGACCTCTGGACGCGCCGATGATCCGTCTGGACATTCGGCCAGCGCAGGCAATCAACCCGGTTCCCGGTGTTTCGGGCTGCCGACACGAGACGTGTGAGCAAGCGCGTGGCACTCATCCTGCTGGCTGCCGTCAGCGCCGTATGCCTGATCGCGATCCCGAGCGCGGCGTCCGGCGACCAGACGACGACCTGCAACCTCGTCGCGTCGCCGTCGGGCTCGGACTCGGCGGCCGGGACGCTGTCGGCACCGTTTCAGACGGCTCAGAAGCTCGCAAGCGCGCTGGCGCCGGGGGAGACGGGCTGCCTCGAGGCGGGCACGTACAACGAGAACGTCACGTTCCGGACCGGCGGGACCGCCGCGGCGCCGATCTCGCTCGCGAGCTACCCGGGGCAGACCGCGACGATCGTCGGACGGATCTACGTGGCCGAGGGCGCCGACTACACGACGCTCACCGGGCTCGACCTCGACGGCGCCAACCCCGGGCTGCTCGAGAGCCCCACGATCGATGCCAACCACGTCACGTTCAGCTACGACGACGTGACCAACGACCACACCGGGATCTGCTTCGGGATCGGCAGCGCCACCTGGGGCTGGGCCACGGACACGCTGATCACGCACGACCGGGTGCACGACTGCGGCCAGCTCCCCGCCACCAACCTCCAGCACGCGTTTTACATCGGCGGCGCGACCGACACGACGATCGAGTGGAACCTGATCTATGCCAACGCCGACCGCGGGATCCAGCTGTATCCGGAAGCCCTCGGCACGACGATCGACCACAACATCATCGACGACAACGGCGAGGGAATCCTGATCTCCGGCGCCGAGGGCGTCGCCTCGAGCGACACGAACGTGTACGACAACGTCATCAGTGACGCGAACGTCCGCCACGACGTCGAGTCCTACTGGCCGGCGGGCAATCCGGTGGGCGTCGGCAACACGGTTCACGACAATTGCGTGTGGGGCGGGGTCGAGGGCACGATCGACACCTCGAGCGGCGGGTACACCGCGTCGAACAACCTCACCGTCAACCCCGAGTTCGTCAACGCCGCCGCCCACGACTACGAGATGAACCCCGCCAGTCCGTGCCTGTCGCTCGTCGGCGACGTACAGGCCGCCGTCGACGGAACGGCCCCCGTCCAGCCGCAGCCCCCGGCGGGCAGCACTCCTCCGACGTCGCCCCCAGGGAGCACGAGCAACTCAGGCTCAGGCTCGGGAAGCAACACGGGTCCGGGCAGCAAGACCGCCCAGAAGAAGGCGGTGCTCAAGCGCACGACCACGCTGCACCGCAAGCGGGTCGCGCACGCCGCCAAACGGCGCAAGCGCAAGCGCGCGAAGCGCAAAGCCAAGGCGCGCGCCGGCCGACGATAAACCGGTTGACGGTCTGTAGGCTGTCGCGCTCGTTGCGATTGATCAGGTGGATCGACGACAGGGGGCGACTGGGCTGGTGGCTGTCCGCGCTCGTCCTCCTGATCGCCGCCGGCGACGCCTGGGCCAGCCGGCATCAGATCAACCCCGACGGGATCTCGTACCTCGATCTCGGGAACGTCGTGTTCGCCCACGGCGTCAGAGCCGGCGCGAACGTCGCCTGGAGCCCGGCGTACACCTGGATCGTCGGTGCCGCGCTCGACCTCGTGCACCCGAGTCGCACGCACGAGTTGCTCGTGGTGATGGTCGTCAACCTTCTGATCGTCGCGGTCGCGCTGGTGGCGTTCGCGTGGTGGCTCCGGGAGCTGTTCGCTCTGATGCGCCAGCGAGGCGTTCGTTTCGTCGTCTCCGAGCCGGTCCTGCGGGTGCTCGCCTACGCCGTGCTCGCGTGGGCGCTGCTGTCGCAGGTGACGGCCGGTCTGGTCACGCCGGACATGCTGCTCGCGGCCGTCGGCTTCGCGGCGACTGCGGCGCTGGTGCGGATCGCCCGCCTCGGTGGCTCGCCGGCGACATGGCTCGCGCTCGGGGTCCTGCTCGGGGTCGGGTACCTCGTGAAGGCCGGCTTCGTCGTGCCGGCGGTGGTCGCCTGCGCCGCGTGCGCGGTCCTGAGCACCGGGGCCGGCACCCGCCGGCTCGGGGCGCTCGTGCTCACGCTCGGCGCGTGCGTGTGCGTCGCGGCACCGTTCGTCGGGGTGCTGTCGAGCAAGGAGGGGCGGCTCGAGCTCGGCGATTACGGCACGCTGAACTACGCCTGGGACGTCGACGGGGTGACGCGGTACCTCAACTGGACAGGCGGGAACGGGGACTTCGGCCGGCCGCTGCATCCGACGCTGGTCGCGGTCTCTCCGTCGACGTTCGCGTACGCGTCCCCGGCGGGCGGCAGCATCCCGGTCTGGTACGACCCGGCCTACTGGTACGAGGGCGTTCGTCCGCGGCTCGTCGTTGGCGGCCAAATTCGGGCGCTCGGGAGCGCCGTCAAGACGACGCTCCGCGCGGTCGTGGTCGGTCCGCTGATCCTGCTGCTGATCCCGCTCGTGCTGTTGTGGCGCGGGCGGCGCCGTGACCGCGGCTCGCCGCGGAGCGAAGGCTCCTCGGCACCTTGGCCACGTCGGGTCGTGCGCGCGGTGACGGATCACGCGTATCTCGCGCTGGCGATCGCCGGCATCGTGACGTACCTGCCGCTGCTCGTGGTGACGCGGTACATCGCCGCGTACATCGCGATCCTCGTGATCGCCGCGTTCCTGCTCGCGGTCGGGCACCTGGTGCGGCGCGATCCCGACACGCGCCTCATCGATCGGGTCGCAGTCGTCACGCTCATCGTGGCGGCGATCACGTTCTTGTACGCGGCAGCCCACCCGGCCGACCACGTCGCCCGCCAGTTGACCGGCGGCGACGCGCCCGGCACGAGCGATCTTCGGATCGCCCGGGCGCTCCGCGGAGCCGGGATCGGCGCCGGGGACGGCGTCGTGTTCGTGGGGGATACGAACGCGGTGTTGAACGCGTACTGGGCTCGCCTCGACGGAGCGCGGGTGGTCGGCAACGTCGACGATGCGAACGGCGCGTTCTGGCAGTTGCCGTCCGCGGCTCAGGCCGGCCGGCTGGCGCTGCTCCAGGCGCGCTCGGGGGCGAGGGCAGTCGTCACCGACGAGTCACAGGCAAAGCTCAGCTCGGGGTGGATTCGGATCGCCGGGACCGGCGACTCGTACCGCCTGCTCGGCGCGTCCTAATGCTCCGCAAGCACGCAAAAGCCCCCGAAACTGCCGGAAACGACTTGACTGAAGTATTCGTCGATAAAGCGCATCATTCCGCCGAAATACGGATCTCGCCATGCGCCATCTTCCCTGCGCAAACTTGAATTAAATGAATGCCCCGGGTTGAGGTGCGTGCTCACGCGGGTCCCTTGCATCCATGTGGTTGCCTCGGGAGGCGACACCCGCAGCGCTCAAGGGCCGCTGTGGTGTCGTCGGTGCACGTGTTCGCTGGCTATTGGCACTTGCCTTTCCGGTGGCGCTGCTGCTACTACCCGCGGGCGCATCGTCGGCGCCACTTGGCACGGTCACCACCGCATCCGCGTGCAACCTGGTCGCGTCGCCGACGGGATCTGACACCGCGAGCGGGACGATCGCGGCGCCGTTCCAGACCGTGCAGAAGCTGGTCAACTCGCTCACACCCGGCGAGACCGGCTGCGTCGAAACGGGCACCTACGACGAGGACGTCCGTATCGCCCAGGGCGGCGTCGCGGGCGCACCGGTGACGCTCGCGGCCTATCCCGGTGACTCGCCGACGATCGTCGGTCGGATGGAGATCGTCGAGGGCGCCAACTACGTCACGGTCACCGGGCTGAATCTGAACGGTGAGAACCCTGCCCAGGCCGAGAGCCCGATCGTCGACGCCAACAACGTGACGTTCAGCTACGACGACGTGACCAACGACGACACCGGGATCTGCTTCGGGATCGGCAGCGCGACGTGGGGCTGGGCGACGGGCACGCTGATCACGCACGACCGGATCCACGGCTGCGGGCAGCCGAACGAGAACTATCAGCACGGGCTCTACATCGGCGCCGCGACCGATACCACGATCGAGTGGAGCCTGATCTACGGCAACGCCGCCCGGGGGATCCAGCTGTACCCCGACGCCCAGCACACGACGATCGACCACAACGTCATCGACGACAACGGCGAGGGAATCCTCATCTCCGGTGCCAACGGGCTCGCGTCGAGCTACACCAACATCTACGACAACATCATCACCGGCGCGACCGCGCGGCATGACGTCGAGTCGTACTGGCCAGCGGACAACCCGGTCGGGATCGACAACACGGTCCACGACAACTGCCTGTGGGGCGGTCGCGAGGGGACGCTGGGTACCGCCGACGGCGGCTACACCTACTCGCACAACCTGACCGCCAACCCGCAATACGTCAACGCGTCCGGCCACGACTACGAGCTTCGCGCCACCAGCCCGTGCCTGGTGATGAGCGGAGACCCGCAGGCGGCCGTCGACGGTGTGCCACCGGTGCTGCCGACCGCGGCGACCGTCCTGGCGACGCGGCGGAAACTGGCCGTCATCGCGACGCGCCAGCGCCGGGTTCAGCTCCCGCAACACCTTCGGGTGTTCGCCGGCGGCGACGCCGCGGAGACCAGCGCCAGCCAGCTTCGCTGAGCGCCGGGCGCCGGGTAGCCGGGCGCTGGGAAGCGGCAGCTTCGGGTCGCCGAATTTACGCAAAGTGCGAAAGTCTGGTCCGCCGGTAACGCCTAAGCAGCAGGCTGGCCTGAAATCGGTGTATTAATGCCGCCGGCATGTTTCTCGGTTGCTGGGCGCACCGCAACGAGAAGCCGCCTCGGACCGAGCCGCAACCCATTCGACTGGCTGGAGCCAATCGCGTGTCCCAGCGCGATCTTCAAGCAAGCGAGCGGGAGGCGGAGCCTGGAGCGCGATCATGACAGCCAGCCATCGTCACGTATCGGCAGCAGCGCTGCTCGCCCTCGTGCTCGCCATGGTGCCGTTCATCGCGGGCACGACTCTGCCCTCCGCTCCGGGGGCGTCGCTCCCGCCGATCGGGACGCCCACGCCGCCCGCCGGCGTCCCGTCGCTGCTCCCGGCCGCGGGCATCGGGCTGCCGCTCGCGATGGCCACACCGTGCAGCCGGTTCGCGGCGCCGTCCGGGACCGATCGGGCCAGGGGCACGTTGAACGCGCCGTTTGGGACGGTGCAACGGCTCGTGAACTCCCTCCGTCCCGGTCAGACCGGCTGCGTACGCGAGGGGACGTACACGGCCCCGGTCAGGATGGCGCGCGGCGGACGTCCGGGCGCTCGAGTCACCCTGACCGCCTACCCGGGAGAGACCGCGACGATCGTCGGCCGGTTCGAGATCGTCAAGCGCGCCGACTACGTGACCGTCACCGGCCTGCGTCTGGACGGCGTGAATCCAACCCGGCTGCCGAGCCCGATGATCGACTCCAACCACGACACGTTCAGCTACGACGACGTGACCAACGACCACACCGGGATCTGCTTCGGGATCGGCAGCGCCACCTGGGGCTGGGCGACCGCCACGATGATCACGCACGACCGCGTGCACGACTGCGGACAGATGTTCCGGGGAGACAACCGACAGCACGGCTTTTACATCGGCGCCGCGACCGATACGACAATCGAGTGGAGCCTGATCTATGACAACGCCGCGCGGGGGATCCAGCTGTACCCCGACGCCCAGCACACCACGATCGACCACAACATCATCGACGACAACGGCGAGGGAATCATGATCTCCGGAGAGGGCGGGATGGCGTCGAGCTACACCGACGTATTCGACAACATCGTCAGCGACGCGACCGCCCGCCACGATGTCGAGTCGTTCTGGCCCGAGGGCAATCCGGTCGGGGTCGACAACCTGGTGCACGACAACTGCCTGTGGCGCGGGCGCGAAGGGACGATCGACACGCACGGGGGCGGCCTCGCGGCGCGCCACAACGCGACGCTGAACCCGCAGTTCGTGGACGCGGCGGGTCACGACTACGCGCTCGAGGCGACCAGCCCCTGCCTGTTCGCGGTCGGCGACGTTCAGGCCGCCGTGGACGGCACCACGCCAACGGCTCCCACGATCAAACTGAGCCCGTTCGCGCCGGCACAACCGTCGCCGGCCACCGGCAGCCTGCTCGGCGGGCTGCCCGTCGCGGGCGGCGACCTGATCGACCCCAGCTGGACCCGCTGAAGGCGAGCGGTACGGGGAGGCCCCTCCGGCTGCGCCCTGGGTCAGCCCGCGCTCTCTGTCTGGGGATTCCGGAGAAACTCGACCAAGCGTCCGATCTGAGCCTCGAGCGTGAGCTCGGTGGCTAGCTGAAGCCCGGCGCCGGTCAGGCGGGCGCGCAAGTCCGCGTCGCCGGCGAGCCGCCGGAGCGCGTCGGCGGCGGCTTCGGGATCGCCCGGCGCGATCAGCAGCGCAGCTCCGTCGACGCCGTCGCGCACGCCCCCGACGTCGGTGGCGACGATCGGCAGAGCGGTGCTGAACGCCTCCACCAGCACCTGGGGGAAGCCCTCCGTCCATGACACGTGCAGGAGCGCGTGGCTCGAGCGGTAGAGCTCGAACAACTCTTCGCCGAGCGGAACGTAGCCGAGCAGCTCCGCGCGATCGCCGAGACCGAGCTCGGCCAGGCGGTTCGACAGCGCGCCGGCGAGATCCCCCTCGCCGCACACCCGCAGCCGCCAGCGCGGATCGTCGCTGCTCAGGAGCGCAAGGACATCGGCGAGTAGCAGCGGGTTCTTCTCCTCGTCCAGGCGGCCGACGCTCAGGATCGAAAGGTCCCCGCCGAAGTCGCGGGTTACGGCCGGCCGCTCGAGCTCTGAGGAGGGGACAAGCGACACCACCAGTTCGAGCACGCCCGGCGCATGAGCGTAATGGGCGCTCAGCTCGGGGCCGACCGCCACGATCGGTAGCCGGCGTGCGAGCCCGCGCCAGATCCACTCGAGCACGTCCGCCGACCAGTGCATCCAGCGCCGACCGGGCCGGCGCCGCCGGACATAGCGCGGCCAGTCCTGGCGAACGCCGAGCACGACCGACCGTCGCCGGCACAGCGCCACCGCCACGAGCGCAATCGCATGCGGGTACGGACCCAGAACCCAGACCACGTCGGTGTCGTCGACGGCGTGCCACAGCCGGCGGAACGAGCGACCGAGCGAACCGAGCGCCGCGACCGGATCGGCCAGCGTCGCGTAATGGGGAAGCGGCGCGAGCTCGACCTCCGGCGGCAGCGCATAGCGCGCGCGGCCGCCATCCGGAGCCAGCCGACCGATCAGGCGCAGGCGCTCGACGTGGGGCGCGAGCGCGGCCAGGAACAGCGCGAAGGCGCGCTCGGCGTAGACGGTCCCCTCCGCCTGGCGGTAGACGTAGTCGGTGTAGACGGCGAGCTTCACGTGCGCCCGGCCAGGCCGACCACCCGGGCGACCGCCATGCCCGCTAGCACCTTGCGCGCCTCCGACACGGTGACCTCGCGCGTGATCCAGAGGACGATGGCGAACACGACGATGCCGAGCACGCCTCCAAGCGCGGTCATCCACAGCTGGTGCAGCGAGTCGCCGAACAGGAACAGGACCCCGGTAAGCGCAGCGCCGGCCAGCGTGGTGCGCGCGAACGTCACCAGCGTCGGGTGCAGATCGAGGTGCAGCGCGCGCTGGCAGATGACGAGGTGGGCGGGGCAGTAGAGCGCGAACGCCGCGTCGGTACCCCAGGCACCGCCGAGCACCCCGATCCGCGGCACGAGCACCAGATCCATCACGCAGTTGATCAGGACCGTGACCGCCGCCACCGGGACGCGTTTGCGCGCCTCGCCGAGGTAGTTGGCCGAGATCGACACGAGCGCTCCGAAGCCGCTCAGGAAGATGTACGGGCTGAGCGCGCGGAGCACCGACGCGGATTCGTGAAATCGCGGCCCCAGGGCGACTCTCACGAGCAGCGGCGCCCATCCGAGGATGAACGCGGTGATCGCGGCCTGGACGATCAAGAGGATCCGCAGCCCGGTCGTGAACGCCTGCACGTTGGGCTTTCCACTCGGACCACGGGCGAGTCGTGGGGCGACGCCGAACCCGACCGCGCTCCCCGGGTAGGCGAGCAGCACGGTCAGCTTGACCGGCGCGCTGAAGATGCCAACCGAGCTGGCCCCCAGATAGGCGCCGATGATCAGGACATCGATCTGCGTGAACGCGGTGTAGGCACCGTCGACGACCAGCAGGATCCCCGCATACCCGGCGATGCGCCGGGCATCGTGGCCGAACGTGGCCCTCGTCGGAAGAATCCCTGGTCCCAGCGCCCGCACGAGCAGCACGACGGTGGCGGTCCCGCCGGCCAGGTATCCGATCGCGCGGCCGAACGCGGCGCCGGTAGCGCCTGCACCCGCGAGCACCAGCGCGATGCTCGCGATCAGCTCGATCGCGCTCTCGGCGAATGCGACGCGTAGCTGGAAGTCGATCCTGCCGATCGCGGTGAACACCACCGCCATCAGGTACACGCTGTTGCCGAACAGGGCCAGAGCCATCCCCCGGATCGGCCAGGCGGCCGCCGGGATCCCGTACGCCGAGGCGATCGGACCAGCCAGCGCGGCCAGGAGCACGGAGACGATCAGCGAGATCGAGAACTTGAGACGGAAGCCGTCGGCCATCACGGTCCGGATGCGCTCGGGCTGGTCGCGATGCTCGGCCACGAACCGGGCTGCCGAGGTCGAGATGCCGAAGTCGGACGGCAACAGCACGAGCGAGACGATCCCGAGCGCGAGCGCGAACACCCCGTAGCCGTGGGTGCCCAGCCGCCGGGTGAGGACGATCACGATGATCGCGGTGAACGCGGCGCCGGTCAGCTGGACGGCAAACGACAGCACGGTGTTGCGGGTGATCGAGTGGGGCGGAGGCACGCTGCCCTGCCTGGCCGCGCTCATTACGGTCTCCGCGCGACGGGGCGGCTGCCGGCGATTCTCGGTCTGCCCATCAGGTCTGAGGAGCGCGGTGGGTGAGCCACCCCTGCACCCGGCTGAGGCTCGGCCCCAGCCGCGAGGCGCGTGCGTACCGGGTGATATGCAAGATCTTGAGGCGGAAGCGCAGATCGGAATCGTCGTGCCAGATGCCAACTCGAGGCCACACGTAGGCACCGAGCGGCGTGAGGCTGTGGGCGAGGCAGGCACCGGTCTTGTAGCCGACCTGCTTCGCGAGCTCGGCAACGCGGACGTCGACTTCTCCGTATGGGTAGGCAATCGAACGGCACGGGCGGCCGAGGTGCTTCGAGCACTGCTCGAACGATCCGCGCATCTCCTCGCCCAGCTCCCTGTTGGGGAGCTGCGTCAGATGCGGGTGGCTGCACGAGTGCGACCCGATCTCCCAGCCGCGGTCGCCGAGCTGTCCGAGCTGATCCCAGGTCATACACCGAAGCTCATGCTCGTGCGGCGTGCCATGCCAGGCCTCAATTCCCTGCCACCTGACGGGCTGGTGCTCGGACATGAACGCGGTCGGGGCGAACACCGTCGCGGGCAGGCCGAGCCGGGTAAGGATCGGCTCGGCTACGTCGAACACCGAGGCGAGGCCGTCGTCGAAGGTGACGGCGAGGGTCTTGGGCCCGCGCGGCTCGAGGACCGCTTCGGTGAACGTCGTCCCGCGCCAGCCGGCGCGGACGAGCATGGAGAGCTGGCGCTCGAGCGTGTCGGGTGTCACCGAGATCGTCGCATCCCAGGTCGGGCTGACCGCGTGGTAGCACAGGACTAGAACATCACCCACCGCAGCTACACCTCGGCCATGAGTTGCTCGTACAGATCGGCGAACCGCCCTGCGACGGTGGCGATCTCGAACTCGTGGAGGTCCTTGGCCGCCTCCTCGGCCAGCTGTTCGGACAGCGCACGGTCGGTAAGCACCCGCTGCATCGCATTGGCCAGCGCCCGCGGGTCGCGCGGCGGGACCAGCAAGCCATTGTGACCCGTCTGGACAAGCTCGGTGACGCCGGTCACGGCGGTTGCCACCAGCGGCACCTTCGCCGCCCGGCACTCGAATACGAACAGCGGCGAGCCCTCGTATTCCGAGGAGAGCGCCCCGACGTCGACGCCTTCGAGGATCTGATCGACGTCGGTCCGTGGTCCGAGCAGGTGGACGTTCTGCGCGGTGCCCAGCCGCACGATCTGTCGCTCGAGCGCAGAGCGGCAGGGACCGTCGCCGGCGATGACCAGGTGGACGTCCCGCATCCGCTCGAGCAGGAGCGCGTGCGCGTCCAGCAGCACGTCGAGCGCCTTCTGCGGGCGCATGACGGCGGCCACGCCGATGATCCGCGCGTCCGGCGCCAGCCCGAGCTCGCTGCGGATGTTCCCGTTGGCGCCGGCGAGATGGGGAACGTAAGCGGTCGGTATCACCTTGATCCTGTCGGCTTGGACGCCCTCGAGCTTGATCATCCGCTCGCGATCGGCTTCCGAGACTGCGACGAAGCAGGTTACGAGCCGGCCGATCACGTGGCCGTCCATCCACAACCGGACCCGGTCGCCCGTGTAGGACCAGGTGTGCTCATGGGCGATGATCACCGGTACCCCGGAGGCCCGCCCGGCCAGGCTCGCCCAGACGTTCGAGCCGAACATGTGCGAGTGGACGACGTCAAACCGCTCCCGCCGGAGCAGGCCTACGAGCGGCAGCAGTCGGTGGACGTCGAGCTTCCCCCGGCGACCAAGGCAGACGTAGCGCACGCCGGCGTCGACCAACGCGCGCACTGCGCGCTCGTCGCCGCCGCGAGTGCAGCACAGCCATGGTTCGATCCGGTCGCGCGGCATGTGCGTCGCCAGACCGGCGGCGAAGCGCTCAGCCCCGCCGTAGGCGGCGACCTGATTGATCAGGAACAGGACCCGCAGGGGCCGGTCGGGCATCAGCGGGCGAGGGCTCTGGTCTCGGATCTGGCGACCGCGAGCACCGCGGGCGGGAGCGCCAGGAGTACCCAGAGCAGGTGCTCGTACTCGTTCGTGATGAAGATGTCCGCGGTCAGCTGCGCGATGAGGCCCAGTGCGAGCCCGCGCGCGAGCAGCCCATAGGCGGGATTGCCGGCCCGCTCCCAGAGTCGGGCCGCCCGTAGCGCGCAGGACAGCGAGCCGATCACGATCGCCAGAAAGGCGAGCAGGCCGGGGATGCCGAGCTCGTCGGCGAGCTCGAGGTAGGTGTCGTGGGTGACACGCGGGGCGTCGACGATGATGTCCGCCCGCGTGATCGATCCCACCTGGTCGACGTACTTGTATTCGGCCACCTGGAAGTTGCCCGCGCCGACGCCGAGCACCGGGTTGTCCTGGAGCATCTTGAGCCCGACCTTCCAAAGGTCGGTCCGGCCCGACGAGGTGCTTTCGTTCAGGTGCTGAACTGCGGCCGAGGGCGCCAGCACGAACAGATAGAACGGAACCAACACCGCGGCCGCAAGCGCGACCTGCACCGCGCGACCTCGCAACTGACCTCCGATCACCATCGCGGCGCAGAGCGCCGCCCCGAGCGCCACGAACCCTCCCCGCGAGCCGGTGTCGACGAGGCCGATGGCCATGATCACGGCGCCTGCAACCGCCAGCGACCGGGTCGCCGAGCCACGCGGGAGCGTCGCGATCAAACCGAGGTCGAGCATGATCGCCGCCGACAACAGCGCGGCCTCGCCGTCGGGGTCGCCGATCCCACCCGCGAGGCGAGCACCGCCCGACTGAAGCAGCCCGATCAGGGCCGACATCACCGCGCCGAGGACGAACGCGGTCACGATCCACCGGACATGCTCGTCGCTTCCGGATAGCCCCGAAGAAGATCGGGAACAGCAGGACGTCGAGCAGGAAGCGCTCGGTTGAGGAGGCGGCCTTCCCGCTGCTGACAGCCCACGCGAGGCTGATCACCGACCAGCTCACGAACAAGATCACCGGAATCGCCACCCCGGGCGAGGACGCCAGCAACGACCGAGACTCGCGGTCAGACCGTGTCGCCTGGGCCGCGACCCACGACACGAACAGGATCAGCCCGGCGACCTTGATGAAGCTGACCGCGCCGCTTCCTGCGTTCACGGTCTCAAGGAACGACAGCATCGTGAACAGGAACACTCCGAGCGTCACGTCCGCTACCACCGCCACCGCGAACGTCACGCCGAGGGCAGCCGCGACTCCATAGCGCGGCCCGACCCCGGCCGCCACCCCGATGCAGAGGCTGAGAGCGAACGCGAGTCCGATGAGAATCAGGTTCCGCGCCGCAAGACGCTCGGAGAGACTCATCAGGTGCGTCGGGTGCCGACTGATTCCTCGCTGTCGGCGTGCGTCTGTCCGCGGCGGGACACCGTGGCGCCTGTCTGGGTGGGCGCGTAGTAGTAGCCGGGACGCCTGGCGCCCTCGCCCACGAGGACGAAGCCGCTCGCCAATATGCCCTGATTCCCGAGTATGTCCTGGAGCCGGGACAGCTTGCTCAACTTGGACTCGCCCAGGCGCGCCACGATCAGGACCTCGTCGGCCACGGCCGCGAGCGGCAGCGCGTCGATGACGTCGGTGATTGGCGGAGAGTCGATGACGACGTACTCCGCCAGCTCGAGGGACTGCTCGACCAACTGCTTGGCGACCGCCGGCGACAGTCGGTCCGCGAGCGCGGTACCTGGCTCGGCGACCGCGAGCACCTGCAGCGGCCAGCCGTCGAATTTCGCTGTCGTCAGAGCTTCTGAGAGCTCTACGTGCCCGGTGATGACGTCCTCGGTGCCGTACCTGACCGGGAGATCCAGCGCCACCGCGATCGTCGGCCGGCGAAGATCGGCCTCGATCAGGATGACCCGGGACCCGCCCTGCGCGAGCGCCGCGGCGAGACCGATCGCCGAGGTCGTCTTGCCCTCAGCCGGCGAAGAGCCGGTCATCAGGTAGGCGCGCGGCCGGCCGCCGGCCCGAGCCGTCAGCGTCGTCCGTAGCGTCCGATAGCCCTCGAGCGCGCCGAATGACAGCTCCGTGGGAAGTATGGGCTGCCGGTGCCCGGACCTGCGGGAGCGCTCGCGCGGGATCTCGGCGAGGATCGGGATCCGGAACAGATCGCGAAGCTCCTCCTCACGCTGCAGGCGTGGATCGAGCGCCTGGTAGGCGAAGGCCGCGCAGATACCGAGGATCAGCCCGCCGAACAGACCGGCCAGGATCGACAGCTTCACCCTAGGCGTATACGGGCTCGTGGGGAGGACGGCGGGAGCGACGAGCGTCATCGTCGGGTCGGGGCGAGTGGCAAGCGTCTCGAGCTGATCGAGTTGGTCGGTGACGGTCCCTGGCTGACCGCGCAGCGCCCGAGGGAGCTTCGCCGCCTGAGCCTGGAGGCTGGGGAGGATCGCGGCGATTGCGTCGTGGAGCGCCGCCTCCCGCGTCGCGATCACCGCCGCCGGGAATGCGTTGGCGATCCGCTGGGCCTCTGCGGCGGACGAGGCCGTGGCCGTTACGGAGACGAGGTTGCTTGCGCCCACGGGCGTCGCGGTCACGTTGGCGAGCAGGGCGCCCGGAGACTCGTTCAGGCCGAGCGTCCTGACCACGTTCGCGGCGACCTGTGGGGTGGTAATCAGGCTTGATGCCGTGAGTACGTCAGTGGTCTGATTCCCCGAGGAGAACAGCACCGGCAGCCCGACCAGCGTGGTCGTGTCGGCCGGGATCGGCGAGATCAGCATGTCCGCGGTCGCCTGGTACTTGCGGGGGGCGGTGGCAACGTATACCGCTGTGCCGGCGACGCACACCACGACGCACAGCACGACCAGCCAAGCGTGCTCGACGATCGTGCCAACGTAGCGCTTGAAGGCGGACACCTGGATGCGCGGCGCCGCGAAGTTGGGCGTCTCCGACCCGGACGTCATTCTCGTACTATGGCACGCAAGGGGCGGGCCGCGATGGGGTTCGCTGGACGGATGTGCATCGATGAAAAGTAACGGCTGGGCTGGACAAACAAACCAACGGATTGGGACCGGTCGATTGCTCGGTGCTGGTGCCCGTTCTTAATGAAGAACGTCACATCCGAGCCACTGTTGCCGCGATGCTCGGGCAGCAATTTCCGGGCCCGCTCGAGGTCGTGCTCGTGGACGGCAGGTCCACCGACGGCACGCGCGCGATTCTCGACGAGCTGGCGCGACGAGACCCACGCGTGCGGGTGTTCGACAATCCCCGCCGGGACACTCCGAGCGGGCTGAACATCGCGCTTCGTCACGCGCGCGGTCGGTGGGTGGCTCGGATGGACGCGCACACCGCCTACCCGCCCGACTACGTTGCGCTCGGGGTCCAACGGTTGCAGCAGGGCGGCACGCGCTGGGTGAGCGGCCCGCAGGTGCCGACGGGCCGGGGTCCGGTCTCGCGCGCCGTGGCCCTGGCCTTGCGGACGCCGCTCGGCCGTGGTGGATCGCGTAAGTGGGCCGTCGGCGGCAGCGCCGGCGACGAGTACGAACTCGACTCGGGGGTATTCGCCGGCGTCTGGGAGCGGGACACGCTTCTGCAGTACGGAGGCTGGGACGAGGGTTGGGCCCGCAACCAGGATGCTGAGATGGCCGGGCGTTTTCTGGGGCGCGGCGAGCGCCTGGTTTGCCTGCCGCAGATGGCCGCCCGGTACGCCCCGCGCGACTCGATCCGGAGCCTGTGGCGCCAGTACGGCGGGTACGGCGAGTACCGCGTGAAGACCGCGTTGCGTCATCCGCACACCATGCGACGATCGCATCTGATTCCGCCGGGGCTCATCGTGACCGTGGGCGCCGCGGCTTTGGCGCCGCGTCGGGTCCGTCGCGTGGCTCGCGCTGCCGTCGCGGTGTACGGCCTCGCGCTCGTGGGCGCGGGCGTTGGCGCCGTTTCGCAAGCCGATACGCCCTCCGATGCTGCGCTCGTGCCGATCGCGCTCGGCGCGATGCACCTCGGCAACGGCGTGGGCGTGATCCGCGGCGTCGTCCGGAACGGCGCACCGATCGCGGCGCTGGCGACCGCGCTGGGCTTCCACCGGCTCGCAGCCAAGCTCAGTCCTCCTCCTGACACCGTTTACGCGCCTTCCCTAGTGGGTCGCTAGCGCGGGCGGCGAGTGCGCCCAACGAGGCGCGAGTAGGCGTTGTGCCGGAAGCGCAGGACCTCGCTCACGGTCATCGCGATGATCCTGCAGATCGAGCCCCAGCGACCAGTTCTGGATGTAGTAGTTGTCCCACTCGACGCGGTCGGCGATCGAGGTCTGGCCGCGCAGGCCGTTGACCTGGGCCCAGCCCGTCATCCCCGACTTGACGCGGTGGCGATCCCCGTAGCCGTCGATCACGCGCTCGAACTCGCGCACGTAGCCGACGCGCTCCGGGCGCGGGCCGACGACCGACATGTCGCCGCGGAGAACGTTGATCAGCTGCGGCAGTTCGTCGATCGACAGGGTCCGGAGAACGCGGCCGACCGAGGTGGTCCGGTCGACGGAGGTTGCCGTGGGCTGGGCGCCCGCTCGATCGCCGCGGATCTGCGCGGCCCAGCCGGCGTCGGCCTCGCCCGCCTGCGAGGGATCGCCGCGCATCGTGCGGAACTTGAGCATCATGAACTCGCATCCGTCCCGGCCGACGCGCCGCTGGCGGAACAGGATCGGGCCCGGTGAGCTCATCCGCACCGCGAGCGCGCAGGCCGCCAGCACGCGGGCTGAGCAGGACGACTGCCGTGAACGCGAACGCCCGGTCGAACGCGTGCTTGACCATGAACTGCCAGCCGCGCGGATTCGTCGGGTGGAGCGTCATCAGCGGCAGCCCGCCGACGTGGTCGAGCGTCGCGCGGTCGTTGATCGACTCGTACAGCCGGGGAATCAGCGAGACGCCGACCCCGAGTCGCTCGCACTCCCTGACCCGGTCGACGAGGACATGGTCGGGCTCGGTCGAGAACGCGAGGATCACGTGCCGGGCGGCGGTTCGCTGTACGGCCGCGGCCAGGTCGTGGGGCCCGCCGAGGATCGGGAGCGACTCATGGCCGGCCGGGCGGAAGCTCGGCAGCGGGTCGTCGTCGAGGTATCCGATCGGGCGCAGGCCGTACGTGGGATCGCTCACGAGCCGCTTGACCAGATGCTCCCCGACCTGCCCGGCACCCACGATCAGCGTTGGGGTCGCGAACGCCTTGGTCCGGATCGCGTGCCTGCGGACCGAGAGCAGAACGGCCCGCGCCACCGCCAGGTACACCCCGCCGAACAGCCACAGCCGAACCGCCATCCCGACGGGGTGCGCGGCACCGGCGATCGAGGCCAGCGCGATCGTCAGCATCGCGGCGAGCGAGACCACCCCGAGCACGTGCGTGGTCGAGTCGACCAGAGAAACGCTCAGACGGTCGTCCCGGCCCTTGCCGGCGTACAGAAACGCGAGCACGATCAGCGGGAAGATCGCGGCCAGCCACCGGCTGGCGACGGCGCCGCTGATCCTGGGATCCGCGAACAGGGCGAGGCTCGACGCCACGTACAGCACGACGACGTCGACCAGGAGCCGCACCTTGGACCAGCTTGGGGGATCGAGCAGCCGGGCGACCTCACCGCCGACGAGCTCCCCGGTCGACCGCGGGAACGGCAGCGTCCGCGACTGATCGACGTGCGATGCGGCAGGCGTAGGCGTCACTGCGTTGTCCCTATCCGGTTCCCCAAGTCGTAGAAAACGAGCATCCGCCTGTGCGCCCCGCCTGTCCCTACCAAACGGCTCGCGATGCTCTCCCTTTCTGTCTAAGCAAAGATAACACAGCAGTGGGCAAACCTCGACAACCCTTGTGATCAGGTTCGGAAATTGCGAAAGCCTGTCCATTTGGGCGCGCCGCCGGGCGTACGATTGGACGCCAGCGCTATTTCCGAGGAGGCCCGCTATGTCCCGACTAGTCCGCATGGACGACACCGGTCACACGACCGTCGCTGAATGGACCGCCGGCGATCCGCAGGCGATCGAGGCGGCGGCTCTCGCGTTCCGCGCCGAGCTCGACAACGGCTACTTCGCGGTGGTGTCGAACGGGGAGGGGCACGCCGAGCAGGTGCGCGAGCTGCCGGCCGACGCCTCGCTCGTGATCCTGCGCAGGCCGATCGCCGGCGGGTAGCCACGAGCACCGAGGTACTTCCGGAGCTCGCGCGGGTCCACTGGCGTCCGCGCGCGAGCGATCAGCGGCTCAACCGAACGGGGCGGGTGTGGACCGCGACGACCGTCGCCCATGTGGTTCCGTTCGTCGGCGGCGCGGTAGCACTGACGGTGCTGGCGCCGATCCTGGCGCCGGTGTCGCTCGTGCTGCTGATCCACGCGTGGGCGATTCCGGAGCTGTACGCGGCGCGCGGGGCGAAGGTCGTGCGCCCGCGCCACCCGACTTCTACGAAGGCCGAGCGCGTGGCGATGGGGCTGCTCGGCGACCTGCTCGATCATCGTGCGCGCGACCTGCAGGCGCGGACGGGGGTGGCGGTCGAGCGGGGCCGGCTCGGGGTGTGGGTGCTCGGGCAGGCCGGCGCGCTCCTCGTCCGCCCAGGCGGCCGGCGGGTCAACTGCTATTGCGTCAGGGTGCCCGACGCCTCGCTGCCCCCGAGCGACCGGATCGCCCATCTACTGCTCGCCCTGCGCACCGACGAGGCCGGCTTCGCCACCGTCGCCAACCTGTCGTTCTCGGGGGCTCGGTGGCGGGTGCGCCGGCGGCTGGCCCCGGTGGCGCGGGAGGCGCTGGACGTGGCGGGTGCCGAGGCTCGAGTGGACCGCTGATCCGGGTCCGCGCGGGCGTTCCGGGCCCCGCGGCGCATCCCCGTCGACGATGTTTGTCCCCAGGGCCAATGTGCCCGGAAGCGCCGAAGCCGATCATCTTCGCCATGACCCGCTCACTCAAAACCTCCAAGGTGTTGCTCGTCGCGGACCGGCGGGTGGAACCGTCCCAGGGCGCGGCCGGTCCGGTCCGGCGTTACCGGCTC
Source organism: uncultured Solirubrobacterales bacterium (assembly GCA_963770615.1). Taxonomy (GTDB): domain Bacteria; phylum Actinomycetota; class Thermoleophilia; order Solirubrobacterales; family Solirubrobacteraceae; genus Palsa-465. Next base: position 93,207 of record CAVYQJ010000019.1, on the reverse strand, counting down.
GCCCGCCTGCGTTTGAACCCCGCGCCGGCGGCGCGGATGACGGACTTCGACCATCTCAAGCGGCTCTACGACTGAGACATTCGAGCCCGCGGTCCCGCCGCGGTACGCTTGTCTTATGGATTCCCAAATTGAGGCTTCTCGTTCGCGCACCCCGGTACTCCGGAAAGCCGCGGCGGGCCTGGTTCTGATTGTGATAGCGGCGCTGGCCGTCAAGGTCCTGATCGGGTTCGTGATCTGGGCTTTTTGGACAGTCGTCGTGATTGCAGCGGTACTGGCCGTTCTCTGGGCGGTCAAGACGCTCGTCTGGTGACATCAGGCCCATGGCTGGCATGGGCCTGATCGTGATCATGTTCTTTTTCGGCCTGGCAGGCGGGATCGTCGGCCGGATAAAGGGCAGTTCCTTCGTACTCTGGTTCTTGATCTCGGGGATTGTCCCGTTCTTCGGGCTGCTCGCCGCGGTCTGCTATCGCTGGGACAACCGCGAGCTGCGGCGGCAGTGCCCGGGGTGCGGCCGGGTGATCAAGCTCCACGACGCCGTCTGCGTCAAATGCGGCGAGGAGCTGGAATTTCCTGACGTGGCGATCGCACCGGAAGCCGCGATCGGGCGCGCGCGGGCATAACCTGCGCGACAACATGCAGGGACGCAGCGTCAGGTCGAACCTTGGGTGGTTGCTGGTCGCATCACTCGGCCTGTTGGTGTTCCTCGGGATCACCAACAAATGGGTCAGCTGGCACGCCGCGATCTACCAGTACAAGAGCTACGACGACACCAACTACCGCCTGATGGCGCAGGCGGCGCCCGGACTGTTCCACGGGACACTGCCCGAATGGCACGCCGAGCGATTCGCGGTGGCCTGGGTCGTGGGGGTCACGGCCAAGGTGCTGGGCTTCTCGGTCGTGACCTCGTTCCGAGTCTGGGTGATCCTGCTGATCCTCGGAACGTGCATCGTGCTCGCCGAGTTGCTGGTTCGGATGGGCCTCAGCCTGCAGGCGTCGATCGTCTGCATGGCCGTGCTGATCCTCAACGCCTACGCGCTTCGCCCGTACCTGCTGGCGCCCGGAAGCGTCGACGACCTCGCGTTCGTGTTCGGGGCGACGATCGCCGTGCGCGGCCTCGTGCTGCGCTCCCCGGTCAGCCTGCTCGGCGGGCTGCTGCTCGCCACCGCCGCGCGCCAGACGGCCCTGCCGCCGGCGGCCGTCGCGGCCGTTGCGGTCGCCTTCGATCCGGCCTGGCGCCAGCGCCTCGACCGCTGGCAGATGCCGTTCGCCGCGCTCACGATCGGGCTGCCGCTGGTGGCCTACGGCGTAATCCGGGTCGTCTCGCATCCGTTCGCCGGCCCACCGCCGTCGATCGATGCGATGACGCTGCTGGGGGCGTCGCTGTCGCTCGGCGCCCTTGGCCAGCACTTCGCGCGTTGCATCAACGTGCTGCTGTCGGTCGGGGCGCTGCTGCTCGGCGCGCTGTGGCTGCTGCGGGGGACGCCGCACGGCCTGCGGGAGCGCAGGTCGCCGGTCCCGGGCCCGACCGCGGCGATCTTCGCGTGCCTGGGGTTCGGCCTGGCGATCATCGCTCAGCCGGCGGTGATGAACCCCGCCTGGGCCAGCTACAACGAGAACCGCCTGTCGGTGATGGGCCTCGTACCGCTCGTCGCCGCGCTCGGCCTGATGATCGCCAAGCTCGAGCGTGCGAGGGCGCGCCAGCTGTCGGTCGGTGCGGCAAGCGCGATGATCGGGCTGCTGCTGCTCGGTTCCTTCCACCACATCTCGACCGTAATCGGGACGGCGAACAAGGGCCAGACGCTCGTCCTCGAGGTGCTCGTCGCGCTAGGGCTGCTGGTGATCATGCCCCGGGCGTTCCCGCCGATCCGGCTGCGGAGCCGAGCGCTCGGACCGGCCGCCGCGGACACGACCCGGTCCTCGTGACCGGGACGCCGTGTTCGTGAGCGTGGGGCGTTGGTACTCGTGAGCGGGGCGGGCGCGGTCCGGATCGTCGGCCTCGACCTGGAGCCGATTCACGACTTCCGGACCGAGCACACCCGCCAGGCCGGGCTCTACCGGGCGCTCGACGCGGACCCGCAGTTCGACGTCGTGTCGGTCGCCTCTCCCCGGGTGCCGCTCCCGTTGCTCAGGCTGATCCAGCTCGCCTACGTTCGCCCCGACCGGACCCGGTGGCGCCAGCGGTCGGGGCTGTCGTCGGTGGCCTTCCGCGCCCGCACGCTCAGCGCCGAGCGGATCCTGGCGGTACGCGAGGACCGCTCAGACGTCGTCTTCCAGGTCGGCTGCACGTTCGCGCCCGGCCGCCGAGAGCGCCGGCGACCCTACACCGTGTACCTCGACTCGACGCTGATGCTGGCTCACCGCCACTGGCCGGCCGCGGCGTCGCACGGCCCGAGGGCGCTCAACCAGTGGGTGTCGATCGAACGTGGCGTATACGAGCGCGCGCATCACGTGTTCACGATGAGCGAGTGGGCCAGGAGGTCGGTGATCGAGGACTACGGGATCGGCCCCGAGCGGGTGACCGCGACGGCGCCGGCACCAATCTGATCCCGGCGGACGACGCCGTGAGCACGCACTCGGCGCCGATCGCGCTGTTCGTGGGCCGCGAGTTCGTCCGGAAGGGGGGACCGACGCTGCTCTCGGCGTGGCCGGCGGTGGCGCGCGAGGTGCCGGACGCGCAACTGTGGATCGTCGGCACCCGGGAGGACCCGAGGCGCGAGGGCCAGATCACCTGGCACGGAGGGGTGGACGCCGAGGCGCTGCGCGCGCTGTACCGGCAGGCGTCCGTGCTGGTGTTGCCGACGATGTACGACATGTCGCCGCACGTCGTCCGCGAGGCGCTCGGATACGGGCTGCCGTGCGTGACCACGACGGTCGGCGGCATACCCGAGATCGTTCGGGACGGCGTGGACTCGCTGCTCGTGCCGCCCGGCGACAGCCGCGGCCTGGCGGCGGCGCTGGTGGCGCTTCTGAGCGACCCGCAGCGGGCGCGCGAGATGGGTGGCGCCGGCCGGGCGCGAGTGCTCCGCGAGCTGACCTGGCGGCGGGTCGCGGAGCGAATGGCGCCGCATCTGCTGTCCGCCGCCGGCCGCGGCTAACCGCCATCTCGCGGGGCCCGGAACGCCCACTTGTGAAGCCGAAACCCGTTGTTAGACTGGCCCGGCGCCCCCGCGTCGAGCGGTTGTGCATACCCAAAAACAACTTTGCCGAGAGGAGGCGAAAGTTATGCGTGCAGTCGACGCCCTGATGGAATGCTTGAAGGCCGAGGGGGTGGACGTCGTATTCGGCCTCCCCGGCGGAGCGAACCTTCCGACGTACGACGCTTTCTACGACGCTGGGATCCGTCACATCCTGGTGCGTCACGAGGCCGGTGGCGGCCACGCCGCCGAGGGCTACGCGAAGGCGACCGGCAAGGTCGGCGTGTCGCTGGCCACCAGCGGACCGGGCGCCACCAACCTGATCACGCCGATTTGCGACGCGATGATGGACTCGGTCCCGGTCGTGTTCATCACCGGCCAGGTGCGGACCGAACTGCTCGGCACCGACGGCTTCCAGGAGGCCGACACGATCGGCATCACGATGCCGGTGGTCAAGCACAGCTTCATGATCCAGCACCCGCTCGAGATCCCGCGCTCGATCCATGAGGCGTTCCACATCGCGCGGACCGGCCGGCCCGGCCCGGTCGTGGTCGACATCCCACAGGACCTGAGCCGCGCCGACATCCCCTATGAGCCGGTCAGCGACGTCCGTCTGCCCGGCTACCAGCCGACCATCGAGGGCAATCAGAAGCAGATCCGGATCGCCGCCAAGGCGCTCGCGAACGCACGGCGCCCGATCATCTACGCCGGCGGCGGCGTCGTCTCGGCCAACGCGGCGGCCGAGCTGACCGAGCTCGCGACGGCCGACCGGTTCCCGGTGACGTGCACGGTGATGGGACTGGGCGCGTTCCCCGGCACGCACGACCAGTGGCTCGGGATGCTCGGGATGCACGGGACGCGGGCGGCGAACTACGCAATGGACGAGGCGGACCTGATCTGCGCCGTCGGCGCGCGCTTCGACGACCGCATAACCGGCAAGCTGTCTGAGTTCGCCCCGCGTGCCAAGTTCATCCACATCGACATCGACCCGGCCGAGATCTCGAAGAACGTGCCGGCGCACATCCCGATCGTCGGCGACGCGAAGAACATCCTGCCGCGGCTGACCGCCGAGTACCGCGCGGTGGCGGGCGAGCCAGGGCGGCTCGAGGAGTGGTGGTCGCGGATCCGCGTGTGGCAGGAGCGGCACCCGCTCCGTTACGAGGACTCGACCGATTCTGAGATCAAGCCCCAGTTCATGATCCAGTCGATGTACGAGGCGACCGGCGGCGACGCGATCGTTACCAGCGACGTCGGCCAGCACCAGATGTGGACGGCGCAGTACTACCACTTCGCCAAGCCGCGCCGGTGGATCAACTCGGGCGGCCTGGGCACGATGGGGTTCGGGCTGCCGGCGGCGATGGGCGCGAAGGTGGGCTGCCCCGATCAGACCGTGGTCTGCATCGCCGGCGACGGCTCGGTGCAGATGAACATGCAGGAGCTCGCGACCTGCGCCCAGGAGGGGATCGCGATCAAGGTGTTCATCATGAACAACGGCTACCTGGGCATGGTCCGCCAGTGGCAGGAGCTGTTCTGGGACAAGCGCTACAGCAGCGTCGACATGGGCCAGTGGCCCGACTTCGTCAAGCTCGCCGAGGCGTACGGCGCGACCGGTCTTCGCTTCGAGGACAAGAACACGCTTGTTTCCGACATGAAGGAAGCGCTCGCGATGGACGGGCCGGTGCTCGTCGATGTGCGCGTCACGCGCGAAGAGAACACCTACCCGATGATCCCCGCCGGTCAGCCAGCGCGGAACATGGTGGGCTGAGCGATGGGCGAACCAGGGACCAAGGAAGTCCTCTCGCTCGACGAGCTCGAGGCGGTCTCCGGGCTCCGTACGGGTCGCAAGCATGTGCTGTCGATCCTCGTCGAGAACAAGCCCGGTGTCCTAACCAGGATCGCGGGGCTGTTTGCGCGCCGCGGGTTCAACATCAACACGCTCGCGGTCGGGCCCACCGACGACGACCGCGTCTCGCGAATCACGCTGACGCTCGACGGCGCCCTGCACCCGATCGATCAGGTCACCAAGCAGCTGCACAAGCTCGTCAACGTGCTCAAGATCCGCGACCTCGAGCCGCGCGAGACGCTCGCGCGCGAGCTCGCCTTGTTCAAGATCTCAGCCGACGGCGTCAGCCGGACCGAGGTCATGCAGATCTGCGAGATCTTCCGCGGAAAGGTGGTCGACGTGACTAAGCGCTCAATCGTGGTCGAGCTCACTGGTACCTGCGACAAGGTCGACGCCTTCGAGGCGCTGGTCAGGCCGTTCGGGCTGATCGAGATGGCAAGGACCGGCGAGATCGCGATCGCGCGCGGACGCGCCGAGACGTAGGCGAGCACCGCGCACTTCGGGTAGGGATTGACCTCGTCCGGGTCGACGAGGTCCGCGACTCGCTCGCCGCGCACGGCACCCGAGCGCGACCGTCCCCCGCCGGCGGCGTCCCAGGCCCTAAGTCAGCCAGACGCCGACGGCCGGCCGTGCATCCGTCTCAGCGGACCGGCTGCCGAGCTCGCGCGCCGCCGCGGCGCCGGTCGTCTCGAACTTAGCCTGACGCACCGAAATTCGGTGGCGCTCGCGGTAGTCTTAGCAGAGGTGAGAGCAACTTAGCGCTGGCCGACCGGCCGACGACCGAAGGCCCTCACGCGGAACGCTAGTGCGCTCTGCCGTAGGACCTGCGGACGGGTCCACTAGGCTCCAGCGCATGATTCGGTCCGTGCCCGGCCTGTCGCCGGCGGGAGCCGGCTGGATGCGCCGACAGCGCGGCGCGACTCGAGCGCCGGCTCGAAGCGGCGCTCCGCCGCGCCCGCGCGACCGGAATGCCGGAGCTCGCCAGCGTGACCTGCCGGGTCAACCCCGGCATCGACCCGACCGCGGTGGCCGTCGCGTCGCGACGCCCCGGAGAGCCGTGGTTCTGCCTGGAGCAACCCGATCGCGACGGTTACGCGGTGGCGGCGATCGGGTCGGTGCGGACGCTCGAGGCGCGCGGCGAGGACCGCTTCGGGACGGTGGCCAAGCGCTGGTCGGCCGTGGCCGCGGCGGCGCTAGCGGACACCCCGGACGTGCCCGCCGGCTCGGGGTTGCTCGCGCTCGGCGGGTTTGCGTTCGCGCCCGACGGGGGCGGGTCGCCGCGGTGGGACGGGTTCGCCCCGGCCTCGCTGGTGGTGCCGGAGCTGTCGCTGGCGCGGAGCGGCGACCGGGTAGCGCTGACCGTGAACGTGGAAGTGGCCCCGGATGACGTCGCGTCGGATCTGGAGGCGCGTGTGGCGGCGCGTCTGTCGGAGCTGCGCACGGCGCCGCTGCCGATGCTCGATCCGGCGCCCGCGGGGGAGTACAAGGTGCTCAGCCCGATGCCCCCGTCCCACTACGAGGAGGCGGTGGCGCGGGCGGTGGAGCGGATTCGCGCCGGCGAGCTCGAGAAGATCGTGCTCGCGCGCGAGGTGGAGGTCCACGCCCCGCTCGATCACGACATCGGCGCCGTGCTCGGGCTACTCCGGGAGGCGTTCCCGTCGTGCTACGTGTTCGCAGTCGGTCGCGGTGACGGCGCGTTCATCGCCGCCAGCCCCGAGCTGCTCGTCCGCCGGGACGGCCAGCGGGCCAGCACGGTGGCGCTCGCCGGGTCCTCGCGGCGGAGCGCCGACCCGGCGGTCGACGAACACCTCGGCGAGCAATTGCTGCAGAGCGACAAGGACCGCGAGGAGAACGAGATCGTCATGCGCCGCATCGCCCGCGCGCTCCGGCCCCACTCGGTCTGGGTGACGGCCGCGCCCGAGCCGGCGCTCGTGCGGGTCGCCAACATCATCCACCTGGGCACGCCAATCCGGGCGCAGCTGGCCGCACCCCTGAGCGCGATCGACCTCGCCGGCGTGCTCCACCCGACGCCGGCGGTCGGCGGCGAGCCGTTGGATGTCGCGGCGCCGCTGATCCCGGCGCTCGAAGGGCTCGACCGCGGCTGGTACGCCGGGGCCGTGGGGTGGACCGACGCCGCCGGGGACGGTGAGTTCTGCGTGGCGTTGCGGTGCGCGTTGGTGCGCGGCCGGGTGGCACACCTGTACGCCGGCGGCGGGATCGTGCGCGACTCAGACCCGGTGGCGGAGCTCGCCGAGACCGAGGTCAAGCTCGGTGCGCCGTTGCTCGCCGGCTCGAAAAACGAACCCATACGACGCTTTCTCGAGCCGGCTGGTTCAGATGTGCCGCGTGTGCGTTGGTGCCGCCTCCGCCACGCGGCGGTGGAGCGCCAGGTTCTCCTCGCGGTCGGTCCGCACCTCGATGATCGTGGGTCGACTTGCCGAGCGATCGAGGTCTCGACCGCGTCGCGGACGGGCGGCGAGCGTGTCGACGAGCTCGTACGAACAGCCGTAGAGCGCGGCGGCGCGGCGAAGTCGAGGCCGTGCGGCGTGGCGACGTGCTCCTCGAACGCGTCGGTCTCGCCGGCGACGGCGAGGAAGTGGAAGATCCCGCCACCGTCGTTGTTGAGCAGCACGATCGTCAACGGGAGTCCGAGCCGCGGGCCGCGAGCAGCCCGCCGATGTCGTGGGCGAGCGCGACGTCGCCGATCAGCAGCACGACCGGTCCCTCGTCGGCCGCGGCCGCGCGGGCGCCGAACGCGGCGGAGACCGTGCCGTCGATCCCGTTCGCCCCGCGGTTGGAGAGCACGCGCGGACCATCGTCGCGGACCGGCGACGAACTCCTCGACGTCGCGGATCGGCATCGACGACGCGACGAACAGCGTCGCCTCGCCCGGGAGCCACTCCGCCAGCGAGCGGGCGACGAGCGGCTCTGAGAGCGGCTCGTCGCCGAGTGTCCGTTCGATCGCGCCGGCGACAGCCTCATCGGCCGTCCGCCACGAGGCGAGCCACTCGGGGTCGGTCGAAGCTCGGTCGCCGAGGAGGGCCCGGTAGGGGCGCTCGGATCCGCATCCCGACGACGGCGTCGGGGTCGTGCCACGTGCCATCGGGATCGATCGCGATCTGGGCCGTCTCGAGTCCGGCCAGCCACGCGCGCAGCGGCTTGGAGGTCGGCAGATCGCCGGTCCGGATCACGAACTGGGGCTGGTGAGCGGCGGCGAACTGCCGAGTCGCGCAGCAGCAGGTCGTAGTGCGCGATCGCGGCCGTCGCCGCGTCGCGCGCCGGACAGCGGGTCGGCGAGCAGCGGGATGCCCGTCCGCGCGGCGAAGCGCGCCACCGTCCCCGGCCGCTCGGGGTCGCGGTCGGCGCCGGCGACGATCACGATCCGCCCGGCCGGGGGCGTCCCGCCGGACGGCGCGCTCGGCCGGCCGGCGTCGAACACGACGTACGGGCGGCCCTCGCCGCGCGGCCGGTGTCGTCCTCGGGCAGCGCGGCTCCGCGATCGAGCACGAGCGGCTCGCGCAGCGGGAAGTTGAGGTGGACCGGCCCGGGCGGCCCCTCCGCCGCGGTCCAGTAGGCCCGGCACGCGAGCGTCCGGATCCACCGCAGGCGTCGCCGGGCGTGGCCTCGTCGACGCCGACCTCGAAGAACCACTTGACCGCGTCGCCGTACAGCTTCAGCTGGTCGATCGTCTGGCCGGCGCCGACGTCGCGCAGCTCCGCCGGGCGGTCGGCGGTGAGCACGATCAGCGGCACGCGAGCGTGACGCGCCTCGATCACCGCCGGCGCCAGGTTGGCGGCGGCGGTGCCCGACGTGCACGTGACCGCGACCGGGCGCCCCGACCGTTTGGCGGCGCCGAGCGCGAAGAATCCCGCGCAGCGCTCGTCGATGTGCGACCAGGTGTGGATCCGCGGCTCGCGCGCGAGCGACAGAACGATCGGGGTGCAGCGCGACCCCGGCGCGGTGCACGCGTGCTCCATGCCGCTGCGCGCGAGTTCGTCGCAGAACGCGCGCAGCAGCAGATAGGTGTCGGTGACGGTCATGATGCGGATCTGATGGCGCGCGATGTCGTCCTCCTCCACGGCTTCACCCACACCGGAGCGAGCTGGGACCCCGTGGTCGCGGCGCTGGCGGAAAGCTACCGGGCGCTCGCGCCCGACATCCGCGGGCATGGCGCCGCGTCCGCGGCGAGCCCGGTCACGCTGGAGGCCGTGCTCGACGACCTGGCCGCGACGGCTCCCGAGCGCTTCACGCTCGTCGGGTACTCGATGGGCGGGCGGATCGCGCTCCACGCGGCACTCGCGCCCGCGCTCGCTCCAGCGCGTCGAGCGGCTGGTGCTGATCGGAGCCAGCCCCGGGATCGCCGACCCGGCCGAACGCGCGGAACGCCGCGCCGCCGACGACCGCCTCGCCGACGAGGTCGAGCACATGAGCATCGAGGAGTTCGCCCGTCGCTGGGCGCAAACGCCGGTGCTCGCCGGGCAGCCGCCGGCGGTGGCGGCGGCCGTGCACGCCGACCGGCTGCGCAATCAACCGGCGGGGCTTGCCGGCGCGCTCCGCGGGCTCGGCACGGGCGCGCTCGGATCGCTGTGGGACCGGCTCTCAGAGGTTCGGGCGCCGACGACGCTGATCGCCGGCGAGCGCGACGCGAAGTTCAGGGCGATCGCGAGCGATATGGCGCGGGCGCTACCGACCGCGGACGTCGCCGTCATCCCAGGCGCGGGTCACGCCGTGCATCTGGAGGCGCCGGAGCGCCGTCGCGGCTCTGATCGCGCGGCAGAGTCCCGCAGCGTGACTGCGAGCGATGAGTGCTAGGCGGCCTGCAGCACCATGCGGAGCCACCGGACCGCACTCGCAGACGTCGTCTACGAGGCGCATCGCGGTGCTCTGCTCCCAGCGACCGCTCTCCACCAGTGCGCGGCACAGCGCGGCGACGTCCTCGAGGGCGTCGCAAGCCTCGACATCGGTGTTCAAGTCGGTGCTGAAGATGAGGTTGTCGGCGGCGTAGCGGATCCGCTGCTGCTCGGAGTCGAACAGCTTGCTCGGGCCCATGTCGTCGAGCGTCTTCATGACCCGCCGGTATGCCTGTGAACGTTCAGGACTCATCTTGGATTCTCCCGGTCCGAAAAAACGGCTGCTCAGTTGATCAACATGGTCGTCACCTGAGCCTTTCGCCTTTAGTACGTAGACGAAATTTCTTTGGTTCACATTCATACCCGCTGGCGGATCGTCGAAGCGTGACCTGAGTCACATGAGCGCCGATTACGCCGCCTGGTACCACGAAATGAGCCCGTCGCCGAGGCCCGCGCCCTCCGGGACCTCGATGCGACCGTCGCGCGCCGGGAGCGGATCCTCGCGGTCGGCGAACAGCGACAGCGTCGCGAGCCCGCACGGACGCTCGGGACGCACGACCGCGGCCGCGTGGAGCGCCGCCGCGATGCCGAGCGGCCCGTCGAGCGTCGAGGCGAGGTACACCTCGTAGCCCGACGCGCGCGCCTGGTATGCCGCCTCGCACCACGCCGGTGATGCCCCCGAAGCTCGCGATCTTCAGGCACACGGCCTGGCACACGCGGTCCTCGAGCGCTCCGATCGCGGACGCGGTCTCGTCGAGCGCGAGCGGGACGCTCGTCTCGGCCGCGCACCCGACGCGTCTGGGCGAGGCCGCGGACCGGCTCCTCGCACAACTCGATCCCGACCGGGGCAAGGACCCGCAGCGCGGCGACGGCCTCCTCTTCGGACCACGCCCCGTTGGCGTCGAGCCTGATCGCCACGTCCGGTCCGAGCACCGCCCTGACCGCGGCCAGACGGCCGGCGTCGTCGCCGATCCCGACCTTCGCCTTGACGCAGCGAAAGCCCGCGGCCCGGGCCGCGCTCGGCCTCGCGCCGCGGCGCCGGCGCGGTCGGCGGCGGCGATCGTGTAGTTGACCTCGACCGGCTCGGCCGCGTGGGCGCCGAGCAGCCGCCACACGGGCTGGCCGGCTCGCCGGCCCTCGAGATCCCACAGGGCCATGTCGATCGCGGCCACCGCGGGCAGGACGGCCATGGCACGCCACTCGGCCAGCGCCTCGTGCGGGGACGCGCCGGGGGCCGCGGCGGCCAGCGCGTCACGACACGCGCGCGAGCGCCTCGAGCACGTCCTCGACGTTGACTCCGTGGTAGTCCGGCAGCGGCGCCGACTCGCCGAGCCCGACCCAGCCGCCCGAGTCCTCCAGGCGCACCAGCACGAGCTCGCGATCAGCGAGGGATCCCGACGCCGAAACAAACGGCGCGCGCATGCGCGCCCTTAAACATTGAACGTGGACGTTCACCGGCTGAGCAGCAGCCCGGCAGCCAGCAGCGTGCAGAACGCCGAGCTGGAGCATCCCGGTCTGCGCCAGGGCGCCGTTGAGCGACAGTCCGTCGGTGCGGTTGCGCACCACGCGCACGACCCGCGCCGCCAGCGGCAGCGTCAGCCAGGCCAGCAGCAGCCACGGCCCGAGCGGCCCGAACGCCCACGTGACCGGCACCAGCACGTAGGCCAGGTACACGGTCGCCGCGAACAGGGACCGGGCTCGGTCACGCCCGAGGCGCACCGCGAGCGTCCGCTTGTTGGCGCGGCGGTCGGTGTCGATGTCGCGGATGTTGTTGACCATCAACAGCCCCGCCGCGAGCAGCCCGACGGGCACCGCGAGCGCGAACGCCTCCCAGTCCAGATGCTCGACCTGCACGAAGAACGACCCGGCGACCGCGACGATCCCGAAGAACAGGAACACGAACAGCTCTCCCGAGCCCTCGTAGCCGTACGGCTTCGGGCCGCCGGTGTACAGCACCCCGGCGAGGATCGACGCGGCGCCGACCAGCAGCAGCTGCCAGCCCGCGACGACGACGAGATAGACGCCGGCCAGCACCGCGACGCCGAACGTCAGATACGTCGCGATCAGGACCTGCCGCGGCGGCACGAGTCCACCGGCGGTCACGCGCACCGGGCCGAGGCGATCCTCGGTGTCGGCGCCGCGCCGCGCGTCGGAGTAGTCGTTGGACAGGTTGGTGCCGATCTGGATGAACATCGCGCCGATCAGCGCCGCGACGAACCGCAGCGGGTGGAACACGTGCAGGAAGCCCGCCAGCGCGGTTCCGACGAGCACCGGCGCGATCGCCGCCGGGCAGCGTGCGCACGCGCGCGGCCATCAGCCAGATGCGCACGCCGCTCGGCCTGGTGGCCGCCCGTGTCGCTGCTCATCACGCCCGGCGCGGGAACTTCGAGAAGTCCGGCTTGCGCTTCTCGAGGTAGGCGTTGCGCCCCTCCTGCGCCTCCTCGCTCATGTAGAAGAGGAGGTTCGCGTCGTGCGCGAGCTGCTGGATCCCGGAGAGACCGTCCTCGTCGGCGTTGAAGCTCGCCTTGAGCATCCGCAGCGCGAACGGGGACATCGCGAGCATCTCGCGGCACCACTGGACGGTCTCCTGCTCGAGCTGATCGAGCGGCACCACCGCGTTGATCAGCCCCATCGCGAGCGCCTCCTGAGCGTCGTACTGCCGGCACAGGAACCAGATCTCCTTGGCCTTCTTCGGGCCCGACCAGGCGCGAGAGCACGGTGGCGCCGAAGCCGCCGTCGAACGAGCCGACCCTGGGCCCGGTCTGGCCGAAGCGAGCATTGTCGGCCGCGATCGTCAGGTCGCAGACGACGTGCAGCACGTGGCCGCCGCCGACCGCGTAGCCGGCGACCATCGCCACCACGGGCTTGGGCAGCCGGCGGATCTGGATGTGCAGGTCGGTGACCTCGAAGCGGCCGACCGCCTCGTGCCGGCCCGCCGACGTCGGATCGGCGCCGGTGACGTAGCCGCCACGCGAGCCCCGCACGCGCTGGTCTCCGCCCGAGCAGAACGCGTCCGGGCCCTCGCCGGTGAGGATGATCACGCCGACGTCGAGGTCCTCGCGCGCTCGGGTGAACGCTTCGGAAAGCTCGACCACGGTCTCGGGCCGAAACGCGTTGCGCACCTCGGGCCGGTTGATCGTGATCTTCGCGATGCCGGCGGCGTCGTCGACGCCGGTCTCGTAGCGGATGTCCTCGTACTCGCCGGCGGTCTGCCACTGCGTTTGCACCCGGGCGAGACTACCGTGTCGGTCGTGATCTCCTGGGTTCACGCCGCCGCCGACCGGGCGCCCGACCGCCTCGCGATCGAGGGGCTCGAGCGGAGCCTCACCTACGCCGAGCTACGCGACGCCGCGGTGGCTGGGGCTGGGGCACTGGACGGCGTGCGCCGCGTCGCGATCGCGTTGCCGCCGGGCGAGGACTTCGTCGTCGCGCTTCACGCCTGCCTGCTGGCCGGCGCCGCGGCGGTGCCGATCGACCTGCGGCTGAGCGACGCCGAGCGGGAGCAGCGGCTCGCCGGTTCCGAGGTGGTAATCGACGCGCCTCTGACGGGCCTGGCTGGCCAGCCAGCCAGGCTAGACATGCGAGAGCGCCCGGACTCGGAGCGGGACGGAGACGTGCCGGTCGCGGTCATCCACACCTCGGGCACGACCGCCTCACCCAAGCCGGTGGTGCTCACCCACGGCAACTTCCTGGCCAGCGCGCTCGGGTCGGCGGTGGCGCTCGGGCTCGATCCCGCGGAGCGGTGGCTGTGCCCGATGCCGCTCACGCACGTCGGCGGCCTGTCGATCCCGATCCGGAGCGCGATCTACGCCACCACGGCCGTGGTGCACGGGCGATTTGACACCGAGGCGGTGCTGAACGAGCTCGTCGACCCCGGCCGCCGGATCACGCTCGTATCGCTCGTGCCGACGATGCTCGCGCGGCTGCTCGACGCCGGATTACGAGACCCGCCGACGCTGCGCTGGGCGCTGCTGGGCGGCGGCCCGATCGCGCCGGCGCTGCTCGAGCGGGCGCGCGCCGCCGGCGTGCCGGTGGCGCCCACGTACGGAATGACCGAGGCGTGCTCGCAGATCGCCACGTTCGGTTGGCCGCTGGCCGGCGTCGAAGTGCGGCCCGACGGCGATGGCGAGCTGCTGGTCCGCGGACCGATCGTGTCGCCGGCCGCGGTGGCCGACGACGGGTGGCTCCACACCGGCGATCTCGGGCGGTTCGACGAGCGCAACCGGCTCGAGATCGTCGGGCGGAAGGCGGACACGATCATCACGGGCGGCGAGAATGTGGCACCCACCGAGGTCGAGGCGACGCTGCTCGAGCATCCCGCGGTCGCCGACGCCGCCGTCCATCCCCGCGCAGATCCGGAGTGGGGAGAGGCGGTGATCGCGACGGTCGTGCTCCGCGAGGGCGCGAGCGCCCCGCCCGAGGAGCTACGCGCCCACTGCGCGGCGCGACTCGCGGCGTTCAAGGTGCCCAAGGCAGTCGAGTTCGCCGACGCGCTGCCGCGCACGCAGTCGGGCAAGCTGCTCCGGCGCCAGCTTTAATCGGTGCCGTGTCCTCCGCCGCGAGCTTCGAGGAGTCCGAGTCCCCCAACCAGCTGACGATCGAGCAGCTGGCGGCTCAGTCGGGGATGACGGTGCGCAACATCCGCGCCCACCAGGCGCGTGGACTGCTCGACCCCCCCGAGGTTCGGGCCCGGGTCGGCTACTACGGGCCCGAGCATCTCGCGCAGCTGCGGCTGGTCCGCGAGCTCCAGGACGACGGCTTCAACCTCGGCGCCATCAAGCGGCTGCTCGACGACACGCAGGGCACGGCCGAGCGCCTACGGCAGTTCGGCGAGACGCTGAGCGCCGCCGCGGCGACCGAGAGCGGCGAGACGCTGACGCTCGATGAGCTCGGCAAGCGGTTTCGCGTCGGCGCAAAGGAGGCGCCCGAGGTACTCGCCGAAGCCGAGCGCCTCGGCGTACTCGTGCCGACCGGCGATGGCCGGTTCCGGGCGCCGAGTCCGTCGCTGCTGGCGATCGCCGAAGAGGTCGTCGCGCGCGGGATCTCGCTGCGCAGCGCCCTGTCGATCCTCGAGGAAATCGACCGGCACTGCGAGTCCGTGTCGCAGTCCTTCGTCGAGCTGTTCCTGCACGAGATCTGGAAGCCGTTCGCGCAGGCCGACATGCCGGCCGCGCGCTGGCCCGAGATCGAACACGCGGTGGAGCGGCTCGGGCCGGTAGCGTCCGAGGCGGTGATCGCAATCTTCCAGCGACGGCTGAGCGCGGATATCGAGGGCGCGTTCCAGGAGATCGCGCGGCGGGTGTCCGAGCGGACACCGGACGGAGAGGAGGAGTAGGTGGGCGTATCCGATCCTGACGCAGTCCGAGCCGAGATGCTCGAGCGGTGGGGCCGTGCGGCGGCCGGGTGGGACAAGCGGGCCCGCAGCGTCCGCGCCTTCGGGCTCCCGGTCTCGACCTGGATGCTCGACCACGCTGGGTTGCAGCCGGGGATTCGAGTGCTCGAGCTCGCCGCCGGGCCGGGCGAGACCGGGTTCCTCGCCGCCGAGCTGATCCGCCCGGGCGGCTCGCTCGTGTGCAGCGACGCCACCGACGAGATGCTCGAGGTCGCGCGGGCCCGCGCGCAGGAGCTGGGCGTCGAGAACGTCGAGTTCAAGCGGCTCGAGCTCGAGTGGATCGACCTCGAGACCGCGAGCGTCGACGCGGTGCTCTGCAAGTGGGGCCTGATGTTCACGGTCGACCCGGAGGCCGCGCTAACCGAGGTGCGCCGGGTGCTTCGCCCGGGCGGTCGCGTTGCCCTCGCCGTGTGGGACGAGCCGCCCGCGAACCCCTGGGCCACGATCCCGACGCGGGCGCTGGTCGAGCTCGGGCACACCACACAGCCCGACCCCGACGCGCCCGGGATGTTCGCGCTGGCGCCGCCGGGTCGCCTCCAGGATTTGCTCGAGGGCGCCGGGTTCGTCGACGTGGTGGTCGAGACGGTCGAGCCGCCGCGCGCGTTCGACAGCGTCGAGGAGTACATCGCGGAGACCGACGATCTCTCGAGCATGTTCGGCGAGGTGTTCGACCCACTCTCGGACGAGCAGCGGGCACAGGTGATCGCCAGGGTGACCGAGCTCGCGCAACCGTACATCGGTGCGGACGGGACGCTGCGGTTGCCGGCGCGGTCGCTGGTGGCCGCGGCCGACGCGTGACCGGTTCCCGGCCCGCCGAGATCCTTCCCGCCGGCAAACGCATGAACGCGATTTTGCAGGCTGAAAGGCCGGTTGCAGCGATTCCGGTTCGCCCCCGTGTTGACCACACTGGGGCGCATGCAATTGCGACTTTCCCTGCTAATCACCGTCGCCGTCGGCGCCATGCTGTGCATCCCCGCGACCGCCTCGGCTTACTTCGTCCACGTCGTCGCCCGCGGTGAATCCCTGTCCTCGATCGCCGCCCAGGACGGCCTCAGCGTCGCGGCGCTCGCGGCCGCCAACGGGCTCTCGCCCGACACCCAGCTGCAATACGGCTCGACCATCCAGATCCCCCCGCAGGGGGCGAGCCTGGTCGCCCCTTCGACGTCCGAGGAGACCAGCGAGGCTCCAAGCACGGCCGTTCCCGCGAGCACAGCCACGTCGGGCGCCTACGTCGTGCAGGCGGGCGACACGCTCTCGGCGATCGCGGCGCGCGCCGGCGTCAGCGTCGACGCGCTCGCCGCCGCGAACGGGTTGAACCCCAACGCCTTCCTGCTGACCGGCACCGTCCTTCACCTCGCGGGCTCCTCGAGCTCGACCGGGACGGCCGTGCCCGTGAGCGACACGAGCACGAGCTCAGGCTCAGGCTCAGGCGGGTCCTACGTGGTCCAGGCCGGCGACACGCTGTCGGCGATCGCGGCGCGCGCCGGCGAGAGTGTCGACGCGCTCGCCGCGGCGAACGGCTTGGACCCCAACAAGTTCCTGATCACGGGCACCGTTCTCAGCGTGCCCTCCGGTTCGGGTTCGGGCACAGCGATCGAAGTCTCGATGTCGAGCGCCTCGAGCGATTCGAACGCGGCGACGTCGCAACCCGTCGGCGGGCCCGCTCAGGGAGTACCGACCGACCCTCCGTACCCCACGCCCGAACGCGTCACCGCCTCGGAGGTGGGCTCGGTCGCCGCCGCCAACGGGGTTCCGTCGTCGCTAGCGGATGCGATCGCGTGGCAGGAGAGCGGGTTCAACAACGACCTCGTCTCGAGCGCCGACGCGCGCGGGGTCATGCAGATCCTCCCGGGGACTTGGGACTGGATCCAGCACTCGCTCGACACCGGCGGACCGCCGCTGGCCCCGGCGTCGGCCGCCGACAACGTACGCGGCGGAGTGCTGCTGCTGCACTCGCTGCTGGGCTCGACGGGCGGCGACGAGGCGATGGCGGCCGCGGGCTACTACCAGGGCCTGCCCTCGGTGATGCAGAACGGCGTCTACCCCTCGACGCAGGACTACGTGAACAGCGTGCTGGCGCTCGAGCGCCAGTTCGGCGGCGGCGGATGAGCCACTGAGAACTCGCCGGGGAGCCGCGTCATCTACGCTCCCCGGCAATGTTCTACGACGACGACGCTGACCTTCACAAGCTCGACGGCAAGACCGTCGCGATCATCGGCTACGGATCACAGGGACACGCCCACGCGCTGAACCTGCAGGACTCGGGGGTGTCGGTCGTGGTCGGCCTGCGCCCGGACTCGAGCAGCGTGGCCAAGGCCCGCGACCACGGCCTCCGCGTCGCCGAGCCGGCCGACGCCGCCAGCGAGGGCGACATCGTGATGATGCTCGTCCCCGACGAATTGCACCACGCGGTGTGGGAGTCGGGCGTCAAGGACGGCGTGGCCCCCGGGAACATGATCCTGTTCGGCCACGGCTTCTCGATCCACTACGGCGAGGTCTTGCCGCCGCCCGACGTCGACGTCGCTCTGGTCGCCCCCAAGGGTCCCGGCCATCTGGTCCGCCGGCAGTACCTCGAGGGCTCCGGCGTGCCGGGACTCGTCGCGGTCCATCAGGACGCGACCGGTCACGCGCTCGAGCTGGCGCTTGCCTACGCCAAGGGCATCGGCAACACCCGCGGCGGCGTGATCGAGACCACGTTCAAGGACGAAACCGAGACGGACCTGTTCGGAGAGCAGGCGGTCCTGTGCGGCGGCGTCACCGAACTCGTCCGCGCCGGGTACGACACGCTGACCGAAGCCGGTTACGACCCGCGACTCGCCTACTTCGAGGTCCTCCACGAGCTCAAGCTGATCGTCGACCTGATGTACGAGAAGGGCATCGCCGGGATGCGTTATTCGATCTCGAACACCGCGGAGTACGGCGACCTGACCCGCGGCAAGATGATCATCAGCGAGACCACCCGCGAGGCGATGAAGAAGGTCCTGGCCGACATCCAGTCCGGCGACTTCGCGCGCGAATGGATCGCCGAGAACCGCGCCGGCCAGGAGAACTTCAAGCGGATGCGCGAGGAGCAGGCCGGGCACCAGGTCGAGGTCGTGGGCCGCGAGCTGCGGTCGAACATGGCCTGGATCGACACAGAGTTCCAAGAGTAGGTTCGGGACCCCTGCCCAAACGGGTAGTTCGTTACCGTTGAAGAGGCCCGCATGACGCAGACCGACACCGCTCTGCAGATCCCACATGACCTGAAGCCCGCCGACGGTAGGTTCGGTTCGGGCCCGTCGCGCGTACGCCCGGAGCA
Organism: uncultured Solirubrobacterales bacterium; assembly: GCA_963770615.1. GTDB lineage: Bacteria > Actinomycetota > Thermoleophilia > Solirubrobacterales > Solirubrobacteraceae > Palsa-465. The sequence continues at coordinate 74,690 of CAVYQJ010000019.1, read as the reverse complement.
GTTGGAACACCTCGCGCGGGAGGGCGCGGCGATTATGGGAACCTCGCATCGCCAGGCGCCGGTCAAGCGCGTGGTGGGGCGCGTCCGCGCGGGGCTACGCGAGCTGTTCGCGCTCCCGGACGGGTACGAGGTCGTGCTCGGCAACGGTGGCACGACCGCGTTTTGGGACGCCGCGACGTGCTGCCTGGTCCGGGAACGCGCTCTGAATCTCGTGTACGGAGAGTTCTCCTCGAAGTTCGCCGCCTGCACCCGGAGGGCGCCGTTCCTCGCCGATCCGATCGTGATCGAGTCCGAGCCCGGAGACGCGCCAACGCCGCGGGCCGACCCGGGCGTGGACGTGATCGGGTGGGCGCAGAACGAGACCTCGACCGGCGTGATGGTTCCGGTCGTCCGACCCGCCGGATCGGACGGCGCGCTGGTCCTGATCGACGCGACCTCGGGCGCCGGCGGTCTGCCCGTCGAGGTCGCCGAGAGCGACGTGTACTACTTCGCGCCGCAGAAGGGGTTCGCTTCCGACGGCGGCCTGTGGCTCGCGCTGATGAGCCCCGCGGCTTTGGAGCGGATCGAGCAGATCGGCTCTGATTCGGCCCCCGCCCACCCGGGGCGGTGGATTCCCGAGTTCCTCTCGCTCCAGATCGCGCTCGAGAACTCGGTCAAGGACCAGACGTACAACACGCCCGCCATCGCGACACTGCTGCTGTTGGCCGATCAGCTCGACTGGATGCTCGAGCGAGGCGGCCTGAACGGGATGGTGGCGCGGACGACCGAGTCCTCCGCCCACCTCTACAGCTGGGCGTCGGGACACGAGCACGCCGAGCCGTTCGTCGCCGATCCGGTCAAGCGCTCGCTCGTGGTCGGAACGATCGACTTCGACTCCGAGGTCGACGCCGCCGCACTGGCGGCGACACTCCGCGCCAACGGGATCGTCGACGTCGAGCCATACCGCAAGCTCGGGCGAAATCAGCTGCGGGTCGCGATGTTCCCGGCGACCGATCCGAGCGACGTCAGGGCGCTCACGGCGTGCGTCGACTGGGTGCTGGAGCGTCAGCTGTGACCGCGACCGAGTCGACCCCGGTCGCACCTCAGCCCGACGGGGACGGCGCCCGGGCGCGGGTCCTGGTGGCGGAGAAGATCGGCGACTCGGGCATCGAGCTGCTCAAGGAGCACTTCGACGTCGACCTTGGCGTCGGCTGGTCGCGCGAGGAGCTCGAGGAGCGGATCGGCGCCTACGACGGGGTTCTGATCCGGTCCGCGACGAAGCTCGACGCGCCGCTGATCGCTCGCGCCGCCCGGTTGCGAGCGGTGGGCAGGGCTGGCGTCGGCGTCGACAACGTCGATGTCGACGTCGCCACCAAGCGCGGGATCATCGTCGCCAACGCGCCGCAGTCGAATGTGATCACCGCGGCCGAGCACACGATGGCGCTGCTCCTCGCGCTCGCGCGCAACGTGCCGCAGGCGCATGCCTCGCTCACCGGCGGCGCCTGGGAGCGCTCGAAGTTCTCGGGCGTCGAGCTGTACGAGAAGACGCTCGGGATTCTCGGGTTCGGGAAGATCGGGCAGCTCGTGGCCGAGCGCGCCCGGGCCTTCGGAATGCACGTGATCGCGTTCGACCCCTACGTTTCGGCCGAGCGATACCGGGAGCTGCGCGTCGAGAAGGCCGAGTCCTCGGACGACATCTACGCGAAGGCGGACTTCATCACGCTGCACCTGCCGAACACGCCCGACACCAAGGGCTGGCTCGATGCTCAGGCCCTCGCAAAGTGCAAGAACGGCGTGCGGATCTTGAACGTGGCACGCGGACCACTCGTCGTCGACGCGGATCTCCAGGCCGCGCTCGATTCGGGCAAGGTCGGCGGCGCGGCGCTCGACGTGTTCAACACCGAGCCCGTCACGGACCATCCCTTGTTTGCTTACCCGAATGTCATCGTCACACCGCACCTCGGCGCCTCGACGGCGGAGGCGACCGACCGCGCGGGCTACCAGGCCGCCGAGCAGGTGGTCGCCGCGCTGACCGGCGGCGTCGTCACGAGCGCGGTGAACGTCCCGGCGATCTCGCCCGAGGACATGGAGGTGCTCGGCCCGTTCGTGTCGCTGTGCCGCGCGCTCGGGCGGATCGCGGTCGAGCTCGCCGGAGGGTCGTCGATCGACCTGGTGCGCACCGAGTTCCTCGGCCGGATCGCCGAGCGAGACACCAGCCTGCTCACGATCCAGGTGCTGCTCGGGGTGCTGCGCGGGCACTGCGAAGAGGACGTCGGCGTGGTGAACGCGCCTGGCCTGGCCGAGGAGCGCGGGATCGAGGTCGTCGAGATGAAGCGCGCCGCCGTCCGCGACTACTCTGACCTCGTCCGCGTCACCGTCGAGAGCGGCGAGGAGACCGTCCTCGTGGCCGGCACCCTGTTCGGCCGCCGCAACCGCGCGCACCTGCTCGAGGCCTGGGGCCAGCGGTTCAACATCCAGCTCGAGAAGCACATCACGATGTTCCGCTACGGCGACGTGCCCGGGATGATCGGGCGCGTCGGCACGCTGTTCGGTTCGCGCGGGATCAACATCGTGTCCGCCGCGGTCGGGCACGTGGACGCCGGCGACGAAGGCGCCGGGCCGCTCGCGGTGATGGTGATCACGACCGATGCCGCCGTCCCGCACGACGTGATCGAAGAGATCGTCGCGCTCGACGGGTTCGAGGGCGGCCGCACGATGACGCTCTAGCTGACCGAGATGCGGGTCGTAGTCGCGCCCCTGCGCAGTTTTCCGTCCGGCGAGCGACGCATCGTCGAGGTGGGGGGACGCTCGATCGGCGTGTTCCGCGTCGGCGAGAGCTTCTACGGGATCCGCAACCGGTGTCCGCACCAGGGCGGCCCGCTGTGCCTGGGGCATGTCCTCGGCGATGCGGTATCCGTTTTGCCTGGGGACGCGACGATCTCGTCCGATCCGCTGCGGATCGCGTGCCCGTGGCACGGCTGGGAGTACGACCTCGACAGCGGCCAGTCGTTCATGGGCACGCTGGCTCCGGGCGTTCGCAGCTACGGCGTCTCGCTGTCGCCCGGCGAATCCGTCGCGACTGAAGATGTGCGTCCGGCGGTGCCTGCCAGGCGGATACCGGGTCCGTATGTCGCCGAGACGTTCGAGGTCAACGTCGAGGACGAGTACGTTGTGCTGCATGCGTGAGGTGATTGATGTCTTCTCAGGTTGAGACGCGTTCAGGGGTTGTTCCGGAGACGGTGCGGTCCGTTGAGCTTGTTGACTGTGACGTGCACGCGCAGGCGACCGAGGCGATGCTCGCTCGTTACCTGAGTGGTCCGGCGCGGCGCATGCTCGAGCGGTTCGGGCGACGGACACCGCGGGTCACCGAGTGGTATCCGCGGGCCCGCCACGCCGGCATGCGCGTCGACGCGTGGCCGGGCAAGCCGGGTCACATCTGGGGGAGCGACCCCGAGCTGACGCGCGAGCAGTTGCTCGACGAGTTCGACGTCGACTACGCGGTGCTCGAGGTGCTGAGCGGGCAGGACTGTTATGACCACCCTGACTTCGCTGCCGAGTGGAACACCGCGGTCAACGAGTGGCAGCTCGACGAGTGGCTGTCGTTCGACTCGCGGTTCCGCGGGACGATTGCCGTCCCGCACGAGTATCCGTCGTTGGCGGTCGAGGAGATCTCGCGGCGCGCCGGCGACGACCGGTTTGTGGCGGTGCTGCTCCCGGCAAGCGCGGCCGACCAGCTCGGCAGCCCGAAGTACTGGCCAATCTACGAGGCCGCGACCGCTTGTGGTCGACCGGTGGCCTTTCACACCGGCGGCTACGTCGATCACCGCGGCGCCGGGTATCCGTCGTTCTACCTCGACTACCACGTCGGCAACGGGATCGTCATGCAGAGCCAGCTCGCGAGCATGGTGGCGGGCGGAATGTTCGACGCGATCCCCGGGCTCCGCGTGGTGCTGACCGAGTGCGGCGTGGCGTGGGCCGCGGCGCTCCGCTGGTCGCTCGACGCCGCGTGGGAGCTGATGCGCGAGGACCATCCGCGGCTCGAGCGCAAGCCGTCCGAGTACATCGACGAGCACGTGTGGTTCACAACCCAGCCAATCGAGGAGCCCGAGGATCCGCAGCATCTCGTGTACGCGATCTCGCAGGCCCGGCTCGAGGGGCGGCTCCTGTTCGCGACCGACTATCCGCACTGGGATTTCGACTCTCCGAAGCAGGCGCTGCCGCGGGCGCTCGGGCCCGAGTTGCGGCGCGCGATCATGTGCGAAAACGCGCTCGCGCTGTACGGACTGCCGGCCCAGCGTTCGGTCTAGCGTCGTGGACGCGATCGACTGCGATGTGCATTGCGCGCCGGCGTCGTATGACGCGCTGTTTCCGTACCTGAGTGACTACTGGCGCCAGTACATAACCGAGGCGGGCGTCCGGCTGACCGGGATGGCGCACGCCTATCCGCGCGGGCTCGGCGCACCGGTGCCGTCGAGCTACTCCGAGTTGTCGTCTCAGATGTTGGGGACGGATGCGCCCCGGTTCGTCGTTTTGAACTGCCTGACCGGGTTTGAGACGCACCGCAACCCTTACTTCGCGGCCGCGGTTGCGTCGGCGATCAACGACTGGATGCGCTCCGAGATGCTCGCGCACGACGAGCGGTTGCGCGCGAGCCTGGTCGTCTCGACCGTTTCGCCCGACGACGCCGTGTCGGAGATCGAGCGCGTGGGGGAGGACCCGCGCTTCGTCCAGGTCCTGCTGCCCGTCCGCAGCGACCTCCCCTGGGGCCATAAGGCCAACCACGCGATGTTCGCCGCCGCCCGCTCCGCCGGACTTCAGGTCGGTCTTCACGCGTGGGGCCGCGCCGGCAAGGCGCCCACGCCGAGCGGTTTCACCACCACCTACCTCGAGGACTACCTCGGCAACCAGACGATCGCGCAGGCACAGGTCCTGAGCTTCGTCAGCGAAGGCGTGTTCGAACGCTTTCCCGACCTACGCGTCGTTGTTAGTGAATGCGGCTTCGCGTGGCTGGCGCCGCTTTTGTGGCGGTTCGACAAGGACTGGAAGGGCGTGTGGCGGGAGGTGCCGTGGGTCAAGCACCGGCCGTCGGAATACGTGCACGAGCACTTCCGCTTCACCACCGCGCCGGGCCATCTCCCGTCCGACCCGGCGGCTCTCGGTCAGTTGCTCGAGATGATGGACGCGGCCGGGATGCTCGCGTACGCCTCCGACTACCCGCACGACCACGGCGACGGAGTCTCGCTGCTCATCGAACAACTGAGCGAGGAGGACCGCCGGCGGGTCCTGTATGGGAACGCGGCGGCGCTGTACGGGCTCGACGTGAACGACTGACCGCGCCGCGGGCTGAACTCGTCCGCCGCGGGGAAGATAGCTCGCAGCGGCGGTGCGCCGGCGATCAGCGATCAGCAGTCGAACTCGATGCATTGGTGGCATGGCGTCGTGAACCCCCCGCGCGAGCGTCCCTTCGTGGACCGCTTGCCTTTGTGTGCGGCCAAGGTACATCGACCCGCGACGGTCTAAATCGGGGAACCCCGCAGACTTGTAACGCGCCGCCCGCCGTTTGTGCGGGAGCATCTCGCCCGGCGCCTGTAAAGCGTGCGCTCGCACTCGCAGCTGGCTGGCGGTTCCTCTAGATGACAGGCATGTCATCCAACGGACATATCGAATCTGACCATTCGGTCAATAGACATCGCCCGACGACGGCGCTGGAATGACGGGCGTGATCAACCACCCACGGGGGGCGCGGTACGAGCAGGCCAGTCGGGAGGAACGACGCTCTGGTTGACCGGTCCCACCACGGAGGGCACCGCGTAGCCTCGCGCGAGCCTGCTACTGCGGGCGGTAGCTGGCTGTCGCTGGAGCGCCGGCGTCAAGAGTAGGGGCGCCGTTCCCTACGCGGCGCCCCTACCGTGACGTTGAGACTGGACAATCGTCTAGGGCCTCGACCGTCGGCGCGCCGGCAACGGCGAGGCGCATATTCGGCGGCTCAGACGGGCGACTTGAGCGTGTCTAAACCGAACTGGACGAACGTCCGATTGCAGGAACTGCAAACCCCGGTACCTTTCCCAAGGCAGACGGGGCGCAGTCCCCGCAAGAGCAAGGGAAACGCGGGGGCGCAGGCAGCGCGCTGTGAGAGGTAGGGCTGCCGGGGCCACTCCGTGTTTTGTATGTCGCCAGACCCGGAAGGAGGACAACCTCATGGGCTTCGGTCTCGGTCGATAGACAGACTTCACCCCGGGGGGATTCGTTGCAGCGGTCCCCCCGGATTCCATTTCCGGAGCGTTGCATTGCGATCATCGGCGTCCTCTCCGTCGAGCTTTAGTGATGTCCAGATGAAACTGGACACACGGAGAAGCGCTTGAGGAGTCGTGCCTTGCGGCCGATGAATAGGGGGCGATGGATCGCACCAATGGCAAGGATGGCACAAAGCATCAGCACGTGGCCCGCGTAGCGTCGATGCTGACCATTCAACTACTCGCACTCCTATGTGCGGGCGGTGTCGTCTGCTTACAGGAGGCACGACCACTGGAGCGTTCCGAAGCTTCTCGTGCTCGCGACGTTCACGATCGCGAGCGGGTTCACCCGGATACAGACCGGATCGAAGCATGGTGCACGTCTCGGGACTTCCTGATCGTGCATGCTGACTGCCGTTCTGCTGGGCGGTGGGCCAGCCGCGCTTCTCGGGGTCGCGATGACGCTTGCCGTGTGGCGCCGCCGGCGTGAGCCACTGCACTACGTTGGCTGACAATCTCGCGACATTACGCCTGGTTCCCGCTGTCGCGGGTCTGTTCTTCCACGAATGGTTCGACTCGTACACGTCCGGGCCTCATGCGCTGGCTTACTACCTAGTCGTCTTCGTGACGTTCGTCGTGGCCCTCGGGGTGAACTTCATCATCGCCGTCGGATACCAGTCCATCTTGGATGGCGCGTCGCTCGCCCAGAAGACCCGCGACGTGCTCGTATCCCGTCCTGCTCCGCCGAGCTGTTCTCGGCACTACTGACGATGGCCGCGGTCTACGTCGCGGTCGAGCCGGGATGGCGGCCTCGTCCTGTTCGCACTCGTCTTGGTCATCTTCCAGTACCTCATCGGCGAGCTGCTCAAGTCAAAGCATCGCGGTGAGCAGCTTCATCGGATCGCCACGACCGACGAGCTGACCGGGCTGGCCAACCGCGAGCGGTTCCGGGCTCGGCTCGACGAGCGGATCGCGGCCGCGCGGGAGGGCGAGGAGACGTTCGGCGTGATGCTGCTCGACCTCGATCGCTTCAAGGAGATCAACGACACGCTCGGTCACCACTTCGGCGATGAGATGCTGCGCGATCTCGGACCGCGGCTGGGCGAGACGATCGGGCCCGACGGACTCGTGGCGCGGCTCGGTGGCGACGAGTTCGCGGTGCTTCCGGGCGAGAACACCGGCGACCCGGATGAGCTCGAGGCGATCGCGCGGCGCCTGATGGCCTGCGTCCAGCAGCCGGTCAACGTGGACGAGATGACGCTCGAGGTGGGGGTGAGCATTGGAATCGCCCGCTTCCCACGCGACGGCGACGATCCTCACTCGCTGCTCCGCAGCGCGGACGTCGCGATGTACGCGGCCAAGGAGGCGCACGCGGGCTGCAAGGTGTACGCGACCGCGCTCGACCGCCACTCGGTGCGCCGGCTCAGCGTGCTCAGCGAATTCCGGCGTGCGCTCGACACCGACGAGATACGTGGTCTTCTACCAGCCGATCATGCATATGGACGGCCTGCGCGTTCACGGCGCGGAGGCACTGGTGCGCTGGCAGCACCCCGAGCTTGGGCTGTTGCCGCCGTCGGACTTCATGCCGCTGGTCGAGCAGACGGGACTGATCGGGCCGCTGACCCGCCACGTGCTCGAGCGCGCGGTCGCGCAGTGCGCCGCCTGGCGTCAGGCCGGCGAGCAGCTGACGGTGTCGGTCAACCTGTCGGTGCGCAACCTGCTCGATCCCGACCTGCCGTCGCTGATCGCCGACCTGCTGACGATCTACCGCTTGACCCCCTCGGCGCTCGAGCTCGAGATCACCGAGAGCATGCTGATGTCGGATCCCGAGCGGTCGCTTGTCACGCTCTCGCGGCTAAGTCAGCTCGGCGTCGGGCTGTCGGTCGACGACTACGGCACCGGCTACTCGTCGCTAGCCAACCTCCGCCGCCTGCCGATCGACGAGCTGAAGATCGACCGCTCGTTCGTCTCGCCGATGCTGAGCGACGAGAGCGACCTGATCATCGTGCGCTCGACCATCAACCTGGGCCACGACCTCGGGCTGAAGGTCGTCGCCGAAGGGGTGGAGGACGAGGCGACGCTGCACCGGCTCGAGAAGCTCGGCTGCGACCTCGCCCAGGGCTATCACTTCTCTAAGCCGCTGCCGGCCGAGGTGTTCAACAAGTGGATCGGCGTGTCGATCCCGTCGCCGGGCCAGGACTCGCCGTTCGGGTCGCCTGAGCAAGCCGCAGCTGCCTGAGCGCGGTTTCAGTCGAACGGCACGGTTCTACTGCGACCTCCGCCGGCATGCCTTGGTTAGGGTGCTCGGCATGGGGACCAGACCAATTCGAACGCTGGTCGTCGCACTGGGCGTGACGCTGGCCGTGGCCGCATCCGCGAGCGCGGGGGAGGCCGCCACCCGGCATTGCGGAACCATGGCGGGCCCGGGGGCGCGGTTCTCGGTCTCCGAGCACGGGAGCAGCTGTCGCGTGGCCCGGCGCGTGCTCAAGGATCTCTTCGCCGGCCGCGGGAAGCCCCGTAGGGACCCGTCGACTGGAGCGCTTGACACGTCGGTCGACGGGTGGCTCTGCGGCGGCGGCGCCGGCGGTTTCGGATGTTCGAAGCTGGGTCCCGGTGGGCGGATCCTGCCGTTCAGCCCCCGGAGCCCACACATCGAGGCCAACGCGCCGGCTCGTGCCAGCGATGTTGCCCGTACGGCAACCACGAGTCCGCAGTTTCGGTCGTGTCGCCCCGACGTCGGTTTCGACATCAAGGTATCGGGGGCTCGATGTGGAGTGGCGCGGCGTGTCGTCGCGGATTCGTTCGTGAAGACCCATCTCATCCCCGGAACCCACGGACTGGGCTTCATCGTCGATGGCTATCGCTGCCGGGTCACACAGAGGGGATCCGAGAACAAGCCGATCCCCTCCCGGTACCGCTGTCACCGCGGGAACGTGGTCCTCACGTGGGCATACCACCCGTGAGCCACGGCACTTCCGTTCTCTCCGGAGCGGAAACCGGCAGTGGTCACCCGGCGCCGGCGCCCGAGTGCGCGTCGATCCACCCGTCGATGCGCTCCCACCAGTCGTAGAGCCACGCGATCCGCTCGTCGTCGCCAGCGGGGAGATCGGACGCGGGCACAAACCACATACGCGTGTGCAACGTCCCGCCGATCGGCATTTCGCGCCAGAACTGGCCCGGATATGCGGCGAGTCCGAGGCCGGTGTGGGCGGCGAAGATGATGTCTGTTTGGCGGGCGTGCAGTGCCGCGAGCGTGCCCGAGGGCTGGGGCGGCAACACGTGGGTCATGCCCTCAGCCTGCTCGGCCGATCGCTCCTTGCCTCGCCGGCGAAGTCGCAGCAGCGCGGAACGCCGGCGCTCCGGCGTGAAGTTGCCGCCTTCGGGGAACAGCAGCAATGCTCCTCGAGGCCCGAGCTCGGTAGTGATCCGCTGGATGATCTCCTCACTCTCCGCACGATCGGAGCGGTCGAGCATCGCGTGGGGGAGCCGGTGTCCGAGCAGGTCGATGCACGGATCGAGCGCGAGGCTCGCTTTGAACACCACGCTCGGCCGGCGTCGGAACTGGGACATGAGCTGATCGGCGATGAAGATCGTGTCCCCGGGTCCGGCGTGGCGGCTGAGGACGATCAGCGGTCGATCGGACGCAAGCGCGATCGCGGCCTCGGTCGAGAGCGCCGGATCCAGATCGATACCGAGCGTCCTGCGACCCGAGTCGGCTAGCCCGCCGATGAACCAGCGCAACAGCCGCCAGTGGAGCGACTGCGATCGGCGCGTGCGGATCAGCAGCCCGCAACCGGCGCCCATCCACAGCACCCCGCAGCCAACGAGAGCAGCGAGCTCATAGCCGAAGTAGGCGACCATCAGCCGCGTCGCGATCAGCACTTGGGGGCGCCGAGTGAGCGCGCTGGCCAGCTTGCCGAGCGCGATCAGCAGCGGAGAGGCGAGCACGACCAACGTCGAGACGATCAGCCAGAGGACCACGGTCACCGGCCGGCGGATCGAGACGGAGGGCATCAGCTCCGGGCCAGGTACTGCCGGGACGCCTCGTAGGCAGAGTCGATCTGCCGGTCGACGGTGCGGGCGATCCGTCCTACGCGCAGCTGGCCGGAGAGATCGTTGTAGGCCGGCGCCGCCGAGCCGCCGGTGGGCAGGACGTGCAGCTCGACGTCGTCCGGCAACGAGTGCAGATCGTGAGCGAAGCGATGCCGGCGTGCCACCTCGAACGCGACGAGGCCGACCTCCCAGGGCCATCTCGGCGGCTCGAGCGGCTGCTCGAGCCGCCCGACCTGGAGCACGTAGATCTTGCTCGCTCCGAGCGTCACCGCGCGGCTAACGGGAATCGAGTTGACGATGCCGCCGTCGATGAAGTGCTCGCCGTCGATGCGCACCGGCGGCAGGATGCCGGGCACCGCGCATGACGCGAGGACGACCTCGGCCAGCGGACCGCTGTCGAACCAGTGCTCCGCGGCCCGCTCGATCGACGCAGCGACGCACTGGAACGGGGTCGACAGCTCCTCGACTCGGTCCACCGGAAGCAGAGCCTTCAGCCGGTCGCGCATCTCGGTCAGCGACTGCAGGTGCGTGCCGGTCCGCGCGAGGGTCGTGACGCGCCGCAGCACCGTCCCCGGCGACCGATCGGCCAGGTTCGCCGTCCGCCACAGCTCAGTCAGTCGCTCTACCCCGGCGAGGGTCGGATCGGCAGCGAAGAACGCTCCGTTGATCGCCCCGACCGAGGTACCGAGGATGACGTCCGGCTGGACCCCGCGCTCCGCCAGGGCGCGGAGCATGCCGACTTCGTGGGCGCCGAGAACCCCGCCTCCGCCGAGGACGAATGCAACCTCGCGGACCGGCCGATCCGGCGCCATGCCTAGAACAGCGCGACCTGGGCGTCCGGCACCGGTGGCGCCAGACACTCGGGTCCGTCGTAGCGGGCGTCGTTGACCGCGGGCCCGACCGGACGGACGGCGGTCTCGGACGGCGCCAGGCCCGTGAGCAGCTCCCGCAGGCGGTCCGGAGGCTGAGAGGAATCGAGCCACGCTGACTCGGCGCCGGGGGCCAGGATCACCGGCATCCGGTCGTGCAACGACGCGATCGCCGAGTTGGCGGCGGTCGTGATGATCGTGCAGGTGCGCAGCGTCTGCCCCTCGTTTTCGTCGTCGTGCCAGATCGACCAAAGGCCGGCAAACGCGAATTGGCCGCCGTCGGACCGCCCGATGTGGAACGCCTGTTTGGGTCCGGCCGCCTGGCGCTGCCACTCGTAGAACCCGTCCGCGATGATCAGGCAGCGGAAGCGCTCGAAGGCGCGGCGGTACGCGGGTCGCTCTGAGACGGTTTCGACCCGGGCGTTGATCATCTTCAGCCCAGTATCCGGCTTCTTGGCCCAGGAGGGCACGAGTCCCCAGCGGAGCAGGTCGCCGCGAGCGTTGCCCTCGCGATCAGTCGTCACCGCAACCACCTCGTCGCCGGGCGCGACGTTGTAGCGCCGGCGGACCTCGACCGACTCGCCAATCGGGAAACGCGCCCGAACGTCAGCCGGGTTCGGCGTCGCCAGCGTGTAGCGCCCGCACACGGCGTCGCGTCAGCGCGTTTTGGTTGCGGAGGCGATCTGCTCCGCCCGCGCGGCTTTCGCGCGTTTCTGACGTCGTCGCCCGATGACCGCCATCACGCCGATCACGATCAGCACGAGCAAGAAACCGAAGAAGATCGCGGTGTCGACCGAGATGCCGCCGGCCGCCGAACCGATCCCGTACACGATCCCGAAGCCGAGCGCGAGCACCGCGATGACCAGGACGACCGCGATCACGACTCCGCGGATCCGCATCAGGACCCCGGCGCTCTTCGGCGGCGCGACCAGCCCGAGGAAGCGGAGGCTCCGAAGCTGGCCGGCGGTCGGCGCCTCTACACCGAGGCGCTCTGTCGCGCGCTTCAGGTCGTCGGGTCGGCGCTCGGCGAGCGCCAGCGATGCGTCGGCCATGCGCCGGATACCGATGCGCTCCTGCGGACGTGCCGCCGCGAGCGCCCGCTGGAAGTGAGCCCGGGCGGCCTTGGCGTCATAACGCTCCGCGGCGCGGTAGCCGAGGATCGCCTGCGCAGCGGCCTTGTACTTGGTCTCAGCCTCGAGCTCTTCGTCGGTCTTGCTCTCGAGCTGCTGCATCGCGGCCATCTGACCGCGCTGCTCGATCCGCATCGTCCGCTGCTGCTTCGCCATCAAGACAGGAGTCTAGCTGCGCGTAGAGCCTCCGAGGACGGTCGATCAGCGCGTTTCGGGGCCCGACGCAGAGCGCATCCGCACGGTTCGGCGGCAAGAGTTTCGCGCCGCTCGTTAATAGTGGTCTACATAAGATCGATTATCGAGCGTTAATCATCGCGATTGCGGAGCTCGTTGGCGCCCCCCCGGCGAGAACGAGTCCTCGTTCACGTCCTACCTGAACAACGCAGCAAATCGGCGCCGGCGCGGCGCCACCGACCACATATGCATGGTGGGCCTGCTTATGTGGTCGCTCGGGCGCTCGGGCGGCTGATTTGCTGCGTTGTCCAGGTCCTGGGTGGCGTCGACTAGTTCGGGTGAAGTTCCGCGTAAGCCTTGAGGACAACCCTGTCGAAGCTGGCCAGCTCGACGTCCGCGTAGCCGCGATGCTCAGCGTGAATAACGGTGGCCAGCGCGAACGCGTCCGGTAGCCTCACGCCGGTCCGGGCGCGTACCGTGGCGGCGCGGTTGGCGAGAGCCGCGTCAACCGTGATCGTCTCGATGCTGTACTGGACAAGCATCTGCGAGACCAGCTCACTGGCTTCCCTGCCCTCCTTGAGTGGGCCGACCATGATCTCCGCGTAGTTGACGGCGCAGAGCATGCGGTGGTTGCCCGGCTTCATCGACGCTCGGACGCGCTCGACGGCGGCCTGGTGGTGCGGGTCGTCGCGGTTGAGGAAGCCGATCAGGACGTCGCTGTCGAAGACAACTACGCCCATCCCGCGCGCACGTCGTCGAGGTAACCCGGTGGGTATGCCTTGGAGTCGAGACGGCCGGCGAACTGCTCGATCAGCTCCTCGGTCTTGACGAGCTCGATCCGCCCGGGACCAACCATCCTGACGCGAACGTCATCCCCGGGCTCAAGGCCCGCCTCGCGCATCACCTCTGCCGGGATCGTGATCTGGTTCTTTCTGGACACCACGCTCACGGCCCTTTACTTTAGCGACAGTTCGTAAAGGACGGCCCTCACGGGCCATGCTCGGGGCTCCTGCGAAGATAGCCCCGATGGCCCGGACCGAAAGACGGGCACGGTCCCACGAAGTGGAGTCACTTGCCCGCGTGATGGCGTTCCTGCGCGCGAATCTTGCGAAGACGGCCGACGAGGCGCGGCCGATCGAAGCGGGCTACGTGGTGCTCACGCCGTCGCTGCCGGCGGTCTGGAGCGTCAACCAGGTACGGGTGGCGCTGCCGCTCGGGTTCGAGCCGGTCGTCGCGCTCGCCGAGGAGCAGCTCGCCAGCACCCGCTACGTGCACATCGTGCTCGAGAACCAGGAGGCCGGCCCGGAGCTCGAGGAGGCGTTTCGCGCGGCCGGCTGGAAGTCCGAGCGCGAGGTCCTGATGCTGCTGTCCGCGGAACCCGACCGCGAGGCCGACACGAGCGTCGTGATCGAGGCCGACGAGGACGAGGTCGCCGAGGTGATGCGGCGCTGGTACAGCGAGGACCATCTCCGTTCAGGCGAGCTCGTGCAGCTGACGGAGTTCAGCCGCCGCGAGTCCCGGGCCTGTGGCGACCGCCTGCTCGGCGTGAGGAGCACCGACGGGGCGCTGCTGGCGATCACGAAGCTCCGCACCGCTGGGAATACGGCGCAGGTCGAGGACGTCTACACCACCCCCGAGGCCCGCGGCCGCGGATTCGCGCGGGCGCTGGTGACGCGCGCGGTCGAGCTCGCGCGGGCCGGGGATCACGACGTGATCTTCATCACCGCCGACGACAACGACTGGCCCAAGCAGCTGTACGCCCGGATCGGGTTCCGGCCGCTCGGCCGGCTCTGGCTGTTCCACCACGATTAGCGCTCGCCGCCCGCCGCCAGCGGCCATCCGGTCGGCCCGGGGGCGCTCCCCCGCGAAGCGCAACTTCCGCGCACAGGCGGGTATATGGGTCCCAGGTTCGGCCCAAAAAGGGAGGTAGGGATGAAGCGCAAGCTCGAGATACTCGTGCCCGCATTGATGTTGTCGGCGGTTCTGGTCGTCGGCGTCGCGGCGGTCGCGGTGGCGGCGTCCTCGCCGTCCGTGACGACCGGCCCTCGCTCGCACGTGAGCGACACGGCCGCGGAGCTCACCGGGACGATCAACCCTAACGCGAGCGCCACCGCGTACTTCTTCGAGTGGGGACTCACGACGGCCTACGGCGTGACCAGTCAAGAGCACTCTGCCGGCGGCGGAACCAAGCCCGTGTCGGTGCACACGACCGCGTCCGACCTGATCCCGGGAACCGTCTACCACTACCGGTTGGTGGCGGCGAACGGCTCGGGCAGCGCGACGGGCGCCGACCGGACGTTCAAGACCGCCGGCAACCCGCCCCCGGGCGTTTCCACCGGCCCCGCCAGCCAGGTCGGCAAGAACAGCGCCACGCTGACCGCCGTGGTCAGCCCGAACAAGCAGCCGACGACGTATTTCTTCCAGTACGGGCCGTCGACCGGTTACGGCTCGCAGACGATCTCCGCGGTCGTGCCCGCCGGAACAGTGCCGGTGACCGTGACCGCGTCGGTGCAGGGCCTCGAGGCGCAGACGATCTTCCACTACCGGATCGTCGCGCTGCACAGCAACACCGCCGAGCAGCCCGGCCTCGACGCAACATTCATGACGCTCCCGATCCACCGTCCCGTGCCCCAAATCCACGCGCGGACCACGCCTCGGCGCGACGCGACCAACCCGTACGTGTTCACCACGACCGGATCGGTGCACGGACCCTCCTGGATCCCGGCGATCTACGACTGCCGCGGGAACGTGTCGATCCGATATTTCCGTGGCTCCCGTCGGGTCGGGTCGACGCTGGTGCCGCTCGGACCGGACTGCAAGTTCTCGGGCCAGACCGTGTTCAACAAGCTTCCCGGCGGCCATGCGCCGGTGGCGATCACGGTGGTGGCGCACTACCTCGGGAACTTCTACCTGACGCCCCACAGGACGTCGGGCCAGACGATCACGTTCGGATAGTCGCCGGGAGCGCGGGCCCTACCGCGGGCGGTCGCGCAGCCGGTACACCAGTCGCAGCCCGGACCACACCTGGTCGATCGCGCAGATCTTGTTGTCGACGAGCCCGGCGGCCAGGCCGAGCGTGCGGACGACATCCTCGGTGACGTCGGTCTCGACCCCCGAGGCCCTCTTCGGCCACGCGACCCACAGCCCCCCGGCCGGGTCGAGGGCGGCCCGCAGCGCAGGTAGCCGGCGCTCGAGCATCGCACGCCGCGAGAAGAACGCCACGATCACATCGCGCGAACCGCGACCGAGCCGCCGGCTCACGGTGACGTCGTCCGGCAGCGAGCCGAGCGTCAGATCGAAGCCTTCGTGCGCACCGATCAGCGCCAGCCGCGCCCCGGCCTTGATCCCGAGCTTGCGCGGCAGCGGCGTGCCCGAGTAGCCGGCCGCCGGCACCCCGCCCGGCTCCCCCGCGGCGGCGCTCACCGCGCGTCCGCCTCCTCCGCCACCTCGGCGATCAGCCTCGACAGCTGGCTGCCCTGCCACGCGATCGGGGAGCGCCCGGGCTCGTCGAGCACGAGTCGAGCGCCGGGGATCACCGCGGCGTAAGCCTCCCCTACGGCCTGGGGATGGCCCGGATCGGGCTCGTCGGCACTGGCCACGACCACGGTCGGCACCGCGATGCCGGCCAAATCGTCGATCGAACCGAACGGCCGCGACCGCGGCACCACCCGCAATGCATCGGCGACCGCGTCGAGGTGCTCGTGTTGCGACAGCCGCTGCCGCGTCACCTTCTCCACGGTCTCCCGCCAGGACTCCGGCAGGTCGGGACGCTCCGAGGCCTTGATGAAGCCGTCGATGCCACCGTGCCGCAGGCCGTCCGCCAGCGCGTCCCAGTACTCGAACCGCCCCTCCCGGTCGTGCAACGCCGGGTCATACGCCGGCGTTATGACAACCATGCCGGCGACGCGCTCGGGCGCATGGAGCGCGAGCCACAGCAGCGTGTGTGCGCCCATCGACGCCCCGGCGAGCACGGCCCGCTCGATCGCCCGGTCGTCCAGAACGGCAATCAGATCCTGCCCCAGGTCCTCATACGTATACGACGCCGACGTGGGCGCCGGCGAGGACCGACCGTGGCCGCGGGCGTCGTAGGCGATCACCCGATGGCCAGAGCGCTCGAGGGCGCGCGAGCCCATCACCACGTAGCGCCGGGTCGCGGTCAGGCCGTGGAGCAGGACGACCGGGACGCCCTCGCCCGCGTCGTCGCCGGACAGTTCGACGCCGGCTGGCTTGACGAGGATCTCAGTCATCTCGGTGTATCGGACGCGGGCGAAATTGACGTGCACGTAAGATTACCCGCTCTTTCGGCGTCGCTACCATCAGTGACATGGACGTCTCCGAAAGCACCTTCCAGTCAGCGGTTCTCGACCGCTCGCACACACTGCCGGTGGTCGTCGACTTCTGGGCCGAATGGTGCGGGCCGTGCCGTCAGCTCGGCCCCGTGCTCGAGCGCGCCGCGGACGCGCGCGCGGAGAAGCTCGAGCTGGTGAAGGTCGACGTCGATGCCAACCCTGGCCTGGCGCGCGCGTTCGGGATCCAGGGGATCCCCGCGGTCAAGGCGTTCCGCGACGGAAAGGTCGCGGCCGAGTTCGTGGGCGCTCAGCCGCCGACCGCGGTCGACCAATTCCTCGACTCGCTGCTCCCCTCCGAGGCCGACGCGCTGGTGGAGCTCGGCGACGAGGCGTCGCTCCGGCGGGCGCACGAGCTCGAGCCGAGTCGCGCCGATGCCGCCGTGCCGCTGGCCAAGATCCTGCGCGAGCGGGGCGAGACGGACGAGGCGCTTGCGGTGCTCGCGCGCGTCCCCGGCAGCTTTGCCGCTGACGGGCTGGCGGCCCGGATCGGACTCGAGTCCGCGGCGCGGAACTCGGCGCAGCCGCCGGTGCCCGATCTGAGCGAGGCGTTCGCGGCGCTCGACGCCGGCGATCAGGCCCGCGCCCTCGACCTCCTGCTCGATGCGCTCCCGAGCGCCGATGGAGCTCGGGATGACGTGCGCCGCGTCGTCGTCGGGGTGCTCGACGAGCTGGGTGTGGCCCACCCGCTCGCGCGTGACGCGCGCCGGCGCCTGGCCTCCGCCTTGTACTGAAATCCCGCCGTCCTTTGTCCAGACGGGCGACCTGACCGAAACCCCTGGCGGACGCAGGGTTTCCTGCGTCCTCAAAGCTGCAATTTTCTGCGAATGACACTGGCCTTATGTGGGTATCCGAATCAATCGAGATGAGTCGCGGCGAAGCTCTGAACGAGTCTTACCCGGCGACTCCGGAGGCAGTCCCGTTGGCGCGTCGGGCGTTGGCCGCCGTTGCCGCCGCCGCCGGCGCCGCCGGAGAACGCCTCGACGAGATCCGGTTGGCGGTCTCTGAGGCCCTGACCAACGCGGTCGTGCACGCTTATCGGAACGGCGAGACGGGCCGCGTTCACGTGACCGCCGCGGTCGCGTCCGACGAGCTTTGGGTGCTGATCGGCGACGACGGGCGCGGCCTGCACGCTTGGAACGACAGCCGCGGGCTCGGGATCGGGCTGTCTCTGATCTCCGGGCTCAGCGACGACTTCGCGATCATCCAGCGCGCATCCGGGGGCACCGAGGTCCAGATGCGGTTCGACCTGAGCCGAGCGGTCGCCGAGCCGCGCGCGCTCAATCGCGGGGGTCGATTTGCTCAGCGACCTGTCCGGCCTGATCTAGCTTCTCCACGATGACGTAGCCGGGCCGCGTCGCGACCACGGTCTCGACGTCGGTCATCTCGTGACCTGGGACCACCACGAACCGCCTCGGGTGCGACCGGACCTCTTCGTACTCGCGGGCAGTCAGCTCGATTAGCTGGTTACAGCCGAGGCGAGCGCACTCGCAACGGAAGCCGACCGGTGTGTCCTCGTCCCCCGGCCACTGGCCGCGCTCGATCCCTTCGTTGACGTCCCGAATCATCGCCTCGTTCAACGCGGCGCGATGCTGCTTCTTGCCCTCCACGGAAGGATATTCTCATGACGCGCGACCCCTTGCCAGCCAACCAAAGGGGGCCGTCAGACGGTCAGCGTGAGCTGGTCCTCGGCGGCGGAACCGGGCAGCTCGAGGCCGGCGACCCGGACCCCGAGGAGGCGAACCGGCCGGGGCGCCGAGAACCGCCGCAGCAGATCGAGCGCGACCGGACCCACCCGATCGGCCGAGCTGACGGCCTCGGCCAGGGTCCGCGCCCGCGTGTGGGTCGAGAAGTCGTCGAGCCGGACCTTGATCCCGATCGTCCGCCCCCGCCGGCGCTGGGCGATGAGCCCGGCGCACAGGCGCCCGACGAGGTCATCGAGGATCGCCTCGAGCCGCTGGGGGTCACGAATGTCCTCGTCGAACGTCAGCTCGCGGGACTCGGACACGACCTTGCGCTCCTCGGTCACCGGTGAGGAGTCCTCGAACCGCGCGCGGCGCTGGAGCTCGGCGGCGAGGCGGGCGCCGAAGTGTGGAGCGAGCTGCTCATACGGGGCGTTCGCGAGCGCCGCGAGCGTCTCGATTCCGAGTGTGCGCAGCCGCTCCGCCGTCTTGGGCCCGATGCCCGGAACGAGCGCGCACCGGGAGGATCCGAACCGCTCGCACGCCAGCTCGCGCGTCAGGACGACGAATCCGCGCGGTTTCTCGGCGTCCGAGGCGACCTTGGCCACCAGCTTGTTGGGACCGATCCCGATCGAGCAGCCGAGGCCGGTCGTGCGTTCGATGTGGGCCCCGAGGCGGCGCATCGCCGCGTGCGGCGCGGGCAGCCCGGTGAGATCGAGGTAGGCCTCGTCGAGCCCGATGACCTCGACCGCGTCGACCAGCCCGCGGACGCTCGCCATCACCTCTCGCGAGGTCTCGCGGTAGTAGGCGAAGTCGGGCGGGAGGAACACGCCTTCCGGGCACAGACGCCGCGCTCGCGCGGCCGGCATCGCCGATCCGACGCCGAACCGGCGCGCCTCGTACGAGGCCGTCGTCACCACCGAGCGGGGCCCGGTGCCGGCGACGACCACCGGCCGGCCGCGAAGCTCCGGCCGGCGCCGCAGCTCGACCGACACGTAAAACGCGTCCATGTCGAGGTGGGCGACGCAGCGGTCCGCCATCGTCGTGAGGCTAGGACACGCCCCAGACATGAGACGGGCCTCGCCCGCCGTCCGATGGCGGACCGCCCGGCCCGGCTCTTCGATGGCGGACCGCTGTTCGCGGCCGTTACTGGCTCGACCAGACCTGCCCGACGCCGCCGAAACCGAGCGCCGCCTGCGGTGGTCTGGTTGAGGTCCCAGTCACGACCGCCGACGTATGGCCCGCGGTCGTCGACGGTCGCGGTCACCGAACGTCCGCCGTAGCGGAAGGCGACCTTGGTGCCACATGGAAGCGTGCGGTTCGCGACGCCCAACCCGGCGTGGAAACCGCAGGCTGTGTTGCCGCCGTCGTTGTACCAGGAGGCCTCGGCCAGGCGGTACACGGTCATCTGACCGGCGCCGGCCGTCGAACGGTCGTTCAGCGGGTCTCCGGCGAAGCGGACGCGGATCTGCTGCTCGCCGACGCTCCCGGCGACGTAGCGCAGCGCGAATCGGCCCGCGGAGTGAGTCCGCGTCGTCGTGAGCGTGTGCCATGAACCGCCCTGGAGCGCCTGCAGGCTCACCCTGCGGCCTCTTGCGCCCGGGACGAGCCGGCCTCGGACGAGGACCGCCTGGCCGGCGAGGACGTTGATCGGATGGCGACGGACGTGAACCCCGGCCGCCACGTCGACGGGCACGGGGTTGCTGGTCGCGCCGCCGTCGCCGCTGCTCGACGCCACGAACGACGTCAGCGACCCGCTCGAGGTGTCGAGCACCCTGACGAGGCCCGAGTGCTCGAGCCGCGCCGCCAGGCGGAACCCGCCGGCGCTACCGATCGTCGTCGAGCCGAGCTGGCTCCACACGGTGGCGCCGCGCTGCGCGTACTCGAGCGCGACGGTGTGCCCAGCATCTGAGGCGGGCGCCGAACCGCGCAGGACGACGTCGTGTCCGTAGGCGATATGACGCGATTGCGGCTGGATCTGGGCCGGCGCCGGCGCCGGCGAGGCGAGCGCCTGGGCGGCCGCGATCGCGGCTGCTGAAGCTGGGATTCCGATCATCAGCGCGCCGACGCCCAGCCGAGTCCGGCGCGATTTGGTCATGGCTAATTCAGGCCTCAACGTGAGGACCTCCTTTGATCTTGACCGGGCGCCTACGGAGTTAGCTGACGGGCTCGCGACCACCGTAAGCACGCTCCGCGCGCTCACCAGGCGGGCGCTACGACCGCGACCGGCGTTGTTGCCGGGCAAAGTCGATTCGCCCCGGCCAGGCATGCGTCCGCCTGGCAATGGGTCCCCCGCTCGCCTCGTTCCGGACGAGGACGATTCGGCAGGTCAATCAGTAAGTCGGCCAGGTTAGGTGGCCTCTGGAGGGTCTGAGTGTGAGGTCCGTCACACTTGCGGGCCGTCCGGGACAGCTGCTACCGCAGCGGTACGAGCGCACCGGTGACTACCATCCCAGCGGTGGCGAACAAGGACCGGCTGACCGGGCTCGACAGCTCGTTTCTGCACCTCGAGCGCGACTCGGCGCACATGCACGTGGCGGGCTGCTCGGTGTTCGACGGCACGGCTCCCTCGTATGACGAGTTGCTCGAGGCGATCGACTCGCGACTGCACCTCGTTCCCCGCTACCGCCAGCGGCTCGCGTTCGTCCCGCTCGGCCAGGGCCGCCCGGTGTGGGTCGACGATCCCCACTTCAAGCTCAGCTATCACGTGCGCCACACGGCTCTCCCCCGCCCCGGCGGTGAGGAAGAGCTGAAGCGGCTCGCGAGCCGCGTCTTCTCCCAGGCGCTCGACCGCAGCCGGCCGCTGTGGGAGTTGTGGCTGGTCGAAGGCCTCGCGGACGGCCGCTTCGCGGTGCTGTCCAAGACGCATCACGCGCTCGTCGACGGGATCTCCGGAGTCGACATCGCGACCGTCCTGTTCGACACCTCGCCCGACCCGCTGCCGGTGGCACCGCCCGACCACGAGTGGGTCGCGCGTCCGCTCCCCAGCCGCGCCCAGTTGTTGGCCGACGCCCTGCTAGAACGCGCGACCGTGCCCGCCGAGGTCGTGCGCGGGGCCCGGGCGACGCTCCGCGGTCCGCGAACCGTGGCCAAACGCGCCGGCAGTGCGCTCGGCAGCGTCGGCGCGCTCGCGTGGACGGGCCTGCAGGCCGCCCCGCCGACCCCCTTCAACGTGAGGATCGGCCCGCACCGCCGGTTCACCTGGGTGCGCGCCGACCTCGGACAGTTCAAGGCGATCAAGAACTCGCTCGGCGGGACCGTCAACGACGTCGTGCTGGCGGTCGTGACCGGCGCGCTCGGCAACTACATGCGTCTCCACGGCCGCCCGACCGAGGGCGTCGGCGTCAAGGCGATGGTTCCAGTGTCGGTCCGCGCCGACATCGAGCGCGGGGCGCTCGGCAACCGCGTCGCGGCGATGTGGGCGACGTTGCCGGTGGGGCTCAACGACCCGGTCGAGCGGCTGCACACGATCAGCGAGGCGATGGTCGGCGTCAAGCAGTCGGGCCAGGCGGTGGGCGCCGAGATCCTCACCGCGGTCTCGGGCTTCGCGCCGCCG
Source organism: uncultured Solirubrobacterales bacterium (assembly GCA_963770615.1). Lineage (GTDB taxonomy): Bacteria > Actinomycetota > Thermoleophilia > Solirubrobacterales > Solirubrobacteraceae > Palsa-465. Next base: position 52,668 of record CAVYQJ010000019.1, on the reverse strand, counting down.
ACGATCATGGCCCAGGCGGCGCGGCTACAGGCCCGGCAGCGGTTTTTCAATCTGGTCGTCACCAACGTTCCCGGTCCGCAATTCCCGCTCTACCTGCTCGGGCGAGAGCTCGAGTCGATCTACCCGATGGTCCCGCTCGCCGAGAACACCGCGCTCGGGATCGCGATCCTCAGCTACAACGGGCAGCTCAACTTCGGCCTCGTCGGCGATTACGACGCGCTGGCCGACCTCGAGGTGCTGGCTGACGAGCTGCGCTCCGCGATCGAAGAGCTCGCGGCGGCAGCCGGCGCATCCGCCCCCCGGCCGGACGGCGCCACGCCGCGCGCCTCGACCCGGCCGGCGCGCGCCGCGCGGTGACGCCCGCTCACCAGTCGGCGCGGGGCGCGGCCGAGTCGCGGCTCGTCCGGGTGATCGAGCGGGTTGTGATCGTGATCGCGTCGCTCGTGCTCTCGATCGGACTGATCCTGCTGCTGTCCGGGTACTTCGCGGGGCGCGACCAGCCGGCCGTCTCGGGCGGCACGACCGGACCCGGGCAGGCGTTCAGCGACCTCGGGCACGCCGCGCTCCGGCCCGGCCAGCCGCACCCGACGTACAACTCGGACCCACCGACCAGCGGTCCGCACGTCCCCGAGGCGGTGGCGGCGGACGGCACCACCCTCAACGACGATCAGTTGCTGCAGGCGCTCCAGGTCGGGAACGTCGTGATCGCGTACGGCACGCGACAGCCGCCGCCGGCGCTGGCCGCATTCGCGCGGTCGGTCGCGCCACCGTTCACGCCGGCGCTCGCGGCCGGTGGCGACGCGGTGATCCTGGCCCGCCGCCCCGGGACGACCGGGCTGGTCGCGCTCGCGTGGGCGCACCTGATTCGCGTGCAGACGGCGTCTGACCCGGCGCTCGCGCAGTTCGTGGCGTTCTGGCTCGGGCGCGGCGCCCCGAAGTAGTAGCCGCCGGTTTGGGGTCATAAGCCGTCACTCGGCGGTCGCCCGGGGTCGAGTGCCTCCGGATGACCCAGATACGTGCCTGAATCGGCGTTCACCCGGGGCGGGCCGCCGAGTGCGCGGATATGACCCATCCATTCCGGGGCGGGTCGCCGAGCGCGCGGATATGACCCATCCATTCCCAGGCGGCTCGCCGAGCGCGCGGATATGACCCATCCACCCGGGGCGGGGCCGGCGAGGGCCGGGCGGCCGGCGCGGGCGGAGGCTAGAAGGGGTCCGACATCAGCGACAGCGGGTGCTGTTCGTAACTCCGCGCGAACCGGTAGAACAATCCGCCGTCGGTCATGTCGGTCGTGTTGCCGGTGGCGCCGGCGCCGAACAGGAGCCCGATCACGCCGGCGTCGCGCGTCGCGCGCAGGTGCGCGGCCGCCGCGGACCCGGGGCCGAGCCACCACTGCAGGCGGTTGTCCTGGTAGTGGTTCGGTGTGTTGTTCTCGTGGGTGTCGCCGAGCGGCAACTGCCAGAGCACGACGGGCATGTGGGTGCGCCGCGTGAAGCCCGCGATGTACCGGTTCTCGCGGGCGAAGTCGGCCGGCCCCCACCAGGTGTGCGGGTTGCCCTCGACGTACTGGTAGTAGCCCGCGTCGCGGTCGGTGACGTCGTTGAACACGAGATCGAAATGGGCGTGGAGCGACTCGTAGAACGCGGCCGACTTCGCCGCCAGCACGTCCATCTCGGCCGAGCGACGGCTTGTTGTTCGTGATGTCCATGTCGGTGCCCCACACGCTGAGGTGATACGCGAGCAGCACGTGTGGCGCCAACTGATTGCGCAAACCGATGAGCCGATGGGCGAACGACCGCGCCAACCCCACGGCATGGGCCTGCTCCAGGTAGCCCCACAGGTCGGGCTCGACATGGATCACCACGAGACGCGATCCAGCGGCCGCGGCCACGCGCCGCAGCAGCAGGCTGTAGTCCGCCCAGTACGCCTTCATCGTCGCCGGGTTTCGCATGTTCGAGAGGTCGCGGGCCTGCTCCGTCCCGCCGACCGACGGCTCGGACTGGAGCATCTGGTAGTAGCTGAACACGGGGATCACATGCGCCGCGAGCGACTCGCGCACATACATCGAGACGAAGCTTCCGTCGGGGTTCCAGGTGGCCCATCCGTGGCCGGTGTTGACCCCGCCGGCGAGGTACTGGTAGCGCATGTCGACCGGGGCGTGGGCGTGCAGCGCCTGAGCGTCGCCGGGCGGGTCGCTCACGCCGAGCGCGAAGTGGTGGGGCCAGCCCGCCGGCAGCATCGCCAGCGGCAGCATCAGGGACAGCAGGGTGCGGCGCATGTTCTCGGGCAAGTGGACGGGTCCCGCTAACAGGAAGAACGCTACCCGCCGCCTACGGATCCCGAACGGCGATCGTCACCCGCGCCACCGCGCACCGCAGCCCCTCGTCGTCCGCGATCTCGACCTCCCACACCCAGGTTGTCCGCCCCCGATGCCGGCGGACGGCGGTGGCGTGCATCGTGCCGGCGGTGATCGGATGCAGCGTCGTCGTCTGGTGAGCCAGCCCGACGGCGATCCGACCCTCGGCGGCGACCGCGGCCTCGGTACCCCGAGCGGCGAGCGCCTCGGAGATCGCGCTGTACACGCCACCGTGGACGCCGCCCGTAACCGCGGTCAGCTCGTCACGGACGCGGACACGGCCTCGAACCAGCGAGTCCGTGCAGTCGGTCAGCTCGAGGCCGTAGAGCGCGTCGAAGCCCATGCGCCGCGGCACCTTACCCGGAGTTGACGCCGGCCACCTACGCTGAGTTGGCACGGGCCACCGAGCCGCCGCACGGCGCCGTATGCCCCACTACGCTAAGCGGTTCCGATGGCGTCGCTCGACAACCTTCCTCCCGACCAGCGTGCGGTCCTCGATCTCGTGCTGCAGCGCGGCCGCAGCTACGACGACATCGCGCGGCTGCTCGCGATCGACCGGGCGGCGGTGCGCGCGCGGGCGCTGGCGGCGTTCGACGCAATCGGGCCGGACACGGGCCTGGCCCCCGAGAGCCGCGCGCTGATCACCGACTACCTGCTCGGTCAGCTGCCGGACAAGGTGGCTGAGCAGACGCGAGACCGGCTCGCCGAGTCGCCGTATGAGCGGGCGTGGGCGCGGGTACTCGCCTCGGAGCTGAGCCCCGTCGCAAGCAAGCCGCTCCCCGAGATCCCCGACGGAACTGCTCGAGCCCGCGCCGGCGCAACCGACGCCAAGACGAAGGCGACGCCCGCCGATCCGGCGACGGGAACCAGACCGAAAGCCGCCGGCCGACCTGAGCGGGCGCCCGGGCGCAGGATTCCGCGACCGACCGACCGGCCGAGCTCGCGGCGGGGCGGGGTGATCTTCCTGCTCGCCGGCACGGTCGTCGTGATCGTTGTCGTGGTCGTCCTGATCGTGGCGCTCAGCGGCGGCAAATCGAAGAAGCCGGCCTCGACCGGCACGGCAGCGGCGGGGACGACCACATCGACGTCGTCGACGACGGCCGCCGCCGGTACAGGCACGACCGGCACGACGACGACCGGCACGACCGGCACGTCGACCGTCAAGCCGAAGGTCATCGGGCAGGTCAACATGAACCCACCGAGCGGCGGGGCGGCCAAGGGGGCCGCGCTCATCGTCCAGGAGGGAACGGCTGTCGGCGTGATCATCGCGGCGTCCGGGCTTAAGCCCAACTCGAATAACGCCTACGCGGTGTGGCTATCGAACACTCCGACCGACAGCGCGCGGGTCGGGTTCGTCAAACAGAAGGTGGGCACGAACGGCAAGCTCGAGACCGGCGGCGCGCTCCCCGCCAACGCCTCCCACTACTCGAAGCTGCTGCTCACGTTGGAGACGCAGAACGCCCCGAAGACCCCGGGTCCGATCGTCCTCCAGGGCACGCTCAAGATCCCTACGACGAGCTGACCCTCCCAAGCCCGCTCACGCGCTGACGATCTGCTCGAGCGCGTCCAGCGCCTCCCCGAGCCGCTTGGCCGTCGCCCGGCGCAACAGCATTGCGCCGCTCCTCGAGTACCCGCGGAGCTTCTGGGCCTGAGCGATCGTGACCTGCGTGGTTCCGCCGTGTGCCGGGTCGAGCAATATCTCCGTGATCGAGCTTTCAAGCACCCGCTCGAATGGGGTCCCCCGCACCTCCTGCTCCCAGGCCCGGTGTCCGGACGCCTCCCCCCCGGTCCCCGGCGCGTCCGAGGCGAGCACCCGGAAGTCCATGCGGACCGGCCGCTTTCGCTTGGTCTGGAACACGAGCGTGAACTGGTCCTCCTCTACCCCCTCCACGCGCGCCACGCCGGGCCACCATCGCGTCATCTGGAGGGGGTCGGAAACCACCTCCCACAGGGCCGAGGGCGCGGCCAGAACCTGGAGGGTTCGCTCGGCCCGCCACATGCGGCCACGCCCCGGCATGAACCTCGAGTCGAACACGCTCACGACGAGTACTCGAGCGCGGGCCGCCTCAGAAAACCGAGCTACGTCGCGATCTTGCGCAGATCGCGGATCAACAGCAGATGCTTCAGATGCGACGTCACCGACGCGAGGTTCTCGAGCGCCTCGAGCGCCTCGCGCCGCCGCTCGGGATTACGCGAGCGCAGCGCCGGCGCGAGGATGCTCTGGAGCAGCTGCGCCTCGCGGTCGGCCGAGCTGCGGAACACGCGGAGATTGCGACCGCCGACGCCGTACCGCGCGAGCTCGGAGACCGCTCGGACGATCTCTCGCTCGGTCTCGTCGAAGTAGCGCACGCCGGCGCGGAGCTCGCCCTTGATCACGCCGAACTCGACCAGCTCGCGCACGAGCGCAGCCTCCGCCCCGGTCTCCTCGACCACGTCCTCGAGCGAGTACAGCGCGCCGGGGTGCGACGAGACGAGCGCGCGCCGGACCGAGCGACCATCGGCCGCGGCCGGCGGCGGGGTGACCTCGCGCTCGACACGGCCGCCCGCGAGCTCCTGGCGGATCACCCGCAGCGGCAGGAACTCGTCGCGCTGCAGGCGCAGGATCGTTCGCAGCCGCTGGATGTCGTTCTGGGTGTAGAGCCGGTAGCCGCCCTGGGTGCGGCGGGGCGAGAGCAGCTTCTGGTCCTCGAGGTAGCGGATCTTCGAGATCGAGATGTCCGGGAACTCCTGTCCCAGCGCCTTACACACGGTCCCGATCGTGACCGCCTTCTGGCGGGGCCGCTCGGCATCCTGAATGGCCGCGTCGGGGATCTCGACGGCGGCGGGGTCGCGGGTGTCGGGAGTGGCCATCAGCGCCTCAGGAACGCGAGCTTGTACTTGCCGATCTGCAACTCGTCGCCGTCGACGAGGCGGTGCGACTCGATCCGGCGACGGTTGACGTAGGTCCCGTTGAGCGACCCGCAGTCGTCGAGGTAGAACTCGTCTCCGCGGCGCACCAGGATCGCGTGGTCACGCGAGACCGTGACGTCGTCGAGGAAGACGTCCGAGACCGGCCGGCGGCCGATCGTGACCCGTCCCGGGCCGAGCGCGAACGACTCGCCCGCGCGCCCACCGCCGGCGCGGATCACCAGCGCCGGGCCTCGCTCGATGACATCGTCCAACTCGAGCTCCTCGAGCTCGCCCGTCTCCCCGAGCTTGTAGGTGGCCGTCGTCGTGCCAGGCGGCGGATCGGAGTGCGCCAGGAAGGCGCCACACCGTTGACAGTAGTTGGCGCCCTCGTCGTTGGCAAAACCGCACTCTGGACAGTGCTGGGCCACCGACGCCGGCTATTCGGACTCGGACCCCGGGACGCGGCCGGCCAGGATGTCGGTCAGCTGCTGGACATCGGCACCGGTGATGACGAGCTCGCCGGTCTCGTCCTTCTTGCGCAGCCGGTTGACCAACTCGGCGCGGAGGATGTCGATCTTCCCGTGCAGGATCCGCCGTCGATAGGAGATCTCCATCTCCTCGTCGGTCAGCTGCTTGATGAGCTCCTTGAGCTCCTGATCGGTCAGTGAGCCAAGATCGGGAAACGTGTCCATGCAGATCAGATCCTCCGGGTGCGTCCGGGTCGGAGTGCGCGAAGCCGCCAGTATACCCTGGCAAACTCGGAGGCTCAAGCTCAACTTGAGAGTTTGACCCGGTCCTCCTCCGCGGCGCGACGAGCGCGCAGGACCTCCGCGCCGCGCCGTACGTATAGCACGGTCGCGGTCAACGAGAACGCGATGCCGATGTACAGCAAGATCAGGGCCAGCCAGTGCACGCCGGCCATCGCGAAGAACGGCGCCCCGGCGATCGGCGCGACCCCGATCCGCCCCGCCCAGTTGATCTGGATCTCGATGCCGTGGCGGAGCGCGTAGCGACTCGCCACCAGCATGAACAGCTCGCGCGCGATCACGATCCCGAGCGCCCACTTCGGCAGCAGCGAGAAGTGCCAGCACACGACCATGCCCGAGACGATCAGGAGCCGGTCCACCAGCGGGTCCAGCAGCGCGCCCAGGCGGCTGTATTGGCCGGTCAGCCGCGCCGCGAAGCCGTCGAGGTAATCCGACCAGCCGATCACCGCGAACAGCACGACCGCGAGCGCGTCCTGCCCGTCGTCGCTCGACAGCGCGATCACGAGGAATACCGGAATCGCGGCGAGCCGGATGAAGTCGATCGCGTTCGGGATCGTCCACGGGTTCAGGGGGTGGCCCGACGTCGTCGCCTCGGGCGCCGGTCCGGAACGGTCGACCCCGCTCAGGCGCCGCTTGCTGATGTTGGGGCTCACCGGCCTGCCCGCCCGCTCGCTCACCGCGCCCCGGGTCGGCCGGTCAGGGCAGGCCGCGCCACAGCTCGGCCACCGCCTCGGCGGCGCCGTCCACGGGGACCGTTCGCGACTCCCGGCCCCGTCGGATCTGCACCTCGAGCTCGCCCGAGGCCAGCGTCCGCCGGCCGACCGTCAACCGCAGCGGGCAGCCGAGCAGCTCGGCGTCGGTGAACTTCTCGCCGGGGCCCGCATCCCGCTCGTCGTACAGGGTGTCGAGTCCCACTTCACACAGCCCCGCGTAAAGGCGGTCCGAGAACTCGCGCTCGTCGCTGCCCGCCTTGCCGAGCGTAACCAGCTCCACGTCGAACGGGGCGATCGTGCGCGGCCAGGAGATCCCCGCCTCGTCGGCGTACTGCTCGACCGCGGCGGCGGCGGCGCGGGCCGGCCCGAACCCGTAGCAGCCCATATGGATCAGCTGCTCCTGACCGGACTCGTCGAGGTACCGGGCGCCGAGCGGCAGCGAGTAGCGGGTCCCGAGCTTGAAGATGTTGCCGACCTCGATCGCCGGCTCGATCCGGATCACGCTCCCGTTGATCGTGTCGCCTGCCGTCACCGTGCGGACGTCGACGCGCTCGTACGGGAAGTCGCGGCCGGGCTCGACCCCGCGCAGGTGCGCATCCGGCTCGTTGGCGCCCGCGACGTAGGCGCCGTCGGCGACGCCGGCGTCGAGCAGGATCGGCATCTGCGCGCCCACCGGGCCGATGTAGCCGGGTGGGCCGAGTCGCGCCGTCACCTCGTCGGGATGCGCGGCGCGGAAGTCCTTACCGAGCGCCGTGCCCAGCTTGATCTCGTTGACCCGATGGTCGCCGCGGACGATCACGAGCTTCATCGCGTCGCCGTCGACGATCACCGGGAACGCCTTGAGCAGCGCGCCCGCGGGCAGGCGGAGCTCGGTGGCGACGGCGTCGATCGTGGTCATCCCCGGCGTGGCTACGAGCTGCGGGCCGTCGAGGGCCGGCTCGAGCGTCACCGGCTGAGGCTCGGCGCTCGCCACCTCGAGGTTGGCGGCATAGCCGTTCGCGAGGACGACCTCGTTCTCCCCCGCCGGGCACGGCGCCATGTACTCGTGGGCGCCGCTCCCGCCCATCATCCCGACGTCGGCCTCGACCCGGTACCACTCGAGGCCGCAGCGGTCCATCATCCGGTCGTACGCCACCACGTGCTTCTGGTAGGCGACCTCGAGCCCTTCCGCGTCGCGGTCGAACGTGTAGGAGTCCTTCATGATGAACTCGCGGGTCCGCAGAACGCCGGCGCGCGGGCGTGGCTCGTCGCGCTCCTTGACCTGGAAGTGGTAGAGGATCAGCGGCAGGTCGCGATACGACCTCACGGCGGCCGCGACGTGGCTGGTGACGACCTCCTCGTGGGTCATCGCGAGCACGAGGTCGGCGCCGCGGCGGTCCTTGAGCTTGAACAGCTCCTCGATGTCGTAGCGCCCCGTGCGGCGCCAGGCCTCGGCGGGCTGGAGGACCGGCATCAACATCTCCTGGCCGCCGATCGCGTTCATCTCCTCGCGGACGATCTGGACGATCCGCTGGTGCACGCGCCACCCGGCCGGAAGCCAGCTCCAGAAGCCTGCGCCCACCTGCCGGATCAGCCCCGCGCGCACGAGCAGCTTGTGCGAGATCGCCTCGGCGTCGGCGGGCGGCTCGCGCTCGGTCGGGAGGAAGTACTCCGAAAGTAGAGTCACAACAAGCGCAGCGTACCCGGGCGTGATAGAAGGAGGACGTCCCGAAGAATCTGATGCAAGGAGCATGCGATGGCCTACGAAGTTCCGCCGCTGCCGTATGACTACGACGCGCTCGCGCCGACGATCGACGAGCAGACGATGCACCTCCACCACGACAAGCACCACCAGGCCTACGTGACCGCCGCCAACGGCCTGCTCGAGGGCACCGAATGGGCCGATAAGCCCGTCGACGAGGTGCTGAAGAACCTCGACAAGCTGCCGAGCGACAAGCAGGCCGGCGTCCGCAACCAGGCCGGCGGCCATTCCAACCATTCCAAGTTCTGGGAATGGATGTCGCCGAACGGCGGCGGCGAGCCCGACGGCGACCTGCGCGCGGCGATCGACGCGGCCTTCGGCTCGTTCGACGACTTCAAGGCGAAGTTCAAGGACAACGGCGTCAAGCGGTTCGGCTCGGGCTGGACCTGGCTGGTCCACGACGGCTCAGGGCTCGCGCTCCTCTCGACCGCGAACCAGGACAGCCCGATCTCAGACGGCAAGACGCCGCTGCTCGGCAACGACGTGTGGGAGCACGCGTACTACCTGACGTACAACAACCGCCGCCCGGATTACCTGGACGCGTGGTGGAACGTCGTCAACTGGCCGAAGGTCGCCGAGGGGTACGCAGCCGTCGCGTAGTTTGGGCTGCTTCGCAGCATCCGTGGGGCCGTTCCGCCGGGCATCCGTGCCCGGCGGTCGCGGACCCTGACCGGACGGGGTACAGGGCCCCACGGACGCCGAGCGAAGCGAGGCCCCTAAGCCCGAGTGAAGCGGCGACCCGCCACTGGCGACGTCTCTTCGTCGAGCTGGGCCGCCGCGGCTTCCATCGCCGCCATGCGCTCCGGGGTCATCGCGGTGGCGTCCTCGTTCTCGGCCAACCACTGCTCGGCCTCGGCCGCGGCATCGTCGTCGCGGACGACGCGCTTGCCGGACGCGTAGTACTTGTCGATCTCGGCGAACAGTTCATCGACGAGGTTGTCGGTCTTGACCTTGCGGATCATCTTGCCCTTCGAGTAGAGCGCGCCGGCGTCCTTGGCGCCCGTGATCCCGAAGTCGGCGTGGCGGGCCTCGCCGATCCCGTTGACCGCGCAGCCGAGCACCGACACCGTGATCGGGTCGTCGTACTGCTCGAGTCGCCGCTCGACCTCGGCCACGACCGTGTCCATGTCGAACTGGAGCCGGCCGCACGTGGGGCACGCGATCAGCACCGGGCCGCGCTCGCGCAGCTTCAGCGCCTTGAGGATCTCCCAGGCGACCTTGACCTCCTCCTCGGCGTGGAACGTCGAGAGCGAGATGCGAATCGTGTCGCCGATGCCGTCGGCCAGAAGCGTCCCGAGGCCGACCGCGGACTTCAGCGAGCCCGACCACTTGGTGCCGGCCTCGGTGATCCCGAGGTGCAGCGGATACGGGATTCGCTCGGACAGCAGGCGGTTCGACGCGATCGTGTTGGGGACGCTGGTCGACTTCATCGACACCTTGAAGTTCGTGAACTCGAGCCGCTCCATCAGCTCGACGAACTCGACCGCGGCCGTGACCAGCGCCTCGACCGGGTTCTCGTATTCGAGCTCGCGCAGGTGGCCCGGGAGCGATCCCGAGTTGACGCCGATCCGGAGCGGCGTGCCCAGCTCGTTCGCGCGCTTGGTCACGAGCGCAACCTTGTCGGGACCGCCGATGTTGCCCGGATTCAGGCGGACGCAGTGGGCGCCGGCGTCGAGCGCCTTCAGCGCCAGCGTGTAGTTGAAGTGGATATCGGCGATCACCGGGATCGGCGAGTCGCGGACGATCGTCTGGAGCGCCTCGACGTCCTTTTCGCGCGGGACCGCGACGCGGACGATGTCGGCGCCCGCCTCGGCGACGGTGCGGATCTGGTCCATCGTCGCGCGCAGGTCGGCGGTCTCGGTCTTGGTCATCGTCTGGACCGCGACCGGGGCGCCGCCGCCGATCGGGACGTTGCCAACGTGGATCTGGCGCTCTGAAGCCATACGGCCAGTGTAGAGGTGGGATCGTGGGCGCCGGGTTGCAAGCCGGTGACCGCCCGGGCGCAACTTCAGCGGTTTTGGGTAGTTGGGATCTTCGTGCCTACAAACATCAGACGCAAAATTCCCATAGCCGCGGCGCTGCTCCTCAGCGTCGTGGCCATCAACGCCGCTCCCGCGGCTGCCTCGACCACACAGACGTCGGTATTCCAGGCCGACCCGCAGGTCTTGGGCAACCCCGCCGCCACGCTCCAGCAGCTTCGCGACCTCGGCGTGAACATGATCCGGGTGAACGTCACCTGGAACGCGATCGCGCCGTCGGCGCTTTCGACCAAGCGCCCGGCGGGCTTCAACGCCACCAATCCCGCCGCCTACGCGGCCGGTGGCTGGGCGCCGTACGACGCGGTCGTACGGGACGCCGCGGCCGACCACATCGCGGTCGACTTCACCGTCAACGGTCCCGCGCCGCTGTGGGCGACCGGTTCAGGGGCGCCGAAGAGCGCGACCGGCTATTTCCGCGAGGACTGGGAGCCTTCGGCGAAGGAGTTCGGCTACTTCGTCAAGGCCGTCGGCACCCGCTACGACGGGTCCTACAAGCCGGCCGGGTCTGCCACGGCGCTGCCGCGGGTGAGCTTCTGGTCGATCTGGAACGAGCCGAACTACGGCTACGACATCGCGCCGCAGGGAACCGGGCGCAACCAGACGATCCCGAACAGTCCGCATATCTACCGAAACCTCGTGGATGCGGCTTGGAGCTCGTTCCAGGCCACGGGCCACACCACCCGGACGGACAAGATCCTGTTCGGCGAGGTGACGCCGCACGGCGTGAACGCCTGGGGCGTGTTCGCCAACATGAAGCCGCTGATCTTCCTGCGGTCGCTGTACTGCGTCGATTCCAACTACCGCGAGTTGCGGGGCTCGGCCGCGAAGGCCCAGGGCTGCCCGGCGACGGCGGCCGCGTCGCGCAGCTTCCGCAAGCAGAACCCGGCGCTGTTCAGTGCCAGCGGGTTTGCCGCCCATCCGTATGAGGAGGCGTCGCCGCCGAACCTGCCGACCCACCTGTGCGGGAACCCCGTGAAGCTATGCGCCGGGGCGCCGAGCGACTCCAATTTCGCCGACCTGCCCGAGGTCCCGCGGCTCGAGAGCACGCTCGACCGGTTGAACGGGATCTACGGCTCGCACACGCATTACTCGGTGTGGAGCACGGAGTACGGCTTCCGGACGCGGCCGCCCGATCCGGCGGAGGGCGTCAGCCAGGCGAACCAGGCGATCTACATGAACGAGGCCGAGTACCTCAGCTACAAGCAGGCGCGGCTGAACAGCTACTCGCAGTACGCGCTGATCGACCAGGCCCCGCCGGCGTCGTTCGACACCGGGCTGCTGAACCCGAACGGAAGCCAGAAGCCCGGGTACGCGGCGTATCGCATGCCGTTGTGGCTGCCCCACACGTCGACGCGCAAGGGCGGCAAGCTCGAGGTCTGGGGCAACGTACGCCCGGCGCCGTTCGCCAAGCTGGATACCGGCAAGGCGCAGAGCGTCCTCGTCCAGTTCCAGGCGGGCTCGAAGGGCGCGTGGACGACGATCGCCACCGTGCCGATCAAGAACGCGCGCGGCTACTTCGACGTCCACCTGGCATTCCCGAGCAGCGGCTCGGTGAGGACCGCTTGGACCTATCCGACGGGCGACCCGCTGCTCAGCGGCGGGACCGTCACCAGCCGGACGCAGAAGATCACCGTCCGGTAGGCAGCCGGAATTCGACTCGTGCGAGGTCAGGCCCCGTCGGCGGGGCCTGACCCGGACGGGTCGTCGGGGGTCCCGGGGTCTTCGGTGGCTGGTGGGGCATCCGGGGCTTGTGGCGCATCCGGGGTGCCGGGGTCGCCCTGGGTCGGCGAGGCCGGTCCGCCCTGGCTCGGCGAGTCCGGTCCGCCCGGCCCCTCGACCCGTCGGCGCCGGATCGCAAGCGCGCCGAACGTCAGCGCCGCGAGCGCCAGGATCACGATCACGATGATCAGCCAGGTCGGCAGCACCGACCCGCCCGAGCTCGAGCCGGTGGTGGCCGACTGCGAGCCCGATGACGTTCCGACCTCGGCGAGCAGCGCCTTCTCGATCACGTCGTAGCAGTTGCTGTACTCCCGGACGGCCGCCGGCATGATCGCGAGCGCTTCGCGCAGCGTGGCCGCCGAGTACTGCTGGGTGAGCGCCTGATGGTCGTTGCAGTCGGCGATCGCGGCCTGGGCGCCGCCGTTCGAGCTCGCGCCCACGGCGACGGGCGCGAGCGCCAGCAGGGCGCACACGATCGCGAGCGAGGTGACCAGCCGTCGCGTCATCGGCGCAAGCTTATGGGGAAACCCCGCCGTACAGCGTCATGAGCCGGTCGTAGTATCGATCCTCGCCGAAGCGTTCGCGGGCCCGGGCCAGGGCTGCGGCGCCCCGCTCAGCCCGCGCCTGGGGGCTCTGCCACAGCTCCGCGAGTGCGTCCGACCACGCCGCCGGATCCGCCGCCGGGAGGGTCGCGTCCTCCCCCACGAGCTCGGGCAGTCCGCCGCGATCGGACGCCAGGACCGGCACCCCGGTGGCGAGCGCCTCGAGCACCGAGTAGGGGCACGGTTCCTCCCAGCGCGAGGGCGCGAGCACGACCGCCGAACGTGCGCGGAGCATCGCCAACTCGCTCGCCCCGAGGAGCCCGGTGAAGCGCACGTCGGCGCCGGCCGCGAGGGCCTTCAGGCGCTCATCGTCCGGTCCCTCGCCGGCGATCACCAGCGGCACGCCGGCGGCCCGGGCGGCGGCGATCGCGGTGTCGAAGCCCTTTTCCTCGGTCAGCCGACCGGCGGCGAGCGCGAACTCGCCAGTCGCGGCCCGGGATTCCTCAGCGAAGGCTGCGTTGGGGATGAAGTTGGGCAACGTGGCGGTTAACGAGGCCGGCAGGCCCAAGTCGCGCAGATGGGCGGCGGTCGACTCGCTGACCGCGACGAACTGATCGACGTGCTCGTACAGCCGGGGCTGCTGGCGGTGCAGCGCCGCCCCGTACACGATCGCCTCGGGAAGCGATCCGCGGCAGCGCAGGCGCACGCCGGGGAGCGTGCTGCTGCCACGGCAGCGGAAGCACGGCGCGCCGTCGCGGTACGCGACCCCGATCGCGCAGAACAGCCGGAAGTTGTGGAGATGGAGCAGCGTCCGCGCGCCGGCAGCCTGGGCGGCAGCGAGGGCGCGCCAGCCGAGCGTGGGATGCACGTTGTGCGCGTGGACGACGTCCGCCCGCAGCCGGCGCACGGTCCGGCCGATCGCGGCGGGATCGAGTCCCCCGCCAAGCAGCCCGAGCGCCGCCTTCCCGCGTCCGAGCGCGTCGCTCGAGCGCTCGAGCACCTCGACCTCGTGGCCGCGGCGGCGGAGCAGCGCGGCGATCTCGGCGACGGCGCGCTCCTCGCCTCCGGTCGTCCGGTAGCGGTTGTGGAGGAGCAGAATCACGCTCGGACCGCGCGTCAGCGCGACGAGGCCGCGGTCTGAATGAGCACCGCGGGCGACGCCGGGACCGGAACGAGCAGCTTCTGCGCGCCGGCGGAGATCGCGCCCTGGTTCGGACCCCAAGCCGGATCGACCGAGAAACGCTCGACGAGGTAGCCGTCCACGCGTTTTGAGGCGAGCTTCGTGACCCCGGGCGGAAGCGGATCGCGAAGCGTCTGCCAGGTGTAGCCGACCACGTCGACCTCGCCGACGTGGACCGGGCCGGTCGGCTGACTCCACGGGACGCCGTGCACGTAGGTGATCAGAGGATCGGTGGCCAGCGTGCCGTCGTAGGCGATGATCGCGCGCGGACCCGACGAGGTGCCGAGCGCCTGGGCCACGGCGCGCCAGTCGGGGCGCTGATATTGGGGGTCCCCGCTGATCTTGATCTGCGCGAGCACGAATGCCGCGAGCAGCACCGCGGCGAGGATCCCGCCGGGGATCCGCAGCCGCCGGGTCGTGCAGGCGGCGCCGATCACCACCACCAACGGAATCCAGGCCGGCAGCAGCGCGCGCGGGATGTAGTAGTCCTTGCCGAGCAGGGCCACGACCAGCGGCACGATCAAGACGCACGCGGCGAGCGCGGCGGCCGCCGCGGCGCCGCGAAGCTCCCGCGCGTCGGCTCCGACGAGCAGCAGCACGATCAAGATCCCCGCCAGCACCGCCGCGGCGAGCAGCCCGTAGCTGACGAGCGGACCCTGGTACAGGGTCCCGAGCCCGAACGCCACGGGCACCTGCTGGATGCGCGTGCCGAGCGGCGTCGCCGTGATGAATCCGAGCAACGACGCGGTGGCGTGCGTGACCAGCAACGGGACCAGCGCGCACTCGATCGCCGCCATGATCCCGGCCGCGATCGCGATCGCCCGGTTGCGGATCACGTATAAGAGCCACAGCGCCTCGGGGGCGACGAGGAACCCGGCGAAGAAATGGGTCAGCAGCGCAAGCCCTGAGAACACCCCCCACAGCGCGATGTTCCGCGTCGCGGGGTCGCGCCACGCCCGCGCGAAGTACAGCAGCGACGCGCCGCTCAGGGCGGTCAGCAGCATGTACTCCCGCGCCTCCTGCGAGTACCAGATCAGGAACGGGCTGACCGCCGCCAGCGCCGCCGCCACCAGGCCGGCGCGGCGCGAGACGAGCTCGCGTCCGCACATGTAGGCGATCGGGATCACGGCCGTCCCGATCAGAGCCGACAGCGAGCGCAGGCCGACCTCGCCGGTGCCGAACACGCGCGCCCACAGCCACCCGGTCACGAAGTACAGCGGCGGATTGGTCTCGTGCAGGATCATCGACGAGACCATCGATCCGAACGACAGGTGCAGCTCGTGGGCGGCCTGTGCCTCGTCGAACCAGTAACTCTGCGCGCCCAGCGAGGCGAATCGCAACCACGCCCCGAGCCCCGTCAGACCGGCGAGGAGCCATGCCTCGACCGAGGTGCTTGCTACCCTCAGCGCCCTGGAGGTCCGGGCCGCCACTGCGGCGTCCGAGCGGGCCGGGACAAGCATCCGCGCGCATTGTAGAGCGGGACTGGGCGCTGATCCTCGCGGCCGGCAGGCCTCCGGAACCGATCGCGCCATCTAGTGAGACGAATCCTCGCGCCCATTGCCACCCGCTTGCCCCGCTCGGCGTCGGCGGCGGTCAGGCCGTTCGCGGCGCTGCTGGCAATCGGGGTCCTGTTGCTGGTCACCGGCTGCGGCGGGGGGTCCAAGAAGACGTCCACGACGTCCACGACGACCACCGCGGCCCTGAGCAACCGATCGATGGAGACGATCTTCGAGGCGCAGTCCCAGCTGTTCATGAATCCCGGACCGACGCTCGACGCACTCAGGGCGCTCGGGGCGGACGACGTGAAGGTGTTCATGCCATGGGGTCCGATGACCCCGAACGAGACGTCGCGGACCCGTCCGGCGGGGTTCGATGCCGCCTCTCCGACGGCTTACGCGGCCGCGCTGTGGGCGCCGTACGACGCGATCATCCGCAACGCGGCAGCGCGCGGAATGGGCGTGGATCTGGCGCCCGAGGCCCCGGCTCCCCTGTGGGCGACCGCGCCCGGGGTCCCGCCGGGAACGTCGGCCGGCTTCGTCGGGTCGTGGGAGCCGTCGGCGAAGGAGTACGAGCTGTTCATGCACGCGGTCGGCACGCGCTACGACGGGCACTACACGCCGCCGGGTCAGAGCGCCCCCCTACCCGCCGTGCGCTTCTGGTCAGTTTGGAACGAGCCGAACTACGGCGCGCAACTTGCCCCGCAGGCGGTCGACAACTCGACGGTCGAGGTCTCGCCGCTGCTCTACCGGGAGCTCGTCGACGCGGCCTGGACCGCGCTCGGGCAGACCGGTCACGCGGGCGACAAGATCCTGATCGGCGAGGTCGCTCCCCGCGGACAGACGACCAACGGTCAGCCGGGGAACTTCTCGGGAATGGTGCCGTTGCGCTTCATCCGCGCGCTCTACTGCGTGGACGGCTTGCTTCATCCTCTACAGGGGACCGCAGCGACCGCGCGCGGCTGCCCGGCGACGGCGTCGGCATCCAAGCAGTTCCCGAGCGAGCACCCGGGGCTGTTCCACGCGAGCGGATTCGCGATCCATCCGTACCCCCAGGGACAGGTGACGCCCAACGTCCCGACCTCAAACGAGCCCGACTACGCCGACCTGCCCAAGCTTCCGAACCTCGAGGCGACGCTCGACGGGGCCGTCGCCGCGTACGGGTTGAGCACGAAGTTCCCGATCTACGACACCGAGTTCGGCTACCAGACCGACCCGCCCGAGAAGATCGCGCGGGCGATCAATCCGACGCTCGCCGCCTACTACTCAAACTGGGCCGAGTACATCAGCTGGAAGGACCCCCGGGTCGCCTCGTGGGACCAGTACCTGCTGACCGATCCGCCGCCGCCGAGTAACTTCGATACCGGTCTCCAGTTCGCGAACGCAATGCCCAAGGGCCCGATGCAGGACGCGTTCCGCGTGCCGCTGTACCTGCCTGACGCGACTGGCAAGCAGGGCCAGGCGCTCGAGGTCTGGGGCGACCTGCGGCCGGCCCACTACGCGAGGCAGGTCTCCAAGGCGCCAGAGGTCGCGGACATCCAGTTCAAGCCCTCCGGCGGGGGTGCCTTCAAGACCGTTCAGCGGATCACGGTCACCGACTCCTACGGCTATTTCGAGGCGCCGGTGACGTTCCCCTCGACCGGCTCGGTGCGGGTCGCGTGGTCGCCACCCGGCGGCGGAATCTTCTACAGCCGCACCACGCCGGTGACGATCGGCTAGCGAGGCGCCGGGGCTGGGGGCCGCCGGGCGCAACTTCCTCCGAGCAGGTCTGTTGTCAACTGCAATGCACCTGATGAGGCGAGTCGGGATCACGATGTCCGTCGCCGGCTTGGCGGTGGCGGCAGCGGTCGTGTCCCTGCCGGCCCGGGCGCTCGCGCAGACGGGCCAAGTCGCGATGTTCCAGGACGACGCGCGGATGCTCACCGTGCCCGGTCCGACGCTCCAGACGCTCCGGGAGCTCGGCGCAGGGGTCGTGCGCGTGACGCTGGCCTGGAACACGGTGGCGCCGGCGAAACGCCCGTCCGGGTCGGGCGCGGTGCTTCCCGCCGACTACCCGGCGGCGAACTGGGCCATCTACGACCAGATCGTCCGCGACGCGCACGCCGACGGCATCGCCGTCGATTTCTCGCTGACCGGGCCGGCGCCCCTGTGGGCGGCGGGCGGCGGTCAGCCCTCGCCGGGTGGCTACGGCGAGTGGAAGCCGTCGGCGTCCGCGTTCGGACAGTTCGTGGAGGCGGTCGCCACCCGCTACAGCGGCAGCTACGACCCGACCCTGGACGCGATCGTCCACGGCGACGCGAACGACCTGCCGCGGGTGAGCTTCTGGGAGCTGTGGAACGAGCCAAACTTCGGCGAGGACCTCGCGCCGCAGGCGATCAAGGGCTCGAGCGTGCCGGCCGCCCCACAGGCGTACCGGGGCCTGCTCGACGCCGGCTGGCGCGGCCTCGGGCTGACCGGGCATGGCCACGACACGATCCTGATCGGGAACCTCGACGCGCGCGGTTCGAACGGGCCGCCGCGGCGCGGGCAGCCGCAGGGCCTTCCGGGCAACTTCGGCCAGACCAAGCCGCTTCAGTTCATCCGCTCGCTGTACTGCCTGGACTCGAACTACCGCGAGTTGCGTGGACGCGCCGCCGGCGCGGTCGGGTGCCCGACCAGCGCCGCCGGCTCGCGGCAGTTCCGCGGCGCCCATCCCGTCCTGTTCCGTGCGTCCGGGTTCGCCGACCATCCGTACCCGGTCAACCTGCCGCCGACCGAGGCCAGCTCGAAAGACCCCGACTTCACCGAGTTCTCGGAGCTGCCGCGGCTCGCGAGCACCCTCGACCGCGTGGTCCGGATCTACGGCTCTCGCACGCGCTTTCCGATCTACAACAACGAGTACGGCTACATCACGAACCCGCCGAACCACAGCTCGAGCCACTTCGTCTCACCGGCGACCGCCTCGACCTACATCAACTGGGCGGAGTACCTGTCGTGGAAGAGCTCGCGGATCGCCTCGACGATGCAATACCTGCTGTGGGACCCGAATCCGACGGTGAACGTTCCGGAGTTCGGCGGGTTCGCCAGCGGGCTGGTCTTCTACGGCGGCGCGCCCAAGCCCGGGTACAACGCCTACCGCCTGCCGCTGTTCCTGCCGGTCACCTCGACGCGAAGCGGGCGCTCACTCGAGGTCTGGGGGGCTGTGCGCCCGGCGCACTACGCGAGCCTCGACACCCACGGCACCCCCCAGCAGGTCCAGATCCAGTTTCAGCAGGGGTCGAGTGGCGCGTTCACGATTTTGAAGACCGTCACGATCACGAGTTCGCGCGGGTACTTCGACCTCCACCTGACGTTCCCCGCGAGCGGTACGGTCAGGCTCGCCTGGTCCTATCCGCTGGGCGACCCGCTGCTGACGCCCAGCCTGATCACCCCGGGCGACGCCGACACCGTCTACAGCCGAACGGTGAACGTGGCGGTGAAGTAGTTGCGTAGGACCTGGCGACGTGCCGCGGGGCTGGTAGCGGTCGTACTCGCGGCCGTGGGTTGCGTGAGCGGCCGCGCGCTGGCGGTCGCGCCGGTTGCGTCTGCGTCGACGGGCCAGATCTCGATCATCCAGGACTCGACCCGGATGCTGACGGCGCCCGCTCAGACGATGAGCACGTTCCGGGTGCTCGGCGTCCGGATGGTGCGGATCATCGTCGTGTGGGCGCAGATCGCGCCGCACGCGACGTCCCGCACCGCGCCCGCCGGCTTCAACGCCTCGAGCGCATCCTCTTACCCCCAGGCCAACTGGGCGCCTTACGACGAGATGATCGAACTCGCCCACGACGACGGTCTCGGAGTCGACCTGACGCTGAGCGGTGGCGCGCCGCGATGGGCCGAGGGCCCGGGCATCCCCCCGTCCGCGCTCGACAACCAGTTCTGGGCGTGGCGCCCGTCCGCGTCGGCGTTCGGCCAGTTCGTGCGTGCCGCCGGCGAGCGCTACAGCGGCACGTACGTGCCCCCCGGAGCGACTGCCCCGCTGCCGCGCGTGAACTTCTGGGCGGTCTGGAACGAGCCCAACTTCGGCGAGGACCTCGGCCCGCAGGCGATCGACGGGTCGACGGTGTCGGTGGCGCCGGGGATGTACCGATCGCTCGCCGGCCAGATGTGGAACGGCCTGGAGGCGACCGGACACGGCCACGACACGGTCCTGATCGGCGAGTTCGCGCCGATGGGCCTGAGCGGCCGCGCGGGACCCGGGCATCCCCAGGGCCTTCCGGGCGACTTCAGCCAAACCAAGCCGCTCCAGTTCCTGCGCACGCTGTACTGCGTCGACTCGAACTATCGGGAGCTACGCGGACGCGCGGCGCGATCCGTCGGGTGCCCGACGACGGCCGCCGGCTCGCGCGGCTTCCGCCGGAAGAACCCGGCGCTGTTCAACGCCACCGGCGTCGCCGACCACCCGTATGCGTTCGCCGGCTCGGCCCCGAATATCGAGACCTCGACCGACCCGGACATCGCGACTTTCCCGCGGATCCCCGACCTCGAGCGTGCGCTCGACCGGCTCCAGCGCGTGTACGGCTCGAACAAGCGGTTCCCGATCTACAACACCGAGTACGGCTACATCACCCATCCGCCGAACCGCTTCTCGTATCCCTCGCCGGCGACCGCCGCGTACTACATCAACTGGGCCGAGTACCTGAGCTGGAAGCAGCCGCGGGTCGCCACCACGATGCAGTACCTGCTGTACGACCCGACGCTGACCGCCGCCACGTCCAGTGGCGACGGCGGCTTCGCGAGCGGCCTCGAGACCGTCAACGGCAAGCCCAAGCCGGGGTACGCCGCCTACCGCATGCCGCTGTTCATGCCGGTCACCTCGACCCGGCGCGGCCGCTCGCTCGAGGTGTGGGGTTGCGTGCGGCCGGCGCGGTACGCGATCCTCGGTGGCGTACCGTCGCAGACGGCGCAGATTCAGTTCGCAGCGGGATCGTCAGGAGCGGGGTCGTCAGGAGCGGGGTCGTCAGGAGCGTTCACGACGATTCGGACGGTGACGATCTCGAACGCGAACAACTGCTACTTCGACGTGCGGATGAAGTTCCCGGCGAGCGGCACGGTTCGCCTGGCTTACACGTACCCGAACGATCCGCTGCTGCCGTTCCCGCCGGCGGTCGCAGGCTCGACCGTGTACAGCCGGTCGGTGGCGATCACGCTCCGTTAGAGGGTCGGAGCGGCCGGCGGGTGGGTGGGTGGTGGATCGTGGATCGGTATCGGTGGATGGGTGGGTCATAACCGCGCACTCGACGGCCCGCCGCGGTCGAGTGTTCGATCGTGACCCGTATTCGTGTCTGAATCGGCGTTCACCGTCCGGCGGGTGGTCGAGTGTCGGGATATGACCCGGTTCACCCCCGGAGGGCGGATCAGGTGTCCGGATATGACCCGTTGGCGGGGACGATCACGTGGCGTACATCGCGTCGATCTCAGCCGTGTACTTGGCCTCGATCGGACGCCGTTTCAGCTTCATCGTCGGGGTGAGCTCATCGCCGCCCGGGAGCCAGTCCCCCGGGACGATCGTGAAGTTCTTGATCTGCTCGACCCGCGCGAGGTGCTCGTTGCCGTGATCGATCGCGCTGCCCACCGCGGCGACCACCGCCTCGGCGTGCGCGAGTTGCTCGAGCGAGGTGTCCTCGATCCCCTGCTGAGCCGCCCACTGGGGTGCGAAGTCGGCGTCGAGCACGATCAGCGCCGTGTTGTAGCGCCGGCCGTCCCCGATGCAGACCGCCTGCGCGATCAGCGGGCTCGCCGACTTGATCGCGGCCTCGATGTTGGCCGGGGACATGTTCTTGCCGGCGGCGTTGATGATGATCTCCTTCTTGCGGTCGACGATCCGCAGGAACCCATCGTCGTCGAGCGAGCCGATGTCGCCGGTGTGGAGCCACCCGTACGCGTCGATCGCCTCGGACGTCTGGTCCGGCGCGTTGCGATAGCTGGTCATCACGCAATCCCCCCGGACGAGCAACTCGCCGTCATCGGCGATCTTGAGCTCGACGCCCGGCTCAGCCGGCCCGACCGTGCCGATCCTCACTTCCCCGGGCCGATTGCACGTGCCGACACCGCACGTCTCGGACATGCCCCACAGCTCCGCCAGTTCGATCCCGAGCGCGTGGAAGAACTCGAGCACGTCGACCGGGGTCGGCGCGGCGCCGACGTTGACCGCGATCGCCTGATCGAGACCGAGCATCGCGCGGAGCTTCGAGAAGATCTGCTCGTCGGCCTGGGCGACCTTCGCCTCGAGCTCGTCGGGGACGGGCTCTCCGCGCTGGCGCAGCCGGACGCGCTCGATCGACGCCTCGAGCGCCTCCTGGATCGGGCGCCGCTGCTCCTCGGGCTGGGCCGCCTGCATCGTCTCGAGCCCGGCCTTGAGCTTCTCCCAGATCCGCGGTACCGCGAAGAACCACGTCGGCCGCACCTGCGGCAGGTAGGAGAGCACCTCGCGCGGGTTCGGGCAGCAGGTGATAGTGCCGGAGTAGATCACCGGGATGTAGTGATGGGCCATCCGCTCGGCGATGTGCGCCGCCGGCAGCCACGAGATCACTTTGGAGCCGGGCTCGAGGCGGATCACCTGCTCAACTGCCTGGGCGCCTGACATCACGTTGCGGTGCGTGAGCTGCACGCCCTTTGGCGGCCCCGTCGTGCCGGAGGTGTAGATCAGCGTCACGAGGTCGTCGGGCCCGATCTCCGCGACCGACTTCTCAAGATCGAAGTCCGGGTTCGAGTTCTCGACGTCGACCAGCGAGACCGTGTTCTCGGGCGGGTCGCCGTCGATCACGACCACGTGCTCGAGCCCCGGCAGGTCCTTGCGCGCCTCGAGCAGCGCGCCCATGTGGGCCTGCTCGACGATCGCCACCTTCGCGGCGGAGTCGCCGATCAAATACTGAATCTCGGCCGGCGGGTAGGTCAGGTAGATCGAGTACGGGGTCGCGCCGAGCATCGCCGCCGCCAAGTCGACGACGTGGAATTCTGGACGGTTGCCGAGCATGATCGCGACCGTGTCGCCGCGCCCGACCCCTAGCTTCGCCAGCCCGCCGGCGACCGCCTCGACGCGGTCGAGCAGCTCCGACCAGGTCAGCGACACGCTGTCATCCGGCGTACGGACGGCGACGATCTCCGGATGGTTGGCCGCGGTGCGCCTGAGCGCCTCCGTCACCGTCGGGGCGTCGACCGCGCGTCCCACCGCCGGCGAGACCGTGCTGCTGCTCTCCATGCCTCTCCTCCACCGTAAGGGCTTGACTGCGCCGCGTACCGTAGCAGCGAGGGGTGTGAGCGCTCGCCGCCTGGCGGGGCTGCCAAGCTCGCTAGTGGATGCCGAAGCCGGGGCCGGAAAGCGTCGAGATGTCGTTCGTGAGGCCGATCGCGAAAATGAGCAGGATCAGGACGAAGCCCACCACGCCGGCGCGCTCCATCACGTCGAAAGAGATCCGCTTGCCCCTGACCTTCTCCGCGACGGCCCAGAACACGTGCCCCCCGTCGAGCGGGAGGAACGGGAACAGGTTGATGATCGCCAGCGACAGCGAGATCAGGCCGAGCACGTAGAACGCCTGGGTGGCGCTGGTGGCGAACGACTCCTGGGTCGCGGTGTAGCCGTAGACGATGCTGTGCAGCTGCTTTCGCTCCTGGGGCTCGAAGATACGCGCGACGACCGAGACGGTGCGGGTCGTCACGTACCACATGTTGCTGCCCGAGAGCGACGCCGCCTGGAACACGTTCACCGGCTGCTGGGTCGAGCCAAAGCTCACGCCGAGCAGCGGCCGGTTCTCGCCGTCGGCGGTGCTGTACCTCGGCCGGATCGCGAGCGTCAGGAGCTTTCCGTCCCGCTCGACGACCACGCGGGCCGGGGTCGCCGCGACGCAGCCGTTGACCTGAGTGCCAGCGCACTTATGGGTGCCGATCTGGTTGCGGATCGCGTTCTCGGAGCCGCCGACGCCGTCAACCGAGACGACGTGGTCGCCCGGGCGCAGCACCGCGGCGGACGCCGATCCCTTCTCGATCGTGGCGACGTTTGTGGTCGCGACGGACTGCCCCTGTGACAGTGCGATCGCCCAGAAGATCACGAACGCGATCACGAGGTTCACCGCCGGGCCGGCCAGGATCACGACGACCCGCTTCCACACCTTCTGGTTGTAATAGGCGCGGTGGACGACCTCGGGCGGGATGTCCTCGTGCGGATTCATCCCGGTGATCCGCACATAGCCGCCCAGCGGAAACGGACCGATGCCGTACTCGGTCTCGCCGCGGCGGAACTTGACCAACAACGGCCCCATGAACAGCGAGAAGCGCTCGACGCGCATGCCGACCGCCTTCGCGGCCGTGAAGTGCCCCGCCTCGTGCAGGATGATCAGCGCAACGAACCCCAGGAAGGCCAGGACGTAGGACACGGTTCCAGTGTGGCAGGGGTTTCTGCGGCGTTCGTAAGAACGCGATCAGATCGGCTACGCGAGCGCCCGTTCTGCCACGAGCTCGCCGGCGATCCGGCGCGCATCCGCGTCGGCCTCGCCGAGCGCCTCGAACGAGTGCACCGGCTGCGACGGAAGCTCCTCGAGCGTCTCCTCGATCACGGCCGCGATATCCAGGAACCGCAGGCGCCCGCCGAGAAACGCGTGCACGGCGATCTCGTTGGCGGCGTTCATCGTGCAGGTGGCGGTGCCGCCCGCGCGCGCGGCGTCGCGGGCGATGCGCACGCAGCTGAACGTCTCCTCGTCCACGGGCTCGAATGTCAGGCTCCCCACCTCGACCAGATCGAGCGGGCGCACGGGGACGTCGACCCGCTCGGGGTGGTGCAGCGCGTAGGAGATCGGCACGCGCATGTCGGGGTACCCGAGATGCGCGAGCGTGGCGCCGTCGCACAGCTGGATCAGGCTGTGGATGATCGACTGCGGGTGGACGACGATGTCGATCTGCTCGTACGGCGTACCGAACAGGTGGTGGGCCTCGATCAGCTCGAGCCCCTTGTTCATCAACGTCGCCGAGTCGATCGTGATCTTGCCGCCCATCGCCCAGGTCGGGTGGGCGAGCGCCTGATCGGTCGTGACGTTCGCGAGGTCTTCGCGCTTGAGGCCGCGGAATGGGCCGCCCGAGGCGGTCAGGACCAGACGGTCGACGGTTCCGGGGCGCTCGGAGGCGAGCAGCTGATGCAGCGCCGAATGCTCGGAGTCGACAGGGATGATCGCGGCCCCGGTCGCCTGCGCCAGCTCGGTGACGAGCTCGCCGCCGACGACCAGCGACTCCTTGTTGGCGAGCGCGAGATCGATCCCCTCGCCGAGCGTCGCGACCGTGGGGAGCAGGCCCGCCGAGCCGACGATCGCGTTCAGCACCAGGTCGCACTCGCACTCGGTGATCAGCCGGACGACGCCGTCCGGCCCCGACAGGACCTCTCCGCCCGTCCATGCCTCGCTCGCCCGTGCGGCGGCGTCGGGATCGGTGACCGCGATCTTTCGAACGCCGTAGCGCCGGGCCTGGTCGATCAGCGGCTCCCACGAGCTCGCGGCGCTCAGCGCGACGACCGTGAGCTCCGGCGAGCGCGAGACGACGTCGAGAGCCTGGACGCCGATCGAACCGGTCGAGCCGAGGATCGCGAGGCGGCGGGGCACAGGCTCAGTCTAGGCGGAGGTCGCCGAGCCTCCGCTTAGTGGACGGCGAGCCAGACGTAGTAGCCGACCACGACCGCGAACAGCGCTCCGTCGAGGCGATCGAGCGCGCCTCCGTGCGGGCCGAACACGCTGCCCGAGTCCTTTACCCCGGCGTCGCGCTTGACCAGCGACTCGAACAGATCGCCGAGCGGCGCGAGCGCCGCCACCGCCACGCCGAGCAGCAGCGCGTCGCCCTGGCTCAGCCACGTCTGGTAGAGCCCGGCCAGGAACACCGCGATGACCGCCAGCAGCATCCCGCAGAACAGGCCCTCGACCGTCTTGTTCGGCGACACATTGGGCGCGAGGCGGTGGCGCCCGAACAGCTTGCCGCCGGCGTACGCACCGGTGTCCCCCACGAACGTTCCGACCAGAACGTCGAGGAAGACCCCATTGCCATGGGGCAGCTGCCGCAGCAGCTCGGCGTGCGCGAACGTGAGCCCGACCCAGTAGACGCCGAGCAGCGTGCCGGCGATCGCGACCGTCGGTCGCCGCCGGTCGCTCATCATCACCGCCAGGAGCGCCACCGGAACCGCCGCCATCGCGACCTCGAGCACGTGCCCCTCGCTCCCGGATCGCGCGACCAGCACCATCCCAGCGACCGCGGCGAACCCGACCGCCGCGACGGGCCGCCAGATCTTCAACAGGCCGTAGGCCTCGTGCATGCAGATGAGCCCGGCGGCGATCAGGAACAGCGCGAACGGCAGCCCGCCGAGGTTGTTGAAGATGATCGTGGCGATCGCCAGCGGAACCGCCACCAGGATCCGCGTGAGCAGATCCCCGCGCCGGCGCGGCTTCTTGGCGGGCGCCTCGCGGTCCTCTCGCGCCCGGCGGGCCTCTCGCGCTTCGCGTGCCTCGCGTACCTCCCGCGCGTCGCGTGGCTCGCCTCGCTCCCGCGGCGCCCTCCGTCTGCGCGCCGGCGGCATCGCTAGCGGCCTCCGAAGCGGCGTCGGCGCGTCGCGAAGTCCTCGAGGCTCTGCTCGAGCGACTCCCGCGAGAAATCCGGCCACAGCTCGTCGCGGAACACCCACTCGGAGTACGCGCCCTGCCAGAGGAGGTAGTTCGAGATCCGGTGCTCGCCGCTGGTTCGGATGATCAGGTCGGGGTCGTGCATGTCGGGGGCGTAGAGCAGGGCGCGGAAGTCGTCCTCGTCTCCAGATGTGAACTTTCGCGCTGCATCGACGATTTCCGCCCTGCCGCCGTAGTTGAACGCCACGAACAGCGTGATCCTGTCGTTGTCCCGGGTCAGCTGCTCGGCCCAGGCCATCCGGTCGACGAGGTGCGGGGGCACGGGGTCGCTGCGGCGCCCGATGAAGCGCATCCGCACGCCCTCCTCGTGCAACTCGGGCGTCTCGAGCTCGATTCGGCGCGCCATCATCGCCATCAGCCCCTGGACCTCGTCCGCCGGGCGGACCCAGTTTTCGGTCGAGAACGAGTACACGGTCAGCTCGTCGATCCCCAGGTCGGCGGCGTCGCGTAGCCGCGCCTTGACCGTGTCCGCACCGGCCTCGTGTCCAGCGAGCGCCGGCATGCCCCGGCGCGCCGCCCACCGCCCGTTGCCGTCGGTGATGATCGCGACGTACCGAGCCCGTGCGCCGTCGTCATCGGCGGGGTGGGCGGGCCCCGAATTACGGGGCGTTGCCACCTAAACCTCCAGGATCTCGGCTTCCTTGTGCTTCAGCGCGTCGTCGAGCTCGCCGATCCGCAGGTCGGTGACCCTCTGGAGCTCTACCTCGGCTCGATGCTCGTCGTCGGACCCTGCCTCACCCGCTTCCTTGAGCTCGCGAAGGTCGTGCATCACGTCGCGGCGGACGTTGCGAATCGCGACCCTGCCCTCCTCGGCGATGTGCCGGACCACCTTGACCAACTGCTTGCGTCGCTCCTCGGTGAGCTCCGGTACGCCGAGACGGATCAGGTTGCCGTCGTTGTTCGGGGTCAGGCCGACGTCCGACTCGAGGATCGCGCGTTCGATCGCCTTGATCGAGCTCTTGTCGTACGGCTGGATCGTCAGCAGCCGCGCCTCGGGCGCGCTGATCGTCGCCAGCTGTTTCAGCGGCGTCAAAGTGCCGTAGTAATCGACCTGGATCCGGTCCAGAAGCGCCGGGCTCGCCCTTCCCGTCCGGACTGACCCGAACTCGACGCGGATCGCGTCCACCGACTTGTGCATCCGCTCCCGCGCGTCGGCGAGGAGCTCGTCAATCATGTCGGTGGTCATGTTCTCACCAGCGTCCCCACTCGTTCCCCGGACACTATCTTGTCGATGTTGCGCCCGTCGGCCATGTTGAACACGACGATCGGGAGATTGTTGTCCATGCACAGGGCGAACGCGGTCGAGTCCATCACCTGGAGCCCGCGGGTCAGCGCGTCCTTGTGCGTGATCTCGGGGATGAACTCGGCGTCGGGGTTGGTCCTCGGGTCGGCCGAGTAGACGCCCTCGACGCGATTCTTGGCCATCAGGATGATTTCGGCGTGCAGCTCCGCGGCCCGGAGCGCGGCGGCGGTGTCGGTCGTGAAGAACGGGTTGCCGGTGCCGGCGGCGAAGATCACGATCCGGCCCTTCTCGAGATGGCGCATCGCGCGCCGCCGGATGTAGGGCTCGGCGACCTCGGAGATCGTGATCGCAGACTGCACCCGCGTCTGGACGTTCTCCTTCTCGAGCGCGTCCTGGAGCGCGAGCGCGTTCAGCACGGTGGCGAGCATGCCCATGTAGTCGCCGGTGGCGCGATCCATCCCCTCCGCGGCCTGCGCGAGGCCGCGATAGATGTTGCCGCCGCCGACCACGATCGCGACCTCGACGTTGCGCCTCTGAACGGCCGCGATCTGCGAGGCGATCTCATGCACGCGCTCAGGGTCGGTCCCGTACTCGAGATCCCCCATCAGCGCCTCACCCGAGAGCTTCAGCAGGATCCGCCGGTAGACCGCGGGATGTCCACTCGTCGGATGAGGGATGACGCTTGGGGAGCTCAACTGCCGACTTGGAAGCGACTGAAGCGGCGGATCACGACGTTCTCGCCGGTCTCTGCGGCGAGCGCCGCACGCAGCTCCTCAATCGTCTTGCCGCCGTGCTTGTCCTCGTTGACGTGCTTCTGCCGAAGCAGCACCACGTCGTCGAGCCACTTGTCGATCTTGCCGGTGACGATCCGTTCGCGGACGTTCTCGGGCCGGTCTGCCGCCTGCTCGACGGCGATTCGCTCCTCGCGCTCGCGATCCTCGGCCGGCACGTCCTCATCGCTGACCGCAATCGGCTGTGCCGCGGCGATATGCAGCGCGAGATCCCGAGCGAACTCGACGAAGTTGTCGTTGCGCGCGACGAAGTCCGTCTCGCAGTCGACCTCGACGAGCACGCCGATCTTGTTGCCGGAATGGATGTAGCTCTGGACCACGCCCTCGGTCGCCTCCGCGCCGGCGCGCTTGGCCGCCTGGGCCTGGCCCCGCGCGCGAAGGATCTCGACCGCGCGCTCGACGTCGCCGTCGGCTTCGCTGAGGGCCTCACGGCAGGCGAGCACGCCCGCGCCCGTGCGGTCGCGGAGGGCCTTCACTTCCTTAGCGCTGATCGCACTCATGAGTTCACCACTGGGGCGTCTGACTCGGGATTCTGCTCCGTCGCTGGAGTCTCGGTTTCCCCGGCGGGTGCGGAGGCGGACTCCTCGGAGGCCTGCGGCTCCACGGAGGCCTGCGGCTCCACGGGGGCGGCGGCCTCCGGTTCCTCGGGTGCAGCGGCGGCTTCCGGTTCCTCGGGGGCTGCGACGGCCTCCGGCACGGCCGGTGGCGGTTCGGGCGGTGGCGCGGCTTCGGCCTCTGGCTCGGGCGCCGACTCCGGCTCTGGCGCCGACTCCGGCTCTGGCGCCGACTCCGGCTGTGGCGCGGACGCGGGCTCCTCCGCGGGCGGCGTTTGCGCCCCGGCGGCGGGCGCTTCTTCCACCGCTGGAGCTTCCGCCGCGGGGGCCGGCGCCTCGGGTGCCGGTGCCTCGGGTGCCGGTGCCTCGGGCGCCGCAGCCGCGGGCGGTGGTGCGGGTGCGGCGGGCTCGGCGGGCGGCGCGGCCTGTGCCGCTTCTGCAGCCTGCGCCTCGGCGGCCGCTGCCTCCTGCCGCGCCCGCTCCTCTGCTTCCTGGCGCTCGCGCGCTTCGGCCTCGCGGCGCTCACGCTCGAGCCGTGCCTGCTCCTCGGCCTCCTGGCGTGCCCGTTCCTCGGCCTCCTGCCGGGCTCGCTCCTCGGCCTCCTGGCGCTCGCGCTCGAGCCGGGCGCGCTCCTCTTCCTCGCGGAACACGTTGTGGCCCTGGCTCACGACATCGCCGACCGCCCTCGTGATCAGCGCGCACGAGCGGATCGCATCGTCGTTGCCCGGGACCACGTAGTCGATCCCGTCGGGATCGCAGTTGGTGTCGACGAGTCCGATGATCGGGATCCGCAGGCGTTGCGCCTCGCGGACCGCGATCGCCTCGGTCTTCAGATCGATCACGAACACAGCGTCGGGCAGGCGCTGCATGTTCTTGACGCCGCCGAGGTTCGCGCGCAGCTTCTCGAGGTCCGCCTGCGCCGACATGCGCTCGCGCGTGGGCAGCAGCTGAAGCTGGCCCTCGGTCTCGTAGCGCTCGAGGTCGTGCAGCCGCTTGATCCGCAGCGAGATGGTCTGGAAGTTGGTCAGCAAACCGCCGAGCCAGCGGTGGTTGACGTACGGCATGTCCGCGGCTTCCGCGTTCTCTTTGATGGTGTCGCGGGCTTGCTTCTTCGTGCCGACGAACAGCACGGTCCCGCCGCGGCGCGAGACATCCGCAGCGAACTGACGCGCGTCCTCCAGGAGGACCTGGGTCTGTAGGAGGTCGATGATGTAGTTCCCATCGCGCTCGCCGAAGATGAAGCGGCGCATCTTGGGGTTCCATCGACGTGTCTGGTGGCCGAAATGGACGCCGGCCTCCAGCAGCTCCTTGATTCCGATCTGAGCCACTGCTTACTCCCTTGTGTTTGGTTTGAACTACAGCCCGGACATACGCGCTCGTGGACCTCGTTTCCGAGGCAGGGCACGATCCGTACGAACGGGATCGGGGACGGTCTAACTGAGTTTACGCAAGTTTTGGTGCGCCGCTACGTTTTCAGGTGTAGCGGGCCATTCGCTTCCCCTACCTTCAGCGGTGGCTCGTGCGCGGGCCGAACCTCCCTTCCCCTACCTCCGGTGGCTCGGTTCGCAACGTCAGGCGGGGCGGCTGTGGACGGGCCGCCCCGCCCTTTTTTCACGATCGTGCACTCTCGCGGGTGGTCGGTCGGCGTCGCGCCTCTGGCAGCCGCGTGAGCGTGTTGGTCAGCCACTCGGAACGCGGGTCGCGCGAGTGCTGCCAGACGCGCGTTCGCCGGCCGCCCTTGCTGCGGCGCACCGGTCCCTCATGCGTAGCTTCAGGCCCGGCCCCGCACCGCCCTCACGCGGCGGCCTCCGCCAGCGCCAGGGCCGCCACTAAATCCGCCGGCAATGGTGACGACACGTCGATCGCCGCGCCTGTCACCGGGTGCTCGAAGGCGAGGCGTGCGGCGTGGAGGAACTGGCGGTCGAGGCCGAGTTCCCCGCGCGTGCCGTACTGGGGGTCGCCGGCGACCGGGTGGCCGATCGCGGCGAGATGCACGCGGATCTGGTGGGTGCGGCCGGTCTCGAGCGTGACGCGCAGCAGCGCGGTGGCCGGGAGCAGGCGCTCGATCTCGAAGTGGGTGCGCGCCTCGCGCGGCTCGTCGGTGTCGATCGACATCAGCTTGCGGTCCCGGCGGTGGCGACCGATCGGGGCGTCGATCGTCCCGGTCCTGGCCGACGGATGGCCCTCGACGAGCGCGAGATACTCGCGGCGGAGCCGCCGGCGCGTGAGCAGCGACTTCAAAGCGCGATGAACCGCGTCGTTCTTGGCGACGACCAGCAGCCCCGAGGTGTCGCGATCGAGGCGATGGACGATCCCGGCCCGCCACGACTCCTCGCCGCCGGCGGCCCGCCCCTCGAGCGCCTGCGCGAGCGTCCCCGCCCAGTGACCGCGGGCGGGGTGCACGACGACTCCGGCCGGCTTGTCCACGACCAGCAGGTACTCGTCCTCGTAGGCGACGCCGAACGACGCCTGTGGCTCGTTCACGAGCACCGGCCCGGGGTCGCCGGAGTCGCGTATCTCGATCGCCTCCCCGGGCTGGACGAGGTGGCGCTTGGGACGTTGCGCGCCGTCGACCCGGACGCGACCGGCGTCGATCAGCGTCTGCGCCCGCGCGCGCGACCCGAGCGGGACCGCCAGGAAGCGGTCCAGCCGAGTGCCGGCCGCCGCGTCGGGCACGCGCAACTCGATCGGGGTCTCGGTGTTCACGCTTCGCGCCGCCCCTCGAGCACGTACAGCAGCGTCAGCACGCCGAACGTGATCGACATGTCGGCGACGTTGAACGCCGGCCAGTGCGGCAACTGGATGAAGTCGGTCACCGCGCCGTGGGCGATCCGGTCGATCAGGTTGCCGATCGCGCCGCCGACGAGCATCCCGGTCGGCAACCACAGCAGCGGGCGCTCGGGTCGCTTCGCGAAGTACCCGATCAGCAGCGACAGCGCCGCGAGCGTGACCACGAGGACGAGCGCGCCACCTCCGGCGAACAGCGTGAACGCGACGCCGCTGTTGCTGTCGTGGACGAGCGTGATCCCGGGCAGGAACTTCTCGTGATCGCCGGGCGTGATGCCGGCGGCGATCGTGTTCTTGGTGATCTGATCGAGCGCGATCACGATCGCGGCCACCAGGCCGGCGCGCGCGAACGCCCTCACGCGAAGCGATGCGGTCGACTGAGTCATCTCGCGCGGGCGTTCAGCCCGCAACCACGGTCCCGCGCATCAGCCCTGGATCAGACTGACCACGAGCATCTGCACGACCCACAGGACGATGATCGCGACCATCGGCGTGAGGTCGAACATGCCGATCGGCGGGATGAAGCGGCGGAAGATCTTCAGGTACGGCTCGCACACATCCCGCAGGAAGTTCATGATCGCGTCCATGTAGCGCGAGTACGGCGGTCGTACCCCGAGCGAGAACAGCATGTTGAGCAGGATGTAGACGAAGATCAGCAGGATGTAGACGAGGAACAACGCCTGCACGTAGTTGGCGATGTCGCCCCGGGTGAGCGCCGCGAGCACGGTCATGCGGTCCACCCCACCACCGCGTCGAACGCCTCCTGGAACGCCGGCCGCACGCCACCGCGCTCGAGCGCCGCGAGCCCGCGGGCGGTCGTCCCGCCCGGCGAGGTCACCTCCCGGCGGATCGCGAGCGTGTCGTAGTCGCGCGTCTCGAGCAGCGCGGCGGTTCCCGCCATCGTCTCGGCGACGAGCCGGCCGGCGAGCGGGGCCGCGAGGCCGTGGCGAACGCCGGCGTCGACCTGGGCCTCGACGAGCAGCGCCTGGTAGGCAGGACCGACACCCATCAACGCGCCGGCGGCGCCCATCAGCTTCTCGGGGACCTTGACCACGGTCCCGAGCCGCCCGAACAACTCGAGCACGTCGGCCTCGAGCCCCGCGTCGACCTCTCTCTCGGGCGCGTAACACATGACCCCGCGGCGGACCTCGACGGGCGTGTTCGGGACGATCCGGAACACCGGCACCTCGTACGCATTCCTCAGCTGCCCGGTGTCGATCCCGGCCAGCACCGACGCGACGGCCTTGGCATGTCCGGCGAGTTCACGGCTCACCATCTCGAACTGCGCCGGCTTGTGGCAGAGGACGACGAGATCGGCGCGTTCGGCGACCTCGACGTTCGAGTGCAGGGCCTCTCCTCCGAGCTCCTGCGCCAGCGCTTTCGCCCTCCCCGACCCGCCGTCGGACACGAGCACCGGATCGCCCCAGCCGCGGGCGAGGGCACGCGCCATGTTGCCAGCGCCGATAAGTCCGACTTGCATTTAATGAAATCTATCGCTGCCGGAGCACCCGGCCAGCGCAGCCGCTCAGCTCTGGTTGAAGAAACCCTTCTCGAGCAGTCGCGCGCGCTCCTCCGCGGACACCTCGACGTTGCGCGGAGTGAGCAGGAATACCTTGTCGGCGATCCTCTGCATACCGCCGTCGAGCGCGTAGGTGAGCCCGCTCGAGAAGTCGATCAGGCGCTTTGAGAGGTCGTGATCGGTGTTCTGGAGGTTGAGGATCACCGGGATCGCGTCCTTGAACTTGTCCGCTACGTCCTGGACCTCGTTGAAGTTCTTGGGCGCGACGAAGTGGACACGGTCGGCTCCACCTCGCCCGTTCCCGCGCCCGCTGCTCACGGGCCGCAGTGAGGTCGTGCGACGTTCGGCCTCGGGATCGTCGGCGAAGATGTCGTCGAATTCGTCGCGCCGCCGCCGCGAGCTGAGGCGGCGCACGTTCGGGCGCTCGCGGTACGCATCCTGGGCCTCCACCTCCGGCTCGTTGTACGGCTCGACGTCTTCCTCGTAATCCTCGTCATCCGCCAGCCCGAAGTACATGAGCGTGCGGTGCCAGGTATCTCGTAAGGCCATCTCGGAATCGAAGTTTCGGTGGGAGACCGTAATTCCCTGCTGTGATTATGACGCGCCGGACCGGTACAAGCTCGTGCCAAGTCGCACAATCGTCGCGCCCTCCTGTACCGCGACCAGGTAGTCCTGGCTCGTCCCCATCGACAGCTCGCGCAGGCCGTGCTCGGCGGCGAGCTCGCGGAGCGACGCGAAGTGGCGTCGACTCGCCTCCGGGGTCGGGGCCAGCGGAGGCATCGTCATCAGCCCCGCGACCGTCACCGGCGCCCGCTCGAGGTACTCGGGCAGCTCCGACGGGGCGATCCCGCTCTTCCCCGCCTCGCCGGCGACGTTGACCTCGATCAGGACCTCTGTGGCGGGGGTTCCGTGGCGCCCGAGCTGCTCGAGCGCCGACTCGCTCGCCACGGTCTCGATGTAGCGCACGTACGGCAGGACCTGGCGGACCTTGCGGCTCTGGAGCTGGCCGATGAAGTCCCACGTGAACCGGCCGGGGTACGCCTCCGCCTTGGACACCAGGTCCTGGGCGCGGTTCTCGCCGACGAGCTCTATCCCGGCCTCGGCGAGCACCCCGAGCTCGTCGACCGGCACGTACTTGACGGCCGCGAGGATCTGCACGTCCGTCGGGTCGCGCCCGGCGGCGGCGATCTCCGAGCGGACGCGCTCGAGGTTCCCCCTGATCACCTCGGCGCGCAGGCCTCTGATCAGCTCAACCACACCAGCCCGGCCTGCCGCCCGGTGACGCCGCGGTCGCGGCGGTGGGAGAAGAACAGCGACTCGTCGGAGCAGATCGTGCACAGCTCGACGTCGTGGACGGTCTGCACGCCCGCCGCCTCGAGCTGATCGCGTGCGATCGCCTTGAGGTCGAGGTTGCGGCCGTGGCGCACGCGCTCGCCGTACCCGGCGAACACCTCGTGCACCTCCTCGCCGACCTCGTAGCAGCATCCACCCGCGCCGGGCCCGATCGCCGCCTCGAGCGGGCCGGCGGCACCGAGGTCGCGGATCGCGCGGACGCCCTCGGCCACGATCCCGGCGGCGAGCCCGCGCCAGCCGGCGTGCAGCATCGCGACCGCGCCGGGGTCGTCCTCACCATCGCGCGCAGACGCCACGAGCGCGATCGGCAGGCAGTCGGCGGTCATCACCATCGGCGCGACGCCCTCGAGACGCGTCGCCTGGGCGTCCGCGTCGACCAGTTTGATGTCCTCGGCGGGCAGCGGCGCGACGCCGACGTCGGCGGTCGTGGAGACCGTGCGCACGGTCGTCCCGTGAACCTGACGGATGTAGGCGATCCGGCCGCCGACCTTCTCCTCGAGCCGAGCGCGATTCCGGCGGACCGCATCGGGGCGATCGTCGGTCAGCCGCCCGAGATTGAGGCTCGCGTAGGGGCCCTCCGAGAACCCGCCGCGCCGCGTGGTGAACACGGCCTGCGCGCCCGCGAGGTCGATCCCCACGTGCTCGTCCCACGCGTAGAAGGGCTCGGGCAGCCTCACCTCAGGTGCAGCTCCTGATCCTGCACCGGGGTTCGCTGCGCGTACTCGAAGTGCGCGCCGCCACGGGAATGCAGCGTCGAGGCGTGCGCCCAGCCCCCGACTCGCGGGGCCCGCTCGTAAAGGTGCAGGCGCATCGACGCAGTCTCGGTGTTGTAGCAATAGGCGTACTCGCCGTCGGGATCCCGGTAGGTCACGCCCGCGAGCCGGTCCCGGTCGGCATCGACCTCGACGATCACCTTGCGGGTGCGATCGGCCGCCTCGAACCGCCAGCCGGTGAGCGCGTAGCTGCTCCAGTTCCGGAGCACGCGCATGGGCGAGATCGACGCGAAGTCGCGGCCGCCGAGGTGGCCGACGACGGGCGTCACGGGCCCGAACTCCCTTCCGGCTCGCGTCGCCGTGACCGACACCGCGTCGACGAACGCGCCCGGCGCCGGCCGGCCATCCGCGGTCCGCAGGTCGTTGCAGTGGACCCAGGCCCACGAGCGGGCGTGCTTGGCGCCCCAGATGTGCGCCTGACCGCCGCGGGCCCCGGCAAGCTCGAGCCGCTCCCCCGCGAACTCGACCGTCCCCTCGACCGACAGATCCGCGTGCGGAAGCTCGAGCACGGTCTCGGCCAGCCCCAGCCGCTGAAGCAGCGGATGAACGTGCCCGTAGTGCCTCCCGGACGGCGTCCAGCGCAGATCCCAGGCCACATCCTCGAACCCGCCGGTCATGCGGTCATCGCTCAGCACCGCGTCGGCGACTCGCAACTCGAACGGATCGGCATGGGCGTCGAGGCGGTTGATCGCAACCGTCGCCTTCCGGGCGAGAACCGGCGGGCGTCCGGGCCGCGGGTCGGTCACGACAAACCACAGCGACGCCGAGGGCGGCTCGCCGGTGTCGGCGAGCGGCGCGGTCATCGTGTAGCGGACCCACACGCCGACCCCCGACGGCGGGTCGGTCAGCGTCAGGTAGTAGACCTCGTAGTGGCCGGGGCCGCCGTCCCAGCGGAGCGCGTTCGGGGTGCTCGGCACGGCGCTGAGGCTATCCGGGCGGGCCGGCGGCTACGCGTGCGGGCCGGCGGCTATCCGGGCGGGCCGGCGGCTACGCGTGCGGGCCGGCGGCGTTCAGCGCCACCGCGAGCTCCTGCTCGCGACCATCCACGCGTCCGTCGAGCTTGGCGGCCAGCGCCGCACGCAATCCACGCCCGATCGCCGGGCCTTCCGGCACGCCCGCGGCCAGCAGGTCGCGCCCGTCGATCGCGAGGCGGACGTGGCGAAGCGTGTCGAGCCATGCGCGCGCCTGCGTCTCGGCGCCGAGCGCCCCAGCGAGCGCGACGACCTCCGCCGGCGCACCCGCTGCCGCCGCCGCGACCGCCGACGGTGCCCGCGCCGCCGACAGCGCTCGCGCGAGGTCGGTGGCGCTAGTCGCGGCGAGCAGGATCGCGTCGCGATCCTCGGCCTCGAATGCGAGCGCGTCGAGGAGCGCGCTCAGGTCGGGCGCCGGCACGCCGCGCGCCGCCACCGCGAGCGCCAGGCGGTCGGTCCGCCCGTCGTCGGGCAGGAGCATGAGCGCCCGACGCGCCAGCGTCTCGTTCTCGCCCGCGAGCCCGAACGCCGGGTGGACGGCGACGTCGAGGCCAAGGTCCGCCAGGGCGCTGAGCGCCCGGACCGGGTCCGGCTCGCCCGCGAGCAACCTGAGCTCCGCTCCGATGCGTGGGCCGCTGACCGTGCCCAGCGCGCCGGCAGCAATCGGGACCTCCGCCAGTGCGCGCGTGTGCGGCTCGATCTCGAACCCGAGCCGGCTCGAGTAGCGGACGAGCCGGAACAGCCGCGTCGGGTCGTCGATGAAGCTCGCGTCGTGGAGGACCCGCAACCGGCGCGCCTCGAGATCCTCGAGCGCGTCCGGCGCGGCCGTCAGCTCTCCCGCCCGATCGCCGGTGAGCGCGATCGCGATCGCGTTGACCGTGAAATCGCGCCGGCGCAGGTCCTCGGACAACGGCGCAGGCTCCACCTCCGGGAGCGCTCCGGGACGCGAGTAGGTCTCGCGGCGACTTCGGGCGATGTCGTAGCTGAAGCCGTCGAGCACGACGGTGGCGGTGCCGAAGCGGTCGTGGACGCGCACATCACCGTCGAGCGACGCCGTCAGCGGAGCCGTATCGCCTTCGACAACCAGGTCGAGGTCGACAGGCGTCCCGCCCAGCAGCACATCGCGCACCGCGCCGCCGACGAGGTACACCCCCGTCACGTCGCCGAGGCGCGGGACCAACGGCCGGGCTGCCGGGAGCGCGAGCACCCGATCCAGCAGCTTGGGAAGAAACTCGGACATAGTCATAGTTTCTTCCCAAGCGCCCCCGGAACGTCGCCATGGCGCCGCGGAAAGTTCCGGGGAGGCGGGTGGCTAGCATTGCCCGCCATGCCGAGTCCCGGTTCGCGACGGTGGCTGCGGTGGGGACTCGTTGCCGGAGCGGTGGTTCTGATCGCCGCCGGAGTCGCGGTGGCGTACGTCCTCCTCCACTCGCCGCACAACGTCTCCAATCCCGACGTAGCGTTCAGCGCCCCGACGACCACGACCGCGCCCAAGAAGGTCGTCGTCAACAACTTCGTCTGGCCGCGCTACGGGTACGACGCCGAGCGCACGCACTTCTTCCCGGGCCCAGACGTCCCCGAGCCGCCGCTCCACATCGGCTGGACCTTCCAGGACTTCGCGCTGCTCGAGTTCCCGCCGGTCATCTACGCGAACGACCTGTACGTGATGGACGACGATGGCTCGGCCAAGGAGCTCGACAAGCGAACCGGCCACAAGCTGTGGGAGACCAAGGTGGGAACGCTCGCCGCCGCCTCGCCGGCACTCGGGATCAAGCAGGGACTGATGTACCTCTCGGTGCTGTCGGTGCACGGGCACGCCCCCGGCAACGGCGCGTTCGTGGCGCTGTCGATGAAGACCGGCCAGGTCGCGTGGTCCAAGCCGATTCCCGCCGGCACCGAATCGTCACCGATCGCGTTCGGCGACTCGGTGTACTTCGGCGACCAGAGCGGGACCGTGTACTCGCTGAACGCGAGCACCGGCCACGTCAACTGGACCTTCCACGCCAGCGGCCCGGTCAAGGGCGGCCCGGCGCTGTCGAACGGCGTCCTGTACTTCGGCGACTACTCCGGGCGCGCGTACGCGGTGAACGCCGCCACCGGGCATCAGGTTTGGGCTTCGAACACGAACGGAGCCGACTTCGGGTTCGGGTCGGGCAACTTCTACTCGACGCCCGCCGTGGCGTTCGGGCGCGTGTACATGGGCAACACGGACGGGCGGGTCTACTCGTTCGCCGCCAAGACCGGCCAGCTCGCCTGGGCCACCGGCACCGGCGCGTACGTGTACGCATCGGCCGCGGTCGACGACACGCCGGGGCTCGGCCCGACGATCTACCTCGGGTCCTACGACGGCAACTTCTACGCATTCAACGCCCGCTCGGGCGCGATCAGGTGGAAGCATCCCGCCGGGGGCAAGATCTCCGGCTCGGCGACGATCGTCGGCAACGTCGTCTACTACTCCGACCTCGGCACGAAGACCACCGCCGGGCTCGACGTGCGCACCGGCCGGAAGGTTTTCTCGTTCCCCGACGGCGCATTCAACCCTGTCGTCGCCGACGATCACGCGATCTACCTGAGTGGGTACACGCACCTGTACCAGATGCTCCCGAGTCGCTAACGTAATCGCCACACAGCGCTTGCGCAAAACGCACATAGCGGACACCCGCGCTCACGAAATCCCCGCACAGGGCGTGCAAAGTTGCTCGCATGGAACGTGCGTTCGAGCGCTTCTTGCTATCCTAGGTCGTCTATGCGTTGTCGTAGTGGAAGTCATTGCCAGGAGCCGACCATTCCGGGTCGTAGGTTCTGCGAGGAGCACGCAGCAGAGCTCGATCGCATGCGCGAGGAGCTGAAGGACGCTGCCGCAGCCCGCATCGGTCGCGGTCGGCCTAAGCGGTCCTCGACTTGTTGCCGCCCTGGCTGTTATGAGCCCCGCGTTCCGCCCGCCGCGTATTGCGATGCATGCGCCGCTGCCGGATACGTGGAAGAGGCCGCCTAACCGCGGTCGCCTTCAACCGGGCCGAACATAGAAACTGAAGGTTCACCCAACGGGCGCGGGTTTCCGCGCCCCGCGGGTGGCTGCGCTAACGGTTTTGATGGGCCGCTTCGCGGCGTCCATGGGGCCGTTTCGCCCGGCATCCGTGCCGGGCGATCGCAGCACGCCCCGGACTCCGATCACGCCCGCCGGGCATGGACGCGCGGCGGAACGGCCTCCCGGCTCGGTCCGCTCGGCATCCGGCCTCGCCAAGACCGGACCGGCCCGGGAGTCATCCGGCTGGATGTCGAGCGCAGCGAGACCCCTAATCCACAGGACGGATCGGGACCCCGTCGCGCGCCAGCGCGGCCTTGACCTCGGGCACCGTGTGCTGTCCGTAATGGAAGATCGAGGCGCACAGCACGGCGTCGGCGCCCGCCTCGAGCGCGGCCGTCAGGTGCTGTACCTCTCCGGCGCCCCCGGACGCGATCACCGGAACGCCGACCGCGCCGGCGACCGCCGAGGTCAGCCCGAGGTCGTAGCCGGCGTTGGTGCCGTCGCGGTCCATGCTCGTCAGCAGGATCTCCCCCGCCCCGCGCTCGACGCCCTCGCGGGCCCAATCCACTGCATCCCGCCCCGTCGGGGTCCGGCCGCCGGCGACGAACGCCTCCCAGCCGGATCCGCCGCGCGCCTTGGCGTCGATCGCGAGCACCACGCACTGCGCGCCGAACGTCGCCGCCAGCTCGTCGATCAGCTCTCCTCGCGCGAGCGCCGCCGAGTTGACCGAGACCTTGTCGGCGCCGGCATCTAGCACCGCCTGGGCGTCCTCGACCGACCGGATGCCGCCGCCGATCGTGAACGGTATGAACACGTCGTCGGCCGTGCGGCGCGCGAGCTCGACGACCGTCTCGCGCTTGTCCGAGGTCGCGGTGATGTCGAGGAACACGAGTTCGTCGGCGCCCGCCGCGTCGTAGCGGCAGGCGAGCTCGACCGGGTCGCCGGCGTCGCGCAGGTCGACGAACCCGACCCCCTTGACGACACGGCCGCGATCGACGTCGAGGCACGGGATCACGCGCTTGTAGTGCATCACTCGTCGAGCAGGGCCTGCGCGTCGCCGACCGTGAACCGCCCCTCGTACAGGGCCTTGCCGACGATCACCGCGCGCATATTCACCTGCCTGAGGTCGACCAGCGCGCGCAGGTCCTCGAGCGACGAGACGCCGCCCGAGTATGCGTAGATGCCGCGGACGGCCTCGGCGACCCGCCGGGCGCCGTCGAGATCGGGGCCCTGGAGCATTCCGTCGCGGTCGATGCTCGAGTAGACGAACCGCTGCACGCCGCGGGCGCCGAGCCGCTCGATCACCGCCTCGAGCGGAATGTCGGTCTGCTCGGTCCAGCCGGCTCCCGCGAGCTTGCCGGCGCGCGCGTCGACCGAGACGACCACGCGATCGCCGAACTCAGCGACGGCTTCGTCGAGAAAGTCGACGTCGCTGTACGCGGCGGTCCCGATCACGACCCAGGTGGCGCCGGCTTCGATCGCATCCCGAACCGCCTCGATCGTTCGCAGTCCGCCGCCGACCTGGAATCGCACGTCGATGGCAGCGCCGATCCGGCGGATGTGATCGAGGTTCACAGGAGCGCCGCTGCGCGCCCCGTCCAGGTCCACGATGTGCAGTTCGCGCGCGCCCGCATCTATCCACCGGCGCGCGGCGTCGAGCGGGTCGGCGTCGTAGACGGTTTTCTGGTCGAACTCGCCCTGCGTCAGGCGCACGGCCTTGCCCTCGAGGATGTCGATGGCGGGGAGCAGGATCATGCCCGTGCGCCCGCCACGCCCGCGCAGATCGCGACGAAGCTGTCGAGCATCCGCAGTCCGTTCAGCGACGACTTCTCGGGATGGAACTGGACGCCGAACACCGACCCGCGGCCGACACACGTGACGAACCGCTCGCCGTACTCGCACGTGCCCACGACCGTGTCGTGATCGGCCGGTCGCGCGGCGAACGAGTGCACGTGGTAGAAGGGGCAGCCTCGGTCCGGGAGGCCCGCGAGCAGCGGCGAGGGCCGTTCGAACCGAACCTCGTTCCAGCCGATGTGCGGGATCCGGAGTCCGCCGGCCTGTAGCCGCGTGACCTCGCCGGCGATCAGTCCCAGCCCGGGCGTCGCGCCGCGCTCTTCGGAGCGGTCGAACAGCAGCTGCATGCCCAGGCAGATCCCGAGCAGCGGCGTCCCGTCCTCCACGCGCGCCCGGATCAGCTCGGCGAGCCCGAGTTCGCGGAGGTTGCGCATGGCCTTGGGAAACGCCCCCACGCCGGGGAGCACGAGCCCGTCGCACTCGTCGAGCTCGTCGTGATCGTGGGTGACCGACACGCGGGCGCCGACGTGCGCCAGCGCCTTCTCGACCGAGCGGCGGTTGCCCATCCCGTAGTCGATCACGCCGATGTGGCTCACGTCAGCGTCCCCTTCGTACTCGGGACGCCGTCCTCACTGGGGTCTAGCGCGACCGCGGCGCGCAGCGCGCGCGCCAGCGCCTTGAACGCCGCCTCGATCATGTGGTGGGCGTTGGTACCGCGCTCGATCGTCAGATGCAGGGTCAGCCTCGCGTTCAGCGCCAGCGCGCGCACGAACTCCTCGACGAGCTCGTGGTCGAAGTTGCCGATCGCGCCGGGAGGGAGCGTGGCCTCGAACGCGCACAGCCCGCGCCCGGAGACGTCGATCGCG
This sequence comes from uncultured Solirubrobacterales bacterium, assembly GCA_963770615.1. GTDB lineage: Bacteria > Actinomycetota > Thermoleophilia > Solirubrobacterales > Solirubrobacteraceae > Palsa-465. The sequence goes on along the minus strand of CAVYQJ010000019.1, from coordinate 10,877 downwards.
CACGACGCGCGCGCCTCGTCCATCGGGATCGTGGCCTGGCCGTAGCGGGCGATGCCGGCGCGGTCGCCGAGCGCCTCGTCGAGCGCCTGGCCGATGCAGATTCCGACGTCCTCGACCGTGTGATGGGCGCCCGTCTCGAGGTCGCCGCGCGCCTCGACGCCGAGGTCGAGACGGCCGTGGCGGGCCAGCAGGTCGAGCATGTGGTCGAAGAAGCCGACCCCGGTGTCGCGCTCGCCCGCGCCGTGGCCGTCCAGCGCGATGCTGACCTTGATTTCGGTCTCGCCGGTCTTCCGTTCGATCAGGCCGATGCGGCTCATCGCCTCCCATTCTCCCGAATGCGTGCCTCCATCGATTGCGCATGCAGCTCGAAGCCCTCGGCCCGCGCCAGGGGCGCGGCGGCGTTGGCGAGCTCCCCGGGCGCGGCGATGTGGACCTCGCTGAAATGGCGGACGAAATGCTCGGGCGACACGGCCGAAGCGAAGCGGGCGGCGCCGTTCGTGGGCAGGATGTGGTTCGAGCCGACGATGTAGTCGCCGAACGCGGTCGCGGCGCCGGCGCCCACGAACACGCACCCGGCCCGGGTGACGCGGTCGGCGAGCTTCTCGGCCGCGGCGCCGACGAGCTGCAGGTGCTCGGGCGCGAACGCCTGCGCGAGCGCGAGCAGCTGCCCTGTGCTCGAGGCCGTGACGAGGCCGGCGACGGCGCCGGTCTCCTCTCCTCGCTGGAGGTGTCGCTCGAACGCGTCGAGGAGCTCTGCGTTGTCCGAGGCCGCGACCACAAGCGTGCCCGGGCCGTGCTCGGCCTGGGCCAGCAGGTCGAGCGCGAGCGGGCCCGGATCGGCGTCGCCGGTGGCGATCACGAGCAGGTCGCTCGGGCCGGCGAACCCGTCGATCCCGACCTGTCCGAACACCTGGCGCTTGGCCTCCTGCACATACAGGTTTCCGGGTCCGACGATCACGTCGACCGCGGGGACGGTCGCGGTCCCGTAGGCCAGCGCCGCGATCGCGTGCGCGCCCCCCATCCGGTAGACGGCGTCCACACCGGCGAGCCGGCAGGCCGCGAGCACCACCGGATCGAGATCTCCGTCCCCGCGGGGCGGCGAACAGACGGCGATGTGTCCGACCCCGGCGAGTCGCGCGGGAATCGTGCCCATCACCACCGTGCTCGGGTACGGGGCCCGTCCGCCGGGGACGTAGACCGCTGCGCGCTCGACGGGAGCGTGGCGGTGGACGACACGGTTCTCACCGAGTTCGGTGACCGTCGGCGGTCCGGGCATGCGGGCACCCGCCACGGCCGCGACGTTCTCGATCGCGCGATCGATGCCGTGGCGGATCGACGGGTCGAGCCGCGCGAGGGCATCGTCGAGCTCGGCGTCCGAGACGAGCAGCGCCTGCGGCTCCCGTCCCCCGGTGTCGAGCGTCCTCGAGTAGTCGCGCACGGCGCGGTCACCGCCGGCGCGGACCGTCGCGACGATCAGGGCCACGCCGTCGCGGACGGACTCCGGCGGGGGCACGAGCTTGCGGATTTCGGCCGCGACGCCCGCAGCGTTGTCGCCCTCGAGCGCTAGCCGCTCATACCGCATCGAGCCGCTCCAGCAGCGCGTCGATCATCGGCGCCTTCAGCTTGTGCGCCACCGGGTTCGCGATCAGTCGCGCGGTGCTGCGCGCGATCTCCTCGCGCACGACGAGCCCGTTCTCGCGCAACGTCGCCCCGCTCGCGGTCAGGTCGACGATCCCCTCGGCGAGCCCGGCCAGCGGCGCCAGCTCGACCGATCCCTTGACCTCGACGATCTCGGCCTGGCGACCTGTTTCGAGAAAGTAACGGGTGGCAATCCGTGGATACTTCGTTGCAATCCTGACAACGCCCAGGCGTCTGAGCGCCTCGGCGGCCGGGTCCTCGCCGTCGACCGTCGCAAGCACCATCGTGCAGTGGCCGTATCCGAGGTCGACCAGCTCGTACAGCTCGCGCTCGGACTGCTCCATCAGCACGTCCTTACCGGTGATTCCGAGGTCGGCGGCCCCCGCCTCGACGTAGGTGGGGACGTCCGAGGGGCGCATCGTGATGATCCCGGCGTCGGAGAACAGGAGCTTGCGGTCGTTTTCTCGGACCTCGCGGGTGTTCAGCCCGAGGCGGTCAAGCAGGTCGAGGGTCTCGGTGAACAGCGCTCCGCGGGGAACGGCAATGCGCAGGTCGCTCATGGGCGATGTCTCCGGCCGCGTTCCTCGCTGGTCAGCGCGATGTGCAGCCGCTCGACGTTGAGCGCGAACCCGACCGCGGGGAGCGGCCGCCCGAACTGTCCGATCAGCTCGTCGTAGCGTCCCCCGATGCCGATCGGGACGCCGTAGGCGGGGTCATACACCTGGAAGATCGCGCCGGTGTAGTAGCCGAGGCTGCGGATCAGGCCGAGGTCGAAGATGATCCGCTCGGCGACATTGGGCGCAAGCAGCTCATGGACCGCGCGCATACCGGTGACCGCCGTGTGGAGCGGTCCCTCGAGGTCCTCGAGCACCTCGGGCCCGCCTCGTGTCTGCGGCGCGCGGCGGAGCAGCGCCGCGGCGGCGGGGTCCGCGCCGAGCTCGGTGATCTCGCGTTCGAGCCCGACGAAGTCCCCGTCGACTAGCTCGGTGAGGATGCGCTCGCGCCGGTCGGGGTCGACGCCGAGTCCGTCGAGCAGCGTGGGATACAGCGAGGCGTCGCCGAGCCCGACGCGGTACGTCTCGAGCCCCGCCGCGTCGAGCGCCGCGCACAGGACCGTGAGGATCTCCGCGGTTCCCTCGGGGGCGGGGGCGCCGATCAGCTCGACCCCGGCCTGGAGGAACTCGCGTGACTGGCCGCGCTGCGGGCGCACGCCGCGGTAGGCGTGCGCGAAGTAGCAGAAGCGCAGCGGCGGCTCGGCGTCGCGGTAGCGCGTCGCGACCAGGCGCGCGATCGGGACCGTCATGTCCGAGCGGAGCACAAGCACCTGCCCGTGCTCGTCGAACATGCGGTACGCCGGGCGGCTCGTGTGCATATTGGCGCCCTCGAACGTGCGCTCGAACTCAAGCGCCGGGGTGTACACCTCGCCGTAGCCGGCCCGCTCGAACACCTCCCGGATGCGGTCGGTCACCGCGCGAAGCTCGCGCATCTCGTCCGGGAGGAAGTCGCGCGTTCCGCTGGGGATGCGATCGACCATCGCCCGGGACTGTGTCAGTTACGGCTCGCCGGGGCGGGGCGGGCGGGATCGTTACACCGAGACGGGCACGTCGTCCTCGCGCTCGATCCGCGCGCCGAGGTAACGCAGGCGCTCGTCGATGCGCTCGTATCCGCGATCGATATGGCGGACGTTGCCGATCTCGGTGACGCCGTCGGCGGCGAGCGCGGCGATCAGCATCGCCATGCCGGCGCGGATGTCCGGCGAGTCCACTCGCTGGCCGTGCAGGCGGCGCGGCCCGACGACCATCGCCCGGTGCGGATCGCAGATCGTGATCGACGCGCCCATCAGCACGAGCTTGTCGACGAAGAACAGGCGGTTCTCGAACATCCACTCGTGAATCATCACCGAGCCCTGGGCCTGGGTGGCGAGCGCCAGCGCCACGCTGGTCAGGTCGGCCGGGAACGCGGGCCACGGTCCGTCCTGCACCTTGGGGGTGTGGTCGCCCTTGTCGTTGCGGATCACCAGCTCCTGGTTGCCGGGGACGATCACGTCCGCGCCGCGCACCTCCGTGCGCAGGCCCAGGCGGTCGAACACGAGCCGGATCATCCGCAGGTCCTCGGTGACGGTGTCCTTGATGATGAGCTCGCCGCCGGTGACGCCGGCGAGCGCGATGAACGAGCCGATCTCGATGTGGTCGGGGGCAATGCCGTGCGTGCAGCCGCGGAGGCTGCTGACGCCGTGGACGGTCATCACGTTCGAGCCGATGCCGTCGATCTGGGCGCCCATCGCGACGAGCATCCGCGCCAGGTCCTGGACGTGAGGCTCGGAGGCGGCGTTGCGGATCACGGTCGGCCCTCGCGTCAGCGCGGCGGCCATCAGCGCGTTCTCGGTGGCCATCACCGACGGCTCGTCCATCAGGAAGTCACACGGCCGCAGGCCTAGGGGGGCCTCGAGCCTGATCTCGCCGCGATCGTCCTCGACCGAGGCGCCGAGCGCACGGAACGCGTCGAGGTGCGGGTCGAGCCGCCGGCGGCCGATCACGTCCCCGCCCGGGGGCGGCATCTGGGCTCGCCCGAACCGCGCCAGCAGCGGGCCCGCCAGCAGGAACGAGGCGCGGATGCGCTCGGCCAGCTCGCGGTCGACCTCGCAGCTGTCGACGGTCGACGCGTCAATCGAGATCTCGCCGCGGCCGAGCCACTGGACTCGGGCGCCGAGCTGCTCGAGCAGCAGGGTCATCGCCTCCACGTCCCTGATCCGAGGGACGTTCCGGAGGATCACTTCGTCGTCTGTGAGCAGGCACGCGGCCAGGATCGGGAGCGCACCGTTCTTGTTGCCGGCGGGTGTGACTGTGCCCGACAAGGGGCTCCCGCCTTCGATTACGAACTTTTCCATAGGGGGCCGCAGCGTACCTTCTCGCGTAGCCAGACCGAGACTCGGCTGCTCTGGGCCTGGGCCCGACGGTCGTCTGGTGCGCTTCCTCGCGGCGGTCCGGGCCGGGCGCGGTACCGATGGTGTCGAGGGCCCCTTGTCGCGAGCATCGATGATCCGCAGCTGCTCAGCTAGGGTGTCCGCCATGCCGGTTCAGCTTTCGCGGGACGCCGCCTGGGACCTCCTTTGTGAATGGACTTCTTCTGACTCGCTCCGGCGCCACATGCTGGCCGTCGAGGCGGCGATGCGCGCTTACGCGCCGCGGTTCGACGGCGACGTCGAACTGTGGGGGCTGACCGGGCTCCTGCACGACCTCGACTACGAGCGGTATCCGAATATGGAGGACTTGGAGGACGGCCACCCACGGTCTGCGTTGCGCGAGCTCGAGGCCCAGGGCTATCCGCCGGAGCTCGTGCGGGCGGTGGCATCGCATGCCGATTTTTTGGGCGTGTCGCGCGATTCGCCGATGGAAAAGGCGTTGTTCGCGGTCGACGAGCTGTCTGGGTTCATTTTGGCCGTTGCCTATGTGCGGCCCGAGAAGCTCCAGGGCATGACGCCCAAGTCGGTGAAGAAGAAGCTCAAGCAGCCGAGCTTCGCGGCCGCGGTCAATCGCGACGAGCTACGGCATGGCGCCGAGCAGCTCGGAGTCGACTTCGACGAGCACCTGACGATCGTGATCGGCGCGCTCACCGAGAAGCAGGACGAGCTGATGCCCGCGGGCTCAGACGGGGCTGATGCGGGCGACGGGGCTGATGCGGGCGACGGGGCGGCTGCCGGGAACGGCGCCGGCGATGCGGCTTAGGCGCTCTCGCGGCGCAGCTTGTACGCCGCGAGGCTCGGGACGACTCCGAGCGGCTCGATCAGCCGCGCGAACTCGATCGCGCGCCGCACCGGTCCTTCGCCGCAGATAACGGTCAGGCTCCGTCCCTGGCGCTCGAGGCGACGCTGCGTGCCGAGCAGGACCGTCAGGCTGAACGAGTCGATGAACTCCGCCCGGCTCAGGTCGATGACCGCGTCGCCGGTTCGCTTGCGGACGATGTCGTCGAGCTGAGGCATCAGCCTCCGCGCGGTCAGGACGTCGAGCTCACCGATCACGGTAACCACCGTCGCCTCCGCGCCGTGGCGGGTACTCAACGCGAGCTCAACCGGCCCCCGCGGCCGCAGAGACCGGCCGAGCGTGGGGTGGTTTGCGGGTCTAGTCATCGCCGCGCTCCCTGCCTAAATGATCCCCGCGAGGCTTCGCACCAAAACTTGGTGAATTCCGGGTGACGCGCTCATCCGCCGGCTCTGCGCGATCGGTACTCGTCAATGCTGGGCACGACGTTGAGCGCCTCAGTTAGGCCGAGCAACTCGATCACATGCCGCACCGGTCCCCCGCCGGAGATGACCGCCAGATGGCCGCTGGCCCGGTCGCGAGCGTCGAGCAGCGCGTGAACTCCCGCGGAGTCCATGAACGTGGTCGCGCTCAGATCGATCGCGATGTGCCGCGCGTTTGCCGGCAGGAGTGGGTCCAGTGCGGTCCTTAGTTGCGGAGCGCTCAGCAGATCCAGTTCCCCGGTGACGGCGACGACGGTGCCCATCGGCTCGTCTCGGATCCCGATTGCAAAGCGCTCCGGGTCCGTAGCGTCGGGCGATCCGATTTCCATGAGGGTTGGCGGTCTCGTGTTGGCCGAGCCCGCTGGCAGGTGCGAGCGCTGGCGGTTGGCCGAGCCGGCCCTGATGCCCCAGCGGCCGCGCCACCGACATCGTGTCTGCTCGGATTGGGCGTCTCGCTTGCCGGGGGCAACGCGAGACGCCCGGAGAAGGTATCCGGCGATGGCCGATCAGAATCAGCGTCCGTACGCATCCGTACGTCCGGATCCAGACAGCCGTGGCGCGGTCGCGCCGTGTCGGTCCACCCGTTGGTTCGAGCCCGGCTCGGGTCCGCGTCGTCGGCTATGGTCCGCGCGGCATGGCCGACGCGGTCAAGATCGTCGTCCTCGAGGGCGACCAGACCGGACAGGAGCTCCTCGAGCAGTCGCTCCGGCTGCTCGATCCGGCGCTCCTCGGCGTGGAGGTAGAGCTCCAACGCTTCGACCTCTCGCTCGAGCGCCGGCGCGCCACGGCCAACGAGATCGTCACCGAGGCCGCCAGGGCGATGTGCGAGGCCGGCCTCGGGCTCAAGGCGGCCACGATCACCCCCGAGGGCAAGGACGATGTCGGCTCGCCGAACCGAATCCTGCGCGAGGAGGTCGACGGAAAGGTCATCGTCCGCACCGGACGCCGGCTCCCCGGCGTGACGCCGATCGCCGGCGTCCACTACCCGATCTCGGTCGTGCGGATGGCGGTCGACGATGCCTACGGAGCCAAGCAGTGGCGCGAGGGCGACGCCGGCGACCCGTCCGAGATCGCCTACCGAACGGAGAAGATCACCCGCTCGACCTGCCGCGCAGTCGCGGAGTACGCGTTCCGAACCGCGGACAAGATGCGCGCTCGTGTGTACGGCGGGCCAAAGTGGACCGTGTCGCCGGTGTACGAGGGGATGCTCAAGGAGGAGATGGACGCGGCCGCGGCCCGGCACCCAGGTACAGCCTACGAGCCGGTGCTGATCGACGCCACCTACGCGGGCCTGATGTCGGGCGCCACCGATGCGCCGCTCGTGATCCCGGCGCTGAACCGCGACGGCGACTGCCTGTCGGATCTGGTGCTACCGATGTTCGGCTCGATCGCCGGCGCCGAGTCGGTGCTGCTGGCGTTCGACAACGAGACCTACGAGACGACCGTCGCGATGGCCGAGGCGCCCCACGGCACCGCGCCGGCGCTCGAAGGCAAGGATCTGGCAAATCCGCTCGCGATGATCCTCGCCTGTGGCGCGTTGTTGCGCCATGCCGCCGACCGCCGCGGACCCGCGGCCGAACGCGCGTCGCGGGCGATCTACGAAGCCGCGCTCGAGGCGATCGGGTCCGGGTGCAAAACGCCCGACCTCGGCGGCAACGCCACCACGACCGAGTTCACGACCGAGGTGGTCAACCGCGTCGCCACCAAGATCGAGGTCTGGTCCTCGCTCGGCTCGGCGGCGTAACGCGTTTGGTGGCCAGCAGCGACTCCCGGGTCTGAGGCGGAACCCGTCCAGTGATCACCGGCACGCACGCGATCATCCACAGCCAGGACCCCGACGGTGTCCGCGCGTTCTTCCGAGACGTGCTCGAACTGCCGTCGGTCGACGCCGGCCACGGCTGGCTGATCTTCGCTCTGCCGCCGGCCGAAGTCGCGGCCCATCCAACCGACGGCGCCGGCCACCAGGAGCTGTACTTGATGTGCGACGACATCCACGCCACCGTGGCGGAGCTGCGCGGCAAGGGCGTCGAGTTCACCCGGCCGATCGCCGAGGAGCGCTGGGGCTCGGTCACGGCGATCGCGCTGCCTGGCGGTGGCGAGCTGGGGTTGTACGAGCCCAAGCATCCGACCCCGCCGCATTGAGCGCGTAGTTCCGGGGGCCGGGGAGCACCCCATCTCGAGGCCTTCGCGCACGTCCCAGGCCTAAGGACCGCGCACGATCAACGGCTCGTTCTTGGCGCCCGCCGGCGACGTTATGGAGCGCCCCAATCCGCCGCTCTTACGCCTGCACGGCGTCTTGCAAGCTAGCGCCCATTCCGTCCGGCCGGCCCCCTAGGGTCACGAACATATGTTCCAGTCTTCAGCCAACCGCCTGCGCGCCTGGTTCGCGGTCGTCGACGACTTCCTCGCCGACCCACCGGCTGACGCGCACCTCGATCTCGAGCCTTGGGCTACGCACCCCCATCGCCGCCCGCTTCAGTGGAAGCGAGCGCGCCGTGGCGGCAGCGTGCCGCCCCCTCCCGCCCATTGCCTGTGCCCCGTCCGGACGACTCCGGACTTCGGCGGACGAAGCGAGGTGGTGCGGTAGCCGGCAAGCCTTCGGCCGGGACGCCGTCGTGCGGCGTCCCCGTCGCCTAACACCAGCTTGAAGCCTGCAGCGAGGCCGTCGTAAGCCCGCTGTGAGGCACCTATCACGAGGCCGAGGTGGCCCACGCACGGCACGCCGTGCTTGGGAGGTCTGACGCGCGCGCGTCCAACCGGACGTCGGTCGCCCGGCCTCGGATAGGTGACCCCGAGCGGCGCCAAAGCAGCCGCGGCGAGACGCTCGCCGCGCGCCGCTGTCCCGCGCGTGCGTTTTCCTGGTGGCGCGTTACAGCGCTCTGGCGAGGCCGAGTTAGAGCGCTCTGGCCAACCCGAAGACGGCGTGCATGACGGTGATGGCACCGCTGGGCTCGCCGGTCGTCTGATCGCTCGGCGACGTGAGCAACGCGATTATCACCGCGATGAACGTGCCGATTCCGAGCACGACGCAGATGATGAGCAGCACGAACGCCTGCGGGTTGGCACGGAGGAACTTGATGACTGCCTGCATCTACAAGTTCCTCACAATGCTCGCTGCGTACGGCTGTGACAAATAAACCGGCGGCGACCTACTCTCCCAGGCCCTTGCGGGCCAAGTACCATCGGCGCTGAGGGGCTTAACTGCTCTGTTCGGAATGGGAAGAGGTGTTTCCCCCTCGCCATAGCCACCGGAAACCGGTCGAGACCAGCGCCCTTCCCGGGCCTTCAAAACCACACAGTGCCAATGCACGGATATCAAAATATCCGTCAAGCCCTCGACCCATTAGTACCGGTCTCCTACGAGTGTCACCACTCTTCCAGATCCGGCCTATCAACCTGGTGATCTTCCAGGGGTCTTACTCTCTCAAGGAGATGGGAGAGCTCATCTTGAGGCCGGCTTCCCGCTTAGATGCTTTCAGCGGTTATCCGATCCGCACGTAGCTAACCTGCGATGCCCTTGGCAGGACAACAGATACACCAGAGGTGCGTTCGTCCCGGTCCTCTCGTACTAGGGACGAATCCTCTCAACTCTCCAACGCCCACGGCAGATAGGGACCGAACTGTCTCACGACGTTCTGAACCCAGCTCGCGTACCGCTTTAATGGGCGAACAGCCCAACCCTTGGGACCTACTTCAGCCCCAGGATGCGACGAGCCGACATCGAGGTGCCAAACCGGGCCGTCGATGTGGACTCTTGGGCCCGATAAGCCTGTTATCCCCGGAGTACCTTTTGTCCGTTGAGCGACGGCGCTTCCACTTGCTACCGCCGGATCACTAAGGCCTGCTTTCGCACCTGCTCGACCTGTCAGTCTCGCAGTCAAGCTCCCTTGCTGCCTTTACACTCTACGCACGATTTCCGACCGTGCTGAGGGAACCTTTGCGCGCCTCCGTTACATTTTGGGAGGCGACCGCCCCAGTCAAACTACCCGCCTGTCACTGTCCAGCGCCCGGATTCACGGAGCACTGTTAGAGATCCAATACACCAAGGGTGGTATCTCAAGGTTGCCTCCACGCCAGCCGCAGCCGGCGCTTCCAAGGCTCCCACCTATCCTGAGCGAGATGCATCGAACCCCAATACCAGGTTGTAGTAAAGGTTCACGGGGTCTTTCCGTCTAGCCGCGGGTACTCGGCATCTTCACCGAGACTGCAATTTCACCGAGCCCCTCGTTGAGACAGCGTTCAAGTCGTTACGCCATTCGTGCAGGTCGGAACTTACCCGACAAGGAATTTCGCTACCTTAGGACCGTTCATTCTTGTTACTACGCCAGGCCTCTTCGGCCCTGCGCGGCTGACACATTTCTGGTCAGCTCTCATGGTCGCCCATGAGATCGGACTATCTCATCTCACCCGTCAGATCAACCGGTGAGCTCGGCGTATAGTCTCTGAGGATTCTCTCCATCGTGTAGCGGCGCTTGCCGCCACGATTCATCTGCTCACGAAGGAGCAGTACCTGTCTGTAGTCGGCATCCGACACGACTTCCTTCGCGAGCAGATCCGCCGCCTGGGCGAACAGCTCGAAATCGTGTGCCTTCCGTCCCACGAGCGGGAAACGACGAAAGAACGGGATGATCGTCGACCGGATGTCCGAGAGGCGATTCACCTCCCAGTACCAGCCGCCGTTCCCGGCCCTTCGCATGGTTCCGCACGCGAGCGTGTCACGAAAGAGATCGAGCGGAGCTCGATCGCTCTGGGACACGTTGAAAGCCGCTGAGAGCTTCCAGCATCTCGAGTAATCGCCACGTCGGCGACACACGATCATGAAGCTGGCCTCTCCCAGCGCGAAACCGGCTAGGAAGTTCCCGAGCTCGCTCGGAAACGAAGCGACAGAGAGTCTTTCCTGCTGATTGTCCGCACCCGTCACATTGTCACTGTACCGTCCACATCGGACGGGACGAGTAGTGCGGGATACTCGGAGTTTCCAGCATATAGCCGAGTTTTA
>CAVYQJ010000018.1:0-32877 GCA_963770615.1 uncultured Solirubrobacterales bacterium | reverse complement strand
CGCGTGGCCGCTGCGGCCACGTTGCGGAGGACCACCGCCGGACGACTGGCCTCCGAGGGCTACTCGTAGAGAATGAGGCCGCGGATATTTCGGTGGTTCCGCATGTCCTCGTAGCCGTCGTTGACCTGCTCCAGCGTGTACGTGCGCGTCACTAGCTCGTCCAGCATCAGCTTGCCGTCGCGATACATCGACAGGAGCTTCGGGATGTCCGATCGCGGGTTGGCGTGGCCGAAGAGGCAGCCGATGATCCGCTTCTCCCACGCGATGACCTCGAAGATCGGCATACCCATCTCGATGGGCGCCATCGGTGCCAGCGCCGTCACCGCGACCTTGCCCCCCTTCCCGACGAGCGAGATAGCGTCGGCGAGCACCTTGCCCGTCGTGACGTCGACCGTCACCAGCGCCGATTCCGCCATCGTCCCCCCGGTCATATCCGCGATCGACCCGAGCGCCTCCTCGGCGGAGGCGAACATGTGCGTTGCGCCGAACTTTCCCGCCTGCTCGCGGTTGAACGGCGAGGGGTCGACCGCGATGATCCGAGTGGCGCCCGCGATCCGCGCTCCCTGCACCGCGTTCGCCCCGACACCGCCGATCCCGAGCACGACGACCGTGTCGCCGGGCTGGACCTCGGCGCCGTAGACCGCGGTGCCGAACCCAGTGGTTACGCCGCAGCCAACCAACGCCGCCTTGTCGAGCGGGATGTCCTGGTCGATCTTGACCACCGAATCCTCATGTACGACAGTGTGTGACGAGAACGTCCCGAGCATGCACATCAGCCGGGCGTCCTGGCCCCGAACATGGTGGCGGCTTGTGCCGTCCTGCTGCAGGCCGACCTGGATCCCTATGCCCTTGTCGCACAGGTTCTCGCGTCCAATCGCGCACCAATGACACCTGCCGCACGCGGGAACGAAGCTCAACACGACGTGATCGCCCTCGGCGACGCCGCGCACACCGGGTCCGACGGCCTCGACCACGCCGGCCCCCTCGTGGCCGCCGATCGTCGGAAGTGCCTCCATCGGCAGATCGCCGATCCGGAGGTGCTCGTCGGAATGACAGAGGCCCGAAGCGGCGAGTCGCACGAGCACCTCGCCCTCTCTGGGATCGTCGAGCGTCAGTTCGTCGATCTCCCAGTCACCGCCGTATTCCCACAGGACTGCTGCTTGCGTCTGCATATCTCCCTCGTGCCTCGGACTCAGTGTTAGCACGCATCATCCTTGATTTAGCTCGCAGGGTGCTTGACCGAACACGCACGCAAGCCTGACCCTGCGTGCGATCGGACGGGTCGCGGCGATCCCTCGACGGGGTCGGATTTGCCTGCCAGCGACGTCGGACTTGACTTTCAATGCACTATCGCGTCGGTGGCCGCCGCGCGGCCCAAAATCGCTCTATAGGCGTGTTACGATCGCGGCGGCGCTGCCTCCAAGAGCCAGCGGTGTCTGGCATCCAGGGAGCGCCGGCGAGTAGGCTGCGCGAAGCGAGGAGAGCCGAGGATGCGTCATGCCATCCGTTTGAGCAGGCCTGCAGCAATTGCGGCCTGTGTGTTTGTGATCGCCGCGGTCGCGAGTGCGTGCGGCAGTTCGAGTTCGAAGTCATCGACTTCGTCCTCTTCGGCGTCGAGTGCGACGTCGTCGTCGGCTACGTCGACGGCGGCGGCCGCGACGGGAACGCCGAAACCGGGCGGGTCGCTGACCGTGCTCGAGTTGGGCGGGTACGCCGGCGCGTGGCCGGCCGGCCTGGATCCTGCGACGAACACCAACGGCGCCGCCGACCAGGATCAGATGAACTCGATCTTCGGCCAGCTGTTCCAGCTCGCCGCGGGCGGGAAGGTGATCCCCGATCTTGCCGCGTCCGCGACGCCGTCGGCCGGTGGAAAGACGTGGACGATCACGCTGCAGCCGAACCTCAAGTTCTCCGACGGTACGCCGCTCAACGGTGCTGCAGTCGTGGCCAACTGGACGCGCGATCTCGCGAACCCCTGCACGTGTAAGCCGATCCTCCCGCCGGTTAAGTCGATCACCGCGCCGAACGCGACGACCGTGGTGTTCAGCTTGGCCGCTCCCGACGGCGCGTTCCAGAATCAGCTGCTAGTTGCAAATCTGAACTGGATCGCCTCGCCGACGGCGCTCAAGACCATGGGCGAACAGGCGTTCAAGATCAAGCCCGTGGGCGCTGGTCCGTTCACCGTGGTCAGCGACACCCTCAGCAACACGCTCGTGTTGAAGAAGAACGCGAGCTACTGGGAGAGCGGGAAGCCATACCTCGACAACCTCACGTTCAAGGCCACCGCCGACGACGAAGCCGCGCTCGAGGCGCTGCAGTCGGGAGGCGCGCAGGCCTACGACGGAATGGCCACCCCCTCACTCGTGAGTTCGTACCAGTCGCACTTCACGACGACCGAGCAGCCGGCGACGTCCCCGTATGACATCCAGCTGAACACCACGGCGCCACCGTTCAACAACGTCAACGCGCGGCTGGCGATCTACTACGCGACCGACGCGTCGATCATCGACCAGAAGCTGTTCGGCAACCAGTTCCAGGTGGTCCAGGGGTTCACCGCGCCCGGCGGCCTGTTCTATTACCCGAACGTGCCCGGCTACCCGGCGTATGACCTGAGCAAGGCCAAGGCGCTCGTGAAGCAACTCGGCGGACTGAGCGTGAACTTCTTCACGCTCGCCTCGCCGGTCAATCAGAACTTCATGGAGGCACTGCAGACGCTGTGGAAGGAGGCGGGGATCAACACCTCGATCCACCTGTACAGCCTTGCCGGGCTGATCCAGCAGTTCGACACCAAGAAGTGGCAGGCGGCACTGCAGACGGCGGGCGCGTGGGATCCCGCCGCCGGCGTGGGCCTCGGCTTCCGGTTCCTGTCCGCGTCACCGTTCAGTGGCGTGCACGACCCGAAGCTCGACGCCCTGATCCTCGGCGGCCAGGGGCTCGTGAACCCGGCGGCCCGCGACAAGACATACCAGCAGGCTGCCCAGTACATCGCCAAGAACGCCGACGGGCCCTTCCTGTTCCCGCTCGCGAGTTGGAACGTCGCGGTGCACGGTGTGCAGGGGCCCGGGCTCACAACATCGATCCCGTCGGTGGTGGTGAACACCGCGCCGTTGTGGCAGGACGTCTCATACACACAGTGACTCCAGGGGCGGCAGGGACAGCGCCCGATGAGTAGTGCCTCCGCGCCGCTCAGCGCTCCGCTGGCGGCGCGGGCCGGCCGGGCGGGCCGGCTCGCCGGCTCGCCCACGCTGCGATTCATAATTCGCCGTCTACTGACGGCGATCCCGGTTTTGTTCGGGGTGACGTTCCTGTCGTTCGTGGTGATGAACTCACTCCCGGGCGACGCGGCACAGGAGCTGCTCGGGGCGAGCGCGACGCCGTCGGAGATCCACCAGCTCGAGGTGAAGCTCGGGCTCGACAGGCCATTCCTGACGCGCTACTGGGACTGGTTGCACGAAGCGGTCATCGGGCACCTCGGTCACTCGCTGTCGAGCGGTCAGAGCGTCGGCTCGATCCTCGGCGCCGACCTTCCGGTCACGTTCGAGTTGGTGGCGTTCGCGTTCTTGATCTCGCTGGTGCTGGCGGTGCCGCTCGCGCTCCTCTCCGCGCGCAAACCGAACGGCATCGCCGACCGGCTCACGATGGTTTTCAGCATGGCCGGACTATCAGTTGCGCCGTATGTGCTCGCGCTTGTACTGGTGTACGTGTTCGCGGTCAAGCTGAACGTGCTGCCGGCGATCGGCTGGGTCCCGCCGGGACAGAGCCTCGGCCAGAACATTCGCTACCTGATCCTGCCGTCCGTCTCGATTGGGCTGGGCCTGCTGTGCTTCTACACGCGCCTGCTGCGCGCGGACCTGCTCGAGCAGATGCAGGGGGAGGACTATGTGGTGACCGCGCGTGCCAAGGGCGTGCGCCCGTGGCGGGTGCTCACGCGTCACGCGCTGCGCAATTCGCTGTTCGGGCTGATCACGGTGGTGGCTTTGAATCTCGGCACGCTGCTCGGGGCGACCGTGGTGATCGAGGACATCTTCGGGCTTCCCGGCATCGGCCACGAGTTGCTCCAGGCGATCGACAGCCGCGACATTCCGTGATCGAGGGCATCGTGTTCGTGTTCGCGGTGATCGTCGTCGTCGCCAACCTCGCGGCCGATGTGCTGTATTCGGTGCTCGATCCAAGGATCAGGTATGGCCGACCGACCGAGTGATCTCGTCGTAGCCGGCGTCGCGCCTTCGCTCGACGAGGCAGCGGCGGTGCGGGTAGCGGGACGGTGGCGCGGCTCGATCGGCGTGATCGTGCCCGGGGCGATGGTCCTGTTCATCATCGCGCTGTGCTTCATCTGGCCGATTATCGGTCCGGTGCCGCCGCCCACCGGCGGGAACATCCTGAACGCGAGCCTGCCGGCGTTCTCGCCCGGCCATTTCCTCGGCACCGATCCGGTCGGAAACGACGAGTGGTCGCGGATCCTGTACGGCGGCCGGGCCTCGCTGGAGATCGCGTTCGCCGTCCAGGCGATCGGCATCATTCTCGGCGGGCTGCTCGGCGCCATCGCCGCCTACCTCGGCGGCTGGCGCGATGCGACGATCATGCGGCTGCTCGACGTGGTGATCGCGTTCCCGGCGTTCGTTCTGGCCGTCGCGATCGCGCAGGGTCTGGGTCCGAGCGAGCTGCATACGATCTGGGCGCTGTGCTTCTTCAGCGTGCCGGCCTTCGCACGAATTTCGCGCGCGGCCACGCTGCGCGTCCGCGAGCAGACGTTCATTACCGCGCGACGCCGTCCGGGAACCGGTTCCCAGGACATGCTGCTCGTCAACATCGTCGAGAATTTCGTCGAGCTGATCACCTTCGGCCTGCCGGCAGCAGGGTTGCTAATGATTGAGGGCGCGCTCAGCTTCGTCGCGCTCCGGAGTTTCATCGCCGCGTCCGCGAGTTGGAGTAACGCCAGTTGAAGGCCAGAGCACGCTGTCCGCCGACCCGCGGTACGCGCTGCTGCCGACGCCGCCCTATTCATCACGGTCGTCTGCTTCAACCTCCTCGGCGACGGGCTGCGCGCGCGCTGGAGCAGCCAGCGACCGAGCCGCTGCTCGAGGTCTCAGACCTGCGTGTCAACTTCGGCCCCACCCCACGGTCGCCTCCTGCGCGCGGTCGACGGGCTGAACGTACTCGCTGAGCTCTGTGCACACGGTGGCGGTGATCGGAGAGTCCGGGCCCGGGTAAGACCGTCAGCTCGCGCGCGATCATGGGGCTGCTGCTGCTGATGGCGAACGTCACCGGGTCGATCCGGTTCGACGATGTCGAGATCGTCGGGCTGGCCGAGAAGGCGATGCGCTCGCACCGCGGGCGCGGGCGCGTGCCTGATGGTGTTCCAGGACCCCGACCCGGTCGCTCAATCCGACGATGCGCATCGGGGGGCAGATCCGGGAAGGCGATCCAGACGCACGAGAAGACCTCGCGCGCGGCCGCGCACCACCGCGCGCTCGAGCTGCTCGAACTGGTCCGTCTGCCGGCCGCGAAGGAGCGACTCCAGCAAGACCTGCATCAGCTCTCGGCGGCATGCGCCAGCGCGTGATGATCGCGATCGCGCTGGCGTCGTCGCCGAAGCTGTTGATCGCCGACGAGGCCACCACCGCGCTCGACGTGACGACCCAGGCGCAGATCATGGAGCTCCTGCGCCACCTGCAGCAGCGGCTGGGAATGGCGCTGATCATGATCAGCCACGACCTGGGGCTGGCGGCGAGCTTCGCCGACGAGGTCGTCGTGATGTACGCGGGCGGGCGGTCGAGCGGGCTCCGACCCGGAGATGCTGTTCGCCCACGTCCGGATGCTCATAGATGTGCGCACTGCTCGACGCCATCCGCGTCTACAGGAACGCGTCCCACGTAACGCTCGCCGCCGTGCCGGGCCAGCCGCCCAACCTGGCGCTACGAGACCCGGTAGGCGGTTCATACGCCGCGCTGCCCGAGCGCCACCGATCAGTGCCGCCAGCACGTGCCGGCGTTCGAGGAGCACGAGCCCGATCACCAGTGGGCGTGCTGGCATCCATGTGCCGACGGGGTGGCGCGATGAGCGATGGCCCGCTGCTCCAGCAACCGGCACCAATCCTGGCCAAGAGTTCGAGGTCCGGGCCCAGGGTGGTGTGAGTGAGCAGGCCGTCTTGGGTGTTCTGTTCACGTGGCGAAGGTGGAGAAAGATGCTGGGCGTGCTGGCCAGACCGTGGTAGTTGACGCTCGCGCGGGCGAAGATCTTGCAGGTGCGATGTCCCAAGTCCGGCCAGGTGCCGTTGAAGGGGTCGATCTGGTCAACCTGCGCGGGAAGCAGCTGCTCCAGGCGCGGCGCCAGATGCAGATGGTGTTCCAGGACCCCTTCGTGTTGCTCGATCCGAAGTGGTCGGTGACGCGGATCGTCGAGGAGCCGCTGATCGCGTTCCGGACGGCGGCGCGAGGCGAGCGCCGGCGCCAGGTCAACGAGGCGCTCGATCGCGTTGGTCTCGATCCGGCGCGGTACGCCGACCGCCGGCCGCGATCGCTGTCGGGCGGTCAGGCACAACGCGTCGCGATCGCGCGTGCGCTCGTGCTTGACCCGGTGCTGATCATCTACGACGAGGCGGTCTCGTTGCTGGACGTGCTGATCCGGGCGCAGGTCCTGAACCTGCTCGAGCGCCTGCGCGCGAGCCGTCACGACGTATCTGTTCATCGCGCACGATCTTGCGCTGTTGAAGGCGCCCCCATCGGGTCGCGGTCATGTACCTGGGCAAGCTGCTCGAGGCTCGGTCCGGCCGAGCCGCCGTAATCGCCAGCCGCTGTACCCGTACACGGTCGCGCTGCTGGCGTTGATCCCGAACCGGATCCGACGGCGCGCGCGCCCGTGGACGCAGATGACTTCGACGGCGAGCCGCCCTCGCCGATCGATCCGCCCTCGGGTTGCCGTTCCGCACCCGGTGTCCCCACGCACAGGATGTTGTGCGGCCGAGGAGCCGCCGCTGCGCAGGCTGGCCGAGGGCTATTTTGCCGCGTGTCACTTTCCGGTTCGCATGACGTGCGGCGCGGCAATGGCAGGAGCAGATGACCGGAGCAGCCAACTGAGATTCTCGCATCCAGTCACTCGTTGGCGATGGCACCCAGCTCATCGGCGTGAGTGGGTACCCGCGCGTGGCGGCGACACGATTCCGGCGATGCTCCCTGCCACAGGCGAGACCTTGGCGAACTACTGCGTGGTGGACCACGTGAACGATGCCTATGGTTGCTCCAGGGCTTTTCCCGCGTGGCGGAATCTGAGTCGAAGCCGAAGGGGGCAGTTGCTGCTCCATCGGGTTTTTCGCCGTCGCCAGCACGCCTCCGAGATCGACCTGCTGGAAGTGTCTCGAGGTCGGCCGGCCGAAGCGGGACTGCCCGGGGGCGGGCGGGCCGATGGCGGGATCCTGACGTTCACCGCCGGCCTCGCCGACAAGGCCACCGGGTCGACGCTGCCGAGCATGTTCCCGGACGCGATCGGGATGACCTTGCGCGAGCCGTTTGGCGTGTGCGGGAGCATCATCCCGTGGAACGCGCCGGGGCCGAACACGGTCAACGACGCGGGGCCGGCGATCGCGATGGAACACCATCGCCATCAAGCCCGCCGAGGATGCGCTGTCGCATGGCGAAGGGCCTGGTCGCTGGTCTGGTTGGCTTTGACGCGGGGATACCGCCCGGGGTGACGACGTCGTCACGGTGACCAACCTGAGGTGGCGAGCCTGGAGATGGTGATGATCCCGCGACGCTGGCGCTGATGAACAGTCGACGCGGGGTCGCCGGAGACGGGCCGCCGCGCGACGGAGGCATGCGCGCGGCACCTGATCCCGCTGCATCTCGAGCTTGGCGGTAAGTCGCCGCAGGTGGCGCCGCGCGACGCGCCGCTGGATAAGGCGATCCCGACGATCGCGCGGAGCATCACGCTGAACACGGGGCAGATCTGCGCTGCCGGGTCCCGGGTCGTGGTCGACTCCTCGATCCGGGACGAGGTGGTCTCGGGGTTGGCGGATGCGTTCAAGCACGTGCGGGTCGGGCCGTGGTACGAGGACGTCGACATGGGTCCGCTGATCAGCGCCAAGCAGGAGAAGCGCGTGCTCGGTATCCTCGACAGCCGGGCGCGCCAAGGGCGCGCTGGCCTCGTTGGGGTGGAGCGCAGGGCGACGTACTGCACCTGCTGGCTCCTCCGTCGAGCCGACGAACTCCCGACCAGGTGCGACCGGAGATGCGGATCGCCCAGGAGGAGATCTTCGGCCCTGTGCTCGTCCGGCGTCGAGCTCTTCCGATGAAGAGGAGGCGCTTTCGATAGCCAACGGGACGCGGTACGGCTCGTCGCATCCGCGTGGACGCGCGACGTGGGGTCGTGCGGTGCGGCTGGCCGGATCCAGGCCGGGAGGCGTCGATCAACACGCTGTGGTCGGGCGGCGTGATCGGGGCGCCGTTCGGCGGATACAAGTCGAGCGGATTCGGGCGGACGGTGAGCGCCGAATCGATCCTCGACTACACCCAGGTCAAGACCGTGATCATCTACGGGCGGGGCGTGAGGCCCGTGGACGTTTTGCTTGAAGGCAAGGTAGCCCTGGTGACGGGCGCGGGTCCGAACATCGGCATGGATCACCCGCGCTGTCGCGGTACGGCGCTTCTGTGGCGTGCAACGACGTTTCCGCGATGCCGCCGAGGCTTCCGTCCGGCGGATTTCCCGGCACGGCGGTGACGCGATGGCGGCCGTGGGCGACGTCAGCTCCGAGGACGACGTCGTGCGCTACGTCGGTGAGGTGCTCGACGCTTGGGCGGATCGACATCCTGATCAACAACGCCGCCGTTGGCGGGCGGGGCGCCCGAGGAGAGCCTCGGCATCCGGAACCGCGCCGCGATGGCCGGCGCCGGCACGTTCGACACCAGCAACGTCGCTATCTCGATGATCGAGCGCGAGATCAAGGGCTCGATCCTCAACATCCGTTCCTTGAACGCGTGGCAGGGTTGCGCCGGCGTGATCGCGTACGCGTTTCACAAGGGCGGGCTCGCGAACTTCACCCGCGCCGCCGCGATGGACCTCGCGCCGTACGGGATCCGTGCTCAGCCTGAACTCGCCTACGGCGCCGAGGCCCGACACCCGGCTACTCCGCAGAGCTGTCCGAGTCCGGCGGGAGTGCGCGTCTGCACTGTCGGCGAGCACGCGTCGTGGTGGCGCGACCCGGGCAAGATCGACGTGCGCGGCAACATGCCGATGGCACCGTCGACGCCGACCACATCGGCCACGGCGCGGCGCTGGCCGGCGCTCCGACTACGCCCGGCTGATAACCGGCTGCGACTTCGTGATCGACGGCGGCGCGCGGGCCAAGTACGGCACACGCCGCCGTCCGACAGGCCGAGCCATACCGCCGCATCCCCGGCATGAAGACGAGACGATGCCGGGAGGATTCGATGTCTTCCGAGATGGTGAGGGCCGCGGTTGACCGGGCCGTTGGCGTACGAGATCCGGGAGTTCCCGCGGCCGGTCATCGGTCCTCGCTACGAGGGATTGCTGAGGATCGAGGCTGGCGGTGTGTGCGGGTCCGACGTCGAGCAGTACCGAGGCCACCTCGTGCGTCCTGGGGATGTTCCCGCTATCCCGGGCATGAGCCGCTCGGTGTCATCGAGGAGGTGGGGGAACGTGCTGCGGAGCGGTGGGGCGTTTCCGTCGGGGATCGGGTGGCTGTGGAGATCCTCCGGCCCTGCCGCGCCTGTGACTACTGCCTGACCGGCCGCTACATGTCGTGCCCGAACCGCGACGGCGCGTACGGGATGACGCCGCTATCGCGTTCGCCCGCGCTGTGGGGAGGATTCGCGGAATATCTGTATCTGCATCCGTGGGCGATCCTGCACAAGATGCGGAGCGACATCCCGCCCGAGATCGCGGTGATGTTCAACCCGCTCGGCGCCGGCGTGCGCTGGGCCGCGTTCCTCGGCGAGGTAGGGCTCGGTGAGACGGTGCTGATCCTTGGTCCCGGCCAGCGCGGGCTGACGTCGGTGATCGCGGCGCGGGCCCGGGGGGCCGGGACGATCATCGTGACCGGTCTGTCTCGCGATTCGCACAAACTCGCGCTGGCGCGCGAGTTCGGGGCTGACCACACGATCAACGTGGAATCCGAGGACGTGGTGGAGCGGGTGACCGAGATCACCGGTGGCGCGATGGCCGACGTCGTGCTCGAGCTCACGCCGATCGCGTCGCAGCCGGTTCTCGATGCGATCGAGGCGGTGCGGCACAGCGGTCGGATCGTGCTCGCGGGTTTGAAGGGCGGTAAGCGGATCGAGGTCGTGACCGACCGCCTGATCAACAAGGGCCTGACCGTCCGCGGTGCGTTCGGCGTCAACGCCGAGGCGTACATCGAGGCGATCCGGATTATCGAGTCCGGGCGGTTCCCGCTCGAGAAAATGGCCTCGGGGACGTTCGAGCTGGCCGACACCGAGGCCGCGATCCAGGCGCTCGCCGACGGGGACGCGATTCACACGTGCGTCACTCCGGACCGCGGCTCGGCCATGGCCGCCGTCACGTCGAGCGGAGAGGAGGCAGCCAATGCTCGTTGACATGCACGCCCACGTGATCCCGGGTGCCTTGGAAGCGGTCGGCTCGTCCGCCGATCACCGGGGACCGCGGATCGGACCGTGCGCGGGGGACGAGCACGCGCGGCTGCTCGAGAACGATCGCGGGATGCAGTTCAAGGCGATCGACGCGTTCTACTCGGCCGAGCGCCGGCTCGAGGAGCTCGAGCGCAGCGGCCTCGACGCCGAGGTGGTCTCGCCGATGCCGCCGCTGCTCGACTACGCGGTGTCCGGCCCCGAGGGACTCGATCTCTCGCGCCGTGTGAACGAGTTCGTGGCGTCGTTGTGCGCGGCGGACCCGGGGCGTTTGATGGGGATGGGGATGGTGCCGATGCAGGCTCCGGAGCTGGCGTGCGCGGAGCTCGCGCGCGTGCAGGATGCCGGGCTCGTCGCCGTGGAGATCGCCTCCAACGTGGCCGGACGCGCGCTCCACGGATCCGAGTTCGACGAGTTCTGGGCCGAGGCCGAGCGCCTCGAGATGCCGATCTTCATCCACGCGATGCCGACCGATTTCGGGGAGCGGCTGCCGGCCGGGCTGATCCCGATTGCGGCGTTCGCGGTTGGCGCCGACGCGCTGCTGGCGTGCGCGGGGATCATCACCAGCGGCCTGGCCGAGCGCCACCCGCGCCTCCGGCTGGCCTTCAGTCACGGCGCCGGCGGCTTTCCGATGATGCTCCCGCGCGCGATGACCTTCTGGGGGAAGACCTGGAATGAGGAACCGCCGGTTGCGGAAGCCGAGGGTGTATCGCCGGCGGAGCTCACCCGGCGCTTCTACTACGACGGGCTCGTTTTCGACCGGCGCGCGCTCCGCTTCCTGATCGAGTTGGTGGGGCATCGCCAGGTGTTGGTCGGCTCTGACTTCCCGGCGATGCCGCGAGAGGACCCATGCGCGCGCACGTTGCGGTCGCTCGACCTGCCGGCGGACGCGCTCGAGGACATCACCTGGCACAACACATTCCGCTTCCTGGGCATCGAGGCGCCGCAGCTTGCGGGCGCCGGGGTGGCTAGTTCGACTAAAACAGGAGTGACACAGTGAAGACACGCGCCGCAGTCGTTCGAGGAGCGGGGCAGGCCTGGGAGCTGACCGAGCTCGATCTCGATGAGCCCAAGGCCCACGAGGTGCTCGTCCGGGTGATGGCCTGCGGGCTGTGTCACTCCGACGAGCACGTGCGCGAGGGTGGCCCTTACCGGTATCCGATGGTCGGCGGCCACGAGGGGGCGGGCGTGGTCGAGAAAGTCGGTCCGTCGGTGACCCGCGTTCGCGAGGGCGACCACATCTGCACCTCTTGGATCCCCGTGTGCGGTCACTGCCGGTACTGCTCGACCGGTCGCCAGAACATGTGTGACGACGGTCTGAACGCGGGCACGGGAATGTTCCTCGACGGGACGTTCCGCTTCCACGAGAACGGCGAGGACGTCGGCGGCATGTGCGTGCTCGGCACGTTCTCGCAGTGGATGGTGGTCTCCGAGAACTCCTGCGTCCCGATCGACGAGGATCTCCCGTTCGAGATCGCGGCGCTGGTGGCGTGCGGGGTGACCACGGGCTGGGGATCGTCGGTATACGCGGCCGGCACACGCGCGGGGGAGACCGTGGTGATCTTCGGCACCGGCGGGGTGGGCATGAACGCGGTGCAGGGGGCGGCGTACGCCGGCGCCAAGAACGTGATCGCGGTCGACCCTAACCCGTACAAACAGGAGATGGCGGGCAAGTTCGGCGCCACGTTCACCACCGGCGATACGGAGGAAGCCAAGCAGAAGATCTGGGAGCTGACCCACGGCCAGATGGCCGACCACGCGGTTATCACCGTTGGCGTGATGCACCCCGAGGTGCTCCGCAACGCGGTAGACATGATCGGCAAGGGCGGCAGCGTCGTCGTCACCGCGGTCGGTGGCGAGGGTGACACGATCGCGATCCACGGCTCGCCGGTGACCGGCTTCCACAAGAACATCCAGGGTTCGCTGTTCGGTGGCGCGAACCCGCTGTACGACATGCCGCGCCTGCTCGGCCTGTACAAGAACGGCGATCTCAAGCTCGACGAACTGATCACGAACCGGTACACGCTCGACAACATCAACCAGGGCTATGAGGACATGCTCGCGGGTCGCAACATCCGCGGCGTGTTGATCCATGAACACTAGGCACTCGTTGGGAAGAAAGGTTGAACTATTCATCCTTTCTTCCCAAGCGACTGTTGAGGAGGCGATATGAGCGCGATTTTGGACCCGACCGGTTTGACCGGCAAGGACACGAAAGCGGCCCTCGAGCTTGCGCCACGGCGGGGGGAGCTCAGTGGCGCGACCGTCGGCTTGCTCGAGAACGGCAAGCAGAACGCGAGCCTGTTCCTGACCGAGGTGGCGGACATCCTGCGCGAGCGCTACGGCGCGGGCGAGGCGAGGCTGCGCCGCAAGGAGAACTTCGCGCAGCCGGCACCGCAGGAGCTGATCGACCAGCTGAGTTCGGAGTCGGACGTGGTGGTGATAGGCATTGGCGATTGAGGCTCGTGTAGCGCGTCGGCGGTCGCCGACGGAATCCTGTTCGAGCGTCACGGCATACCCGCAGCGGTGATCTGCTCGGACGCATTCAGGGCCACGGGTGACGCGATGGCCGAGATCCAGGGTGCGCCCGGCTACCGGTACCTGACCACGTCGCATCCGGTGGCGGGCCTCACGCCGGCCCAGGTGCGCGAGCGCGCCGAGGCGGTTGCGGCCGAGGTCACGGCGCTGCTCACGGGGAACGGCGGTTGATGGCTCGCGAACCGGATCCGGACGTGGCCCGCGAGGCGATCGAGTACTGCTACGAGCAGGGATGGACCGACGGACTGCCGGTGGTCCCCGTCTCGCAGGCGCTGCTCGATCAGTTCCTCGCGCGGACCGGCCGACCACCCGACGAGGTGCTCTGGCGCATGGAGCACCTCGGGCGCGAGTGCACGGTCCAGACCGCCGCGATCAACGCGGCGATGGCCGGCTGCCTCCCCGAGTACTTCCCGATCGTGCTCGCGGCGTGGGACGCGGTGATGCGCGACCGGGCCGCCAAGGGCGGCGGCTGGCAGTCGACGAGCGGGCCCGCGCCGCTGATCGTGATCAACGGTCCGATTCGGGGCGAGCTCGGGATCAACAGCACGGGCGGGAACTTCGCGGCGGGCTTTCGCCCCAACGCCACGATTCCGCGCGCGCTCGGGCTGATGATGCGCAATGCGTTCGGCGTGGTCCCGCACGTGTTCGACCAGACGACCCAGGGGATCCCGGGCCGGTGGGCGATCTGCTTCGGGGAGAACGAGGAGGAGAGCCCGTGGGAGCCGCTGGCCACGGAGATGGGGCTCGAGCCTGGGGCAAACGCCGTGTCGTGCACGCTCACGCGCACGTACGAGTTCGTCGACAACCGCCACACCCAGAACCCCGAGCATCTGCTGAACGATTTCGCCGACACGATCTCGCGGACCGGCGTGATGATCTTCCGCGCTCAGTCGGCCGGGATCGTGTTCTGCCCCGAGCACGCCCAGATGCTCGCGGACGCCGGCTTCTCCAAGGCCGACGTCAAGGACTGGCTGGTCGAGCACTGCGGCCGCATCGAGGCCGACCTGCGGCGCGCCGGCAAGGACGGGGTGGCCGAAGGCGGGTTCGGCGGTCGCTCCGCCTCGGACGAGGAACGCGTTCCGGGGGACACGTTCACGCCGTTCCTGCCGAGCCGCGCCTCGGTCCCGATCGTCGTCGCCGGCGCGCGCAACGCGGCGATCTCGATGGTGTTCCGCGTGTTCGGCGAATGGTCGAACTCATCGGTCGAAATCGAACGAGCCAGCGCTGCGGTGGCGGCCGGCAACGGAGGTTGAGATGTACAGCGAGCAGGGGCTGAAAGAGATGCGGACGATGCTCGCCGCCGACGGCTACGGGCTCGAAGCGCGCGAGGAGGGCGAGCGCGTCGTCGTCGACATCGTCGCGACGCCCGAGGCGTGCGAGGACTGCCTCGCCCCGCCCGACGTCATGCGCGCGATCCTCGGCAAGTCGCTCGCTATCCCGGCCGACGCGATCGACCTCCACTACCCGGAATGAACGGCCGGGTCGCGCTCATCACCGGCTGCGGCAAGCCCGACGGCGGCGGTCAGGCGGTCGCCCGCGCGCTCGCCGGCGACGGCGTCGCGGTCGTCGTCGCCGATCGCCGGCCGACCGGTGTCCTCAACCGCCGCCAGGAGATCGTCGGGTCGGGGCAGCCGGAGTCGTGGCACGGGCTGGACACGCTGGTGCAGCAGATCGAGTCGGCCGGCGGGACCGCGATCCCGGCGCTCGGCGACATCGGCGACGAAAACGACGCCGAAGCGATGGTGGCGGCGGCGCTCGAGCGGTTCGACCGGCTCGACATCCTCGTCAACAACGCCGCGGCGCCGCAGGGACTCGATCGCGACGTGATCGACGAGATCCCGATCGACGTGTTCGACGACGTGATCCGGATCAACCTGCGCGGGACCTGGCTGATGTGCCGCGCGGCCGTCCCAGCGATGCGCCGGAATCGGTGGGGGCGGATCATCAACGTCTCTTCGATGGCGGGCGTGATCGCCGCCCCGCGCTCGACCCCGTACTCGGCCTCGAAGGCGGGAATCATCGGGCTGACGCGAGCGCTGTCGATGGACGTGGCGGCGTGGGGGATCACCGTCAACGCGATCGCGCCCGGAGCGCTTGACACGAGCCGCTCGGTCCTGAGCCTCGACCCCGACCTCGACGTCCGCGCCGAGATGGAGCAGCGCGGGCGCCGCCTGCCGGTCGGCCGGGTCGGCCGGCCCGACGACGTCGCTGCCGCCGCGCGGTACCTGGCGAGCGACGGCGCCGAGTTCGTGACCGGCCAGGTGCTCGTTCTCGACGGAGGCGGGCCGGCGCCGTTCCCGTTGCCACGTCCGGATGAGGAGGCGGTGTGAAAGTCAGAGTGCTGATGGAGCCGCATCACGGCGCGACGTACGACCGCGTCGTGGCCATGGCCAAGGTCACCGAGGAAGCCGGGTTCGACGCGTTCTTCCGCGGCGATCACTACCTCGGGATCGACTCGACCGACCCGGAATACCGGCCGACGGACTCGTGGACGACGCTCGCCGGCGTGGCGCTCGAGACCAGCCGGATCAAGCTCGGAACGCTGATGACCGCCGGCACGTTCCGCCACCCGGGCGTCGTCGCCAACTCCGTCGCGACCGTCGACCAGATGTCAGGCGGGCGAGTCGTCCTCGGCATCGGCACCGGCTGGTATGAGCGCGAGCACAAGGCGTTCGGCATCCCGTTCCCCCCGATCGGCGAACGCTTCGACCGCCTCGACGAGGAGATGAGGATCATCAACGGCCTGTGGACGACGCCGGAGGGTGAAGCGTTCAGCTTCGACGGCAAGTTCTGGCAGCTTGAGGAGTCCCGGAACTTCCCGGTGCTCGTGCAGAAGCCGCGGCCCGAGATCGTGATCGGCGGCACCGGGCCGCGCCGGACGCCGCTGATGGCGGCCAGGTACGCCGACGAGTTCAACAGCGGCGCCGGCCACGGCTGCGCCGAGCGCTTCGCCAACGTGCGTGGCGTGTGCGAGGAGATCGGCCGCGATCCCGCGACGCTGCGGATGTCCGCGACCATGCAGGCGATCTGCGGCGTCACCAAGGAGGAGGCCGATCAGCGGCTCGAGCGTCTCGGGGCGCCCGGCGCGCGCATGTTGGCCAACGGCGTCGTGGGCACGCCGTCGGATCTGATCGCCGCGCTCGAGCGGCTGGCCGGCGAGGGCTGCGAAACCGTCTACCTGCACATCTTCGACATCGACGACCTCGATCACCTGCGCCTGATCGGCGCCGAGGTGGTCCCGCAGGTCGCATGAACGCGAGGGGAGAGAACCGATGGCGAGCATGACGACGCGGGCGGCCGTGCTGCACGAGCCCGGCACCGACTGGGAGATCACCGAACTCGATCTCGACGAGCCCAAGGAGTTCGAGGTGCTGATCCGCTACAAGGCGGCTGGGCTGTGCCACTCCGACGAGCACATCCGGCGCGAGGGCGGCAGCCACATCCGCTTCCCGCTGGTGGGCGGGCACGAGGGCGCCGGCATCGTCGAGGCGGTCGGCGCCGGCGTCACCCGCGTGGCGCCCGGCGATCACGTCGTGACGTCGTACATCCCGGCGTGCGGTAAGTGCCGCTACTGCTCGACCGGCCATCAGAACCTCTGCGATCGCGGCCTGTACGCAGGAGTCGGGTGCCTCCAGGACGAGACGTTCCGCTTCCACAAGGGCGGCGAGGACTACGGCGGGTTCTGCGCGCTCGGCACGTTCTCCGACCACACCGTCGTGTCGGAGTACTCGTGCGTGCGCATCGACAAGGACGTCCCGTTCGAGGTCGCCTGCCTGGTCGGGTGCGGCGTGACCACCGGCTGGTGCTCGGCGGTGCGCGCCGGCGAGACGAAGGCGGGGGAGACGGTCGTGATCTTCGGGGTCGGCGGCGTCGGCATCAACGCCGTCCAGGGCGCCCGCTACGCCGGCGCCACCACCGTGCTCGCGATCGACCCGAACCCGTTCAAACTCGAGATGGCGAGCCGCCTCGGCGCTACCCACACCGCGACCAACGTCGACGAGGCGCGCGACATCCTGTTCGGGCGGACGCACGGGCAGATGGCGGATCTGGCGGTGATCACGGTCGGCGTGCTCGAGCCGCAGACGACCGTCGACGCGGTCGGCCTGATCGGCAAGGCGGGGCGGGTCGTGGTCACCTCGGTTAGCCGCGCGGACGAGAAGTCGATCAGCCTGACCGGCTCGCCGATGGTCGGGTGGCACAAGCGCATCCAGGGCTCGCTCGCCGGCGGGTCGAACCCGATCTTTGAGATGCCGAACCTGCTCGGCCTGTACAAGTCAGGGCATCTGAAGCTCGACGAGATCATCACCCAGCGCTACACGCTGGAGCAGGTCAACGACGGCTATCGCGACCTGCTCGCGGGCAAGAACATCCGCGGCGTCGTCATCCACTGAGGGCCGCCGACTCGGCGGCCACGCCGAGGCGGCGGGTGAATCCGGGCGGGATCAGAACATCCTCGGGCGTGATCTCGGTCGTGCTCGCGCGGCCGAGTGCGAGCAGCGCCGACTCGATTCCAGCGCGCATGATGTCGAGGACGTTCTCCACGCCGGGCTGGCCGGCGGCGGCGAGTCCCCACAGGTAGGCGCGCCCGATCATCACCGCCTTCGCGCCCAGCGCGAGCGCCTTGACCACATCGCTGCCGCGCCGGACGCCGCCGTCGAGCAGCACGTCGATCTGGTCGCCGACGGCCTCGGCGATCGCGGGGAGCGCGCGAATCGAGGCGGGCGTGGTGTCCAGGTTGTTCCCGCCGTGGTTCGAGACCGAGATCGCGGTAAAGCCGGCGTCGACGGCGCGGCGGGCGTCGTCGACACGGATGATCCCTTTGAGCATGAACGGGCCGTCCCACTGCTCGCGCAGCCAGCGAAGGTCATCCCAGCTCGGGGGCGCGGTCATCATCCACTCGCCGTAGGCCCCGAAGAAGGTCGTCGGGGGCGCGCCGAGCGGGGACACGTTGGGCACGGTCAGTTCGGGCGGTCCGCCGGCGCGAGCCCACTCCACCAGCCATCCCGGCCGGACCAGGACCTCGGGGGCGAGCCGCGCCATGGCCTTGAGATCGAGCTTGTCCGGGATCCAAGGGCTGCCCCAGTCGCGGCTGTGCGAGAAGCTCCAATCGAGCGTGACGATCAGCCCGCGCGCTCCGGCGGCGCGTGCCCGTTCGATGCGCCCGGCGATCTGCTCGCGGCCCCCGGCCCAGTAGAGCTGGAAGAACGTCTGCGGGTTGGCTGCGATCACCTCCTCCATCGGCTTGGAGGCGAACGAGCTCAGGCCCATCGCCGTGCTGCGCGCAGCGGCCGCTCGGGCCACCGCCACCTCGCCCTCGGGATTGACCGATTGAACGCCGGTCGGCGAGATCAGCACCGGAAGCGAGATCTGCTCCCCCATCACGGTGGTCGTCATGTCCCGGTGGGCCGGCGCCCCGCCGACGTGCGGGGCGAACCCGAGCTCGCCGAACGCGGCCACGTTGTCGGCGAGCGTGATGCCGGCCTCCGAGCCGGCGAGCAGAGCGGAGTACACCGACCTCGGCAGGCGCTTCTTGGCCCGGCGCTGGGCCACGGCCACCGACTCGAACCACAGATTCTTCATTGGTCGAGAGGGCTCTCGTTGCAGGCCCGCGCCGGGACGCGCTTCTTCGACATGTCGACCGAGGGCTTTGGGAGCGGCTTCTCGCCGCGGGTGGCCAGCGCGCGTTCGCCGTGGCCGAGTACGCATTCGGGGTCGGGTCCGGCCAGCGGGAGCCCGGTGAAGAACTTCGCGGCCATGCACCCGCCGCGGCACTTGTCGAACAGCCCGCAGCTCGAGCACGCGCCGGCGTGCTGCGGTTCGCGGAGCTCCAGGAACAGGTCGGACTCGCGCCACACCCGCGCGAATCCACCCGGCTCGCGGACGTTCCCGGCGAGGAACTCGTCGTGGATCACGAACGGGCACGCGTACACGTCGCCGATCGGGTCGATCAGGCACACCACCCGTCCGGCGCCGCACAGGTTCAGCCCGGGCAGCGCCGCTCCGTACCCACCGAGGTGAAAGAACGAATCCCCGGTCAGCACGCTCTCACCGTGCGCGAGCAGCCACTCGTACAGCACCCGCTGCTGCGCGCCGGTCGGGTGAAGCTCGTCCCACACGTCGGCGCCGCGGCCGGACGGGCGCAAGCGCGTCAGCCGCAGCTGCGCGTGGTAGCGATCGGCGAGCGCCTTGAACGCATCGAGCTGGGGCACGTTCTCGCGCGTGACCACGACCGACAACTTGAACCCGGTGAATCCGGCTTCGGCCAGGTTCTCCATCGCGCGCAGCGCCGTGGCGTAGGACCCCGCGCCGCGGACCCGGTCGTTCACCGCCGCGGTCGCGCCGTCGAGCGAGACCTGCACGTCGACATAGTCGGTCCCCGCGATCCGGGCCGCGAGCTCCGGCGTGATCCGCGAGCCGTTGGTCGAGAACTTGACCCCGACGCGGTGCGCGACCGCGTAATCGACCAGCTCCCAGAAATCGCGCCTGACCGTCGGCTCGCCACCGCCGATGTTGACGTAGAACACCTGCATCCGCTCGAGCTCGTCGATCACCGCCATACACTCGGCCGTGCTCAGCTCGCGCGGATCGCGCCGGCCCGAGCTCGACAGGCAGTGCACGCACGCGAGATTGCACGCGTACGTCAGCTCCCACGTCAGACAGATCGGCGCGTCGAGCCCCGTCTCGAACTCGTCGGCCAACGACCGGGCGGCATCGGCCCGGCGACGCACAAACGACAGCCGCCGAGTACCGAAATCGTAGGCCAGCGCGCCGAACCGCTCCGGCCTCAGCTCGGTATCGGGATCAAGCCCCGCGGCCCGCTTGAGCTCGGCGGAAGTCACCGAGCGGCTCTAGTAGACGCCGCACATACCGTCGATCGAGACATCCTCGACCAACAGGTCCTCGACCACGAGCTCCTCGTCGGCGGGCTGGGTCGCAGTCTCGTCGTCGGGCTCAGCTTCGGCGGCCGTCTGGTCGAGCTGCTCTGGCGTGGCGCTCATGGCGGGTGCTCCTCTCCGCGGGCGATCGGGCGCGATAATTTAGCACTCTGTGACAAATCTCGCTGACTTGAATTGGGTTCAGGTTGACGACGCTTCGCGGCGTGCGGTGATCGTGCCGCTGGGCTCGCTCGAGCAGCACGGGCCGCACCTGCCACTCGACACCGACACCCGGATCGCGGTGGCCGTCGCCGGCGCGGCTGCGGCGCAGCGCTCCGGGGTCGCGGTGGCGCCACCGATCGCGTTCGGCTCGAGCGGGGAGCACGCCGCGTTTCCGGGCACGCTGTCGATCGGCACCGCCGCGCTCGTGGAGGTGCTGGTCGAACTCGGCCGGGACGCGTCGCGACACTGGGACGCGCTGCTGCTCGTCAACGGGCACGGCGGCAACCACGACGCGGTCACCGAGGCGGTCCGACGACTCGCGGGCGAGCGACGGCGGTGTGCGGCGTTCACGGTGGCGCCTGCGGACGCGGACGCGCACGCGGGTCGCACCGAGACGTCGTTGCTCCTGCACCTCGACCCGGCGGCGGTCCGCCGCGAGCAGGCCGAGCCCGGCGAGACGCGGCCGGTCGCCGACTTGATGGACCGGTTGCGTCGCGATGGCGTGCGGCCGGTGAGCCCGAATGGCGTGCTGGGCGACCCGTCCGGGGCGAGCGCGTCCGAGGGTCGGCGCCTGCTCGACGGGTTGGTCGCCGGGTGTGTCGCCCGGCTTGACGGGCTGCTGTCGGACGTTGCCGTCCATGTCTGAGGGTCGCGGTCTCGCGGTGGTGACGGGAGCCGCTCGCGGGATCGGCGCCGCGGTCGCCGGCGGGCTCGCCGAGCAGGGGTGGTCGCTGCTGCTCGTCGACGCGTGCGCGGATCAGCCGGGGATCGGCTACTCGATGCCGTCGGCCGCCGACCTCGATGCGGTCGCGGAAAGGTGCGGACAGGGGGCGGGAGCGCCAAGCGTCGACACGCTCGAGGCCGACGTGGGCACCGCTGAATTCGTTCCCCGGCTCACCAGCGCGCTCGCGGGGCGGAGCCCGGCCGCCGCGGTGGCGGCGGCCGGTGTGATCGCAGGGGGCCCCGCGTGGGGGACTCCCGAGCAGGCGTGGCTCAGCCTGATGAACGTCAACCTGCACGGCACCCGGCGTCTCGCCGAGGCGACGGTCCCCGCCATGGTGGAGGCGGGCGCCGGGCGGTTCGTCGCGATCGCGTCGGCGGCCGCGCTGCGCGCGATGCCGCAGCTTGCCGCCTACTCCGCGGCCAAGGCCGCGACGGTCGCCTTCATCCGGGCGCTGGCCGGCGACCTGGCCGGCACGGGCGTGTCGGCGAACGCGGTCTGTCCCGGATCGACGCGCGGCGTGATGTTGGCGGCGAGCGCCGAGGTCTACGACCTCAGCGGTCAGGAGGAGTTCGCCAGTCAGCACCTGATCCGGCGGCTGATCGAGCCGAATGAGATCGCTGACGCGGTCGTCTGGCTGTGCGGTCCGACGGCGTCGGCGCTGACCGGCGCGGTGCTGCCCGTCGACGGCGGATTGACCGCTTGACCCTGCCGACGGAGGTGCCGGTCCCGACGGGGTGGCGCCTGCAGCCCTCCCGCGGACTCCGATGGGGCAGGAACGGCGAGGTGCTGCTCGGCGGTTCCCCGCCGCGGCTGATGACGCTGTCGGATCGTGGCGCTCGCACGGTTCGAGGCTGGCTGGCCGGCCGGCCAGTGGGTGAGGACCGTGCTGAGCGGTTGCTCGCCCGCAGGTTGCTCGACGGGGGGCTCGCCCAGCCCGATCCGCCACCGCGCGACCTGACTCTCGGGGAGGTGACGATCGTCATCCCGGTCTACGGTGGCGCCGAGCGGCTTGCGCGGTGTCTGGCACCGCTCGCCGGCGCCCAAACGCGCGTGATCGTGGTCGACGACGGATCTCCCGACGGCCGCGCAATCGAAGCAGTGGCCGATCGCGTCGGCGCGCGCTACGTGCGTCACCCCGACAACCTGGGCGCGTCTGCCGCCCGCAATACCGGGCTGCGGCTCGCCACGACGCCGCTGGTCGCGTTCCTGGATGCCGACTGCATCCCGTTCACGGGCTTCCCCGGCGCGCTGATCGACCACCTGGCCGACCCGGCGGTGGCGCTGGTAGCGCCGCGGATCGTCTCGTCCGGCGGGCGGCCGGGCCGGATCGCCGCGTACGAGCGGTGTCATTCGGCGCTCGACATGGGTGCGGACCCATCGCTGGTGCGCCCGTATAGCTGGGTCTGGTACGTCCCGAGCGCGGCGATGGTGGCGCGGCGTGACGCGCTCGGACCCGGCTTCGACGAGGAGCTCACGCTGGCAGAGGACGTCGATCTCGTCTGGCGTCTGCACGACTCGGGATGGCAGGTGAGGTACGACCCGAGGATCTGCGTCGCGCACGAGGATCGGATCGAGCCGATCGCCTGGTACCGCAGGCGGGTCGCGTACAACGAGTCGGTGGCGCCGCTGCTCGCGCGCCACCCCGAGCGCGTTCCGGCGCTGTTCGTGACCCCGGTGCCGGCGCTTGGCTGGGCCGCTGCGCTCGGCGGCGGGTGGCCCGCGCTGGTGGCGCTGACCGCCCTGCGTGGAGTGCGGCTGCGCCGGACGGTCGCGGGGCGGCTGCCCGGCGCGCCCCTGTGGGCGGCTCGCGCCAGCGCGCAGGTGACCGTCCGGGAGGGCCGCGAGCTGGGCCGTGCGGTCGCTGGCCCGTGGGCGCCGTTCGCGCTCCTTGCCGCATACCGGTGGCGCCGCCAGCGCGTCCCGAGACGACTCGGCGCGCTGCTCGCCGTCGGGCTCGTGGCCGACTGGATCGAGGACCGCCCGGGGCTCGACCCGCTCAGCTACGGCGCCCTGAGGATCGCGGACGAGTCCGCCCGCGGCGCCGGCATCTGGCTCGCGTGCGTCCGCGCACGTGATTTCCGAGCGCTCAGGCCGAGGCGGCCGCCGCCTCTGAGTCGCCGTTAGCCGGCTGTGAATCGGCGTTAGCCGGCTGTGAGCACCGCCACGCCGGCGCCGAGCAGCCGGAACGCCTCGTCGAGGTTGGCGGTCAGGTCGCTCGACGGGTCGTCGACCCACACCAGGAACGCGGCCATCGACGTGCCGAGCGCGGCGTGCGCGACGGTCTGTGGGACGAGGTCGGTGGGCTCGCCGCCGAGCCGGCCGGCGACGAACTCGGCGATCACCGCGCGCCATTCCGCGTAGCGGAGCGTCGAGTGCGCCTGGAGCGCGGGCACGCCCGTGATCAGCCGCATCCGGATCCTCAGCTCCGGGAGCTGCTCCTCCTCGTAGCGGTTTGACTCGACGACCGCGCGTCGCAGCGCCTCGTGCAGCGGCTCGTCCGCCGCGGTGGCGTCGAGGCACCGGCGCAGGCGCCCGAGCACCCAGTCGAAGTCGCCCCACGCCATGTCGTTCTTCGAGGCGAAATAACGAAACAGCGTGCGGCGGCTCACCCCCAAGGCGTCGGCGACGTCGTCGACCGTGGTCTCCTCGAATCCCCGCTCGGCGAACATCTCGAGCGCGGTGCGGCTGACCGCCCGGCGCGAGGTCCCAGGAGGACGTCCCGGACCTTGACTCACACTCTCGGCCACGAGGCGCTAGCCGCCGCCGTGGCCGCGAAGCGCCTCGGCGACGAGCGAGAGATGGCGCCGCATGGCCCGTTCCGCCGCCTGTGGATCGTGGGCGGCGATCGCCTCGACGATCTCGGTGTGCTCGGCGAACGAGTGCTCCGGCCGGCCCGGCAGCAGCACGGTGCGGTACTGAAAGCGCACGAGTTGGGAGCTGAGCGTCTGGGACAGGCGCTTGGCGGTCCGATGGCCCGAGATGTCGAGGATCAGGCCGTGGAGCCGGGCGTTCGCATCCGAGACCCCGAGCAGGTCCCCACGCTGGCGCAGATCGCGCATCTCCGCGACGATCGCGCGCAACCGTTCGATCGCGGCGTCGTCGGCATTGACCGCGGCGTGCCGCGCCGCGAGGCCTTCGAGCGCGGCACGGGCCTCGAGGATCTCCACCGCCTCGGTCTCGGACACGCGTCTGACCCGCGCGCCTCGATGACGCTCGCGCTGGACGAGCCCGTCGTGCTCGAGGCGCGCGAGCGCCATCCGCACCGCCGCCCGGCCGAGCCCGAGCCGCGCGCTCAGATCCTCCTCGAGTAGCCGCTCGCCGGGCAACAGCTCTCCGCTGACGATCGCCTTGCGCAGCTCCTCGTAACCATCGGCTCTGATCACCTTCTATCGATCGCTGACAGTACCGCAGCGGCACTCGTGTCAGGCTGGCGGATGACGCAGCGGAAGCCGATATGACTGGTCGAGGTGTCGATCGCCTCGGGCTGTCGCGCGGCGGGCCGGTAGCGCAGGCAATAGCTCGGGGCGCACAGGTGCGAGCCGCCTTTGATCGCGCGCCGCGGGATGTGCGCGCCGGGGCGGCCCACGTCATAGCTGGCGTCCGGGGTCCCGATGCGCGGATTCCTCGGCGGCTTGCAGCAGGGGCTGGCCGGAGCGTCTGAGCCGGCGCCGCGCGCCGAGTAGTAGTCCGAGGTCCATTCCCACACATTCCCGGTCATGTCCAGCACGCCGTACCCGTTGGCCGCGAACAGGCCGACCGGGGTCGTGCCGCGCCAGCCTTTCGCGCCGGTGTTACGCCAGGGGAAGTCACCCTGCCAGTGGTTCGCCATCGGTTCGCCGCCCGGCCGCTCGTCGTTACCCCAGGCGAAGGTCGCGCCGTCGAGACCTCCGCGCGCCGCGTACTCCCACTCGGCTTCGGTCGGAAGCGCCTTGCCCGCCCACGTAGCGAAGCTCTCGGCGTCCTCATACGCGACGTGCGTGACCGGGTGATCTTGGCGCTCGGTGTTGTCGCTAGCCGGCCCCCAGGGATGGCGCCAGTCGGCGCCGGGAACGTACGCCCACCACTGGCTAGGATCGTTGAGCGGGACCGGACGGGGCGTGGGATGGAACACGGCCGAGCCGGGGACGAGCAGCGAGGGGTCCGCATCCGGGTATTCGTCGGGGCTCGGCGGCCGCTCGGCGAGCGTCACGTAGCCGGTGTCCTCGATGAACCGGGCGAACTCGGCAACCGTGACCGGGCCGCGATCGATCGCGAAATCGCCGACCGCGACCTCGCGGACGGGGCCCTCCTCGGGGTAGAAGCCCTCCGCGCCCATCCGAAAAGTCCCCGCGGGGATCTCGAGCATCTCCGCACCCGCCATCCCGAGCAATCGTAGGGCCCCCTCGAGGGGTGGTGGTCATCTGATTCGGGTGATGCCCGGCCGCCCGCGCGTGGCAGTCTGGCGGCGAAGGTTGAACTGGTCGACATCCGGCGTGGAATCGGGGTTTTCGTGAGCAAGCCGTTCAGGGGCGTCATCAACGTCGATATTCGTGACTCGGAGCCGGACTGGACGCCGTTCGAGCCTTCGCGAGCGCCCGAGGGAGCGCCGAGCGTGCTCTACGTCGTACTTGACGACGTCGGGTTCTCGGCGATCGGCTGCTACGGCGGTCCCGTCGAGACGCCGAACATCGACCGGATCGCGTCGCAGGGGGTTCGCTACACGCAGTGGCACACGACCGCGCTGTGCTCGCCGACGCGCTCGTGTCTGCTCACCGGTCGCAACCACACGCGGAACAGCATGGCGTGCATCACCGAGGCCGCGATCGGGTTTCCGAACGCAAGCGGAACGGTCCCGCCCGAGAACGGGATGCTCCCGGAGATCCTCGGCGAGCTCGGCTGGAACACCTACATGACCGGAAAATGGCACCTGTGCCCGACCGACGAGATGCACCTCGCGTCGACCCGCCGCAACTGGCCGGGTGGCCGCGGATTCGAGCGCTTCTACGGATTCCTCGGCGCCGAGACCGACCAGTGGCATCCGGACCTGATCTACGACAACCATCCCGTCCAGCCGCCGTCCCAGCCCGAGCAGGGGTATCACCTGAGTGAGGACCTAACCGACAAGGCGCTCGAGTTCATCAAGGACGCCAAAGCGGTCGCGCCCGACAAGCCGTTCTTCCTGTACTACGCGCCGGGCGCGTGCCACGCGCCGCACCAGGCGCCGCGAGCGTGGATCGACAGGTACAAGGGCCGGTTCGACGCCGGCTACGAGGCGATGCGCGAGCAGACGCTGACGCGCCAGAAGCAGCTGGGGATCGTCTCCGGAGACACCGCGCTGCCGCCGATCAACCCGATCGGCACGCCCGAGACGCGGACCGGCCCGGACGGCCTGCCGTTCCCCGGCGTCGACGTCACGCGCCCGTGGGAGTCGCTGTCCGATGACGAGAAGCGGCTGTTCTCGCGGATGGCCGAGGTGTACGCCGGGTTCCTCGCGCATATCGACCACGAGATTGGCCGGCTGGTCGCCTACCTCGAGGAGACTGGGCAAATCGAGAACACGCTGATCGTGCTGGTCTCGGACAACGGCGCCAGCGGTGAGGGCGGGCCGAATGGCTCAGTCAACGAGAACAAGTTCTTCAACGGGGTGCCCGACGACATCGAGGCAAACCTCGCGCTGCTCGACGATCTCGGAAGCCCGAAGACCTACAACCACTATCCGAACGGCTGGGCGATGGCGTTCAACACGCCGTTCAAGATGTGGAAGCGCTACGAGTTCAACGGCGGGACCAGCGACCCGTGCATCATCTCGTGGCCGGCGTCGATCACGGCGAGGGACGAAGTGCGCCATCAGTATCACCACGCGATCGACATCCTCCCGACGGTGCTCGACTGCCTCGGCGTCGAGGCGCCCGAGACGATCAAGGGCCACGTGCAGAGCGCCTTCGACGGGGTCAGCATGCGTTACAGCTTCAACGACGGTGACGCCCCGAGCCGGCGCAAGACCCAGTTCTATTCGATGCTCGGCTCCCGGGCGATCTGGCACGACGGCTGGAAGGCCGTCAGCACCCACCCGACGATCAGCGGCTGGAGTCACTTCAACGACGACACCTGGGAGCTGTACAACGTCGAGGTCGACCGGGCCGAGCTACACGACCTCGCCGCCGAGCACCCGGACGTGGTGCGCGAGCTCGTCAACCTGTGGTTCTCCGAGGCGGGTGCCAATCATGCGTTCCCGCTCGACGACCGCTCGGCGATGGAGATCCTCAACACCCCGCGGCCACAGCTCACGAGCCCGCGCGATCGCTATCTCTATTACCCCGGCACCGCCGGCGTCCCCGAGGCGCAGTCGGTCAACATCCGCAACCGCAACTACATCATCGGCGCGCTCGTCGATATCCCCGCCGCCGGCGCCGGCGGTGTGCTGTTCGCGCAGGGATCGCACTTTGGCGGCCATGCGCTGTACGTCAAGGACAATCGCCTTCACTACGTCTACAACTTCGTCGGGATGATCGCGCAGCACGTCGTCGGCACGCAGGATGTTCCGACGCGTGAGAACCTGATCCTGTCCGCCTCGTTCGTGAAGGACGGCGAGGACCCGCCGGGCGTCTCGACCGGAATCGTGTCTCTGTTCCACGGCGAGGAGAAGATAGGGGAGGGGCGGATCAAGACGCAGCCGTCGGCATTCGGGTTGTCGGGGACGGATCTCGTCGTCGGTCGCGCGATCAGCAACGTAACCGATGATTTTCCCGGCGAGCGCCCTTGGGCGTTCACCGGCGGAACGATCAAGACGGTCGCGGTCGACGTCAGCGGTGATCCCTACGTCGACCTCGAGCGCGCCGCCGCGGCGATGATCGCCCGCGAATAGCGTTCTCAGCGCATCAGGCGCTGGGGTCTTTCTCGAACGGGTCGGGTGGTGCGCCCTTCGGGGCCTGCTCGGTCAGCATCTGCCGGATCCTCAGTAGTTCCTCACGGCGCTCGTCGGTGACCGTCGGGAAATGTGGATC
Organism: uncultured Solirubrobacterales bacterium; assembly: GCA_963770615.1. GTDB lineage: Bacteria > Actinomycetota > Thermoleophilia > Solirubrobacterales > Solirubrobacteraceae > Palsa-465. Next base: position 4,919 of record CAVYQJ010000018.1, on the reverse strand, counting down.
GATCTCCATCAGCGCGTGTGCGATCACGGCGCCGGCGCCTAGCCGCGCAAACCACTTGCGGTCGGCGGGGATCACGTACCACGGCGCCCACTTCGTACTCGTGTGCGACAGCATCTCCGAGAACGCGGTCTGGTACTCGTCCCAGTGCTCGCGCTCCCTGACGTCGGCCTCCGAGAATTTCCAGTTGTGGTCGGGGAGGTCCAGGCGCTTCAGGAAGCGCGTGCGCTGCTCCTCCTTCGACAGGTTGAGGAACAGCTTCACGATCCGGAACCCGTTATCGGTGAGATATCGCTCCCAATCGTTGATCTCGCGGTAGCGCCGCTTCCAGATATCGCCCCGTCTGGCGGTCTTCGGGAGCTTCTGGCGATCGAGGTTCTCAGGATGAACCCGCACGACCAACACCTCCTCGTAGTGCGAGCGGTTGAAGACCCCGATCATGCCGCGGGCGGGCAGGTGCGTCGCGTAGCGCCACAGGTAGTCGTGGCTGAGTTCCTCGGCTGAGGGCACCTTGAAGCTGTGGACCTCGACCCCCTGCGGGTTGACGCCGCTCATGACGTGGCGGATCGTCCCGTCCTTGCCCCCTGCGTCGAGTGCCTGGAGCACGACGAGCAGGCCGAACGATTCCTGGGCGGCGAGCCGCGCCTGATAGTCGGCCAGCGTCTGCACGCCCTCCTCGAGCAGCGTGACGCCGTCCTTCTTCTTGTTGACGCCCGCCTTGAACGCCGGATCGAAATCCTTGGCGAGCGTCACCTTCGCGCCGGGGGTCACCCGGAACGGCTCGATGAACTCCGCCAGTCGCTTCAGCTGGGTGCTGCTCAGTTCCTGAGGCGTGCTTGCCATACCTGACTCCAATCGGTCAATTGTGAAAGGTCGTTCTCCGTCGCCGACGCGTCTGATCGCTCATCCGCTTCGGGTGATGCCTCCGCCCGTGGCCGCACATACGCTCGGTGCCCCGTGAGTTCGACACCGATGAGCGACAGCACCGGAACGGCGAAGTGGGTCGGCTCGCCGCGCGCTTTCCTCGCTCCGCTGGCGCTTGCCCAGTTCATCTGCAGCTTCGCCGGCTCGAACATGAACGTGATGATCAACGACATCAGCCACGACCTGCACACCGACGTGAAGGGCGTGCAGACGACGATCACGCTGTTCCTGGTGATCATGGCGGTCCTGATGATCCCGTGCAGCAAGCTGAGCGACCGGTGGGGCCGCAAGCGCTGCTTCACCGGCGGCCTGATCCTGTACGGGATCGGCACCGTCCTCAGTGCGATTGCCCCGAACCTCGGCGTGCTGATTCTCGGCAACTCCGTGTTCCAGGGCGTTGGCACGGCCTTCCTGATCCCGCCCGTCTACATCCTCACGACGCTGGCGTTCACCTCGCTGAACTCGCGGGCCAAAGCGTTCGGCGTGATCAGCGGGATGGCCGGGCTCGGCGCCGCCGCCGGCCCGCTGATCGGCGGCCTGATCACCTCGGGCATCAGCTGGCGGGCCGCGTTCGTGTTCCAGGCCCTGATCGTGGGGACGATCATTCTGCTCAGCCGGCGGGTCGTCGATCCGATCGCGCCGGACTCGTCACGTCCGTTCGACACGGTCGGGGCGGTGCTGTCGGCCGTCGGAATGTTCTTCCTCGTACTCGGCATCCTCCAGGCCGGGGTCAACAACACGCTGCTCGTTGTGTTCCTCGCGCTTGGAGCCGCCTTCCTCGCGGGCTTTTTCGTCTACATCCGCGCTCGTGAGCGCGAGCACAAGGACGTGCTGCTGTCGGTCGATCTGTTCAGGAACCGATCCTCGAATCTCGGCCTCGTCACCCAGAACCTTCAGTGGCTGCTGCTGATGGGCGTGTCGTTCGTGGTGTCGGTGTTCCTCCAGACCGAACGTCACTACAGCGCGATCAAGACCGGCGTGATCTTCACCGCGGCCACGGTTGGCGTGCTCGTCTCGTCGCTCGCCGCCGAGCGCCTGGCCAGGAAGTTCTTCCAGAAGATCCTGATCGCGACGGGGTTCATCGCGACGACGATCGGGATCGGGCTCCTCCTCGCGCTGGTCCATGCTGCCTCGTCAAGCCCGTGGGCGTTCGCGCCCGGCCTGCTGCTGATCGGGCTCGGGCTCGGTGTGATGCTGACCCCGTCGGTCAACCTTGTGCAGGGAGCCTTCCCCGAGGCAAAGCAGGGCGAGATCTCCGGCCTCTCGCGCAGCGTCTCGAACCTCGGGTCGTCGTTTGGCACCGCGATCGCGGGGACGATTCTCGTGTCCAACCTCGTCTCCGGGAACGGCACCTACGTCGCCGCGATGATTGTCCTGGCGGTGGTGGCGCTCGTCGGCTTCGGCGTTTCGCTGCTGTTGCCGACGAACCCGCTCAAGGCCGCCGACGCGCAGATCACCGCCGTCGCGGCCGCGGGCCCGGCCGGCGGCGCGGGGGCGCTCGACGCGCCGGCCTGAGCGGTACACGATCGCCCGGCGAGAACCTCGATAAGCCACAGCCTCACTCGCCGCTAACGTGACCGCTTGCCGGAGCGTGGAGAATGTTGGGCGTGCGTGGCACGATCGTGTCGATGAACCGTCACGCGTGGGCAGCCGTCATGGCGTTCCTGTCCGTGGCGCTGATCGCGGCCGCGTTGACGCCGGTTGCCCGCGCGGACGGTGACCCGGGCAGCGATGTGCTGGTCTACCAGGATCTGTTCGCCGGCTCCGATGCCGGGCTGTCGGTCCAGCAGCAGGTGCAGCTCGGAGACTTGCTGAAGGCGGCCGCGCGGGACGGGTTCCCGGTCCGGGTCGCGATCATCGCGAGTCCGTTCGACCTGGGGTCCGTGACCGAGTTGTGGCGCCAGCCACGCGAATATGCCCGCTTCCTGGGAATCGAGCTGTCGCTCGCCTACAAGCAGCGGCTGCTGGTGGTGATGCCGAACGGGTTCGGGTTCAACTGGCCCGGCCACTCGGCAGCGCCCGGGTACCGCGCGCTCGGCGGAATCCCGATCGGAGCCGGCGGGGCCGGGCTGTTCAACGCGACCGAGGCCGCGGTGGGCAAGCTGGCGCTGGCCGGCGGCGTGAAGCTTCCGTCGATCGCCCATTCGGCCGGTGCGCCGGCCGCGCCGGGCGGGGCGGCCGGGAACGCCACCGGGCACCCAGCGCAGAAGAGCGGAGTCGATGACGTCCTGGGGATCGTCGCGCTGGCGCTGGTGGCGATCGCCGGCGTCGCGTTCGGCGTTCGGACGCTGGTCCGCCGGCGTGGCTGGTCTGCGCCGCGGGTCACCCTGCGACGGGGCTTGCGTCTGCCTGCGGGCCGTCTGCGATTGGCGACGGCCGCAACGGTCCTGCTCGTCGTGCTGGCGGTAACACTGGTCATCCTGGCGCGGTCGAACTCCACGAGTACGTCGCAGGCCGACGCGCTGGCCACGAACCCGGACCTGGACCCCGGCACGCCGGTCTCGGGCGTGGCTCCCGATTTCTCGCTGTCTGACCAGTTCGGGCAGCCCGTGTCACTGCACTCGTTCCACGGCAAGGTCGTGATCCTGGCGTTCAACGACTCTGAGTGCACCACGGTGTGCCCGTTGACGACGACCGCGATGCTCGACGCGAAGGCGATGCTGGGCAAGGCGGGCTCGCAGGTGCAGCTGCTCGGGGTCGACGCCGACCCCGCGGCGATCTCGCTCGAGGACGTGTGGTCCTACTCGGAGTTGCACGGGATGCTCCACTCCTGGCGGTTCCTCACGGGCTCGCTGCCGCAGCTGAAGCAGGTCTGGAAGCAGTACGGGATCGAGGCGGCGGTCCAGGCCGGCGAGATCACCCACACGCCGGCGCTGTTCGTGATCGGGCCGGGCGGGAGGCTGTCTCGGTTGTACATGACCCAGATGTCCTACACGGCAGTCCCGCAGCTCGGACAGCTGCTGGCCAAGAGCGCGGCGGCGTTGTTGCCCGCCCGTCCCTCGGTGCGTGCAGACCTGTCGTACTCCCAAGTACAGCCGACCGCGCCTAGCGAGCACGCGACGTTGCCTCGGGCGGGGGGAGGGACCGTCGAGGTCGGCCCCGGCGAGTCCGCGCGGCTATTCATGTTCTTCGCCACCTGGGATCAGGAGACCAGTGGCCTCGCCGGCGAGCTTGACGCGCTCAACCGGTATCAGACGATCGCGAGACGGACCGGCCTGCCCCAGCTCACGGCGGTCGACGAGGCGAGCGTCGAGCCGTCCGCGGGAACGGTGACGAGCTTCCTGCGCAATCTCCCGAAGCCGCTCTCTTACCCGGTCGCGCTCGATCGCAGCGGCAAGTTGGCCGACGGGTACGAGGTGCTCGGACTGCCGTGGTTCGTGCTGACGTCGCCAACCGGCCAGCTCCTCTATTACCGGGAGGTATCGACGGCCGGGTGGCCGACCACCAGCACGTTGGTCCGCTACGTCAAAGCGGCACTAGCTCGTGCTCCGAAGGTCGCCGGCGCCGCCACCGTGAGCCAGGATCTCGCCGGCTCGCCGGCGCCGCTCGCGTCGCTGCACCAGCAGTCAGACCAGCTACTCGGCGGCGCGTCCGCGCTCGCCGCCCGCGTCCGCGCGCTTCGCGGGTATCCGATTGTGATCAACGCCTGGGCATCGTGGTGCGGGCCATGCCGTTCGGAGTTCGGTCTGCTCGCATCCGCGTCGGCCCGGTACGGACGGCAGATCGCGTTCCTCGGGGCCGACACCGATGACGCCGCCGGCGACGCGCGAACGTTCCTCTCCCAGCACCACGTCAGCTACCCGAGCTACCAGACCAGCACCTCCGACCTTTCGTCGCTGGCCGCGGTCGAAGGTCTCCCGACGACGATCTTCATCAACTCCGCCGGCAAGGTCGTGTACGTCCACACCGGGCAATACGACGCCCAGGGGACGTTGACCAGGACATCAGCACGTACGCCCACTAACGAGTCGGCTCAGCGCCGGAGTCGCACCTCATCA
>CAVYQJ010000017.1:0-42002 GCA_963770615.1 uncultured Solirubrobacterales bacterium | reverse complement strand
ACCGCCGAGGCGTCGAGCGCCGGACAATCGAACCGCGACCCGGAGGCGGAGCGCCAGTCACGCGACCGCGCGCCTGACCCGCGGGCTCGTGTATGCGAGCCCGCGGCTCGCGCGTCGCACCGCCCTTTCGACAAGCTCACGATCCGCGCAGTCGGCCACCACGAACCCGATCGCTCCCTGCTCGTGCGCCTCGGTCGCGAACGCCTCGTTGACGTGCATCGTCGTGACCACGATCTCGGTGGCGGGGGACATCGCACGTAGCTGCTTGAGCCGCTCCGCGCTGAACCCGTCCGGCATCCGCAGGTCGAGCACGAGCACGTCGGGACGCTCGTCAGCCACCTCGTGCCAGGCGGCCTCGAAGTCGCTCGCCTCGCCGAGGACCATCCAGATCGTCCGCGTGCTCGAGCAACCACCGCAACCTCCGGCGCAAGCCTGCATGGTCGTTGGCGAGCACGACCGTCGTACGCCCATCAAGCGGGCTGTGGCGCGGTCGTGCTCGAATGCTTGGAGGCGACGGCATGGCCCTGACTGTAGGCGCGGGAACCGGGTCCCGACGACCGTCCGTGCGTGCCGTTCACGCACGGTGAAGTACCGATCGCGCCAGGTAGTCGCGCCCGGGATGCCCGCATCTCCTGCGGCGCCAACCACCGATGCTGATGATCTAGCCCCTCGGCACGATCATGTGCGATGACACCGACGCCGCCTGCCACCCTCGCATGCCCTGGGATCCTCGCGAGAGCCGCAGTCCGCGGCAACCATGGCGGCCCCCAGGCGGGGGCTTCCGACGTAGACCCGCAAGAGCGGATCGAGTCGCTGTTCGTGCACCTGGGCACGGATCGCAGGCCTCAGCGGGCGCGAGGCCGAGCGGCGGCTCGTGCAATTCGGCGCCAACGAGATAACGCGCACGGAGAAATCGAGCCGCGTGGCCGAGCTCGGGCGCCAGCTCGCCCACCCGCTCGCGCTGCTGCTGTGGGTGGCGGCCGCGCTGTCGCTGGCCAGCGGCAACCGGACGCTGGCGCTCGCGATCGTGGCGGTGATCCTGCTCAATGCCGCTCTGGCCTACGCGCAGGAGCTCCAGGCCGAGCGCGCCACCGAGGCGCTCAAGGAGCTGCTTCCGCCGCAGGCGCGGGTGCGCAGGGACAACCAGGAGGAGGAGATCCCGGCGTCGATGCTGGTTCCGGGCGACGTGGTGCTGCTCGCCGAGGGCGACCGCCTGTCCGCCGACGCCCGCCTGATCGAGGGCTCGCTCGAGCTTGACATGGCGGCCCTGACCGGCGAATCCCAACCGGTGGTGCGCAGCGCGGCCGCGGTCCGACGGACGTCGGCGCTGCTCGAGTCAGAGGACGTGGTGTTCGCCGGCACCCTGTGCACGGGCGGTGAGGCCGCGGCGGTCGATCTTCGCGACCGCGATGCGCACGCAGCTGGGACGCGGCGCTGTCGCAACGGGTCAAGCCGGAGATCAGCCCGCTGCAGCGCCAGGTGAACAAGGTCGCGTGGCTGATCGCGGCGATCGCCGTCGGCGCCGGCGTGGTGTTCTTCTTTGCCGGCACGACGCTGGCCGGCCTGTCGCTGGCGGCCGCCGTGACATTCGCGCTCGGCGTCATGGTCGCGAACGTGCCCGAGGGCCTGCTGGCGACGATGACGCTCTCGCTCGCGAGCGGCGTGCGGCGGATGGCCGCGCGACACGCGCTGATCAAGCGCCTAACCGCCGTCGAGGCGCTCGGCTCGACGACGGTGATCTGCACGGACAAGACCGGGACGCTGACCAAGGCGAGCATGACCGTGAGGCTGGTGTGGGATGGGCGGTACCGGGCTGCTCGAGATCACGCCCGCAGGTCGAGTTCGCCCGGCGACTGTTCGCTGGGCTGCTCCGGACGGCGCTGCGGTGCGACAACAACGCCCCATCTGGAGGCGGACGCCGATCGGTGGCGCCGGAGCGGCGACCCGACCGAGAGCGCGCTGCTGGTCGCGGCGGCGCAGCTCGACTGCGACGTGCCGGGCGCCCAGCACGAGCGCGATTCGCGTCGCAAGCGCGTGTTCCACTTTGATCCGCACCTGAAGCGGATGACCACGCTCGATGAGGAGCCGGGCGGGGAGCTCTGGTACCACGCCAAGGGGGCGCCGCTCGAGTTGCTCGAGCGGTGCACGGCGATCCGAACCCCCGAAGGAGACCGGGCGATCACCGACGCCGACCGGGCCGAGGTGCGCGACACGTTCGAGCGCTATGCGGGCCGCGGGCTCCGGGTGCTCGGGTTCGCGCAACGTCAGGTTGCCCAGGTCGAGGACGGCGAGCGGGACCTGATCGAGTCGCACCTGTGCTTCGTCGGGCTGGCCGCGCTCGCCGATCCCCCGCGACCCGAGGTCGCCGACGCGGTCGCGCGGTGCAAGCGAGCCGGGATCCGGATCATCGTCGTCACCGGCGACCACGGGCTGACCGCCGAGGCGATCGCGCGCGAGGTCGGAATCGTCGAGGGGGACCCGACCGTCATCAACGGCATCGATCTCGACGCGATGCCCGAACCCGATCGTGACGCGCTCCTGCACAACACGCCCGAGCTGATCGTCGCCCGCAGCAACCCCGAGACCAAGCTTCACATCGTTGACGCGCTCAGGGCCCAAGGGCACACGGTCGCGATGACCGGCGACGGGGTCAACGACGCGCCCGCCCTCCGGCGCGCCGACATCGGCGTCGCGATGGGCGCAAGCGGCACCGACGTCGCCCGGGAGGCGGCGACGATGGTGCTGACCGACGACAACTTCGCCTCGATCGTCGCCGCGGTCGAGGAAGGGCGCGTCGTCTACGACAACATCCGCAAGTTCATCACTTACATCTTCGTCCACGCCGTCCCCGAAGTGGTCCCGTTCGTGCTCTACGCCCTCGCCGGCGGCGCGATCCCGCTGCCGCTCACCGCCCTGCAGGTCCTGGCGATCGACCTCGGCACCGACACCGTCCCGGCGCTGGCGCTCGGTCGGGAGCCCGCGGAGCCGGGGACGATGGACCGGGCCCCCCGGCCGCGCGAGGCGGGGATCATCAGCCGGGCAATGCTGTCGCGCGCCTGGCTCAGGCTCGGCGCGGTCGAGGCGCTGCTCGTCATGGGCGGCTACTTCCTCGTGCTGCTCACCGCCGGGTGGTCCTGGGGCGACCCCACCGGTGCCGGCACGCCGCTACACCACACCTACCTGCAGGCCACGACGATGACCTGGTCGGGGATCGTGGCCTGCCAGATGGGGGCCGCGTTCGCGGTGCGCACGAGCCGCGCGTCATTGCGCGAGGTCGGCGTGTTCTCCAATCCGCATCTGCTGCGCGGCGTGGCGTTCGCGCTGCTGTTCGCCGCCGCGATCATCTACCTGCCCCCGCTCCAGTCGATCTTCCACACCGCGGCGCTGGGGCCGCGCGAGCTGATCGTGCTCGCGTGCTTCCCGGTGATCGTATGGGGGTCGGATGAGCTGTGGCGCTGGCGCGCGCGCAGACTCAGCCCGGCGCCCGAGCGCCATCCCGAGCCCGCGCCCGTCGGCGCATCATGACGACCCCGACAGCCGCCGGCACCCGACGGGCTCGGTCCGAGACGCTGCGGCAGGCGCTGGCGCGCCCCGAGACGTATTCGCACCGGCCGGCGTCGGTGGAGGTGCGCGAGACGCACATCTCGTGGGTGTTCCTCGCCGGCCAGCTCGCCTACAAGCTGAAAAAGCCGCTCGTCCTCGACTTCCTCGACTACGGAACCCCGGCGCGCCGGCGGGAGCTGTGCGAGGCCGAGGTGCGGCTGAACCGCCGCCTGGCGCCCGACCTGTATCTCGGCGTTCGCGGCGTGGCACGTATCGAGGACCGGGTCGAGCTGACCGACGAGGACGACCCGCGCGCGGTCGACTTCGTGGTCGAGATGCGCCGGTACGACGAGGCGCAGACGCTGGCGGCCAGGCTCGAGCGAGGCGAGCTGCAACAACAGGACGTGGTGGAGCTCGGACGCCGCCTGGCCCGCTTTCACGAGGACGCGCCGCGGGTGACGCCGGACAGCGCCCCCGTGCTCGCGGCCGAGCGCCGCTTCGAGCGCAACCTCCAGGAGTTGCTCGGCGACGTCGAGCAGCGCGGCGAGATCGAGCGAGTGCTGGGTCTCGAGCGGTTCGCGCACGCGTTCGTGACCGCCCACGCCCAAACCTTCTGGACGCGCGCCCGCCGCGGGCAGGTCCGCGAGGGCCACGGGGACCTCCGCGCCGAACACGTCCTCCTCGGCGATCGCGTGCGAATCGTCGACTGCGTCGAGTTCGACCCCGGGCTGCGCGAGCTGGACGTCGCCGACGACCTCGCCTTCCTCGTGTTCGATCTGGCCGCGCTCGGCGGCGAGCGCTTCGGCGAGGTCCTCGTCGATGCCTACCGGGACGCCGGCGGCGACCCGGGCCCGGATGCGCTGATCGCCTTCTACGCCGCCTACCGCGCGCTCGTGCGCGCGAAGGTCGCGCTCCTGCGCGGGGCCCAGCTCCCAGGCACGAGCGCGGAGCACGGGCAGCAGAGCGCCCACGCCCGCGACCTGATCGCCCTCGCCGAGCGCTTTGCCTGGCGGGCGAGACGGCCGCTCACGATCGTGGTGTGCGGCGTTCCCGCCAGCGGCAAGTCGTGTCTGGCGCACGCGCTGGCCGAGCGGTCGGGGCTCCCTCACCTGAGCTCGGACGTGATCCGCAAGCGGCTCGCCGGCCTGCGCCAGACCGAGCGGGCGCCGGGCGACGCCTACAGCGCGGATTGGAACGCGCGCACGTACGCCGAGCTCGGCCGCCGCGCGTCGAGTGCGCTCGCCGGGCAGGGTGGCGCGATCGTCGACGCCACGTTCCGCCACCGCGACGATCGCCGCGCATTCACGGCCGCGCTCGGCGCTCAGCCGCAGGTCGTGTTCATCGAATGTCAGGCTCCCGGCGCGGTCCTCGCCTGGCGGGCGGCGCACCGCGAACACGACCGCGACCGTGTCTCGGACGCGGGCCTCGCGATCGTGCTGCGCGAGCGGAGCCGGTGGGAGCCGCTCGACGAGGTGCCGGCGAGCGCACATCTGACGGTGCGAAGCGACCGGCCGGTGGAGCAGATCACCGCCGACGTGCTGGCGCTGCTCGACCGTCGCCTGGCCGAGCTCGCCCTGGCCTGACCCGCCGACGGGGCGGCCGCGCGGCCGAGCGCCGCGGCCCGCCTACGTCCGCGCGGTCAGCCCGTCGAGACGGCAGTAGCGAGGGCGTCGGCGACGGCGGCCTGGTCCGGCGCGGGCTGTGCCGAGCGCGTGAGCACAAGCAGCGGGCAGCGGGCGGTGCGAGCGAGCTGCTGCGCCACCCCGCCGTAGACCAATCTGCCGTGCGGGCCGTAGCCGCGTGAACCCACGACCAGGAGATCGAGCGAGGCGCTGTAGAGCGTGAGCTCCTCGACCGGATCGCCGTAGGCGGCGTGGGGCGCGACGCCGCCGAGCGCCGCGATTCGTTCGCGGGCCTGGTCGACCTCGCCCTCTATCGAGTCGGCCTCGACCGGGGCGGCTGTACCCACGTAGCCGAGGTACAGGTACGCGGGAGTGGAGACCGCCTGGAACGCGGAGAGCTTGGTGTGGTGCTCGGCGGCGACGATCCTCGCCAGGGCCAGCGCAGCCTCGCTCTCGGGCGAGCCGTCGTAGCCGACGCCGACCTCGCGCATCGCCACCGTCTCCCGGGAATACCCGGCCGGCGCGATCGCGACGGCACACGGCGCGCCGTTCAGCGCCGCGCGCGTGTCGTCCCCGATCAGGATCCGGCCCAGCAACCCGCGCCGAGACGAGCCGATCACGAGGAGGTCGGCGCCGGTCAGCTCGGCGAGCTCGTGCAAGCCGCGCCCGACCGACGACGATCCATACCAGCGGAGCTCCGCCTCGACTACGGTCTCGGCGCGCCTCCTCTCGAGCAGCTCGCGGATGCGCTCGCGCTGCCACGTCTCGTAGTCGGGCCTCGTTGCCCACGACACCGCAGAGTCGCCCTGATAGACCTGGACCAGCGTTAGCTTGCCGCCGCCGACGGCGAGTGTCTTCGCGAGCGCGATCGCGTCCAGCCCGCCCTCGTCATCGTCGACGCCAACGACCACGTTCATGAACATCTCGGTTTCCTCCTCATGGAAATCTCTGGGCTCACCGTAGGTCCTGGGCGGTCGCGCGCCATCGGGGCTCGGCCGCTCGAGCGTTGCGGGTTTCTACGCGCGCTCGATCACGTCGCCGCGAGGGCGCGATCGTCGTGGGCGGTGCCCTGCGCTGAGGTCGCCGGAGTGGAGCGGGTCAGCACGAGCAGGGGGCAGTGGGCGGTCTGGACGAGCGCGCGAGACGTGCTGCCGTGCACGAGGCGTCCCACGGGCCCGTAGCCTCGCGAGCCCACCACCAGCAGGTCGACCGTGTCGCCCCAGCGGGCCAGCTCCTCGGCGGGATGGCCGTAGGCGGCGTGCGGCTCGACGTCGCCGATGACCGCGACCCGATCCCGAGCGCCGCTGATCCGCGCACGGACCGAGGCGTTGTCGCCGGCGTCAGGAGCACGAAACAGGCACGCCGGATACGCCACCACCTCGAGCGCCGCCAGGCTCGCGTCGCGCTCACCCGCAAGCGTTCTGGCCAGCTCGAGCGCGCGCTGGCTGTCCGGGGATCCGTCGTAGCCGACGCCGATCTTCCCAATCGTGTTCGGGTGCTCGGCGTATCCGGCCGGCGCCACTGCCACCGCGCACGGCGCTCCGTCGAGCGCGGCGCGCGTGTCGTCGCCGACCATCACCCGTCCGAGCAGCCCGCGTCCGGACGAACCGACGACCAGGACATCCGAGCGGAGCGACTCGGCGAGCTCGTGGAGTCCTCGCCCTGGAGAGGTGCACGGGCTCCAGTGGAGCTTGGCCGGCACTCCGGCCTGCTCGCGCGCGGCTTCGAGCAGCTCCCGGGCATGCGTGTACTGGGCCGCCTCGTAGTCGTTGTAGCCGCGAACCGCAGGATCGTGCCGCACGGGATACACATGCGCGAGCGTGAGTCGTCCGGCATCGGCCGTGAGCTGCTTAGCCAGTGCGATCGCGTCTCGGCCGCCAAGGCGCCCGTCGACGCCGACCAGAACGTTGTTGAACATCGCGTCTCTCCTATCGGTGGTCTAGCGACGCTGGCCGCGGACTGGACCGAGGGCACAAGCCGGGTGCTTCACCCGACGGTCGGGCAGCTGCGCGAGCTGGGCGATGACGTCCAGGGCGATGCTGTCTAGCGCGAGAATGGTCACCGCGTCGGGTGCGGCCAGCTGTCGTGCCAGTGCGATCGCATCGCGGCCGCCGGGGCGCCCGTCGACACCGACCAGAACTCTTCGAAACATCGTGGATCCTTTGCGTCAGGGACTCGTCCCCAGGACCGTAGGCGGGCCGGTGCGAGGGGACATCCGTGCATCCCCACGATCGCTTGCGGTTTCCTACGAACGAGCGGCGCTCAGCCGTGCCGAAGCGCCTCGGTGGCGTCCCGCGCCAGCTGCGTCGCGGACTGCTGGCGGTCGCCGGGGTGCTTGGCGAGCGCGCGATCGAGCACATCCTGAAGACCGGGTGGCAGCTCCGGGTTGAGTGCCCGGAGTCTGCGCGGAGGGTCGTGGACGTGGGCCCAGAGCTTCTCGAGGTCACCTTCGCGCTCGAACACCACGCTTCCGGTGAGCATCTGGTACAGGATGCAGGCGAGCGAGTAGATGTCCGCACGGGCGTCGACGTCGGCGCCGTGCGCCTGCTCGGGCGCGATGTAGTCGACCGAGCCGAGGGCCACGCCGGTTCGGGTCAGGTGCTCGTCGCCGGCTCGCCTGGTGATGCCGAAGTCCGTGAGGTAGGCGTGGTCGTGCCCGGAGCGTTGCGCGAGCAGGACGTTGGCGGGTTTGACGTCGCGGTGGACGAGGCCGAGGGCGTGCGCCTCGTCGAGCGCGCCGGCGATCTGGCCGAGGATCGACACCGTTCGCGCCGGGTCGAGCCGGCTCTCAGTGCGGAGCAGCCGGCGCAGGTCGGTGCCGTCGACGTAGCGCATGGGGAGGTACAGCAGGCCTTCGTACTGGCCGGCGTGGAAGATCTGGACGACGTGGGGGTGATCGATGGCGGCGGCCACCCGGCACTCGCGCTCGAAGCGGGCCCGGAACACCGGGTTGCCGGCGGCGTCGGGTGCGATCACCTTCAGCGCCACCGTCCACCCTAGCGCGAGGTCGGTCGCGCGGAAGACGAGGCCCATCCCGCCCTGGCCGACGAACCCGTCGATTCGATGTCCGGCGAAGTCGGTCCCGAGGGCCAGGTTCGGCTCGCCGTGAGACAGACCCGGGTGCACCCCAGCGGGCTCGGGGCCCATCCGCGCCAGCCGGGCCCCGAGGCTGGGATCGAGATAGGTGCCGCCCGCGAGCACCGAGCGCACCGCCTCCACCAGCTCGGCCTCGGCCGCGTCCTTCAGGACGTAGCCGCGGGCGCCCACGCTCAACGCCTCGCGCGCGAAGCCCGGTTCCGCCTCCATCGTCAGCACAACCACCGCGCTTTCCCGGGAAGCCTCGAGGAACCGGGGGATCGCCGGCAGCGTCGGCGGGCCCGGCATGTTCAGATCGAGCACCACGACCCGCGGCTGATGTCGTTCGGTAAGCGCCAGGGCCGCCTCGACATCCCCGGCCTCCCACGACGGTGAGGTCCGTCTCCCGGTCAAGGACGCGGCGAAGCCCGCCGCGGATCAGCGCGTGATCGTCGGCGAGCACGATCCCGATCGGATCCGAAGCCACCCCGACGCCAGTAAGGTCGGCCACGTGGCCGACTCTACTGGCGAAGAACGTGCTGGATGAACGTCAGAGCGCGAACACGATCCGGGCTGCGACCCGTCCGGCCTCGACGTCCGCGATCGACTCGTTGACGCGGGCCAGCGGGCGGACCTCGTGGATGACCTTGGTCTTGCCGGCGGCGTGCAGTTCGAACACCTCGCGCAGCTCAGCCCGCGTACCGACGATCGAGCCGACCACGGTGATCGCGTTGAGCACGGTCTCGAAGATCGGGAGCGTCACGTGGTTGTCGGCGGGCAGCGCGACGCACACGAGCGTTCCGCCGCGCCGAAGCGTCCCGTAGGCCTGCTCGAACGCCCGCGGCGAGACCGCGAGCGCGATCGCCTGGTCGGCGCCACCGAGCGCCTTGATCGCCTCGACGGGGTCCTCGCGGGTGGCGTTGACGGTGAACTCGGCGCCGAGCTCGAGCGCGAGCTGGAGCTTCTCGTCGAGCAGGTCGACCGCGATCACGCGGGCGCCGGCGATCGCGGCGTACTGGATCGCGAGATGCCCGAGTCCGCCGACGCCGAATACGGCGACGAGGTCCGAGGAGCGGGTCCCGGCGACCTTGATCGCCTTGTACGTCGTAACGCCGGCGCAGGTGAGTGGCGCTGCGTCGAACGGGCTGATGCCCTCCGGAACCTTCACCACGTATCGCGCATAGGCGACCGCGTACTCGCCGAAGGCGCCGTCGATCGAGTAGCCCATGTTCTCCTGGGACTCGCACAGTGTCTCCCAGCCCGACTCGCAGTAGTCACAGGTCCCGCAGGCGTAGCCCAGCCAGGGCATCGCGACGCGATCGCCACACGCGACCTCGGTGACGCCCGGGCCGAGTTCGACGACTATCCCCACACCCTCGTGGCCGGGAATGAACGGCGGCGAGGGCTTGACCGGCCAGTCCCCGTGGGCGGCGTGGATATCGGTGTGGCACAGCCCACATGCCTCCACCTGTACCAGGATCTGGCCAGGCTCGAGCTTGCGCCAGGGCACCTGCTCAACGGTTAGCGGCGCGTCGAACTCGTGCACCACCGCGGCGTGGTAGCCGGTGATGCCGGGAGTGGCGTGTTTCGGATACGGGACGGTTGTAGCCATGAAGGTTCTCCTTGCTGATGGGGCCCAAATGGTGCGAGAGCCCACGGGGTGCCCCATCCGTCGTCGGGTGCACACCCGATGCGGGTAACTACCGACTGCTGCGACGGTTTGACGGATCCGGCGGGCTAGGCGTCATCCCCCAACCGCTCATAGCAGTCGAGGTGGTAGCAGTGGCCTGCTGAGTCCGGGACGCCGGGTTCGGCCGCGCGCGAGGTTAGCCGCGCGAACCCCCCCAGGACGTGCATGATCGGCTCGTATACGCCGAGCACGTCGTCGCATGCCGCGCACCGCGGTATCTCATCGCGGCACCCTTCTCCCTGACCATGTCCCATTTGTCTGGCCACAGCATCGGACATGCCCATGCCTGACCCATCCGGTAAGGACCGCAACAGCCTGCGAAGAACTACTGAGATGAGGCGCGGCCACGCGTGCGATCCGTAATCGCCCACACCGGCGTCGCGGTCGGCCCCGATGCGCGCCTGGCCCGGCCGGGTCAGGATCCGGCCATGCCGAGCGAGCCTCCGGTGGCCAGATGAGCGTCGCCGACGCCGAGTCACGGTCGATCGAGACCGCTGAGGCAGCGTTTTGCAGCGCACACTCGGACTACGCCGGCACCGCCGTGCTCGACGAGCTTCGGCGCACCGGTTTCACGCGCCTGGACCGAGGCGGCCACGTGTACCTCGATTACACGGGCGGTGGCTTGTTCGCGAGCTCGCAACTGCGTGAGCACATGGCGCTGCTCGAAAGCGATGTGTTCGGCAACCCGCATTCGATCAACCCCACGTCAGCCGCGAGCACGCGGCTCGTCGAGCGCGCGCGCGATTACGTGCTCGAGTTCTGGGGCGCCTCACCCGAGGAGTACGTCGCGATCTTCACGCCCAATGCGACAGGTGCGCTGCGGCTCGTCGGGGAGGCGTACCCGTTCCGCGCCGGGGACCGTTTCCTGCTGACGTTCGACAACCACAACTCGGTCAACGGTATCCGGGAGTTCGCGCACGCCCGCCGCGCGGAGACCACGTACGTGCCGAGCGTCGCTCCCGAGCTGCGCGTCGATCCTGGTCTGCTGCCGCGCTACCTGACCGACACCCGCGACGAGCATCACAACCTGCTCGCCTTTCCGGCTCAGTCCAACTTCTCCGGCGTGCAGCACCCGCTGGAGTGGATCGAACAGGCTCACGACCGCGGCTGGGACGTACTGCTCGACGCCGCCGCGTTCGTCCCGACGAACCGCCTCGACCTGAGCCGCTGGCATCCGGACTTCGTCGCGGTCTCGTTCTACAAGATGTTCGGGTGGCCTACCGGGGTCGGGTGCCTACTCGCCCGGCGCGAGGCGCTCGCCAAGCTCGAGCGACCCTGGTTCTCGGGTGGGACGATCGTCGCCGCGTTCATCCAGCGCCAGTACTACCAATCGGCCCCCGGCGCGGCCCACTTCGAAGACGGCACGCTCAACTACCTCAATCTGCCCGCCGTGGAGATCGGGCTGCGGCTGCTGGACCGGGTCAGGATCGACATGATCCACGCCCGCGTCAGCGCACTCGGCGCCTGGCTGCTCGATGCGCTCGGCACGCTCGAGCATTCGGACGGCTCGCCGGCGGCGACGATCTACGGGCCGCGCTCGTGGCAGGGGCGCGGCGCCACGATCGCGTTCAACTTCCTGCACCCCGACGGACGCGTCGTGGACGAGCGCTACGTCGACCGCGTCGCCCGAGCGCACAACATCTCGCTTCGCACCGGCTGCTTCTGCAATCCCGGCGCCGGAGAGGTGGCCTTCACGATCTCACGGGAGACGCTGTTCGGCGGCGAGTTCGGCGAGGGCATGATCCTCGACGACTACGTGCGTGAGATCGGCTTGCCGTCCGGGGGAGCAATCCGCGCCTCGCTGGGGCTGGCATCAAACTTCCCGGATGTGTACCGGTTCGCACGCTTCGCCGACGAGTTCCGCGACCTAACCACGGTCCCCGACGATCTTCCGCCGCGGATCGTGTGCTGACACCCCCGGTCTCGATTTGGTGACGCTCCCGGTCGAGACCGACAGTCAGCGTCACCCGGCCGGGCGGTTGCGCCATCCGCAGCCGACGTTCTGCTCGTGTCCGTAGTAGCCCGAAGCGGATTCGTTTCCCCCCCAACGGTCGTCGTGGTGCTCGGAGCGGAGTAGAAGTAACTCAAGGCTGTGCCCACGCGCCGACCCCGGCCGGCGCCAACGCGCTCGGCGACCTGGTAAGCGGGCAACGACATCTGTTCGCGACAAAGATCAGGCTCTCACCCGCGACTACTCCGGCGGCGAGAGCGGTCCGGCAATCAGAGCGCCTCATGAGTCCTGCAACCGGGACGTACACCATGCACGATTCGATCGAGAACCACGCGAGGGTGTGGATGACCTTGATCGCCGTGAGTGCCGCCGTCGACCCCGTCGCCGAATGGGCGCCGGGTCGCGAGCGGCGTCAGGTCCGCGGGCGCGCACGCGATCGTTCATTCACCCCTGATCGCTTCGGCCCGCTCTTTCGCGCCGAGCAGCATCCGGCGGGTCAGATGAACGCCGCTGGCTCCATGACGCGCATGCCCAGCCACCAGAGCGGTGTATTTGGCACAAGCTCCGTGCCTCGCGTAACGAATCGTGTGCGTTGCTCGTCGAGCGGATACAGACCGAACTGCCATACCCATTCAAAGTCGCCCAGCTCGTAGCTTAGAGCGAGCGTGCTTTGCGGTTCCAGAACTCCCACGGTGAGCTCTGTACCGGCTCGTCCCCATGGGATCTTGTCACCCACGGCGAGCTGCTGAAACTCGGGAAGGATGCGGGTCGTGCTTGGACGATCGAGGAATCCAAATAGTCGGTCAAGCCAGTCGTAGCTATACAGACCGCCACGCTGGTAACCGATCTGTAGCAACCACGGCCAGATGTCCTCTGTAGGCGCGTTCACAGTGACGGCCTGCATCGACATCTCTGTCGGATTGGCGATCAGCGCGTCGCCGGGCATCACCCGCGCTAGCTCCTCCGGGGTCGTTCCCCAGCGGCTAAGCCACCGGCGGACCGGGAACCAGGAGACAGTGGCGAGCGTAAGTCCTGCGACAAGTTTGCGGGGCCGCCCGTTGAGCTGCCCGCACCTGGATGGTCCGTGCCGATGCGCCGTCATGATGTCGGGAGCGAGATGGCTCATGCGTATCGGAGCGCTTCGCCCGGCTTGAACCGCACGGCGCGTCGCAGCGGGATCTGCATGACCACCAGCGCGAGGAGGAGCGTGCCGATCAGCGCGATCGGGATGTTGAGGACAGGGAACGTGAACAGCACGTGTTCGTTGAACACGTTTTCGGCGAGCGAGACGACGGCGTGGGCGAGGCCGAAGCCAAGCGGGATCCCGATCAGCCAGCCGGCGAGCACGATCGCAAGGCCCTCGGTCGCGAAGATGCGCCTGACGTCCCGGGCGTGGGCACCGATGCAGCGCATGATCCCGATCTCGCGCGTGCGCTCGAGCACGACCATCGTGATCGTATTGATCAGCGCGACCAAGCTGATCGCCACGATCAGCAAGCCGAGCACGGTGATCGCTGTGGTGATACCGCGGTAGCTGGCGCGATCGTTCGCTGCGCCCACGTACTCGATCTCGGTGCCCATCTGCAGCCCGTGGGCGGCGAAGGCGTCCTCGAGCCGGGTGTTGGTCTGATCGATCAGGTTGTGGTTCCCGGAGGTTGTTTGAATCCAGTACGCGTTGACCGCGCGGGGGGTGCGCAGCACCGACTGCATCGTGGCGAGCGGTACGAACAGGACCGTGCCGTTCTGCTGCTGGTCAGAGACGATCCCGACAACCGTGAACGGCACCTGTCCGGCTGCCGTGCGCACCATCACGCGCTGCCCGGCATGGGTATCAGCGGCGCGCGCTATGTCCTGCTCGATCACGACCACCCGGGCTTCGGCGCGCGCGTCCGCGGTGCTCAGCAGCCGGCCTGAGACGAGGTGGAAGCTGTACATCGGCTGCGGTGGCAGCGCCCACACCTGGCCGTCCTTGCCGGCGAGCTTGACGTTGTTGCGCAACTGCGGTTGGACGCGGGCGACGCCCGGGACCGAGGCGATCAGCGGGCCGGCGGCTGGCGGGAGCGCCTGGCCCAGCATCGAGCCCGCGTCGATGTTGTATCGGTAGGAGTTCCAGGACTGATTCACGGTGCTGCCGACGCTCGTGGCGAGCGATAGGAACGCGAGCAGCGTGGAGACCGCGAGCCCGACCTGGAGCACGGTCGCGATGCTGCGGCGCCGGCGGCGGGCAACACCGCGAAGCCCGATCTGCGCGGTCCGGGGCAGGAAGCGTGCGCGGCGAAGCAGCCGGTCGAAGCGCCCCTCGGGGCCGGTCGCGCTCCCGATCGCCTGCAGCGTTTCGCCCAGCGGGAGCTGCGCGGCTCGACGGACCGCCGGGAGCGCGGCCAGCATCGGCCCGATCACCCCAAGCGCGATGCTCGCCATAACCACCGGCAGATCGACGCTGAACGGGACGCTGATCGCGAACGGCGAGGAGGCGAAATACGACGTCAGCGCCCACGACAGCATGATCCCGAGCACGGCGCCGACGATCGCGCCCAAGCCGCCGAGTAGCGCCGCTGTGCGCAGGTACACGTGCCGGATCTGATGCTCGCGTGCGCCGATCGCCTTCATCGTCGCGATCTCCTGCGTCTGCTCGCCGACCAGCGTGCTCATGGTGCTCGATAGCAGCACCAGCGCCCCCAGGAGAGCAAGCAGCGTGACGACGTAGAGGATGCCGATGATGTCGCTAAACGTGCTCTTGCCCGGCCAGTCGCCTGGGGATCGGACCTCTGGCAGGTCGCTGAACCCGGTGAAGCCGGGGACCGTCTGCAGGTACTGGCGGATCACAGTCACGGTCTGGCCGGCGGCAGCGGAGGACGGGGTGCGCAGGCGGAACGCAAGCCGGGTGTAGCCGGGCGTGCCGCTGAGCTCGGCCACCGTCCGCGCGGTGGCGTAGAGCGTCACGACCCCGTCGTGGGTGACCATCTGCGCGCCGATCAGACTCCGTCCCTCGCCGCTGATCGGCAGCGACACCACGCTGCCGTTGCCGGCGACCAGACGCAATGACCGGCCGGCAGCGCCGACGCCGTTACCGTAGGCGGCGTTCTGCACGTCAGTCAGTACGGCACCAGGCCCCGGCGCCGAGCCAGCGGTGACCGTGACCGCGTCAACCGTCTGATGCGCGAACGATGTCTTGCCGATCACAAACGCCTTCTGCCTACGCGCACCGATATACACGCGCGTGGAGAAGGTGTCCCGTGGGTCGAAGGCGGCAATGTTCGGCAGGCGCCCGAGCGCCCGAAGCTGGCCTCCGGTCAGCGGCAGCGGCTTGACCGTGAGCGTCACGTCAGCGAGCTTGTTGGCGGCGATCTCACGATTCATCGCCCTGCTCATCAGCGTCGGCAGCGCGAACAGCCCGACGCTCGCCACCGCCAGCGCCAGCGCCGCGACCGCGAACACCGCCCGCGCGCGACGCCGCGTCAGGTCGCCGACCGACTTGCGCACAACCGCAGACAGAACCATTTCAGCCTCCGGCGACGAGGCCGTCTCGGATCGTCACCGTCCGGTGCGCGCGCTCAGCGAGCGATAGGTCGTGCGTTACGTACAGGACCGTCTTGCCCTCTGCGTTCAGCCGTTGCAACAGCTCGAACATCTCGGCCGCCGTGTGCGTGTCGAGGTTGCCGGTCGGCTCATCGCCGACGACCAGCTGAGGATCGCAGGCCAACGCACGCGCGATTGCTACCCGCTGCTGCTCGCCGCCCGACAACTCCGAGGGGAGGTGTTCGAGCTTGTCGCCCAACCCGACCAGCTCGAGGTTGCGCGCGCCGCGCTCGAAACGCTCCCGCTTCGAGCCCCGATGCGCGAAATCAAGCGGGAGCACCGCGTTCTCCAGGGCCGTCAGCGTCGGCAGCAGCTGGAAGAACTGGAACACGATCCCGACGTTCTCGCCCCGCCAAGAGGCGAGCTGCTCCTCGCTCAGCTGATCGATCCGCTCGCCACCCACGGTCACAGCCCCGGCGGTCGGGCGATCGATGCCCGTGATCATGTTGATGATCGTCGATTTCCCGCTTCCCGAGGGCCCGACGATCGCGACCATCTCCCCTGCGGCGATGGACAGATCAACGCCACGCAACGCCGGGTACTCCAACCTGCCGCTGCGGTAGACCTTCTCGACCCCCGCGAGCTCGATCAAGGTTGCCGTCGCGGTACTCGATCCAGGCGTAAGCGTCAGATGTGTGGTCACTGGCCACTTCCTCGAATCTTGAACTTGCGGATGCAGACGGGACCCTAGGCCGACGAGCTCACGCGCTCATCCGCCCACCCCCACAAAAACCGTACGTACTAGCCCGTGGGCCGGACCCGGCCGCAGCAACGACAGGCTGGCAGTCCGCCATGCGCGGCGCGCGCTGAGTACCGCTGTCGGGAAGGCAAGCGTGCCGTCCGCTCCGCCTGCGCACCTGCGCGTCGCCCCAGAACAGGGATGCGAACCGCGGCCCCAGTCACTCCTGCGACCTCCCAAGCCCCACCGGTCGTCGCTCAGTCCGCTCGCAGCTACGGGCGGATGCAAAGCCTCTCGCGGCGGGGTGCGGGGAGCCCCTAAACGCCTACAACGCCGCTGCCGGCCGTCAAGGCCGGGCCTTCGGCCGGCGCCTGTGGCGCGCCCCTGACGTGGGCTCCCCTGACAGCCATCACCGGCTTCGTTCGGCTGGGGAATGCCCGCACCCCGCCTAGAAGGCCCAGTCATGCGAACCGGAACGGCGACCCTCGTCCCCGAGCGCCTTGACGGTCAGCGACGAACTTCAGATAACGCCCGACTTCGCATAGAAGCAGCGAAGAGGTCGTTGTAGAGGTCGACCAGCGACGCGATGTCGTGGACGTCGGCGTCCCGGTCGGGTACGCAGATCGGCGCCTCGCGAAGGGCCCGAAGTAGCCGCTCGACCGCGCCGGCGTCTCGACTGGCCAGACGCTGGACCTCGACATGGGTGCGGGCGACCTTGTCCGCCAGCCGGATGCCGAGCCGGTCGTGCAGCCTGGCCGCCACCGTGCCGACGTCGTGCGGCGCACGGTCGAGCGGGTGTACGCGATTGACGATCACCCCGGACCGGTGAAGGCCGGCGCGGTCCAGCTCGGCGGCGAAGAAGACCGCCTCGTCGACCGCCGAGCGCTCCGGCGAGGTGACGATCAAGAAGCCGGTGTGCGGGTCGCCGAGCAGATCGTGGACATCCGCGGCTCGGCGGCGGAAGCCGTCGAGAAGGCCGGCGAGCTGGCGGAACAGAGTAGTGAGGTCATCAAGCAGCGCGACGCCGGTGATCCGGCGCAGCGCGGCGAACACGATGCCCGCGGCACGCATCGCACGACCGGACGGTCGCAGGATGGCCGTCAGCGCACGGCCTTCGAGAAACGCGGTCAGGCGATCCGGCGCCTCCAGGAAGTCGATCGCATGGCGGGACGGAGGCGTGTCGAGCACGATCACGTCGTACTTCCGCTCGTGCTCGATCTCGAACAGCTTCGCGATCGCCGTGTACTCCTGGGAGCCGGCCACGGCCGTCGAGATGTGGCCGTAGATCGGATTGGCGAGGATCTGCTCCTTCGTTCGCGCATCCGGTGCGAGCAGCTCGATGAGCTCGTCGAAGGTCCGCTTGGAGTCGAGCATCATCGCGAACAGCTCGCCTCGCGCCTCGATCCCCCACCCTCGGAGCCGGGCCAGATCGACGGGCTGCGGTCGGTTGCCGAGCGCATCCAGGCCCAGCGCCTCGGCCAACCGTCGGGCCGGATCGATCGTGACCAAGGCCACGCGGCGGCCCCGCACCGCCAGTCCGAGCGCGACCGCCGCCGATACGGTGGTCTTCCCGACCCCGCCGGTGCCGGCGCAGATCACGACGCGCTTGCCCGACAGCGCGTGCGCCAGCCGGCTCACGACCGGGCCGCTCCCAGCAGATCGGCGAACCGCTCGACGTCGGCGCGCTCGAGCTCGGCCTCGAACCGGAACGGGAGCGTGGTGCAACGCGCCGGCGTGACCCCGCGCCGCAAGCGCGCGAGCTGCGCCCGCTGCGCCCTCGCGCGAGCCGCGAACCAGCGCGCCGACCGGACGGCGGGATCCTCCGGAGCGCGGGACAGGGCGACGGCGTCCGCGGAGGTGAACCGGGAGGGAAACACGCGGTTCGCGACCACGGCGTCGAGCTCGATGCTGAACCGCTTGGCGAGCGAGGTCTGGAGCGCCAGCGCCTCGCTCACCGCCATCTGCTCCGGCGTCGCCACCGCGACCACGCCGACGGCGCGGGAATCGCGAACCATGCGTCCGACCCTGTCGGCCTGTCTTGCCACCGGTCCGACCCGGGCGATCGCGGCGAATGTCTGGGGCGCGCCGAGCAGTCCGACGAGCTGACCGCTCGCCGGCGCATCGAGGATGACCACGTCGTATTCATGGGCGCGCGGCTTGTGCCGGGGTCGCTGGACGAGCTCCCAGACCTTGCCGATCGCGAGCAGATCGCTCATCCCCGGAGCCGCATCGACGAACGCCTGGAACGCGGCGCTGCGCGCGAGCGTCGCGGCGGGGATCAGCCCCGGCACCTCGTAGCGCAGATACTCCTCGAGCGCGGCCCGCCGGTCGATGGTCACGTGGTGAAGCCCGGGCTCGAGCTCGACTTCCACGAGCGGGTCCGCGGCGCGCCCGCCGAGCAGGTGCGCCACGTCCGCGCGGCCGGCGGTCTCCGCGACGATCGTGCGAAGCCCGCGCCGGTTCGCGCGCACGGCGAACGCGGCGGCGACCGTGGACCTGCCGACGCCGCCCTTCCCCGCGACGATCAGCAACCGCTTGGTGATCGGGCCAGCTAGTCCGGTCATCGTGCCTCCCGTCGATGGTCAGGTCGCCCGCGTGGCGAGGCTACGGCGACCTCGCCTTCGGAGAATCCGTAGTTCTCCGAGCGGCAGATACGGCATACGACCGGGCAAGACCTAATGTGATGCGCGTGCCCGACGACGCCGACCCCGTGCTCGCAAGCGAGCGAGAGGCGCACACCTACGCCCGCGAGCAAGGCTTCTCGGGGCCGCTGTACGCGGCGATCCGGGCGCTGGCAACCGCGGTGCTGCGAACGTGGTTTCGCGTGCGTGTGTCAGGCGCCGAGCACATCCCCGCCGACGGCGGCGTGATCGTCGCGCCCAACCACAAGAACTTCCTCGACCCGTTCTTCATCGGGATCGCCACCCGCCGGCACGTCCGGTTCATGGCGAAGATCGAACTGTTCAAAGGGCCACTGCGATGGCTGTTGGTGCGTCTGGGCGCGTTCCCGATCCGCCGCGGCGAGTCCGATACCGAGGCGCTCGATACCGCCGCCGCGATACTCAGGGCCGGGGGTCTGGTCGTGGTGTTCCCCGAGGGCACGCGAGTCGAGCAGCCCGACGCGCTCGGCGCCCCGCGTCACGGCGCCGGGCGCCTGGCGATCGAGACGGGCGTGCCGATCGTCCCGGCGGCGATCACGGGCACGTCTCACCTGTGGCGCGGTGGACTCCCGAAGCTCAGGAGAGTCCAGATCGCCTTTCTCCCCCCGGTCGAGCCGGCGCCGCCGACCGCCGGTCATGATCCTGCCTCGGAGCTGATCGACGATCGCGTGTGGCCCGCCGTGCAGGAGGACTACGGCCGGCTGGCGGCGAGACCGGGACTGATCGTCGCCGCGCTCACCGTGGCCGGCGTCGGTGGCGGGCTGCTGGCCCGACGGCGGCTTCGGGCAAGCCGGCAGCCCCGGCTGCTCGAGAAGGTCGACCCTCGCCGGCTCCGGCCGCACACGAGCCGCCGGCGCCGGCTGGACGGGTGGCGGCGGCGGCGCTAGTACGCGCCGGCTCACTGTCGACCTGTGACCGGTTGGTGACTCCCTGATCAGGGCCCGGGTTTTCCCCGGATGCGCCGAGCGCGACCGCCGAGGACGATCGCGCGGCGGTTCTATCTGTTCCCGACGAATCGAGATGTGATGCTGAAGGATCGAATGATCGCGACGGCCGGTGAGACCCAGCTGCTGCTGCCCGGGCTCCTCACCGGCGGGCTGGCGCGCGAACGATCGCGGGCAAGCTCAGCCGAGGCGCTGAGCGAGACGAACGGCTGGCGCGCGAAGCTGGCATCGGCCGACAAAGAACGCTGACCGGTATGTGATGACGACGGACACGACCGCACGGGAGCGGGACGCAGGTGAACGGCTGTTGTCGGCGTGGCGGTCCGAGATTGTTGCTGCGGCCGTCTACGAGCTGATCGCGCGGCGGCTGCCCGCCCCCGGCGCGGACATCCTGCGGAGGATGGCTCAGGCCGAGAACGGTCATCGCGCTCGCCTGGAGGCGCGGATGTCCGAGCTCGCGATTGAGATCCCATCGCCGGACAGCGTCCGCCCGTCGCTGTGGCTGCGGCTGCAAGCCCGGATCGCGCCGGTCGATCGGCTGCTCGCGGCGCGCGAGGCGGCCGAGAACGAGGAAGCCGACGACCTGTACGCGCGCCCGACCGGCGATCCGGCGACCGATGCGCTGTTCGATCAGATCCGCGACGAAGAGCGCGGGCATTCATCCACGGTGAGCGAGATCCGCTCCGGCCCGACCGCCGGTGCCGGCGCCGAGGCCGCGGTGGATCCCGCGCGAGCACGGCTCGACCAGCTCCTGGGCGCCGACAAGGGGCACCGGACCGGGGGCGGCTGGATCGGCGGCGCGATCTACGGGGCCAACGACGGCCTCGCGGCGGTGTTCGGAATCGTGGCGGGTGTGTCCGGCGCCACCGGCGGCTCGAGCTTCGTACTCACCGCGGGGCTCGCGGCCGCGGTCGCCTCGGCACTGTCGATGGCCACGGGCGCGTTTCTGGCCGAACGCTCCGAGGCCGAGCTGGCTGCCGCCAACGTCGAGCGTGAGCGTCGGGAGATCGCCGAGCACCCCGATGAGGAGCAGGAGGAACTCTCGCTCTTCTATCAGCTGAAGGGCATCAACGAGGACACCGCCGAGGCGATGGCCGAGCAGCTCTCAAGGCGTCCGGACGCGATGCTGCGGGCGCTCGCGGCGGAGGAGTTCGGGATCACCGGCGAGCGCCGCGACCCCAGGCAAGCGGCGATCGCGGCAGGCGTGTCGACGGGGCTCGGCGCGATCGTGCCGGTGATCCCCTTCATGTTCACCACCGGGACGGTCGCGATCGTCCTCGCGGCGGCGGTGTCGCTCGTCGCCCACTTCCTCGTCGGCGCCGCGAAGTCGCTCGTGACGTTGCGGACCTGGTGGTCGGCGGGCCTCGAGATGACGCTCGCGGGCGTGATCGTCGGTGGCGCCACCTACCTCGTGGGGCTCGCGCTTCCGACCTGACGGGACTCAGGGTTTTTCCGCATCGGATGGCGGTATTTGCCGGTCGCCGGGCCTGAGCTCGACGCATAGCCTGAACCCGTGCCCGACCGAAGCTCCATGCCCGAACCCGGACCCAACAGCCCGCACCAACCATCGCGCACGACCGACCTGTTCGCTGCCGCATCGATCGTCGTGGTCGTGCTGGCCACGGTCCTGTTGCTGGTGTTCGTGACCCCGGCGAAGCGGGTCGGGCCGACGGTGCGGATCCCGTACAGCCCGACGTTCCTGGCCCAGGTACACGCGGGCAACGTGAGCGCGATCTCGTCCAAGAGCGCGACCGTCCACGGAACCTTCCGGACCGCCGTGCGCTACCCAAGTGACGCGGCCACGGCCACGACGTCGTTTGTGACCGAGATCCCGGAGTTCGCCAACAGCAACGCCCTGATGGCGCTGCTGCAGTCAAAGGGAGTGCAGATCAACGCGACCGCCCCCTCGACGGGCACCCCGCTGTTCGTGACGCTACTGCTGTATCTGGGTCCGGTGCTCCTGATCGTGCTGCTATTCCTGTGGATGCGCCGCTCGGGCGGCGCCGGCGGCCTCGCGGCGTTCGGGCGCTCGCGGGCCCGGCGGGTCGAGCCGTCCGATCAGACCGTCGACTTCGACGATGTCGCCGGGATCGACGAAGCCAAGGCGGAGCTGACCGAGCTCGTCGACTTCCTCATGGACCCGGACAAGTACCGCCGCCTGGGCGGCCGGATCCCCCGGGGCGTGCTGCTGACCGGCCCGCCCGGGACCGGCAAGACGCTGCTGGCACGCGCGCTGGCCGGCCAGGCGCGGGTGCCGTTCTTCTCGATCTCGGCTTCCGGGTTCGTGGAAATGTTCGTCGGCGTGGGGGCGTCGCGGGTCCGCGATCTGTTCCAGCAGGCCAAGCAAGCGGCGCCGGCGATCATCTTCATCGACGAGCTCGACGCGATCGGCCGCTCGCGCGCGGGCGCGATGGGCGGCCTCGAAGGCGGCCACGACGAGCGCGAGCAGACGCTCAACCAGATCCTCACCGAGATGGACGGCTTCGACCCCTCGGACGGGGTGATCGTCATCTCCGCGACCAACCGCCCCGAGGTGCTCGATCCCGCGCTGCTGCGCCCCGGGCGCTTCGACCGCCGGGTGGCCGTCCAGCCGCCCGACACGGTGGGGCGGCGCAAGATCCTCGACGTGCACACCCGCTCGGTGCCGCTCGCTCCCGACGTCGATCTCGACCGCCTGGCCGCCACCACCCCCGGCATGGTCGGCGCCGACCTCGCCAACATCGTCAACGAAGCGGCTCTGACCGCCGCCCGCCGCGGCCACGATGTGGTCACGATGGCCGATCTGCACGACTCGCTCGAGAAGCTGGTGCTCGGCAGCGAGCGCCGCATCCTGATGTCCGACGAGGAGCGGCGCCGGACCGCGTACCACGAGGCGGGGCACGCACTGGTCGGGATGCTCACTCCCGGTGCCGACCCCGTCCGCAAGGTGTCGATTATCCCCCGCGGGATCGCGCTCGGGATCACGTTCTCGGCACCCGACGCCGACCGCTTCAGCTACGACCAACCGTACCTGCTCGGGAAGATCAAGGTTGCGCTCGGGGGCCGCGTGGCCGAGGAGCTCGTCTACGACGACGTGACCACCGGCGCCCAGAACGACATCAAGCAGGCCACCGAGCTGGCGCGCAACATGGTCGGGCTGTGGGGCATGAGCCACGTGATCGGTCCCGTGACCGTGATCTCCGAGGAGCCGCAGATGCCGTTCCCGGGCGCCAGTGACGTCTCGCCGCAGACCCAGCAGCTCGTCGACGAGGAAGTCCGGCACCTGATCGAGGATGCGCACGAACACGTCACGCAGCTGATGAGCGCCAACCGCGAGCGGCTCGACTCGCTCGCCGACGCTCTGCTCGAGCACGAGACGCTTGAGCAGGACGAGGCCTACGCCGCGGCCGGCATTGAGATGTCAGGCGGGGCGCCGGTCTTCACCTAGCGGGGTGCTCGGGGTCCAGGTACGCCGCCAAACGCGAGGGCACCTCGCGACCCGCAAGCGGCACGACGACGTCGTGGCGGCCGGCGATCTGCAGGAGCTGCCTGAGCGCCGGCGCCAACCCGATATCCGGGATCGGCACCTCGATCTCGACCGTGCCGAGCTCCTGATCGATGATCCGGACCGGGTCCAGACGCCTGAGCAGGTCCATCATCTCCTCGTTGCGGGCGAGCAGCAGCGCGCTGAACGTGGTGATGCCCTCTGCGCGGGCGCGAGCGCTCAGCACCTCCAGCAGCAGTGTGCCGACGCCCTTGCCCTGCCAGTCGTCGATCACCGTCACGGCCAGCTCGGCCACGCCGGCGCGATCCCGGCTGCGCACGTAGCGCGCCACCCCGATCCCCTCGCCCGTCTCCGCGTCGAGCGCGATCATCGCCTCGTAATCGTGATGGTCGACCTCCATCAGGGAGCGCACCATCTCGTCGGTCAGGGCTGCCATCGGCACCAGGAAGCGGCGGTAGCGGGACTCCGAGCTCAAGCGCGCAAAGCCGCGCAGCAACAGCTCGCGGTCGGAGCGGTGCCCCTGACGGATACGGACGCGGGAGCCGTCGCCCAACGTGACCGGTGCCCCCAAGCGGACGAGCTCGTCTGCCGACGGATGGCGCTCGCGGGAGCTCACTATGGCGCCGCCCCCTCGCTATAGACGGACGCGGATCTGGTGAGCGTGCCGTGCTGACCCGGGTACTGAACCGTGGTCGAGGCCATGATCCGGTAGCCGTGACCCAGGTAGGCCGTTCTCGCGGTGCGTGTGCTGAGCGGATTGGCCGGCGCCGGTCCTTCTGCCAGGCATGCGCCGCCGATCGTGAACCAGACGTGGTTTCCGTTGATGCGGTTCACGACTTGGGCACAGATCGTGAGGGTGCGTTTGCCGGCATTGGCGTCACAGGCGCTGAAGCCGCCGTAGTTCATCACGTAGCTGTTGTTCACCAGGGTGAAGACGAGACCGCTCTGGCTGACCGAGCACGGGACCCCGTTCACCGGCGTGACGGTGGGCGGCTGGGCGTGGTAGGTGTGCGAGGCGCCGACCGACAACTGCGGTGCGCCCGTACAGGCCGAGCACACCGTCGCCGACGACGACCGGCCGTCCGGCATCGTCACTTGGCCGTACACGAGCAGCCGGTAGCTGTGGGTGGGCACGTAGGTTGTGGTCCCGGTCAGCCGCAGCGGGTTGACCGGCGTCGGGCCCTGGTAGAGGCCGGCGAGGCTGATGTTGAACCACAGCGGTTTGTCGTTGACGACGTTGTACACCTGGGGGACGACGTCGACCGTCTTGGCGCCCACGCCGCCGGCGCAGCTGACGCCGCCGCCGTAGGCCATGGTTCGATTGCCGGGGCTCAGGGTGAACGTCGCCGTGGCCGAGCACGGAACGCCGGGCAGTGACTGCGTGACCGGTGAGTTCGGTGACGACGGATCCGCCAACGCGGTCGCGGCGAACACGAGCGATCCCACACTCGCCAGGGTCAGCGATCGAACGACTTTGCGCATGGCTGCCTCACAACTCGGGTCGCGGCACGACCAGGACGGCCGCGCTCGCGCCCTGCATCAGCGCTTCGCCGGTGCCGCCGAGGAGAACCCGAGCGATGGCTCCCCAGCGCCGCGACCCGATCACGAGCAGGTCGACCTGCTCGCACAGCTCCACCAATGCGTCGGCGGGGCGGCCTCGCCGGACGTCCACCTCGGCGAGTTCGGCACCGGTCGCCTCGGACGCGCTCTGCGCCCGCTCGAGCAGCGCGGCGACCTGCGGTTCCAGAAGCTCCTCCCACATCGCGAGCACCTGTTCTTGCAGGACGGGCTTCCAGCCGACCATCGGCACGCTGTCGTCGACGACGCCGCGGACCCACAGCGTGGCGGTGGCGCCGAGCGCCAGCGATCCGGCCAGCGCGAGCGCGGTCTCGGACTCCGGGGAGCCGTCGTAGCCGACGCCGATGCGCGTGAGTCGCCGCGCGGGTTGCTCGCTGAGCCCTCGCGGTGCGACGGCGAGCGCGCACCTGCCCTGGCTGAGCAGCTGCCGCGTGCGGGTGCCGATGCGCACCCGGCCCTCGGGCCCCCGGCGAGTCGAACCGACCACGAGCAGGTCGCGATGCTCTCGCTGCACCACGCGCTCGAGCGCGCGAGGCACGGACCAGTCGGTCTCGACCACGATCCGAGCGCCGGGCGCCACCGCGTCGCGGGTCTCCCTGAGGAAACGCTCGGCCTCCTTGCGCATCCCGGTCCACCCGATCTCCGCGGGCAGGACGACCATCGGATCGGGGTGTACGGCGACCAGCATCAGCTCCGCGCCGGCCGCGCGGGCGATCATGGATGCGAGCGTGGCCGCGTCCCGACCTTCCGGGTAGCCGTCTACGCCGGCGGCGATTCGCGCGATCGGCGCGGAACGCTGATCGCTCTCACCCGACTCGGTGAAGGACTGTGTGCCGGGCACGGGCGGAGCCTATCCGCCCTGGTCGGGCGAACGCACGGGGGTCCGGGTCACGAAGTGAACGCCGTCGAGGCCTTCGAGCGAGAAGCCCTCCGCCGCGCCCGGCGAGACATCGACCACGAATCGGGGCTTGCCCCACCGCTCGTACTGGTCTCGATCGATGTAGAACGCGGCGCCGCCGATCTCGCCCAGCCGGACGTCGCCGGGGCCGAGGGGAAGCTCGCCGTCCCTCAGGCAGATCGGGGAGGTGCCGTCACAGCACCCCCCCGACTGGAAGAACATCAGCGGACCACGGGCGGCCTCGACGCGACGGATCGCCTCGAGGGCCGCCGGAGTGGCCTGAACTGCAGCCCCCATCTTTCTAGAAGAACCCCATCGGGTTCGGGTCGTAGCTGACCAGCAGGCACTTGGTCTGGCTGTAGTGCTCGAGCATCATGCGGTGGTTCTCACGGCCGACGCCGGAGCTCTTGTACCCTCCAAACGCCGCGTGCGCCGGATACTGGTGGTAGCAGTTGGTCCACACGCGCCCAGCCTTGATCGCGCGCCCCATCCGGAACGCCCGGCTCCCGTCGCGAGTCCAGACGCCGGCGCCGAGGCCGTACATCGTGTCGTTGGCGATCTCGAGCGCTTCCGCCTCGTCGCGGAACGTGGTGACCGCGAGCACGGGGCCGAAGATCTCCTCCTGGAAGACCCGCATCTTGTTGTGACCCTTGAGCACCGTGGGCTGGAAGTAATACCCACCGGCGAGCGCGTCCTCCATCGGTGTGCGGTGACCGCCGATCAGGACCTCGGCGCCCTCGTTGATCCCGATCGCGACGTAGCTCTCGATCTTCTCGAGCTGCGCGGTCGAGACCTGCGCGCCGATCATCGTCCCGCGGTCGAGCGGGTCGCCCTGCTTGATCCTGGCGATCCGATCCAGGCACCGTGCCATGAACTCGTCGTAGATCGACTCGTGGATCAGCGCGCGGGACGGGCAGGTGCACACCTCGCCCTTGTTGAACGCGTACAGGACCAGTCCCTCGACGGCCTTGTCCAGGAACGCATCGTCGGCGGCCATCACATCCTCGAAGAAGATGTTCGGCGACTTCCCGCCTAGCTCGGTGGTCGAAGGGATCAGGTTCTGCGCCGCGTAGGACATGATCAGCCGGCCGGTGACGGTCTCTCCGGTGAAGCCGATCTTCGCGATCCGCTTGTTGGAGGCGAGCGCCTTGCCGATCTCGGCCCCCGGCCCGTTTACGACGTTGATCGCGCCGGGCGGAACGAGATCGCCAATCACCTCCATCAGCTTCAGGATCGACCACGGGGTCGGGCTCGCCGGCTTGATCACCGTGCAGTTGCCGGCGGCGAGCGCGGGCGCGATCTTCCAGGCCGCCATCAGCAGCGGGAAGTTGAACGGGATGATCTGACCGACCACGCCGAGCGGCTCCTGGAAGTGATAGGCGTAGGTGTGCTCGTCGATCTCCGAGATCCGCCCCTCCTCGGACCGGACCGCCCCGGCGAAATACCGAAAGTGGTCGGCCGACAGCGGGATGTCGGCGGCCAGCGTCTCGCGCACCGGCTTGCCGTTCTCGTAGCTCTCGGCGACCGCGAGCATCTCAAGGTGCTCCTCGATCGCGTCGGCGACGTCGTTCAACACCGCGGCTCGCTCCGCCGGAGAGCGCGCGGCCCAGTCGTCCTTGGCGACGTGCGCGGCATCGAGCGCAAGCTCGATGTCCGGCGCGCCCGAATGCGCGACCTCACAGAACGGCTCGCCGGTCGACGGCGTCAGGTTCTCGCGATACTCGCCGGTCGTCGGCGCGACCCACTCGCCGCCGATGAAGTTCTCATACCGCTGCTCGAGCTGGACCGGACTACCAGCTTCACCCGGCGCGTCATACGTGGTTGATGCGACAGTCGCCATGATGGGACTCTCCTTCTGTACGTGTGAATTCCACCGACAACCGAATCACCCCCGGCGCCCGTTGCCATCCGCGTGATCGTGTCGTCACTCTGTGGAGAAACACTGATGGCGGCGCAAAGCGCCGGCCGGTGGCGACTCCTCAGGCAATCCCGCGATCGACCTGTGACGCGGGCCCCGCGACGCGCGATGTCCACGCAAAAAACGTGTCGGGCGGTCTCCGCAGAGACCGCCCGACGGTGTTCGAGGAGGAGCTAGCGGATCAGGTACGGCTTGCCGCCGTAGGCGGCGAGACCGTAGATGACCAGCACATCGATCGCTACGAGCGCCAGCGCCCAGAACGGGTATGACGGAATCGACATCATCGCGGCCAAGCCGCCAAGCCCAGCAACGACAATCCCGAACCAGCGTCCGGGCTCACCCCCGCGCCAGATCGACAGGGCGGCCAGGGTCTCGAGGACCCCGAATCCCATCACGATCCAGCCCCAGGTGTTCAGGCCACCGACGATGTAGGAGGCTCCCGTTACGAAGAAATGCGAGCTCGAGACGGCCGCGATCCCCCAAATGATGCTGAGGACCCCGCCCATCACCAGCATGATCGCCGCGAACAGAACCCAGCCGGCGCCCTTGTACGACCGCTCCTCGGCGTCGTACGACATCGACTGATCAAACTCCAGCGCGATCTCCGTGCGTCCACCTTTGCCAGTCAGAGTGGACATGTGAACCTCCTTTCTGCCCGCTCGAGAGAACCCGAGCGAGCCAGTCCTCGAAAGCACACTTACAACCCCACGCTACGGCGCGGCCAGCGGGGTGTAATCCGGGAGATCGCGCAGCAACCGGGTGACAACTACTGAGCTGTCACTGGGCCGGCGGGCCGTGGCACGGCCAGCATCGCGCAGGCGGCGTCGTGCATGACCGCTTCACCGGTGCTGCCGAGAAGGAGGCGCGCCGCGGGACCCCATCGGCGTGAACCGATCACGAGCAGGTCGACGCGCGCGGACAGCGCCAGCAGTGCGTTCGCAGGGCGCCCGCGCGTGACCTCGACTCGGGCCCTCGCTCCGGTCGCCCTCGCCGCCGGGCTGAGCGTGCCGCGAACGCGATCGATCTCCTCGCGGATGACGTCGTCCCATTCACCGAGGACGGCCCCGCTGAACACGGCGATCGGCGGGAACCGGTCGTCGACGACACCGCAGACATGCAGCTCGGCGCCGGCCGCGACCGCGATCGCGCCCGCCAGCGCGAGCGCGGACTCCGACTCGGGACTGCCGTCGTACCCGACGCCGATGTTCCGCACGCCGAAGTCCGGTTGCGCGTGCATCCCCCGGGGAGCGACGGCAAGGGCGCATTCGAAGTGGCACAGCAACTGGCGGGTCCGCTTGCCGATCCGCACTCTTCCCTCGCGGCCGTGACGACTCGAGCCGAGGACCAGCAGGTCGCGGTGGTGATCGCGAACGACGCGATGTAACGCTCGCGCGATCGAGAAGTCGGTCTCGGTGACGGTCCTCGCCTCCGGCGCGAACACGTCCCGGATCTCTCGGAGCCTGACCTGCGCGCCCTCCCGAAGGCTCTTCCAGCTCATATCGGGGGGCAGCGGCACCAGCGGCGGCGACTGCACGGTGGCGAGCATCAGCTCCGCCCCCATGACCCGTGACAACGCGGCACCGAGTGCGGCGGCGTCGCGGCCCTCCGGGTATTCGTCGACCCCGACGGCGATCCGGGTGATCGTGCGCGCATCAGACGATTGCCGCGCACCGAAGGGATGGCCGGCGGGATACTCGTCGAGATGCGACGCCGAGGTCGAGCGCGCGGCTGTCACAGCGCCACCGAGAACTCGGCCGTCGCGCCGTCGCAGGTCGTGTTCGTCTGGACGGCGTAGTGCGCGGCGTACGCATACGGATGATGGAACACGTCCAGCGCGAGGCCGCGGTCGCGGACCTCGATGCCGAACTGCTCCCTGCGCTTGGTGTCGGTGACCGACAACCAAAGATGGTCGTCGCCGGGCCGCCACAACAGCCGGACGTGGATGCCGTCGTTGACGCGACTATGCAGCTCGTGAATGGTTGCTGAGGCTGACTCGGTCATTGCGGCTCCCGTCGGCTGGTTGGCAAGCACAGCGGAACTGTCTCAGGAGCGCGGGGCGGCTCCATCCGGGATCGATGCGATCTAGCTTGCGGAAAAACCCGTAGCGGAACCGTCGGAGGCCCGCAGCGAGCGCGCCTCGCGGAAGACACGGTCCACGAGCGCGGGAACGGTCGCCGCGAGCTCGTCCGAGAGCCGTGCGCCGACGTCGTAGCGCCGTCCCTCCACCGCGTAGACGATCACCCGCGCCGGCAAGGTGCCGAGCGCGCGGGCGAGCTCGATCGTCTCGGCCAGACCGGAGGCATGGGTCGAGCTCGGGCCATGTTGTCGACGTGCGGGCAGCGGCTCACGGCTGGCATCGAGGCGAAGGATCGTGCCGGGAGACGCGCTCGAGCGCATCGTGTCAATGAGCAGCACGGCGTCGCGCCCGAGCCAGAGCTCGAGCAACTCACTCGGATCGCACAGCTCGCGCACCTCGGTTCCGCCGCGGGGCATTCGGGCCCGTACGCGACGGGCGACCACGAGGCCCGCGCCGTCGTCGCCGCGGAGCGGGTTGCCGACGCCGACGACGAGCACGCGCGGCCGGGGAGCGTCACCCACGCTCGACCGTGAGCTCCAGGAAGTGGGTCGCGCAGGAGATGCACGGGTCGTGGTTGCGGATCGCCT
Organism: uncultured Solirubrobacterales bacterium; assembly: GCA_963770615.1. GTDB lineage: Bacteria > Actinomycetota > Thermoleophilia > Solirubrobacterales > Solirubrobacteraceae > Palsa-465. The sequence goes on along the minus strand of CAVYQJ010000017.1, from coordinate 11,717 downwards.
GCTCGCAGCGCAGGGTCAGAGCCTCGTCTGACAGGTCGACGCTGCGCTCCACGACCGCGCGGAGGTCCTCCTCGATCGCGCGCTGGTTCTGGGAGGTCGGAGGGACGATGCGGGCATCGAGGATCGTGCCGTCCTCGTCGATCTCGTAGCGGTGGTAGAGCATGCCGCGCGGTGCCTCGGTCGCGCCGTGGCCGACCGCCCGGCGCGGCTCGACGTCGACCGCCGGCGCGTCGGGCGGCTCGTAGGCGTCGATCAGCGCGAGCGCCTCGTCGGTGGCCTGCACGAGCTCGACGGCGCGGACGACGATGCTCTGAAACGGGTTGCGGCAGGCCCCGCCGAGCCCGGCCTCGCGCGCCGCCGCGCCGGCGAGCGGGCGCAGCGCCGCTGATGCCAGGCTGTACCGCGCCAGCGGCCCGGTCAGGTAGGAGCCGCGCTCGCGCAGCCGAGCGTGGAGCGCGGTCGAGTGCTCGACGTGCTCCTCGACGATGTGCTCGTCGAACTCTGAGGGCTCGATGTCGAGCCCGCGGTCGGAGACGATCCGGCCGCGGTCGATCGGATAGCCATCCGGGTCGGCGAGCGCGACGAGCTCGGGCTCGAGCTGCACGTCGGGGAACTCGAGCGTCGAGGCCCACCGGACCGTGGCCAGCGCGGTCTCCCGGGCCCGCTCGAGCGGGTCGATCAGCGCTCGCAGCTCGGCTCGGGTCGGCGCCCGGTAGAAGCCGCCGACGCGGACGTTGATCGGATGGACCTCGCGGCCGCCGATCGTCGTCATCAGCGCGTTGCCGGCCTTCTTCATCTGCGAGTCCCTGCTCGACGATCTCGCGGTGGTCGCGCGCCATCTCGATCGCGCCCGGGTAGCCGAGGAAGTCGGGCGCGTGGAGCATGTACACGTGCAGGCTGTGGCTCTCGATCCACTCGCCGCAGTAGAGCAGCCGGCGCAGATCGCGGATCGGGCCGTCGTCGATCCTCGACCCCGCACGCGTCCTCGATCGCCCGCGCCGCGCTCATCTGGTAGGCGACCGGGCAGATGCCGCAGATCCGCGCGGTGATGTCGGGCGCCTCGGTGAACGAGCGCCCGCGCAGGAACGCCTCGAAGAAGCGCGGCGGCTCGTAGATGCGCAGCTTGACCTCGCTCACCTCGCGGCCCTCGAGCCTCACGTACATCGCGCCCTCGCCCTCGACGCGCGCGAGGTAGTCGGTCCGGATCGTGCGCGTGCGGCTAGCCTTGCTCATGGCCCTCGCTCGCCTGCTTGAACGGCTCGGCGCCGGCGTTGAAGGTGCGGTAGACGCGGACCAGGTCGGGCGTCCTCGAGCCCGGACCAGCGCGTCCAGCGACGCGGTGTTGGGGGTCTCCTTCGGCCCGTAGCAGCCGTAGCAGCCGCGGTCGTACGCCGGGCAGATCGCGCCGCAGCCGGCGTGGGTGACCGGTCCGAGGCAGGCGGTGCCGTGGGCGACCATCACGCACACGGTGCCGCGGCGCTTGCACTCGATGCACACGCTGTGGGCGCGCACTCGCGGGCGGCGGCGGTTCAGGTGGGCGCTGATCACCTCGAGCAGCTGGCGCTTGTTGATCGGGCAGCCGTGCAGCTCGAAGTCGACCGGCGACGTGCGCGCTGATCGGCGTCGAGGTGCGCGAGCGTCGAGATGTACTCGGGCGAGGCGTAGACGACCGCGGGTGAACTCGTCGACGTCGGCGAAGTTGCGCAGCGCCTGGATCCCGCCGGCGGTCGCGCACGCGCCGATCGTGATCAGCGCCCGGGAGTTGGCGCGGACCTGCTCGGATCCGCTCGGCGTCGTGCGGCCGTCGTGATCGAGCCCTCGACCAGCGAGACGTCGTAGGGCCCCTCGACGGTCGCGCTCGAGGCCTCGAGGAAGTAGGCGATCTCGAGGTGGTCGGCGAGCGCGAGCAGCTCGTCCTCGCAGTCGAGCAGGCTCAGCTGGCAGCCGTCGCAGGAGGCGAACTTCCAGACCGCCAGCGTCGGCTTGCCGGTCGCGTCCATCACAGCTCCCGGATCGCGAGCCACGGCTCGAGCTCCGAGCAGCGGTACACCGGCCCGTCGCGGCAGACGAGCGTCGGGCCGAGCTGGCAATGGCCGCAGTGGCCGATCCCGCACTGCATGTTGCGCTCCATCGAGACGTAGATCGCGGTCGGCGTCGACGCCGCGCCTCGCGCAGCGCCGCGACCGTGAAGCGCATCATCACCTCGGGGCCGCACAGCCATCGCGAACGTGTCGCCGCCGGATCGAGCCCGGCGCGGCCGACCAGGCGGGTGACGACGCCGACGTGGCCGAGCCACTCCGGGCCGGCGCTGTCGACGGTGACCAGCGACCTCGAGGCCGCGCTCCGCCCAGGCGTCGAGCTCGTCGGTGTAGAGCAGCTGGTCGGGCGCGCGTCCGCCGTAGAGCAGCACGAGCCGGCCGTAGCGCTCGCGGCGCGCGAGCAGCGCACAGGATCGCCGGGCGCAGCGGCGCGAGGCCGATCCCGCCGGCGACGATCACGACGTCGGCGCCCTCGAGCCTGCTCGACCGGCCAGGCGCGCCGAACGGGCCGCGCACGCTGAGCACGCGGCCGGGCTCGGCGGCGCAGATCGCCTCGGTGGCGAGCCCGACCGCGCGCACGGTGTGCACGAGCCGCTCCGGGCGGTCGGGATCGCCGCTGATCGAGATCGGGACCTCGCCGCGCCGCCGGCCGAGAGCATCGTGAACTGGCCCGGGCGCGAACGCCAGCGGCTCGCTCCGAGCGCGGCTCGAGCTCGAGCGTCCACGTGTCGGCGGTGTCCTGGCGCTTGGCGAGCACCGCGAACGGCTCGGGCACCATCGGCCCGGGCCCGGCGGCGGAGCTCGAGACCAGTCGCGAGCATGGCCGTAGACGTCGAGCAGCTGCAGCCGCGTCGCCTGCAGGCGGTCGACCAGCGTCGCGGCGAAGCGCCGCATCAGCTCGTAGCCGAGCTCGTGGTCGGCGTCGCACTTGCCGCGCAGGCACGCCCCGTCGAACGCCGATCAGCGCGCACGGCTCGAGCGCGCGCGCGTCGAACTGCCAGCGATAGGGCGCGAACAGCCACGACCAGCCGACGACATCGCCCGCGTGCGAGCGTCTCGATCACGCAGCGGCCGCGCCCGGGCGCGTGCGACCTCGAGCGCGACCGCGCCCGCGGCGGATCAGGAAGAAGCGCTCGGCCGGCGTCGCCCTCGCGGAACAGGAACGTGCCCGCGGCGACGTGCTCGTTGCGCGCCGCAGCCCGCGATCAGCTCGAGCTGCTCGCGCTCGCAGGCCCGCGAACACCGGCGCGTGCGGCGATCAGCTCGTCAAGCGTCTGCATCGTCGCCGCTCCTCGCTCGTCGCGGATCGCGCCGCGCCTCCTCGGTGATGTCGATCCCGACCGGGCACCAGGTGATGCAGCGGCCGCAGCCGACGCAGCCGGAGCTGCCGAACTGGTCGTACCAGGTCGCGAGCTTGTGCGTCATCCACTGGCGGTAGCGCGATCGCGGCGAGCGCGCGCACCGCGCCGCCGTGGATGTGGGAGTAGTCGACCGTGAAGCACGAGTCCCAGCGCTGGTGGCGCTCGACGTGCTCGCCGGCGAGGTCGGTGACGTCCTCGACCGTCGTGCAGAAGCAGGTCGGGCAGACCATCGTGCAGTTGCCGCAGGTCAGGCAGCGCTCGGCGACCTCGTCCCAGCGCGGGTGCTCGTAGTTGCGGTACAGCAGCTCCCTGATCTCGGTCGTGTCGAGCTCGCGGCCCATCTGCGACGCGGTGCGCGCGTGGACGGCGCCGGCCGCGTCGCGCTCGCGCCGGCGCGCCGCGCGCGTGCGGCACCTCGGCGAGCACCTCCGCGCCGCGCTCGCGAGCCGACCTCGACGCACGAAGTAGTGGCGCGTCGCCGTCGAGCACCTCGGTCAGCGCGAGGTCGAAGCCGCGCTCGGCCGACCGGGCCGGTGTTCATCGAGACGCAGAAGCAGGTCCCGCCGGCCTGCGCCGCACTGGACCGCGACGACGAACACGTCCTGCGCGCCGGGCGCGATCGCCGGGATCCGGGTGCGAGCCGCCGAGCAGGACCCGGTCGAGGATGCCCATCGCGTGCAGCTCGCACGAGCGCGCGCCGAGAACGCGTACCGCGGCGACGTCCGCGGCGGCTCGCTGACGTCGATCGAGCCCGCCGTCGCTCGTCGACGCCGCGCGCGCCACAGGCTGCACCTCGGCCGGCAGCTGGTAGCGCTTCCACGAGTGCGGGCCGACGGCGTAGCCGAACAGCGCCTCGTCGTCGCGGCGCGCGAGCCGGTAGTGGCCGCCGTCCTGCTCGTCGGTCCAGCCGACCGGCAGATCGGCGGCCGCGGCGATCTCGTCGTAGACGATCGCGCTGATCGCGGACGGTCGGGCCGACGACCGTGTAGCCGCGGCGAGCGAGCGCACCGAACAGCGCGTCGAAGTCGCTTCGCTCGATGACGTGATCGAGAGCCATCCCTAATTGCTCACTCTAAGCGGCCCGGGTCGGCCGATGCCATGTGGAAAACCCGCAATTGCGTTTCGACGCGCGGCCGATCACCCGCCGCCCGGTCGTGTCGTGGTTCAGTCATCAGGGGCTGTAGGCGCCGGCATTGGCAGCGCGGATCGCCGTGACGTAACTCGAACGCTCGTAGGCGGCGGCGTCGGCGTCGCGCGGCACCGCGAGCAGACCGCGAACGTCGTCCACCGTCTCGAAACCCTTGCTCGCCATCCAGCGGCGCAACCCGTCGAGGAGGTCGGTGGCGTAGCCCGGACCGTGGCGCAGCAGTGCAGACGTCGTCATCACCACGTCGGCGCCCGCGAGCAGGTACCGGGCGACGTCGGCCGGGACCTCCACGCCCGAGGTGGCGGCGAGCGAGGCCGTCAGTCTGCCCCGCAACAGTGCGATCCAGGTGCGCGCCAGGCGCGCGTCAGCCGGGCTCGAGAGGTTCACTTGCGGCAGGACCACGAGCTGCTCGATGTCGATGTCGGGCTGCAGGAATCGGTTGAACAGCACGAGCGCGTCGGCGCCCGCCCGGTCGAGGCGCAGCGCCATCTCGCCAGCGGAGCTGAAGTAGGGGCTGAGCTTGACCGCGACCGGCACGCTGACAGCCGACTTGACCCGCTCGAGCACATCGACGTGACGCTGCTCGACGTCGCGGCCCGAGGTCTCCGTATCACCCGGGAGGTAGTAGATGTTCAGCTCGATCGCGGCGGCCCCGGCGTCCTGCATGGCGCGGGCATATTCGGTCCACCCCTCTGGGGTGACGCCGTTGAGGCTCGCGATCACTGGAATCTCGACCGCGGCGACGGCGCGTTCGAGCAGTGTCAGGTAGGCGCGCGGGCTGCCGTCCTCTTCGGCAACCGAGGGGAAGTAACTGAGCGCCTCGGGGAAGCTTTCGGCGCTGTCTTCGATGAGGCCGATCGCTCGCGCGGTCTGCTCGCGCAGTTGCTCCTCGAACAGCGAGTACAGAACGATCGCGCCGACGCCTCCGTCCGCCAGTCGGCGGACGCCATCGAGGCTGTAGGACAGCGGCGACGGGGAAGCCACGAGCGGATTGCGCAGTGCGAGACCCATGTACGTTGTCGAGAGCTCCATCACTTACCACCACGACGGGGATCAGACGGGAACTCGGTCGCGCTGCGCGTAGCCATCTCTTCGTACAGTCGCCAGCGCTGGTCGACCACCTGCTGGGCGAGGCCGAGCAGGCGCTCGGACTCGGTCGGGTGGGCGGCCGCAAGGGCACGGAAGCGCAGCTCGCCTTTGCGGTAGTCGCCGAGTGACATACGCGGTCGCGGCGAGTCGAGCAGGAAGGGGTTGTCGCCGTCGGCGGAGGCCACGGGGTCGTAGCGGATCAGCGGCCAGTGACCGCTGGCTACGGCGCCGTACTGCTGGCTCAGCCCCTCGCGCATGTCGTATCCGTGCGCGACGCAGTGGCTGTAGGCGATTATCAGCGACGGTCCGTCGTACGCCTCGGCTTCCCGGAACGCGCGGAGAGTCTGTTGAGGATCGGCGCCGAACGCCACGCGCGCCACGTACACGTCGGCGTACGCGATCGCCTGGAGCGCGAGGTCCTTGGTCGGGACGGTCTTGCCCGCGGCGGCGAACTTCGCGACCGCTCCGAGTGGCGTCGCCTTCGACATCTGCCCACCCGTGTTGGAGTACACCTCGGTGTCCATCACCAGCACGTTTACGTTCCTGCCGCTGGCCAGCACGTGATCGAGCCCGCCCGCGCCGATGTCGTAAGCCCAGCCGTCTCCGCCGACGATCCACACGCTGCGCCGAATGAGGTGGTCGAGAACGCTGCGCAGGTCATCGACCGCGGGATCGTCGAGCTCTGCCAGCCGGCGTTCCAGCTCCGCGATCCGTTCGCGCTGAGCGCGTAATTCGGATTCTCTGACCTGCGGCGCCGACACGATCTCGTCGACGAGCTCCGGGCCCACGGCGTCGCGCAGCTCGGACAGGCGCCGGCGCGCGAGCTCGGTGTGGCGGTCGGCGGCGAGTCGCAGACCCAGCCCGAACTCCGCGTTGTCCTCGAACAGCGAGTTCGACCACGCCGGGCCGTGGCCATCGGCGTCGACCGTCCACGGCGTCGTCGGCTGGTTCCCGCCGTAGATCGACGAGCAGCCGGTGGCGTTGGCGATCGTCAGCCGGTCGCCGAACAGCTGCGAGAGGAGCTTCAGGTACGGCGTCTCGCCACAGCCGGCGCAGGCGCCCGAGAACTCGAACAGGGGCTCCAGGAACTGGGTGCCACGCACGGTGCCGAAGTCGACTCGCGTGCGATCGTTCACCGGCAGCTGCTCGAAGAACGCGATGTTGTGGCGCTCGCGCTCGAGCAACGGCTCGAGTGCTCCGAGATTGATCGCCTTGTGACCCGGCTCACTGGCCGCCGACACCGGACACGCCTCGACGCACAGCCCGCACCCGGTGCAGTCCTCGACGTACACCTGCAGCGTGTACCGGACGTCGGGGAGCCCGGCTCCGTTCAGCGCTGCCGAGGCGAAACTATCGGGAGCGCCTTCGAGCCGGTCCGGCTCGTAGTAGCGGGATCTGATCACGCTGTGCGGGCAGACGAAGCTGCAGTTGCCGCACTGGATGCAGAGCTCGGAGTCCCAGACCGCGACGAGGTCCGAGATGTTGCGCTTCTCGTACTTGGTCGTGCCGCTCGGGTACGTGCCGTCGACCGGGAGCACACTGACGGGCAACTCGTCTCCGTGTCCGGCCATCATCGCCGCGGTCACCGTCCGGACGAACTCGGGCGCATCCGCCGGCACGAGCGCCGGCTCCTCGTGCGACGAAGTGACCCGATCGGGGACTGTCACCCGGTGCAGCGCCGCGATCGAGCGGTCGACCGCTTCGATGTTGCGCCTGACCACCTCCTCGCCCCGTTTCCCGTACGTCTTCTGAATCGACGTCTTGATCGCCTCGATCGCGCGGCCACGGTCCATGACGCCGGAGATCGCGAAGAAACACGTCTGGAGCACGGTGTTCGTCCGTCCCGCCAGTCCGGCCTCCCGCGCGATCTTCCCGGCATCGATCGCGTACAGCTCGATCTCCTTGGCGAGTAGCTTCTCCTGTACGGAGTGCGACAGCGCGTCCCAGACCTGATCGGGCTCATGAGGACAGTTGAGCAACAGCGTCGCGCCGTGGGCGGCGCGGTCGAGCACCTCGTCGCGCTCGATCATCCCGAACTTGTGACATCCGACGAAGCTCGCCGTGGACACGAGGTACGGGGCGTGGATCGATCGTGGCCCGAAGCGCAGGTGCGAGACCGTCTGCGAGCCGGACTTCTTGGAGTCGTAGACGAAGTACCCCTGGGCGTGGAGGTTCGCCGCGTCGCCGAGGATCTTGATCGTGTTCTTGTTAGCGCCGACCGTGCCGTCCGAACCCAGCCCGAAGAACACGGCACGGACGGTCTCCTCAGACTCGATGTCGAGCGATGCGTTGTACGCGAGGCTCGTGTGAGAGACGTCGTCGTTGATCCCGATCGTGAATCGCCGCCTGGGCTGCTCGCGCGCCAACTCCTCGAGCACCCCGGCGACCATGCCCGGGGTGAACTCCTTGGAGGACAGCCCGTAGCGCCCTCCGACCACGACCGGCATGACGTCCCGCTCCCCGGTCCCGTGGGCTTCGTCCAGCGCCGCGAGCGTGTCGAGGAACAGCGGCTCGCCGAACGAGCCCGGCTCCTTGGTGCGATCAAGGACGGCGACCCGGCGCACGCTCTGGGGCAACGCCGCGGCCAGCTCACTAGCCGGGAACGGCCGGTACAGCCTGATCTGCGCGACGCCCACGCGTTCGCCCTGCGCCTGCAGGTAGGCGACCGTCTCGCGTGCGGTCTCGCCGCCCGAGCCCATCACCACGAGCACGCGCTCGGCCTCCGGATGACCGGTGTACTCGACCAGGCCGTAGCGGCGACCGGTCCGCTCGGCGAGACGGTCCATCGCGCTCTGCACGACGTCAGGCACGCGCGCGTAGAACGGGTTGACGGTCTCGCGCGCCTGGAAGTAGATGTCGGGGTTCTGCGCGGTGCCGCGGATGAACGGCCGGTCGGGCGACAGCGCCCGGGCGCGGTGGGCCCGGACCAGCTCGTCCGAGATCAAAGCGCGTACGTCCTCGTCGTCGAGCATCTCGATCGTCTGCAACTCGTGGGAGGTACGGAAGCCGTCGAAGAAGTGCACGAACGGTATGCGCGTCTCGAGCGTCGCGGCGTGGGCGACGAGCGCGAAGTCGTGCGCCTCCTGCACCGACGCCGAGCTCAGCAGCGCGAACCCCGTCTGGCGGACCGCCATCACGTCGGAGTGGTCGCCGAAGATCGACAGCGCTTGCGCGGCCAGGGAACGCGCGGCCACGTGCATCACCGCCGACGTCAGCTCCCCGGCGATCTTGTACATGTTCGGGATCATGAGGAGCAGGCCCTGCGAGGCCGTGAACGTCGTTCCGAGCGCGCCGCCCTGGAGCGCGCCGTGCAAGGCTCCCGCCGCGCCGGCCTCGCTTTGCATCTCGACCACCGCCGGCACCGTCCCCCACAGATTCGTCCGCCCCTTGCTCGACCACTCGTCGGCGAACTCGGCCATCGGCGAGGAGGGGGTGATCGGGAAGATGCAGCAGACCTCGCTGCATCGGTGCGCCACCCACGCTGTCGCTTCGTTGCCGTCAACGGTGGCGCGCATCAGCGCGGCTCCCCGGTGGGGTCCGCCGGCGCCACGAACGCATTGGACGGATCCGGGGCGTCTTCCGCCACCATCTCGATCGAGTGCACCGGGCACTGCTCGTAGCACGCGCGGCACCCCGTGCAGCGGTCGTAATCGAACCGGTACCGCAACCCCGGGCCGAGCTTGATAACAGCATCCTCGGGGCAGGCGCCGAGGCAGCCATCGCACTCGATGCAGTTGCCGCACGAAAGGCACCTGCTGGCCTCGAACACGGCCTCAGCCGGCGTAAGACCGGCGACCACCTCGTCGAAGCCGCCCAGTCGCTGTTCGAGGCCGAGCTCCCGCTGCTGGCGGCGAGGATGGTCGCCGAAGTACCACAGGTTCAGAAGCTCGAAATCCGCCTGAGGATGCTTGGGCGGAACCTGGCGTTGCGAACCGCGCAGCCACGCGTCGATCTCGCGTGCGGCGCGCTTGCCGTGTCCGACGCCGACGGTCACGGTGCGCTCGGAGGGGACCATGTCGCCACCGGCGAACACCCCCGGGGATCCCGTCATCAGCGAACTCGACACGCGTACGGTGCCGTCGCGGTCGAACTCCACGCCCGGGACGGCGCGCAGAAAGGGCGGTGTCGGTGTCCTGGCCGAGAGCAAGGATGACGGTGTCCGCCGCCAACGTGTCGAAGCGGCCGGTCGGCTGCGGATAGCCGGTCTCGTCCAGCTCCATCTCCTCGATACCCAGCTCGGAGCCCTCCATCGCCGTGATCGTCCGGAGCCAGTTGATCCGTACCCCCTCCCGCTCGGCTTCCTCGGCCTCCTCCTCGTGGGCCGGCATCTGCGTCCGCGTGCGCCGGTACACGATCAGCGCCTCTTCTGCGCCCATCCGCTTGGCGACTCGCGCGGCATCCATCGCCGTGTTGCCGCCGCCATACCGCCACGCGACGCCCGATCACCGGCCGGTCGCCGGCGGCCACTCCGTGCAGGAACGACAGCGCGTCGATGATGTGACCGGCGTCCGCGGCGGGAATGTTCACGCGCTTGGACAGGTGCGCTCCGACCGCGACGAACACCGCATCGAAGGCGCCCTCCCGGCGCTCCGCCTCGAGGTCCTCGACCCGGTGGCTGCTGGTGAACCGCACCCCGAGCGCCGCGAGCCGATCGACCTCGGCACCCATCACATCCCGCGGCAGCCGGTAGGCGGGAATCCCGTAGCGCATCATCCCGCCCGGCTCCGGACCCGCGTCGCGAATCTCGACCTCGTGGCCGAGGCGCGCAAGGTGATGGGCGGCCGACAGCCCGCTCGGACCCGCACCGATTACGAGCACACGCTTGCCACTGCGTACCGGCGGGGATCTGAACCGCCACCCCTGCTCGAGCGCCAGATCCCCGAGGAACCGCTCGACCGCGTGAATCGACAGCGCGCTGTCCAGCTCGGCACGGTTGCAGACGCTCTCACACGGGTGGTAACACACCCGGCCGTGGATCGCCGGAAACGGATTCTCGGCGGTCAGCACGCGCCAGGCCTGCTCATGCTCGCCGGCCTTGACGTGCGCCATCCAGCCCTGGATGTTCTCGCCGGCCGGGCAGCCCGCGTTGCACGGCGGCAGCAGATCGACGTACACCGGTCGCTGGTCTCGGACCGGCCCCGTCCGTGACCGCCCGTGGGCCAGGTCCGGAAGCCGCGTGATATCCAAGGCCGGACGAGTCATCGCGGAGCCGCGATCGCGGCCTGCGCGCGGCCACGCTGCGCGATCGGGAGACGGACGGAGAGCAGAGGCGATACGTAGTCGAGTCCCGAGTCGTGGAAAAGCGGATCGACTGCGGTCGCCGCCGTGCTCACCGCGAACGCCAGAGCTCGAGGTCCGGTCGCTCACGCGTCCCCGCTCGACGGCGATTCGCACGCAGCTCGCCTACGCCCTCCTCATCGATCGTCGCGAACGGCGAGCCGTTCACGATCTTCCTCGACATAGCGAGGTAGATCCGACCCTCGATGTCGTCGCGCGAGAAGCCGATCCCGCACTGGGTGAGATCGTTGGTGCCGACGAAAGAAGTCGGCATGGCGCCGGCGATCGACTCGGCGACGAAGCACGCGCGCGGAAGCTCGATCGATTGTCCCGACGCCGAAGTCGGCGCGCGGTAGCTGCGACCTTCCTCCTCGGCCACCGACACCACGCGGACTCTGACGAGCTCGAGCTGCGCGCTCGTAGGCGACGCGCGGATCATGATCTCGAGGCGAGGCCCGCGGCCGGTTCGCTGCCGCACCGCCAGTGCGGCGCGGGCGATCGCGCGCACCTGCATCTCGTACACCTCGGGCTCCATCACGCCAGCGCGCACGCCGCGGATCCGAGCATCGGTTGGTCTCTTCGAGCACGCTCGCGCACGGTCGAACTGACACTCGAGTTCGGCGAGTCGCTGGGCTGCGGTCGATCCGCGCGCGACGATCTCCTCGTCCAGCTCGAAGCGATTGCGGACGGAACTCGTGCAGTGGCGGGTCGAGCAGACGAATCGTCACCGGCCAGCCCGGCATCGCCTCGAACAGTCCCTCGAAGTCGCTCTGCTGGAGCGGCAGCAGCTCATCCAACGCCGCC
>CAVYQJ010000016.1:0-441171 GCA_963770615.1 uncultured Solirubrobacterales bacterium | reverse complement strand
GCGTAGCGACCACGGCGACTATCGGATCCTCGGAATGCGGAAGTACGCCGGCTTCGAGCAGCCGATCCGACTACGCCCGATCCTCCTGCGGGGCGTGCCAGCAGCGGTTTCGGGGCGCGAGCCGCCTGTCGGTGGCCGCTCGCTGTGGGTGAGTTCGGCTTTGGCCCGGTGGCCAAAGACACACGCCGCGCGCGGATGCAGAATTGGCCTTGTGCAGCGGAGTGCTTTGTTGCCCGGGCGGTGCTTGCTGCAGCCTCTGGTCGTGGGCTGCGCCGTGTCTGATTGGTACGTGCCGTTGACTGTCTCGGGCACGGGAGCGGTTCGGTCTCGCTCGGATGGTTCAGGGCCGCTTGGCGCGAGGTTCGCCGCGGCGTTCTGGTCTTTCTGATGCTAGGGCTCGCCCGCCCAGGACGGTTGAAGTCTCGCGCCTCGGTACGGCTTGAGCGCCGCCCGGCGTGCGCCGGGGAGGAGTGGGTCTCGGATCTGCCCAAGCTGATCGATGCTGTGTGCGAGGAGTGGCACCTGTCACTCGATGATGAGCGGATGGCCGCAGGCGCGTGGGGGGTCGTGGCGTGGTGTCACACCGAGAGCGGCCTCGAGGCGGCTCTGAAGCTGTGCGCCAACGAGCAGCGCCTGTCTGCCGAGACGAACGCGATGCTCGGCTGGGGCGGGCATCCGGCGGTCCGTGTCCTCGCACATCGACCGGGCGCGCTGCTCCTGGAACGCGCCCGTCCGGGGCTACCGTCGCGGCTCGCGCCCACGCGCCTCGCGCTCCTCCTCGACGCGCTTCACCGGCCCACGAGCGCCAGCCGGCGAGGACTCGGAGACTGGCGTACGAGCATCGACGCCGCCGTCACGCACGTACCTTCCTTGCAAGCACTCGGCCAGGCGCTGCTCAAAGGAGGAGATGGCCGTCCGGTCGTCGCCCTGCACGGCGACCTCCAGCCGGCGAACATCCTTGAGCACCGCGGCGCGATCGTGGTGATCGACCCAGTCGGGATCGCCGGCCCCCGGGAGCTCGATGTCGCGAACGCAGCGCTCCAGCACAATTGGGGCGAGGACTCATCAGCGCGAATCAGGCGCCTCGCGGACCTGACCGGCACCGACCCAGCGTTCGCGCTCGCCTTCGGCCAGTTCAGCGCCGTGTACGCGGCCCTCGCGCCGAGATACTGACCCGCATGTAGGTCGCAAGCCGCACCGACACGCGCCGCGCCATCGGTGGAGCCGCTGGGTACCGATCGAGCGCCGGCGCCGGGAGCGAGAGTTCGGCGTTTCCGGCGGCGACGAGACGGACGCCCGGTAGGTCAGCAAAGCACCAAGCCCGTCCCGCGCGGGACAAGCCCATTCCGGGCAGCGCACGCGGCTCCCCGTCACGACTGCCGGTCGCGGTCGGTGTGCAACACTTAAGCAGATGCCTAAGTGTTCTGAGCCGAGCGAACGGGAGATCGACCTCCTCTTCCAGGCGCTAGCCGATCCCAGCCGACGCGCGATGGTCGATCGCTTGACCCGCGGTCGGGCGTCGGTCTCGGAGCTCGCGCGACCGTTGGCGATGTCGCTGCCTGCGGTCGTCCAGCATCTCCGACTGCTGGAGGCCAGCGGCCTCGTCCGCACCGAGAAGGTTGGGCGTGTGCGCACCTGCTCGATCGAGCCGAACGCGCTGGGCACGGCTGAGGCATGGGTAGCGGAGCGGCGGACCACTTGGGAACGGCGACTCGATCGCCTCGGCGAATTCCTCGCCGAGCAAACCAACAAACCAGACCGGGAGGGCACACAGTGAGCACCACCACCGAGAAGGCGACCAGCGAACGCTCGACAGTCCACTCAACGTTCGTGATCGAACGGACCTACCCAGCAAGCCCAGAGCGAGTGTTCGCCGCATGGTCCGAGCAGGCCGCTAAGTCGAAGTGGTTCGGGCCTAGCGAGAAGCACGCCGAGTCATACTCGCTGGACTTCCGTGAGGGAGGCCGCGAGCACCTGTCGGTCCCCGCGCCCGACGGCGCGATCTACAGCTTCGACGCGGTCATCGCCGACATCGTGCCAGCGCAACGCATCGTCCACACCTACGACATGCACCGCGACGACGCCCGGATATCGGTATCCGTCGTGACGATCGAATTCGAGGCGGTCGGCGATACGACGCGCCTGACCCTGACTGAGCAGGGCGTATTCCTTGACGGCCTTGACGCCCCCGCCGAGCGCGAGCACGGTACGGAGGCGTTACTCGACGCGCTCGGAAGCCACCTGCAGAACACGAAGGAGGGCCGATGCGAAGCAAGCTGAAAGTCAGCATCACGATGTCGCTGGACGGATATGTCGCCGGCCCAGATCAGAACGAGGAGAACCCGCTCGGTTCCGGCGGGCTGGAGCTGCACGAATGGTTCTTCCCGCTGAAGGCGTTTCGGGAGATGCACGGCGACGAGGGCGGCGAGGTGAATGCCAGCTCTGCGGTGGTTGAGCAGCGCTTGGGGAACGTAGGCGCCACGATCATGGGGCGCAACATGTTCGGGCCGGTCAGGGGCCCTTGGAGGGATGAGTCCTGGCGGGGTTGGTGGGGCGAGAATCCTCCATTCCACCATCCCGTGTTCGTGCTCACCCACCACCCGCGTGAGCGGCTCCAGATGCAAGGCGGCACCACCTTCCATTTCGTCAGCGACGGGATCGAGTCCGCGCTGAGGCACGCGAAGGACGCCGCGCAGGGACGCGACGTGTCGCTGCCAGGCGGCGCGGCGGTGGTCAACCAATACCTGGCCGCAGGGCTGGTTGACGAGATCGACATATCGATCGCGCCACTGATCCTCGGTACCGGTGAGCGTCTATTCGCGGGCCTCGACCGCGGGACGCTCAAGCTCGAGCAGATCCGGGCAGTCGATGCGCCCGGCGTTACCCACATCAAGTACGACGTCCGCTGACCTGCTTTCCACCGGCCGCGCGGCCCCGTTCCCTACAGCTCCGTGCGGTGGCTCACGCCGCGCTTCTGCATCGCCCGGTAGACGTAGGTCTCGACGGTGCGCACGGAGAGGACGAGCTGCTCGGCGATCTCCTGGTTGGAGAGCCCGCGAGCCGCGAGCGCGCCGATCTGGGCCTCGCGCCGGGTCAGCTCGGTGGCGACGGAGTCGAGGCCGTCGATGATCGGGAGCTCGGCGCCCTGCCCGGAGGCGTGCAGCTCGCGCACGCGGGTGGCGGCGCGGCGCGCGGAATCATGCCGGCCCACGGACACGAACTGCCGGGCCGCGCTCACCGCGGCCTCCATGGCGTAGGCGTCGGCCCCGATCGCCGCCATCTCCTCGCACACCGCCAGGAGCGCCTCGCCGTCGCGGGCCGCGAGCGCCTTGGCGTGCGCGGCATACGCCGCCACCAGCCGCGCGTCGCAGCGCCCCGCCAGTCGCTCCAGGTCAGCGGCCACCGGCTTGGGCCTCGCACCCGCGCGCAGGGCCTCGTAGAGCAGGCGCGCCGCGAGGTTGGGCTGGTCGGTGGCGCCGGCGGCGGCGAGGAACGCGTCGGCGCCAGCCGGGTCACTGAGCGCGCGGGCGCCCCACCCCTCGGCCCGGGCCAGGTAGCCCGTCTGGGTTGGCATCGGCTTGCCATCACCCAGCATCGCGTGAACGGCGGCCAGGGCCTCCCGGGCGCGCGCTGGGTCGCCGGTGAACAATCCGATCCCCACCTCGAGCGCCCGCACGCTCAGCGCCGTCCCGAACGCATCCTGGCGCGCGAAGTGCCCGTCGGCCTCGGCCACCCAGCGCCGCGCATCGCGATAGCGCCCGCGCGCCATGGCCAGCGCCGCGAGCGTGAACGCTCCGACCCCCGCGGCCTGGTGGTCGTCGGCCCGTACGCCGTCGCGAAGCACACCGGTCGCGTAGGCCTCCAGGTCGCTCCAATCCTCGCCGGCCTCGAGCTCGATCACGCACATGAGGCCCAGCATGGACGCGTCGTAGTTGTCGCGCATGGGGACGGCCGGGCGGTTCGCGCGCACCAGCGCGTAGGCGTCCTTGGCGCGGCCGATGGCCATCAGGCGGAAGATGTGCGCCAGCTCGGCCTGGCGGCGCGCACGGGCGTCGAGCGAAGGGTCGGAGAGGCTGCGCTCGATCTCCTCGACGTGCTCCTCGTAGCGATCGACGCCCTCGACGAAGCCGGAGAGCACCAGCCGCCACGGGTCCAGCCGTTGCGCCCACTGCGGGTCCTTTGACCATCCGGCGGCGCGTTCCACGAACGCCTGCGCCTCGTCACGGCGACCGAGACCCCAGAAGAGGACGTGGACACGCTGGGCGATGTAGCCGAGCGCCGCGGGGTCGCCGGCCGCGTTGGGCTCGGCGGCGGCCAGGACGGACTCGGCCTCGGCGAAGCGATTGCGGGTGATGTGGGCGCGGCTGAGGAGCAGGGTCGCACTCAAGCCGAGGCCGGCCTCGGACGCGAGCTGGGCCAGCCGCGCGCCGAGCTCCGGATCGCCGGCGAGATTGGCGGCGCGCGCGGCGTCCAGCAGGTGCTCGGGCGGGACCTCGGCCCCGGCGTCCAACCGCCAGCGGGCGACCCGCAGCGCGTCGTCGGGGGTGAGGGGACTGCGCCGCGCCACGGTCTCGGCGAGGGTGAGACGGAGCGCCCGGGCTCGGAGCACCGGCAGGTCGTCGCGCAGCACCTCCCCGTAGAGCGGTTGCGCCAGGTGCAGGACGGCGTCGGGTGAGCCCGGGTCGATGGTGACCATGCCGCGGGCCTCGATCTCCTGGAGCGTTTCCAGGTCAGACAGCACCGCCATCTCACTCAGCCGCAGCGGCTCCCCCAGCGCGAGCAGCTCCATGGGGGCGCGCTCGGCGTCGTCCAGCGCGCCCATCCGCCGCGTCACGAGCGCCGCCAGCGAGGGGCTCACCGCTCGGCGGCGCAGCTGCCACAGGCCGCCGTCGAAGGTGAGCCGGCCATTCTCCAGCGCCCCGGTGACGAGCTCGCTCGCGTACAGCACATTGCCGGCACTGGTGTCGGCAACGCGCCGCAGCACCGATTGGCCAACCGGGCCGTCGAGCGCCGCCTCCACCAGCGCCTCGATGGACTCATCGCCAAGCGGCTGCAGCTCCATCCGGCGCGCGCCACCGTCCTTCCACAGCGAATCGATCGCGTCCGGCGCCGTCACGCCGGCGCGGACGGTGACCACCACAAAGACGCCGGCCGCGGTGGCGAGGTGCAGGACGAGCGCCGCCGACGCCGCGTCGAGGAGGTGGGCGTCGTCGACCCCGAGGCAGACCGCGCGTCCGTCCGCGCGGGCGCGGACGCGCTCGGCGCTCCGGCGGATGAGCTCGAGCGGCTCGTCGGAGCGCACGTCATCGGGGATGAGCGCCGCGAAGGCCCCGAGGGGGATCGCCCCCGAGCTCGCCGTCCCCTGCGCCCAGTAGGTCAGCTCACCCGCCCGGCCCGCCGCCTCCACGACCTCGCGGGCCAGCCGCGACCGGCCGACGCCCAGCGCGCCATTGATAACGACGCCGTTGCAGCCCGGATCGGCGCGCGCGGCGGCGATCTGCTCGAGCTCGCGGTCGCGGCCGACGAACGGCCATCCGTGGGTCGCCGGCGAGAGGCTCGTTGAATCCCCGTCTGACACCCGGTCCCAGTCTACGGCCGCGCTACGGACCGGTCGCCAGACGCGTCGTAGTAGTACCGGTCCTCAGATGTCGTAGCGGACTACGAACGCCCCGGGGCCGCGGCGCTGAGAGCGTGTGCACCACACACCCAACGGCACCTCACACCGGAGCCGCTGACACCGATTCGAAGGAGCTTCTCATGACCTCACACACCCCCTCTCGCGCCGGAGCCTGGACCCGTGGCCGGCTGGCTCAGGCCGGCGTCGGCCTCGGCGTCGCCGCGTCCGTCCTGGCGTCGGCGGCCGTCGCCACGGCCGCTCCGACCCCTGCAACCGCTCACGCCGCGGCCACGGCCCAGCCGAGCCTCGTCCACGTGACCGCCCACGCCCAGACCATCGCCTACAGCTCGGTGACGGTGTCTCCGGGCGCCGCGCGCGCCGGTGAGCAGATCAGGATCTCCGGCAACGCGCCCCGCAACGCGCGGGCCGGGACGTGGATCACACTGATGTCAGACGCCTTTGCCACCAAGCACACCATCAACGGGATCCCCGCGATCCGCACCCAGGTGCTGGTCAACGGCAAGTACTCGGCCAAGGCGACCATTCGCGCCGGCCTGAAGCCGACCAACTACGCGGTGACGGGCACCTTCCAGGGCAAGGCTCTGGACACCGTCGCCTGGGTCAACGTCCGTCGCGCGGCCGCGCGCCCCTACAGCTCGGTGACGGTCTCCGCTCGCACGGTGCATGCCGGTCAGCGGGTGACGATCTCGGGCAACGCGCCTCGCAACGCGCGGGCCGGGACGTGGATCACGCTGATGTCGGACGCGTTTGCCGCCAAGCAGGGGGTCAACGGGATCCCCGCGATCCGCACCCAGGTGCTGGTCAACGGCAAGTACTCGGCCACGGCCACGATCGCCAAGGGCCTGCAGCACACCAACTATGCGGTGATGGGCACCTTCCAGGGCAAGGGCCTCGACACTGTCGCCTGGATGACCGTCCGCTGACCCCGGCACCCTCATCAGCGCGACTTCGGCGGCCTGCGCCACCACGGCGCGGGCCGCCGTCGCGCGCCCACGATCCGCCGGGGTCTGCTGGTTTCGCCGAGCGCTCCGTTGTGTTAGACGGCACCAACGGAGGCGGCGCGCGGAGCCGCCTCCGTTGATCGACGTTATGCCGGGGGACTACGAAGCGGGCAGTACCGGAGTGGCGACGTGGATGAAGCGGTTCGTGGCCAGTCCGGATGCGTGAATCGTCGCCGGCGTGTACCACACGCCGATGGCGTTATTGAAGATGATGTTGTTGGTCACCGTGAAGTGATACAGGCTGGCGGCAGACCAGATCAGGATCCCGGTGGTCTGGGTGTCCTTGGGCGACACGTCAGCGCCGTCCT
Source organism: uncultured Solirubrobacterales bacterium (assembly GCA_963770615.1). Taxonomy (GTDB): domain Bacteria; phylum Actinomycetota; class Thermoleophilia; order Solirubrobacterales; family Solirubrobacteraceae; genus Palsa-465. The sequence goes on along the minus strand of CAVYQJ010000016.1, from coordinate 434,224 downwards.
CCAAAGTGACGTTGTTGGTGCCGATGACATTCCTGGTGAATACGTTTCCGTCGACGAACGCGTTGGGAGCGTGACTGTGAACGGAAATACCCGCTAAACCGTTGCCGGCGATGAAATTGCCGGATACCACATTGTCGTAAGAAGCGGAGAACGGCGCCGGCGCGAACACTCCGATGCCGGCACCGAAACCCTTTGTCCCGTTGCCGGTGACGACATTGCCGACGACGTTGTTCCGGTAGACCCCGCCGAAAGAAGGATCAGGCTTCCCGGTTGCCGGATTGAGGCCCAAGTTGTGACTCGGGATGGTGATGCCACAGTCGTTGACGTTGTTGAGAACTTGATTCCTGGCGATGAGATTGTCGTGGGTGGGGCCAAACTCATCGGTCAAAAGGATCCCCCCGGAATTCCCGACCGACCTGTTGTCGATCACCGTGGAGTTGGCCACGCTCAGAAGATGGATTCCCTCGCCGCAGTCCCCACCGCCGTTCGGGGTGCAGAACACGTATGGCGAATCCGGGTTCTCGTTGCCCAAGTCGTTACCCGTCACGTCGTTGTTGAGAATCTTCACATCCGTGATCGGGGTGCCGGTTGACAGCGACATCCCGGCGACGATCTTCGCCACCGGATTCGGGTTCACCGCGAGGATGCCCTCGCCTTCCGCTCCTTCCACCTTGAAGCCCTCGACGGTGACGTGTGAAGACTCGATCGTGATGCCATTGAAAGGCGCTTGACCGTTGATGGCGCCGGTAGGTGCACCCGCCAAGCCGGTGGCGTTGATCGTGGCGGACTCACCGATGAGGGTGAGAGGGATAGAGACGACTACGTCTTCCTTGTAGGTGCCCGGACACGCGACTACCGTCCCCCCCGCCTTCGAGGCGGCCACGGCTGCGCTGATCGTGGCGAACTTGGCGGAGCGGCATGAAGTCCCTGACCCAGCGGGTCTGGCGCCGGGCGCGGCAAAGAGCACTCTCGGAGCGCTCGGCGGCATCTGGTTCGCCGATGCCCCGGAAGGCACAGCCAACATGCCGCCCCCGCTGACCAACGCCGTTGCCGCCGCCGCTATGCACGCGATCCGACCACGCAAAACCTTCATCGATGCAGCCCCCTTCTTTGGTTGTCCACGCAACGAACAACCTAACGAGTGGGCTCTAGCAGGTCAAGGGCGAGACTCTTCTCACGGGACCTGAGCTCGTCTTCTCAAACGCCGGCGCTCTCGTCCTGTAGAGCGTGCGAGTTACGTCGATGGCTTGAGGGTTGTTCTGACGCGCTTCGCGGACGCCGGGCCGCGCACGCCGAGCGGTTGGGCGAAGTACGAAACGCGCAGCTCTTCCAGTAGCCAGCGCGCTTTCTCGCGAGCCGGGCCGGGAGGCGCCGCTCGGACCTCGGCCTCGAGTTGGTGGATCGTCGCCATGCGATCGCGGTCGACCGAGAGGTTGTCAGCGATCCGCTGTAGGCGGTACGTCGCCGCCCGCAGGTAGCGCGCGACGTCCGGCAGCCGTTCGATTCCTGATGCGGAGACGAAGCCGTCGTGGGTGAGCCGGCCGATTTGCGCGGCGACGTCGAGCCGGGCTGGCCGCAGCTCGTCGCTGGGCGGCCCCGCGAGCGCTTGCCGCGCCTCGTCAGCCGCGGCGAGGACATCGACGGTGGCGACCAGAGCCCGGCGAACCGCGGGATCGATCTCGTTCACAACGCGAGACCGCAGCCGGGCCCAGCCGGCGTCGTCGCGCACCGGGCCGCCGCCCTCGTCGAGCAGGGCGGCGAGGGCCGCGCGGGTCACGTCCCCCAGCAGCGCGTCGAGGTTGCCTGAGGCGGCGAGGGTCAGCTTGGCGGGGTTGTCGAGCCGGTCGGCGGCGGATCGGGCGCGTGTCGAGACCGTCAGCGCGAGAAGCCGCAGCGTCCCGGCCCGCATCGAGATGGCGGCCGCCGCGGGCGTCTCCATCACGCGCACGCCCGCGGTCTCGCCCTCGTCGACGAGCGCGGGGTAGCCGCGCACGGCCCCACCGGTGCCGGGCAGCGTTACGAGCTCCGGCAGCGTGTCCTCCCCTGGCCACTCGGTCAGGCCGGTCCGCTCAAGGCCTGCTGTCGCCGCGGTCAGCTCGGCGCGCAGTTGCGGTCTCAGCCCGTCACGCACCTCGGTAAGGTCGTCGCCGCGGGCGAGGACCGCGCCGCGGTCGTCCTCGATGCTGAAGGTCAGGCGCAGGTGCGGCGGGAGCTTGGTCGTGTCGATCTCCTCGCCCGTCACGCGCACGCCGCGCAGGCGGCCCAGCTGCTCGGCGACCTGGTCGACGATCCGGCCTTGGCGTGGCTGAAGGGCCTCGACGACCAACTTCGCCACCTCCGGCGCCGGGACGAGCAGCCGCCGTTGCTCCTTTGGCAACCCGCGGATCAACGTCGTCACGAGCTCCTCGCGCAGCGCCGGCACCAACCAATCGAAGCCGACATCGCGCACCGAGCCGAGCGCCACGAGCGGGACGTGGACGGTCACACCGTCGTCGGGCGCGCCCGGCTCGAAACGGTACGTGAGCCGGAGCTCAAGGTCGCCTTGCTTCCAGGTCGATGGTCGGCCATCGTCGGCCGCGGCGCCCGCCTGCAGTAGGGCACGCGGATACGTGAGGCGGTCGGGGTCCTCGTGGCGGGCGTCGCGCCACCAGCGGTCGAAGTGGCGGCCGGAAACGACATCCTCGGGGATGCGGGCGGCGAAGAAGTCGTGAAGCACCTCATCGGAAGCGAGAAGTCCGCGCTGGCGCGAGCGCTCCTCGAGCGCCTCGACCTCGGCCACGCGGCGCCGGTTCTCGGCGAGGAACTCGTGGCCCGCGTCCCACTCTCCGTCGACCAGCGCGCGGCGGATGAACAGTTCGCGCGATAACGCAGGGTCGATGCGACCGTAGTCGACACGCCGGCCGGCGACGATCGGCAGACCGTAGAGCGTCACCCGCTCGGTCGCGACGACGCCGGCGCGTCGCTCGTCCCAGCGTGGCTCGGAGATCTCACGGCGGACGAGGCTCCCCGCCAGCGGTTCGATCCAGCGGCGGTCGACACGAGCCACCGTCACCCCCCACAGCCTGGAGGTCTCGAGCAGCTCGGCGGCCACGATCCAGTCGGGCGACTTCTTTGCCAGGCCGCTGCCCGGGAAGATCGCGAAGCGTGCACCGCGGGCTCCGGTGTAGTCGCCACGGGCCTTGTCGCGCAGGCCGATGTGAGAGAGAAGGCCGCTCAGGAGCGCGACGCCGATGTCGCGCCGCTCGCCCGTCCGACCGGGTTCGAAGTGGACGTCGACTTCGCGGGCGGCCGCGCGCAGCCGCTCGACTAGGTCCTGCCACTCGCGGACGCGCAGGTAGTGGATGTACTCGCTCTTGAGCGTCTTGCGGAACTGGCTGCGCGACAGGGCGTCCGCTTGGCGCTCGAGGTAGCGCCAGAGGTTCAGGTAGGCGAGGAAATCGGAGTCCTCGTCGGCGAACCGCGCGTGGGAGGCGTCGGCCTGGCCTCGCTCCTCGAACGGCCGCTCGCGCGGGTCCTGGATCGACAGCGCGGCAGCGATCACGACCACCTCCTCGGCGCAGCCCAGGCGATCGGCCTCGAGCACCATCCGCCCCATCCGGGGGTCGACCGGCAGCCGGGCCAGCCGGCGCCCCAGAGGGGTCAGGCTCCGGTCGGCGGTCAGCGCGCCGAGCTCGATCAGCAGGTTGACGCCGTCGCCGATCTGGCGGCGGTCGGGCGGCTCGAGAAACGGGAACGCCTCGATCTCCCCGAGCCCCAGCGCGGCCATCTGAAGGATCACCGAGCCCAGGTTCGTCCGGCGGATCTCAGGGTCGGTGAAGCGCGGGCGCTCGTCGAACTCCTCCTCGGAGTAGAGCCGAATGCAGATGCCGTCCGCGGTCCGGCCGCAGCGGCCTTTCCGCTGATCCGCGCTCGCCTGCGACACCGGCTCGATCGGCAGCCGCTGGACCTTCAACCGCGCGCTGTAGCGGGAGACGCGCGCGGTCCCGACATCGACGACCGAGCGGACGCCCGGAACGGTCAGCGATGTTTCGGCAACGTTGGTCGCAAGCACGACGCGGTTGCCGTTTCCCGGCCGGAACACGCGCTGCTGCTCGCGGCTGCTCAGTCGGGCGAACAACGGCAGGATCTCCGCCTCGGCGCCCAGGCTCCCGCGCAGCGCATCGGCGGCGTCGCGAATCTCACGCTCACCCGAGAGGAACACCAGCACGTCGCCACGACCAGCGCTCTGTAGCTCCCGCACCGCGTCACCGATCGCGTCGATCTCGTCGGCGCCCTCGCCAAGCGGTCGATAGCGGACCTCGACCGGATAGGTCCGTCCACTCACCTCGATGACCGGCGCGCCGTCAAAGTGCTCCGAGAAGCGCTCGACGTCGATCGTCGCGCTCGTGATGATCACCTTCAGGTCCGGCCGTTTCGGGAGGATCGACTTCAGATAACCGAGCAGGAAGTCGATGTTCAGGCTCCGCTCATGCGCCTCGTCGACGATCACCGTGTCGTAACGGCGCAGCAGTCGGTCGCGGGCGATCTCGGCCAACAGCAGCCCGTCGGTCATCACCCGGAGCAGCGTGTCCGCGCTCGAGCGATCGTGGAACCGCACCGCGTACCCGACCGCCGCACCCAACGGGACACCCAGCTCGTCCGCGATTCGCTCGGCGATCGTCCGCGCCGCCAGCCGCCGCGGCTGCGTATGCGCGATCGCCCCACGTACCCCGCGCCCCAGCTCGAGGCACATCTTAGGCAGCTGCGTCGATTTCCCGGACCCCGTCTCGCCGGCGACGATCACCACCTGGTTCTCGCGGATCGCCGCGAGCAGCTCGTCGCGGCGAGCGCTGATCGGCAGGTCATCGGGATAAGCGATCGGGGACGGGACGGCCGCCTGGCGACGCTCCCTCCGCTTCCGTGCGCGCTCGTACGCAGCCGCGTCGGACCTCCGGCCCTTCAGGCGATGCTCGTCGAGCAGCGTCAGCTCGTCATACCCGCGCGCTTCGGTCACACCACCGAGCTTATGAAGGCGCGCGCCTTGTGGTCTCGACGACGGTCAGCGGAGCGAGGCGCTGGCTGCGCGTAGTTCGTTCAGGGCCGGCAGCGTGTAGTGCGCGAGGTCGTTGTCGGCGTCGCGGTCGCCCTCTGACCACTGGGCGTAGCCGCGCTTGAACGCCAGGACACCGAGTTCGGCCGCGAGCTGGGCGGTCGTGTCGGGCACGCCGCGCGCGATCAGGGCGGTCGCCATGGCGGCCGCGAGGCCGACGCTCTTGAGGGCTTCTCGCTCTTGGAGCTCTGAGCTGGCGGCGACCGCGGCCTTCATGCGGGGGCCGAGTTCGCGGTTCATCGGGCCCATCGCAGCCGAGACGCGCGTTAGACCGGCCGCGACTGCCTCGAGTGGGCTGGCGTCGCCGGGCGCCTCGGCGATCCCTTCGGCCAGCAACCGGCCCAGTGTCTGTTGTCCGGCCATCAGGACGTCGCGCTTATCGGGGAAGTAGCGGAAGAAGGTGCTTCGGGTGACCCCAGCGCGCTCGGCGATCTGCGCGACCGTCGTCGCGTCGTACCCCTGCTCGGTGAAAAGGTCGACAGCAGCGAGAACAAGTCGCTCGCGCGCTCCTGGTTTCCACCGGGCCATGTCCGCATACTAGCGATGGGACTATTGTCTCATCACTCTGATACGGTGACAAGACAACAGTCCCATCACTTTTCAGGAGAAAGTCTCATGCAGGTCTTCCTCACCGGCGGCACCGGCCTGATCGGCTCCGCCGTCGTCGCCGAGCTGCTCGCCAACGACCACAGCGTCCTCGCGCTCGCCCGCTCCGACGCGTCCGCGCTCACCCTCAAGTCGGCCGGCGCCGAACCCCTACGGGGACATATCGCCGACCTGGACGCCCTCCGCCGCGGCGCTGCACAGTCAGACGGTGTGATCCACCTCGCATTCAGTCACGACTTCAGCAGCCCCGACGCCATCGCCCGGGCAGTCGCCGAGGAAAGCTCCGCCCTCGCGACCCTGGGCGACGAGCTGCTCGGCAGTGACCGTCCTCTTATCACGGTCTCGGGCACGCCGCCCGTGCCCGGACGAGTCTCCATCGAGTCCGACCCACTGCCGACAAACGGGCCGGTCGGCGGGCGCAGCCGCTCCGTCATGGCAGTGCTGGACCTCGCCTCCCGCGGAGTCCGCAGCAGCGCGGTACGCATGCCACGCACCGTCCACAATCACGGCACCGGCGGCTTCGCCGGCATGTTGACTCAGATCGCTCGCCGAACCGGAGTGTCCGGCTATCCCGGCGACGGCACCCAACGCTGGCCGGCCGTCCACGCGCTCGACGCCGCAGTCCTCCTCCGGCTGGCCCTGGAGCGGGCTAACGCCGGGACCAGCTGGCACGCCGTCGCCGACGAGGGCGACGCGGTACGCGATATCGCCGGAGTCATCGGCCGGCGGCTCGAGCAGCCAGTCGAGGCGGTGCCAATGGAAACCTATGGTCCCCTCGGCCCGATCTTCGCCACCGACCAGCCCGCCTCCAGCACCCACACGCGCAAGACGCTCGGCTGGGAACCGACACACCCGAGCCTCCTAGAGGACCTCGAGAACATCCAGGCCTGACGAACGAAACCAACCCTTTGACCCGCGGAGGTCTACGCATGAGTCGAGCAGTGATCTATGAGCGGTTCGGAGGTCCCGACGTCCTGGAACTGCGGGACATTCCCGAGCCGCACGCCGGACCGGGCGAGATCCGGATACGGGTTGCGGCGGTTGGCTTGAACGCGATGGATCCGGCGTTCGCCGCAATGCCGGAGCTCGCGGCGCGCTTCAACATCACGCTGCCGTCCGGATTCGGCTACGACTTCGCCGGCGCCGTCGACGAAGTTGGTGATGGCGCCGACGGCTTCACCGTCGGAGACCGTGTCTACGGCGGCGTGATGGAGCGAGCCGCAGCCGACTTCGTCGTCATGAAAACACCTCCCGAAGCAGGCGGTGTGCTCTTCCACACCCCACGAGGTCTGAGCGACGCGGTCGCCAGCACGCTACCTGTCGCCGGCGCCACCGCAGCCGCGGCCCTGGCAGTGCTCAATCTCGGCCCCGCGGACACGGTTCTCGTCGGTGGCGCGGCGGGCGGCGTCGGCGTCTTCGTCGTACAGCTTGCTCGGCTCGCCGGCGCGAGAGTGATCGGCACGGCGTCGAACAGCACGTTCCCGTTCCTGCGGGAGCTCGGAGCGGACCCGGTCAGCTACGGAGCCGGCCTCGAGGATCGCGTACGGGCATCCGCCCCCGGCGGCATCACCGCCGCCATTGACCTGTTCGGCACCGAAACCATCGAAACCGCGCTCGGTCTCGGCCTAGCTCCCAACCGCATCGCCGCCATCGCCGCCGGCCCAAACCCTCCCGGCAACGCACGCGCAGTCTCCGGCAACGACGCGGAACCTGACGCAGTGCCTCAGATCGCTGCCGCGATCCTCGCGCACGAGGTAACTGTGCCAATCGCAGAAACGTTCCCAATCGAGCAGATCCGCGAGGCAGCAACCCTGCAAGCCAACCGTCACGTTCACGGCAAGATCGTGATCACACTTTAGCCCTGGCCTACGTCTCGTTACCCGCATTCTCGTGGGCGTCCGCGAACCGGGTCGTCGAAGTCAACTGCGAGCGGACGTCCCCCCGCGGCCCGATCGGTAGAGCCATATGCCGCCAAGCGACATCCGCTTCAGTCCGATCGCCGCGAGGGCCTCGGGCCACCGCTGGGGCATTTCGGGATCGACGATCACGGCGCCCACGTGCCGACGGGCTAGAAAAGATCGCAGCGCTTGCGGATCCGGCCGGGCGTCGCGGAACAGGGCGGGGAAAAGAGGGTCCGTCTCGTAATCCGCCGGGTACTGCGGATTGATATATCCGCCGGCCAAACGGAACCACATGTCGGTGTCGGCCTGCCAGAGCATGCTGTTGTCGAGCTGGCCGAACGGCAGAATGAGGACGGTTTCCCCGTGTGCGAGGACGCGTCGGTATTGATGAGTGGTGAAGAACGCCGGGTTGAATTCCTGGCCGCGCCAGAGGCCACCGCTGATGTTGGGCACAAGGAACGCGATGCTCACGGCCGCCACCGCCCACTTGCCCAGGGCCCATCCTCCGGTACGTGGCTCGGCCAACCACATGGCTCCGATCACGCCGACCAGCAGGAACATGTAGACCGCCAGGCGCAGCGGAATCACATCGTGCAGCAACGACTGGTCGAGCAGCTTCCACGGAAGCGGGATCGTGCTGTAGCCCGCGATATGCAGGTGCGATCCGAGGAGCAGCACGACGACGACCGCCAGCATTGAAAACAGGATCCTCGTCGACGCCAGGGCCCAGCGCGTGATCGTGTAGCGCGCGACGACCAGTGCGAGCGGCAGGCCGACATAGGTGACGGCCTCGGCGTCACTCCCGCTCAGGTTGTACGCGCGAGCAAGCGCCTCGAAATGCGTGTAGCCAAGTCGGACCAGGTCCGTGGGCACGAGGAACCCGAGCGCATCGCTTCCGTCAATGTCGCCGATGTTCGATCCGAACCTCACGATCCCGTGGAGCTCGTAGTAGATCACTGGGCTCGTCACGATCACCGCGGCGGCTCCGGCGCCGAGAATTGGCTTGATGGCGCGGATGATGCCCTCTCGCTTGGCTGGCGCAAGCGCGAACGCCACCGCCAGGGCGACCGCTCCAAGCGCGACAAAGGTGAGTGTAAGTTCACTCACCGTCAAGAACAGCGCTGCCAGGCTGAGGGCCATCAGGACGATGAAACGCCGTTGGCTGATGCGCTCATCGATCAGGCGGAGGGTGAGGTGAACCGCAGCCGGGATGGGAAAGATCAGCACGAGTTGGAGATGACCTTCCATGTGCCCGAGGATGTAGGTGGAGAAGCCGAACACGTAGCCTCCGAAGAGACTCGCGGCGAAGTTGCGGGTGATGTACCGGCACAGCAGGAAGGCGAAGAACGCAGCGAGCACCGGGCCCGCCAGCATCAGCAGGTTGTAGGCGACGATTGGGCCAAACGCGATCGTGATCGGAGCGCCGAGAATCCCAGCCAGCGGGCACAACGTCGGGCTGGTCGCGGCGAGGTCGATGTGGTCCGGGACGAACAGCGTGTTCGTAACCAGGGGGTTGAGTCCGTGAAGCACCGCGTACGGCCACCACTCGAGGCTCCAGATGTTGACCGTCGGATCGGTCCAGTTGCGCAGTCCGACGGTCGCGCTTCCGAGATGGGGGAGAACGTGTAGGCCGAAGTAACCGATCGAGATGACCACGTACAAGCCGAGCGCGGCCGCGGCCTGGTGGCGTCCCGACGCGAGCCAAGTACGAACGGTGGCGAGGATCCCCCGGACGGGATACTCCGTTGCCGTCTGAGTCGTCATTGCGCGCGCTGATCGTAATGCTGTCGCACCGCGCCTGCGCGGCGCGTCACTTCGTCGCGAGGATCACGTTGTGCGCAGCGAACCTCCGCAGCCCAGGAGTGCCCTCGAACGCGCGCTCGAGCGCCGCGGCGAGGCCGATTGCCTTGGGCGGGGTGAAGTCCGGCACGGCGCCGAGCTGCGTGCTGAGCAGGATCCGTCCGCCCGCGGCACGCAGGCCGGTGATGATCTCCGCTTCGCCGATCAGTCGCTCCTCACCCGTGTCCTGGGGGACGCGGGCCATCAGCCGCCCCCAGTATGGATTGCGGGGGTTGTGGTCCCAAACGACCACCCGGCCGGAGGGCTTCACGACCCTGACCATCTCGGCGAGCGTCTGTCGCACCTCGTCGGGGTCGGCGATGTGGTGCATGACGGCGACGGTGATCACGAGCTGGAAGCTGTCGTCATCGAACGGCAGCGAGGTTCCGGACGCGTGCACCGGGCGGACCAGTGGCGTCGTTGCCTCGAGGATCTCGAGCATTCCCTTTGAGGGATCGACTCCGACCATCTGGTATCCGGCAGTGGCGAGGCGCTCGGCGAGCACGCCCGTCCCGCAGCCGACGTCGAGTCCGTCGCCGAGCGGGCAGTGCGCGAGCACGAACGCCGTCCGTTTTCGTAGGTAGTGCTCGACGACGTGCGCGGGCAGCGACTCGTCATAGACGGATGCGATCGAGTCAAAGTGTGAGCTGCTCACGGGCCACCTCACCGTTCGATGTGGGCTCTGAGACGAACGCCGGGGCTCGCTTGGGCGGTCGGGGAGAGGACCCGGCGGCGCGAAGCACCAGCCCGATCATCCGGAGTCCCACGGAGACCGCCATCAGCCGATTGCCGGTGACCGATGACCGCCCGACGCGCGGGAGATAGTTGACCGGCACCTCGACGAACCGCGCGCCTGAGCGGATCGTGAGCAGCATGACCTCCGCGCCGGCGTGGCTGCCGCCGACCTTCATACCGCTCGCGACGTGTCTCGCGGTATCTCTGCGCAGGAGCTTGTACGTGCACCCGACGTCGCTGAGATGACTTGTGTTGAACAGGACCTCGATCAGCTTCGCGACCGCCCAGTTACCCCAGCGCAGAAACCAATCCATGTTGGCGCCCTCCCACACCAGCTCCCAGGTCGTCCGGGTGCCGAAGACCGCGTCACACTCCGCGCTGTACACGAGCAGCTTCGAGATGTCCTTCGGCACGAACGTGCCGTCCGGCTCGGCGAGCACGATCAGATCGCCCGCGGCCTCGATCAGTCCGCGGCGGGTCGCGTACCCATACCCTTGACGGGGCTCCTTGACCAAGCGCGCCGAGGTCATCCGAACCTCCTCTTCGGTTCCCGGCTGCGCGTTGTTGTCGACGACGAGCACCTCGTCGACCAGGCCCGTCGCGAGGAAGCCCTCGATCACAGTTCTGATCGAGTCGCGCTCGGCATAGGTCATCAACACGACTGACACCTGCTGACCGTCCCACATGCTTGACTCCGAATCTCGCCTGGTATGCGGCGCGCGCATTGTAATCGGGTCGCTGGCTGCAGACCTCAGGCAAGGTGCGATCCCGGAGTCGAGGGCGATGCGGTCAGCCGAGCGCCATACCCTCGGCCGCGCTCGACGATCGCGGATCGGGGAGGCGCACCATTCGGAGCGAGTTGAACAGGCCGAGAAGCGCGGCCAGGAGCGGGATCAGCAGGGCCACCTGAAGCGCCCGGTGCCTCGAATGAGTATTGATGCGGATGATCTCGTCCTGGACCGCAGGCGGTTGGCCTTTCAGCTGGTCCTTGAGCGCAGTGTTGCTCATGATCTCGGCGTCGTGCTCGAGCTCCTTGGAGACCTGCTGCTGCTGAGCCGGCGACAGGACCTTGCTCGCGTCGGCCATCTTTGTGAACGAGACGGACAGCGTCGCCAGCATGATCGCCCCCGCGAACGCCAGCCCGAACGAGAGCCCGAACGAGCCGCCGGCGGAGTTGACGCCGGCGGCTTCGCTGACCCGCTCCTCCGAGATCGGGGACAGCGTGTAGTTGTTGAGCTGGGACACGAGCAGCCCTAACCCGGATCCGGCGATCAACAGAGGCACCGCCAGATACCAGCCGGAGTCGACCCGGGGGACCAGCGGGATCACGACCGCGACTCCAATCGCGACGAGGGCGAATCCCGCCCGGATGATGACCGCGGGACGCCGCTTACCCGTGCTCTTGCCGGCCACCAGCGCGACGGCGAACATGCTCAGCGACAGCGGAGCGAGCGACACGCCGGCCTCCAACGCGTTGTACTCGAGCACCATCTGCAGGTACAGCGGCAGCGCGATCATCATCCCGCCCAAGGCGATCTGCTGGAGGGTCTGGCCGGTGACGCCGTGTCGGTACAGCGGCGACTTGAACAGATCCGGATCGATCAGTGCGGCCTTGCCCTCGCGCTTGCGACGTACGAGCCAAAAGGCCAAGCCTCCGAGCCCCACCGCGCCGACCGCGAGCAGCGCCGCGACTGAGTCGCCGCCTTCCTGCCACACCAGGATCCCGACCACGACGCCGCCCATTCCCAACACCGAAAGGACGCCGCCTACCACGTCGATCTGCCGAGAGCCCGTGTACGGCACGTCGCGGATGAGCTTGATGCCCGACAGCACGATCACGATCACGACGTCCTCCAGCAGGAAGCCGACGCGCCACGACAGGTACGTGGTCACGAATCCCCCGAGCAGCGGTCCCACCGCCGCGGCGATGGCCGCCGCCGCGCCGACCAGCGCGTACGCCTTCTGCTGGGCGGCGCCTTCGAAGTTGCCGTGGATCAGCGACTGCATTGCGGGCAGCAGCAGCGAAGCGCCGAGCCCGCCGATCAGCGCCCAGAAGACGATGACCGCAGTCAGGCTTTGGGCGAGCGCCATCGCTAGCGCTCCCACCGCGTAGCCGAGCAGCCCGAGCACATACGCCCGCTTGCGACCGATGAGATCCCCGACCTTGCTGCCGATCAGGATGAACGCCGCCGACACCAACGCCTCGAGGGCGATCGCCGACTGGACGCCGCTGGCGGTCGTGTGGAGGTCGTGCACCACCGCCGAGATCGACACGTTCATCAGCGACGTGTCGACGACGAGCACGAACATCGCCATCGCCAGCAGGATCCCGAGCCGCCGAGGGCTCGCCGCCGGGGTCGCCACCGCGGCGTCGGTCATCGTCGATCGGCCATTTCGCTGAACGCTATGAAGACGGGTCGCGGATGAGCGGTCGGCGGACGTGGTTCACGTGGGTGAATCTGAAAGCCGACTCGATCTGTGGGCTAGCTCCCGCTCGCCCTCGCAACCGGCTCGTACTGGTCTCGTAATCGAACATAGGACGCACTGCCAAGTGCGGCGCCCTGCCTGCCCCACCTCCAATTTATACCAACCAGAGCGCGCTCATGAGACCCTGATTCATGCCGCATAATCGCCCGCCGCGCGATCGAACCAATGACCAGGAGCGGAGTTGACCAGGCCAACTCCGAGGGAGGTGGGCGGATGGGCTACGTGTTGGATTTCCAGGAGATCGACCACACGCACGTCGCGGCGGTTGGCGGCAAGGGTGCACTCCTCGGGGAGCTTTCGCGGATCGGAGGCATCGCCGTGCCGCCCGGATTGTGCGTGACGACGGACGCGTTCCAGCGGATCGTGGCGGGAGCGCCGTCGATCGACGATCGGCTCGCTCGGCTCTCGCGCTCCGAGCCGGACGATGTGGAAGCGATCCGCGCGCTGAGCGCCGACATCCGCCGGGCCGTCGAGAAGATCGCGATCTCTGACGATGTCGCGTTGGCAATCACGTGTGCGCTGGCCCGGCTCGGCGGGCAGACGGCGTGCGCCGTTCGATCAAGCGCGACAGCGGAGGACTTGCCGAACGCATCCTTCGCGGGCCAGTACGACTCCTTCCTGAACGTCGTGGGCCACGAGGCCGTCCTCCAGCACGTGTCCCGGTGCTGGGCCTCGCTGTTCAGCGAGCGGGCCGTGACCTACCGCCTGCGGAACGGTTTCGACCATCACAAGGTCCAGATGGCCGTGGTCGTCCAGCAGATGGTCGTCCCGCAGGCTGCCGGGGTCCTGTTCACGGCCGACCCAGTCAGCTCCAGCCGGAAGGTTGCCTCGGTGGAAGCGACCTTCGGTCTCGGTGAGGCGCTGGTCTCCGGGCTGGTGAACGCGGACACCTTCAAGGTGCGGGACGGCGAGGTCGTCGCGAGGGCGATCGCCACCAAGCAGGAGCAGCCGGCGCTCACGGATGCGCAGGTCGTACGGCTCGTGCAGCTGGGCCGGCGGATCGAGGCGCATTTCGGCCTCCCGCAGGACATCGAATGGTGCCTGGCCGGGGGCGACTTCTGGATCGTCCAGAGCCGCCCGATCACGACGCTGTTCCCGGTCCCCGAGGCCGACGACCGAGAGAACCACGTGTACGTCTCAGTCGGTCATGGGCAGATGATGACCGAGGCGATGAGGCCCCTCGGGGTCTCGGTGTGGCAGTTGACGGCCATGGCGCCGATGCACGAGGCCGGTGGCAGGCTGTTCGTCGACGTCACCCAGCGACTGGCTTCGCCGACGACTCGGGGAGGTCTCCTTGAGGTCTTGGGTAGAGGCGATCCGCTGATCGGGGATGCGCTCCGGGCCATCCTCGAACGCGGCGACTTCCTCCCCTCGCTCCCAGCTCAGGGCCCGCCCACCCCGGGTGCGCCAACGGTCGGGTCCGCGCCCGCTCAGATCGACACGGACCCGACGATCGTCACCGAGCTGATCGAGCGCAACCGGGTCTCGATCGACGCCCTGAAGCGCGACATCCAGACGAAGTCCGGGACAGCACTGCTCGACTTTGTGCTCGAGGCCTTCAAGGAGCACAAACGAGTCCTCGGCGATCCGCTCAGCCATCGGGCGATCATGGCCGGGATGGAGGCCACTTGGTGGCTCAACGAGCAGCTGGAGGCGTGGCTGGGCGAGAAGAACGCGGCCGACACGCTCACGCTGTCCGCCCCCGGCAACGTCACGTCTGAGATGGGGCTGGCGCTGCTGGACGTCGCGGACGTGATTCGCCCGCATCCATCCGTCGTGGGGTTCCTGCAGCACGTCGAGGACGAGGGTTGCGAGGACGAGGCGTTCCTGGACGAACTGGCGAAGCTCGCGGGCGGGCGGGAAGCCCAGGAAGCGATCCGGGCCTACCTCGAGAAGTACGGCATGCGCTGCGTCGGCGAGATCGACATCACCAGGCCGCGATGGAGTGAGCGCCCCACCACGCTCGTGCCCCTGATCCTCGACAACATCAGGAACTTCACGCCCGGAGAGGCCGAGCGGCGCCTCGCACATGGGCGACAAGCGGCCCGGAGCAAGGAGAAACAGCTGCTCGACCGCCTGCGCGCCTTGCCAGACGGAGTGAGGAAGGCCACCGAGGCCAAGCGGATGATCGACCGCGTCCGCACCTTCAGCGGCTACCGCGAGTACCCCAAGTACGGCATCGTCAGCCGCTACTTCGTCTACAAGCAGGCGCTTCTGGAAGAAGCCGAACGCCTCGCGCAGGCAGACGTGCTCCGTGACAAGGAAGACGTCTTCTACCTAACGTTCCACGAGCTCCACGATCTCGTGAACACCCGCCGGGTGGACCAGGAACTGATCCGCCGGCGCAAGGACGCGTTTCGCGCCTACCAAGCGCTCACGCCACCGCGCGTGCTCACCTCGGACGGCGAGGTCATCGCCGGGGCCTACCGACGCGACGATGTCCCCGCCGGCGCGCTGATCGGCCTACCGGTGTCCGCCGGGACCATCGAAGGGCGCGCCCGCGTCATCCACGACATCGCGCACGCCGACATCGAAGCCGGCGACATCCTCGTCACCACATACACCGATCCCAGCTGGACACCTCTGTTCCTCGCGGTCAAAGGCCTGGTGACGGAGGTTGGGGGTCTGATGACCCATGGCGCGGTAATCGCACGCGAGTACGGCTTGCCGGCGGTCGTGGGAGTTGAGCATGCTACGAACCTGATCCGGGATGGGCAGCGGATCCGCGTGCATGGAACGGACGGCTACATCGAGATCCTGCGTGACCCGGGCCCGGCCCAAGGGCCCTGAGCTATACGATCAAGCGACACCGGGGCCGGGGCTGAGTCCGCGCGTTCCCGAGCTTTAACTGCTGCCCATCGGAGGATCGGAGTCGAGCCATGACCACTCCCGCGACCATCTCGGAAGGCGCCACCGGACCCACCGTCAGTTGGGCGCAATATCTTCTCGTTCGCCGAACTCTGAGCTACGACCAGATCGATGGGATCTTCGGTCCGGTGACCAAGAAGGCCGTCGAGGAGTTCCAGCAGGGTGACAACCTCACCGTGGATGGGATCGTCGGGCCGATTACCTGGGGCGCGCTCGGCGGTGATTCCCCAGAGCCCCCAACGCTCAGCGAAGGGTCCGAAGGCGACGTGGTCAAGAAGCTTCAAACGGCGCTGAACGAGGGACGTGGTGACTTCACGCCGAGCTCGAACCCGGTGCTGGCTGTCGACGGCATCTATGGCCCTGAAACTGCAACTGCGGTACGAGGGGCGCAACAGTCAGGCGGGATTCCGATTGACGGTATCTGCGGCCTGCAGACATGGGCCCTTCCAGTACACGCCGCCGGCGAGGTCCTGGCCGATCTTTGCGGCGTCCATCCGCCCGGCGAGAGCTGACGCCCAACGTTCGCCGGTCTGAGCGTGCTCAGCCGAGCAGCGCCGCGGTCACGCCTTGGATCGTGTCGATCCCGTAGCTCATGTCGGGGTCGCCGTCGGTCATCACCGCCATCGCGAAGGTGCGGTGGTGCCCCGCCAGACGGGCGACCTGGTGGACCAGGAAGACATCAGGGCTGGGGCGCCATCCCGCCTTGAAGTAGACGGTGTAGCCAAGTGGGCGGGCGATCGCCGGGATCCCCCAGCTCTCATAGCCGGCGATCGTCGAGAGCAGATAGTTGGCGTAGCCCACGAACTCCCGCGGGATCAGGGAGTCCATCTCAAAGAAGAACCTCGCCTGGTCGGCGGCGGTGATCAGCGCGGCGCCCCACGAGCCACCCCAAGAAGCGGTGGTGTCGACCGAGAAATGGGTCATCCCGGCGGCCGCGGCGACCGCGTAAAGGCCGGCGTTTCCGACGATCGACCAGCACTTCGTAGCCGCGTCGTTGTCTGACACGTTGATCATCGGGTACAGGAACGAGTTGCTGTAGGAGTCGACGTAGTGCTGACCCATCGCGTCCAGACGGCGCAGGTAGGCGACCAGCAGCATCGCCTTGACGACGCTCCCGGTGATGAACTGCTCGTTGACGTTGACCCCGGACACGCGTCCCTCGCTGTCGACGACGGCCAGCGCGGTGCGCCCCGTCCGGGTCCGCAGGTAGCGCTCCGCGCGTGCGATCGCCACCGGTCCCGGGAACCCGACCGGCAGGTACCCGCCCCCGCTGTAGCCGCGCCCGGTACAGCCAGCCGGCTGGCTGGCGTCGGCAAGCGCCTGCGCCTCCGGCGCGTGAAGGCACGCTCGCCAACGGAAGTGGCCGGCAGGAAGTGTGGCCGTGGTGTACATGACTGCCGCGTACGGGCTCAGATTCACCGACCGCGTGGCCGGAGCCGCTGAGAACCGCCCGCGGGACCCGGAGGCGAACGACCAGGACACTCGAGCGTTGCCCCATGGCAAATCCCTCGGGTGAAAGATCACGAGTACCACCTTCGCGCGCCCGAGCGTCAACGCCGTGACCTTGGTGACGCTTTGCCCCGTCACGAGCACTGTCACCGCTGGCGATGAGGCGCCGCTAACCGTCACGCTGTACTGCGTATTGCGGTCCGGCGTGACCGTGAACGAGAACGAGCCGTCCGCGGCTGTCGTGGTGCTCGCCACCGCCGTAACTTCGGTGAAGGGATAGGGCTTTGCGTACAGCTCGACCGTTGTCCCCGCCGGCGCAGCAGATGATGCGGTTCCCGACAGCTTCGCCGGCTGCCCGCCGGCGACTGTTGAGGGGCTCGCCGTCAAGCTGACTGTCGATGCCGCGGGCGCTTGGTGGGACGACGCGAGCGCGCCGGTCGGGACGGCCAAGAACCCGGCGACGGCGATGGCAGCCACGACCCTGGCGAGCATCCGCGCACTCTATGGATCCCGCGTCAGCCCGGCATAAAGTGCGGCGATGCTCTTCATGGTCGTTTATCGCTGGCGCGAGCGATCGAGTGGATGCGGACGGCGGAGACGCGGTCGTCGAACCGGCTCGGTCTCGGCGCGCACTAGCCAGGCGTGGAGCGCAGCGTTAAGCTGACAGAGATCTCATACCCGAAGACCAGGAGACGACGTGAGCAGCGATCGCCGTGGGACCCATCCGGCGCGTCCTTTCGGAGTGACGGGAGGCGGGTTTGCCGAGGGGCAGAACGATCCTGAGGAGCACCCGCCGGAGAAGAATGTCGGCGCCTTCGGAACCGGGCAGGAAGACATCGAGGAGTATCCCGAGGACGTGAAGCTCGGCAGCTTCGCCCGGGGGCAGCAGGCTGAGTCGCACATTATCGAGGGCACGTTCGGCGAGGCGAACGAGGAGCCGAAGAAGTCGGAGAAGGCGGAGGAGCCCGAGGAATAGCCTCGCGGAGATTCGAAGCACGGGTCCGCGTCGGCTAGGGGCGGGCCCGCGCTCGTCAGTTCCGACTTCCAGCCTGTCGTGTCCGAGGAGGCGCTGTTAGCGGCCTCTTGTATGTTCCGCTGGCCGTGGGGCCGCGCACATGAGTCAATACGCGACGCTTCTCTCGCCGGTGTCCATCGGGCCCGTCCGGGTTCGCAACCGCGTCGTCTCGAGCTCGCACCAGACGAGCCTGGTACACCACCACCTCCCCACCGACGACCTGCTCGCCTATCACCGGGAGCGAGCGCGCGGAGGCGTCGGCGCGATCTTCATCGAGGCGACGGCCGTTCACCCGACCGGACTCCTGACCGCACACACGATCGGTGGCTACCTGCCCGAGGTCGTGCCCGCCTACCGCCGCCTGAGCGATGCGGTCCACGGCGAGGGCGCCGGGATGTTCGTGCAGCTGTTCCACGGCGGGCGGGAGCTGATCGCCTCCTCCCCCAAGCCCCCGGCGGTCGCGCCGTCGGCCGTGCCCAGCCTGCGCTTCAAGTCCGAGCCGCGGGCGCTGACCGTACGCGAGATCTCCGAGCTGATCGACGGATACGCCGTCTCCGCGCGCCATGCCGCCGACGGCGGCCTCGACGGCGTGGAGATTTCGATGGCGCACGGCTACCTCCCCGCCCAGTTCTTCTCGGCGCTCAGCAACCACCGCACCGACCGGTACGGCTTGAGCGCGCGGACACGGTTCGCGATCGAGGTGTTGACCGCGATCCGGGAAGCTGCGCCCGCCGGACTGAGCGTCGGCGCTCGCCTGTCGGGCGACGAGTTGGTGCCCGGCGGCCTGCGCCTCGACGACTGCGTCGAGATAGCCGGCGAGCTCCACCGGGCGGGACTGATCGACTTCGTTTCGCTCGCGCTCGGGCACTCCGCGTTCCCACGCGGCTCGACGTGGATCGCCCCTCCACCCCCCACGCCGCTGAACGCGATCGCCGAGCCGGCGGCGAGCTTCCGCGGCGCGCTCCCTGAGCTGACCTTGATCGCCACCACGCGCGTGGTCGACCTCGACGATGCCGAGCGGATCGTGGCCGCCGGCGTGTGTGACCTCGTCGGGATGACCCGAGCCCTCATCGCCGACCCCGAGCTGGTCGCCAAGACAACCGCCGGCCGCGCCGAGACCGTGATCGAGTGCGTGGGCTGCAATCAGGCCTGCATCGGCCATTACCATGCCGGCGTGCCGATCGGATGCGCGGTCAACCCGCGTACGGGCCGAGAACGAGCATTCCCGCGTTTGTCCTCGGGCCACCCCGGGCGACGAGTGCTCGTGATCGGCGGCGGACCCGCCGGCGCCGCCGCCGCGCTCGAGGCCGCGGCCGCCGGCGACGCCGTCACGCTCGTCGAACGGGAGCCCGACATCGGCGGGCAGCTGCGTCTCGCCGGGCTCGCACCCGCCCACCGCGAGCTATGGGAGCGCTACCGCCGCTCGACCTGGGCCCGGCTGCTTACCGCGGCGGTCGCGGTCGAGACGTCGGTCGTCGCCGAGGCGGGGATGGCGGCGGACTTTGACGTCGTTGTGCTCGCGGCCGGGGCACGTCAGTACACCCCTCGGTTGCCGACCACCCCGGACCTCACGGTACGCGACGCGTGGTCCGTGATCGAGACTCCCGGCGGGGTCGCCGGACCCGCGCTGGTGGCTGACTGGGGCGGCGGCTGGGACGGCCTCGACGCCGCCGAGCAACTGGCGCGCAACGGCGTCGAGATCACGCTCGCGTGCGCGGCTCCGGTCCCCGGCGAGACGCTGCATCAATACCAGCGCAATCTCTACCTCGCGCGGCTCGACGAGCTCGGCGTCGAGATCGTGCATCACACCGAGCTTGCGGTGGAGGACGGCGAGCTGAGGCTGCGGCACGTGTTCTCCGGGCGCTCGGAAGCGCTGCCCGAGACGGCGACGCTGGTCCTAGCGCAGGGCCGCGAGCCGGCCGACGAGCTGTGGGCCGAACTCGAGCGGCACCCTGGAGCGGTCCGGGCCGGCGACGTGCTCGGGCCGCGCACGCTCGAGGAGGCCGTCCTCGAGGGGACCCTGGCCGTCATGTCGCGGGTGCCCGAGACCGTGACCACACCGTGACGCCGTGACCCAGGAGAATCGATGACCGTAACTACCGCCAGCGGGCAGCGGACCGGCGGCCACGTCGTCGTGGAGACGCTGGCGGCACTGGGCGCGAACGTCGCGTTCGGCGTCCCCGGCGTCCACGCGCTCGCGATGTGGGAGGCGCTGCGGACCAGTGGCGACGTCAAACCGATCGTCACGCGGACGGAGCTCTGCGCGGGGTTCGCCGCGGACGGGTATGCCCGCAGCTCGCGGCGTGCGGCGCCGTTGTTGCTCTCAACCGGGCCGGGCGCGTTGAACTCGCTGACCGCGATGATGGAAGCCGCGAGCTCCCACGTACCGGTCGTGGCGATCTCGAGCCAGATCCCCCGCGAGCTGCTCGGATCCGGTCGCGGCTACCTGCACAAGCTCGACGGCCAGCTCGCCTCGTTCGCCCCGATCGTCAAGCACGCCGCTCGGGCCGAGAGCGCGGAGGCGATTCCCGAGCTGCTGGCTCAGGCGTACGAAATCGCGACGGCGCCGCCGAGCGGGCCCGTGTACCTGGAGATCCCCGTCGACGTGCTCCGCGGGGAGGCCGGAAACGTCCCGGTCGCCAAGATCCACACCGAGCCTGTGACGGTCCGACTGGCCCCACCGGGCCCAACCGCAGAGGCGGCCCGGTTGCTGGCGGAGGCCGAGCGACCCGTCCTGTGGGCCGGCGGCGGCGTGCTCCGGTCGGGCGGTCAGGCGGAGCTGGTCGCCCTGGCCGAGCGTCTCGACGCGCCGGTCCTCACCACCTTCATGGGCAAGGGCGCGATCGACGAGTCGCATCCGCTCGCGGCCGGATCCGGGTGCGACGAAGCCGCAGTGCTCGAGCTGCTGGCGGGCGCCGACGTGGTGCTGTGCGTCGGCACGGAGCTCGGCGCCGACACGACCGCCCAGTACGAGCTGCGCTTCAGCGGCCGGCTGATCCACCTCGACGCCGCGCCGGAGCGGATCGGTGTCAGCTACCCGGCGTTGGCGCTCGTCGGCGACGCCCAGGCGACGCTCCGGGCGCTGGGCATCGCGCTGCCGGCGCCAGCCGACGGCGACGGTCGGGCGCGCGACGGCGCCGTGCGCGTGGCGCGCGTGCGCGAACGGATCGCCGCGGGGCTGGCAGCCCAGTCTCGCGACGGCGAGCAGGCGCTGCTGGCGGCGGTCGAGGACACGCTGCCCGCCGATGCGATCACCGCCTGGGACATGACGATCCTGGCCTACTGGGCGGCGGCGCACATGCGTATGCGCCCGGGCCAGCAGTTCCTGTATCCGTTCGGATCGGGCACGCTCGGGTATGCGTGGCCGGCGGCGATCGGCGCCGCCGTCGCAAACCCCGGCCGCAAGGTCCTGGCCGTGTGCGGCGACGGCGGGCTCGCCTACGGGCTCGCCGAACTCGCCAGCGCGCGGCAGCACGCGGTCGACGCGACGCTGCTGGTAGTCGACGACGGCGGCTACGGAATCCTGCGCGAATACCAGCGCGACGACTTCGGCGAGACCGTCGCGGTCGATCTCGTCCAACCCGATCTGCTGCGCACCGCCGAGGCGTTCGGCGTTCCGGTGCGCAGCGGCGGCATCGACGAGGCCGCCGACAACCTCGCCTGGGGGCTCGAGCATGACGGGCCGGCGGTCGTGGTCGTCCGGGCCCTCCTCGCCTCGGCGCTGCCGACATCATGAGCCGGGTGGTCCTGATCGACCCGGGCGACGGGCTCGAGACCGTGCGAGACGCACTTCGCGAGCACCCCGACGTGACTGTGGATCTGGCCGACGCGCTCCCGAACGGGACAGGCGTGGTCGGCGTGCTCGTCCCTCCCGACGTGCCGGTCGGCGTGTCTGCGCTGGCCGCGCTGCCGGACCTGCGGGTCGTGGCCGCGACCGCTACCGGCTATGACCATCTCGACCTCGCCGCGATCTCGGCCGCCGGCGCGTGGGCGACGCACTGCCCGGGCTACTGCACCGAGGAGGTGGCCGAGCACGCGATCGCGTTCGCGCTCGACCTCCTCCGCGGCGTGACGCTGCTCGACCGGTCGGTGCACGCGGGCGCGTGGGACCTGCACCAGGCGGCGCCACGGCGGGTGAGCGGCGCGGTGCTGGGGATCGTCGGCCTCGGTCGGATCGGCCGCGAGGTGGCCCGGCGAGCGCAAGCGCTTGAGATGCGCGTGCTCGGGTTCGACCCGGTGGTGTCGCCCTCCCAAGCCGACGGAATCGAGCTACATGAGCTCGAGACCGTGCTGGCGGGCTCCGATGTCGTGACCCTGCACGCGCTGCTCGTACCGGGCCGGCCGCCGCTGATCGGCGCCGCGGAACTGGCGGCGATGCGGCCGGGCGCCTACCTGATCAACTGCGCTCGGGCCGGGCTCGTCGACCAGGACGCGCTCGGCGCGGCACTGAACTCAGGCCGACTCGGAGGGTGCGCGCTCGACGTGCTCGCGCACGAGCCGCCGGCCTCCGACGAGCCCGAGCTGCGCTGGCCGCGCACGTTGATCAACCCGCACGCCGCCTGGTACTCGCCGGCCGCGGCGACCGAGCCCTACCGTCGCGCCGGCGAGGCGGTTGCGGACGTCCTGGGTGGGCGGGAGCCGGCGGACGCGCTCGCGCGGCCGGCCCGAGCGCCGGTCTAGCCCAGCGCCTCCGAGAACGATTCGAACACCATCCGGTGAAAGCGCGCGATCGCGCTCTCGCTGGCCGGCATCAGGCGCCCGTACGGAACCATCTGCGAACTGAGTCCCGGCTGCTGGAGCAGCACCGCCTCGGTGTCCTCGAGCAGGGTCTGGTTCCACATCTCGACCCATTCGTCGGCTTGGTCTTGCCCGAGCTCCGGGTGCACGTACATGTCCGCGATGAACCGGCACGTCTCGGGACCGGTGGGCACGATCACCCCCGGGAACGCCACCCAGTCATCCTGCACGATCGTCGAGGTCGGCCACAGGAACATGTAGCGGAACTGGCGATCGTTCTCGCGTGCAGGATGGGCGTACTTCTTGGCGCGCGGGTTATAGACGGTGAACTGCCCCAGCACGCGGTGGCCGTCGACGTACTCGTAGGTGTCGGCGTCATCCGCGAACGCATCGCTGAAGCTGTTCTTGTGAACGGTCGGGCAGTGGTAGCACTCGCTCGCGTTCTCGACCCAGACCTTCCAGTTGGCCGGAACCTCGTAGGTGAAGCGGTCGTGGTAGCGGTAGCTCTGGAAATCCAGCGCGCGCTCCTCCGCCAGCGGGAAGAACTCGGGGTAACACTCGCGCATCGACGGCGCGTCGGGGTCGGGGTTGACGAACACCAGCCCCTTCCACGTCTCCACGGCCACCGGCAGCAGCGAGAACTCTTCCTTGTTGAAGCACCGCTCGCGCTCGCTGCGCGGCGCCGCGCGCAGACTGCCGTCGAGGTTGTAGGTCCAGGCGTGGTACCCGCACTGCAAGGTCGATCGGTTGCCATTCTCCGTCGCCACCGGGAACGCGCGGTGCCGGCACACGTTGATGAAGCCGTGGAGCTCCCCCTGCTTGTCTACGGTGACGACGATCGGGACGTGGCCGGCGCGACCGACGATGTGATCGCCGTGATGGACGAGCTTCGCGAGCGGGCCGGCGTACTGCCAGGATCGCGTAAAGATGTGCTCGAGCTCGAACGCGTAGATGTCGGGATCGGAGTACCACCGCGCGGGGAACGTCATGTCCCGCGAGAGTGCCTCCTCCACCGCGTCAAGGTCGATCCCGAGCTGGTCCACCGTCCTCGTCGCCATCTACTCCTCGCTTTCCGCACCACAGGAGGGCCGTATACCGCGCAATTCGCAAGTTCGGCGCGATATTTTGCGCAATCATACCGTGAACACCGGGGATCTTCGAGGATCTGAAAGATCGATACGGGAGGACCCATGACACGTTTCGACGGACGGCGGCGATGACCGCGCGCCAGCTCGACGGGCTCGACCGGGCCATCGTCTCCCAGCTACAGCAGGACGGCCGCCGCCCGTTCCGCGCGATCGCGCGCTCCCTGGGCGTCGCGGAGGGAACCGTGCGCTTCCGAGCCACCCGCCTGCAGGACGAAGGCATCCTGCGCATCCTGGCGCTGGCCGACCCGTTCGCGCTGGGCTACGCCGTGCAGGCGGCGGTCCTGGTGCGGGTCACGCCCACCGAACACGCGCGGGTGGCCGAGACGCTCGCCGAATGGCCCGAGGTCATGTACCTGTCGTCGTGCGCCGGGTCGGCCGACCTGTACATGCACATCATCTGCCGCGGCCACGACGACCTCTGGCAACTGTTGGCCGAGCGACTCGGAGCCGTCGAGGGCGTGGTCGGCACCGAGACGTTCATGGAGCTGCGAGTCCATAAGGCGCGCTACGTCTACCCCGGCCTCAACGACGCGATCCTCGGCGGCGGTGAATAGGCGTCCGATCGACCATCAAACGGGTTGACATCGGCCGCGGGAGCGAATAGAAATCGCCATTCAAAACCGCGGTTTCAAATGAGACAAGACCCTGAACGCGCCGGGATGGAGAGTGTCCCGCCACTCCGGCCGCTGGCGAAGGTACGCCGCCCCCAGATTCTCGCAAGTGCGGTCGAGCTGCTGCGCGAGCGGGGCCTGTGGAGCGTCCGCGTCTCGGACGTGGCCGACCGCGCGGGAACCAGCGCCACCGGCGTCATCTACTACTTCGGGACCAAGCACGAGCTGTTCAAGGCGGCGATCTCGGATGCGGACTCCGCGTTCTACGACACCGTTTGGCCCGAGCTCGACCGTCTCGAGTCGGGCATCGAGCGTTTGGCCTGGCTGATTTCTCGGTCCAGCCGCAGCGAATGGGTGCTGTGGATGGACCTGTGGGTCTACGCGCGACGCCACCCAGACCTGCTCCCGACCCACCGCGGCTTCAGCGAGCGGTGGTGCGGCACGATCGCGGCCGTCGTGTGCCACGGCCAGGCGCGCGGAGAGTTTGCCGACGTCGACGCGGATGCGGTCGCCGCGCGGCTCGCGGCGTTGATGGACGGCCTCGCGATCCACATGGTCAACGAGGACCCAGGGCGCACGCCCGAGCACTACGTCGAGATGTCGCTGACCGCCGCCGCGGCCGAGCTCGGCTGTGACCTCGACGCGCTGCGTGCCGCGGCCGCGTCGGTTCCCGAACCATGACCTGACCCATGACCAGGGACCTGCAACCGCTGTTCGCGCCCGCGTCGGTGGCGGTCGTCGGCGCGTCGGCGGACCCGCGCAAGTGGGGCAACTGGCTGGCCAGCCGCGCGCTGCGTGGCGAGCACCGGCGCACCGTCCACCTGGTCAATCATCGCGGTGGCGAGGTGCTCGGCCGGGAGACGTACCGGTCGCTGCTCGATCTCGAGGCGCCGGTCGACCTCGCCCTGGTCACCGTCCCCGAGGCGGGACTCGAGTCGACCGTCGACGACGCATTGGCGGCCGGCGCCCGCGCGATCGTCGTGATCAGCGCCGGCACCGAGGGCAGCGGCCGTGACAACGCGCTCGGCGCCAGGGTGCGCGACGCCGGGGCGGTGCTGGTCGGGCCCAACTGCCTGGGGATCTTCGACGCCGAATCCGAGCTCGAGCTCGCCTCCAACGATCTCCCACCGGGGACGATCGCGATGATCTCCCAGAGCGGCAACCTCGCGCTCGAGGTCAGCCTGCTCGCGCAGGAGGCCGGGCTCGGCTTCTCGCGGTTCGTCTCGCTCGGAAACCAGGCCGACCTGACGACCGCCGAGCTGATCGACGCGATGGCCGCGCACGAGCTCACGCAGGCGATCGCCCTGTATGTCGAGGACTTCCGCGACGGCCGCGAGTTCGCGCGCGCCGCGGCGCGCGCGCAGGCCGCCGGCAAGCCGGTCGTCCTCCTCACCGTGTCCGGCGACGAGGCGGCGGCTCGCGCGATCCGTTCGCACACCGGAGCGCTGGCGAGCGACGAAGCCGCGATCGAGGCCGCGTGCCGCGCCGCCGGGATCGAACAGGTGAGCTCGCCGCGGCAGCTGATCGACGTGATCCAGGCGCTGATCCGGAGCGTCCCCCCGCGCGGGCCGCGGATCGCGATCATGGGCGACGGCGGCGGGCACGGTGGGATCGCCGCTTCGCTTGTCGCGAAGGCCGGCTTGCAGGTGCCCGAGCTCAGCCCGTCCACGGTCGCGACGCTCCGGGAGCAGCTGCCGCCGAGCGCCTCCTGCGCGAACCCCGTGGATCTGGCCGGCGGCGGCGAGGCCGACCTCCGCAACTTCGAACGCGTCGCCCACACGCTGCTCGAATGCGGCGACGTCGACGCCGTCCTGCTGACCGGGTATTTCGGTGGCTATGGCGAGTACGCCGACGTGTTCGCCGACCCGGAGATGGCCACGGGCGCCGCGCTGGCCGAGCTCACCGCGGCCGCCGGCCGGCCGCTGGTCGTGCAGACGATGTACGCATCCTCGCTGCCCGCGGACGCGCTGCGCCGCGGCGGCGTGCCGGTGTACCGAGCGATCGAGCACGCGGTCGACGCGCTTTCGCGGCTGGCGGCACGGCGGGACGCGCGCGATCCGCACGACGTCCCGGCTCTCCCCGACCCGGACGAGCCCGTGCTCGACCACGGCTACGAGGCGGCACGGGCACTGTTGGCCGCCGCCGGAGTGCCGTTCGTCGCCCAGCTGACCGTCCACACCGTCGCGACGGCGCAGGACGCAGCGGCCGAGATCGGCTACCCGGTGGCGCTCAAGGCGCTCGGGGCGGTGCACAAATCGGACGCCGGCGGCGTCAGGCTCGGCCTCGCCGACGCGGACGCGCTGGCGGCGGCCTACGCGGACGTCGAGGCCCGGCTACATCCGAGCGCGTTTTCGGTCGAGGCGATGGCGCCGCTCGATCGCGGCGTCGAGCTGCTGATCGGCGCGCGCTGGGATGCCCGCTTCGGACCGGTGGCGCTCGTTGGGTTGGGCGGCGTGTACGCCGAGGTGCTGCGCGACGTGGCCGTCGCGCTCGCACCGGTCACCCCCGCCCAGGCCGGGGCGATGCTTCGCAAGCTGAAAGCGTTCCCGCTCCTCGACGGAGCACGCGGCCGCCCTGCGCTCGACGTCGACGCCGCCGCGGCCGCGCTGTCCGCCCTGTCGATCGTGGCGGCCGCGCATCCGGAGATCGGCGAACTCGAGGTCAACCCGCTGCTCGTGCTCCCCGACGGCGCCCTCGGACTCGACGCCCGCATCGTTCTCAGACATCCCGCCGACTGACAGGAGACGCCCGTGGACTTCCGCTACACCGACGAGCAGCTCGAGCTTCGCGAGCGCGCGGCCGCGCTGGCGCGCGAGATCATGGCCTACGAGGACGAGTGCGAGGAGCACCGCGGGCTCTCCGGCCAGTCGCTGTCCGAGATCCGCGAGCTAACGCTCAGCGCGAGCCTCAATGCAATCAACATGCCGCTCGAGTGGGGCGGCCAGGGGCTGTCGATCCTCGACCAGGTGATCGTCCAGGAACGTCTCGGCCAGCTCACCGGCGCGCTGTGGGACGCCGTCTGGCGACCGGCGAACGCACTGCGCCACTGCACTCCGGAGCAGCGCGAGCGCTACCTGCTGCCGGCGATCGCCGGCGAGCGCCGCGACTGCTTCGCGGTCACAGAGGAGAAGGCGGGCTCGGATCCTTCGCTGATCGAGACCACCGCAACCCAAGAACGCGACGGATTCCGGCTGAACGGCGAGAAGTGGTTCGTGACCGTCGGCGACGTCGCCGACTTTCTGATCGTCCAGGCGCTCGCCGGGTCCGAGCAGGCCCCGACCCTGTTCCTCGTCGACAAGGACCTCCCGGGCGTCAGGGTCAAACGCACCCCGGCGTACATGCACTCGTTCGTGTTCGAGCACCCCGAGTTCGTGTTCGAGGACGTCGTGCTCGGTGCTGGGCAGGTGCTCGGCGAAGTCGGCGGCGGTTACGAGTTGACCCGCGACTGGTTCGTCGAGGAGCGACTGATGATCGCCGCGCGCGCCACCGGCGCGGCCGAGCGAGCGTTGACGCTCGCGTCCGAGTGGGCGAACGAGCGTGTGCAGTCCGGCGGGGTGATCGCGTCCCACCAGTTGATCGGCGCGATGATCGCCGACAGCGCGTGCGACATCGCGCTGTGCCGGACGCTCACCCACCAGGTGGCGTGGGAGGCCGACAACGGGGTGCCGCGCAAGCTGCTCCACGCCAAGGCGGCGATGGTCAAGCTGACCGCTTCGGAGGCGGCGGGACGCGTGATCGACCGCGCCGTCCAGATCTTCGGCGGGCGCGGTTACATGCGAGAGAACCCGGTCGAGCGGCTCTACCGGGACATCCGCGTGGACCGGATCTGGGAAGGCACCTCGGAGATCCAGCGGATGATCATCGCCGGCGAGGCGCGCAAGCGCGGGCTCGACGGGCTGCTCCAGTACGGAGCGGCGCTGCCCGTAGAGGAGAGCGTCGGTGCCTGAGGTGGTGGCGCTCGAGCGCCACGAACACGCCTGCGTCGTCAGGCTGAACCGCCCGGCGAAGCTCAACGCGATCTCCGAGCAGGTCGAACGCGAGCTGTGCGACGCGCTCCTGCACCCCGACGTGCGCGACGCACCGTGCGTGATCTTCACGGGCAGCGAGAAGGTGTTCTCGGCCGGCGCCGACCTCAGCGAGACGCGTGGCTACGCGCCCGACGAGATCCTCGCCACGTACCGCGCCACCGGCGACTTCGCCGAGCGGGTCGCCGAGGTCCCGCAGCCGACGCTCAGCGCGATCTCCGGCTACTGCATCGGCGGCGGGCTCGAGCTCGCGCTCGCGACCGACTTCCGGATCGCGGAGGAGAACGCCGACTTCAGATTCCCCGAGGTCGCGCTCGGGATCCTGCCGAGCTGGGGCGGGACGCAACGAGCGGTGCGCCTGCTCGGACCCGCCCGGGCCAAGGAGCTGATCCTGCTGCGCGAACGCGTCGACGCGCCGACCGCCCTGTCGCTGGGGCTGGTCACCGAGGTCGTCGGCGCCGGCCGTGCGCTGCCGAGGGCGCTCGAGCTGGCGGAGCGCCTGAGCGGCCTGCCGCGGCTGGCGGCGACCGTCACCAAGCAGGTGATCGACGCGCTGCCGGAGACCTCGCGGGCCGCGGGTCTCGGGCTCGAGCGGATGGCCTATGGGCTGCTGGCCCAGAGCGAGGATGCCACCGAGGCGCTGACCCGGCGGTGGGCGCGATGACCGCGTTCGCCCCGCCGGCGCCGCTCACCGACGAGCAGCGCGCGATCCAGGAGCTGTGCCGCGAGTTCGCCGCGCGGGAGATCCGCCCGATCTCGTTGGCCGTGGACGAGGCCGACACCGAGGTGCCGTGGGAGCTGTGGCGCAAGGCGGCGGGGCTCGGACTGACATCGTTCATGCTGCCCGAGGACTACGGCGGCGCCGGCATGACCGACTGCCTGACCTCGTGCATCGTCCAGGAGGAGCTGTCCCACGGGTGCGCGGGGATCGGCAACCTGGTGACCTCGAACGGGTTCTTCGCCGAGCCGGTGCTGGTGCTCGGGACCGAGGAGCAGAAGCGACGATGGCTCGAGCCGCTGGCGGGCGATGATCCGCCGATGACGGCGCTCGCCACGACCGAGCCGCAGAGCGGTTCCGACGCCGCCTCGATTCGCACGCGCGCGCGACGGGTCGACGGCGGCTACGTGCTGTCGGGCCAGAAGGCGTGGATCTCAAACGGCGGTGTCGCCTCGTCGTATGTCGTGTTCACCACCGTCGACGCCGAGCGCGGCTACCGCGGAATCACCGCGTTCCTGATCGCATCCTCGGACGAGGGGCTGCGCTGCGGACCGCCGATCCGCAAGATGGGGCAGCGCGCGATTCCCAACACCGAGGTGTTTCTCGACGACGTGTTCGTGCCCGACGATCGCCGGCTCGGCGCCGAGGGCGAGGGCTTCTCGGGCCTGATGCAGACGTTCGACCGCAGCCGGGTGACGCTCGCCGCGTCGGCCACCGGGCTCGCGCGGGCCGCGCTCGAGTACGCGGTCGAGTACGCCCGGGAGCGCGTCCAGTTCGGAAAGCCGATCGCCGAGCACCAGTCGGTCGCCTTCCGCCTGGCCGACATGGCCCTCCGGGTGGACGCCTCGCGGCTGCTGGCGTGGCGGGCAGCGCAGATGCTCGACCGCGGCGAGCGCGCGACGACCGAGGCGGCGATGGCCAAGCTGCACGCCTCGGAGACCGCGATGTGGTGCACGTGGGCAGCGGTTCAGACGCTCGGCGGCTGGGGTTACAGCCGCGAGTACCCGGTCGAGAAGTGGATGCGCGACGCCAAGCTCGAGGAGATCGAAGAGGGCACCTCCGACATCCAGCGGCTGATCATCTCGCGGTCCCTCACCCGCCGCCCGGTCTAGCCACGTTTCGTGACCGCCGGCGCGAGCCGGGGCCATGGCGCCACCGCCTCCCACGCCGCCGCCGCGCGCAGCGCCAGCGCGTCCTCGAACCGCCTCGCGGTGATCTGAAGGCCGATCGGCAGACCGTCGTCGCCGAGCCCGCAGGGCACCGTCACCGCCGGTTGCCCCGTCAGGTTGGCGGCCACGACAAGGTTCGCCCAGGAGCCGTCTTCAGGCGCGAAGCGCCGGCCCTCGATCACGTCCGGACCGTTGAGTCCGACCGCGAACGCGGTGCTCTGCATGGTCGGACTCAGCAGCAGGTCGTATTCGGCGAAGAACTCAGACCACGCCACGGTGTACCGGGCGCGCTCGTGCATCGCCTCGATGTACGTGACTGCCGGGATGTCGCCGGCGCGGATCATGTCGGCCGTTCCGGGCGTCATCTGTGCCTCGTGCTCGGCCAGCAGCGGCCCCTCGGACGCGAAACCCTCGGCGCCCGAGATCAGCTCCCACAGCGCGGTCGGATCGCCCATCCCCGGGTACGCCGGCTCCGGCGTTACACCGGTGCCGGCGGCGAACCGCTCGACGGCGGCGGCGAACGCGCGACGGACGTCGGGATCGACCGCGGCGGATCCGCCATCGGCGGAATAGGCCACCCGGACACCTGAGAGATCGCGGTGCCCGCCGCCCGCCGCACCGGCGGCCGCGGCCGCGATGAAGTCCCGGTCGCCTCCGGGGTACGACATGTCGTCGCCCGGGTCGACGCCGGCCATCACCTCGAGCAGCGCGGCGGCGTCGCGCACCGTGCGCGTCAGCGGACCGATGATCGACAGCGTCTTCCAGCCCGGGAAGCCCGGCTCCTTGGGAACGAGCCCGAACGTCGGCTTGACCCCGACGAGCCCGCAGTACGAAGCCGGGATCCGGACCGAGCCGCCACCGTCGGTGCCGACCGCCATCGGAGTCATGCCGGCCGCCACCGACGCGCCGGCGCCACCACTCGAGCCGCCCGGCGTTCGCTCGCGGTTCCACGGGTTACGCGTGACTCCCCACAGCGCATTGTCGGTGTAGCCGCGGTAGCAGAACTCGGGGTTGTTGGTCTTTCCAACGATCGTGGCTCCGGCGGCGCGGATGCGCGCCACCGGCACGCAGTCGCGGTCGGGGACGAAGTCGCGGAGCGCCAGCGAGCCGTTGGTGGCGAGCGCGCCGCGCATCCACAACGTGTCCTTGACCGACACCGGCACGCCGGCGAGCGGGCCGACGTTCCCGCCCCGGGCCACCGCCGCGTCGATCGCCTCCGCGCACGCGAGGGCCGAGTCGGCGAGGGTCACGGTGAACGCGCCGAGCGCGCCGTCGGCGTCCTCGATCCGAGCGAGCGCCGCCCGCGCGATCTCGACCGCCGAGCACTCGCGGCTGCGCACGGCCTGCGCGATCGCGACTCCGTCCAGCCCGGGATAAGCATCGGGATCCATCGTCACCAGGGGCTCCCGATCGCGACCGTGACCGTCTCGCCACTGATCCCGGCCGCTCGCGCAGAAGCCAGGAAGCGGATCGTGTCAGCCACCTCCTCGGCGGTAGGCAGCCGGCCGGCCGCGTACTCCGCGGTCCGCCGCGCCCAGATCTCCTCGACCGTCACGCCCTGGCGCTCGGCGTGAACCCGCGCCGCGGTTTCGGACATCTCGGTCCGCACCCAGCCCGGGTTGACCGCGTTGCAGGTCACACCGTGCGG
This sequence comes from uncultured Solirubrobacterales bacterium, assembly GCA_963770615.1. Taxonomy (GTDB): domain Bacteria; phylum Actinomycetota; class Thermoleophilia; order Solirubrobacterales; family Solirubrobacteraceae; genus Palsa-465. The sequence continues at coordinate 402,179 of CAVYQJ010000016.1, read as the reverse complement.
GGCGAGGTCGAGCGCCGCCGCGCGGACGAGCCCGATAACGCCGTGCTTGGACGCGCAGTAGGCGGTCATCGCCGCCCCGCCGAACAGCCCGGCGGTCGAGGCGACGACGATCACGCGCCCGCGGCCCGCGGCCACCATTTCGGGCGCCGCGAGCCGGATCAGCTCGAACGGGGCGTGGAGGTTGATCGCCATCGAGGCGTGCCACACGGCGGACTCCTGCTCCCACACCGGCCGCTCCTCGCTCGAGCCGACGCCGGCGTTGCTGACCAGGATCTCGACCGGGCCGAGCCGCCGGCGCGTCTCCTCCACCGCCGCCCGGCAACCCTCTGCGGTACTGAGCGAGACCGGAAACGTCGAGATCGCTGGATGTGACTCCGTTAGCTCGTCGAGCTCGGCATCGGTCCGCGACACGCCCATCACGCGGGCGCCGGCGTCAGCCAACGCCACCGCGGTGGCGCGGCCGATGCCGCGTCCCGCTCCGGTGACGAGCGCCACCTGTCCGTCGAGTTCGCGGTCACTCATACCAGGCCTCCGGCGCGAGTTGAATCATGGTTCTGAACTCCAGTTCGTGGGTGAAGATCAACCGGGCGCCGCGGTCGCGCTCGAGCCTCTCCAGCAGCTCCCAGCTCGCCACCATCGCGTCCGGGTTCCACACCACACCCGGCAGACGGCGGGCGCGCATCGCCGCGTCGAGGTAGCTGGCATCGGCGGCGAGGACGAGCGGCCCGCTCGGCAACTCGACGCACAGCGACTGGTGCCCGGGCGTATGTCCCGGCGTCGGGATGATCCTGACCGCACCGTCGCCGAAGATGTCGTGGCTGCCGTCGAGCTCTCGCCACCGCAACGGGTGGTCGAAGTCGTCGCGGTCGTACAGCTCGCGTTGGTAGACGGCCGGCGCGTACGCGAACCGGAGCTCCGCCGCCTGCGTCCACACCGCCGCGTGCGGGAAGAACCGCAGTCCGCCCGCGTGGTCGTAGTGCAGGTGAGAGACGACGACATGCTCGACCTGCTCCGGCGCCATCCCGGCGCGCGCCAGCACGCTCACGACGTCATCGGTCTCCCCCACCTCGATCCTCCGCCCGCCCTGGGACTTCCATTTCGTATGCAGGCCGGTATCGAGCAGTACTCGTCCACGTGAGTGCTCGACCAGGTACAGGAGATACGGGCCGTAGACCATCCGCGCGCCTTGCTCGTCGAGCGGGTCGTAGATGCCCATCGGCGACCACTCGCCGCCGCAGTGGAATACAAGCACGCGTAGCGCGGTGGCCCGCGACGCGTCAGCACGAGTCGCGGCGACCGCGGCGACCGCAGGGATCGCGTCCCTCAAGCGCGACGAGACGCCGAGCTGCCGGGCGAGGTCGTCGAGCTCGGCGACGGTCACGGAGTCGAGCGCCACCACGTCCCCGGCGGCGCGGCGGCGGCGGTGCTCGAGCTCGCCGGGAATCAGGATCTCGCTCGCGCCGTCGCGCCGTCGCGCGCTCTTGATCCACGCGATCAGCTCGGCGACCTCGCAGCTCCGCGGCCCGATGGCGTCGTGAGCGTCGATCGCGATCAGCACGAACGCGTTCGCGAACGGCGGCGAGCCCGGGCCGCACAGCGCCACCGACGCCAGCAGGCCGACGATCAGCTCGAGCAGGACGATCAGCGAGTAGCCCTTGTGACTGCCGGCACCCCCCAGCGTCACCAGCGAGCCGCCGTCGAGATAGTCCTGGGGACTCGTCGACGGCCGGCCGTCGGCGTCGAGTACCCAACCCGCCGGGATCTCGGCCCCGATCTCGGCCGCGTGCAGAACGCGGCTCTCGGCCACCTCGCTGAGCGCCATGTCGAGCACGATCGGGAATTCCGGTCCGGGCACGGCGAGAGACAGTGGGTTGTTGGTCAGCCGCCGTTCGAGTCCACCGTACGGTGCGATCTGCTGGTCTGCACCCTGCGCGGTGACGAGCAGCATCGCGACGAGGCCCGCTCGTGCGAGCCTCTCGGTGTACTCGCCGAGCCGGCCGATGTGACCGGCGTTGCGCACGGCGAGCGCCGCGATCCCGTGCTCGCGCGCTCGCACGGCCGCCAGCTCGGCCACGTCTCCGGCGATCACCTGGCCGAAGCCTCGGTGACCATCGAGCACCAGGAGCCCGGGGGCGTCGAGGACGGTCTCGAGTTCGGCGTCGACATCGATCTCCCCGACCTGCGCCTGGCCGGCGTAGTACGGCAGCTGCCGGACGCCGTGGGAGCGGTGACCGCACAGGTCGGCGTCGACGAGCGCCGCGGCCACCCGTTCGGCGTCCCCCGGGCGTGCTCCGAGCGCGCCGATGAGCTCGGCCGCGTGGCGGCGCAGGTCGCCCACGCCGCAGCGCGCCTCGGTCACGGGTGAGACACGAGCTCCAGGCTCGGGACGTCGGCCAGCAGCTGCGCGGAGTAATCGGTCTGCGGGCTGTCCAGCACCGCCTGGCCCTGTTCGACCACGCGGCCGTCGCGCAGGATCACCACGTCGTCGGCGAGGCTGCGAACCAGCGCCAGGTTGTGGGTGATCAGCACGAGCGTCAGTCCCCGCTCGGACTTGAGCCGGTGCAGCAACTCGACGATCGCCGCCTGCACGGACACGTCCAGCGCGGACGTCACCTCGTCGCACACGAGCAGCCTCGGCTCGGACACGAGCGCGCGGGCGATCGCCACTCGCTGTCGCTCCCCGCCGGACAGCTGGTCGGGATAGCGGTTCAGATATTCGGCGTTGAGCGCGGCGTCCTCGAGCGCGGCGACGACGCGGCTATCGCGTTCGGCCCGGGGCAGATCGAACAGCTCCCGCAGCGGCTGTTCGACCAGGCGGCCCACGGTCTTGCGCGGGTTGAGCGAGGTGTAGGGGTTCTGGAACACGTACTGGAGCGAGCGGATCGCGTCACGCGGCCGTCTTCGACGGTCGTGCGCGAGCGGTTGCCCATCGAACTCGATCGTTCCGGTCCAGCTGCTGTGGAGCCCGACGATGCAGCGGGCCAGCGTCGTCTTGCCGGCTCCCGACTCGCCGACGACGGCCAGGCAGCGTTGCGGACGCACGTCCATGGACACGTCGTACAGCACCGGCTTGTCGACGTACGTCGCACTCAGGTTTTCGATCCGGAGCAGGGGACGGTCGGTCTCGACGAGCGGGGCGTGCTCGCGCAACGGCAGCTCGCCGAGCGCGGGAAGCTGAGACACCTCCGCGGCGCGGATGCACCGGGCCCAGTGCCCGGCGCCGTCGAGGTCGTTCCTTGCGGGGAACTCGGTTTGGCAGGCGTCCTCCGCGAACCCGCAGCGCGCCGCGAAAAAGCATCCGCTCGGCCGCGCACCGGGGCGCGGCGGCTGCCCCTCCATCCCCTCCAGCACGTGGGCCCGGGTGGGCGATGGAATCGCACGGAGCAGGCCCCGGGTGTACGGATGCGCTGGGGCGCGGAACACTCTCGCGGCGGGGCCGAACTCGACCAGACGGCCGGCGTACATCACCCCGATCGTGTTCGCGATGTCGGCCACCACCGCCAGATCGTGGCTCACGTACACGGCGCCGACGCGGTAGATCCGGCACAGGCCACGGATCGAATCGAGCACGTGGCGCTGCGTCGTGACGTCGAGCCCGGTGGTCGGCTCGTCGAGCACGATGAGCTTCGGGCGGCAGGCGAACGCCATCGCCAGCATCACCCGCTGCTGCTGGCCGCCCGACAGTTGATGCGGATAGGACTCGAGCGCTCTGGAGACCTGATCGAGTCGGACCTCGAGCAGCAGTTCGCCGATCCGGTCGTCCACCGAGCCACCTGTCTGCTCGCCGGGATGGGCGGCGAAGATCTCGCGGAGCTGGGTTCCGACCTTCAGCGCAGGGTTGAGCGCGCTGGTCGGGTCCTGCGCGACGTACGCCACCGAGGCCCCCCGCATACTCCGCAACTCTGCGGCGCTTCGGCCGATCACCTCCTCGCCCTCGAGCGACACGCTGCCGCCGGCGATGGTGAGTCCGCGCCGCGCGTAGCCCATCAACGCCAGCGCCACCGTCGTCTTGCCCGACCCGGACTCGCCCACGAGACCAAGCACCTCACCGGCCCCGACCGTGAATGACACGTCATCGACGACGTCGGCCGCCGAGCCCGCCATCACCACCTTCAGGCGGTCGACCGCGAGGAGTACCTGCGAGTCGTGGTCGGCGGGGGTGAGTAGATCGCTCATCACGCGCTGCGGTCGAGAATGATGCCGGTCGCGAGCACCGCTTCCTCGGCCGGGCGGTCGACGCCCAGCGACGCGCGCGCGATCGCGTCGGTGAACGTGTTCAGCCCGATCGTCAGGATCGCGATCAGCCCGGCCGGCACGATCACCGCCCACGGGTTGACCACCAGTCCGATCCGATTCTCGTTGATCATCAACCCCCAGTTGGCAGCAGGCGGCTGGATCCCGAAGCCGAGGAAGCTGAGGCCGGCGATGATCAGGATCGAGTACGTGAAGCGGAGCCCGACCTCGACCATCACCACCGACATGAGGTTGGGCAGGACTTCGCCGATCATCACTCGCCGGCCCGGAGTGTCCATCAGCTCGACCGCTTTGACGTAGTCGCGCTCGCACACATCCAGCGCAACCGAGCGAATCACCCGGGCCACCTGTGGAGCGTGCGAGATCCCGACCGCGACGATGATCAGCCAGATCTTCGGGCCGAGCACGCTGACCAACAGCAGCGCGAACACCAGTTGCGGGAACGCGAGGAACACGTCGACGATCCGCATGATGATGCCGTCGGTGAAACGGCCGTAGTACGCCGCCGCGATCCCGAGCGCGACCCCCGCCGACACCCCAAGGGCGGTCGCGGCGGCGGCGATCGCAAGCAGCTTCCAGCCCCCGGCGAGGACCCGACTGAGGACATCACGGCCGATGTCGTCACCGCCCAGCGGCGCCGATCCGGACGGCGTGGCAAACGTTTCCGTGACCGATGCGGTCGGCGAGTGTGGCGCGATGAACGGTCCGACGATCGCGACCAGCACGACGAAGCCCGCGATCGCCAGCCCGATCCTTCCTCGCCGGCTGCGTGCCGCCCGCCCGAGAATCACCAGCCACTCCGGGCGCGAGCTCATCCCCCTCGTCCTCGGTGCCGGTGTGATCGCGCCGATGTCAGTCATCGCGTCGCCCTCCGGCGCGGGCTGGCCAGCAGCGCGATGACGTCGGTCGTGATGTTGACGAACACGTAGAACGCGGCCAGGATCAGCACGATGAACTGGATCGTCGGGATGTCGCGATTCGAGACCGCGTCGACCAGCGCGGCGCCGATCCCCGGGTAATTGAACACGTACTCGACGACCACGATGCCGCCCGCCAGGTACAGCAGGTTCAGTCCCACCACCTGGATCACCGGCGGCAGCGAGTTCGGCAGCGCGTGAACCAGCAGCACCCGCACGCGGGAGATCCCTTTGAGCTCCGCCATCTCAACGTAGTCACTCTCGAGCGCCTCGATCATCGCGCCGCGCACCATCCGGAAGATGTACGGGGCGATCACCAGTGAGAGCGTTGCGATCGGCAGGATCAGCGCGTTGGGATCCGACAGCGGCGATGTCCCCGGCGGGATCGCCGATACCGCCGGAAGGATGTGGAAAACGTTCACCGAGAACACGATCACCAGCGCGATCGCGACCACGAACTCGGGAAGCGCGGTGATCGTCAGCGCGATCACCGACGCGATGTGGTCAAACAGCTTGTCGCGGCGAGCCGCGGCGATCAGCCCGAGGATGCCCGCGATGAGCGTCCCGACGATTCCGGCTCCGATCACGAGCACCGCGGAGTTCTCGAGCCGCGGCCCGATCAGCGACGACACCTTTTCGCCGTTGGCCAGAGAGGTCCCGAAGTTGCCCTGCAAAACGCCGCCGATCCAGCTTCCGTACTGGCTGGTCAACGGCCGGTTGAGGTGCAGTTGGGCCTCGAGCGCCTGCAACCGTTGCGGGGTGGCGCTGTGCCCGAGCACGGCGTACGCGGCGTTGCCAGGGAGTGCCTGGGTCGCGAGAAAGATCACGATCGAGACCGCGAAGATCGTCAACAACCCGAGCGCGATCCTCACCACCACCATCGACCAGACCGGATGGCGCCGGCTCCACGCACGGACCGAGCGGCGCGCCGCACCCGGTCCCGGCGCAGGGACCGGCTTCTGCGCTGCGACGCTCATCGCGGATCGCTCCCGCGTGTGAGCATCAGGACTTCCAGATGTGTTCGAAGTCCCAGTTGTTGAACGACGAGCCGGTCTTCGACTGCAGGATCCCGTTGACGGTCGGCAGATAGCCGTCGATCACCGGGGGGAAGAACGGGATGATATAACCACCCTCGTTGTAGTCGATCATCTGCATCTCGTGGGCAATCTCGGTACGCATGTTCACGTCGAGCGTCGCCAGCGCCTGGTTGTAGAGGCTGATGTACTTCGAATTGTTGAAATGGGTCTCGTTGAACGGTGAGCCCGGCAGTGTCGCCTGGTTGACCTGTGGGAAGTACGGCGAGTAGTACCAATAGTCCTGGGCGAACACCCACTTCAGGTAGTTGGGTCCGTAGAAGTCGGTGACGGTGACCTGGTCGAGCTTCGCGTTGATCCCGGCGGGGGCGGCCTGCTGTGCGTACACCTGTGCCATGTTGATCACGCCCTGGGCGATGTCGCCGGTGACCAGTGTGAGCGACAGGCTGTCGTGCCCGGCGGCCTTCAGCAGCGACTTCGCCTGCTCGGGGTCGTACTGACGCTGCGGGATGCTGTGGTCGTACTCGGGCGCCCAGATCGCGAAGATGTCGTTGCCGATCGTGCCGTGGCCGCCGAACACGGTCTGGAGCATCTTCTCCCGGTCGACGGCCAGCCGGAAGGCCTGCCGCACGCGCACGTCGTTGAACGGCGCCTCGTCGACTCGCATCGTGAACGGGTTCCAGCCGCCGCCGTCGGATATCACGACCTTCTTGCCGGATCCGGTGACCGTGCCGATCGTCGACTGCGAGAGGAGATTGACGACGTCGACCGAGCTCGAGAGCAGCGCGTTCACCTGGCTGGTCTCGTCGGCGTAGTCGGTCATGATGACCTGGTCGAGGTACGGAAGCGGCGCGTTCCAGTAGTTCTCGTTCTTGGCGAGAATGGTCTGCTGCCCGGGGGTGAAGCTCTGAAGCTTGAACGGACCGGTGCCGATCGGGGTCTTCGGGTCGAAGCCTTGAGGGATGACGTATACCGTGATGTTGTTGGCCAGACTGTCGGGGAAGGTCGAATACGGCTTCGCGAACGGGACGGTGATCGTGCGGTCGTCGAGCTTCTTCATCCCCGAGGCGATGATCCCGTGCAACGAGTTCGCGGCCTCACCCGGAGCCTTGGGGTTCAGCACGCGATTGATCGAGAAGATCAGGTCGTCGGCGGTGACGTCCTTACCGTTGTGGAAGGTGACACCTTGCCGCAGCCGGATCGTCCACACGGTGGCGTCCTTGTTGGGCGTCATCTCCTCGGCGAGCCGGTAGTACAGCTGGGCGTCGGCGGTCGTCCACACCAAGCCCTCGTACAGATTGGCCGCCCGGCAATAGTCCGTGTTGTTGACGATCGTGTTGGGATCGCACGTGTCGGAGCTCGAGCCGCCGGTCAGCCCGGCGTGCAGGCTGCCCCCGGGCTTGGGCGTGCCGGCGGCCGCCGTCGAGGTCCCCGACGTGGCGGCGCTCGACGTGCCAGAGGACGAGCCGCCGCAGGCCGCGATCAGCCCTCCGGCTCCGACGGCAAGACCGCCCTTCGCGGCGTTCTCGAGCAGACTGCGGCGAGTGATAAGGCTCATTGCTCTCCTTCGGCGTTCGATGGCTGGACCGCGACGGACACGCGCGCCGCGGCCTTCTGCAGGTCTGACTCCCGGCACCCGAGTTCGATCGCCGCTGCCTTCAGCGACATCGACACGTAGTGCTCGCGGGTTCGTCCGGGGTGCTCGAGCACCATGTGAACCGCGAGGCCCTCGCTCACGGCGGCGAGGCGAATCGCCACTTCGTCGGCGTCAACGGGCCCAAACTCCCCCCGGGCCTGGCCGTGGCGGATGGTCTCGGCGATCGCATCGCACCAGCTCGATTCGAATCCCCACTCGGCCTTCCTCACCTCGGGGCTCTGGCGCGCCAGCAGCCACGTGTCGATCCACAACGGCCACTCGCTGAGGCTGGAGCGGACGATCAGGCACGCGAGGCGGTCGATCCCGCTCTCGAGCGCTGCGAGCTCCGGTCGGAGCCCGGCGTAGAAGGCCGCGTCCGCGTCCGCGACCGCGTGCCCGAACAACTGGTCCTTGCTCGCGAAGTAGTAGATGACGCTCGTGGGGCTCGTCCCGGCCCGTTCCGCCACGTCGATCACGCGGACGTTCGAGAGCCCTTGCTCGCGGACGAGCTCGACCGTCGTCGCCAGGATCTCGGGCCGGCGTACGCGTGCGGGGGCGCCTTCGCGCCGTTTCGGGGCGGCTTGCTTGCGCGTCAATATCCCTCTCCAAACCTTCATTCGAAACGGTCATTTCGAACGCCGTTTAAATAACGCTCCTTGGAGGCCGCTGTCAAGCATTCCGCGCAAATTTGTACAAAGGGCCAACCGGGCCTTAACGCAGCAGCGGGACTGCACCGGCGGCGGCCCGCTCCGTTGCTTTCGGCCGTAACGGCTCCGGCTTGTAGGCTGCGCGCGGTGACACGGCCTCTGCGGATAGACGAGATTGTTCAGGGGGGACTGTGCATCGGGTGCGGGTTGTGCGAAAGCGTCGCCGGCTCCGATCGCGTGGAGTTCGTCACCACCGCCGACGGGCGCGAGCGTCCGCTGGCACGTGACCAGCTCGACGACGGGACGCTGCGCACGATCAACGCGGTCTGCCCCGGCACGCGGGTCGAGGGCGCAGACCCAATGAGGCTGGCCCCTGGGACCGGGATCGATCCGATCTGGGGTCCGATCGCGACCGCCGTCCGTGGTTACGCCACCGACCCGGTCGTCCGTCACCGCGGATCCTCAGGCGGCGCGCTCGCCGCCCTCGCCCAATTCTTGCTCGCCTCGGGCCGCGTCGAGCTGATCGTGCACGTCGCCGCGTCCCGGCAGGCGCCGATGCGCAGCGCGCGCCACCTCAGCTTCGACTCCGCCGACGTCCTTGAAGGCTGTGGCTCGCGGTACGGGCCGGCTGCGCCGCTGCGCGATTTCCTGTCGGTGCTCGATCGCGGCCGCCCGTTCGCGTTGATCGGCAAGCCCTGCGACGTCGGCGCCGTCCGCAACCTGGCCCGGATCGACCCTCGCGTCGACCGCTACATGCGGTACGCGCTCACGATGATCTGCGGTGGCGCGTCGGAGCTCGGGAAGTCAGACGACGTCCTGCGCCGCTTCGGGGTGAACGAACGGGACCTCACGCTGTTCCGCTACCGCGGCCACGGCAATCCGGGCGCCACCCGGATCGAGACTCGCGACGGGCGCGCGTACGAGCTGAGCTACGACGAGATGTGGGAGGACGAGTCGACGTGGCGGCTTCAGTCGCGGTGCAAGATCTGCCCGGACGCGATCGGCGAGGCCGCCGACATCGTCGTCGGCGACACGTGGCCCGACGCCACCCCGCAGGGCGAGGACGCCGGATTCAACTCGATCATCGCGCGGACCACGGCAGGGACGGAGCTGTACGAGGCGGCGGTGTCGGCCGGCGTGATCACCGTGTGCGAGCCACTCGGGGCGCGCCAACTCGACGACTTCAACCCGCATCAGGTGGCCAAGAAGCGCGCCGTCGGCGTGAGGCTGGCGGCGCTCCGCACGCTCGGCCGCCCCGCACCGCGGACACGCCGGCTGCGGATCGCCCGCCTCGCTATCGAAGCCGGACCACGGCCCGCCGGCCGCGAGTTTCGCGGCGCGGTCCGGCGCGCGCGCAGCGGACGGCTCGGCGAGCGACCGGTCCACGGCGCGGCGCCCACGCCAGAGCCGGCGGCGATGCCATGAGCGGCGCCCCAATCGTGCTCGAGAAGCGCATCGAGATCCGCTGGAGCGACCTCGACGCGTTCTGCCACGTCAACAACGCGGTGTACCTCACGTATCTGGAGGAGGCTCGCGACGCCTGGCTGGCGAAAATGGTGCCGGAGGGCAGATCGACGTGGGACTACGTGCTGGCGCGGGTGGCAATCGACTTCCGGCGCGAGCTGCGCGAGGAGGATGAGCACGTGGTCACGTCCTGCCGGCTGCTCAAGCTCGGGCGTTCCAGCATCACCACGCACGAGGAGGTGCGCACGCTCGGTGGCGAGCTGTCGGCCGAGGCAGAGTCGGTGATGGTGGCGCGGAACGCCGAGACGGGACAGAAGCGCGTGCTGACGCCGGCCGAGCTCGAGTCGTTCGCGCGCGTCAGCGCGCCGTAGCTCTGACCGCGGCCAGACGCGTGAGCTCGCGCTCCCACTGCGCGAGCGTCGCGCCGGCGCCCTGCTCGTGCGTCCTCAATGCCTGCAGCAGCCCTACGAGGCAGTCGTCGCGCGTCTGCTCGAGCTCGGCGATCGAGCGACCATCCGCCTGTGCATCGGACTCTGCGGTCAGCCGATCCAGGAACTCGTCCGTCAGCTCCGGAACGTCGGTGAACTTCGTCCACGGCCACTGGAGCGCCGGACCGAACTGGGCCATGAAATGGCGCATGCCCCGCTCGCCGCCGGCGATGCGATACGTGAGGTACGGGCCCATCAGCGCCATCCGCAGTCCTGCTCCATACCGCAGCGCATCGTCGACCTCTTCCACTGTGGCGACGCCGTCGTGCACAAGCCATAGGGCCTCCCGCCAGAGCGCCTCGAGCAGACGATCGGCCAGGAAGCCGTCGATCTCCACGTGTACGCGGAGCGGGTGCATCCCGATGCTCGTGAACCAGTCCGCGGCACGCTCGACCGTCTCCGCCGACGTGCGCTCGCCGCCGGAAAGCTCCACCAGCGGCAGCAGGTACACGGGGTTGAACGGGTGCGCGACCGTGAAGCGCTCGGGGTGATCCATACCGACCTGGAGCTCGGACGGGAGCAGCCCGGAGGTCGACGAGCAGATGAGCGCATCCGGGGTCGTCGCCCGGCTCGCCTGTGCGAGCAGGTCTTGCTTGAGGTCGAGCCGTTCCGGAGCCGATTCGTGGACGACAGCCACATCGGCGACCGCCTCCGCCACGGTGTGGACCATGGTGAGCGAGCCCTCGGGCGGTAGCGGCGCGGTCGTGAGCCGCTGCAGCGCTCTCCGGGCCCCGTCGACCACGCCGGCCAGGCGCCCCGCCGCGCCCGGGGCAGGATCGTAGATACGGACATCGACCCCGTTCAGCAGGTAGCGGGCGGCCCACCCCCCGCCGATCACGCCGCCGCCGAGAAGACCGACCGCCCCCCGGGTCTCAGCCATGCCGGCGCAGGGCGAGACGTTCGCGGACCGCGTCGGGTTCGAGCACGCCGACGTTGATCGACTGAAGGATCGCCACGGCGCGCTCGACGAGCTGCGCGTTGGTGGCCAGCTGACCCCGCGCGAGATACAGGTTGTCCTCCAGCCCGACGCGCACGTTCGCGCCGACCAGTGGTGCCAGCGCCACGAACGGGAGTTGCATTCGTCCGATCGCAAACGCCGAGAAGTTGGCGCCGTCGGGGAGCTGGCTGACGAGCGCAAGCAGCGTCTGGAGATCGTTGGGGGCTCCGTACGGGATGCCCATGCAGAGCTGGATGAGCGCGGGAGGGTCGATCAGCCCATCGGCGATCAGCTCGTGCACGAACACCAGCTGGCCGGTGTCGAACACCTCGAGCTCGGGCCGCACGCCGAGCTCCTTCACCCGCGCCGCCATCGCCTTCAGCACCGCCGGCGTGTTGACCATGATGTAGTCGCCGCCGGCGGCGAAGTTCATCGTCCCGCAGTCGAGCGTGCAGATCTCGGGACGCAGTTCCTCCACGTGGGCGAGCCGTTCGACCGCCCCGGCCATGTCGGTACCCTCGTCCCGAGGCGGCAGCGGTGCCTCCGGGGGCCCGAGCACGAGGTCGCCGCCCATCCCCGCCGTGAGGTTGATGACCGGATCGATGTCCTCCGTGGCTCGAATCCGCTCGACGACAGCGCGGTAGAGCGCGGGGTCTCGCGATCCGCTTCCGGTCTCGGGATCGCGCACGTGGATGTGGACGACCGCGGCGCCGGCGCGGGCTGCCTCGATCGCCGACTCGGCGATCTCCTCGGGCGTCACGGGAACGTGCGGGCTACGCGACACGGTGTCGCCGGCGCCCGTGATCGCACACGTGATGAAGGCCTCGTTGAGCATGAGCGGGCGACTACCTTATTCGCTCGACCGCACGCGGCGAAACCGACAGCGTCCGCTATTCGTGCGGGGTCTCTTCGGGCACGTCGTACCAGCGCTTGCGCTCGCCGATCCGCGCGCGCATCTTCCAGCGCCGGCTCTTGGACGCCGACTCCGCGGCCTCGCTGAGGGCACGCAGCTGGGCCCTCGGGTCGAGCTTGCCGCCCTCGATCGCGGGACGAGCCTCGCCGTCGAGCAGCGCGGCGATCTTGTCGAGGTTCAGCGTGACGGTTCGCCACCAGCCCCAGTCGTCGGCGACGAGCGAGGTGAACACTCGCACGTCGATCGCGGACGGGTCATCGCTGTCCTCGAGCGGGAACGTCACGAGCAGGCGCAGGCAGTCGTCGGCGTCCTTCTCGTTGAGCTCGACGATCTGGAGCTTCGACATCAGCAGGTCGACCGCGTCGAGCGTGTAGGGCATCCGCGTCAGGCGGTCGGCGAACTCGAGCGTGTGGCACATGTGAAACTTGTCGATCAACACATCGATCGCGAGACCGGTGTCACCGTGGGCGAAGTACAGCTGCTTGTTGCCGTACAACGCGTTGAAGTTCTTGTCGGGGTCGTAGCCGCGCTCGGTCAGCATGTCGACGAGCGCGCGCCGGGTCGCGCTCGCGGAGGCGAAGTCGAGGTCCTGGCCCGTGCGGCTGCGGGGCGGAAGGTCGGGCGTGAGCACTCGGATGGCGAGGCCACCGACAAGGCGGAGCGCGATGCCCCGCTCTGTCGCGAGGTCGATGAGCGCCGTGGCTTCGTTCAGCAGGTCGGTGTCTGCGACCGTGTCGCTCATCTCCCGCATACGGTACAGGCTGTTGTTAGGGTCCTGACGATGCCGCTGACGGCCGCCGAGCAACGGGTCTGTGAGGCCATCGAGGCGGGGCGGGACGCGTTGGTCGAGTTGGCGGGCGCGCTCATCGGCTTTGACACGACCGCACGTCAGGTCGGGGATCCGCCGCGGGACGAGGCCGCTTTGCAGGAGTACCTGGCGGGACGGCTCGGTGCGGCCGGAGCGTCGGTCGATGTGTGGGAGCCGGACGCGGGCGCGATGGCGGGGATGCCGCTGGTTCCGCCCGGGCTGTCCTTTGAGGGGCGCCCCCAGCTGATCGCGCGGAAGCTTGGGCGCGGCGACGGGCGGTCGCTGGTGTTCAACGGGCATATCGACGTCGTGTCCGCGGAGCCGCGTTCGGAGTGGACGAGCGATCCGTTCGTCGCGTCCGTGCGCGACGGGCGCGTGTACGGTCGCGGCGCGTGCGACATGAAGGGCGGAATCGCGGCGATGGTGTTCGCGGTCGAGACGCTGTCCTCGCTCGGCGTCTCGCTCGATGGCGATCTCCTGGTCGCGACCAACACCGACGAGGAATCCTCGGGAGCCGGCGGCACCGCGCTGGTCGAGCGCGGCCTGCGGGCGACCGCCGGCGTCGTGACCGAACCGACCGGCTTTCAGACCTGGGTCGCGTGCCGAGGTTCGGACTACGGCGTGATCACGGTGCCGGGCCGGCCGGGGCACGCGGAGGTCCGCCAGCCGGACTGGCGCCTCGGTGGCGCGGTCAACGCGATCGAGAAGGCGACGATCGTGCTGGATGCGATCGCGTCGCTCCGACAAGCCTGGGCATCGACGCCGGCGCTGTCCCATCCGTTTCTTTCGCCACCGTCGCTCCTTCCCACGCTCGCTCGCGCCGGCGAATGGGCCGTCACCTACCCGGCATCGTGTGCGCTCACGATCGCGGTCATGTACCTGCCCGCCCAGGCCGACGCCTCGGGTTGGGGGAGCGACGTGAGGCGCGAGGTCGAGCATTGGATCGCCACCGAGACCGCCAAGGACGACTGGCTAGCCGAGCACCCGCCGGTGATCGAGTGGTGGCCGAACGCGGTGATGCCGTTCGAGATCTCGCAGAACGAGCCGATCGTGGACGTCATGCGGGGCGCTTCAGAGGACGTGGGTCGCCCAAGCCCGCTCGGCGGCCTCGACTCCTGGTACGACGGTGCGACGCTGACGCAGCTGGCGGGGATCCCGTCGATCGGTTACGGGCCGCCGGGCTTCGACGCCGAGGGGGTCAGCGTCGCGCACATGATCGACGAGTTCGTGCCGGTCGACGGGCTCGTGGCGTCCGCTCAGGGGCTGGCCGTCGCGGCGATGCGCTTCTGCGGCGCCCAGGACTGACGGCTCTCAGCCCTCGACGCGCTGGGCGAGCTCGACGCCCTTCTTGCCGATGTCCACGACGTACCCGCGGAGAATCCCGTGGTTGGCCTCGCTCCCGGGATTGATGGAGAGCGTCTTCCCGATCTTGCGCTCGCCGCCGGACTCGTGGATGTGGCCGTGGATCGTGAGCAGCGGCTGGTAGGTCTCGATCAGCTTGCGCACCGCGGTCGAGCCGACCGGGCCTCGGAGGACGTCGCCCGCCGAGATCGTCGGGCGGAGGTTCTCGTCGAGCAGCGGCGCGGTGTCAAGACCCGAGTCGTGGGGCGGGACGTGGATCATGAACACCGCCTTGCGGGGATCGCGGACCTGCTGGGCGAGCGCGTCGAGGCGGACGTAGAGCTCGTCCTCGGACTCCTCGCGCGGCGTCTGCCATGGCGTGTGGTTCGACCAGCCGGAAGCCAGCAACTGGAGGTCGCCGGGGATGTCGAGCACCTTGCCGTCGGCGTTGACGGGCTTGATCCCGGGCTGGTCCAGGATCGGGTCGATCACGAACTCGTCGTCGTTGCCGGGGATCAGGTAGAGCGGCGCATTGCCGTCGGTCAGTCGCTCGGTCGCGAGCTTCATCCACGCGTCGACCCGCTCGTTCATCAGGTTGTGGAGCAGCTCGTCCCGGCCCGGCTCGTCGGATGCCAGCCGCTCGGCCTCCTCGGAGGTCGTGATGAACGAGTAGTAGCCGACGTCGGCGATGTCGCGCTCGAGCTGGGCCAGCTCGTCGTCGCCGCTCGCGCGGCGGTGCACCCCGAACAGCTCGGTCTCGTAGCGGCCGTTCTGCTGGATGATCGGGACGATCGCCTTGCCCGTCAGGTCGCCGGCGACGAGTGCCACGTCGGCCTTGTAGATGTTCATCGTGATCGCGTTCAGGAACTTCCGCCACGCCTTCTCGGCGGCGTGGAAGTCGCTGGCGATGTACAGGCGGGTGGCGATCGGAGGGCTCCCGGGTCAGCGAGGCTCGGTTAGTCGGGCGGGATCTCGGTGAACAGCATCTTCTCGTCGACGCCGGCCTTCTTGGCCCGGTAGCGCATGACGAAGTAGATGACGATCCCGATCAGGTAGAAGATCGCCGGCGTCGATGATCCCGTTGGTCTCCAGGTAGGTGAGCGCGCTCCCGCCTTTCAGCGCATTCACGATCGGCTTGACCACCGCGAAGATGTAGATCCAGACCGGGAACACGAGCCAGGCGAGCCCGATCCACGGCAGCGCCTTTCCGAACGGCGCGTTGCGGACGAGGTCGGGCCGGCGCCAGCGGACCATGATCGCGTTGAAGCCGGGCAGCGTCCACGTGAGGATTGCCATCACGATCGAGAACCACGCCGTGCCGGCTAGGTTCAGCTTGTGCCCGGTCGTGGCCAGGAACGTGGGCAAGTCCTTGTAGCTCTGGAAGAACAGGAAGATGCCGGTCAGCACGAGCGTGGCGATGATCGCGTTCAGCGGGCCGCGGAGGCGCTCACTGACGTTTCCGAACCACTCGGGCACCTGCCGGTCGAGGCTCCACGCGAGCTGCATCCGGCTGATGAAGTTGATGTACACCGGGCACAGCAGGAACGGGAACACCACGCCGCCGAGGCTGATGATGAACCACAGCGGCCACAGGCTGCTGTTCGCGACCACCGCCAGCAGCGGCATCGAGTTCGGTTGGCCGAGCGGCAGTGCGCTCAGACTTGTGTTGAAGCCCCAGTAGCTGCCGCCCCAGCTCACCTGCGTGTTGAACCCGAAGTGGCTCGAGATGGCGTCCACGTACACCGAGTTCGCGAGTACGCCGATCAGGAGCGCGCCGCACAACGCGATCAGCACGCCGCGACGGACGTTCCCGCGCACCTCGCCCGCGATATACGCGGAGTACTGGAACCCGATGAACTGGAACAGCAGCACCGACAGCATCAGCGGGAACACCGTCGTCGAGAAGATGTTGCTGAAGAAGCTGTTGCTCGACGTCGCTATCAGCCCGGACTTCGCGCCCGTCGCGGCGATGTGCGCCGACGTGACGCCACCGGTGTAGCGCGGCAGGTTGGCGATGAAGCTGCCCTTGTGCGTGAACAGCAGGCCGAACACGAACATCCCGATGAAGCACGCCACGCCGAACCCGGCGAGCGTCGTCACGACCCTGTGGAACGTCCGCGTCGGGAGCAGCGCGACGACCGCGATCAGCAACAGGACGATGATCGAGGCGATGAAGCCGGGAGTGCCGGTGATCGTGCCGGTCGCGTCCGTGAACCAGGTGTTCGCGCCGTGGAAGCCGCCGGCGCCGATGCCGATGATCCGAGCCGAGATCTGCAGGTTTCGCAGCACCAGCGGGACCTCGAAGGCGATGATCAGGACGCTGGCGATCACGAGCGTCCACGACTCGAGCCAGCCGAGGAACGGGTGGAGGATGCGGCTCGAGAACACGTAGTCGCCGCCCGAGCGCGGCATGACCGACGTCAGCGAGGAGAAGATCAGCGCCAGCAGGATGCAGAACAGGCCGGCGATGATCGACGCCCAGCCGTACGCGGAGAACGGCCCCGCGCGCCAGACCGGAACGTCGGCGAGGCTGTAGAAGATCGGGTACAGGGTCAGGCCGACGCCGACGAACGCGGCCACGTTGAAGAACAGCGCGTTCGTGACGCTGACGTTGCGCACAAGCCCGGAGGACTGGCGCACGAACAGCTTCGGAGTAGTTGTCGCCGCAGCGGCGGAGGACCCGGGTTCCGATGGACCAGGAGCTCCTGGCCCGGACGTCACGTCAGCCACGCTCACCCTCCAATGTGCTCGCCCAGTTGGTCGCTGTGCGGAACGTACCACCCGGGGCGGGGACTTCGCAGGCGGCGTTGTTCGGGCCCGGCACCCTGCGTGCTCGATCACCGCCCAGTCACAGGACCGGGGCGTCCGCCTAGGTAGTCTTTCGGGCGCGAGAGGCGCAGCGGCTAGTGACCCTGGACGGGCAACGAGCCAACGGATCGGAGATCAACCATGGCAGTCACCGCTGACCCCTCAGCGCCCGCGATTCGGGAGTTCCACGTCGGCTTTTCTGAGGAGGAGCTCGATGACCTGCGCCGGCGTATCCGTGCGACCAGGTGGCCGGAGCGTGAGACGGTGAGCGACGACTCGCAGGGCGCTCGGCTCGCGATGATGCAGGAGCTCGCGGGGTATTGGGCGTCGGGGTATGACTGGCGGGCGTGTGAGGCGCGGTTGAACGCCTTGGCGAATTTCGTCACGGAGATCGATGGGCTCGATATCCACTTCATTCACGTCCGGTCCGGGCACGAGGACGCGCTGCCGCTGATCGTGACGCACGGGTGGCCGGGGTCGATCATCGAGCAGCTGAAGATCATCGAGCCGCTCACGAATCCCACGGCCCATGGCGGGAGCGCGTCGGACGCGTTCCATCTGGTGATCCCGTCGCTGCCGGGCCACGGGTTCTCCGCGAAGCCGACCGCGACCGGTTGGGATCCGGTACGGACGGCGCGCGCGTGGGTGGTTCTGATGAAGCGGCTCGGGTACGACCGGTTCGTCGCGCAGGGCGGCGATTGGGGCGCGGCGGTCACGCAGACGATGGGGATCCAGGCACCGCCCGGGCTGCTCGGGATTCATTCCAACATGCCGGGTACCGCTCCGGCCGCGCTCGTCAAGGGGTTCGAGCAGGGCGCCCCGCCGCCACCGGATCTCTCAGGCGACGAGCTTCGCGCGTACGAGCAGCTGAGCGGCTTCTACGCCAAGCACGTGGCCTACGCGCTGATCATGTCCACGCGCCCGCAGACGCTGTACGGACTGGCCGACTCACCCATCGACCTCGCGGCGTTCGCGCTTGACCACGGCGACGGCACCGGGCAGCCCGGGCTCGTCGAAAAGGTCCTCGACGGGACCTACCAGAGCGCCCTCACCACAGACGACCTCCTGGACAACATCACGCTCTACTGGCTCACGAACACCGGCGTCTCCGCCGCGCGACTCTACTGGGAGAACAAGGCCGACTTCTTCGACGCCAAGCCCATCACCATCCCATTCGCCATCACCGTCTTCCCCGACGAGCTCTACCAAGCCCCACGCAGCTGGGCCGAGCAGGCCTACCCCAACAACCTCCTCTACTTCAACGAGGTCGACAAAGGCGGCCACTTCGCCGCCTGGGAACAGCCACAACTGTTCTCCGAGGAAATCCGCGCCGCCTTCAGATCGCTGCGCTAGCCGTTTACGCGGTCGTCACCGCGCGCAGCTCTTCCAGCGACTCGTCCATCAGTCGCCGGAACGCTGCCGGGTCGTCCTGCTGGACCCATCGGGCGAACGCGACGTGGAAGACGGTGACGCTCGCCTGAGCGGCGAGGATCGCGGCGTTGTGCGGGACGCCGCGATCGATCAGCGCGGACTTGATCGAGCCGGCGAGGTTCTGGAGCTTGATCAGCTCGCGCTCCTGGAGCTCGGGGTTGGAATCGATGATTCGCGCGCGCATCTGGGCGAATTCGTGACGCTCGACGAACATCTCGGCGACCGGGTCGAATCCGGCGGTCGCCGCGGCCAGGGGCTCGGCGTCCGCCGGAGCGGCGGCGACCGCCTCGAGCCAGAGATGCACTAGCTCCTCACTGCCGCTGAACAGCACCTCGCGCTTATCCGCGAAGTAGCGGAAGAAGGTGCGCTTGGTCAGACCGGCCGCCGCGGCGATGTCGGCGACCGTCGTCTCCTCGTACCCCTGTTGATCAAACAGGGTGATCGCGGCCTTGATCAGGCGGCCGGCGGCATCTGGCTTCCAGCGCGACATTCCCACTGAGGGTAGTTGATGGCACCTGGTGACATCAACTGCTATATTGATGACACCAAGTGACATGCCCCCCGCTCAACCATTGGAGCTTTCCCATGCGTGTATTCGTCACCGGCGCATCAGGCCACATCGCCTCCGCCGTCATCCCAGAACTGCTGGACAACGGCCACCAGGTCGTCGGGCTGGCCCGCTCGGACGCATCCGCTGAGGCCGTCGCCGCCCTCGGCGCCGAGGTCCGCCGCGGCGATCTCGACGATCTCGACGGCCTCAGCCAGGCCGCCTCGGAGGCCGACGGGGTGATCCACCTCGCGTTCAAGCACGAGGCGCTGCGCACCGGCGACTTCATGGGTGCGGTCGAGTCGGACATGGCTGCCACCCGGGCGCTCGGCGAAGCCCTGGTCGGCACCGACAAGCCGTTCGTGACCACGGGCGGCACCCTGATGCTCGCGATGGCCGGGATCACCGACCGCCCCGGCACCGAGGACGACCAAAGCGAAGGCGGTCCCCGAGTCGACGCCGCGAACTACACCCTCGGCCTCGCCCAGCGAGGCGTGCGCTCGTCCGTCGTCCGGCTCGCGCCGATGGTCCACTCAGACCTCGACCACCACGGCTTCACCCGCGCGTTGATCGATTTCGCCAGCGAGAACGGCGCCGCCGCCTACGTCGGCGACGGCTCGAACCGTTGGCCCGCGGCTAACACCTACGACATCGGTGTCCTGTACCGCCTGGCGGTCGAAAAGGCGCCGGCCGGCTCGACCTTCCACGGCGTGGGCGACCTGGGTATCCCGCGGAAGCTGATCGCCGAGACGATCGCCGGCAAGCTCGGGGTGCAGACCAAGAGCATCACCGACGAGGAGGCGCCGCAATATCTCGGTTTCCTCGCCGGGTTCGCCGGCCTCGACAACCCGGTCTCGAACGACAAGACCCGGCAGGTTCTCGGCTGGGAGCCGACCCACCCGGGTTGGGTCGACGACGTCCAGAACGGTCACTACTTCGTGGCGGTGGCCTGAGCCGCGAGCTGACTGAGCGCTTGCGGCTCGCCCGGGCCCGCGGTCCCGCCGGTCCGGGCGGCGGGCCAGCGGTCCCGCCGGCCCGGGCGGCGTGCCGGCGGTCCCGCCGGCCCGGGCGGAGCCGCTACTCGCGCTCTCCGCCGAACAGCTGGAGGAAGAACAGAAAGACGTTGAAGATGTCGAGGAAGATGCTCGCCGCGATGGGCACGGCGCCGCCCGGGTTCGACCGGCGCAGGCGATTGAAATCAAAGATCGTGAACGCGCCGAAGATCGCCAGGCCGGCCACCGCATAGACGATGTTCGCCTGCGGAATCGAAACGAAGATGAGAACGATCCCGAGCACGATCAGGCCCAGTAGCGCCCAGAACAGCCCTCGCGCCCATGAGGACAGGTCCCGCCGCGTGGCGTAGCCATAGGACCCGAGCGCGGCGACGAACGCCGCGGTCGCGCCGGCGGCCTGCCACAGCGCGGACGGGTCGGCCCTGGCGTAGTCCGCCAGCACGGGCGCGACGGCCAGCCCCAGTAGCAGCCCGAGGCCAAACAGGAGTCCGGTCGCGAGCTGCTCGCGCCCGCGGGTCGAGGCCGCGTTGAGCCCAAAGACGCAGGCAAACGCGGCGATGAAGGCCACGATCCCAATGCCCCCACGGAGGTCTCTACCGAGGTACGCGCCCAGCGCCGCGCATCCTACGGTCAACGCCACCAGTCCCATGACCTGGCCGAACACCGCCCGCGCGGCGTCGCCCACAATGCCCTCTTCCGCTCGGGACGGGGCACCGTACACCGCCGACGGCGCATGGGTCAGTACTGGATCGCTGCTGATATCGGTCATGTCGAACTCCTTACTGGTTGAAGGTGCGTTCATCGCGAGGAGCAGTGTCAACCGCGAGGGCACCTCCTCGCATCGGCCAGGGGACAGTGAGACAGGCCAGTCTTGGCGCAGCTTCAGAGGGCGGGCGCGCGTCGCGGCGCCACCGCGGTCTCCCACGAGCGCGCGAACTGGAGCATGTTCGCCTCGGCAAGCGGGGTGCCCAACAGCTCGAGTCCCACCGGCAGGCCATCGCGGGTGAAGCCGACGGGAATCGTGAGCGCCGGAAGCCCGGCCTGTGAGCCGATCACGGTGTTGGTCGGGAAGGTGAGGCACTGGTACTTCTCCGCGGCAAGTTCCTCGCGCGTCGGGGGAATGACCTGCACGGTCGGATACACGAGGAAGTCGAGCTCGTGTGCCGCGAAGATATTGAGAACGTACCTGCGGAAATGCTCCTGGTTCAGGCGGCGCTGTAGGTATTCCACATCACCGTCGATCGACTCGGGCGCCGCGGCGATCCCGTGGAACAGGTCGTTCTCGGGATGAAAGTGGCCGCCGTCGTAGATCTGCATAAAGCTTGAAACGGGCGCATCACGTCGCTGCGCCAGGAAGTCGTTGATGTCCGCCTTCGACTGTTTCACGTACACGGACGTGCCATCGATCCATTCCCCGAGATCGGCGATCTCGAGCTCGCGGGTCGTCGACACTCCGAGTTCCTCGAGCCGGGCGATCGCGGCCCGCACCACGTCGCTGACCGGCTTCGCGTCCGGGTTGTCGTTTTCCCCGAAGCCCGTCTCCAAGACACCGATCCGCCAACTGCTCAGCGGGATGTCGAGTGACACCGCTTCCGCGTAGCCGCCCACCTTGTAAGCCGAGGACGCGGTCACCGTGAACGGGTCCTTCGGGTCGTAGCCGACGATGCTGTCGAGCGTCGTCGCGAGATCGGTGACCGTCCGCGCGACGGGCGCCGGGGTATCCTGGAAATGCACCAGCGGTGAGAACCCGGCGCGGCTGATCAGACCCGTGGTGACGCGCAGGCCAAACAGGTTGTTGTAGGCGGCCGGAATCCGGATGGATCCGCCGGTGTCTTCCCCGATCCCCACCAGCCCGAAATTGGCGGCCACGCCCGCCGCCGTCCCAGCACTGGAGCCGCCGGACTCGCGCTCCGAGGCGTATGGATTCTTGGTGTGGTCAGTCAGCGACGATGACGAGAACCAGCCCGCCGCGAAGTCGCACATGGCCGTTTTGGCGAGGATGACCGCGCCCGCGTCCTTCAACTTCGCGACCACGGTCGCGTCCTCCGCCGGCACGTACTCGGCGAACAGGATCGAGCCGAACGTTGTCCGAAGACCGGCCGTTTCCGCCTGGTCCTTCACGAGGACGGGTACGCCGTGGAGCGGCCCGCAGAGCTTGCCCTCGGCGGCAAGGAACTCATCGCGAGCGACGGCTTGGTCGCGGGCCCCGGGGTTTACGGTTACCACGGCCTGGAGCTCCGCTCCGGCGAGGTTGTGCGCCTCGATCCTGGAGAGGTACCAGTCGACGAGCTCGGCGGCGGTGATCCCACCGCTAAGAAGCGCTGCATGGAAGCCGGCGATCGTCAGCTCGAAGAACTTCTCGTCGAGCTCCGCAGCCGGCGTGGTGCGGGTGTCCTGGACCATGCGCTCGGGCTAGGGCGCCACCGCAGCGCGGGTGGTCTCGGGCAGCGCCGTCAGGAGCTCGTGGCGTGAGTTGATGTCGAGCTTGGTGAATACCTTGCGCAGGTGGTACTTGACGGTACGAGGGCTGATGAACAGCTCGGCGCCGATCTCCGGGTTGGAAAGCCCGTCGCGGGCGAGCCGCGCGATCTGAGCCTCTTGAGCGGTGAGCTCGTCGCGGGTCTCGTCCGTGCGTTTGCGCGCCGTCTCGCCGGTAGCGGCGAGCTCGCGGCGGGCGCGCTCCGCGAACGCCTCCACCCCCATTTCGCTCAGCATTTCGTAAGCGGTGCGCAGCTGCTCCCGTGCCTCCGCCCGTCGGCGCTCCCGGCGCAGCCATTCGCCGTAGACGAGGTGCGAGCGGGCGAGCTCGACGCGCACGCGGGTGCGGCCTAGGCGGCCGATCGCTTCGCGGTAGAGGGCCTCGGCGGTGCCGTCGTCGCTCACCAGCGCCCGTGAACGCGCCTGGACCCCGAGGGCCCAATCGGTGGCTCCGGCCTCCGCGGTCAACGACAGCCGCTCGAGCGCAGCGGTCGCGACCCCACGTCTGCCGGAGCGGGCCGCGGCCTCGATCAGCTCGGTCAGCGCCCAGGAGATGACGCCCAGATCCTCGTGCTCGCACGCGTGCTCGGCTTCCGTCATGGCCTCGGCGTAGCGGCCGAGGCCGTTGTAGAGCAAGGCTGTCGTGAAGTGGCTGATGCCCACGCCCATGCCTTCGCCGCGGCTCTCGACATCGTCGAGCGTGGCCTCCGCCAGCTCGGCGGTTTCGGACTCTCTGCCCTGCAGAGCCGCGAGCGCAACCGTGCCGTAGGCGGCGAGCTGCGTCCCGATTGCCTCGCTGACCGCTTCCGCCTCTCCGGTGAGCGCCCTGCCTTCGTCCACTTCGCCCCACAACCCATGCTGGAAGATTCGGGACCGAAGTGCGATCGGGAGCACCACGAGCGCGCCGGTCTGCCGCGCCAGGCGAACATGTTGCGTGCACAGCACCTCCCAGCTCTCGTCGTCCCACAGGTCCTGCGCGACGCGTCCGGCGAGCCACAGCCAGCGCAGCAGCTCATGCGTCGAAAGACTCTCGTCGTTGCGGAAGGCGCTCACGGCCTGCTTCAGGATCGGCGTGGCCTTGGCGCGACCGTCGGTGACGAGCAGCGCCAGACCGTCCAGCAGGAGGTCGGCCGCACGCGGTGTTGACTGCGCGGGAGCCGCGAGCGCCGCCTTGGCCACCTCGATCATGTCGGCGCCACGGGACAAGCGCCCGACGATCACCGCGGCGGTGAGCGCTTCGAGATACGTTTCACGAGCCAGCCCGACGTCGAGCGGCTCGAGCTGCCTTCCGGCCTTCAGCAGGAGCGGGGGAGCGTCGCTACCTCGTCGTGTCGCAAACGCGATCTGGGCCCGAAGGAGGTCCGCACGCGCGTGCCGGAGCTCGTCAAAGGGCCCGGCCTCGGCGGTCGCGATCAGTGCGAGCGCGGCCTCGGGGGAGCCGGCGTCGTACTTGGCCTGGGCCGCGGCGAGCGCCCGTTCGGTCCGCAGCACCGGGTCGAGGGTCAGCCGCACGGCCTCCTCCAGGAACGCGGCCGCAGCGGCCATCCCTCCCCGGGCTTGTGCACGGTCGGCCGAGCGCTCCAGCTCGGCGGCAACCCCCTCGTCGGGTCCGATCGCGGCGTGCGCGCGGTGCCAGGCGCGACGGTCCGGATCGATGTCTGGATCGGTCACCTCGGCGAGGGCGCGGTGCACGTCCTGACGATCCAGCAGCGATGCTGATCGGTACGCCACGGAGCGCACGAGCGGATGGCGAAACCGGACCCGAGCGCCGAACTCGATCAACCCCGTCGCCTCCGCGGCCGAGGCGGCGTCGTGCCCGATGCCGAGTCGGGCCGCCGCGCGCCATAACAGCGCATCATCGCCGCCCGGCTCGGCCGCGGCAGTGAGGAGCAGCCGTCTCGCCTGCACCGGAAGCGGCTCGAGCCGGCGTAGGAACCCCTCCTCGATCCGGCCGGCGAGCGGCATCGTGTCGGTCAGCCCGAACCCGAACGCCAACTCTGCCGGTGAGAGCCCGCGGGGCAATTCCAGCAACGCCAGCGGATTGCCGCGCGTCTCCGCCACGATCCGACCCCGTACCCGCTGGTCCACCGGCCCGCTCATCACCGAGTCCAGCAACGCCCGGGCATCGTCGTCGCCCAGGCCCGCAACCGCGAGGTGCGGTAGCCCTGAGAGTTCCTGCTCGCCACTTGGCTCCCGCAGACCGAACGCCAGCACGATCCGTTCGGCCAGCAGCCGCCGGGCGACGAACGCGAGCGTCTGCGCGGAGACCCTGTCGAGCCATTGCGCGTCATCGACGATGCAGAGCAGCGGCTTCTCCTCGGCCGCCTCGGACACGAGGCTAAGCGCGGCCAGCCCCACCAGGAACCTGTCCGGCGGCTCACCGGCACTGATGCCGAAGGCCGTGGACAGTGCATCGCGCTGCGGCGCAGGGAGGTCCTTGAGGCCGTCGAGCACGGGCGCGCACAGTTGGTGCAGGCCGGCGTAAGCGAGCTCCATCTCCGACTCGATCCCGACCGCGCGCGCGATCCGAAACCCACCGGCTTGCCCGGCAAGGTACTCGAGCAATGCGGTCTTCCCGACCCCCGCCTCGCCGCTCACAACCAAGACGCCGCTGTGGTCATTGCGCGCGTCGACCAGCAGCCGGTCGAGCGTCTTGCGCTCGGTACGCCGACCGCGCAACCCGGACCCGCGGCCCTCTGCGCTGAGCATGCTTCAGCGGAGCTTATTTCCCCCGGTGCCGATTCCTAAGGAACCTGCCAGACCGCTTAATGCACTCCTAATCGACTAAGTCGGTCGAATCGGTTCAGTCGCGCCGCGTCATACGTGCGCGCGGGGGACGACGCGACGGGAGACCGTCGCGCCCCGCCGTGGTGAGGCTGAGCGCGATCCAGGCCGTGCCCAGACCCACCGCTGTCCCGAGTGCCGTGTCCACCAGTCGCAGGATCGGCTCCTGCCAGACGTCGTGCGGAGAAAGCGACGCCACCCCGAGCACGATCGCCGTGGTGATGCTCGCGGTCACCGCGTCCTGCGGCCTCCCGAGCAGCGTCGCGGCCAGCCCGCTGACGCCGATCATCGCCGCCAGACCGACCGGGTCGACCGGCAGGACGAGCAGGTAGATCAGGCACAGGAAGAAGCTCAGGAGCGTCGCCGCCATCCGGCCCAGCGCGGCGGTGGCGCTGCCGTCATAGCTGGTCCGGTAGACGAACACGGTCGCGATCACCGCCCAAATGCCCCCCAGCACGTCGTCCGCTCGGGACACGGGGTGAATCCGAGCCAGCCCGTGCACGGTCAGCCAGTACGTGACCAGGCAGGCGATCGCGAGCGCGATGCTGTGGACGATCGCCGGGCCTCGTTCACTGCTTTCCGAGGTAGCTGAGGCTGGCCGTCGCAAGGGTCTCAATGCCGGTCTCGAGTGTTGGGTGCAGGACGGGCGCGAACTTGGAGCTGTGGTTGGTAGGCACATCCTGGCTGATCCGGCCGGCCTGCGCGGCTCGCCGGTAGACGTCCGGGTCGGTGCCGCCGACGTACCAGAACAGCGACGGCACCTTCCACTCCTGACCGAACAGCCCAAAGTCCTCGCTGACGGGGAGCGGGTCGGTGAGCTGGATCACGCGGTCGGCGCCGAAGTGGGCGCGGAACGCCTCGCCGACGTGGTTCGCCGTCGCCGGGTCGTTGACGGTCAGGTCGAAATGGTCGAACGATCTGAAGCTGGGGGGTTCAGGCGCTCCGGAGGCGGTTGCCTCCGCGGTCACGATCCGCTTGATCGCCGCCAGCACCCGAGCGCGCACGCCGTCGTCGAAGCTGCGCACGTTGATCTTCAGCACGGCCTCGTCGGGGATCACGTTGCCCTTGGTGCCGGCCTGGAGCGAGCCGATCGTCACGACGGCCGGTTCGAACGCAGCGATCTCGCGAGACACGATCGTCTGGAGCCGAAGTACGACGGCGGCGGCCATGACGATCGGGTCGATCGTCGCCTCGGGCCACGCGCCGTGGCCCCCGCGGCCGAACAACCGCACCTCGATGTTGTCCTCCTCTGACTGGGTGACTCCGGGGCGATAGCTGATCTGTCCGGCGGCCGGCGGCATGACGTGCTGCCCGAGGATCACGTCTGGCTTGGGGAAACGGTCGAACAGGTGGTCGTCGATCATCCCCTGCGCTCCCGTCCCCAGCTCCTCGGCTGGTTGGAACAGTGAGATGAGGGTCCCGTGCCAGGCGTCCGGCGCCCGCGCCAGCAGCTTCGTCGCGCCCGCCAGCCAGGTGACGTGCATGTCGTGTCCGCAGGCGTGCATGACCGGAACCGTGTGCCCGTCGGGGTCGGTGCCGGTGGCGGTGCTGGCGTACGCGAGGCCGGTGTCCTCCTTGACCGGGAGGGCGTCCATGTCGGCGCGCAGCATGACGGTGGGGCCGTCGCCGTTGCGGAGCACCCCGACGACGCCGGTACCGCCGACGCCCGTGCTCACCTCGCAGCCGGCCCACTCGAGTTGCTCGGCGGCCTTCGCCGCCGTGCGCTTCTCTTGGTTCGAGAGCTCGGGGTGGGCATGAAGGTCGCGGTACAGGTTTTCCAGGGGTTTGATGATCGAGTCGAGCCCGTCGAGGACCGAGTGTGCGGGTGGAGTGTCAGTCGCGGTGGTCACCGTGTCTCCTTCAGTTCGTTCGGATTTGGGTTCGGTTCCGGGGTTGGGACGAGGACGGTCGCGTCGATTATTCGACCGCGAGCTCGCGGAGGTTGGTCTTGGCGACCTCGAGGACCTCGTCGCCCCGGCCCGAGAGGACGCTGCGGGTGGCCCAGAGGGTGAATCCCTTGGCCTGCTCGGCGGTGATCTTGGGCGGGATCGACAACTCCTGCCGGACGGTCATGACCTCGATCACCGCGGGCCCGTCGTGCGCGAACGCCGCACGGAGGGCATCGTCGAGCTCGCCGGGGTGTTCGATCCGCACGCCGTGCAGTCCGATGGCGCGCGCGACCTCGGCGAAGCTGGGGTTGTCGAGGTCGGTGCCATAGGTGGGGATCCCATCGGCTTTCATCTCCAACTCGACGAAGGCCAGCGCGCCGTTGTTGAGGACGATCACCTTGACCGGGAGCCGTTGCTGGCGGAGCGTGATCAGCTCCCCCATCAGCATCGACAGCCCGCCATCACCGGAGATGCTCACAACCTGGCGTCCCGGGTGCGACGCCTGAACACCGATCGCCTGCGGCAGCGCGTTGGCCATCGACCCGTGGTTGAACGAGCCCACGAGCCGGCGGCGTCCGTTCAGGCGCAGGTATCGCGCCGCCCACAGGGTGGGCGTTCCGACATCGGCGAGGAACACCGCGTCGTCGGCCGCGACCCGGTCGACGGCAGTGGCCGTGACCTGGGGATGGATCGGGCCGCGGTCGGAGTGCGTCTTCGCCAGCGCGTCGAGCCGCTCGCGAGTGCGACGGTAATGCGACTGCATCCGCGCCAGGTGCGTCGCGTCGCGGCCGTTGACCAGATGCGGGAGCAGCGCCGCGATCGTGTCCTTGACGGTCCCGACCAGCGCGATGTCCACGGGTGTCCGGCGGCCGATGTGCTCGCCGCGGACGTCGACCTGGATGACCCGCGCGTGCTCGGGATAGAACGACCGATACGGAAAATCGGTGCCGAGCATCAGCAGCGCATCGCAATGCTCCATCGCGCGGTACCCGGATGTGAACCCGAGCAGGCCCGTCATTCCGACGTCGTAGGGGTTGTCGTATTCGAGGGACTCTTTGCCCCGGAGCGTGTGGACGACGGGCGCCTTGAGCGCCCGGGCGAGCGCGACGACCTCGTCGTGGGCGCCGGCGCAGCCGGCGCCGGCCAGGATCGTGACCCGCTCCGCCGCGTTGAGCGCCTGCGCCGCGGCGGCCAGTGCGTCATCGGAGGGACGAATCACCGACGTCGCCGGCTCGATCACGGTCGCGGTCACGTGATGCCCGGCGTGGTGCAGGAAGATCTCGCCCGGCACGACCACCACCGCCACGCCCGCGCGTTCGATCGCATGACGCATCGCGATCTCCAGGACCCGCGGCAGCTGCTCGGGGACGCTGACGAGCTCGGCGTACACGCTGCATTCGCGGAACAGCTCCTGGGGGTGGGTCTCCTGGAAATAGCTGAGCCCGATCTCTTCGCGCGGTATGTGCGCGGCGATTGCCAGCACCGGCACTCGGGAGCGGTTGGCGTCGAACAGGCCGTTGATGAGATGCAGGTTCCCGGGTCCGCAGCTGGCGGCGCACACGGCCAGCTGGCCCGTCATCGCGGCCTCGCCGGCGGCCGCAAACGCTGCCGCCTCCTCGTGACGCACGTGCTCCCAAGTCACCTCGCCGTCGCGGCGCAACGCGTCGGTGAACCCGTTGATCGAGTCCCCGGGCAGCCCGTAGACCCGGCGCACGCCGGAGGCCTTCAGGGTCGCCACCATGACGTCGGCAACGGTCGTCGGCGAGGCGGCACCTTCCGCCCGGTGAGCGATACCGCGCGCCGTTTCGTGTGATCTCCGGGTGGCGGTCATGACGCCGCTCCGGTCGTGCCCGCCAGCAGGCGCAGCACGGTCGAGGTTCCCAGCCCGTACACCAGGTGGGCGCTCAGATCCTTCGTCAACGTGACCCGGTCGTACTTCCAGATCGGCTCGTACAGCTTGGCGGCCGGCAGCACGACGTATCCCGCCGCCCACACGCCGGCGCCGAACGGCAGCCCGTACCGGATGCGCGGTGTCCGCAGCGAGCCCGCGACGATCCCGTACTGCACGCCGCCCAAGATTCCGTAAGCCCAGTGGGTGATGTTGTTGACCAGTCGAGCGCGCTGTGGCGGCAGCTGGCGCTCGAACAGGCCCTCCACGAGCCGCTTGCCCACCTGCGCCGGCGCGGGCGCCTGCTCCCAGCTCTCGAGGCCGGATGAGGACTCCCACGGCTCGAATCCCTCCTTGCCGTGGCCGCGGCGGTACCTCGCGTAGAGCAGGGCGTCCATGGCGAAGGTGCCGGCCGCGCCGGCGACCAGGCCCCGCGCCACCGCCCCCACCGGGGTCATCGCGCGAGCCCGGCGGACGCTCGACGGACGGCGCATCGCGCCGCGGCGGCGAAGCGAATCGATTGGTGTGTACGACGGGGTGCTCATGTTTCGCTCCCGTGGGTTGAAGGTGTGATGCACGACTGATGCCATGGCGACGAGTCTGCTCGCGGCGAGCGGTGCTCGCATCGGCCAGTGGACAGTCGGAGTGGTCAGTCGTGCAGCGCGGGGGTGGCCGCTTCGCTCGGCAGGACGCGCTCGAGCTCGCTGCGCACGCTGATGTCCAGCTTGGTGAAGACCTTGCTCAGGTGATACTTGACCGTTCGCGGACTGATGAACAGCCGCGTGCCGATCTCCGGGTTGGAGAGGCCGTCGCGGGCCAGGCGCGCAATCTGTGCCTCCTGGGCGGTGAGCTCGTCGCGCGTCTCCACGGTGCGCTTGCGCGCCGTCTCACCGGTGGCCAGCAGCTCACGCCGGGCACGCTCGGCGAACGCCTCAGCGCCCATCGAGTCGAACATCTCGTGGGCGATGCGCAGCTGTTCGCGCGCGTCGACGCGACGGCGCTCGCGGCGGAGCCACTCGCCATAGAGCAGGTGTGTCCGGGCGAGCTCGGCGCGGACGGCGCAGGTGGACAGGCGGTCGATCGACTCGCGGTAGAGGCGGTCGGCGGCGTCGCCGTCGCTCAGCAGCGCCCGTACCCGCGCCTCGATCCCCAGCAGCCACCCGGTGGAGGTGACGCGCGTCCGCTCGGAGAGCCAGTCCAGCGCCGCGCGGACCAACCACGTGTCTCCGGTCCGCGACGCGGCCTCCGCCAGCTCCGGCACGACGAGCGACCCGTGCCCGACCGGGTCGCGCTCGAACGCCCGACGCGCGACATCGCGCGCTACATCGTGCCGCCCGAGGCCGTTGTTGAGCACGGCGCTCGCATGGTCCGCGGAGTTGACCAGCCGGCCGAGGCCACGCGCCGTCGCCTCGAGCATCGTGGTCTCGATCAGCTCCAACGCCCGCGACTCCTCGCCCCGCCACGCGGCGAGCATCATCTCGGTGTGGGCGACCGGCGCGTTTCCGGTCGCGTCGGCGATCAGGCGGTCCTCGTCGATCAGTCGCGCCGCCGTGGTCAGCTCCCCTCTCAACAGGTGGGTGACGACGAGGAAGGTCAGCGCGAACTGGAGGTGCACGAGCGCTCCCATGTCGCGCGCGACCTGCACCTGCCTGAGGGCGAGGGTGTGCCAGGACTCGAACTCCCACACCTCCATGGCAATTAGGCCGCTGGTCCGAGCCCCGACCATCCACAGCCAGCGACGGGCGTCCTCGGAGTCGAGGCTGAGATCGAGCAACAACTGCAGGGCGTGCGTCAGCGTCGGTACCGCAGCGCCGTACCCGTCGGTGAGCCGGAGCGCGAACGCATCGACCAGGACGTCCACCGCCCGGGGAGCCGGCGGACCTGGCGGCGCGGCGCGCGCCGCCTGCGCCGCGCTCCTCAAGCCTCCGGGAAGCTCGAGGTCGTCGGCCCACATCGCGGCGAGCAGCGACTCGGCGTGGACATCGCGCGCCCGCTCGGCGTCGACCGACTCCATGCGCGCGGCGGCGGCGGCGAGCAGCGCCGCGGCGTCGGTACCCCGCCGCTGGTCGAACGCGATCTGCCCACGCAGGTGGGTTGCCTCGGCACGCCGGCGCTCGTCGAGCGGCCCCGCCTCGATCTCCGCCAGTAGGACGAGGGCACCGTCCAGCGCGCCGGCGTCGCGATGAGCGCGGGCCGCCGCGAGCCGCCGCCGCGACCGGTGCTCGGGGTCGGGCGTGAGGGTCGCGGCGCGCTCGAGGAACGCCGCCGCGGCCGCCAGCCCGCCGCGCGTCTGCGCACGACCGGCCGCGTGCTCGAGCTCAGCGGCCACATCCTCGTCGGGCATTGGCGTGGCTTGCGCCCGATGCCAGGCGCGGCGGTCGGGCTCCACCGTCGGATCGATGACCTCGGCCAGGGCGCGGTGCACGTCCTGCCGTTCTCGTGGCGACGCTGAGCCGTAGGCCGCGGACCGCACCAGCGGGTGACGAAAGCGCACCCGTGTGCCGAACTCGACCAGCTCCGCGTCGATCGCCGGCACCGCGGCCTCGGGCGGGATCCCGAGTCGCTTGGCGGCAGCCCACACCAGCGTCGGATCGCCCACGGGATCGGCGACCGCGACCTGAAGTAGGCGTCGGGTCTCCGGGGGCAGGGCGTCGAGCTGGTGACCGAAGCGCTGTTCGAGCCGGCCGCAGAGCGACATCGCGCCCGGGAGCCCGAAGCCACCCGCCAGCTCCGCGGGCGTTGTGTCCCGGGGAAGCTCGAGCAGTGCCAACGGGTTCCCGCGCGCCTCGCTCACGATCCGGTCGCGGATCCGATCGTCGAGCTGGCCGGCGAGCACCGATTCGAGCAGCCCGCGGGCGTCGGCGTCGCGCAGGCCCTTCACCTCGAGCTCCGGCAGCCCGCCCAGCTCCTCGCCGGGCATCCGTGCGGCGAAGACCAGCGCCACCGACTCCGTGTCCAGGCGCCGCGCTACGAACGCCAGCGTGTGCGCAGACGCCCGATCGAGCCATTGTTCGTCGTCGACCACGCAGATGAGCGGTTGCTCCTCGGCTGCATCGGCGAGCAGGCCGAGGACTGCCAGGCCAAGCAGAAAGCGGTCAGGTGCCGGCCCGGCGATCATGCCGAAGGCCGTCAGCAAGGCATCCCGCTGCGGGACCGGCAACCGCTCCACGCCATCGAGCATCGGCGCCACCAGCTGGTGCAAACCGGCGAACGCCAGCTCCATCTCCGACTGCACGCCGGTCGCGCGCACGACGCGGCAGCCCGACGCCCGCGCCACGAGGTATCCCAACAGCGCCGTCTTCCCGACCCCCGGCTCTCCCCGAAAGACCAGAGCCTGGCTCTCCTCCCGGCGTACCGCCTCGATCAACCCGTCGAGCACCTCGCACTCGCGCTGGCGACCCCGTAGCTCGGCGCCGGGACCTCGGGTGGGGGAATCTGCGGCCATGCCTAAGGCGGCGAACTTACACCCGGCAATCATCAAGGCGTCCTGCGACTGCCGGGTCGCAGTATCCCGGTGGACGGCGAACAATCACCATCATCCGGTGAGGACAACTCGCCTGGGTGGGGGCGAGCATGCCTCCCGTGCAACAAGCCCCAACGGGCGCCCGCGATCATCGCGAGCGCCAGATCGCGGCGGTCCTGATCCGTTACGGGCTGTCTTATCTGGCCAACGTGGTCGGGCTCGAGCGGCTGATCAGAGTCGCGCCCGGCGTCGCCGGGCGCGACCCCGCTGACGGACACACCCCGCCCGAGAACCTGAGGCTCGCGCTCGAGGAACTCGGGCCGACCTTCATCAAGCTCGGCCAGCTGGTGTCGACGCGGGCGGACCTGCTTTCACCGGACTACCGGGCCGAGCTGACGAAGCTGCTGGACACGGCACCGGCCGTTCCGAGCGACGTGATCGAAGACATCGTCGAGCGCGAGCTTCACGCTCCGGTGGATGCGGCGTTCGCCACCTTTGACGCCGTTCCGCTTGCCTGCGCGTCGGTCGGGCAGGCCCACACCGCGACGCTGCACGACGGGACCGACGTGGTCGTGAAGGTTCGTAGGCCGAACGTGGTCGAAGACATGGAGCGGGACCTCGAGATCATCACGAACTTCGCCGCCCGCGCTAGCCGGCGGTCGAAAACCGCGGCCCGCTACGACGTGATCGGGCTGACCGACGAATTCGTCTACGCGCTCCGAGCGCAGCTCGACTATCTCCAGGAGGCGCGTAACGCCGAGCGCTTCAGGGCCAACTTCGCTGGCGACTCATCCGTGCAGATACCGCGCGTTTTCCCGGATCTCACAACCTCACGCGTGATCACGCTCGAGCGGATCCGCGGCATGAAGATCACGGATCTCACGATGCTCGACGAAGCCGGTCTCAGCCACCACGCCCTCGCCGAGCGCACAGCGCTGATCACCGCCAAGATGATCTTCGAGGACGGGTTCTTCCACGCCGACCCGCATCCGGGCAACTTCTTCATCGAGCCGACGGGCCGGGTCGGAATCGTCGACTTCGGGATGGTCGGCAGTCTCGACGACCGCCTGCGCGAGCAGCTCGGCCGCCTCTTGAGCGGGTTTGTGCGCCGGGACCCCGGACGCCTTGCGGACGCTCTGCTCGCGCTCGGCACCTCGACCGGAGTCGTCGATCGAGCGCGCCTGCGCGAGGACCTGCGAGATCTGCTCGCGCGCTACTCCGGCCGCAGCGTTGCGGAGGTCTCGCTGCGAAGCGCGATCGGCGAGATCCTCGAGATCGTCCGCCGGCACCGCCTCAGGGTTCCGCGTGATCTCTCGCTCCTGTTCACGGTGCTGGTGATCGCCGAGGGGCTCGTGGCGGAGCTTGACCCGGCCTTCCGATTCGCCGAGGCGCTCGCGCCGTACGCGCGTCGCCACCTCCTGTCTGGCATGACCCCCGCCGTCGTGATCCGGCGCCTCGAGGAGTTCGGCGTCGACTTCGCGGAGCTGGCCGCCGAGCTGCCGTCGCGGCTCAATCGCATCTCGGACGCAATCGAGACCGAGGGGCTCGAGGTGCACGTTCGTACCGAAGACATGGAAGCGTTCCTCGTCCGCATCGAGCGCCTTGGCAACCGCGTCGCGGCGAGCGTGCTGGCCGCGGCATTGATCGACGGCCTCGTCCAGCTAGCGACGCAGCGTCGCCGGCGCGGGCCCCGGCGGCGATGGCGAATCAGCTGAATAGCTCCGGCACGTCTCAAGTCGCGCCGGACGACAGCGAGCTCGCCGAGATTCCGAGCGAGCTGAGCACGCGGCGGGTTCTCCGCAGGCTGGTCGAGCTCGCCGCCATTGGGGCGCTCATCGGGTTGTTCGTGCTGACTGGCCCCGGGATCGGCAGTCTGCGCAATCGCATCTCGAATGCCAGCGGCGGGTGGCTGATCGTAGGAGCCTGGCTCGAGGTTCTCTCCGCGCTCTCCTACGTGGTGATCTTCCGGTCGGTGTTCTGTCAGCGAATGCGCTGGGGACTGAGCTATCAGTTCGGGATGGCCGAACAGGGCGCGAATTCGGTCCTGTCGGTGAGCGGGACGGGTGGGTTGGCGTTGGGCGCCTGGGCGCTCCGCCGTGGCGGGATGAGCACCGAGCACATCGCTCGCCGGACCGTGGCGTTCTTCTTTCTGACCAGCCTCGCCAACGTCGGGACGCTGATCGTGTTCGCCGCGCTGTACGGAGCCGGAGCCCTCCAGCATGATCCGAATCCGGCGCTCACGTACGCGTTCGGCGTGGCGTCCGTGATGGCCATCGCGATCGTCGCCTTCGGACTGCCGAGACTGCACAGCTCACCGGCGTCAGCGGGTCCAAGGTCGGGATGGATCGCGCGAGGGCTCGGCTTCGCTCGCGACTCGCTCGGGCTCGGTGTAAGCGACGCTCTGCAGATGACCCGCCGCCGACCGGTCAGCATCCTCGCCGGCTCCTTCGGGGTGATGGCTTTCGATCTCGCCGTCCTGTTCGTCTGCTTCAAGGCGTTCGGTTACTCGCCGGCTATCGGCGTCGTCGTGCTCGGCTACCTGATCGGCCAGCTCGGTGGGAACCTCCCGATTCCCGGTGGTTTCGGCGGCCTCGACGCGGGGCTGATCGGCACCTTCGTGCTCTTCCACCAGCCGCTCGCCGTCACCTCCGCCGCCGTGCTCATGTACCACGGGATCTCGCTGTGGGTCCCCGCGTTGGCCGGCAGCGTCGCGTTCATACAGCTGCGCGCGACGTTGCGCCGTGAAGATCAACCGGCCGCGATGTGCATGCCGCTCGCCGAGCCCATCGAAGCGGTGGCGCTGCCGGCCGGCAGTCGAACATCGTGACCGGCGATTACCGCGTCACCGTTGCAGGACGGCGCTCGACACCGACGGAGTCGCGTAGACCGACTTCGCGATCCGCTCCGCAACCATCATCGTCGTGGGGTTGATCGCCACCGATGGAACGACGGGGATGATCGACGCGTCGACGACGCGAAGTCCCTCGACGCTCTTGACCGCGCCGTTCGAGTCCACGACCGCCCACGGATCGTCTGGTCCGCCCATCGGCGCCGTGGCCGTGGGGTGACCGTACGACGCCAGGTTCGAGGCGATCGCGTCCGCGAGCTGCTCGTCGCCGACCGCGTCGCCGGGCAGTATCTCGAGCTCGAGGAACTGAGCCAGCGCCGGATTGCGGCCGATCCTTCGGGCCAGCCTCACGCCCTCGAGCATCCGGCGCGCGTCGCGCCCCTCGGCCAGGAAATTGCAGTCGATCTCGGGCTGCTCGCGGGGATCCCGGCTGCGTAGCGTGACCGTTCCGCGCGAGTCGGGCTTGACGACCGCAACACTCAACGCGATCGCTCCGCCGGTCGGGCTGTACTCGGGAGGCATGAGGTGCGTCACGGCGATGTGAAGGTCGAGCTCGTCGCCGCGCGCCTCGCTGGACTGCGTCCACAGCAAGGCGCCCACAGACGGTCGCATATCCAGGGCGGTCGTTTTGAGCGCGTACGCGTTGTAGTAGAACGGCTGGTCCTGGAGGCGCCGTCCGACGGGGAGATCCGCGACGAGTTCGATGCCGAGCTCGGCCAGATCGGCGGCCGGACCCACGCCCGACCGCAACAGGATCGCCGGGGTCGCGTATGAGCCGGCGGAGAGGATCACCTGGCCCGCGGGGATCTCGGCGCCGCTTGCCGTCCGCACGCCGACCGCCCGGCGACCGTTGAAGAGGACGCGATCCACGAGCACGTCGCCTGAAATCTTGAGGTTGGGTCGGTTGCGGACCTCCTCGGTCAGATACACGAGGCCCGTGTTCTGACGCACGCCGTCGACGACGTTGACCGGGTCCCCGCCGACACCGCGCGGGTCCGGCCCGTTGAAATCCTCGACGCGACGGAACCCCTCCGCCGCCGCCGCGTCGATGAACCCGCGCAACGAGCTCGTGAGATCGTCGTACCTCTCCTGTCGAATCGGGAACGGTCCGGTGCGTCCGTGGTGGGCGTCCTCGCCGTCGGGCGTGTTCTCCATCTCCCTGAACGCGGCATCGACGTCCTCGACCGTCCAGTCCTCGAGATCGTGCTGCTGCCAATCGCGGATGTCGCTCGGGCGCACGCGCATCGCCACGGTGGCGTTATGAGCCGAACAGCCACCCAGGACCTTGGCGCGCGCAGCAACGATCTCGGGCGACGCGGCGGAGCCGCGGGCGGTGAAGCCCCACTCGTGCTCGGGGTTGGCGGGCACACGCGCGGGGTCCCGCAGATCCTCGGGATAGCCGTCGACTCCGTACGCCGTGCCGGCCTCGAGCAGCAGGACCGAGCGGGTCGGGTCTTCACTGAGACGGCTCGCGAGGACGCTTCCGGCCGAGCCTCCCCCCACGATGACTACGTCGGCGCGACCGGCGCGACCGTTGCCGATGTCGGACATGGATCTGTTCTCCTCGGGTCGATGGCTGACCCGCATCGTCGCCACCCGGCGGGTGACGCGGCATCGCCAGATCCCGGTGATTCCTTCCGCCGCCTACGACAGTCGGTCCGCGAGCTGTGTGCGTGACTTCACGTCAAGCTTGCGGAACGCCTTGCGCAGGTGGTACTCGACCGTGCTCGCACTGATGAACAGCCGGGCGGCGATCTCTCGGTTGGTCTCCCCTTCTGCCGCTAGGCGCGCGATCTGCGCCTCCTGCGGAGTGAGCTGGTCGAGCGTGTCCACTGCCCGCCTGCGGGCACGCTCACCAGTCGCCTCCAGCTCGACCCGCGCACGCTCCGCGAACGCCTCCACCCCATAGTCTTTGAACAGCTCGTAAGCAGTCCGGAGCTGCTCGCGGGCGTCCAGCCGTCGGCGCTTGCGACGCAGCCACTCGCCGTATAGAAGATGGGTCCGGGCCAGCTGCACGCGGATGCTCGTGCGCCCGAGCCGTTCGATCGCATCTCCGTAGAGGGCCTCTACGTCGTCGCCGTCGCTGATCAACGCGCGGCAGCGCGCCTCGATCCCCAACCCCCAATCGGTGCCGGCCGCGCTGGTCGTCTCTTGGACCCGCTCGAACGCGTGCCGCGCACGCTCAGGCTGACCGCATCGAACGGCCGCCTCGATCAGCTCGGTAAGCGCCCATATCGCCGGGGCCTCCGCGTAAAAGCGCTCGGCGGGCAGGACTGCGGTCAGAGCCGTCTCGTACCGACCGAGGCCGTTGTACAGGGTTCCGCTTAAGAACTCGGCGACGGAGAGTGCCACCCCCTCCCCCCGTGCCCGAGCCTCGCTGACCGAGCTTCGGACCAGCTCCGAGAATTCGGCCTCGACGCCGCGCAGAGCAGCGAGACACAGGCGACCGGCCAAGTGCGCCGCGATTCCGGTGGCCTCGGTCACCGCTCCCAGCTCCTCGTCGAGGAGCGCCGCCCCCTTCAGGTCACCCAGGAACGCGTAGACGCTGCTCCTGTCCGCGAGGACAAATGGCAGCGCTGAGATGTCGCCAGTCCGTCGAACGAGGTCCAGCTGCCGCGTCGAAAGCGCTCTCCAGCTCGCATCGTCCCACATGACCAACGCGACCCAACTGGCAAACCAGAGCCACCGGGCCTCCTCTGGCGGCAGCGACGTCTCGCCCTGGAACGCGCTCAACGCCTCTTTGAGGATCGGCGCTCCGGCGGCATATCCCTCAGTGGCCTGGACGGCAAACCCCCGGAGCAGGAGATCGGACGGACGCGGAGGCGATGGCATCGGAGGACCCGCGAGCGCAGCCTCGCCGGCCTCCACCATGCCTCCGCCCCGCGCGAGCCGGCCCGCGAACATGGCCGCCGAAAGGGCCTCCAGGTAGGTCGCTCGCGCCAGGCTGGGGTCAGTGGCCTCGAGTTCACCGGCGGCCGCGAGCAGCAGCGGGGTCGCGTCGCTGCCGCGCCGCGACGCGAACGCGATTTCGGCGCGCACCAGGTGCACGTGGGCTCGCACGGGATCGTCGCCAGCGACGCTCGACTCGGCGGTACCCAAGAGTTCGAGCGCGTCGTCGAGGGCACCCGCGTGGAACTTCGTCTGCGCGGCAGCTAGGGCGCGTTGCGCGCGATGCGAGGGATCGGGCGAGAGCGCGACCGCACGCTCGAGGAAGGCCGCGGCCGCCGCGAAACCACCTCGCGCCTGCGCCCGCGCAGCGGACCGCTCGAGTTCGGCGGCCACCGCCTCGTCGGGTGTCGCGGCGGCCTGGGCGCGGTGCCACGCGCGCCGATCCGGATCACGCTCCGGATCGGTGGCATCCGCGAGCGCCCGATAGACCTCGCGACGCTCGTCGATCCCAGCGGCACCGTAGACGGCCGAGCGAACCAGCGGATGCCGGAACACCACTCGGGGAGACAGCGCCAACAACTCTTCCGATTCGACGATATGGGCAGCCGACTCGGGGATCCCGAGCCGCTCGGCCGCCCGCCACACGAGCGCCGGATCGCCGACTGGGTCGGCAGCGGCCACCAGCAGCAACCGCCGCGCATCGCCAGGAAGCCGCGCCAGCCGTCGTGTGTATCCCTCGACGATGCCCGCCGACAACGGCACCGTGGCCGGCAAGCCAAACCCACCCGCGAGCTGCGCCGAGGTCAATCCGCGGGGAAGCTCGAGCAGAGCGAGCGGATTCCCGCGCGTCTCGTCCACGATCCGCGCGAGGACGCCTTCGTCCAGCCGCGCCGGCAACACCGACTCCAACAGTGCCCTCGCATCACGACGACCCAAGGGCGCAACGTGCAGCTCCGGCAAGCCGGCCAACGCCTCCCCCAACTCCCGCGTCGCAAACACAAGCGCGATCCTCTCCGCCAATAAGCGACGCGCCACAAACGCCATCGCTCGCGCGGACGCACTATCCAGCCACTGCGCGTCATCGACGACACAAACCACCGGCTGCTCCTCGGCGGCCTCGGCGAGCAAGCCGAGAACCGCTAGCCCAACCAGGAACGAATTCGGCGCCGGGTGGGCGGGTCCCCCAATCAGTCCGAACGCCACGCCAAGCGCCTCGTGTTGGGGCTGGGGAAGGCGCTCCACAAGCTCGAAGAACGGGGAGCACAGCTGCTGAAGCGCCGCAAACGCCAGCTCCATCTCCCCCTCAACCCCGACGGTACGAGCCACGCGAAACTGCCGTCCCGCCTCGACCGCCCACTCGAGCAGCGCCGTCTTGCCGACCCCCGCCTCTCCATGCAACACCAAGGCGCCGCCGCCACCATCGCGCGCTCCCTCCAGAAGCCGGTCGAGCAGCTCACGCTCGCGATCCCGCCCGAGCAACTGCCTTCCTGACGACAAAACCGGTCGCGACCCTCCGCTCATTCCACCTAAGCATGACCGACGACGACGCAGGTTAAGGACTAAGGATTCAAGGATTCGAACGCCCGGCCCTGTGCGCGACGATCCATGTCGGTGGAGAGGGACGACAAAGCGGGCGCGACAGGCCGGCTCTCGGCGAAGGTCTGCGTCGTCACCGGGACGGGCGGCAGCATCGGTCGCGCGACGGCGATCGCGTTCGCCCGAGAGAGCGCGTCGGTCGTCGGCTGCGACGTGGCGGTCGAGCCGGCGGAATCGACCGTCGAGATCGTGCGCGGCGCCGGCGGAGAGATGGTTTCGATGCAGCCCTGCCGTCTCGACGATCCCGCCGATTGCCAGGCGCTGGTCGAGCTCGCGCTGGGGACGTACGGGCGGATCGACGTGCTCTGCAACTTCGCCGCGACGGCGTACTTCAACTGGCTCGAGGACATCACCGACGAGGAATGGGATCGCGCTCGGTGGGGCGAGGTCGACGTCGTCTTCTACCTCACCCGCGCGGCGTGGCCGCACCTGAAGGCCAGCGGAGGCGTGATCGTGAACATGGCCTCGCTGAACGCGTCGCTCAGTTTCGCCATCCTCCCGGCGCTCGCCCACACGACGAACAAGGCTGGAATCGTCGCGATGACGCGACAGCTGGCGATGGAGGGCCGGGAGCACGGGATCCGCGCCAACTCGATCTCACCTGGCCTGATCGAGACCGGCGCGACACGAGCCCAGCTCGAGGACCCGGAGTGGGCTGGCTACATGCTCGGCAAGACGCTGCTCGGCCGCCTGGGCCGGCCCGAGGAAGTCGCGAACGTCGCGCTGTTCCTTGCCTGCGAGGAGAGCTCATACGTCACAGGGATCGACGTCGTCGTCGACGGCGGCATGAAGGTCTGGTGACCACCATGGCCGGGCTACTAAGCTCACCAAAGGGTCTAGACCGTGGGCACAGCGTGATCAGCTCGACGACGACACGGCGCGAAGGGCACCTCGAGCCACTCTCAATTGACGGTTCGATCGGCTCGGGCCTGCTCGAGCGGGAAGCACTCCGGCAGACGCTGGATCGCGCCGTGACCAAGCGGATCACAGTCATCTCGGCGCCGCCGGGAAGCGGGAAGACCTCGCTGTTGCGTGCCTGGGCTAGCCACTCGACCGAGCTTCGTCGCGTCGCGTTCGTGTCGGTCGATCGCGACCAGCAGGATGCCCACAGGTTCTGGTCGGCCGTCCTGGATGCGCTTCGGGGCCCGGAACTCTCGATCGATCCTCACGCGCTAGCCGCGGCGCCGGCCGCGCTCGACGACGACCGCGCACTCGACACGGTCCTGGCGGAGTTCGATGAGCAGCGCGGACCGGTCGTGCTGATCATCGACGATCTCCACGAGCTGAAGTCGCCCGACGCCCTCCGGGAGCTTGAGCAGCTGCTCACGACCGTGCCGAGCTCCGCGCGGGTGGTGTTGTCGTCACGTAGGGATCCGCCGATCAGACTCCACCGTCTGCGGCTTGCCGACGAGGTCGCCGAGATTCGGGCCACCGATCTCCGATTCACCGAGGCCGAGACGCGCGAACTGCTCGCCGCATCCGGGATAACGTTGTCTGAAGCCGGGGCGGCCGCTCTGTACCAGCGCACGGAAGGCTGGGCGGCCGGCTTGCGCTTGGCGGTGATCTCGCTCAGCCGTCATGCGGATCCAGAGCGTTTCGTGGCTGAGTTCTCCGGGACCGACCGGGCGATCGGGGAATACCTGATGGCCGAGATGCTCGAACGCCAGCCGAGCGAGGTTCAGCACACTCTGTTGCGAACTTCGATTGTCGAACGGATGAACGGTGAACTCGCCGACCTGCTGGCGGGCCGCCTGGGCTCGGAGCAGATGCTGCTGGAACTCGAGGACGCCAACGCGTTCGTCGTGTCGATTAACCCGGAGCGCACGTGGTTTCGCTACCACCACCTGCTGGCCGATTTCCTGCGGCTCGAGCTTCGCCGACGACTTGCCGACGAGGTCCCGGACCTCCACCGCAAGGCCGCCCGGTGGCTCGCGGACCACGGGGAGATCGTTGAGGCCGTGCAGCACACGCTCGGGGCCGGCGACTGGCCCGATGCAGCCCGCCTCGTCGCCGACCATTCGTTCGGTTGGGTGCTGGACGGGCAGGCGGGAACGATCGACGCGGTGCTCCAGGCGTTTCCTGAGGGAGCATCGAGCGATCATCCTGACCTGGCCCTGGCTCACGCGGCAAGCGAACTGAACCATGGGCGATTGGAGCAAGCGGCCGCTCAGTTAGAGCTGGCGGCGTCTCACATCGAGAGCGCTCCGCCGGGTCGCCGCCGGCGCCTAGCCGTTGCGATCTCCTCTCTGCGGTTGGCGATGGCACGGCGAAGCGGTCAGTTCAGCGAGGTGATCGACCAAGTGAACATGCTCGATTCCTCGATTTCAGACGAATCGAACGATCAGGTGGCGATGGGCAGCGAGCTTCGGGCAGTCGCGCTCCTGAACCTCGGAATCGTCGAGACGTGGTCCGGCCGACTGGCCGATGGTGATCGGCACCTCTCCGAAGGTGCCGACCTCGCTCGAGCGATCGGCCGACCCTACCTGGAGGTTGCGTGTCGAGCCCATCAGGGCTTCCCGACAAAGACGGTGTCGGTCGCGATGGCACGCGAGCGCGGCCTGCAGGCGGTAGCCCTCGCCGAGCTGTACGGGCTGGACGATCGGCCGATTCTGGCGCCGGCGCTCGGAGCGGTTGGTGGCATGTCGATCTGGACGGGCGATTTCGACGAGGGAGAGCGCTGGCTGCGTCGCGCCTGGGAGGTAGCCAACCCGGACGTTGACCCGGCCGCCGCGGTGCTTCTGCACCTGGCGACCGGCATGCTGCATGCCGGTCGCGGGCGGTATCAGCCAGCGGTCGAGGAATTCGGGGCCGCGGCGCGCGTGCAGTCGACGCTGACGGGTGTGCACGCCCTCGCACCACGGATCACGGGGTGGCTCGCGGCCTCGTGGGCGCGCCTCGGGATGCCGGATAGAGCGCGCGCGACGCTCGCCGGATTCTCGGCCGAGCCCGATCGGATCGGCGTCATCTATGACGGCCAAATGGGTGCCATCTACAACGCTCGCGCGGTGATCTGCCTTACCGAGGGCGATCCCGCGGGCGCGTTGGATGCACTCCAGGGCGTTTTGGACCGCACGCCACCGGCTGCCGCCCCGGCGTTCACCGTAGTCGAATCCCATCTGCTCGCCGGCATCGCGCACCTACAGCTGGCAGATCGTGCCGCTGCCGCTGCCGCAGCCGAAGCGGCGCTCGCGGTCGCCGAGCCAGATCGCCTGATCTTCCCGTTTGCGATGACGGACGCCGCGGAGCTACTCGAGGCGATGCCGCGTCACGAGACGGCTCATAGCGCACTGCTCGCCGACATCATCGACGCGCTGCGAGGCGAACCGGCGCCGACGGTCGATCGCGAGCGCCTGGTGCCGCTGGAGGAGCTCAGCCCGAGCGAACTCCGCGTCCTGCGATACCTGCCTACGAATCTGACGCGTCCCGAGATCGCGCGCGAGCTCTACGTGTCGATCAACACGGTCAACACGCACATCCGGAATATCTATTCCAAGCTCGGCGCGCGCGATCGTTCTTCGGCCGTGCAACAGGCACGCGAGCTTCGGCTCCTTGCCGCGGGCCGCGGCTAACCAGCGCTGCCGAGCTAGCGGCGCACGTCGCCCTACCGGCGGACGTCGCGCTACCGGCGGACGTCGCGCTACCGGCGGACGTCGCGCACACAATCACCGGATTCCGGCGGTGCGGGGTCACCGGGTTGGGCGGCAGGATCATTTGTGTGGCCGCATTACCCGGCTTGTACACGGTCCGGATAAAGGGTCGGTTAGGACCTACCGCGCTGTCCGCCTTCCCCGCAATGGTGTCTCAGCTGAAGTGCGGTGACACCGTGCTCACCGGCTTGCTCGAGGACCGGTCGGCTGTGTTCGGCGTCGTCGCGCAGATCGAAGCGCTCGGCCTCGAACTGCTCGAGCTCCGACAAGTCCGAGGCGGGACCGATTGGCCTCACGCGGGCGATGACCGCCCGTCCCTGGGCGTGTGAGGCACACGGCAACAGACGAGATGAACGCGACCACATTTCTCGGCGACAAGCAGGTCAACCGGATGGGCTTCGGCGCGATGCAGCTCGCCGGCCCCGGCGTGTTCGGACCGCCCGACGACCCCGACGCGGCGCGGGCGGTACTACACCGGGCCATCGAGCTCGGCGTCGACCACATCGACACTTCGCAGTACTACGGACCCGATGTCGTCAACGACCTGATCCGCCAGGCGCTCTATCCGTACCCGGACGATCTCAAGCTGGTGACCAAGGTCGGCGCGCGTCGCGACGCCGCGGGACGCGTTCTCCCCGCCCAGCGGCCCGACGAGTTGCGCAAAGGAGTCGAGGCGAACCTCCACACGCTCAGAGTGGAGCGTCTGGACCTCGTGAATCTCCGCCTGGTGGAGACCGGACGAGACGGCGCGGTGCCGCTCGAGGAACAGCTGCTCGTGCTCGCGGACATGCGCCGCGAGGGCAAGCTCGATCTCATAGGCCTCTCGAATGTCGATCCCGCGAACGCGCAGCTCGCGCTCGAGTTCGTCGACGTCGCCGAGATCCAGAACGGATACAGCATCATCGACCGCCAGGACGAGGAGATGGTCGAGTTTGCGAGAGCGCGCGGGATCGCGTACGTGCCGTTCTTTCCCCTTGGCTCGTCGTACCGGGCCGGGGCGACGCGACTTGCCGCGGAACCGGCGATCGTCGAGGTCGCCGACAAGCACGGGGCCACGCCTGCCCAGATCGCGCTGGCGTGGCTGCTGGCCCGGTACGACCGG
Source organism: uncultured Solirubrobacterales bacterium (assembly GCA_963770615.1). Lineage (GTDB taxonomy): Bacteria > Actinomycetota > Thermoleophilia > Solirubrobacterales > Solirubrobacteraceae > Palsa-465. The sequence continues at coordinate 357,357 of CAVYQJ010000016.1, read as the reverse complement.
CTGCTGCTGATTCCCGGCACGAGCTCGATCGCCCACCTCGAGGAGAACATGGCGGCGGCCGAGCTCGAGCTCGACGAGACCGACCTCGCCGATCTCGATGCGATCACGAATCACGCAGGCTGAGGCACCAGCCGCGGGATCAGGCGCGACGCAGTCCCGCCCAACAGCGCGCGCCGCTCGTCGTCATCGAGTTCGGCAGTTCGTTGCAGTGCCCGGAGGCCACCGATCGAGATCTCGTCGTGGGGGTACGGATAATCGGTCCCGAACACGACGGATCCGAGTCCCGTGACCGATCGCAGCATGTGAAGGACTGGGTCGCTGAACGCCGAGGCGGTGTCCCAGTGCAGACGCTTGACCGTTTCCGCGAACGGCCCGCGCTCGTCCGCGCCCGGGATGACATCCATCGCGTCAACGATCCCGAAGCGCGATGCGACGAACGGAATCGTGCCGCCGGCGTGGGGAAACAGATACTTGACATCCGGCGTCCGCGCGAACGTGTTGCTGTAGTGGAGCTTCGCGATCGCGCGCGACGTGTCGACCGGGTAGTCCAGAAGCGCGTCCGGAAGACCGAGCGTGTGCGCAATCGGATCGGGCGACGCGGTGGGATGAACGAACACGACGGCGTGGCGCCGCTGCAACTCGTCGAAGATTGCACTGAAGCGGCTGTCACCCAGATAACTGCCGCCGGCGTTGGTCATCAGCGAGACTCCGTCCAGTTCGAGGACGTCGAACGCGTACTCGAGCGCTTGCAGCGACCCGTCGACGTCCGGTAGCGGGAGCGCGGCGAATCCGCCGAAGCGGTCCGGGCGGTCGCGCTTGATCTCGGCCAGGTACTCGTTGACGCGACGCGCGAGGATCCGCGCGGCCGCGTCATCACCGAAGTGCACGCCGGGTGCGCTGATCGACGGGACCGCCATGTCGATCCCGGCCTCGTCGAGGTACGCGATCGCGCCATCGAGAGTCCAGCGCGGTGGATTGATTCCGCCCGCGAGATTCCCGTCCTCGTTCGACGCTTCCCAGTAGAAGTCGGGAATGACGTGCTGGTGTAAGTCGATGATGGGGCTCATTCGCTTCCTTTGGCTATGCGGTGACGCGTTCTGGGCTGGCCAGGTACGCCGACAGGAGCTCGCCGGCTCTGTCCAGCGCGGCGGTCGCCTCGTCGAGCATCGGGGTATACGCCTGGAAGACGTGGGGCACCCCGGGGGTGATGTCGAGGCTGATCTCGACATCGGCGATGGCGGCTACCCGCGCGAGGCGAAGCGCGTCGTCGAGCAGAACCTCGTGACTTCCGGCCTGGATGATCAGGGGCGGCAGGCCGGACAGGTCAGCGAATACGGGGCTGATCAGGCCGAGGGCCGCGTTCTGTCCCTGCGCATAGTCGGCGACACGGGGCGCCAGCAGTTCTCGGTTGAGCAGCGGGTCGACGTCGCGCTTGGTGTCCATCGTCGCTCCGGCGAGGGTGAGATCGACATACGGGGACATCAGGAACGCCGCGGCGGGCAGAGCGAGCCCGTGATCGCGGGCGTTGACCAAGGTGGCGACCGCGAGCCCGGCGCCGGCGGAGTCTCCCGCGAAGGCGATGTCCGGCGGGGCGATACCGTCGTGCAGGAGGGCTTCATACGCCGCAAGGGCGTCGTCGACCGCCGCCGGATACGGGTGCTCTGGAGCGAGCCGATAGTCGACGGAGATGACCTTGGCCTGCGTTCGCCGAGCGATCTGCGAGGCCAGACCCGCGGCCAGGAAGGCGTCCGAGATCACGTACACGCCGCCGTGGAAGTACAGAACGACGTGGCGGGGTTCGATTCCGTCGATCGTGATCTCGGCGGTCTGGACACCGCCCAACGCACCTGCGGTGACGGTCACGTCGGCAGGCAGCGGCTGCGCGGATACCGCCTCCCGGAACAGCCGCCGTTGCTCCTCGACACTGCTCCCGACGGGGAGCGCTGACTGTCGCAGAATTGCGTCGACGGTCTCTCGCTGCTCGGTGCTCACGGAGGGTCTCCTTGTCGTTGGGTTGCGGTGGCCGGCAGGACCAGTCTTGCCGCCAGGTAGGTGAGGAGGCATCACCGGATCACAGTGATCCGGTGATCCGGCGCGGCGGTGATCCCGTGATGCGGTGATGCGGCGCGGCCCGGCGGCGGCGAACGTGACGCTCGACCGGGCCGCCCGACCGAGATCCACCTAGGCCGCGAGTATCGCGGCGAAGGTGGCACTCGGCACCGCGGCGACCGCGAATGCCACGTTCGCCGCCAAATCGTCGTCGCCGAGGTCGACGGGCTGCGACTCCAGGGCGCCTCCCGGTGGCGCGGATGGGTCATAACCGCGCACTCGGCGCGCCCCTCTGGGGCCGCGCGGATGGGTCATAACCGCGCACTCGGCGCGCCCCTCTGGGTGAACGCCGATTCAGGCACGGATGTGGGTCATTCGGCGGTACTCGGCGCCGGCGCGGTGCCGAGTGCGTAGCTATGACCCACTCGGGCGGACGGACCGGGGGGGCCGCCCTTGGCGGGCCCGCCCTTGGCCCCGGCGTCCGGACGCCTGGGCGTCGAGCAGGTACGCCCACGCGAGCGTTCCCGCCACCGCGGTCCGCAGCGCCGGCGGCACGTCACCGCCGAGGTCGAGGGCGGCGAGCGCCTCGGCGAGGGCGGGGTCGTGCCGCACAGGAACCCAGCCGGCACGCAGAGGCGCTGCGCGCTCGGCAGGCGAAGGCCGACGGCGCCTCCCGGCGGCTAAACGGAGGCCGGCTCCTGCAGCACGGCGCCGAGATTTCCGAGCACGCCCAACTGGCCGAGGATCACCGTTCCCGACGGGTAGCAGTCGAACGTCTGGATCCTCCCGTTCTTGAGCCGGAAGACGTCGCAGCAGGGGGCGTCCATCCGGTTGCCCGTCGGCGGGAGGATCCCCTGAGGAAGCCAGAGTGGCCCGTCGTGCGTCCCTTGGAGCGCCAGCTCGACGACCACCACGTCGTCACCGCTCACGTAGATGTCGTAAAGCTCGCGGTGCATGTCGGAGAACGCCGCCCCGTAGTTCTCGACGGGCTTCGCGACGTCATCCGGCGCGTGGTAGGTCACCCCAACCGACTCGTCGACGAACACGCCGTCCGGGTTGAAGACGCCCTTCCACCCCTCGATGTCCTTGACCTCGGCCAGCGCGTACGCGTGCCGGACGAACTCTTCGTTTGTCATGTCGTTTCCTCTCTGTCGCGGACTGCCGATCACGATGGGCCGTGACGAATGTCCCACCGAATCGGGTGAGCCCACCATCGCCGGATCCGGGTGATCGAAGCCCATCACCCGATCCTGGCGATGGCGCTTCACCCGGTCGTGAGGGATGATTCATGCGGATGAGTCCACCTGGCTCCCGTCCGCGCTCGTTCGAGTCGCTGCGCCGGCTCCCTCTGGTCGGTCGTGCACTGGACATGGGCCTCGGTCCGGGTGCGGCGTCCGACCGAACGCTCAGCGCCAAGGCCCGGATCGCCGGGCTGAAGGTGACCGAGTCGGTGTGCCCGTTCTGCGCCGTGGGATGCGGTCAGCTCGTGTACACGCGCGGCGACGAGCTCGTCGACATCGAGGGCAATCCGCGCTCGCCGATCAACCAGGGGACCTTGTGCCCGAAGGGCGCGTCCTCGCGCCAGCTGGTGGAGCAACCGGGGCGGCTGACGCGGGTCTCGTACCGCCGGGCCGGCGGCACCGAGTGGGAGGAACTCGAGCTCGAGCAGGCGATGGACATGATCGCCGAGCGGCTGATCGCGTCCCGCGAGGTCGGCTGGCAGGACACCGACCGCCACGGCTGGCGGGTGGACCGCACGCTGGGGTTCGCCCACCTCGGCGGGGCGACCCTCGACAACGAGGAGAACTACCTCATCAAGAAGCTGTTCGCCGCGATGGGGGCGATCCAGATCGAGAACCAGGCCCGAATATGACACAGCTCCACGGTCCCCGGTCTGGGGTCATCGTTCGGGCGCGGCGGCGCCACCAACTTCCAGCAGGACCTCCAGAACTCCGACTGCATCGTGATCGAGGGCGGGAACATGGCCGAGGCGCACCCGGTCGGGTTCCGCTGGGTGATGAAGGCGAAGGAGCGGGGCGCGCGGGTAATCCACGTCGATCCGCGCTACGGCCGCACCAGCCAACTGGCCGACCTGCACGTCCCGATCCGGGCGGGGACCGACGTCGCGTTCCTCGGCGGGCTGATCCGCCATGTGATCGAGACTGAGTCGTACTTCAAGGAATACGTCGTCAACTACACGAACGCGTCGACGCTCGTGTGCGACGCGTTCCGCGACACGGAGGAGCCGCTGGATGACGACGGCGCCGCCGAGTCAGGCGAGGCCGGACGCCGAGCGGCCGGCCAGCCGTCGGGAGTGTTCTCAGGCTTCGACTTCGCCACCGGGCGCTACGACCCGGCCAGCTGGGGCTACGAGGACTGCGTGGTCGGTCTCTCGCCCGGAGTGCATGAGCATGCCACGCAGGCGTTCAGCGAGCACACCGGCGCGGGCATGGACCTCGGGAGCGTCAGGCACGATGACACGCTCCAGGATGAGCGGTGCGTGTTCCAGGTTCTGCGCCGTCACTTCAGCCGCTATACGCCTGAGATGGTGGAGCGAATCTGCGGGATCTCGCGCGCGCAGTTCATGGCGGTCGCGGACGCGCTGATCGCCAACTCCGGACGCGAGCGCACGGGCATGTTCTGCTACGCGAACGGCTGGACGCAGCATTCCGAAGCCGTGCAGATGATCCGCAGCGCGGCGATTCTCCAGTTGCTGCTCGGCAATGTGGGCCGGCCCGGCGGCGGGATCATGGCGATGCGCGGGCACGCGTCGATCCAAGGGTCGACCGACATCCCGACCTTGTATGACCTGCTGCCTGGCTACCTGCACATGCCGCGCACTCGCGAGGGTCACCTGACGCTCAAGGAGTACATCGGCACCGGCAAGGTGGATCGCGGCTGGTGGTCTCATTTCGACGCCTACATCGTGTCGTTGCTCAAGGCGTGGTTCGGCGAGGCGGCGACAAAGGAGAACGATTACGGCTTCGGTTCGTTGCCAAAGCTGACCGGCAACCACTCCCACTTCTCGACGATGCTTCGGGCCCTGGACGGCGGGGTCGAAGGGCTGTTCGTGATGGGGCAGAACCCGGCGGTCGGCTCGCAGCACTCGGGCCTTCAGCGGCGCGCACTGGCCAAGCTGAAGTGGCTGGTGGTGCGCGATCTGGCGGAGATCGAGACCGCGACGTTCTGGCGCGACTCGCCCGAGGTGCAGTCGGGCGAGCTTGCACCCGAGGACATCCAGACCGAGGTGTTTCTGATGCCGGCCGCCTCGCACATCGAGAAGGAAGGCACGTTCACGAACACCCAGCGCCTCGTGCAGTTCCGCGACAAGGCGCTCGACCCTCCCGGTGACGCACGCTCGGAGCTGTGGTTCATGCACCACCTCGCCAAGCGCGTCAAGGCGCACTACGCCGGATCCGCCCGCAAGCAGGATTGGCCGATCGTGAACCTGAAGTGGGATTACCCCGAGCACGGAGACGCCCGCGAGCCCGACGTCGAGGCCGTGATCAAGGAGATCAACGGCTACGACGTCGCCACCGGCAGGCCCGTCGCTTCGTTCGACGAGCTCCGGGGCGACGGGTCGACCGCCTGCGGCTGCTGGATCTACTCGGGTATCTACAAGGACGGCGTCAATCAGGCGCGCCGTCGTGATCCCGGTGACGTCAGCGCTCCAGGCGGGATCGTCTCGCCAGAGTGGGCGTGGGCGTGGCCCGCGAACCGGCGGATCCTCTACAACCGCGCCAGCGCCGACCCGCACGGCAAGCCGTGGTCCGAGCGCAAGCGATACGTGTGGTGGGACGAGGACGAGAAGAAGTGGACGGGTTACGACGTTCCCGACTTCCCGGCGACCAAGCGGCCCGACTACCACGCGGGACCGGACACCAAGGGCATGGATGCGATCTCGGGCACGGACCCGTTCATCATGATGGCCGACGGTCGCGGCTGGCTGTTCTCCCCCAGCGGCCTGCTCGACGGCCCGCTGCCCACCCATTACGAGCCGCTCGAGTCCCCGATCGGCAACCTCCTCTACCCGGAGGTGGATGGCAACCCGGCCGCGATCCGCTGGCGCCGACCCGAGAATCCATACCACCCGGCGGGTGACCCGCGGTACCCGCTGGTGGCTACGACGTTCCGGCTGACCGAGCATCACACCGCGGGCGGGATGAGCCGCACCGTCCCCTGGCTGGTTGAGCTCCAGCCCGAGATGTTTGCCGAGATCGATCCGCAGCTCGCCGCCGACCGCGGCATCGAGGACGGCGGCTGGATGACGATCATGACCGAGCGGGCGGAGATCGAGGCACGGGCGAAGGTCACCGACCGCATCCGCCCCATCAGGGTGGACGGGCGAGTGATCCACCAGGTGGCGCTCCCATGGCACTGGGGCTACAGCGGGCTCTCACGTGGTGACACCGCCAACGAGCTTGTCGCCCTGTCCGGCGATCCGAACGTCTCGATCCAGGACGACAAGGCGTTCACCTGCGACGTGCGCGCCGGCCGCAGATACGGCCCGAGCACCGCGCGGCTGGCCGGCGTCGCGCTCACCGGGCATCACGTCCGCCCGAACGAGGACGACCCGTCGGCGGAGAATCCGCAGGAGGCGACCGGGTGAGCACGAGCGCCCCGGACACCGAGATCGCGATCCACCGCGCGGGCGCGCGGCGGATGGGCTTCTTCACCGATACGTCGGTGTGCATCGGCTGCAAGGCCTGCGAGGTCGCGTGCAAGCAGTGGAACGACCTGCCCGCCGACGGCTCCCAGTCCGGCAAGGGCGTCTCCTACGACCACACCGGGGATCTCTCGGCCTCGACCTGGCGCCACGTCCGGTTCGTCGAGCTGTTCGAGCCCTCGCCCCAGCTCCGGGAGGAGGCGCGGCGCGCGCTCGATGCCGGCGCCGGGGGCAAGTTGCCGGCCATCCCAGCCGCCGGCGGACTTGACCTCGTCGATGCTGCCCAGGGGGCGGTGGGCGTCGTGGACCTCGTCGATGCCGCGCAGCCCGCGCCGGACGTCGTGGACGTCGCCGAAGCCGTGCGCAAGATGGGCGACTGGGTGTTCATGTCCGACGTGTGCAAGCACTGCACGAACGCGGGCTGCCTGGACGCGTGCCCCACCGGTGCGTTGATCCGCACCGAGTATCAGACGGTCGTGCTCCAGCCCGACGTGTGTAACGGCTGCGGCTACTGCGTGACGGCGTGTCCGTTCGGGGTCGTCGATCGCGACCACGTCGACGGCCGTGCCGGCAAATGCACGCTCTGTTACGACCGTCTCGAGGACGGCCTCGAGCCGGCCTGCGCGAAGTCCTGCCCGACCGACTCGATCCAGTTCGGCCCCCACGAGGAGCTGGTGGAGATCGCTACTCGCCGCGTCGCCGAGCTGCACGAGCGCGGGATCGAGGGCGCGTACCTATACGGAGCCGGCGACGAGCCCGAAGAGCAGCTCGCCGGCGGTCTCGGCGCTTTCTTCCTGCTGACCGAGCCGCCAGAGCGCTACGGGCTACCCGCACACGCCGACTCGCCCGTCCAGGAGAACGTCGTGCCGGCCACGCTGGCCGCGGTCGCCGCCGGTCTGCTCGCAGGCGCCGGAACCGTCGTCGCCTTCGTAGCGGCCGCCCGGCGCGGTCGCAAGACACATGCAGGGGGAACGTGGTGAACGATGAGCACGATGACATCCAGCCGGCACTCGGCACACGCGGCGGGCCGGCCTCGTGGTCCCCGGCTGAGCCGGGGGCACCGGTCGAGCTCGCGCGTCCGGACTTTGGCGACGCGCGCTGGTCGTACCTGTACAAGACGGGCGACACCGGCTATGCCGACGCTGAGCCCGCTCCAGGTCAGGTCGCTGCGGCCAACCGGAGGATGCGCGACGCGCCGGTCTCGGACATCCGTGGGCCGTTCATCCACGCACCCCTGTGGGGCTGGGAAGTCGCCACCTACTTCTGGCTCGGCGGAACGGCATCCGGGTCGGCGTTCGTCGCGCTCGCGTGCGACGCCGCCGGCGACCACCGCTCGGCCGCGATCGCACGCAAGGTCGCGCTCGGCGTGGTCGCGCCGGCGCCAGCGCTGCTGATCGCCGACCTCGGCCGCCCCGAGCGGTTCCTGAACATGACGCGGATCTTCAAGCCGCGCTCGCCGATGAACACGGGCGCGTGGTGCCTGGTCGCGTTCAGCGGCTCGGGCGCCCTCGCGGTCGGGTGCGACCTGATCGGGCGACCGAAGGCCGCCCGGACGCTCGGCGCGCTGACCGCGCTGTTCGGCAGCTATCTCGGCTCCTACACCGGCGTGCTGCTGGCCTGTAGCGCGGTCCCGCTTTGGTCGGGTGCGCGCACGATCCTCGGACCCGCATTCGTCGCCACCGCGACCGCCACCGGCGCGGCCGCGACGCGGCTCGTGCTCGTGGCCAGCGGGCTTCCACACGAGCATCCGACCCGGAGGGCGCTCGGCGCGATCGAGACCGCCGCGATGCTGACCGAGCTCTCGATCTCCGCGCTCGGCGAGCGACGCCTGGGCGATGCCGCCAACCCTCTCGGCCGCGGGCGCGCCGGCCTCTACTTCCGCACCGCCAAGAGCCTCGTCGCGCTCGGTCTCTCGCTCCGACTGGTCGCGCGCCGCGCGGGTTCTCGCGAGCACGATCTCGCGAGCGTCGTGTACCTCGCGGCCGGCCTGCTGTTCCGGTTCGCGTGGGTCTACGGAGGGCAGGACTCCGCGAGGGACGACGAGGCGGTGGCAGCGATGGCGCGCGACCGGCGCGGCCCGCGGGCCACATCGGTCCGGCGCTCCACGCTGCCCCTCCCTGACGTCTTGCGCCGAGCGTACGGTGAAGCCGTGAGGGTCACGAGCCTCGCGATCGAGCGGCGTCTGCACCGCTGACCGCTCAGTTGGCGAGCGTTCCGTCGAAGTCGATCGTGGCGTGCGTGCCGTCGCAGAACGGCTTGTTCGAGGAGCCGCCGCAGCGGCAGAGGGCCACGGGGTCGGGGTGTTCGATCACGTGCCCGTCCGGTGCCGTGATCGTCATCGGCCCGGACACGATGTTCGGGCCGTTTTCGCTCGGGGTGATGTTGACCTCGGGCAATTGATGTCCTCCTATGCGATCTTGATTGTGTTGTTGATGGGTAGCTGGCGGACGCGCGTGCCGGTTAAGGCCGCAATCGCGTTCGTCAGCGTTGGTGCAACCAAGGGGACGCTGACTTCGCCGACCCCCGTCGGCGGCTCGGTCGACTCGATCAGGTGCACCTCGATCCGCGGGACAGACCGCATGCGCATGACCGGGTAACGGTCGAAGTTCTGGGTGACGATGTCGCCGCCGTCGCCGATGACGATCTCGCCCCACGCTGCGGCGCTCAGGCCCCACAGAATCCCACCCTCCACCTGCGCGCGGATGAGGTCGGGGTTGACGTGTCTACCGCAGTCGAGGGCGAAGATGACCCGATCGACGTGGACGCGCCCGCGCGCGTCGAACGACACTTCCGTGACCTGGGCGCTGTGCCCCAGGAAGTCGGAGCTCGTGATCCCGCGTGCCCGGCCGTCGGGCAGGGCCGATCCCCAATCGGCCCGCTCGGCGGCGAGCTCGAGAGCGCGCAGCGTCCGGGGGCTTTCGGCAAGCAACTCGCGGCGTAGGTCGACGGGATCGCGGCCCGCGGCGATCGCGAGCTCGTCGATCGCCGATTCGCGCGCGAACTCCGTGTGCGAGTTGCCGACCGACCGCCAAACCATCGTCGGGATCCGCGACTCGAAGTTGGTCGACTCGAGCCGGAAGTTCTCGACCGCGTAGGGCGGGTCGACCGCGCCGGTCGTCGTGAAGAAGTCGACGCCGTTCGTGAACATCACATCGCGGACGAACGGGAGGTTGACGGAAGTCGGCTCGGCCACGATCTGCTGATGCCAGGCGGTCAGGTGGCCGTTCGCGTCGGCTCCGGCCCTGACTCGGTGGACGGCCATCGCGCGGTAGCGCCCGACCTTGAACTCCTCCTCGCGCAGCGACTGCACCTTGATCGGGTGCCGCCAGTCGAGCGCTCGCGCGATCTGGACCGCCTCGGCCGTGGGATCGTGTTCGGCGCTCGAATGGAGTCCGAACGATCCGCCGGCGAAGGTGATGTGCACCTCGACCTGCTCCTTGTCGATGCCGGCGATCGAGGACGCGTTCATCTTCACGTATTCGGGTCCCTCGCTCCCCGCCCAGACGTCGAGCACGCCGTCCTCGCGCATCCGGCACGCGGCATTGTTCGGCTCCATCGGGGCGTGAGCGAGGTACGGCAACACGTACGTCGCGTCGACCGTCGAGGCGGCGTCCGCCAGCGCCCGGTCGACGTCGCCGTCGTCGCGGGCGGTCACGGCCTTCTCGCCCGTCCCGAGCAGCCGGAGGTGCTCGGCGAGCAGGTCGACGGTGCTCCGGCGCTCGGCGTTTGCGTCGTCCCACTCCACGACCAGCGCCCGCAGTCCACGCTGCGCGTCGGCGACGGTCTCCGCAACGACCGCGACGCCCTCCTCGATCGGCACAACCGCGGTCACGCCAGGTTCCGCGAGCGCCGCCTGGTCATCGACCGAGGCGACGGTGGCGCCGAACCTCGGCGGATGCAACACCAGCGCCGTCAGCATCTCCGGGAGGCTGAGGTCGATCGTGAAAGGGGTGGTGCCGAGAATCTTCGCTACCGCGTCGACCCGCAACCGCCCATCGCGCCCGATCAGCTTGAAGTCGACAGGGTTCTTCGGCTCGACGCCGTCGGGCACCGGAAGCCGCTCCGCCAGCGCCGCCAGCTCGGCGAAGGCTGCCTGCCTGCCGCTCGCGTGGCGCACTACGCCGTTCTCGACCTCGACCTCATCGGTGTGCACGTCCCACGTGTCGGCGGCTGCGGCGACGAGCCGTGCCCGCGCTTGGGCAGCGGCGAGTCGGTACCGCCCCCAGATCCCCTTCATCGAATTGGACGCGCCCGTAAGCTGGAAGGCGCTACCGAGGTCCGGGTTTCCGTAGACGTCACCGTTCGGCCCCGCTCCGTTCGCGGCGTTGACCACCCGGACCGAGTCGAAGTCAGCGTCGAGCTCGTCGGCGACGATCGTCGCCAGGCCCGTGTGGATTCCCTGTCCCATCTCGATCTGACTGGAGTAAGCGACGATCGTCCCGTCCGCGTGGATCCGGATGTACGGATGGACCGGGTCGACCATCTCCTCGGTCGTGAGCCTGCGATCCTCGATCGCGGCCGGCGCGACGAGCGGCGCCGGCTCGGGGCCGTCCTTCAGCGTGCCTGCGGCGGCATGGATCGCGGCACGGATCCGGGGGTAGGTTCCACAGCGGCAGATGTTGCCGCTCATCCAGGTGTCGATCTTCGCGTCTTCGGGAGATGGGTCTGACTCGAGCAGCGCCACCGCGGCGAGCGTCTGCCCGGGCTGGCAGTAGCCGCACTGCACGACGTTGCCGCGATACCACGCATCGCGGACCGCGTTGACGACCGGGCCCGAAGCGCCCTCGACCGTCGTCACGGCCTTGCCGACGGCGCGCTCGGTCGCGGTCTGGCACGACTTGGTGTTGCGGCCGTCGATCAGCACCGTGCACGCCGCGCAGAAGCCTGCCCCGCACCCGAACTTAGTGCCGTGCAGGCCGACGACGTCCCTCAGCACCCACAACAACGGGGTCTTCGCGTGGCGGTCGTCAACCTCGACGTCGGTGCCGTTGACGACAAGCTTCATCTGAGACCTCCAGCGGTCGGGACCTGCGGACGTTGCATCACGAGCCGCAGGATGTCCGGCGCGCAGGTGAGCGGTCCTCACCGGATCCTGGTGATTCTCGGCGAGGACGGCCAGCGCGGCTGGGGTCGGGGCTCACACGGGCCTTCGCGCTCTGATCAGGGACGGCGTCAGGTCATGCGCCGGTAGCGCCACACGGACAGCGGGATGAACACGGCCAGCAGACCGACGATCCAGGCGACTGCGCCGCCGAGCGAGGATGGTGTTCCGGGGACGAGGGCGAGGGAACGCGCTGCGTTCGCGGCAAGGGTGACCGGGCTGACCTTCGCGATGACCTGCAGCCAGTGCGGCAGGGTCGAGACGGGCACGAACACCGAGCTCGCGAACACGAGCGGAAACAGGACCACGAAGCCGGCGGTTTGAGCTGCCTCCGCGCCGCGGACCGTCAGTGCAACGAACGCGAAGATCCAGCTCAGCGCGAGCCCGAAGGCGCTGACAAGCGCGATGCAGCCGATGGCCTGCGCGACGCCGGCCTGGAAACGGAAGCCGATGATGTAGCCGACGACGATCATCAGCACGACGATCAGGACGTTGCGGACCAGGTCGGCGACGGTGCGGCCGACCAGCACCGCGGACCGCGCCATCGGCATCGAGCGGAAGCGGTCGATCACGCCGAGCTTCAGGTCCTCGGACAGGCCGACTGCCGTCTGGCTCGCCCGGAATGTCACCGACTGGATCAGGATGCCGGGCAGCAGATAGTCGATGTAGCTCACGCCGGGGGGGAGTGAGTGACTGATCGCGCCGCCGAATACGTAGGTGAACAGGAGCACGAACATGATCGGCTGGATCGTCGAGAAGATCAGTAGATCCGGTTGGCGGACGAAGTGACGCAGGTTCCGCACGCTGACCACTCGCGCGTCGGTGACGTCTCCGCGTAGCGCCCGAGCCGAGAGGCGCCCCCACCGCGATGGTTGCCTCGGCGCCGGGCGGACGGCCGCCTGCGCGCGAACCGCACGAACGGCCGGCACGCCGGCGTTCGTCGGATCGGGTCGCCCGTTCTCCGCCGTGACCGCAGCCTCCGCCCCATTCTCGCTCGGCGGGGCGCCCGTCAGCTGGAGAAACACGTCATCGAGCGTCGGCCGGCGCAGCCCGAGATCGCTCACCGCGATTCCCGCCTTGCGCAGCGCGGAGGCGGCCTCCTCGATCATCTCGAGCCCATCCCGTGGCGCCGGAAGCGTCAGCTGCGCGAGCCGGTCGCCAGGCTCGGGCGCACCGCAACCGATCCCGGCCAACGCCTCCCTGGCCCTGTCCCGCTCCGCCGCGCGGACCAGCTCGAGTTCCAGGATCTGCCCGCCGACCCGGTCCTTGAGCTCGCTCCCGGTCCCCTGCGCGATCACCCGACCGTGATCGATCACGGCGATCTGCTCCGCGAGCTGATCTGCCTCCTCGAGGTACTGAGTGGTCAGCAGGAGCGTCGTCCCCTCGCGGACGAGCTCGCGCACGACCGCCCAAATCTCGATGCGGCTGCGCGGATCGAGGCCGGTCGTCGGCTCGTCCAGGAACAGCACGCGCGGGCGGGTCAGCAGACTCGACGCCAGGTCGAGACGCCGCCGCATACCACCGGAGTACGTGCGGGCGGCGCGGTCGGCGGCGTCAGCCAGATCGAAGCGCTCCAGCAGCTCGTCCGCCCGCGCGCGAGCATCCGCGGCCGATAGGTCAAACAGCCGCCCGAACATTTCGAGGTTCTCCCGCCCGGTCAGGATCTCGTCGACCGCCGCAAACTGGCCGGTCAGTCCCAGAAGCTCGCGGACGCCCGCGGCGTCGTGGACGACGTCGTGGCCGAAAACCTCGGCCCGTCCGGCGTCAGGAGCGAGCAGCGTGGCCAGCACCCGAACGAGCGTCGTCTTCCCGGCGCCGTTCGGCCCGAGCAGACCAAAGACGGTGGCCTCCTCGACGTCCAGGTCGACCCCCGCAAGCGCGGTGGTCGTCCGGAAGCGCTTGACCAGACCCTCGATATGGATAGCCGAATCAGCGGTCACTCACCCTCCAGCAATGCCTCGCCCGATCGCGTGCCAGTGCTTGCCAGGCTACGCCCCCAGGAGTCCGAGGGGCTGCGTTCAGCCCATTGGGCGCCACAGCCGCGTGGCCGTCACGGACGCCATGATCGCCCCGGCACAGGTGAGCTGCCCTCGCCGAATGATGGTGATTCTCTAATCGGGCGAGATCGAAATCGCCTGAATCCGACGATGACCGCTCACCGGATGGAGTGGGAGGTTTGCGACCAAGTCGCCAACCGAAAGTCGAGCGCACATGCCAACTCAAGACCGTTCGTGACCCTAATCGTTGGGCGGTTCTCGCCTTGGTCGGCGTCGCGCAGTTGATGGTGGTGCTGGACGCGACGATCGTGACGGTTGCCTTGCCTTCGGCCCAGCGGGCGTTGCATTTCTCTAACGACAGTCGGCAGTGGGTCGTGACCGCGTACGCGTTGGCGTTCGGGAGCTTGTTGTTGGTGGGCGGCAAGGTCGGGGATCTGTTCGGCCGCAAATGGGCGCTGGTCGCCGGGTTGGTGGGGTTCTCGGCGGCGTCGGCGGTCGGGGGGCTGGCGCAGTCGTTCGACGTGCTCGTCGCCGCGCGGGCGACGCAGGGGGTGTTCGCCGCGCTGCTGGCACCCGCGGCGCTGTCGCTGTTGACGGTCACGTTCGCGGGGACCGCGGACTGGGCCCGCGCGTTCGGGATCTACGGTGCGGTCGCCGGCGGCGGCGGGGCGCTGGGGCTGCTGCTCGGGGGTGTGCTCACGCAGGCGCTGTCGTGGCGGTGGTGCCTGTACGTCAATCTCGTGATCGCGGTGCCCACCACGATCGTGGCGGTCCGCGTGCTGGTCAACCACAGGCCCCCCGAGCGCGCCCGGATCGACATTCCCGGCGTGCTCACGTGGACGTTGGGGCTGTTCGCGCTCGTGTTCGGCTTCTCCAACGCCGAGACCCACGGGTGGGGCGCCACCGCGACCATCGTCGCGCTCATCGCCAGCCCCCTGCTGCTGACCGCGTTCGTGATCATCGAACGCCGCGTCGAGCACCCGTTACTGCCCTTGCACATCGTGTGGGACCGCGCCCGCGGCGGGGCGTTCACCTCGCTCCTGGTGACCGGCGCCGGGATCTTCGCGGTATTTCTGTTCCTCACCTACTTCCTGCAGCAGAACCTCGGCTTCTCGCCACTCAAAACCGGCCTCGCGTTCCTGCCCCTGAGCGCCGTGCTGATCATCACCTCAACGACCGTCCAGACCCGCGTGATTCAGCGCACGGGCGTCAAACCGCTGATCCTCCTCGGCATGGCGCTAGGGGTCGTCGGGATGCTTCTACTCACCCAGCTGACGCCCACCTCCAACTACGCCACCGGCGTCCTGCCCGGCCTGCTCATCATCGGTGTCGGGATGGGCTGCATCTTCGCCCCGGCGTTCTCGGCCGGGACCCTCGGCGTAGCGGCCAACGACGCGGGCATCGCCTCAGCCATGGTCAACACATCCCAGCAAGTAGGCGGCTCGATCGGCACCTCGCTCCTCTCAACGATCTACGCCACCGCCGTCACCACCTACGTCGCGACCCACCTCCACGTCAGAGGCCTCGCCTCCGCCGCGCAAGTCCACGGCGAAACCACCGCGTTCTGGTGGGCCGCCGGGATCTTCGCCCTCGGGTTCCTGCTCGCGCTCCTGATCCTGCCCAGCCAATGCGAAACCCGCCCGGCGACGACCCTAACCGCTCTCGCCCGACACGCGATCGGCAACTGCAACCACGACGAGTCCGCGGACGGCGCGGCCGTCTCGGCCGAACCGGGCTCCACACCTCACACCGAGCCGGCCTTGGTGCCGTAGGACGGAATCGAAACCGGGGCCACCCGCCGCAGAGACGGTGCGCCCGCCAGCTCCAAGGACGGGCGCTTGACCCATATTCAAGCGAATGCTTGAATGACGTCGGTAGAAGCGGGCAAGATTGATCAGCGCCGTGAGGCAGGCGTGCGTACGCGCACGCGGCTTATGGACGCCGCGCTCGATCTGCTCGCTCGGCGCGGCGAAGACGGCGTGACGCTGCGAGAGGTCACGGACGCCGCCGGCGCGAACGTTTCGGCGGTGAGCTACCACTTTGGCTCGCTCCGGTCCCTCTACGACGCGGCAATCGAACATGCGCTGGACCGCTACTTGGACGACCAGTCGGAGGCGGTCAGTGAATTGAGCCCCGAGTCGACGCTCGAGGAACTCGCGTCGGCGTTTGCCCGACCGATGATCCGCGCGCTGACCGCAGGGGGCCGTGATCTCGCCGTGACTCGGATCGTGGCGCGAGCCGGCCTCGAGCCTCCAGAGGCGTGGGAGCGTTTCGACGCCACGTTCGATCGGATAAACGCAAGTGTCCTTCGCGTTCTGAGGGCGAGGATTCCGGACGTGAAAGACCGAGATCTGATCTTCCGCACGCGCTGCGTCGCGGGGATGTTGAACTGGCTGGCCCTCGCACCGCTCGGAGCCGATCTCATGACCCAGTCCGGGACGCAGATCGAGCGGCGACTGGTCCCGCTCCTGGCCGGAGCATTCCGCGGCTAAACCACGCGGCCCTGGCCAAACAATTCAAACATCTGCTTGACCATGGTCGGCGATCGCGCTAAGGTCAAGCAATCGCTTGATCTAACTTTTTGGGGAGGCCCTGAGCCATGAAAGTCGCACTGACCGGCGCAACAGGATTCATCGGATCTCACGTGCTGACGGAGTTGCAGGAGCACGGCCACGAGGTTGTCGCACTCGTTCGCGACAACGCTCAGGCGGACACGGTCGCGTCCAGAGGGGCAACACCGGCCGTGGCCGATCTGTCCGATCGGCCGGCAGTCGTCGGGCTGCTGGGCGACGTGGATGGCGCGATTCACACCGCGAGCCCAGGCGACGCCACCAGCGCCGACCTCGATTCCGCGGTCGTCGATGCCGCGATCGAGGCGTTCGCGGGCACCGGCAAGCCGTACCTCCACATCAGCGGTCTGTGGATCTACGGAGACAACTTGTCAATCACGGAGGAGTCCACATTCGACCCGCCCGCGCTGGTGGCGTGGAAGGGTCCCATCGAGCAGCGGGTACTCGATGCGCCGGGCATGCGCGGAGTCGTGATCGTGTCCAGCGTCGCGTACGGCGACGGCGGAGGCGGGATTCCCGGGCTGCTCCTCGGCTCACCGCGCGATGAGGCCGGCAATGTGATCATGCTCGGCGCCGGACAACAGCACTGGTCCACCGTGCACGTTGCCGACCTCGCCGATTTCTTCCGGCGCGTCGTCGAATCCGAGTCGGCTCAGGGCCGCTACGTCGTCGGTAACAGGTTGAACCCGACCGTCGCCGAACTCACCGAAGCTGCGGCCATCGCCGCCGGCGCACCCGGGGCGGTCCCCGGTTCGGATGACGAGGCGCGGACTCGCCTCGGCGATTACTTCGCCGAAGTCCTGCTGCTCGATCAGGGGACCGTCGCCGCCAAGGCCCGGGCCGACCTCGGCTGGTCGCCTTCGCGCCCGGGACTGGTCGATGAGTTCCGCGACGGGAGCTACCGGAAGACGACCGTCGCCTGACACGGATCGCTGCAGGACCGAGGTGGCATGTGGCCATGATGCGACCCTTTGGCCGCGGCGGGTCCAGTACGCCGGACCATGTAGCACGCGTGCTACATTGCTGAATGTGGCCCGTTCGATCACCCAACGCGAGCTCCGCAACTCCAGCGGAGAGATCATGCGCGGCCTGGACCGTGGCGAGTCCTTTCTGGTCACCCGCAACGGAGTGCCGGTCGGAGAACTGACACCAGTCCGGGCCCGACTCTTCGTCGCCGCCGGCGCCGCGCTCACGGCGTTCGCGGGCGCTCCCATGGTTGACGTTGATCGCTTCCGGTCCGAGGTTGACGCAGTCATCGACCAGGACATCACCCCGCGTGCCTGACCCGCACTATTCTCGCGGTCTGGTCGATACGTCGGTCGTCATCGAACTCGAACAGCTCGCCGAGGACGCACTGCCTACCGAGATCGCAGTGTCCGCGATCACATTCGCGGAGCTGGCCGCTGGCCCCCACGCGACAGCCGACCCAGCCGAGCGCGCACGTCGCCAGGATCGTCTCCAGCGAGCCGAGGCGACCTTCGAGCCAATCCCATTCGACGCATCGGTAGCTCGGGCATACGGACGGGTCTACGCCGCCGTCGTCAGCGCTGGACGTAAAGCTCGGGGTCGCCGGGCGATTGACCTCCTGATCGCGGCAACAGCGCTCGCCGCCGAGCTACCTGTATACACGCGAAACCCGGCCGACTTCGCCGGGCTTGAGACCTTGCTCGAGGTCGTCGCCGTGCGTCCGGCCCGATAGCCCATATCCAATTCGTCGCGGGTTCGGGATCGGCCGCGAAGGCGGGACCGAGGGGCTCTACCCGTTCCTCGAAACCAAGACCGTGATTCTCGAGGGTCGCCCCGGGCGATACCGCGCGCAAGCCGACTAGCCGTTCCTGGGCGGGGGTCTCGCGTCACGCCGCCGGGGCGACGCGCGACACTGTTGCGATGCGACCGAATCCAGTCCATGCGAGCGACGATCCCGAGGTGGTCCGGCAGCTGATCCGCGAGAACCCTTGGTGCACGCTCGTCAGCAGCAACGCCGGCGAGCTTGTCGCGTCGCACTATCCGGTGCTGCTCGATGACGAGTCGGCCGAGCTGGCCGTGGTGACCCACGTCGGGCGTCCGGACGAACGCGTCCACGGGTTCGGCGAGCAGGAGGTCATGCTGATCGTCCAGGGTCGCCATGGCTACGTCAGCCCGAGCTGGTACGCGCCTGGAACGACGCCGGCCCCGACTTGGAACTTCAGCGTCGCGCACTGTTACGGGGTCCCCGAGCTTCTGGCCGCGGACGAGAACCTGCGGGTGCTGACGCGGCTCGTGGAGCACTTCGAGCGCCACGTCGACCGGCCACAGCTCTTGGACCCCGAGTGGGGCGCGCAGTTGGCCAGGGGAACGGTGGGGCTGCGCATCCCGATCGCGCGTTTTGTCTGCAAGATCAAGCTGAGCCAGGACAAGAGCCCGGAGAACCAGCAGCGCGTGATCGCTGCATTACGCGCTCCGGGCCCTTACCACCATCCCGCTCTGGCCGACGAGATGGAGCGTTCGATCGCTAGATGACGGAACTCCCGGACGTCACCCTTCGCTTGGGGCCGGCAGATAGATGGACTGGAGCTGCTGGTAGGCGAGCAGCCCCTCGGGCCCGAGCTCGCGGCCGAGCCCGGATCCCTTGACGCCACCGAACGGCGCGGCCGGGTCGGGCAGGTATTGGTTGACGCCGATCGTTCCGGTCTGAATCCGCCGCGCGACGTCGGTGCCGTGTTCGGCGTCGCGGGTCCAGACGCTTCCGCCGAGCCCGTAGTCGGAGTCGTTTGCGATCCGGACCGCGTCCTCCTCGCCGTCGTACGGGATCACGCTTAGGACCGGTCCGAACACCTCTTCTCGAGCGATCGTCTGGTCGTTGGTCACGTCCGCGAACACGGTCGGCTCGACGAACCAGCCCCGCCCGGCTGGGCGGCCGCCGCCGGTGACAAGCCGGGCGCCTTCCTCCTTCGCGGTGCGGATGTAGCCCTCGACACGGTCGCGATGACGCGAGGACGCCATCGGCCCGATCATCGTCGCCGGGTCGAGCGCGTCGCCGACCGGCATCGCGTTGGCGATCGCGGCGATCGTCTCGACCACCTCGTCGTAGCGAGACCTGGGCGCGAGCACGCGCGTCCCGAGGTAGCACGTCTGGCCGTTGTTGAGCAGCGTCGCCCCGAACAGTGCCTCGCCGGCGTTCGAGAGGTCGGCGTCCTCGAGCACGATCGCCGCCGACTTGCCGCCGAGCTCGAGCGACACCGGACGCAGCAGGCGCCCGCAGACCTCCGCGATCGAGCGCCCCGCCGCCGTCGAGCCGGTGAACGCGACCTTGTCCACGCCCGGGTGCGCGACGAGATACGCGCCGACCTCGCGGCCCGCCGGCACGATGTTCAATACGCCCGCGGGTACGCCGGCCTCTTCGGCCGCCTCCGCGAGCACTAGCGAGTCGAGCACGGTCTCCGGGCTCGGCTTCATCACGACCGTGCAGCCCATCGCGATCGCCGGCGCAAGCTTGAACATGGCCAGCGTCTGCGGGTAGTTCCACGGCACGATCGCGGCGACGACGCCGACCGGCTTGCGTGCGACCCGGATGGTGCCGCCGAGCAGGCCCACGCGTGTCTCGTCGAGATCGGCGGAACGAATGAGACCGGCGTAGTAGCGCGCGACGACCGCGGGGAACACCGCCTCGAGCTGCCGGGCGATGCTGATCGGCATTCCGTTCTGCATCGAGACACGATGAGCCGTCTCCTCACCGCGCGCCTCGAGCGCGTCGGCCAGACGCTCGAGCAGTTCGGCGCGATCCTCCGAGCTCCACGAACGCCAGCCCAGCGGATCGTCGAAGGCGCGCCGCGCCGCAGTGACCGCAGCATCCATGTCGGCCTCGGCGCCATCGGGCACCGAACCCACGTGCTCCTCGGTGCTGGGCGAGACGACGTCGATGCGACCGCTACCACGCGACGACACCCACTCGCCGCCGATAAACAGCTTGTCGGTGTCGAGGGCAACCTGCTGCGTGCTCATACGAGTTCTCCTCCGAGACGGGTGGTAGTCAAAAGTTGACTACCGCGGAGTTTGACCTGCACAGTCGCCGAACGCAATCCGCCGCCGAGGGAAGTCGCGGACGGCGAAGAGTGGTTCGCTTGAGGTGGCCGGGACGACGATTTCTCAGGCGTTCAGACGCGATGGCGGATCATCTCTTCCGGGTGATGCACTGCTGCGGGATGGCGGGACAGTCCATTGAATGCCCGAAGGTCTGTCGGCGGCCGAGGTCGGAAAGGAAATCGCTGAGCACCGCGAGCACGCTGAACACGCCGCGCACGCCGAACACGCCGAGCACCCCGCCCATAGCCACGCCCGTCGTGACCGACTGATCTCGATCGTCGAGGCGCTCCTGCTCTCGATCGTGGCGCTGATGGCCGCATGGTCCGGCTACTCGGCCGCCAAATGGAGTACAGAATCGTCGCTCTCGTTGTCGAAAGCGTCCGATGCCCGAAGCGACGCCGGCGCCGACGAGATCCAAGCGACGCAGATACGAACATTGGACTCGGTGTCGTTCAACGCGGTGGAAGGGGCGTACGTCGCGCACAACACCCAACTGTTCAACCTGACGGTCAAGCGGCTTCGAGCGGGCTATCGCCCCGCGTTCGAGGCCTGGCTCGCGACACACCCTCTCAAGAACCCGAACGCGCCGGCAGATCCATCGGACATGCCGCAGTACGTGATTCCCCAACAGCACCAGGCAGCGGTGCTCACCGCCCAAGCCAATGCCCTCTTCGGCGCGGGCCAATCCGCCGCCGGAACCGCGGACAAGTACGTGCGACTTACCGTCCTTCTCGCGGCGGTCTTATTCCTCGTGGGGATCGGTAGCCGCTTCCCCGCGCGTGCGGCGCGCTACGGCCTGATCGCCGTCGCCGCCGCCCTACTCGTTGTCTGCGTCGTCCAGTTGCTGGGGCTCCCGGGGCCTCCATCGTGAGGATGCCCTCGGTGGGCCTGTTCGGGCCGATCAGGTGACGCTACCGCCCAGCACCGCGACCAGCTGCTTGGCGTTCTTCTTGCCGATCTTCGGGACGTCGAACTCCCAGACCGTTCCGTTGACGAACGCCAACCGGAGAGACGAGAACAGCTTGCCGTCCTTGAGCTCGACCGTTTGGAGCTCCTCGCGAGGGGCGCGGGCCAGCACCTCGTCGGTCACCTTCATCTTGAGAGCACCCGACTTCGTCTTGATCAGCGCTACCTCGGCCTCACTCGCCGCGATATAAGCAACCCGGCCGAAGGCGGGCACGTCCGAGGCCTTCGATCGACTCGCGACCGCGGTCGCCGCGACCGCGCCGACCGCGCCGCCAATGGCGCCGACCGACGCCTTCTTCCCAAACCCCCGCGGGTTGACCATTGCACCGGCAAGCTCCGGCGCGCCTAGCGCCGCGGTTCCCTCTCCAGCCATGCCCCAGCCCCCTCCTTGTCGATTTTCACGGCTCCACTCCCTCGCCGAACACCGGGGCAATGCGAGCCAGAAGGTCGGTAGCCTACCTGCCAGCGTCTCCGGTCAATGTCCGGACCGCAGAAGCGCCTCGCGGAAACCCTGTTCGCGTTCGCGGCACACGAATCTCCCTACCTACGACTCACCGACGAATGCGACTGGCGCAACAGCAATACAAAACCGTGCTCCGCGCCATCCTCGCCGCGCTCGTCGACGACGCGACCAGCTGAGCACACCCCTGCCCGGGCGCGGAACGGATCATGCCCGCCGTCAGCCCGGCGATGAGGTCGAAAGCTGATGTGGCTTCGCTACCGGCCCTTGCGCGTCTCGGCAGCTTTCCGCGCAGAGCTTTCCCGATCGGCGGCCGTGCGGCCGGTCTTCGGACTGCTGCCAAGCTCCTCCCAACTCGATTCGGACATGTCCACGCCGTAGTGCTGAGCGGCGGCCTTGATGTTCTCGAAGGCTTGCGCGCGCTCCTCATCGGAGACGTCGATCACCTGATCGAAGCGTGCGATCGCGTTACGCACGTGCTCCGCGTCGGTGAGCGGCTCCTTACGCTCGCTCGGGAACGCGAAGACCGTGTCCGGCAGGTCGCTGCGTTCGGTCAGCTCGCCGTGCTTTTCATGAGGCTTCCAAGTCGCTCCCATTCATCACTCTCCTGTATCGGGGGTTGTGCCGCTGCCGCCCGTCGATCACACGCGGTAAACGCGCCCGCGGGAACACCGGGGTCAAGGGTACCCAGGCCCTGTCCAGCGATCGAGCTTTTTCCTCGTCTCGGTACTGTTAAGCGGGCCTCGCTCCTGTCGCCCGGAGCGGCCAGCGCCGCCTCCGAGGGAACCGTCCGGTGACGAGGCCGAAGATATGGCAGACGAAACCTCCATTGACCCCTCTGTTCCGCCCTCAGGGACCGGATGCGCCGAATGCCTGGCGGAAGGCGGTTGGTGGCTCCATCTACGGCGCTGCGCCGAATGCGGGCACATCGGCTGTTGCGACTCCTCCCCCTCGCAGCACGCCAGCCACCACGCAGCCGACGCCGGTCATCCCCTGATCCGCAGCTTCGAACCTGGCGAGGACTGGTTCTGGAACTACAGCACCGAACAGTTCTACGACGGTCCGTCGCTCGCCCCACCAGAGCATCATCCGCTCGACCAGCCTACGCCTGGGCCCGCCGGGCGAGTGCCGGCGGACTGGCAGCGCCACCTTCATTGAGGCTGGACTGGCTGAGCCGCCGTCCGTCCTGCGGACATGGCTACGCCGCCAGCAAGTCGAGCACCGCCAGCTCGATGTCGGTCCGACGCTCCTCTTGCGCGAGACCCTGTTTCTCGATCCGTCGGAGCTCGCCGGCGATCGTCGACCCACAAAGGAAGCGATCGAACACGCGAGGATCTATGTAGGACCCACGGGCGACGGCGGGCGTATTCCCCAGCGCCTCGGACACGTCGATCGTGGCTTGTCGGATCGCCCGGCGGCGGGCTCGATCGCTGGCTGAGTCCTCCGTGGTGCGGGCCAGCGCCACCGCCGCGAGGATGGTGCCGTTCCAGGTTCTGAAGTTCTTGGCGCTGAACGAGTCGCCAATCAGGTTCTTCAAGTGCTCGTTTATGAGTGGAGCGTGGACCTGGTGCCACGCCTGCCTCTCGCGGAACGCAAGCAGATGCTCGCCGCCTCCGCGTCGTCGTTTCAGAGCACCCACAATCTCCACGCAGCAGGGGTCGGCGACGGCATGGACGCGACGGACGCCTTCTTTGGCGACGTAGTCGAACACCGCGCGCCCCTGGTCAATCGAGACGTTGCTCTTCGCGATCGTGGCAAGGCCGAGGTGTCCGTCCTCTTTCTCGTAAACCTCGCTGCCGATCCGGAACATTCCGACGTCGAGCAGTCGCACCGAGCAGGACAGCACTCGCTCCCGGTCCAGAGCGTGGCCAGCCCGCATCGTGGCGAGCACGCGCTCACGCATCCCTGGCAAGGTGTGGGCGAACGCGACCATGTGCTCGAACTTCGCGTGGGCCTGCTGCTGGGTCCAGAGATCGTGGTAGCGGTATTGGCGACGGCCCGCCGCGTCCACGCCGGTCGCCTGCAGGTGCCCGAGCGGGTCCGGGCAGATCCATACGTCGCCCCACGCGGGCGGGATCGACAGTGCCCGAATCCGAGCGAGAGCGGGCGGGTCTGTCAACGGAGCTCCGTCGACGTCGAGGTAGCGCAAACCCGGCGCCGGCAGCGACCCGCGCAAATCCGGCAAGCGCCGGGTTGGATCGATGAAGTCTGGGCGAGCGAGACGTGTCCCGGTGTTCATCCATGGTTACCAGCGATCGGTCCTCCTCAGAATCCGTGCGATCTTCACCAAGATTTCATACACGAGCACCCGCCCCACCTCAAGCCCGACCCGCGCGCGTCAACCTCCAGTCAGCGGTCGCTAGCCGACCGGAGACAGCTCAGCGCCGGCCTGCTGTGCGTAAACGGCGAAGCCGAACGGGTCCAAGAGCTGGCGCTGCTCCATCAGCCGAACTAGCACGACTTGACGGAGGTCAGCAAGCTCGCTGCTGTCGGGATGCCGGAGCAGCCCCGGGTCGAGGATTTCCAGCGCGAGCGCCAGGTCGCCTTGACCGGCGAGGGTGGCAGCGGCGCTGACGAATGGTTCGGCCTTTCCCCCGGCCAGCAGGTCAAGCGCTTCCGCTTTTTCTTCCTGGCTCCGCGGGTCAAGCCCCTGTCCGTCTGGCTGCCAGTAGCCGGTGCGCTGGTGATACAGCCTGGCGATGAAGTTGTCACGGGTGACCAGGTACGGCACGACCGCGGAGGGGTGGTCCCGCAGCGAAGCGGGCAGATAACCAAAGTCCAGGATGTGGGGCAGCGGCAGGTTCTCGCCGATCCTGGCCAGCGCGAACTCGTGCAAGCTCGGTGAGAGCCGGCTCCAGGCCCGCGACCGCCTCGATGGTGAAGTTCTCCGTGAGCGTCGTGTGACCCTCGATGAGCTGCCGAGGTCCCAGCTCGCGGATGACGCGCAGTGTGTCGAGCAGCCCCTCCGGTGAACCCTCGGCGAAGAATGGGACGCCCAGGTAAGGCATCAGCACGTCGCCGGCGAACAGCACCCCGCTGGCGGGCAGGTACACCATCAGGGCGTCTGGCGTCTCGCCGCCCGTGATAGGTATAAGTACGAACTCAGTGTCGCCGACGACAAGTGACGTCCGCTCGGTGATCATCCGGTCCGGCTCGACGTCGGAGCCAGGGCTGGCACTGGTTCCGGTCAACTCAGGCGGGACGTAGTGTCGCAGCCGCTCGGCTTCAGCCGGGAATACTGCGGAGGCGATGACCTCCGTGTGGGGGCCAATCACGGCCGCGGCGCCGGCGACGTGGTCGAAGTGAGCGTGCGTGAGAATCAGGTGACTGACAGGAGCCTGGTCCTTCAAGCCAAGATCGGCCATCGCGGCCAGCACGCGGTCCGGGCTCGAACCGGCGTCGATCGCGACTAGTCCCGCGGTTGTCTTGATGAACGCAAAGTCGCCAAAGTCGTAGGACTGGGCGACGTGGACGTTTGGCGCGGGGCTGAGCGACCCCGGTGCGGACAACCGCATCCCGTCTCGCACAGTAAGCGAGAAACTCGTGAACGTCGGCTGCCGGTCCACGACCAGGCCCAAGCCTGACCGTCGCTGCGCCTCGGCCGCCTGTTGCTCGCGCCCGAGCACCCGGTAGGCGCGGGCGAGGGACTGGTGCGCGGCGCGGAGCAACAAGACGGGGAATTGGTCACGTGCCGCGAGCACGAACTCCAGGTCGGCCATGACCTGGTCCGCCCGCGCGGTATCCGCGGTAGTAAGCCCGATTTCTTGCGCGCCGTCGTCGGGCAGCAGCTCCGACAGGGCCAGACCGCGGAAGTACTGTGGCAGGCCTGGCTCCAGGGTCGCGGCCTTGTCCAGCTTGGCTACCGCGACCGCAACGTCATCGCCTGCGCGGACCTGGAAGAAGCCGGCTAGCGCCTGCGCCGTGGGGTCGGCGGGGTTCCGGTCGGACAGGTCCTGGAAGTAGCTGCTTCCCTCTTCGTCGGCGCGCGCCGCTACCAGCGAAAGGGCCAGGGTTACCATCGTGTTCCGCTCTGCCCCCGGCCAGCTGACCGCCTCCTTCAGCGATCCGAGCAAGCGGTTGCTGGAGACCGGTTTGCGAGCATGGGCGTCGGGCGCGAGCAGCTCGTCGACTGAGCCTTGGCGGGTCGCCTTCTGATGGTCGGTCGAAGTCATGGTCTGCCTCTCCGTTGGGGGTGCGGGCCAGACAGTCGCGCCGCTAGGGCGCGATTCGCATCGGAGTTGCCCTAGAGAACGGAGAACCTCGATTCGGGTACGCGAGGCTTAGGGCACCCCCGATGCGAACGGCTCCCTAACCGAGCCAACCTCCGCATACAACAACTTCAAGCGGATCAGGAGCCGCACGATGAACGAAGGAACTCAAATGCCAACGATCACCCAGGACAACCTCGAAGGACAACGTGCGCTGGTGACAGGAGCGACCTCGGGCATCGGCCGCGCGGTTGCGCTACAGCTGGCCAGGGACGGGGCAGAGGTCCTCGTTCACGGCCGCGACGCCGCCCGTGGCGCGCAGACGGTCGACGAGATCACCGACGCCGGCGGCAAGGCCAGCTTCGTCGCGGCCGATCTCGCCGACCCAATGGAGGTGCAGCGCCTGGCAAGCGAAGTCGGCGAGATCGACATCCTGGTCAACAACGCCGGGATCGCACGCTGGGCCCCGACAGCGGCGCTCGACCCGGCTGAGTTCGACAAGATGCTCGCCAGTAACGTCCGCGCGCCGTTCTTCCTCGTGGCGGCGCTCGCTCCCGGAATGGCGGCGAGGGGGCACGGCAGCATCGTGAGCGTCAGCAGCATGGCGGGCGGCGTCGGGCTCGTGGGGGGCGCGGCCTACGGTGCGACGAAGGCGTCGCTTGAGGCGATGACCCGAGCGTGGGCCGCGGAGTACAGCGGGAGCGGGGTGCGCGTAAACGCGATCGCCCCGGGACCCGTCTACACGTCGACGCCGTCGGGCCCGGAGTTCATCAGGGCGCTCGGCGAGACCACACCGATGCACCGCGCTTCCCGACCCGAGGAGATCGCCGACGTGATCGCGTTCCTCGCCTCCCCACGAGCGAGCTACATCACCGGCGCCACGGTCGCGGCTGACGGCGGACGCAGAGCGATCTAGCCGGGGACTCATCACCGACGACCTAGGAGGACGATTCCGATGAAGACCCTTCAGCTTTCGAGCTTTGGTGCGCCAACTGACGTCGTCGAGCTCACCGAGGTTGCCGCGGCAGATCCTGGCCCCGGCCAGCTGGCGGTGTCGATCGAGGCCGCGCCGATCAATCCGTCGGATCTGAACCTGATCAGGGGCGTCTATGGCGCGCGCCCGGACCTGCCCGCGGCTCTGGGCGCGGAGGGGGTGGGTCGCGTCATCGCCGTGGGAGATGGCGTCGACGAATCGCGGCTCGGGACGCGGGTGCTGATCGTGCCGACGCTCGAGCAAGCCACGTGGCGCGAGCAGACGGTCCTCGACGAGCGCAACGCCGTGCCCGTCGATTCTGACGGCGACCCGCTCCAGCTGGCGATGCTCGGCATCAACCCGATCACGGCCTACTGCCTGTTGCACGGCTACGTGAACCTCGCCCCCGGCGCGTGGGTGGCGCAAACAGGTGCGAGCTCGGCCACGGCCGGATACGTATTGGCTCTCGCCAAGCACGCCGGTCTCCGGACGCTCAACGTGGTGCGGCGGGCAGAGTCTGTCCAGCCGCTGCTGGACGCCGGCGCCGATGTCGTGCTCGTCGAGGGCACTGAGCTCAACGAGCGGGCCGCCGACGCGATCGGCGGGGCGTCACTCGAGTTGATCATCGACGCGGTCGCCGGGGAGCCGGTGGCGCAGCTCGTGTCCCTCCTGAAGATTGGCGGCCAGATGATCAGCTACACCGCCCGCGCCCGACAGCCACTGAGCATCCCGGTCGTGGATCTCATCTTCCGGGGGCTGAGCGTTCACGGCTACTGGCTGAACCTCTGGCTGCAGAGAACGCCACCGGACGCTGTCGCCCGGACCTACCGCGAGCTCGCCGCCCTGGTCGCCGACGGCACCCTCTCGGCCCCCGTCGACGCGACCTACGTGCTCGCGGAGTACCGCGAAGCGATCGCCCACGCCACTCGGAACGACCGCAACGGCAAGGTGCTCTTCGCTCTCCGATGAGCGCCGAACGCGCGAGCGCGTGGGCTACGGAGCGGAGATGACTCCCGGCAGCGCGGCGCGCGCTGCACGCAGGGGATCACCATTGCCTCGGATCACCGAGTGGGCGACGGCGCCGTCCAAGAGCATCAGCACGACGTGCGCTCTTTGTTCGGGATCGGCCACGCCAATTTCGGCGAGCAGTGCAGCCAGTTCGCGGAGCATTCCGTCCTTGTGCGCGACCGCCACGGGTGCTGCCGGGTGATCGTCGTCGGGCAGGCCGAGTCTGGCGCTGACGTACGGGCAGCCGATGTAGCTACTCCCGAGGCGATCGGCGCGGCGCGCGACGCGGTCGAATAGCGCCATCAGGCGTTCGCGGGGTGTCCCGTGCGCAGGGTCGCCGATCAGCCACGCGCGGATATCGAGGTCGCGTTCGGCCAAGGCTTCAGCGACGAGTTCGTCCTTGCCGGAGAAGTGGCGGTAGAGCGACATCTTGCCGGCGTCGGCCCGCTCGGCGATCGCGGCGGGCGTGGCGGCGTCGAGGCCTCTGGTCGTGACGAGGTCTGCGGTGGCCTCCAGGATGCGCCGGCGTGCGTCTCTTGTTCCTGCCATTCCGACCTTATGATACCTTGTGGTCTCGCTCGACGATACCTTGAGGTCTCATACCGATGGTTCAAGCAGTGGCAGCTCGGCCGGATGTTCCGCGTGACGGGGTCAGGCCGCCGCCCGAAGCTCACCCGCGGGGGCAGCTACGCGGTCGGAGCCGCGAGCGACAGCGGCTCGGCCGGCTCCTGAGCGGCATTCGGTCGGGACGCAGTGGGGTCCTGGTCCTCCGCGGTGAGGCCGGAATCGGCAAGACAGCGTTACTCGAGCATCTGGTCGACCGGGCGTCCGGGTGCATGGTGGCGAGCGCGGCGGGCGTGCAGGCCGACATGGAGCTCCCGTTCGCGGGCTTGCAGCAGTTGTTCGGGTCCATGCTTGGCTCGCTCGGGCCTCTCCCAGATCCGCAGCGCGATGCCGTCGAGGTCGCGTTCGGTGTTCGCTCCGGCCCGGCCCCGGATCGGTTCGAGGTGGGGCTGGCGATGCTCGGCCTGTTGGCCGAGGCTGCCGAGCAACAGCCCGTCGTGTGCGTCGTTGACGATGCTCAGTGGCTCGATCAGGCTTCCGCGCGGACGCTCGCGTTCGTCGCGCGGCGGCTCATGGCAGAGTCCGTCGCCCTGGTATTCGCGGTGCGCGAGCCCAGCCAAGAGGAAACGTTCGCCGGACTGCCCGAGCTCATTCTGGGCGGCCTGAATGACGAAGACGCTCGCGGAGTCCTCGGCGTCGCGATCGCCGGCCGTGTCGATGAGCGGGTGGTAGAGCGGATCGTGGCCGAGACGCGCGGCAACCCGCTGGCACTGCTCGAGCTCCCGCGCGGACTGTCGGCGGCCGAGCTCGCGGGCGGGTTCGGCGTGAGCTCGACGCAGCCACTGTCCGCTCGCCTCGAGCAGAGCTTCCTCGGACGAATCCGGTCGATGCCCGACCGCACCCAGCGCTTCTTGCTCCTCGCCGCGGCCGAGCCGGCGGGCGACCTGGCGCTGCTGATGCGGGCAGCCGAGCTGGTCGGGCTGGGCTGTCGAAGCGGCCGTGCCGGCGGAGGCGGTCGGCCTGATCGAACTCGCCGAGCAGGTTCGGTTTCATCATCCGCTCGTGCGCTCGGCGATCTATCGCGCCGCCCCGCTCGCCGACAGGCAGGCCGTCCACCGCGCGCTGGCTCGACGCGACCGATGCGCAGGCAGACCCGGATCGCCGAGCGTGGCACCGCGCGCAGGCCGCGCTCGGACGCGGACGAGGATCTCGCCGCCGAGTTGGAGCGCTCGGCCGAGCGGGCGCAGGCGCGCGGCGGTCTGGCGGCGGCGGCGGCGTTCCTGGAGCGCGCGGCAGCAGCTCACCCCCGACCGCAGGCGACGCGCGCGGCGAGCGTCTGGCGGCAGCGCACAGCAAGTACCTCGCCGGCTCACCCGAATCAGCGCTGAAGCTGCTCGAGAGCGCGGCGTCCGCGCCGATGGACGAGCCGGAGCTCGCGATGGTCGGGCGGCTTCGGGGGCGGATCGCGTTACACCTCAGTCGCAGCGGCGACGCCGCCCGACTGCTCCTTGACGCCGCGAAGCGGCTCGAATCGTTCGATCCGCGCCTCGCGCGCGACACGCACCTCGAAGCCCTGTACGCGGCGTCCGTCGCCGGTCGGCTCGGGAGCGGCATGCTCGACGCGGCCACCGCCGCGCGACTGCGCCGGCCGGACCACCACCGCCACGAGCCGTCGGATCTGCTCCTCGATGGTCTGGGCGTCCGGTTCACCGACGGCAGCGGCGCAGCGCGCTCCGATTCTCAAGCGCGCGCTGACCGCGTTGCTGTCGAGGACGGACACTACGAGGAGGACATGCGCTGGCCGTGGCTAGCCGCGCGCGTCGCGGCGGATCTGTTCGACGACGAGACCTGGCATCTGCTCGCCACGCGACACCTTCAGATCGCCCGCGACGCAGGAGCGCTCGGCGTGCTGCAGATCGCCCTCATTCACCTCTCCCAGCTGCTCGTGTTCGAAGGGAAGCTAGACGCGGCGGCGGCCTTGACGGACGAGACAGATTCGATCATCGACGCGACCGAGAGCCGACGGATCAACGTTCCGAAGCTGATGCTCGCCGCGTGTCGGGGTGACGAGGCCCGGCGCATCGGAGCTGATCGACGAGGCCGAGCGGGACGCGATCGCGCGCGGCCAGGGCATGGTGCTCACCTTTGGCGAGCACGCCCGCGCCGTTCTCTATAACGGCTTGGGCCAGTACACGTCCGCACTCGAGCACGCGCAGCGAGCGAGCGCGCAGGATGAGCTGCACGTGTCGGTCTGGTCGTTGCCCGAGATGGTCGAGGCAGCGGCCCGCAGCGGCAAGCCCGAGCTAGCAGCCGACGCGCTCGAGCCGACTGCGCGAGCGAACAGAGGTCGCAGGAACCGAGTGGGCGCTCGGCGTCGAGGCGCGTTCGCGGGCGCTCCTGAGCGACGGCCGGCTCGCCGAGGGCCTCTACCGCGAGGCGATCGAACACCTCGGCCGCTGTCGCGTCGCCCTCGACCTCGCTCGCGCCCATCTGCTCTACGGCGAATGGTTGCGACGACGCGGACGCCGCGTCGATGCGCGCGAACAGCTTCGAACCGCGCATTCGAGGTTCGTGGAAATGGGTGCCGAAGCGTTCGCGCAGCGCGCCCGCCGCGAGCTCCTCGCGACAGGCGAGACCGCCCGCAAGCGAACCATCGAGTCGCGCGATGAGCTCACCCCGCACGAGGCGAGGATCGCGCGGATGGCGCGCGACGGCGCTTCTAACCAGGACATCGCGACCGAGCTGTTCGTCAGCCGCAAGACCGTCGAGTACCACCTGCACAAAGTGTTCGCAAAGCTCGGGATCAGCGCGCGCGAACAGCTCGACTACGTCCTTCCCGCGAGTTGAACACGCCTCAACCGGGTGAGCGGGGCTCGCGCGCTACTAGGGCCTCTCCGATGCGACAACCGCCCTAGCCCACTGAGACTGTCATCACGCTTCAACCACGCAAGGAGCTCGCGATGACACACGAGACCACGACACTCAGCTGGGACGTTCACGTAGCGCCGGCAGAACCACTGTCCGCAAACGACCTGGCCCCGGGACAGAACGCCCGGTTCTGGTCGCCGATCTCGGCGACGTTGGTCTCGGGCGAGCGGGACGCCGTCCTTATCGACGCGTTGCTAACCGTTGGCCAGGCCCACGACCTGGTCGAGTGGATAGCCGGGCACGGCAAGAACCTCACGACCGTGTACATCACACACGGTCACGGGGATCATTGGTTCGGACTGGGCGCGGTCCTCGATCGCTTTCCTGACGCTCAAGCGTTCGCCCTCCCAGCGGCCATTGAGCAGATGCGCGTTGGGACCACGCCGGAGTTCCTTGAGTCATTCTGGAGGCCACGCTTCGACGGCAAGCTTCCGCGAGCACTCGTATTGCCGGAACCTCTCGAGGGCCACACAATCGGCCTCGAGGGCCACGAGCTCGTCGTGGTCGAGCTCGGTCACACCGACACCGACCAGACGAGCTGCCTGCACGTCCCCGACCTCGGCCTCGTCGTCGCCGGCGACGCCGCATACAACGACGTTCACCTCTACCTGGCCGAGTCCGACCCTGAAAAACGGCGCGACTGGATCGCCGCGCTCGACACGATCGAGTCCCTGCACCCACGGTCGGTGATCGCCGGGCATCAGCGAGCCGGTCGCCACGACGGCCCCGAGATCATCGAGGAGACCCGCCAATACATCCGCGACTTCGACCGCATCGCGCAGACAACCAGCACGGCTCAGGATCTCTACGCCCAGGTCATCGCGCTGTATCCCGAACGCATCAATCCGGACGCACTGTGGATCTCGGCTCGGGGAGTGA
The DNA here is from genome assembly GCA_963770615.1 of uncultured Solirubrobacterales bacterium. Classification (GTDB taxonomy): domain Bacteria; phylum Actinomycetota; class Thermoleophilia; order Solirubrobacterales; family Solirubrobacteraceae; genus Palsa-465. Next base: position 324,926 of record CAVYQJ010000016.1, on the reverse strand, counting down.
ACCCGTCGCGTTCAGACGAGTCGTGATGCATGAGCCGCTTGATCGAGGTCCCTGAGTACGAGGTTCAGGCGGAGGTCCGCGTTGAAGCCGCCCGGACGGCGCTGGTCGTGGTCGACATGCAGAATGACTTCGTCCGTGAGGGCGGCGGCCTGCTCGTCCCTGACGCCGAGGCGACCATTCCCGCGATCAGGTCGATGCTCGAGCTCGCCCGGGCGCACGGGATGCGCGTCGTGTACAGCCAGGACACTCACCGCGACGGTGATCCGGAGTGGCGGATCTGGCCCGAGCACGCCCGCGAGGGCAGCTGGGGTTGGGAGATCGTCGATGAGCTCGCGCCCCGGCGAGACGACGTCGTCTTGCGCAAACTTCGCTACGACGCGTTCTACGGAACGCCGCTCGACCACTTGCTGCGGTTCTGGGGCGTCGACACGCTCGTGATTTGCGGCACCGTCGCGAACATCTGCGTGCACTACACGGCCGCGAGCGCCGCGCTGCGCTGGTATCAGGTCGTGATCCCGCGCGACGCGATCTCCGCGCTTGACCCCTTCGACCTCGAGTCATCTCTGCGCCAGACCGCATTCCTCTTCGCCGGACGGATCACCACCGCGCAAGCGCTCATCGTCGGGCCGCGGCACGCGGTCTCCCGGCCGAGAGGGAACGGTGGGCTGTTCCGATGACGGCGGACACCGGAGTCGAGCGCGGGGTGCGGAGCGTGCGCGTGCTGTTCGGAACCGAGCGGTTCTCGAGTCAGCACGGCTGGAGCGAGCTCGCCGCTTTAATACCCGCCCCACTACCAGCCGCGGCCAGGGCACTGGCGAGACCCGCCCGGTGAGGCACTCGCCGCAAGCACCGTCTGCATCGTCGGGCTCGGAGCCGTCGGGTCACAGATGGCCCGACGGCTCGAGCCGTTCGACGTCCGGCTGGTCGGCGTGCGGCGAGGCGCTCACCACGAGCTACTTCCGCCGCGCAGCGCGAGCGCTCGGCGAGGCCCTGGCGGCGCAGCTCGCGGGTCGCCGGCCTCCCAACGCGCTCAACGCCCCCAGCCAGCCGCGACAGATCCATCCGGAGCATCGCGGCGACATCGCCGCCAGCAACTCGTCTGCCTGAGGGCCGGCACGCCCGCAATTAGGGCACCTCGGATGCGAACACGGCCCTAGTTCACCGACAGTGACAGCTGAGGCAGTCACAAGCCATTAAGCAATGAAAAAGGAGCTCACCGTGCATCGAGTAGCAGAACGACGGGTGACATATCTCTGGCTGACAATCGCGCTCGCGCTGATCGCCGGCCTCGTCATCACCCTCACCACATCACAATCGCAGGCTAAGACGGGAACCAGAACGGCCGCGGCGGCCAAGCCCACTGTGGTCTTGGTCAATGGAGCGTGGGCGAACAATGCCGCTTGGAGCGGGGTGATCGAGCGCCTGCAGGCCGAGGGGTACGCGGTCGAGGCTCCGCCCAACCCGCTCCAGAGCCTGAAGGGCGACGCCGCCACGATCGCCGACTTGCTGAAGACGATCAAAGGCCCGATCGTCCTCGTCGGGCACTCCTACGGCGGCGCCGTGATCACGAACGCCGCCACGGGCAACCGAAACGTCAAGGCGCTGGTGTACGTCGACGCATTCGCGCCGGCCAAGGGCGAAAGTGCGCTCGGGCTCGATTCGACCAAGCCCGGGTCGACTCTGGGAGCGGGTCCGACGAAGGTCTTCGACTTCGTCCCGTTCCCTGGTGCCAGCAAGGGTGACGCCGAGCTATACGTCAAGCCTTCGGTTTTCGAGCAGGCATTCGCGAACGGGCTTCCCGCGAAGGAGGGCGCTGTGCTCGCCGCCACCCAGTCGCCCGTCACCTACAGCGCGGTCACGGCCCCCTCGGGAACGCCAGCGTGGAAGACGATCCCGAGCTGGTACGTGCTCGGCACGATCGACAAGGCGATCCCGCCCGCCATTCAGCTGTTCATGGCTCAGCGGATACACGCCCACATCACCAGGGTCAGGGCCGGGCACCTCTCGATGGTGGCTGCTCCCGGAGTGGTCGCGAACGTGATCACGGCCGCGGCGAGGGCAACGAGCTAAGACGGGTGCGCGTCGGAGCGTGGTCTCAGAGCAGACAGACCGCGCTCCCGCGCCCCCCAATGGCAATTGCAAACCAACGTAAACGCCCCTAGAAAGGAGCACCTGATGTCAACGGATCAAAATGAACTGCACACTCGGCCGAACATCGTTCTCATTCACGGGGCCTGGGCCGACGGTTCCAGCTGGAACTCGGTTATCGAGCGTATGCAGGCGGACGGCTACCACGTCACGGCGCCTCAGTTCCCCTTGACGTCGCTGGCAGATGATGTCGCCAGGCTCCGCCAGGTCCTGGCACTCCAGGACGGGCCGACCGTGATCGCAGGCCATTCGTACGGCGGCCAGGTCATCACCGCGCTGGGCAGGGACGCCCCCAACGTGGTCGGGCTTGTCTATATCGCGGCGTTCGGGATCGACGAGGGGGAATCACTCGGAGGGCTGCTCGCACAGGGACCTCCGACGCCAGCGTTGGCCCACCGGTTCGTCGATGAGCGGGGCTTCGTTTGGTTGACTGAAAATGACTTCGTCAACCACTTCGCGGGTGATGTGGACCCGGTCAAGGCAAAGGCGTTGTACGCGGTGCAGCAGCCGCTGTCAGCGAGCGCTTTCGACGAGGTGATGACTGTCCCGACGTGGAAGCTGATGCCGTCGTGGTACCTGGTCGCCCAAGATGACCAGGCGCTCCCGGCTGACGTCGAGCGAATGTTCGCCAACCGCATGGGTGCCACCACCGTCGAAGTCCGTTCGGGCCACTTGGCGATGGTCTCCCACCCAGACGCGGTCGTAGAGCTCACCGAGACGGCAGCCGAAGCTGCACTCGCCGTCAACGCGGTCAGCTGAACACGACGCCAATTCCCGGCTCTGGCCCCGGCGAGCACCTCGACTCGGGTGCTCGCCGGGGGTTTGAGGGCGGTCGGTCGGCGTGGGTGGGACCGGCGCGTCGGCCTAGGGCTTCTCCGATGCGAGCACGGCCCTAGCCCCCGGAGACTGTCATCACATTCAAGTACGGACGGAGGCAGACATGACGGCACGAAACGGCAGCGCCGGGTGGCACGACAGTGTGCAGAATGGTTCGGGAACGGTCACCGTCGGCGCCGCCGTGCACGAGTGGTGGACTCTCGTCGCTGTCTGTCTCGGCACGTTCATGTTGCTCCTCGACGTCACGATCGTGAATGTCGCGCTGCCGAAGATCCAGGCTGGGCTGGGGTCGAGCTTCACAGACTTGCAGTGGGTCGTTGACGCCTACGCGCTCACGCTCGCAGCGCTCCTGCTGAGCTCGGGTTCGCTGGCAGACCTGCTCGGGCGACGGCGGATATTCGCCATCGGCCTGGTGATTTTCTCGGCGGCTTCGCTCCTGTGCGGTGTCGCCCAGTCGCCGCTGATGCTCAACCTCTCGCGCGGCGTGCAAGGGATCGGCGGCGCGATGATGTTCGCGGCGTCGCTTGCGCTGCTGGGTAACGCCTATCGCGGACGCGACCGCGGGGTCGCGTTCGGTGTCTGGGGCGCCGTGACCGGCGCGGCGGTGTCGATCGGACCGGTTGTCGGCGGGGCGCTCACCGACGCACTGAGCTGGCGCTGGATCTTCCTAGTCAACGTCCCTATCGGCGTCGTCGCGCTCGCGCTGACGGTGTCGAAGGTCGACGAGTCGCGTGACCCGGACGGCGCCCGCCTCGACATCCCGGGCTTCGTCACCTTCACGGCCGCGCTCGGAACGCTCGTGCTTGGCTTGATCGAGTCGAGTCGGAAGGGATGGGGCAGCGACCTTGTCGACGGCTGCTTGATCGCGAGCGTCGTTCTGTTCGCGGTGTTCTTGACCGTCGAGCGGCGCAGCAGCGCGCCGATGTTGGATCTGTCGCTGTTTCGGCGCCGGGCGTTCAACGGCGCGTCGATCGTTGCGTTCGCGGTGTCTGGGTCGATCTTCGCGATGTTGCTCTACCTGACGTTATATCTGCAGAACATCCTCGGCCTTTCGCCACTCGGCGCGGGCCTGCGCCTGGTGACGCTCTCGGGCGCGATCCTCGTCACCTCGTTTGTGGCTGGGCGCCTCACGACCGTCGTGCCGGTGCGGTTGTTGATGGGCGCCGGGCTCGCCCTCGTCGGGCTGAGCCTGCTCTTGATGCGCGGATTGACGGTGACATCGCATTGGACGCATCTTCTCCCCGCGTTTCTCGTCGGCGGCGTCGGCGTCGGCCTGATCAATCCGCCGCTTGCATCGACCGCGATTGCCGTCGTCCCGCCCCGTCAGGCAGGCATGGGCTCGGGGATCAACAGCACCTTCCGCCAGGTCGGCATCGCCACCGGCATCGCCGCGCTCGGGTCGATCTTCACCAGCGAGGTCCGCGCGCACGTGAGCTCCGGGCTGCACGCCGCGCACTTGGGCGGCGCACACACAATCGCGACGGCGATCTCAAGCGGTCAGACGCACCGAGCGATCGCCCACGTCCCGCCGCAGTCGCGAGCGATCGTCGGCGAAGTGGCGCGCGCCAGCTTCGTCGCAGGCCTCAATGAGATCTTCCTCGTCGCCGCGATCCTCGCGCTCGCGGGCGCGGTCGCGGATCTCCTGTTGATCCGCTCGAGCGACTTCGTTGCGCAGACCGAGGGACGGCGCGACGGGCGACCTGCGGAAGCGCCCGAGCCGGCGCGAGCGTGAGCAGCGACGGTCGACGTGGCTCGCTTGCTCGCTTGCTCCAGGTGAATTCCAAGTACAGACGGAGACAGACATGACTGCGAGAAACGACACCCAGAGAGGATCCAACATGATCAGGCACAGCATCGAGATCAACCGCCCGGCCGAGGAGGTGTTCGCCTACCTCGATCAGGTTGACCGACACAACGAGTGGCAAGGCCAGCTCGTGAGCACGACTGTCGAGACTGACGGCCCCGTCCGCGTAGGTACGCGAGTGGTGGAGCGCCGCATCGTTCCCGGAGGGGCGCGAGACTTCCCATACGAGATCACAGAGCACGACCCCCCGCGCAAGGCCTCGTTCCGCGGCACCGCCGGCCTGATTCGTTCCGCCGGTACATACACGGTCGATCCGATCGGCGAATCGAGCTCACGCATGAACTCAGAGCTCGACCTCGAGGGTCACGGCGTCGGCAAGCTGTTTGCAGTCCTGGCGCGCCGGCAGGCTGCCAAGCAGGTGCCGGCAGACCAGGAGAAGTTCAAAGAGCTGCTCGAAAGCGGCGTCGCGCTGGCGGCTTCGAATTGACGCCGAGCGCACAACCTTCATCCGGCGAACCAGCTGGCTCAGCGCGAACTGTCACCAGATCGACCCGTCGCTGCCGCGTCGGGCGCGTCGCGCGACCGTCGTCGCGGTCTTAGCAGCGGAGGCGTGTGCCGCCGGGTGTCCTCGGTCCAGGAGCTCCACGCGCTCCGTGGCGCGTCGGTCATACGACCGAGCACTGCGAGCAGCGGCTCGTACCGAGCGCGCGTCGCCCGGAAGGCGACCCAGGCAGCGTCTCGATCATCACGCATCGGGACCCCGAGGTCCTGAAGATGGCTGAACGCGGCATCGAACGTCTCCTCGGAGAGCGCGATCTCCGCACCGGGTTCCGGCGGATGGTGGGGAATGCCGAGGAAGTCGGCGATCGAGATCAAAGCGTGGATTCCGGCCCGCAGGCACAACTCGCCGCGGGACTGTCGCGGTATGTCGCAGGCCGTGATGACGAGCGCGGCGCCGTCCAGCACGGCTTCAGAGGCAAGCACCCAATGGTTGCCCGGGTGGGGCGAGCGGAAGAAACTGAGTTGTGGAAAGGTCGTGTGGGATTCGCCGAGCTCGATAAACCAGTCCTCCCAGCCCTCCCACACCTCCTCCAGCTGATCGAAGCGGCCGAGCTCCCAGCTGCTGGACAGCAGCGCGGGACCCGATGGCGGACGGCCGACTCGAACGGCGAGCTTGGTGATCAGCTCCTCGCGCCGGGAGAATCTGCCGTAGAGGGTCGGGAGGTAGGCGATCACCAGAGCCAGGAGCGTCAGCCCGACCCCGGCGGCCGCGAACGCGGCCAGCTGTCGCGGCAGCGCCCCGGGCGAATCAAACCCCAGCGTGAGCATCGAGGAGCCGGACAGCTCCAACGCGCGCGAGATGGTCGGGCCGTCGACCGCCGAGGCCGTAAGAGACCAGAACAGCACGGCGAACAGAAGCCAGATCAGCACGGCCCAGGTCGTGAGCTGAGCGAACAGCCCCAGCGGCGCCTCGATCGCAAATATCCGGTCCCTGGTTGCGTAATCGGACCGACCCGTCAACCGCAGACGAAGCCGGAGCAGCCAGTACACGGCTAAGAAAGCAATACGTGCGAGCCTTGCCGGCACACCCCGGGGCAGCACGACGGTGCGGAGCATCGACCCCAGGACCGCGGCGATCCCCGCGACCGCCAGGAGCCCAACCACGACCCGCACCACAGTCATGGACTGCTCGATTCCTCCACGAGGGTGATCGTCTCAGGTACGCGCATGGCCCGAGCGCGACGCGGCAAGTGTCGCTTCGGTGACGAGTCGCGCGGTGTGCACGATGCTCGCGATCGCCGCGCCGGGGTCGAGTCCGTAGAGGTCGGTCAGGGTGAGGACGGCCTCGGCGCTGATGACAACGGCGAGGGCGCGCCGCAACTGCTCGAGCGTTGCCTTACTAATGCCGGAGTTGGGCGCTGTGAGGGGGGTTAGCGCCTGGTCGATGAGGGCGAAGCGGTGGCCCGGCCGGACCTGTCGAGCGGTGCCTCGGGCGATCGAGATCGATATGAGCGCGCGAATCGCGCCCTGGCGCTGGATGACGAGCTTCGCGAGAAGCTCGGCGGCGTAGGCAACCCGCTCGACCGGATCGCCGGGATCGGCGGCGGCGGCCAATGCGGCGGCGGGATCGGGCTCAATCCCCGCGAGCGCTTCCTCAAGCAGGGAGGCGAGATCCGGGAAGTAGCGGTAGGCGGTCGGTTCGGAGACGAGCGCTGCGCGCGCGACGGCCGGCATGTTGATGTCCGCGCCGGCCGTGATCAGCTCCTGACACGCCGCGACGATCGCGGCGCGCGTGCGCCGCTTCTGGTTGACCCGGCCATGCTCCTCGGGCGTGCCACTCATCGTTGCTCGTGTTGTCGCGTACCAGGCATCGCTTGTCAAGGTCGGCTCTCGTAATAATAGTCAACTTGCATAAAGAACGCCGATGCGCTACGGTGCTTCGTGATAGTCAACCCTCACGAAATGGAGCCGCTCGTGTCTGAGGCGTCGATCGTTGGACCTGACGGTGGAGAAGTGGTGCTCCCTGGCCCCATCCAGGTGCGTATGGTCGAAGATGGCAGCGGCACCGCCCACCGCCTCGCGGTTGCCATCCTCACCGTTCCTCCGCAGACGGATGGGCCGCCGCCCCACTGGCACCAGAAGCACGACGAGACGTTCTACGTGATCACGGGCACCGCTCGATTCACGGTCGGTGACACCCAGCGCGAGGCGCCCGCCGGAACGTTCGTGTCGGTACCCGTCGGCGCCGAACACACCTTCGCCAACCGCGGCGACGAACCGGCGATCATCCTCAACACGTTCACCCCCGATTTCTACGCCGCCTACTTCCGAGACCTCAGCAAGCTGGCGGCGTCGGGGGAGATGACGCCCGAGGCGATTCTCGCGGTGATGGCGCGCTACGCGACCTATCCGGCCGGCACGCGCGCGCCCGACGAGCCAGGAGCGGAGTGACCACGCGCCGGACGACAAACACCGACTAAAGGCACAACATGACGACGAACATCATGAGCGGCTTCTATGCCGACGACCTGGAGGTAACTATCGATCAGCAGGGTGACGGCCGACCCGTGCTGCTCCTCCATGGAGGCGGGGGCCCGCCGTCGATGGGACCGCTTCCCTCCGCGCTGGCCGAGGACTTCGAGGTCATCGCTCCCGTGCATCCCGGGTTCGCGGGCACCCCGCGACCCGAGTGGTACACCGGGATCGACGACATCGCGCTCAGCTACCTGCAGCTGCTCGAGCGAAGAGATCTGCGCGACGTGCTCGTCGTCGGCTCATCGATCGGCGGCTGGATCGCCTCCGAGATGGCGGTGCGCGAGCACCAGCGCATCAGCGGGACGGTGCTCCTCAACGCGGTCGGAATCAACGTCGACGGGATCGAGCTCGCCGATTTCTTCTCCCTCACTCCGCAGGAGCTGATCGCGTACTCGTTCCACAACCCAGCCGCCGCACCTGACCCGACGCAGCTTCCGCAGCAGGCACGCGACATCCAGGCCGCCAACGCCGCGACGCTCGCGGTGTACGCCCGCGACCCGTACATGCACGATCCGAAGCTGCGGCGGCGGCTTGCCCTCGTCCCGACACCGGTCATGGCAATCTGGGGCGAGAGCGACCAGATCGCGCCGGAGCCCTACGGGCGCGCGTACGCAGCCTCATTCCCCAAGGGCCGGTTCGAGCCGATCCCGGAAGCCGGACATCTTCCCCACCTCGAGCAACCCGAGCAGGTCCTCGGGGCGATTCATCGCTTCGCCGACGAGTCAAGCCGGTCGACAACCGCATAGAACGTGACCGATATCGCTACCGGCCGCGCGGGGTCGGAACCAGGAGACGTAAATCGCGGGCCCGCTCCACGGCTTGGGCTCGCGTGTGGACACCGTGCTTGCGCCGCGAGTCCCGCCTCGATGTGCCACCCCCAGCCGAGCGTGTGTGATCGTGATACGATATCTTAGAACGATATCCGCAATACGTCGCGTCGGCTTTGTGTCCCCAAAACGTCGTCGCGCCTGTCGCCTTCCTTCCACTGTCGCGGTACTGACGTGTCGGCGATTCAGCTTCGATGGCCTCGGGCGCGATCGAACGGCACCGGTCGGGGCCGGCCCGCGCGCCGTCTCGCAGGAGGAGGAACGAAATGAGTGATCACGCACTCAGCTCGGCGGAGCAGCCATTCCAGCCCGAGATCCCGCGGTCGCGGTTTGCTCTGGGACAGGCCCGCTACCCGCGCCACCTGGAGGAGCTACGTCTGGGTCGGTTCAGCGACGGTCAGGAGGTGGTCGCACCTCCCGAAGCTGCGTTGCACCGCGGGCGCTTCAGCCAGGGCCAGGAGTCGTACGGCGATGAGGACCGCGAGAAGCACATTCGCCGGCGTTACAGCGAGGGCATGGAGACCAGAGCGTCGTCCGCCTGAACACGAACGCTGTACCACCGGTTTCGACGGCCGTCCGATATCGTGGCGCGACATGACGCTCGACCAGAAGGATTTCACTCGGCTACTGCAGCTACGAACGGGCCTGCGCCGCTTTCTGCGCTGGAGCGAGCAGCAAGCCAAGGCAGCAGGGCTGACGCCCGCGAAGCACCAGCTTCTCCTGGCGGTCCGCGGACACCCAAACCCTTCGGGGCCTACCGTCGGCGAGATCGCTGACTATCTCGTCCTTCGCCACCACAGCGCCGTCGGTCTGATTGACCGTGCGGTCGCGGACGGGCTGGTCGAACGCAACCGGGACCCCGGCAGTAAGAGCGTCGTACGGATCACGCTCACCCCAGTCGGCATCGAGAAGCTCGATCGGCTGTCCGTACCTCACCTAGAGGAGCTCGCCCATCTCGCCCCTACGATGCAAGCGCTTTGGGGTGCGCTCGAGAAGGTCGGGGGCCCGGCCGCCGAGGCTGTGGTCGCGGAATCGTAAGAAGCCCCGCAGTGCCGAATCAGCGCTCCGCGGCCTTCAGGGACGTAGCGCCCTGAGGCGGATCGGGGATGCGAAGCAGGCGTGCTTAGGGGGAGGCGATGTGCACTCGCGCCCGCTCGTCACTCGGACCAGCCGGGTCGCACGAGGCCGGACTCGTAGGCGATCACGACGAGCTGGGCGCGGTCCCGGGCGCCGAGCTTGATCATGGCCCGGCTGACGTGCGTCTTGGCCGTGGCTGAGCTGACGACGAGCCGCTCGGCGATCTGGTCGTTCGACAAGCCGGCGGCGGCGAGCGCCATCACTTCGCGCTCGCGGTCGGTCAGCTCCTCGAGCGCGTCTGAGCGGGGCGGCTCCTTGGCGCGCGCCGCGAACTCGCCAATCAGGCGGCGGGTGACCGACGGCGACAGCAGCGACTCGCCAGCGGCCACTACCCGCACCGCCTCGATCAGGTCGGTCGGCTTGGTGTCCTTGACCAAGAAGCCAGCTGCCCCGGCCCGGATCGCGTCGAACACGTACTCGTCGAGCTCGAACGTGGTCAGGATCACGATCCGGACGCCAGCGAGCGCGGGGTCTGCGGCGATCTCGCGTGTGGCAGCGATTCCGTCGAGCGTCGGCATGCGGATGTCCATCAGCACGACGTCGGGAATGAGCGCGCGCGTCAGGTCGACCGCCTCGCGACCGTCCGCCGCCTCGCCGACCACCTCGATCCCGTCCTGCGCGTCTAGTAGCGCGCGGAACCCGGCGCGCACCAGCGCTTGGTCGTCTGCGAGCACCGTGCGGATCACGGCGGTCACTTGCCCGGCACCGGGATCTGCGCGCGAACGCGGAACCCGCCGCCGGATCGGGGGCCGGCGTCGAATGTGCCGCCGAGCGCGACCGCGCGCTCGCGCATTCCCGGGATGCCGTTGCCACCGCCCTCGCCGTCCGGCGCCGGCACCTCCCGGCGACCGCCGGAGGCGCCCGGGCCATGTCCGTCGTCGTCCACCTGCACGGTCAGCTCACCGGGGCCGTACGTCAGCTCGACGTTCGCGGCGCCGCCCCCGGCGTGGCGGACGATGTTGGTCAGCGCCTCCTGCACGATGCGGAACGCTGCCAGATCGATGCTCGCCGGGAGCGGCCGGCGCTCGCCGCGGACCTCGAGCGTGACCCCGACGCCGGCCGCGGTAGTGCGGGACACGAGGTCGTCAAGGCGGTCCAGACCCGCCGTCGGCGCCCGGGGCGCCTCCGCGCCGGTGCCGCGCAGGACACCGAGCACCGAGCGGACTTCGCGCAGCGCGTCGGCGCTCGCCTCGTTGATCGCCGTCAGCGCGATCCGTGCCTGCTCGGGCTTCTCGTCCATCAGGTGCAGGGCGACGCCTGACTGCACGTTGATGAGCGAGATGTTGTGCGCGAGCACGTCGTGGAGCTCCTGGGCGATGCGGAGCCGCTCCTCGTCGGCCTTGCTGCGGGCCTGGAGCTCGCGCGCCCGCTTGGCCTCCGCGAACCGCACCCGGCGGCTGCGTACCCCTCCGGCGCTTGCCAGTGCCACGAGCAGCCAGGCGGCGATCGCCAGCGCCGCCAGCACCTTCGGCCCGCCCGAGTGTCCGAGCGCCCACGGCAATCCGAGAAACACCAACCAGCCGGCCCCGACCGCGGCCCACGCGAGCACCCGCTCCCCGGCGAACACCGCCGAGACAATCGCGAAGCCAAGGGACAGGAAGTTCGGGCCGAGCGGGTAGCCGCGCACGACGTACACCACCGTGACGGCGAACACGAACGCGAGCACCTCGCGCACATACCGCCGCCGCAAAACGAGCGCGAGCGGGCCGAGCGCCAGCAGCGCGTAGGCACCGGCGTCAAGCGGCGTCGCCGGATGACAGGCAGACGCCCACCAGCAGCTGTGCGTGCGCGACGCGTGATGCGCCGCCCCCGCCGTGGCGCCGACCTGGATCACCCCACACATCGCGGCGAGACGCACATCGCTGCGGCGGATCCAGCCGAACGGAGTCACAGCCGCACGATAACCCCGCCCGCGGGCGCCGTCATCGGCTCCCGGGCGCAGCCGCGACTACGCCGGCGGGAGTACACGGTCCGGCTGCGGTTAGACGCCGGGAGCAGCACAGAAGCCGCCCCTCGCCCGACGACAAATCGCCCTCCGGAGAGCAAGCTTCTCCCTGCAGCAAGCGACCCAAGCACACAGACCGAAGGAGCAACGATGTACGGGTACGACACGATCAGCCAGATGATGCGGAACCCCAACCTGCGCGCGAGCGACGCCGACCGCGACGCGACCGCCGACCGGCTGCGCGAGCACCACACCGACGGCCGGCTCGACCAGGACGAATTTCAGGAGCGCCTGGACAGGTGCTTCGCCGCGAAGACCGTGGGCGAGCTGGCCGAGCTCACGCGCGACCTGCCGGACGGTTCGGCCCGGCAGCGCGCGGGCCGCCGCACCGGCTTCGGCCTGCTCGGCTCCCTGCGCATGATCCCGATCATCCCGATCATCCTGGCGATCGTCGCCATTCACCTGATGTTCGGTGTGGTCGGCGGCCTGTGGATCCTCATCCCGCTGTTCTTCCTGGCCCGCTTCATGTTCTTCCGCCGCGGATTCCGGGGCTGCGGCGGTCGCCGCGGAGCCGCGCTGTAGCGGCGCAGCGGACGGGGCGGGATGGTCGCGGTGACCGTACCCGCGCCGCGGCCCGGAGCCCCGACCGCTCGCACCACGCGCGCGGGAAGGCGGCAGCGCCGTCTTCCCCCGTGCGTGATCGCCTGGTCGCTGCCGGAGGAGGGTGCGCCGTCACGACCCTGGACGCCCTCGCCGTCATAGAAGAACCGCCCCCCGTTGGTGCGGAGGGCGGTTCGAATTCTTTGCGGAGGTGGAGACGGCGGGAATTGAACCCGCGTCCGCAGTCGCGCAAAAGGTGGCGTCTACGAGCGTAGCCGGCTCTCTGATCTCGCCCTCGACTCGCCTAGCCGGCGGGGTTGTCGGGGGCCAGCTCCGAAGATGTCCTCGGCGGGGCTGGAGCGGGCCTCACCGAGTAAGCCCGCTAGTTGAACCGGACCGCCACCGCGGGCGAATGGTGGCCGGCTAACGCTCAACTGTGGTTAGACAGCGAGGTTATAGGTGTGGGAATCTGAATGATTCGCACGTATTTTTTCCCGGGTGTTTAACGAGGCCTCCCGGGACCTCGACTCGCAACCACCCCCACGAACCGACCACGTCGAAGCCTGTCGTCCCCGGGGGATATCTGTCCAAGGAGTATAGCTTCGGCCCAGTTCCGGACCGGGCCGAGCCGATCAAGCGAAGGACGTCGTAAGAATCGCCCCGGAACGCCTCCGGCCCGTTCCTACAATGCAGTAGCAACAATGGAAACGAACACACATTGGCCGTTCGCACCCGTCGGGACCCCGGAGGCCGTCGGGACCGCCGAGGCCGTCGGGACCGCCGAGGCCATCGGGACCGCCGAGGCGATGCCGCCCGAGCCCGAGCCGCAGCCGGCACCGCCGCTCGAGCCACGAACGCCAGGGCCCGATCCGCCGGCGGCTGTCGGCGATCGGCGCGGCGATTGTGGCCGCACTGGCGAAGCTGAAGGCGATCCTGCTGCTGCTTCCCAAGGTCAAGCTGCTCGCGTCCTCGGGCACGATCCTGGTCTCGCTCGTCGCGTACGCGTTGCTGTGGGGCTTCCCATTCGCTGCCGGCTTCATCGCGCTGCTGTTCATCCACGAGATGGGGCACGCGATCGCGCTCCGGCGCGAGGGCATCAAGGCCAGCTGGCCGATGTTCATCCCGTTCCTCGGCGCGGTGATCGCAGCTCGGTCGCTCGGCAACAACGCGACAGCGGAGGCGCGCGTCGGACTGGCGGGTCCGATCCTCGGCAGCATCGGCGCGGCCGCGTGTGTTCTCGTCTGGCACGCCACCGGCAACGATCTGTGGCGCGCGCTGGCGTTCACCGGGTTCTTCCTGAACCTGTTCAACCTGCTGCCCGTCGTGCCGCTCGACGGCGGGCGGGCGATGGCGGCGATGGCGCCGTGGATGTGGTTCGTCGGATTCGCCGCGATGATCCCGCTCGCGATCATCTTCCCGAACCCGATCATCTTGCTGATCCTGATCTTCGCCGGGTTCGAGACGTACAAGCGCTGGCAGCAGCGGCGCGCCGGCGGACTTGCTCAGGAGGCGTACTACCGGGTCAGGCCGCTCGACCGCGCGCTCGTCGCCGCGGTCTACCTGAGCCTCGTGGCGCTACTGGTCGTGGGTATGCACGCCACGCTGGTGGCGCGCACGATCAGCTAACAACGATCGCGCGCGCCCCCGTTCCACCTCAGGCGACCGGCGGATCGCGCCGGTAGACCCGCGTCTCGTTGTAATCGCGCCGCGCCCACCAGAAGGTGTAGATCAGCGACAGCACGAGGCCTACGAGACCGACCACGAACAGCACGGTTCCGGCCGTCTGGATGTTGAATCCCTTCACCTGCGCCGTAACGGCCCACTTCAGAATCGCGCCAACCGCGATCAGGAGAATGCTCGAACCAATCGTCATACGTTGGGGCTACCCAACGTTTCGTGTCGCTACGCACCTGGCGCTTCCGCGGCTATAGTTGCGCGCTCAACCATACTCCGCGAGCGCGGGGCCCATCGTCAGTACCGCGCCTCGCGCAGTTCGCGCTGCACGTCCCGGGCCATATCGCGCGTCTTGATCGCGTCGCGCTTGTCGTACAGGTCCTTACCGCGCGCCAGCGCGATCTCGATCTTCGCCCGCGACCGCGGCCCCGCGAAGTAGATCCGCGTCGGCACGAGCGTCAGCCCCCGCTCTCGGGTGAGGCCGATCAGGCGCTCGATCTCGGATCGGTGCAGCAACAGCTTGCGTGGCCGCTCGGGATCGTGGTTCTCCCGCGACGCGGGACCGTACGGCGCGATGTAAAGCCCGATCAACCACACCTCGCCGTCGCGCACGACGGCGTAGGAGTCCTTGAGCTGGGCGCCCGACTCACGGAGCGACTTGACCTCCGTGCCGGTCAGCACGAGGCCGCACTCGAAGCGCTCGAGCAGGTTGAAGCGGTACGAAGCCTGCCGGTTGGTGGCCACGTCGCCGGCGGATGCCTTTCGCTTTCGTCCCTTGGCCATCGCCTCACTCCACCTCCCAGCCCGGGAGCAGGTCGACCCGGCCGCGCGGAGCCTCGATCTTCCCCACCCGCACCTTCACCGGGTCCCCGAGGCGGATCGTGGCGCCACCGCGCGTCCCGACCAGCATCGTGCTCTGCTCGTTGAGCTCCCACCAGTCGCCACGCAGCAGCCGTACCGGGAGCAGGCCCTCGAACTCGCCGCGGGCGCCGAAGGCCACGAACGCGCCGGCACCCGCGAGTCCGACGACCTCGCCGTCGAACGTCTCCCCGGGATCCGTGCCACGCAGCGACCGCTCGAGCAGGAAGCAACGGGCGATGTCGTCGGCGTCGCGCTCGATCGACATCGCCTCGCGCTCGCGCGCCGAGCACCAGGGTCCGGCCTCTCCCACCCACGCGGCATTGGGCGCCGGCTCGTCCCCGGTCACCGCGGACAGCAGCGCTCGGTGGCAGATCAGATCGGGGTAGCGCCGGATCGGCGAGGTGAAGTGGCAGTAGCTCGCGAGCTGGAGGCCTGCGTGGCCGCGATTGCGCTGGTCGTAGTAAGCCTGCTTCAAAGACCGCAGCACGAGGCTCGTGAGGGCACGTCGACCCCGCCCACCGTGGGACGCCGTCCACTGCTCGACAAGCTGCGAGGCCTCGCCGATCAGATCAGCGGCCTGCTGCGGCGCGATGTGACCCTTCGGAACCGGCGGCGTCGGCACCCCGAGCGACGCGAGTTGGTCGATCAGCCGCTCGGCCGCCATTCCGTCGGGCCGCTCGTGCACCCGATACAGCGCCGGCACCCGCCGCGACACCAGCAGCCGCGCGACCTGCTCGTTCGCCGCGATCATCAGGTGCTCGATCAACCGATGCGACTCGGTCTGCGCAATCGGCTCGGCCGAGGCGACGTTCCCGCGTGAGTCGAACTCGAACTCGGGTTCGGAGGATTCGAGCGTGAGCGCCGCCTGGGAGGCCCGCCGCTCCTCAAGCGCCGCGGCCGCCGCTCGCGCCACCTCAAGCGCCGCTCCCCAGCCCCCCGACGCTCGCTCGCGGCCGTCGAAGATGCGATCGACGCGCTCGTAATCGAGGCGCTCGTCGGAGCGGATCACCGACCGGTAGAACGCGCTGCTGCGAACGCGAGCGCCGTCGAGTACGAGCTCGGTCGTGACCGCCAGGCGATCCTGCCCCGGTACGAGCGAGCAAGCGCGCCCGGAAAGCGCCTCGGGAAGCATCGGCTCGACCGCGCCGGGGACGTAGACGCTCGTCCCGCGCCGGTACGCCTCGCGGTCGAGTAACGAGCCCGGCCGGACGTATGCCGACACGTCGGCGATGTGCACCCATACCCGCCGCGCTCCGTCGTCCTCGACCGCGGCCGAGATCGCGTCGTCAAAGTCGCGCGCGCTTGCCGGGTCGACGGTGAATGTCGGCAGCGAGCGCAGATCGCGGCGATCAGCCGGCCACTCCGCGCCGTCCGCCGGCGCGAGCGCGGCCGCGGATACCTCGCGGGCCTCGTGCTCGACCGCCGGATCGAACCTGCGTCGCAGGCCGCGGTCGACCATCAGCGCCTCGATCACGTCACGGGCGACGTCCGACCGGCCGATCCGCCGAACGACCGTGGCCCTCCCCCCTCCCCGGCCGTTGCGGCCCGAGCCGGCGCGAACGACGATCAGGTCCCCGACCGACACATTGCGATCGCGGCTGACCACCGGCCGGGGCCCGGCGCCGAAGAACGGCTCGGCGACGAGGAACTTGCCGTGCCGAGCGAGCACCGCCACCCGCGAGCTGCCGCTCGCGTCCTTGACGGCGCTCACTGCACCTCGGCCGCCACCGTCCGCTCGGCGGCCGTGAACTGCGTGTCGGTCTTGGCTCCTGGCGCGAGCGCGGCGTAGAC
This sequence comes from uncultured Solirubrobacterales bacterium, assembly GCA_963770615.1. Taxonomy (GTDB): domain Bacteria; phylum Actinomycetota; class Thermoleophilia; order Solirubrobacterales; family Solirubrobacteraceae; genus Palsa-465. The sequence goes on along the minus strand of CAVYQJ010000016.1, from coordinate 308,266 downwards.
GTTGGGCGGAATGCCCTTCCCCTCCTTCACTCCGCCGCCGCCGAGGTTCGTCCCATTCGGCGTGAAGTACTCGCCGACCGTGAAGTCGAGCGCGCCGCCGTTCGGAAGCGGCTCGATCTCCTGGAACACGCCCTTGCCGTAAGTGTTCGTGCCGACGACCTTGGCGCGCCCGCGATCCTTCAGCGCGCCCGTGACGATCTCGGCGGCCGACGCGGTGTCGCGGTTGACGAGCACGACCACCGGGATGCTCGCCGGGATCGCGCCACCCCGGGCCACGTAGACCTCGGTCGGCTGGGCGCGACCTCTGGTCGAGACGATCGTGCCATCGGGGATGAAGATGCTGGCGACGTTGACGGCCTCGTTCAGCAGCCCGCCCGGGTTGTCGCGCAGGTCGAGGATCAGCCCCTTCGCGCCCTGGTGCAGAACCTTCTCGACCTGGGTGCGCAACTCGGCGCCGGCCCCATCCACGAACTGCGTCAGGGAGACCGCGCCGAGCTTGACCCCGTGGTAGGTGACGATCTGCCCGGCCACGACCGGGACGACGATGTCGGCGCGCACGAGCGTCACCGGGTGCGTCTGCTTCCCCTGCAGGATCGTCAGCGTGACCCGCGTCCCGGCGCGTCCCTTGATCAGCTGGGAGCCGAAGTTCGCGGGTCGGCTCGCCAGCGATGTGGGTCCCACCGCCACGATCACGTCACCCCGCTGGAGTCCGGCCTTGGCGGCCGGCGATCCCGGAAATACGTTGTCGACGAGCAGTCCGCGCGACTCAGCCTGCACGTCGACCCCGATCCCGCTCAGGTGCGGATTGTCCTCGTTGAGAAAGCCCTGGTAGTTGGTCGGGTCGTAGTAATGCGAGTACGGGTCGTCGAGGCTCGCAACCATGCCGGCGAGACCCTTGTTGATCAGTTGATTGCGGTTCAGCGGCCGGTAGTAGTCGGTCTGGAGCATGTTGAGCACCTGATTGACGAGCGGATCGTCGTTCTGGCTCACGAACGCGCTGCGCAGCGGCGATGGGAGCCAACTCGGGTGCCCGCCGAGCAAAATGCCGATCAGCAGCACGAGCACGCCGGCAAGGACCAAGACGGCGATGCGGGGACCACGTGATCGGCGGGCGTACATTGCGCCTATGAGGTTACGACGCCGCGAACGTTTGCGGCCCCAAATGCAGTAGCCGGCCCCGGGGTCGCCATCCGGGTGGGCCGGCCACCGCAATGGGTCACAACCGCGCACTCGACGACGCGTTCACCTCGAGAGTGCCGAAAGCCACGCTATACGGGTCATTCCCGCGCACTCGCCACGAAGGAGTCATCGAGTGCGCGGTTATGCACCCTGAATTCCGGTGTATCGAGGCTCCGGCCCCCCGCAGCCCCGCGACCCGCAGCCCCGCGACCCGCAGCCCCGCGCCCCCGCAGGCCCGCGGCCGCAGACCCTCAGACCCTCAAGAACCGACGCAGCGACAGCCCGGAGCCGAGCGCCGACACGAGCGTCCCGGCCGCGAGCAGCACGATCACGAGCCCCGTGAACCCGATCGTCCGTGGCGCGGCGATCAGCCCCCAGCTACTCGCGAGCGGGTCGAGCACCGCCACCTTGGTCACGCCCAGCACCGCGACCGCCAGCAACGCGCCCGCCGCGCCGACGATCACGCCCTCGATCACGAACGGCACGCGGATGAACCAGTCGGTGGCGCCGACCAGCTTCATCACCTCGACCTCGCGCCGGCGCGCGTACAGCGACAGGCGGATCGTGTTCGCGATCAGCAGGATCGACGCGAGTGCGAGCAGCACCGTCAGCACCGCGGCCGTGATCGTCACCAGGTTCGTGACCTCGAGGATCTTCCGGGTGTCGGATTGCTTGTTCGACACGGTCGCGATCGAGGAATCGATCAGGCCCTGTCCGCCGGAACCCGACCCGGTGATCTCGCTGTGGACGGCCAGAACGTTGCTCGGATTGTCGGGAATGACGTGGAACGTGTCGGGCAGCGGGTTGGATCCCAGCAGCTGGTAGGCCTGCTCGTTCTGGGCGGACTGCTGCGTGTAGGCCTGTTGCTTTGAGACGAACTGGACCGACTTGACGTGCGCCAGCCCGAGCAGCTCGTGCTGGACGCGCTGATCGTCGGCGGCGGTCGCGCTCGTGTTCATGTACACGTCGACCTCGACCCGGCCGCGGACGCTGTCGGCGGCCCCGTTGGTGGCCTGCACGATCGGGATGAACACCCCGAGCACGAGCATCGTCACGAGCACGGTGGCGAGCGCGGCGAAGCTCGGGGCAGCGCTGCGCCGCATCGAGCGCATCGCCTCGCGCAGGAAGAACCCCAGCTTCATCCGCTACACCCCCGACGGGCGCGTCGGGGGCTGGCGCAACCGGCGGGCGAACTCCCGCGTGGTCTCGTCGCGCGTGTACAGACCCGTGGCCTCGTCGCGGACGATCCGACCCTCGGACAGCTCGAGCACGCGGCGGCGCATCTTGTCGACCATCGCCTGGTCGTGAGTGGCCACGAGCACGGTGGTGCCGGTGCGGTTGATCCGGTAGAGCAGCCGCATGATGTCGACGCTCGTCTCGGGGTCGAGGTTCCCGGTCGGCTCGTCGGCCAGCAGCAGCGGCGGGTGGTTGACGAACGCGCGCGCGATCGACACGCGCTGCTGCTCACCGCCGGAGAGCTGGTCGGGGTAGTTGTGGAGCTTCGTCGACAGCCCGGTCAGCCGCAGGATGTCCGGCACCTTGTCGCGGATATCGCGACGGGTGCCGCCGGTGACCTGGAGCGCGTAGGCGACGTTGTCGTACACGGTCCGGCCCGGGAGGAGCTTGAAGTCCTGGAACACCACGCCGAGGTTGCGGCGGTAGTAGGCGATCCGCTTGCGCTTGATCCCGCCGAGGTCGTGACCGGCCACGCGGATTGTCCCGCCGGTCGGCTCGAGCTCCTTGATCAGCAGACGCATCACGGTCGACTTGCCCGAGCCGGTGGAGCCGACGAGGAACACGAAGTCGCCGCGCTCGATCGAGAACGTGACCTGGTCGAGGCCGATGTCCCCGCTCGAATAGCGCTTGGATACGCCGCGGAAATCGATCACCGACCGGGCGGTCGGAACCGGCCCGACGGCCTGAGGCTCACGGGGCGCGATCATCGCCGAAGCAGCGCTGTCGCGCCGGCGGCGGGTTCGATGCTGTGATTCAGTTCTAGCCATAGGTCCGGGGCAGCCTACCGAGGCCCATCTCGGAACGTCCCCTGATCCTCCTCCTGCAAGGGGACTTGCACGGCCAGCTATTTTCTGTTGCGGTGCCCTCGATCACGCGAACCCCCTTACCCAACGGACTGCCTCTGTACCGGATTTCCGTCGAGGGAACCCGGGCCGTGACCATCCTGGTGGCGTTCGACGCCGGCGCCCGCACCGAGCGGCCCGAAGAGAACGGGATGGCCCACTTTCTCGAGCATCTCGTGTTCAAGGGCGGCGAGAAGTACCCCACCTATCGGGACGTCAACGAGGCCGCCGAGCGGATCGGCGCGGTCCTGAACGCGTACACGAGCCACGACCTGGTCGCGTTCCACATCACCGCCCGCGCCAACAAGGCCCTCGAGGCCGCCGATCTGCTCACGGACTTCGTCGGTCGCTCGAGGATCGATGGGGACGAGCTGAATCGCGAGCGAGGCGTGGTCGTGCAGGAGATCGCGCGCGCCGACGATCAGCCGGCGGTGATGGCCGGGCATCTAATCGACGAGGCGGCGTTCGGCAATCACCCGCTGGGCCGTCCGGTGCTCGGAACGGCCGAGCACATCCGCGACACGTTCACCCGCGAGGGCATCGTTGAGTTCCGCAACCGCCGCTGGGCGCCCGATCGCGGTGGCGCGTTCCTCGTCGGCAACCTCGAGGGGCTGCCGCAGAACGGCGCCGTCGATGAGCTGTTCACACGTTTTCCGACCCTGCCCGAACCCGCCCCGTACGAGCCCGCGCCGCCGCAACAGCCGCGCATCCTCGTGCGTGAACGCGACTCGAACCAGTCGCACCTGCGGATGTCCTACCAGCCGGGGATCGAGCCCGGCAACCCCAAGCAGCGGGCGGTGCTCACGATCTACTCGACGCTGCTGGGCGGCTCGATGGGCTCGCGCCTGTTCGACGAGATCCGCGAGCAGCGCGGCCTCGCCTACTCGGTGGGCTCCGTCTCGCACTCGTACGCGGACGTGCCGGTGCTCCAGCTGGCCGCGGGACTCGAGTCGACCAAGATGCTCGAGGCGTATCGGCGGATGCGCGACATCGTCACCGAACTCCGCGAGGACGGCCCGACCGAGGCAGAGGTCGAGCGGGCCCGCGCCTACGCCGCCGGCGCCCGCGCGATCGCGTTCGAGAACACCGGCGCGATTGCCCGCCACGCAGCGCAGCAGACGATCGTGTACGGCGAGGACGTCGACCCCGATGAGACGATCGCGCTGCTCGACGAAGTAACGTTCGACGAGGTGAGAGATGTCGCCGAGCGCGTAGCCGACGAGCTGTCGATCGCGTGCGTCGGCCCGCACACGGTGGAGGAGCTCGAGTCAGCCTGACACGCAGGATCCTGGGAGGCATCGCCGTGACGGCGATGATCGCGGGGTGTGGCGGCGGGGGCCACGCCGAAAAGCCGAGCTCGGATGCATCGGTCGGGACGCCGATCGCGCGCATCGCGACGACGGCCACCGCGACCACGCCGCTCCATGTCGCGCCGGAGCCGCCACAGACCCCGTCGCCGCAGCTGACCGCGCTGCGCGCCGCGCTGTCGAGCGCGCTGGCCAAGGGAGGTCCTCAGACCGGTGCGTTCGTCTACGACCTGACCGCCAAGACGCCGCTGTTCGCGCTCCGGTCGGGCGTCGGTCGCCCGCCGGCCTCGGTCGAGAAGCTCTACACGACGGTGGCGACGCTCACCGAGCTCGGACCGAGCGCGCAACTGCGGACCACGATCGTGGGAACCGGCCACCTCGGACCGGGCGGCGTGTGGCACGGAAACCTGTATCTGGTCGGCGGCGGCGACCCGACGTTCGGGGACGGAGCGTTCAATCGCAATTGGGAGCACGGGTACGGCCCCACCGCCAACCAGCTTGTGAGCCAGCTACAGCACGACGGGATCAAGCGCGTAACCGGCTGGGTGATCGGCGACGCGTCCCTGTTCGACGAGCTCCGAGGCGGACCCGCAACCGGATACGCGCCGGACGTCCCCGACTTCGGCGGTCAGCTGTCGGCGCTGAGCTACGACCACGGCTCGACCTTCAAAAAGCTCAACCCGGGCGCGTTCGCGGCCAGACAGCTGGTCCTGACGATGCACGGCGCCGGAATCGGCGCTCGGCCGCTCAACCGCACCCTGCCCGCGCCTGGAAACGCCCAGCAGCTCGCATCGGTCGAGTCTCCCCCGCTGTCGGTGATGCTGAAGCTGATGGACGTGCCCTCCGACGATTTCTTCGCCGAGATGCTGACCAAGCAACTCGGGGTCCGGTTCGGGACCGGCGGGAGCATCACCGCCGGCGCGCAGGTGATCTCCACCGTGATCGACTCGCTCGGGGTGCACCCGCGGATCGTCGACGGGTCGGGCCTCTCGCGCTCGGATCGCTCATCCCCGGTGGAGGTCGTCGACCTGCTCAGGAAGATGTGGAACACGCCGACCGGCCGCATCCTGTCAGCGTCGCTCCCGATCGTCGGGATGACCGGCACCGTCGAAAACATCGCCGCCCACACCGCCGCCCAGGGCCAGTGCATCGCCAAGACGGGCACGCTCAACTACGTGACGAACCTCGCCGGCTACTGCAACACGCCGGACCATCACGTGCTCGCATTCGCGCTGATGATCGACGGGCCGGGCAATTGGACCGCGATCCAGCTGTTCGATCAGATGGTCCCTGCAATCGCCAAGTACTGAAAATCGTTGCGCCCGCAGCCCGCGACCGGGACAATCGCCCCGTGGAGGTGACCACCGCCGTGAACCGGCGCGAGCTCCAGCGCTATCTGGAGCGCGTCGGAGACCGCTGGCAGATCGACGTCGCCGTGCTCGGCGGCGCGCGCGTCGCCGACGAGCAGGGGGCGCCACCGCAGCGCGAGCGCGGCCCCGAGTTCGTCGTGATCCTCGTCTCGCACGCGTTCGAGGGCATGCCGTGGCTCGAGCGGGTCTACCACGCAGGCTCGCTGTGGGACGGTCTCGAGATGGGCGACCCCGCCGACGTTCACTGCTACACGCCCGACGAGTTCGAGCGCAAGCGCGTCACGCTCCCGCGCGTCAGGAACGCCGTCGACACCGGCATCGACCTGCTGGCCGATTCCGAGTAGCGCGCCCTACGAAATCGCCACCATCCGCTCGATCGGCAACCGCGCCCGCTCGGCGATCTCGGATGGGACCTTCACTTCGAAAACCCCGTCCCGCAGAGCGTCGCGCAGCTTCGGGAGCGTGATCATCTTCATGAAGCGGCAGTGGGCCGCCTCGTTGGCCGCGATGAACTCGATGTCCGGCGCCGCCTCGCGGAGCGGGTACAGCATCCCGGTCTCGGTCGCGACGATCGCGGTCGCAGGCGACCCGCCCGTGTGCGAGCGTGCGTACCCGAGCATCCCGCCGGTCGAGAGCATGTAGACGCCGTCGCTGTCGACATCGCCGGCCGCGACGTACTCCATCACGCTGGTCGAGCACCCGCACTCGGGGTGGATCAGGAAGTCGGCCCCGGGATGCGCGGCGCGCACGGACGCGATGTCGGACGGCCTGATGCCGGCGTGGACGTGGCATTCGCCGTCCCAGACGTGCATCGGCCGCCCGAGCGACTTCTCGACGTAGGCGCCGAGGAACATGTCGGGTCCGAACAGAATCTCCACGTCGGAACCGTGCTCGTCATAGATGTGCTGCACGACCTTGACCGCGTTCGCCGAGGTGCAGCAGTAGTCGGTCTGCGCCTTGACCTCGGCGGTCGTGTTCACGTACATGACGACGATCGCGCCGGGGTGCTTCGCCTTCCAGTCGTGTAGCTGCGCCGCGGTGATCGAGTCCGCCAGCGAGCAGCCGGCATCGAGGTCGGGGATCAGCACGCGCTTGTCGGGGCACAGGATCGAGGCGGTCTCGGCCATGAAGTGCACGCCGCAGAACACGATCGTGTCCGTGTCGGCCCGGGCCGCCTGCTGGGAGAGCCCGAGCGAGTCGCCGACGTAATCGGCGACATCCTGGATTTCGGGCAATTGGTAGTTGTGGGCGAGAATCACCGCCTCGCGCTCGCGTGCGAGCGCGCGCACTTCATCCTGCAGGGCGGGGATGTTCTCCAGTAGCAAGGGTGCGTCTGTCGCACCGAACATCGGCAGGTTCATGGAATCGGTTCGAGGAGGAGGGACAGGTCTAGCGCCGGGGCGCTGTGGGTGATCGCACCCACTGATATGAAGTCTACGCCGGTCTCCGCGACCGCCCGGATCGTCTCCAGTGTGAACCCGCCGCTGGCCTCGAGCTTCGCCCGGCCGGCCACTCGATCCACGGCGGCCTTCAGCTCGTCCACCGACATGTTGTCGAGCAGCAGAAACCCGGCGCCCGCGGCAAGCGCCTCGTCGACCTCGGCCAGCGTCTGGCACTCGACCTCGAGCGGCAGATCGGGGTACAGACCCGCAGCGCGCCGGACCGCCTCGCCCACCCCGCCGGCGAGCGCCGCGTGGTTCTCCTTGATCAGGATCGCGTCGTACAGGCCGGCGCGGTGGTTGGTGGCGCCGCCGGCGGCGACCGCCGCCTTCTCGAGCGCGCGCAGGCCGGGCGTGGTCTTGCGCGTGTCGAGGATCGTGGCGCCGGTCCCGGAGACCGCCGCGACGCACCGCGCGGCCATCGTGGCCACCCCTGACAATCGCTGGAGGAAGTTCAACGCCGTCCGCTCGCCCGTCAAGATCGCCCGCGCCGAGCCCTCGAGCGCCACCACCGGCCCGTTCTCGCGCCACAAACCCTCCTGGACGAGCCGCTCGACCACCACCTCCGCGTCCAGCGCGCGGAACGTGTCGATCGCCACGTCGAGCCCGTAGATAACGCCGGGGGCTTTCTGGGAGATCAAAGCGCGCGCCCGCGCCTCCGAGGGCACGGTCGCCGCCGTAGTCACATCGCCATCGCCGACGTCCTCGGCGAGGGCGCGGGCCACTACCCCATCTGTCACTTGGCGGCCTTGAGCAGGTAGGCGCGGGCGAACCCGTCGAGGTCGCCGTCGAGCACCCGCGCGGTGTCGCCCATCTCGTGATCGGTCCGGTGGTCCTTGACCATCGAGTACGGGTGCAGGACGTAGGAGCGGATCTGCGAGCCGAAGTTGACGTCCTGGGCCTCGCCCTTCTCCTTGGCGATCTCCTCGCGGCGCTTTCGCTCCTCGAGCTCGAGCAGCTTGGACCGCAGCATCGTCATCGCCTCGGCCTTGTTCGAGGACTGCGAGCGCTCGTTCTGGCACTGGACCACGATCCCGCTCGGCTTGTGCGTGATCCGCACCGCGGAGTCGGTCTTGTTGACGTGCTGACCGCCGGCGCCGCTCGCTCGGTACGTGTCGATCTGGAGGTCGTCGTCGTCGATCTCGACGTCGCCGATGTCTTCGACCACCGGCGAGACCTCGACTCCGGCGAAGCTCGTCTGGCGGCGATGGGCGGCGTCGAACGGCGACAGGCGCACCAGCCGGTGCACCCCTTTCTCGGCACCGAACAGGCCGTAGGCGTTCTCGCCCTTGACGAGGAACGTCGCCGACTTGATCCCGGCTTCCTCCCCCGGCGAGGCCTCGAGCAACTCGACCTCGAACCCGCGCCGCTCGGCCCAGCGCATCTCCATCCGTAGGAGCATCTCGGCCCAGTCCTGGGCGTCGGTGCCGCCGGCGCCGGCGTTGACCGTCACGAGCGCATCGCCGTTGTCATAGCGGCCCGAGAACAGCCGTTGCTCCTCGAGCTGCTCCAAGCGCTCGGTCACGCTCCGGATCTGCTCCTCGAGCTCAGTCCCGATCTCCGGGTCCTCCTCGGCGAGCTCGGCCAGCGGTTCGAGGTCGTCGACGTCGCGCTCGAGGTCGCGGTAGACCGAAAGCCTGCGGCTCGTGCGCGAGTGCTCGGCGCTGACCTTCGCGGCCCGCTCCTGGTCGTCCCAGAAGCCTTGCGCGCCCATCTCCAGTTCGAGCGCGTCGACGCGCTCGCTCAGCTGAGCGGGGTCAAAGGTAGTCCGCAAGCAGCTTTAGCTGCTCGCGGATGGTCGCGAGGCGCTGCGAAAGAGGCTCTGAGGGCGCCGTCGTCATGTGCGTTCACAGTAGCAGCGGTACATTGCCGAACATGGCAACGCTCAACGATCCAGAAGTCCAGAAGCTCCTCTCGGAGCGGAATCACGCGGTCGTCTCGACGATCAATCCCGACGGGTCGGTGCTCAGCACGATCGTCTGGATCAGCGACGATGACGGGACCGTCGCGGTCAACAGTGCCGAGGGCCGGAAGTGGCCGACCAACCTCGAGCGCGACCCCCGCATCACCGCGCTCGTCTACGAGGACGGCAACCCCTACAACTACGTCGAGATCCGCGGCACGGCGAGCGGCTCCACGGAAGGGGCGGATGAGCACATCAACGCGCTGGCCAAGAAGTACATCAATCAGGATGAGTACCCGTTCCGCCAGCCGGGGGAGCAGCGGATCAAGTTCGTGATCGCGCCGGATCACATCCGGCACCAGAAGCAGGGCTAGGCACCGCTCCAGCTACTCACGTTCGCCGTGCCGCCCCGAGCGCCGGGCGGCACGGTGGTGGGCGGCGCCCCGGGCCTGGTGACCGACCTGGTTCTTGCGCCGGCGCGCGTCGAGGTCGCGCTCGACCTGGTCGAAGTCGGGCGCGGGCCCGTACAGCCGCCAGCCGTTGCTCAGCACCGGCAGCAGACACGCGACCAGGACGATGATCGGCCAGAAGAAGCCGCTCGCCCCCGTCACGGCCCAGATCGCCGTGCACAGCGCGAACGTGCCAACCCCGCCACCGGCCTCCTGGAACATCCGGCGCTGCAGCGCGCCCCGGCGCGCCGCCAGCTCGGCCTTCTGCTGCGCCGGCGTGGCCGGCAGCTGGGGCAGGTCGGCGAGCGCGGCGCGTAGCTGCTGCTCGGTGCGGGCGCTGTAGGCGGCCTGGACCCGATCTGACAGCTCGTCGTCGGTCAGACGGCCGGCGGCGAAGTGCTCGCGGATGTCCTGCGCCGCGCGCTCGCGCTGCTCGTCTGAGACTCGCAGATCGGAGGCGTCAGGCATGGCCTTGGACTGTACCGGCGGGACGCCACCGTCCATCCGTCGCCCCACGCGGTCGACATCACCGTAAATCGGCCCGGAAACGTGTCACTGGACGCCGGCCGCCAGACGAAATCCACGTTTGCCGCGCCTGTGGCGGCAAACGTGACATCCGCGGCTTGGGCGATCACGAGCGCCACGTTAGCCGCCGCCCGCTACCCCGGAACGGGCCGCCCTACGGGCCTATGCCCCGTGGCACTTCTTGTACTTCTTGCCCGATCCGCACCAGCACGGATCGTTGCGGCCGATCTGCTCGCCCGGATCGACGCGACGCTGCTCGACGTGCGCCATCTGCGGCTCCTCGGCGGCGGCGCCGTTCTCGACCGCGGCGGCGCCACCGGCCGCGGCGGCGATCGCCATCGCGCCCTGGGCCCCTCCGCCACCGCCCGAGTACGTGACCCGTCCCCCGCCGCCAGTGGACGAGCTCGCCGCCCGGCTCGGACTCCGCGTCGGTGGCGGCCCCGGCGGCCCGCCGTTGCCGGGCTCGACGGGCGTGACCTGGACGTGGAAGATCAGCCGGGCGTAGTCCTCCCAGACGCTGTTCATCAGATCGCGGAACAGCTCGAAGGCCTCGTTCTTGTAGGCGACGAGCGGCTCGATCTGGGCGAACCCGCGAAGGTGGATGCCCTCGCGCAGGTAATCCATGTCATACAGGTGCTCGCGCCAGCGCTGGTCGATGATCTGAAGCAGTAGGAACCGCTCGATGTCCCGCATCAGCTCGGGGCCGAACTCCTCCTCGCGGCGGTCGTACTCCTCGTCCGCCTGCTCCTTGAGCACGTCGAGGAGCTCCTCGCGATCGACCCGGTGGGGATCGACGTCGATGACATCGGCGTCGGGCGGGAGCATCTCGTCCATCCTCCGGACCAGCCCGAGGACGTCCCACTCCTCGACGAACTCGCCCGCGGTGTAGTCCGCCACCTGGCGCTCGATCAGGTTCCCGATCTCCTGGCGGGAGGCGTCGCTCATGTCGCGCCCCTCGAGGATCTCGTCGCGGTAGCGGTAGACGACCTCGCGCTGCTGGTTGAGCACGTCGTCGTACTCGAGCGTGTGCTTGCGCTGGAGGAAGTGCTGCTCCTCGACCTTGCGCTGGGCCTTCTCGATCTGCTTGGAAAGCATCCCGTGCTCGATCGGCTCCTCGTTGCCCTCCTCGTCGACGCTCCCGAGCTTGTCGAGGATCTTGTAGATCCGCTCGCCCGCGAACAGGCGCACGAGGTCATCTTGGGCCGAGAGGAAGAAGCGCGACTCGCCGGGGTCGCCCTGGCGGCCGGAGCGGCCGCGCAGCTGATTGTCGATCCGCCGTGACTCGTGGCGCTCGGTGCCGAGGATGAACAGCCCGCCGAGCTCGAGCACCTGCTCGCGGGCGGCCTCAACGCGCGCCTCGATCGCCGGGAACACCTTCTTGTAGTGCTCGTCGTAATCGGGTTCGCCGGGCTGGAGCCCGAGCTTGGCCATCTCGAGCTGGGTCAGGTGTTCCGCGTTGCCGCCGAGTTTGATGTCGACGCCGCGACCGGCCATGTTGGTCGCGATCGTGACCGCGCCCGGCGCGCCGGCCTCGGCGATCGTCTCGCCCTCGCGCTCGGCGTACTCGGGCTTGGCGTTCAGCACCGAGTGCTGGATGCCCTTGCGCTTGAGGTCGGCCGACAGCTCCTCGGACATCTCGACCGAGATCGTGCCGACGAGCACCGGCTGGCCGGTGGCGTGGCGCTTCTCGATCTCGCGGACGATCGCGCTCGCCTTGCCCTCCGTGGTCTTGTAGACCTGGTCGTTCTTGTCTCCGCGGACCATCGGACGATTCGTCGGGACCTCGACGACCGGGAGGTTGTAGATCTTCATGAACTCGGTCGCCTCGGTCAGCGCCGTGCCGGTCATGCCCGCGAGCTTGTCGTACATGCGGAAGTAGTTCTGCAGCGTGACCGTCGCGAGCGTCTGGTTCTCCTCCTGGACCCGCACGCCCTCCTTGGCCTCGACCGCCTGGTGGAGGCCTTCCGACCACCGCCGGCCCTCGAGGATGCGCCCCGTGAACTCGTCGATGATCTTGACCTCTCCGTCGATCACCGCGTAGTCGACGTCGCGCTTGTACAGCGACTCGGCCTTGAGCGACTGCATCAGGTGGTTGACGAGGTGGCCGTTCTCGGCGCGGTACATGTGGTCGATCCCGAGGAACCGCTCGGCCTTGGCGACGCCGCGCTCGGTGACCGAGACCGTCTTGTGCTTCTCCTCGAACTCGTAGTCGAAGTCGGCGATGAACTCCTTCTTCATCCGCGGGTCCATGCCCTCGGGCGTCTTGCCGGGCACCATCTGCGGCGCGAGCTTCGCGAACCGGCCGTACAGCTCGGCGGCCTGCTCGGGGGCGCCCGAGATGATCAGCGGCGTCCGCGCCTCGTCGATCAGGATGTTGTCGACCTCGTCGATGATCCCGAACGTGTGGTACTGGGACTTGCCCTCCTCGGGCTTGGGCCGCCCGCCGTGCTGGACCTTCTCGTCGAGCGTGGTGGCCATGTTGTCGCGCAGGTAGTCGAAGCCGAACTCGGAGTTCGTGCCGTAGGTCACATCCGCGGCGTAGGCGGCGCGCTTGTCCTCATAGGGCTGCATGTTCTGCAGGATCCCGATGGTGACGCCAAGCGCGTCGTAGATCGGCTTCATCCACATCGCGTCGCGGCGCGCCAGGTAGTCGTTGACGGTGACGACGTGGACGCCACGCCCGGCGAGCGAGTTGAGCACGACGGCCAGCGTGGCCGTGAGCGTCTTGCCCTCGCCGGTCCGCATCTCGGCGATCGCGCCGTCGTGGAGCACCATGCCGCCGATCAGCTGAACGTCGAAGTGGCGCATCCCCATCGTGCGCTTACCGGCCTCGCGAACGAGCGCGAAGCATTCGAACAGCAGATCGTCCAGGGTCTCGCCGCCGGCGGCGCGCTCGCGCAGCTCGTCGGCGGCCTCTCTCAGCTCGGCGTCGGTGGAGTGTTCGAGCTCAGGCTCGAAGCCATTTATCCGTCCAACCCGCTGTTCGTAGACCTTGAACTTCTTGCCTTCGCCCATGCGAAGAGCGCGGTCCAGAATGGACATGGGCCTAGCGTAGCAGTGGGTCCGGGGCGGTTCTACGCCGCGGAAGACACTCCTGGCGGACCGGCTTCACGTGCTCCGGCGGGCTCCCCGAAGAACGACTCGGACTCGTCCTCGGGCGATTCCGGAACGGTCGTGACTCCCTGGGCGCCAGCGCGCGCCTCCCGGCGCTTGCGCCGCTTGTCGCGGTGTCGCTTGACCTGAACCGCGAGCTCATCCGCGCACAGGTTGATCGAGTGCACGATGTCGGGCGAGGCGTCACGCGCCCTCAGCGTCACCCCCTTCAAGTGGAGCGTCACCTCGGCCACCTGGTTGTCGGCGATCGCGGGGTTGCGCTCTTCAAACACCTCCACCTCGAGCTCGGCGAATTCGGAAACCTGCCGCTCGACCTTGCGGAAGCGCTTGGCGACGTGCTCCCTCAGGTCCTCCGAAACGGGCAGGTTTCGGCCCTTGACCTCGATGCGCATCGAACCTACCTCCTTGCTGGGAAGGATGGATGTGCGTTGAACAACCAAGCGTAGTCCTCGGTGGGGCGTTTGTCGATTGGGCATCGGCCGCTGTGTGCGCGCATAATCCCGTCTGTGAGTCCGCAGACGTCGTGGACGTTCGACTGGACCGCGCTGCTCTCGGTGGTGGTGTTGGTGTCGCTGTACGCGGCCGCCTGGCGCCGGGCGCGACGGGCCGAGCGCCACCGGCCCCCCCTGTGGCGCCTGCTGCTGTTCGCCGCCGGGATCCTCACGATTCTGGCGGCGCTCGTCTCCCCGCTCGACTCGCTCGGGGACCAGATGATGGTGATGCACATGGTCCAGCACATGCTGCTGCTCGACATCGCGCCGATCCTGCTGATCCTGGGACTCACCAAGGTGCTGCTGCGGCCCGTGACCCGGCGCCTGACGACGATCGAGCGCCGCGCCGGCTTCATCGCGCACCCCGCGTTCGCGGTGATCTTCTACGCGGGAGTGCTGTGGCTGTGGCACGTGCCGGCGCTGTACGACAAGGCCCAGGGCAACGGCTTCATCCACGCGTGCGAGCACATGACGTTCTTCCTCGCGGGCTCGCTCTACTGGTGGCACGTGCTCTCGCCGATCCGCAACCGTCGGCGCCTGGCCGGCCTCGGGCCGGTGGCCTACATGGCCGGCGGCAAGCTGCTCGTCGGGTTGCTGGGCGTCGCGCTCGCGTTCGCGCCGACCGTGATCTACCCGTTCTACGCCCACCAGCCGTCCTACTGGGGGCTCAGCCCGCTCGAGGATCAGATGATGGCGGGCCTCGTGATGGCGCTCGAGCAGTCGATCGTGATGGGGATCGCGCTCGTCGTGTTGTTCTTCCAGATGCTGAACGAGTCCGAGCGCAACGCCCAGCGGGCGGAGCGCTTCGAAGTCGCCTGACGGGTTTTACGGGCCTCGCTCCGCTCGGCGTCCAGCCGGATGACTCCCGGCCGGCCCGGTCTTGGCGAGGCCGGATGCCGAGCGGGCCGAGCCGGGAGGCCGGTTCCGCCGGGCATCCGTGCCCGGCGGGGGTGGACGCGAACCTCGGAGCGGGCTTTGACGGCCGGCGGTTTTAACGGCGGGCGCCTGGTCGTCCCTGGGACTGGTCGCGGCGCCCGGGGGCTTTAACGGCGGCACCAGAGGGGGGTGCGGTCGTCCCGGGTCCGTTCCGCGGGGCCGCGGGCATGCATAGCTCGACAATCGAGCCGATCCGGCGAGGCCGTGCCGTACTACGCATGTGTGGCACGCGTAGCACGGCAAGGCTCGAGCTGGGCGCGTCATTTGTCGAGCTATGCATGATCCGCGAGCCGCCGCGCGCCGGCGACCCGCCCCACCCCACTCCAGGTGCCCGCCGTTAAAAACCCAATCCGCCCCACGAGCGCCACGGAATCAGCGACCCCACCGCCGGGCACGGACGCCCGGCGGAACCGGCATTGCGGCGACGGCCCGCTCGGCATCCCTGCCTCGCCTAACGGGCCTGCCGCAATTCCATCCGGAGGACGCTGCCGAAGGCGGCCCATAAAACGACCGGCGCCCCCGAGAGTCTTCGCGGGGGCGCCGGGGAACGACTAGAGCAGCGACTAGATCAGCTGCACTTCTGAGTGCCGGTCACGACCGACGTCGACGGGGTGCCGCCGGCGTTGGGGACCGCGGTGAACGTCTCGCTGTAGGGACGCTTGCCGCTCTTGCAGGCAACCGACACACCGTAGTGGGCAGTCTTGCCGTTCTTGAGCTTCTTGCTCAGGTTCTTCCAGTTGAGGTTCAGGCTGGTGAGCGAGCCCTCGAGCCCGGTCGGGAACGAGACGTAGCCCGGGATCGGAGTGTCCATCACGAGCGTCTTGCCGACGGTCTTGACCGTCGCCGGGTACGGTCCGACCTCGCCGGTGGTGATGCCGCCATTCAGGCAGAGGTGATTCGGCGCCTGGTCGACGAAGAAGAACACGATCTTCCCTTGCCCCGCGTTCCAGACGTGGAGGAGCGGGTCGCACGTTCCAAGCGTTCCCGCCGTGCTCTGATCTGTCTGGGAGCCGATCAGCGCCGTGATCGAACCCGACGCGACGAGCGCGCCCGACGGGCACCCCTTGTCACTCCCGGCCTGCGCGATCTTGGTCAGGCTGCAGGTCGGGAAGTCCTTACCGTCCGAGACCACGCCGTAGATCTTGGTCGTGATGTCGGTAAGCGGCGCGGTGCGGTTTCCGTTGGTGCCGCCGGCGGCGTACTTCTGGGTGAATCCGAGCGCCGACGGGCTCTTGCCCGAGCCCGCCTTGTTCGGCGAGAACTTCAGGGTCGCCGAGTAAGTGTTGAGGCCGCCGCTGGCGGCGAAGGCCGACGCTGCGGCGATAAGCACGGCGAGTGCCGTGGCAACTACGACGATTCGTCGCAATTGACTCCTCCTTTGATCTGTGTGTGTTGAAGCAGAGCCGGCCATGCTCATGGGATTGGTTGTAGTTGGGGAAATGCCCTTGCCTGTCCTGTCGTCGCCTCGCCGAGCGGCTGCTGAGCCTTGCACGGCGGCCCGCTGGGGTCCGCGGTGTAGTAGACGGAGCTCAGGACCGACGCGAGAGAGGCCGGGATAGTAGGGCCAATCGTCGGTTGAGGGCTACTCGTGCACAAATAACTTCCGAACACCGGAAGTTGCGACACAAGGCTCGAGTAACCGTTCGGGATCAGATACGGATTGCCGCGGTTGCTCTCTAGACGATGCGAATAGTCCGTGAGCGTTTCCGGATTCAGCGGGCTCGAGACGCGGACATAGTGAAGGACGCCGTTGCCGGAAGCCGCGGGCGACGTGGCCTGTGAGGCCGCGGTCCCGTTGGCGAAGAACGCCGCCACCTCGCGCCGGTAGGTGTTGATGTAGTCGACGACGGGGATGACCCCGCCGAGGTACGGCGTCAGGCGGGTGAGCAGCGGGACGCTTTCGTTCAGGAACTGGTCGACCGCCGGCACGCCGGCCTTCGAGGCGCTCGTGAGCGGACCGATGTTGACGAGCAGGCTGTTCAACTCGGGCGCGAGCACGGCGAGCGACTCAAGCGCCGGGCTGAGCTGGACGGCCGCCGGGCGAAGCTCGTCGACGAGCGGCTTGGTCGTCGCCGCGAACCGCGACACGCGGTCGATCGTCGTCTTCGTCGCACCCAGGAACGGCGGGAACGCCTTGATCGTGGCCGCGAGCGCGGCCGCCTGCGCGGCCGTGGCGGAGAACGTGGTGTTGGCGTTGGTCACCAATTGCTGGAGCGCCGCAGGCGACCGCGTGACCGCGGCCAGGACCTGCCCGCCGTCGTTCAGCAACGTACTCGTGGCCGCGCTGTCGCGGTTGAGCACCGCGAGCACCGAGTCGACGTTGGTGGCGAACGGGTACAGCTCGGCCAGGGCGGCGTTCAGGTCCTGACCACGGCCGGTGAGCGCAGTCCCCTGCTGCTGCATCCAGGTCTCGAACGCCTGCCGGGTCGCGGGGTCGAACGCGGACAGGATCTGGTCGAGCTGGACGGTCGGGGCGATCTGTCCCTTGGGCAGCGTCGCGCCGTCCGCGAGCTTCGGCCCCGTCGGCGAGCCGGGCGACAGCTCGACGTACGTCTCCCCCAGCAGCGTCTTCTGGCGGAGGATCGCCCGCGTGTCGGCCGGCCGCGGCGCGAACTGCGGGCTGATCTCCATGACCGCGCGGGTCAGGCCGGTGCGACGGTCGAGACCGACGCTGATCACCTTGCCGACGTTGACGCCCGAGATCCGCACGTCGGCCTGGCTGCCGAGGTTCTCGGCCTGATTGAACTCCGCGCTCATCTCGTACCCCTTCGGACTCAGCGAGGTCGTGCCGCCGAACGACACCCACAGGTACAGCAGCAGCCCGATGCAAGAGGCCGCGAACGCGACCATCGTGAGGATCCTGGCGGGGCTCGGTGCCTGTCGGTTCATCCGGCGGACCCCTGTCCAGTCGTGGCGCGCCGGGTCGCACTGGGGAGCGCGACCGGGCAATACGACGAGTTGATCTTGCTCCAGTCGGGCGCGTTCAGCAGGTCGAGCAGCGGCGCGATCGACGGACTGCCCTGCTGGATCGTCGTCTCGAGCAGGTTGAGTTGCCGGCAGCTCGCCATGAAGATCCCGCGCACGGTCGGGCCCTGGGCGTCCTGAAGGTCGGTCAGGCTCGCCGCGATGTGCGCGAGCCACGAGCCCCAGAACAGGTAGCCCTGCTCGCTGCCCGCGGGCTGGTAGGCGAGCGTGTTGAACAGCGTGTTGATCACGCCCACCGACCGCGATAGCGGCGGCACCGCCTTGGACAGCTCGGTCGCGGCGGGCTTCAGCGCCTTCGCGAGCGGTTGCACCGCGATCGAGAACGGCCGCAGCTGATTCTGGATCACCGGGGTCGTGTCGTGGAACAGCGGCCGCGAGGCTTTGAGCGCGGGAGCGAGCGCGCTGGCGAACGGCTGCAGTTTCGTCAGCGCCGGGCCCAGCTGGTCGGTGAAGCCCTTTACCTTGCCGAGCGTCTGGTTCGTCTGATTGAGCGTCCCCGGCAGCAGCGCCAGTCCCGCCTCGAGGTTGGCGTCCTGGGACGAGATCGCCGCGAAGTTCGTGTTCGAGGACTCGATCAACGACGCCAGCTGGCCGTCGACGCCGCCGAGCGCGGTGGCCACCCGCTGGAGGTTGTGGATCGACAGGCTGAGGTTGTGGCTCCGCGCGGCCAGCAGGGTGGCGAACGTCCGCGCGTCGCGGGCGAGCGGCGCGAACCGCTTGAGCGTGCCCTGGAGCGCGGGGACCGCGGTGGCGGGATTCTGGAACGCGCCCGCGCCTCCGCTAAGGAGCAGCAGCAGGTAGCTGCGCGTGTCTGAGTCGAGCGAGGCCAGGATCTGGTCGAGGTCGATGTCGGGCGCGGTGCTCCCCGCCCCGAGCGTCCCGCCGTTCGGCACCGTGCCGGCCTGTCTCGTGCCGGGATCGACCGCCAGGTACATGTCCTTCAGCGGCGTTCGCGGGCGCAGCAGCACGGTCGCGTCCCGGTAGATCGGCGCGTACTTCTTGAAGATGTTCATGGTCACGACCGCTCGCCCGTCCTCGAGCTGGACGCCGCCGACCAGCCCGACCTGCACGCCCGCGATCGTGATCGCCTGCCCCTGCCCCGGGGTCACCGCCGCGCTCGTCGCGAACTCGGCCCGCACGCTGTAGTAGCTCTGCCCGAAGGTGAACGACGGCTGGTGATAGAGCACGTACGCGGCGACCGCGAGCGCGCCGGCGACGAGTGCGACGATCGCGATGAAGTCCTTGCGGTGGGCCTTGAGTGCGCGCCTCATGGCCCCACCCCGGTGGTGACCTGGTTGAGGTTCGGCGCGGCGTTCTGAAAGCACGCCGTGCTGCTCTTGACCGGCGGCGCCTTCCCGGGGAACGCGGGTCGCGTGCCGAGCGGCGCGAGCACGGCGTTGCCGAACAGCGGTCCTTGGGAGCCGAGGTTGCCCGTCTGCACGGCGTCCGAGCCGCCGGCCGGCGTGGAGCGCAGGTAGCGCCCGTTGCCGTCGAAGTTCTGGCCGGCGCCGGCGATCCCGACCGCCGACTCGAGCAATTCCTGCCATACCGACACCCCGGTCGTGTTCGGCGGATCCTGGATCACCGTGTTCCCGGTCGGAACCAGGTTGTGGGTGACGCACCGCGCGAGCGAGTTGCTCTGCGACACGAGCGTCGTGCTCGAGTGGATCGTGCTCGCGGTCGCCTGGACCGCGGGCGTCAGGTCCGAGACGAGCCCGCCGAGCTCGCTGGGCCCGAGCAGCGCGGTCGCCTGGGCGAGCCACGGCAGCGCCGCGCCGATCGTCGGATCGACCTGCTCGACCCCGGGGAGGATCTCCTTCGCGAACGCCTTCGTCGGCCCGAACGAGGCGTTCAGCGACGTCAGCGCGCTGTTCGTCGTACGGAGCAGCGGTGGGAGCGCCGCGATGCTCGCGCTCAGGTCGTTCTGGCGAGCCGCGAACGCCGCCAGCGTCTTGTCGAACGTGGTGACGAGGCTGGCGAGCTGCCCCTGGCGCGAGGCGAGCGCCCGGAACACCTCCTCGTTGCCCTGGACGGCCTGACTCAGGTCGTGCGGCTGGGTGCCGAGCAGCGCCTCGTTGACGATCGCGTTCGCCTTGAACGCGCCGGCGGAGTAGCGCAGCGACTGGTTCAGGGCCTGCGCGGCGGTCAACCCGCGGACACTCGGGTCCTGGTTCTGGGCGGCGTCCTGGGCGGCGCTCGGCTGGCCGTTGAGCGAGGCGCCGAGGCCCTGCACGAGCGCCTGGAGGTTGTCGCGGGAGTCGGAGCTCAGCGCCGCCAGCACGCGATCGAGCTGGACCGGCCCCGACGTCTGGGCGGCGGGCAGCGTCGCACCCGAACCCAGCGCGGGAGCGTTCGGCGTGCCCGGGTGCAGGTCGACGTAGAAGTTCCCCTCCAGGAAGATCCGGGTCAGGATCCCGGCGGTCGCGTCGGCGTGGATCGGCAGGCCGTTGTTGTTGATATCCATCGTGACGACCGCCGCCCGCGTGTTGCCGCCGAGCGGCTTGACCGAGGTCACCTCGCCGACGTCGACGCCGGCGATCCGCACCGGCGACGGAATGTGCAGCTCGGTCTCGCTCGTGAACACGGCCTTGAGCACGAACGGCGAGGCGGAGAACGGGGTCGGCCCGCCGAACACGAGGTAGATGGCCGCCGCGATCACGAGCGCGGCGACGGTCCCGGCCACGAAGTTGGACACGCGGGGTTTGTGGCGCCTCACTTGGAGCCCCCGCTGTTCTTGCCGGTCGTGCCGGTTTTCGTCTGGCCGGTCTGCTCGGTCTTCAGGCCCTGGTTGCCCGGCGCGTTGCCGATGTCCGCCGCCGCGCCCGAGTACGGCTCGTTCCCCGCCTCGCATTCGGCGGTCTCGCCCGGCGAATCCGTATTCGGGTACGGATTGACGTGGAGCGGTCCGTGCTCGGTGGTCGGGATGGTCTGGGGCGTCGTGTACGGCTGTTGCGATGGGACGGACTCGGCGCCGAGGACGTCGTCGATCGCCACCAGCGAGAACCGCAGCGATGTGCCCGAGGTCGTGGCCTCGGACAGCGCGCTCCCGACGTTGCGCAGGAACAGCGTCACGTAGTTGCACGAGGACTGGACCGGGGTCAGGAATGCCAGCGGCGAGCGCAGGCTGGAGGCGAACAGCGTCAGGCGGTCGAGCCCTTGCTGTACCGCCGGCGTCTGCCCGAAGGTCGCGAGCGAGTTCGACAGCGTGACGAGGCGCGTATCGAGGTCCGCGGTCCCTGGGAGGTTCTTGGTTCCTGCGGCGAATGCGTCGGCGAGGACCGGGGCGCTGGTCGGCAGCGTCGCGATCCCGGGACGCAGGTCGCTGAACAGCGCCGCGGTGTCGGTCAGGAACGGCCGGATCGTCGGGCTTTGCGCGATCACGGCGTTGAACGCCGGTGGCGTCGCGCTGATCGCGTCCTGGAGGTACGGCGTCGACACGCTCGCGAGCGCCCGGAAGGTGGTGTCGAGGTTGACGAACAACGCGGCCTGGGTGTTCGCGACCGGTGCCAGCGTCCCCGAGAGCGACTCGAGTCCGTGCAGGAACCCCGCCAGGTCCGTGTTCGGCGAGGCGAGGTTGCGCGCTACCGGCTTCAGGTCCCCGAGCAGCGGGACGAACGCGACGATCGCGTCGTTGAGGCCCACGCCTCTCCCGGCGAACCCGTCGCTGTAGCCGACGGTCGAGGCGACGACCCCCTGGCGTGTCGGCGGGCTGAACATCGACAGCACCTGGTCGAGGTCGACGGCGGCGCCGGTCTGCCGGATCGGCACGGTGGCGCCGCTCGCGAACGTCCGCCTCGACCTCCCCAGGTTGATCGCGAGGTACTTCTGGCCGATCGCCCCCTTCAGCCGGATCGCGAACGTCGAGTCGACCGGCAGCTTCCCGATGCTCCTGTTGAGCTTCAGTCCGAGTACCGCGATCGGCTGGCCTTGGGCGGAGTGCTCCGGCTGCACGCTGTCGACGAACCCGACGAGCGCGCCCCCCATGTGGACCTCGGCGCCATGGGTCAACTCGCTCGCGTCGGCGACCTGGACGTGGAGCGTGTAGCTCGGGACGAACGGAAGGCCGTTGCCCGCGTTGTAGGCGAGGAACACGGCCACGATCACCGCGAGCACGGTGATCGCGCCGATCAGGATCGGATTGGCGAGCCCGCTGCGGTTCGGACGGTTGTTCATCCGCCGGGTCCGATCAGGTAGTCGAGCAGGCTCGTGAGCGGCGCCGCGGTGGCGCGCGCCACCGAAGCGCCCGCGTCGGCGGCGGCCTTGCTCAGGACCGCGCGGCTCGCGGGGCTGCTCGCTGTGTCGGTCGCGGCGGTCGCGGTTGCGTCTGCGGCGGCGCTCCCGTTGGTGAACTTCGCGGAACAGCCCGGGACGGGGATGATCGCGTAGCCGGTGCAGTCGCTGACCTGCAACTCGTCGCGGACGTAGTGCCCGAGGCTGTCGAACCCGTTGCCCGCGTTCGTGCCGTTGAACAGAACGGCCATCAACTGCTGGATCGCGCCGGTCTTGTCGAGGCTCGCGGTGAGCGTGTCGAGCTCGGTTGCGGTGGGGACCGCCTGCGTGCCGAGTCCGTTCAGCTGCTTGGCAAGCGGGATCGTCGCGACCAGCGGGCCCTGGGACTGCTGTGCGCTCGCGCCTAGGTTGATCAGCGCGGTCCGCGCCGCGCCCGCGAACGGCGTCAGCTCCTTGAACTCGCGCCCGAGCGCCGCGGCGCTCTGTCCGAGGTCGCTCGCCAGCGGCGTGCCCTGGTCAGACAGCGTTCCGAGGTCGGCCATCAACGGCTTCAGCTGGCTGAGGAATCCCGGGAGCAACTGGATCGACTTCGATATGTCCGCGGCGCGGGCGGCGCTCGCTTGCGAGGTCGTGTTCGCCTGGGTGATGAAGTCGGCCAGCGCCCGTCGCTGTTCGGCCAGCGGCGCGAGCACCGCGTTCGAGTCGGTCGCGAGCTGGGCCAGCTCCCGGTTCTGGCTGGCCAGGATCTTCAGGACCTGATCGGTGTTGCCGAGCGCCGGGTCGGCGCGGCGGATGACCGCGTTGAGGTCAGATCCGCGGGCGGCCAGGCCGGTGCCGAGCTCGTTGAGGATGATCGCGAGCCGCTGCGCCACCGGCTCCTGGTAGATGTCCTGGACGATGTCGAAGTCGACCGGCGAGCTCGTGCTCGTGACCGGCAGGAAGTAGTCGCCCTTGCCGGGGCCAGACCTGATTTGTTTCAGGGCGGGCGCCGCCGCGGTACCCGGGTTGCAGTCGACGTACATCTCGCCGATCAGCGACTGCGGCCTGATCGCGCAGGTGGCGTTCGTGTGGAACGGGGCGAACCGCGAGTCGTCGATCTCGAGCGTGACCGCGGCCTTGTTCTGCGTGCCGGGCGCGCACGGGGTGCTGTGCGCGACGCACACGTCGAGCGACGCGATCGACCCGACGGGGGCGCCGGCAACCCGCACCTGCTCGCCCTGCACCGCGAACGAGGCGTCGTCGAAGATCGCGCGCACGTAGTACGGGTCGCCGCCGGCGCCTCCCGAGGCGCTCGCCACGCCGACGATGGCCGCTGCCGCCACCAGCACGAGTGCGATTAGCGCGAGCCGTCTCATGGCTTCATGGGTTTCATGCGTTTCGTGCGTTTCGTGCGTTTCATGCGGTTCGTGCGGTTCGTGCGTTTCATGGCCCGGGCGGGGTCGAGCTGGGGTCGCAGCCGCTGACGGCTTGTGGCGAGGAGCCATCGGGCGAGGGTTGAACGGCGCCACCGGGGCAGCGCGAGGTGACCTTCTGCAGGCCCTGGTAGCGGTCGGCGGGATTGCGCGAGACGAGCTCGTTCGAGCCGTCCGTGCCGAACGCGAAGAACGTCGGCTGTACCCGGACGTAGTGCCCGTTGGCGTCGTAGTAGCCGCTCGCCTGGCCGACGTTCGTGAGCGCCGCGACGACGTCCGGGGTGTACTCGCGCAGCGCGTCGAGCTGCGTCTGCGACGCGTTCATCGAGTTGATCAGATTCGGGAACGCGGTGGCGGCGAGCTTTGCGAGCGTGGGCGTTTCGTCGAACAGAGTCGTGAGGTCGCCGGTCCCCTGTGGGTTGTGGATCAGGTCGCTGAGCGCGGTGACGGTGGGGATCGCGACCTTCGTGAAGGTGTTGAGGCTCGCGGCGAACGGCTCGAGCCGGTGCGAGGCGATCTTCGATTCCGCCACGAGCGGATCGAGCGCGTCGAGCGTGCTGTCGAGCCCGGCGAAGGTGGCCGTCGAACGGTTGAGCGTGTTCGGCAGGAGCTGGAGGGCCTGCTGGAGCGCGACGCTCTGGCGCGCCACCGCGCCGGTCGTCGTGTTGGCCTGCACGATCAGGTCGCTCAGCTGCTGCGCCCGCGACGCGAGCGCCTGCATCGTCTGCGCCCCCTCGACGAGCAGCCCGTCGAACGCCGGCTCGTTGCGGTCGAGCTCGGCGGTCAGGTTGCTGGTGCTGGCGAGCCCGGGAGCGAGGTACTTGAGCGTCCTGTTCGCCTGCGCGGAGCGGCCCTGGATGCTCGCCGCCTCGCCCTTGATGACGCCGCGCAGCCCGAGCAGGGTGAGCGGATTGAGCGAGTCGAACACCTGGTCGAGGCTCACGAACGAGTACGTGTGGTCCTCGCCGATCGTCCCGCCGTTCGGAATGACGGGCGCGTCGCTCGAGGCCGGCTCGAGCACGACGTACCGCGTGGCGACGCCCGACAGCGAGTTCTCGTAGATCCGCGCCACCGTGCCCTCGTGCAGCGGGGCCGCGACCGAGTCGATGCTCATCGTGATCTGCGCCTGCCCGTTGGGCGTGAGCGAGATCGATTGGATCGTCCCGACCTTGCCCGGGCCCATCAGCACGTCATTTCCCGTGACGAGTCCGCCGGCGTCCTGGAAGTCGGCGTGCAGCGTGTACGGCGTGCCCCCGCCGAGCACGACGAGCACCACGACGACGATCGCCGCCACCAGCGCGGCGACCGCGGCGACGCGCGCGATCATGACCTCCTCAGCATCCCTGTGGGCATTCGTGCCGTTGTCGCGGAGGGCATGTGTGGCAAAGCTCTATCTCCCCCCGCTACCGCTAATTCGTTTCGGCGGCGCGCCCATCCTGCCAGAGAGGACGGCCGACCACCATAGTGCGGATGTTTAGGCGGCGTTAATCGCGCCGGTGGCGGGTCCGGGTGCGGGGGCGCCGGCGAGGGCGCCTTGCGAACCCCAAGCGCAGCCCCGGAGCACCTGCATTACGCAGCAAAGCTCCCCCGCACGCCCCCGCCCGCCCGCATAAGCATGCCCAGCATGAAGTTCTGCGCCCGCTCCGCTCCGAGCCGGGAGTTTGCTGCGTTTTACGTGGTCCTCGCGCTCGCGCTCGGCCGGTCATCGCCCCGGCCCAGCGAACGCTGCAAAACCCGCCAAAGCCCCGCGCTGCGACTCGGGGAAGTGCATATAAGCGCCACCCCGGCGCTTATATGCACGGGGTCGGTCCGGCGCGGGCGGCCTTGGCGTGTTTTGCACCCTCGCGCGGGCAGTAGCGCGCAACCCGGCGAGCGCCGACCCCCGGGGACGCAGGCCCCGGCGAACGCAGACGCCCCGGCAAAGCAGACCCCTGGCACCGCACGACCCCCCGGCAACGCACGACCCCCCGGCAACGCACGACCCCCGGAAGTGCCGATCCCCGGGAGCGGAAGACCCCCCGGGCGCAGCCGCCAGCGAGCCCTCAGTCGCTCGAAGCGGCGGCCGCCCGTGGGCGCCGCGCCGGCGCCCGCCGCGCCGCCGGCGGCTTGACGAGCAACGCGGCCCCGATCGACCCGCCGAGGTCGCCGAGACCGGCCAGCAGGACGTCCGGAGGGTTGCTGTCGTTGAACAGGTGCGGCTGCATCGCCTTGCGGATCCGCTTCACGTAGGGCTCGCCCAGCCGCACACCGAGTCCGCCACCGATGATCACCGCCGGCACGTCGAGCAGGTTGATCGCGGACGCGATGCCGGCGCCGAGCGCCTCGACGGCCTCGTTGATCAGCTCGGTGGCGAGCTTGTCCTTCCGCTCGAGTGCGCGAGCCCAGACCGAGCTCGTGAGCTTCGTGCGGCCGCGCTCCTTCATGATCTTGAACAGGTCGGTGGGCTGTTCCTTCTGCCGTTTGCGCGCCCGCGCCTCCATCGCCGCGCGACCGGAGTACGCCTCCATGCAGCCGCGGCGGCCGCAGGGGCAGCGAGCGCCGCCCATCTCGACGACCATGTGCCCGATCTCGCCGGCGCCACCGCGCCCGACCCACGGCTTGCCGGCGAGGATGATGCCGCCGCCGACGCCCGTCCCCCACATCACCCCGAGCAGCGACGGGTACGGCTTGCCCGCCCCCAGCGCGAACTCGGCGTCGGTGGCGACTTGAACATCGTTTCCGATCGCGACTTTGGTCCCAAGCTCCGACTCGAGCGCGGGCCCGAGCGCGAACGACCCGTCCCAGCCGGGAAGGTTGCGGGCGGTCGAGACCGTGCCCGTGTCCGACACGACCACGCCGGGGGAGCCGACGCCGACGCCCACTAGGGCGGCCGACTCGGTCCCGGCCGCCTGGCAGGCGGAGGTCATCGCCTCGACCATCTCCGCCGCCACGTCCGAGGGTCCGCCGGTCGACGGCGTCGGGCGCCTCGATGACCCGAGCACCGTGTTCTCGTTGTCGACGACGATCGCCTCGATCTTGGTCCCTCCGAGGTCGATCCCACCCCGAAGTGCCGAGCGGGCGGTGGACCGGCGCGAGGTGGTCTTGCGCGGTGTGCTGGCGGCTTCCATCAGGAGGGATCTTCTCAGAAGATCCGCCGTGGCCCAGGTCTAGCCGTGCGCGCTGTCACCGGTCTCGCCCCCCGCCGACGTCTCGCCCCCCCGCCGACCCGGTCTACCCCCAGGACTCCTTGTAGTGCAGTTGTTCGTCGGTCGGCTCGTCGATCGACACCCCGAGCGCCGCGAGCTTGAGCGTCGCGACCTCCTGATCGATCGCTTCGGGTACCTGGAGAACGCCGGGCGTGAGCTCCGCCCGCCGGCGCACGAGGTCCTCGAGGCACAGCGCCTGGAGCGCGAACGACACATCCATAACGGCCGCTGGATGTCCCTCACCGGCGGCCAGGTTGACGACCCGGCCGCGCGCCAGCAGGTTCAGCCGGCGCCCGTCCGCGAGCTCATACTGCTCGATCAGCGGACGCACCTCGCGTACGTCGACGGCGAGGTCGGCCAGCTCGGTGAGATCGATCTCGACGTCGAAATGCCCCGCGTTGGCGAGCACCGCGCCGTCCTTCATGCGGGCGAAGTGCTCGCCGTTCAGCACCCGCCGCGAGCCGGTGACGGTCACGAACACGTCGCCTCGCTCGGCCGCCTCGAGCGCCGGCATCACCTGGTAGCCGGCCATCCGGGCCTCGAGCGCGCGCAGCGGGTCGACCTCGCAGACGATCACCGCGGCGCCGGCGCCGCGGGCGCGCTCGGCGATCCCCTGGCCGGCCCACCCGTAGCCGACGATCACCAGCGTGTTGCCGGCGAGCAGGACGTTGCTGGCGCGGACGATCCCGTCGAGCGCGGACTGCCCGGTACCGTGGCGGTCGTTCAACGCCCTCTCCGTGCGGGCCTCGTTGACCGCGACGACCGCGCAGGCCAGCTTTCCCTCGGCCTCGAGCCGCCGGAGCCGCACGAGGCCCGTGGTCGTCTCCTCGGTGCCGCCGATCAGCCGCTCGAGCGTCTCGCCCCCGCGCGCGTGTGCGGTCATCAGCAGGTCGGCCCCATCGTCGACGGTCAGCTCCGGCCCTCCGTCGAGCAGCTCGCGGACGTGGCGCGCATAGGTGTCGACGTCCTCTCCGCGCAGCGCCCGTACCTCGACGCCGTGCTCGTACACGAGCGCGGCAGCGACGTCGTCCTGCGTCGACAGCGGGTTAGCCGAGCACAACGCGACTCTGGCGCCCGCGGCGGTCAGCGCGAGCACGAGCTGAGCCGTCTCCGCGGTGACGTGCAGGCAGGCGCTTACCCGGATCCCGTCGAGGGGCCGTTCGGTAGCGAAGCGCTCGCGGATCTGCGCCAGGACGGGCATCTGCTCGCCCGCCCAGGCGATCCGGGCGACACCTGCCGGCGCCAAGCCGAGATCGGCGACCTCGTGCTCGGGCAACCTTGTGCGCGCCATCGTTACGTGCCAGTCCTGGCCCGCGGACCGTCCCAGCCGACCCGCCGGTGCGGCTAGTACCGGTAGTGGTCCGGCTTGTACGGCCCGTCGACGGGGACGCCGAGATACGCGGCCTGGCCGGAGCTCAGCTCGGTCAGCTTCACCCCGAGCGCCGCCAGATGCAGGCGCGCGACCTTCTCGTCGAGGTGCTTGGCGAGCGTGTACACCCGCTTGTCGTAGCTGTCGGGGCTGCCGAACAGCTCGAGCTGCGCCATCACCTGGTTCGTGAACGAGTTCGACATGACGAAGCTCGGATGACCGGTGGCGTTTCCGAGATTCAGCAGACGGCCCTCGGACAGGAGGATCACTGAATGCCCGTCCGCGAACACCCACTCATCAACTTGGGGCTTGATGCCGATCTTGGTAATGCCCGGAGTCCTCGACAGCCCGGCCATGTCGATCTCGTTGTCGAAGTGGCCGATGTTTCCGACGATCGCTTGATGCTTCATGCGCGACATGTGCTCGGCCGTAATCACATCGCGATTTCCCGTAGCCGTGATGAAGATATCCGCGGTCGAAATCACGTCATCGAGCGTGAGCACCTGGTAGCCGTCCATCGCCGCCTGGAGCGCGCAGATCGGGTCGATCTCGGTTACCACCACGCGAGCCCGCTGGCCACGCAGGGACTCCGCGCAACCCTTGCCGACGTCGCCGTAGCCGCACACGACCGCGAGCTTGCCGCCGATCATCACGTCGGTGGCGCGGTTGATTCCGTCGATCAGCGAATGGCGGCACCCGTACTTGTTGTCGAACTTGCTCTTGGTTACCGAGTCGTTGACGTTGATCGCCGGGAACAGCAGCTTGCCCTCCTCGGCGAACTGGTACAGACGGTGGACGCCGGTCGTGGTCTCCTCGGTCACGCCGCGAATCTCGGACGCCATCCGCGTGAAGCGCTGCGGGTCGTCCTCGAGCGAGCGCTGGAGCAGCCCAAGCACGATCGCGAACTCCTCGGACTCAGCGGTCGAGGGGTCCGGAACCGCGCCGGCGCGCTCGAACTCGACGCCCTTGTGGACGAGCAGGGTCGCGTCGCCGCCGTCGTCGAGGATCATGTTCGGGCTCTGCCCGTCCGGCCACGAGAGCGCCTGCTGGGTGCACCACCAGTACTCGTCGAGCGTCTCGCCCTTCCACGCGTACACGGGCACGCCACGCGGGTCTTCCGCGGTCCCTTCGGGGCCGACGACGACCGCCGCGGCCGCGTGGTCCTGGGTCGAGAAGATGTTGCACGACGCCCAGCGGACCTCGGCACCGAGCGCCACCAGCGTCTCGATCAGGACCGCGGTCTGGATCGTCATGTGGAGCGACCCCGTAATCCGCGCGCCGGCGAGCGGCCGGGCGTCGGAGTACTCGCGCCGAACCGCCATCAGCCCAGGCATCTCATGTTCGGCCAGGCGGATCTCGTTCCGCCCGAACTCGGCCAACCCCAGGTCGGCCACCTTGAAATCCGCCTTGGCAGCGGTCGTACTCATATTTCCTCCAAGTTCGGGGTCATCAGGCAGCCGCCGTCAGGCGGCCACCAGCAGCTTCTGGTGCTTCTCTTGCTCAAATCGGAGCCAGTCCTTGGGACCGACGTCCTCCGGCCGGCGCGCCTCGGCTTCGAGCCACGTCTGCACCGACTCGCTCAGCTCCGGGCTCTCGGCCATCCGCGCGGCAAAGGCAACGTCGGACAGGCCGACTTCAAACCGCGCGAGGAGTTCCTTGAGCGTGCGCAGGCGCTGGAGCTGAGCCGGACCGTACAGCCGGTAGCCCGAGGCCGAGCGGGCCGGGAAAACCAGGCCCGTCTGCTCGACGTATCGGAGCATTCGCGGCGACCAACCGGTCACCCGCGCCGCCTCGTTGATGGTCAAACCTTCCATCGGCTCTCAACCTTACCACGATGTTGTCAAGGTTTCGAGCGGCGCTCAGAAGATTTTTCTCAGAGGGCTCAAGTCCGCTAGGACATTTGTCGAAATACGTCCTGAGAAGTGAAGTCATGCCTAGCATGCACACCAACCTCGAACAAGGAAGCTGGAGGCCGGGCATGGAGCGGTCCCGAAAGAGGATGCCAATGAGTCAGCGCCGCAAGGGAGCTTGCACGATCGCCGCACTCGCCGTCGGATTCGGCTGCGCGGTCTTCGGGGTTGGCGGCGCCGACGGCGGCACGCGTGCGTACGCGCGTCACGTCCGTGAAGCTCGACTCGAGGCACGGCTCGCCGGACTCGCGCTCGACCGTCGCTCGCCCGAGCAACTGGTGCTGGCGATCCGACCCAAGACGCACGCCGCCCACAACGCGGCCGCGTCGACCGCCGTGACCCAGGCGCCGATCACTACCTCCGCGGCAACGACTTCCACCACGCCGGCGGCCACGACCTCCACCACGCCGGCGGCCACGACGTCGACCACGCCGAGCACCTCGACATCTTCGACCGCGTCGGCAGCCGAAGGCGCCGGCGAGAGCGTCGCCCCGTCCAACCCGGTCAGCACGGTCACGACGACCACGGGAACCACGACGACCGGAACCACAACGACCGGCACGACGACCACCGGCACGACGACCACCGGAACGACGACCACCGGAACGACCACGACCGGCACGACGACGACCGGAACGACGACCACCGGCACGACCACGACCGGAACGACGACCACCGGAACCACGACGACCGGCACGACCACGACCGGCACGACGACGACCGGAACCACGACCACCGGCACGACCACGACGGGCACCGCGACCAACGCGAGCACGACCGTGAACGGCCGCGACCCCAGTGGCGCGACGACCAGCACGATCACGGGGTGCCACGGCCGCTGCGAAGGCCTCACCGGTAACTCCGGAGCGGTTCCGGCCACGTTGCCCTCGACGACGTCGTCGTCGACCTCGAACAACTTCTCATTCACCGAGACTCCGGTCCCGGCGGTCACGCCGGCCACGTCGGCTGCGAGCAGCGCCGTGAACGACGCCTCGAGCAGCACGCTGAACCCGACCGCGGCGACGACCACGCCTGCGACGTCGAGCTCGCCCTCGACCGGGACCTCGACCTCGACCGGCGGCTCGAATCAGCTGAGCAGCATCATCACGCAGCTCGAGCACAAGCTCCCCGCGACCTCCTCGATCGGCAGCCTCACGCACTCGAGTGGCTCTCATCGCTCGGGCGCGGCCCTGCCCACCACGGCCACCGGCACGGGCACCGTGCCCGCCGGCGGCGGCACCGGGACCGGCCCTGCGGGTGGCACCGGCACCGTCGCAGCCGCTGGGACGACCGCCGCCGCAGGCAGGAGCGCGCGGACGCACCGTGCCGACAGGCATCCGTCGTCGGGTAGCTCGGGCCTCACCGCGCCGTTCAACAGCAGCGTCCAGGTGATCGACCACATCGTGAACGTCATCCCGACCGGGGTGTGGGTCGCGCTCGGCGCCGCGTTCACTCTGATGCTTGCCTTCGCCGGCGTCGCGCTCCGGTCCAGCCGCCGGGCCCGCCGCCGCGAGAAGGAGTTTGCGGCCATCTCCGCCGCTGCCCTGACCGACGCGCTCACCGGCATCCTGAACCGTCGCGGGTTCACCGAAGCGGCCGAGCGCGAGCTCGCTCGCGCCAGCCGCTACGAGCGCCCGTTCGTCCTCGCCTACGTGGACGTGCGCGGGCTCAAGGCCGTCAACGACACCGAGGGCCACCTGATGGGCGACGAGCTGATCAAGGCGGTGGCCGGACTGATGAAGGAATCGGCCCGCGCCGACGACGTCGTCGGGCGCATCGGCGGCGATGAGTTCGCCCTTCTGCTCGGCGAGCAGACGGCCGAGAGCGCCGAGCCCGTCATCCGCCGCATTCGAGCGCGCGTCGCCGAGGCTCGCGACGAGATGGAGATTTCCGTTCCGTGGGAGCTGACGATCGGGGTGGCCTCATTCCCCGGCGACGGCGCCACGCTCGAGGAGCTTCTGGACCTCGCCGACCGGAGGCTTTACGAGCAACGCGGTATTGCATTGAGGTAGTGGGCTGGGGCACAGCAGGGACTTGGGGGTTGGGCGCCGTTCGGGGCCCCTCACACGGTGGTGAGGGGGACCCGAGCGGTGCGTATTCCCGGCTGACCCCTCGGGTCGTCCGGACGCACACCTAGGTGGTTGATCGCGCGGTCCGGTAGCCGCGCGTCCGGCCTGATTTGGGTCATAACCCAGCTCTCGGCGTTCCCCTGCGGCCGAGATGATGGAAATGACCCGCATGCGTGCCCGAATCGGCATTCGGCACCGGGGACGGGTCGAATGTCGAGATATGACCCAGGTCGCGGCTGCGAGTGTCAGTCCGGCGGATCAGCCGCGCGCGAGGGCGCTCTTCACGCGCTCGAGCATCGGCACCGGGGACGGATCTACCTCCCGCAGCACCGCGAGGTAGAGCGACACCAGGTCGCCCAACAGCACGAGCGACATCAGGCGCTCGGTCCGGTTCTGTCCGACGCTCTCGACCCGATACGTGCCGGCGGCATCCGCCTCGATCAGCCCGCGCGTCAGCTCGATCCGCTGGCGGATGCGGGGATGCAGGTCGGAGTCGTCGAGGAAAACGGCGCTGAAGCGCCCCAGGTGGCTCGCGTTCTCCCACCCGGCGATCTCGTTGTGATCGAGCTCGGGAAGCTCGTGGGCGAAGCACGGCGTCTTGGCGTTCTCGTTGATCTGGGTCTTCCACCGGTACGCGATCGGAGACGTCAGCCCGGAGCCGGCGATCTGCGGAATCGTGCCGTGGAGCCCGCGCGCGAGCTGCTTGGCGAGCGAGTCGTCCAACGAGTCCGGTCCCCACATCGAGACGATCTGCTCGAGATGCGCGGCGGCGACGTCGATCTCGGCGTGCAGCCGCTCGCCGGCGCCGCACAGCCAGGCCACTTCGAGCGCCACGACCAGCGAGTACGCGACCGCCGCCCGCGGTTGAAACCCGCCCGGGAGCGGGATCACCGGGACGTCCTCGGCGCGCGCCGCCTCGGCGAGCTTGCCGCCGGTGGTGGCGACGATCCGGCGAGCGCCGAGCGCGCCGGCCGCCTCGTAGATCGCGAGCGTCTCCTCGGTGTTGCCCGAGTAGCTCGAGCACAGAACGAGCGTGTCCGGCGTCGTCCACGCGGGGAGCGCGTAGCTCCGGGCGATCACGATCGAGCGCGACGCGCGGTCCCCCAGCGCCGCCCGCGCCAGCGTTCCGCCGATCGCGGAGCCGCCCATGCCGGCGACGATCAGTCCGCCGGGCGCGTCCTCGGGCTCCAGGTTTGCCGACTCGACCCGCCACAGCGCATCGCGCAGGTGATCGGGCATCGCGAGGATGTCCTCGGTCATCCGCTCGGCTGTCGATCGAAGCGATCGTTTCCGGGGTGAGATCCACGGTCGTGCTCAAAACCTGATCGCTCCGTCGGGCAACTCCACGCCCGGGAAGATACGCGCGCCGGCCGCAAGCATGTTCCCCGACCCGATCTTGACCCCCTCGCCGAGCACCACGCCGCCCTCGATCCGGCAGTGATCACCGATCTGGACGCCCGACCCCACGATCGATGCGCTGATCGTCGTGGCGACGCCCACGCTGACCCCATCGAGCAGCACCGAGGACTCGACCCGGGCCCCCTCCCCGACGGTCACGCCCTCCCCGAGCACGCTGCGGTCGCCGACCAGGGCGCGGCGCGCCACCGAGCACCCTGACGCCACGAGCACCGG
Organism: uncultured Solirubrobacterales bacterium; assembly: GCA_963770615.1. Taxonomy (GTDB): domain Bacteria; phylum Actinomycetota; class Thermoleophilia; order Solirubrobacterales; family Solirubrobacteraceae; genus Palsa-465. The sequence goes on along the minus strand of CAVYQJ010000016.1, from coordinate 274,683 downwards.
CGCGACGACCCGGCCTTCGACGGTGGCGCCGTCGACGAGCGTCAGCCCCGAGCCGCTGAGCCGGCGGCCGACCTCGGTGCTGACCTTGCCCTCGAGGATGTCGTACGTGCCCTTCAAGTACCGCTGGGGCGTCCCGATGTCGAGCCAGTAGCCGCTGCACTCGTGCCCGTACAAGCCCCGGCCGACGAGCGTCGGGAACACGTCGCGCTCGATCGAGACGTTCGTTCCGGCCGGTGGCATGCCGTCAAGCACGCTCCGCTCGAGGATGTACGCGCCGGCGTTGATCAGGTTGGTGTCGGCCTGCTCGGAGCCCGGTTTCTCGACGAACGCGTTGACGGCGCAGTCGTCATCCAGACGCACGAGCCCGTATGCCGACGGGTCCGCGACCGGAACCAGCGCGAGCGTCGCGCGCGCGCCCGTCCGCTCGTGCGCCTCGAGTTGTGCGGTCAGGTCGAGGTCGGTGAGGATGTCGCCGTTGAGCATGAAGAAGCGCTCGTCGAGCAGCTCCTCGGCGAACTTGAGCGCGCCGCCGGTCCCGAGCGGCCGCGGCTCCTCCAAGTAGCGCAAGCGGATCCCGAGCCCGGAGCCGTCGCCCAGAACCGCTCGAACTTGATCGGCCATGAACCCGCACCCGAGGATCACGTCCTCGACGCCGTGCTCGCGGAGCCAGATGAGCATGTACGAGATGAACGGCTGTCCCACGAGCGGGACCACCGGCTTGGGGATCGTCGAGGTCAGCGGCCGCAGACGGGTTCCCTCCCCGCCGGCGAGGATCAACGCCTGCAACTGAAACGGCCCCAGCGGCCCGACATCAGCGTCCGATGCCCTCGTAGATGAAGCCCGCCGCCCTGACCGCGTCGGGATCGACGAAGTTGCGCCCGTCGATCACGAGGTTGCCCCGCATTCGCTCGGCGACCTTCACCCAGTCGAGCTCTGCGAACTCGGGCCATTCGGTCACGATCACGCACGCGTCCGCGCCGGTGACCGCGTCGAGCGCTTTGTCCGCGAACTGGACGCCGACCATCATTTTCCGCGCCTCCTTCTCGGCGACCGGGTCGTACGCGCGCACGGTGGCGCCGTCGGCCTGAAGCCGGGCGGACAGCACGAGCGATGACGCCTCGCGCATGTCGTCGGTGTTGGCCTTGAACGCGAGCCCGAGCAACGTCACGCTCTTGCCGACGAGCGACCCCAGGTGCTTCTGCAGCTTGCCGATCACCCGCCGCTTCTGGAGCTCATTGACCTCGATCACGGCCGTGAGGAGCTGGAAGTGGTAGCCCGAGTTGCCGGCGAGTTGCTTGAGGGCTGAAACATCCTTAGGGAAGCAGGACCCCCCGAATCCGATACCCGGCTTGAGGAAATGCGTCCCGATCCGCTGATCGAGCCCCATCCCGCGCGCCACCTCGAGCACGTCGGCACCGGTCTCCTCGCACACGTTGGCGATCTCGTTGATGAACGAGATCTTCGTGGCCAGGAACGCGTTCGCCGCGAGCTTGATCATCTCGGCGCTCGCGATGTCGGTCCGCACGAGCGGCGCGTCGAGCGGGGCGTAGAGCTCGATCACCGCGTCGCCGGCCCAGTCGCCGTCGTCGCCGACGACGACCCGGTCGGGATGAAGGAAGTCCTCGAGCGCCGAGCCCTCCTTCAAGAACTCCGGGCACGAGACGTACGCGAAGCCTTCCTTCCCGCGCTCGGCGAGGCTGCGCCTGATCGCGGCGCCGGTGCCGACCGGCACAGTCGACTTCATCACGAGCGCGTGCTGCCCCGACTGGGGCATCGCGTCGACGACGGCGTTCACCGCGGACAGGTCGGCGTCGCCCGAATACGTCGGCGGGGTACCCACGGCGACGAACAGCAGGCGGGCGTGATCGAGCGCCGGCGCGAGCTCGGTCGAGAAGTGCAGCCGCTCGCGGTTGGCCGCCACGGACTCGGCGAGGCCGGGCTCGTAGATCGGGATCTCGCCGCGCTCGAGCCGGGCGATCTTGTCGGCATCGATGTCGACGCACCAGACCTCGCTCCCGAGCTCGGCGAACCCGGCAGCGGTGACCAGCCCGACGTAGCCGGTCCCGATCACCGCGATCGGTTCGCGTGCTGAGGGCATCGGAGCGGAGGGTAGCGGTCTACTACCTGCCGCCGCCCCGCGTCAGCGAAGCGGCGATCCCGACCAGCTGCCGGTTGCCGATGTTGTCGGTCAGCGTGTTCGAAACCCAGTAGACAGCGCCGGCGGTGCGCCACGCCACCAGGCTCAGTTTTCCGCCGTTGGCGAACAGCATCAGCTGCTTGCCGTTGACGGTCTCGGTCTGTGTCGGGTCCTGGAGGATCGGCGGGTTCAGCCAGGTGGTCCCCTGCACCCCGTAGTACTGGCCGAGGACCGGGTTGATGCTCAGCGTCATCCGGTAGGAGTAGTGGGCGACACCTTGGCGGTCGTGGAGCAGGTAGGCCCGTGGGTAGGAGCCGGGACTGGCTATCTCGAGTGGGCACAGGGTGGTGTTGCTCGAGCAGTAGTTCGACCCGGACACGATCATCCTGGGGTAGTAGATCGGAATCCCGATCGGGCCGAGCGCGCTGGCCTGCGCCTTGCCGTCGGTCACGTCCACGCTCAGACCCGGGACCGGACCGCCCCCGTGGCCGTGCTTCCCGCCGGTGCCGGCGACATGGTGTGAACTCGACGCCGGCTGGCTCTTCGTGGGCGTCATGAACGCCTGGTAGGCCTGCACCTCGGCGCTTGACTGTGCGGACACGTAGCACGGGGTCTGCGCGGTCGCGCTGTTGGTCGTGGACGTCACCGGCGCGCACGGAAGCAGGATCGCCGGGAACGGGATCTGCTTGACCGCGTGGCCCGCCGAGAACGCGATCAGGTCGAACAGGTTGATCAGCCCGTCGGTGGTGTGGAGGTTGGCGTCGGTCTGCGCGTGCTGGCCGAAGATCTTCAACAGCGTGTCGCGGCTGTTGATGATCTGGTCCTGGCTGAACTGGCTCTTGGCCCAGCGCAGGAAGTCCTGCTGCCGCGCGTTGCGGACGATGTCGGTGTCGGTGTGGCGGAAGCGCACGAACTCGAGGGCGTCGGTCCCGCACAGCTTCTGGTATCCGGGCTGGATGTCGATGCTCGAGTAGTCGGTCAGCGCGGTGTTGTTGTAGTAGCGATGGTCCACGTCGGCGTAGACGCAGCCGATCTGGTTGACGAGATCGATGAATCCGCCGAAGTTGACGTCGATGATGTGGTTGATCTTGATGCCGGGGAAGACCTCCGACTTGAGGATCTTCACAAGCAGGCCCGGGCCACCGATCGAGTAGGCGGAGTTGAGCTTGTCGGTCGCCATCACGCCGCCCTCGGGGATCTGGACCTCGAGGTCGCGCGGGACCGACAGGAGGTTGATCGTGCTCGAGTTCGGATCGATGTGGACGAGCATCATCGTGTCGGTGTTGGCCGACGAGAACGGCGTCCCGGCGCGGTGATCTGAGCCGATCAGCAGCAGCGTCTGCGGATCGCCCGGGTCGGGGATCGTGACCTGGGTCGACTTGGTTGGAAGCGCCGGCGTCGCCGAGATGTAAGTGGCGATCTGCTTGAACTGGAGCAGCCCGGCGACTGCGGTCGCGGTGGCCGCAAACGCGATCACGAGCAAGCAGGCGAGCGTGAACCGGACGAACGTCCCGGTCCGCGACTTGGGGATCAGCCGTCTCACCGGAGCCCCCCGTCGATCGCCTTCAGCCCGCCGCGTGAGTCGCCTCCCTCGCCCGAAGCATCGAGCGCGTCCACCCCGATCGCGGAGCGGTCCTCGTCGGCCGCCGGCCGCTCGAGCCAGATCGGCAGCGCGCGCACGAACCCGACCAGCGAACGGCGGTAGCGCGCCATCGACGACACCGACACGTATTCCTCGGGCCCGTGGTGCCCCGCGCCGTCCGGGCCGAACTCGACCGCGGGGATCCCCGCGGCCATGAACGCGACCGCGTCAGACGCTCCGTCGCGACCGACGCTCAGCACCTCCTTGTCGGGGATCGAGCGCGTCACCGCGTCGCGCAGCGCCCGCACGTACGGATTGCCGCGAGGGACGCTGACCGGCGGGAAGATGAAGGTCCGGGTGACGTCGATCGACGGGATCCGCCCGATTTGCTCGAGGATCGCCTCCGGGTCCTGCCCCGGCAGGTAGCGAATGTCGACTGACATTCGGCACTCGTCGGGGACCTTGTTGATCGCGTCGCCGCCCTCGATCCGCCCCAGGTTGATCGACGGCCGGTCGAACACCTCCGAGGACTCCCTGGAGAACGGCAGCGACTCGATCGCCCGGAACACGTCGATCGCTTTCAGCACCGCGTTGTCCCCGAGCCACGGCGTCGAGGAGTGCGCGGCGCGGCCGTGGACCTCGATCACCATTGCCAGCACGCCCTTGGCCTCAACGCCGATGTGCAGGTTGGTCGGCTCGCCGGTGATCGCGAAGTCGCCGCCGAGCCCGCGGGCCACCACGGCGTCGGTCGAGCGGTCCTCGATCTCCTCGGACTCCTCGTCGGGGACGCACACCAGGCGGACGCGCACCTGCCCCTGGCGCTCGAGGTCTTTGAGCGCGCACATCATCGACGCCAGGCCGCCCTTCATGTCATAGGCGCCGCGGCCGATCAGTCGATCCCCGTCGACCTGCGGATGGAACTGCTCGGGCCGGCCGGGCACGACGTCGAGGTGACCGTGGAAAACGACGCAGGGGTATTCGCGCCCGTCCTCGCCGGGCCCGACCTCCGCCACCAGTACGGGCAGCCCGTTGTGATCGTGGTGATGCACCTCGATGTCGCGGGATTCGAGCCATCCCTTCACGAATCCTGCCGCCGCGACGATCTCCTCGGGCCGCGACGTGTCGTAGGAGATCAGCCGCTCGGCGAGTACCAACTCGTCAAGCATGAACACGGGAGGATAGGCGCAGGAGCGACGCGTGGCCGCCGGCCCGCCTCGGCGCCCTACCCCTCGGCAATCTTGAGGAACTGCTCGAGACGAGCCTTGTCTCGCTCCGCGAAGCGGCGTTTTTCGCTGTCTTCGCCGGCGGACTCGAGTTCGCTCTCGGCCTGCTGGAGGCGCTCGCGGAGGCTGCCGGCATCAAGGTCAGCCGGCGCCGTCGCCTCCTCGACCAGGATCAGCAAATGGTTGTCGGCCATCTGCAGGTAACCCTCAGCCTGGGCGAACCGCACGACCTCGTTCTCGGTCTTGTACAGACGGAGCTCGGTCGGGTCGAGCATCGCGAGCACCGGCTCGTGGTGGGCGAGGATGCCGATCGAGCCCACGGCGGTCTTGGTCGAGACCAGCTCGACCTCGTCGTTGAACACCTCGCCCTCGGGCGTGAGGACCTCGGCGCGGAACTTGCTGTGCGCCACTAGGCGCTACTCCTTGTCCTCGCCGGCATCCGACGACTCGTCCGCGCCACCATCCGACGACTCGTCCGCCCGCCACCGTCCGACGCGTCCTCGCCGCTGCCCTGAGGCTCTTCGCCCTTGTCCTCGGAATCCTTGTCCTCAGAGGCCTTTTCCTCCTCGCCACCGGCGTCGCGCACGACATCGTCGATCGTGCCCTTCAGGAAGAACGCGCGCTCGGGGAGATCGTCGTACTTGCCCTCGAGGATCTCTTTGAACCCTCGGATCGACTCGGCGATCGGCACGTACACGCCCGGCGTGCCGGTGAACTGCTCGGCGACGTGGAACGGCTGGGACAGGAACCGCTCGATCTTGCGGGCGCGGTTCACCGTCAACCTGTCCTCGTCCGAGAGCTCGTCGATTCCGAGGATCGCGATGATGTCCTGAAGCTCGCGGTAGCGCTGGAGCACCTGCTTGACCTCGTTCGCGACCTGGAAGTGCTCGTCCCCCACGATCTCCGCCTTGAGGATCGTCGAGGTCGAATCGAGCGGGTCGACGGCGGGGTAGATCCCCTTTTCCGCGATCGAGCGCGACAGCGTCGTGGTGGCGTTCAGGTGCGCGAACACCGACGCCGGCGCCGGATCGGTGAGGTCGTCGGCGGGCACGTAGATCGCCTGGATCGAGGTGACCGAGCCCTCCTTGGTCGACGTGATCCGCTCCTGGAGCTCGCCCATCTCGGACTCGAGCGTGGGCTGATAGCCGACCTGCGATGGCATCCGGCCGAGCAGCGCGGATACCTCGGACCCCGCCTGGACGAAGCGGAAGATGTTGTCGATGAACAGCAGCACGTCCTGGTGCTCTTCGTCGCGGAAGTATTCGGCCATCGTCAGGCCTGACAGCGCGACGCGCATCCGGGCGCCGGGCGGCTCGTTCATCTGGCCGAACACGAGCATCGTCTTCTCGAGCACGCCCGATTCCTTCATCTCGAGCCACAGGTCGTTGCCCTCGCGCGAGCGCTCGCCCACGCCGCAGAACGCTGAGAGGCCCTGATGCTCCTCGGCCAGGTTGCGGATCAGCTCCTGGATGATCACCGTCTTGCCGACGCCGGCGCCGCCGAACAGCCCGACCTTGCCGCCCTTGGCGTACGGGGCCAGCAGGTCGATCACCTTGATCCCGGTCTCGAACATCTCGGTCGTCGGCGTCAGGTCCTCGATCTTCGGCGCCACGCGGTGGATCGGCCAGCGCTTTACGTCGTCGGGGAGCGGCGCCCCGAGATCGATCGGGTCGCCGAGCAGGTTGAAGATCCGGCCGAGCGTGATGTCCCCGACCGGCACGGTGATCGGAGCGCCGCTGTCGATCACCTCGACACCTCGGGCCAGGCCGTCGGTGGTGTCCATCGCGACCGCGCGGACCCGGTCGTCGCCGAGGTGCTGCTGCACCTCGCAGACGAGCCAGGGGTCCTCCTCGGCCGCGATGTCCAGCGCCTCCTCCTCGAGCGCTACCTTGGGACGCCGGACCAGGATCGCGTGGTTGATCTCGGGCAGCCTGTCGGGGAACACGGCCTCGATTACGACGCCCTGAACTTCCTCGATGCGCCCAGTGTTCTTCTTGTCGGGCTCGCCCTTTGAGGCCTCGCTGCGCTGTTCTTCTGCTACTGACATAGCTTCTCCAGTGTAGGTCTACCCGGACAACCCTTCTGCTCCCGCCACCACTTCCAAGATCTCCTGGGTGATCTCGGCCTGGCGGGCCCGGTTCATCTCTAGCGTGAGGGTTTGGATCAGGTCGGCCGCGTTGTCGGACGCGCTGTGCATCGCGGTCATTCGGGCGCCGTGTTCGGATGCGGTCGACTCGAGCAGAGCGCGATATATGGATATCTCCACGTAGTCCGGCACGAGGCGCTTCAGGATCTCCTCCGGATCGGGCTCGTAATCGACGAGCGCATGGGGCCCTGATTTCTCGGACCCGGACTCGGACTCGTCGTCGGGCTGCTCCTCTTCGAGCACCGTCGCCTTCTGTAGCGGAAGGAGCGTCTCCCGCCGGACCACCTGCTGTACCGGCGAGATATATCCGTTGTAGAAGATCTCGACCCGATCGACCTCGCCGTCGATGTACGCGGCCATCAGGCGGTCAGCGATCCGGCGCGCATCCGAGTACGCGGGGCGATCGGTGAAGCCGGTGAAGCTCTCCACCGGCTCGAGCCCGCGGAAGGTCAGCGATGTCGCCGGACGGCGCCCGGAGGCGAAGAACACCGGCGTGTGCCCTTCCCCCTCGTGCTCGCGCCCGGCCGCGACGCCGGCGCGGACGATGTTCGAATTGAACGCGCCGGCCAGACCACGGTCGCCGGCGATCAGCAGCAGGCCGACCTTCGACACGCTCTCGTGCTCCTCGAGGATGGGGAGATTCGGGACGTTTCCGGCCGCTTCGGCCGCTTGGCGCGTCATCCGGCGAATCGCGTTGGCGTACGGGCGCAGCGCCTCGATCCGCTGCTCGGCGCGTCGCAGACGGGCCGCGGCGACCAGCTCGAGCGCCCGGGCGATCTTCTGGATGTTCTTGACCGCGCCAATGCGGTTCCGTACTTCGCGCTGCGATTTCGGCATCGCTACAACCCAGGCCGCGGCTTACGCCGCACGCGCCTGACCCTCCGGGCTGTCGTCGAGCGGATGGCCTTCCTCGTCGAGGTCGAACCCGAAGTCCTCGGCGAACTTGGAGACCGCCGACTCGACCTCCGCCTGCGTCTCGTCGCTCCAGTCCCCGCTGGCGACCTTCTCCAGCAGATCGGACTGGTTGGCGCGCACCGACTCCGTGAGCTCGGCCAGGAATCGGTCGACCCTGTCCACGACGATCCGGTCCAGATAACCGTTGGTCGCCGCGTATACCTGGACCACCTGGTCCTCGACCGGCATTGGGTGGCGCTCGGGCTGGTTGAGCGTCTTGACGAGCCGCTCGCCGCGGGCCAGCGTTCGCTGCGTGGCCGGGTCGAGCTCGGAGCCGAACTGCGAGAACGCCTCGAGCTCCCGATACTGCGAGAGCTCGAGCTTCAGCCGTCCCGCGACCTTTCGCATCGGCGGGATCTGTGCATTGCCGCCGACCCGGGACACCGAGATCCCGACGTTGATCGCCGGGCGCACGCCGGAGTTGAACAGCCCCGGCTCGAGGTAAATCTGACCGTCGGTGATCGAGATCACGTTCGTCGGTACATACGCGGACACGTCGCCCGCCTGGGTCTCGATCACGGGCAACGCGGTCAGCGACCCCGCTCCGAGGTCGTCGTTGAGCTTGACCGCGCGCTCGAGCAGCCGCGAGTGCAGGTAGAACACGTCGCCCGGATACGCCTCGCGGCCCGGCGGGCGCCGCAGCAATAGCGACATCTGGCGGTAGGCGACCGCGTGCTTGGAGAGGTCGTCGTAGACGACGAGCGCTGCCTTGCCGTTGTAGAGGAAGTGCTCGCCCATCGCGCAGCCCGCGTAGGGAGCGAGGAACTTGATCGGCGCGGCCTCGTCGGCGGCGGCCATCACGATGATCGTGTTATCGAGCGCGCCCGCGTCTTCGAGCGTCTTGGCCAACGCGACGACGGTCGCCTTGCGCTGCCCGATGGCAACGTAAATGCAAAGGAGGTCGCGGTCCTTGTTGTTGATGATCGCGTCCACTGCAATGGCGGTCTTGCCCGTCTGGCGGTCGCCGATGATGAGTTCTCGCTGCCCACGGCCGATCGGGATCATCGAGTCGACCGCCTTCAGCCCCGTCAGCATCGGCTCCTTCACGGGCTGACGTTGAACCACGCCGGGGGCCTTGAACTCCGATGGCCGGGTCTCGGTGGTCTCGATCTCGCCCTTGCCGTCGAGCGGGTTGCCGAGCGGGTCGACGATCCTCCCAAGCAGTGCCTCGCCGACCGGGACTTCGAGCAGGCGCTTGGTCCGCTTGACCGTGTCGCCCTCGACGATCTTCGCCCACTCGCCGAACAGCACCGCGCCGACGTTGTCGGATTCGAGGTTGAGGGCGAGGCCGGTGACATCGTGGGGAAGTTCGAGCATCTCGAACGACATGCAGTTCTCGAGCCCGTGGATGCGGCAGATGCCGTCCGCCACCGACAGCACCGTGCCGACTTCGGTCAGGTCGGCGCTGGAGGTGTCGAGTCCTTCGATCCGCTCCTTGAGGATTGAGGTGATCTCGTCAGGGTTGATCTGCATTCATGACTCCTTGGCGGGCGAGCGTGGCTAGCCCCGCGCGACTTGCTTTCGAAGTTGTTCCAGCCGGTTTCGGATTGATGCGTCGAGAATCACGTTGCCCACCCGCAGCACGATCCCGCCGAGGATGTCCGGGTCGACCGTGCTCTTGAGCTCGACCGTGCGCTTGGTCTGCTCCCCGACCCGGTCGCCGATGCTCGCGACGGTGGCGCTGTCGAGCTCGATCGCGCTCGTCAGCTCGACGGGGAGCAGGTCGCGCGCATCCTCCCACATGTCCTGGTAGCGGGCCTTGATCCGGAAGATCGCCGGCATCCGGTGGCGCTCGATCAAGGCTTCGAGGAAGTTCATGAACGCCGGGTCCGCGCCGGTGACGGCTTTCTTCAGGCCCGCCTTCTTCTCCTCGGTCGAGAAGTATGGGGAGAAGAAGAAAGTCTGGAGCTGGCGGTTCTCCGACAGCGCGTCGGAGAACTGCGTCAGCTCGTCGTGAATCGGGTCGAGGAGGTCGCGCTCCTCGGCGACCTCGAACAGCGCCCGGGCGTAGACGTCGGCGATCTCTTCCACTACCGATGACCCCCTGGAAGCATCACGCTAGTTGCCGTCCCTGGGCGCGAGCGCGCTGAAGTCGAGCTCGGACAGCGCGTCCTCGACGAGCCGTCGCTGGTCGGCGTCGTCGAGCACCTTGCGGGTGACCTTTTCGGTCGCCATCACGGTCAGGTCGGCGACCTCGCGGCGGATCTCCTGGATCGCCCGACGCGTCTCGCCCTCGATGTCCTTGCGCGTCTGCTCCATCAGCTGCTCGCGCCGCTGCACGGCCTGCTCCTGAGCCGCGCGCTCGGTCGCCTCGCCCGTCTTGCGCGCGCGATCGAGGATCGCCTCGGACTGCGTGCGGGCCTCGCGCAGCCGCTCCTGGTATTCGGCTAACAGCTCGTCGGCATCGCGCCGAACCTTCTCGGCGTGATCGATCGACTCCTCGATCGCGTGCTGACGGCGATCAAGCGCTTCGGAGATACGCGGGAAGGCGAGCTTCCACAGGATGTACATCGAGATCCCGAACAGGAGCAGGGTCCAGATCATCAGCCCGACATTCGGGGTGATCAGGAACGAGCCGCTCGAGGACGCGATGGGCATATGCGAAACGGCGGCCATCTACTTGAGCACGTAAGAGAGCAAGCCGGCGACCAGGCCGTAGAAGAACACCGCTTCGGTGAGCGCGAATCCCAACCACTGGATGCTGGTGATTTCGTCTCGCATCTCCGGCTGGCGAGTCACCGCCTCGATCACCTTGCCGAAGATGATGCCGATGCCCACCCCGGCGCCGACCGCGCCGAGACCGCCACCGACCGCGATCCCGAAGCCGGCCGTGATCCCGGAGGCCGCCGCGATTGGAATGACGTGCAAAAGAAACATCAGGGGCTCCTTGTCGTGTTAGTGGTGAGTGGCGGCACCGGCGATGTAAATCGCCGCCAGGGTCGCAAAGATGAACGCCTGGAGTGTGGCCACCAGGCCCAGCTCGAACAGGTAGATGAGGATCCCAGCGGGGAGCGCGAACCACCCGAGCGCCTGGAGCCCGAGGATCACCGCGAGCCCGCCCGCCAAGAACAACAGGATGATGTGCCCGGCGAAGATGTTGGCCCAGAGTCGGATGGTCAGCGACAGCAGCCGCATCAGGGTGGAGATCACCTCGATCGGGAAGATCAAGATCAGCATCGCCCCGTGCACACCCGCCGGAATCAGGCTCTTCAGGTATCCGACGGGGCCCTGTGTCCTGATTCCCACGATGATGAACGCGAAGAAGACGACCAGTGCCAGCACCAGCGGGACCGAGATGTTCGCGGTTGCGGCGTAGAGCGCAAACGATGGGATGTGGGCGCCGAACAGGTTGAACTTTTCCTCGCTGTTCGTCGGCAGCGGCAGATAGCCGATGAGATTGCAGAACCAGATGAACAGGAACAACGTGCCGATGAACGGGAACCACCTGGCCGCCATCGAGTCGGGCATGTTCCCCCGGGTGATGTTGTTCCGCATCAGCGAATACAGCACCTCGACCGCGGTCTGGATCTTGTTCGGGCGCGCCTGCATCCGACCCGCAATCCACACCATCGTGAATATCGTCAGCAGCGTCGCGATGAACAGGTACAGCACCGCGCGGTTGATGCTGAAGACCCCGAGGCTCACCCAGTTGACGAGCTTGAACTCGTTCTGGATCTGGAACTCGTTGTTCTTGTGCTGGGTGAACCCATAGATCGCGATCAGCAAGATGAAAATGCCGATGTACGCGCCAAAGCACGCGAACAGGATTTTCTGGGTCTTGCTCATCGGCGCGACCCTGTCGGGCGCGTCAGGAACGACAGCAGCATCTGCGTTGTGAACGCAAACACGACGACGAGCAGCGCCGTCAGTCCATCGTCGCGTCCGGCGCCGTTGCGGACCAGGATCACCGCGATCGCAAGCGTGAACAGCCGCCCGAGCAGGTAGCCGAGCCGCAAGGTGACCTCGCTCCGGGGATCGCGAAGCGATGGGACGACGCGTTCGATGGCCACGCCGACCGCGCGCAGGACGATCCATGCGCCGGCGCCGACCAGGTAGCCGACCGCCGGGACTCCGATCAGGAGCATGATCGGCGCCGCCACGACGAGGATCACCACGTCGAGGTAGGCGAGCAGCGCCGCGTGCCTGTCAGAGGTTGCGGGAGCGCTCAATGACACTTGGGGTCCTGTGTTTGAGGTCGTCAAAACGGAATGGGTTGAGAGCGGTGGAGCCGGTCATCGATGGTCAGAGGGCCGGAAGGGTAGCGGCGCTTCGAGGGAACCGTCGCGTTCAGAGTGGTTCGCTTGCCCGCGCGGACGGCCCCACCGTCGTGCTGATCCGGAGGGGACTACGTTAGCGCTACGTTAGCGCCACCGCGTTCCCGTCGGCAACCCATGTCCGGGCTTCCAGAACGTCAGCGGGCGGCCGACGCCCGCCCGATTCGGGGCTTCGGCAACTGCCCCTCGGCCCACAGCGCCGCGATCCCGGCGCGGGGCATTCCGAAGGTCCCCTCGTACACCAGAAACCGGGGCTCCCAGCGCGGGAAGAACTTGGCGTTGAAGCGATACAGGCTCTCGATCTGGAAGAACGGGTTGCCGAGTGCGATCAGCTTGCCGAGCCAACGCTCGTGTGCCTTCTCCGGGCTGTGCATCCACCTGGCGAATGCCGCGAAGTTGAGCGACAGCTCCTCGACCCCGCGGTCGCGCAGCAACTCGATCGCCTTGACGACCAGGAACTCGGTTAGCCCGTTCGGCGTCGACGGATCGCGCCGCATGAACGACAACGACACCGCGGGACGGCCGTAGCACGGGACGAAATGGAGGACGCCGCGAATCGCGCCGGCCTCGTCGCGCGCCAGCACGACGAGCGTCTCGTGGTTGTGCTCGCCCTGGAGCGAGTCCATCGCCATCGAGAAGCCGCGCTCGGGGGCGCCCTGGCGCCCGAGCTCGACCACCTCTTCGACGCGCTCGATCGTGCCCGGGTCGAGCGCGCACAGCTCATGCAGCTCGGCCTCGAAGCCCGCCTTGGTCAGCCGCGTCACGGACTGCCGGACCTTGCGGATCGGACGGCCTTCGAGCGAGAAGCCGCTGACGTCGACGACCGCCTCGTCCCCGACGTACATCGTGTGGAGCCCGAGCCCCTCGTACAGCGGGCACAGGCGCTGGCTGGCGCCGAGCGCGCCGAGCTTCAGGCCGCGGTCCTCAGCGAAGTGCCGGACCTGCCCGAGCAGCCCGGGGATTGCGTCGGGCGGTCCCACCGGATCGCCGGACAGCAGCAGCACGCCGTTCTCAATCGCGTACGCGACGAACGCCCGCCGGTCCTCGCTGAAGATGTAATGGCCGTCGGCGCGCAGCTTGAAGAACGCGAGCGTGTCGGCGCCGTGCGCGCGCACGAGGTCTGAGGCGACCTGGCGCGCCGCCGGGGTCGGCAGCGTACGCGGCGCCGCGAGCGGCCGGAAGATCACGTAAGCGATCATCACCAGCGTCCAGATCTCGAGCATGTGCACGCCGATCGGGATGTGGTGGTGGAAGTGCATCGGGCCCGGCTGATAGCGCAATAGGTCGAAGCTCTCGGTCGCGACGTTGCCGAACGACGCATGGCTCCCGGTCCAGACCGCGACCATGGCGACGGCGAGTCCGAGTAGAGCCAGCACCGGCACGCGCCAGACCGCCGAGCGGAGCGTGTTCGGATCGTGGCGGACGGTGAAGGCGTCCCGGCTGACGATCAGCGCGACCGCGACGCCCCACGTGAGGATCGTCTCCTCGAAGTCGAGGCCCTTGAGCAGGTCGAACAGCCCCAGCGCGAGCATCAGCACGACCGCGGTCTGAAGTGCGCGTCGACGGCGCTTGGCCAGGTACGGAGCCACCAGCAGCAGCGCGGCGCCGGCCGGCAGCGACAGCGCGTGGAACAGCCGGATCGCCTCGACGGGCTCGAATTCGAGCAGCAGGTGACCGCGCCACCGGATGTTCGGCGTCAGCGTCGACGCGATGTTGACGAGACCGACGAGCGCCGCTGCGACCGCCGCGAACACGGGCGCGCGCTTGGTGAAGGCTTGTATCGAAAGGCTCATTGGAATAGGAACGTCGGCCTCGCGCCTACCCGTTCTTGAGTTAGAAAACGCTCACCAGCCGACGGCGCGCCGCAGACACGCCTCCCGCTGAGAGTTACCGTGCCGGACGCTGTTGGTTACGTCGCTGCGCGCGACAATCCTGCCGGCGCGGGGCGCGCAGCCACCACGTCGGTCGTCTCCCGCGGCGTGCGGCGCGGGAGCGCAAGCGTCAGCGCCAGCGCGAGCAACGGCAGAACCGCGACCACCTCGAACACCGCGGTGAATCCCTGCGCCTCGGCCAGCAGTCCGAGCAGCGGCGCGCCGACGCCGCCCAGGCCGATCGACAGCCCGATCGTCACGCCCGCCGACACCCCGAGCCGGCCCGGGAGGTATTCCTGGCCCATCACGATCGTGACCGCGAAGGTGGCGATCGTCGCCGCGCCGGCGAGCGTCGCGAACCCGATCGCGACGATGGGCCCGGACAGCAGGAAGCCGACCACCAGCGGCGGGATCACGAGCATCGAGCCGATCAGGACGTTGCGCCGGCCGAAGCGGTCGGCGAGCGGGCCGCCCGTGAGCGTGCCGACGGCGCCACCGAACAGCATCGCGCTGAGCGCCACGCTGCCGAGCGCCTTGCTCGTGTGCAGGACGTTCTCGTAATACAGCGGGATGAACGTGACCATGCCGAAGTACACGAACGACCGGACCGCGATCACGGCGGCCAGCAGCGCGAACGGCCCCCAGGCCTCGTGCTGCTCACCGCGCTGGACGCGTCCGCCGATGACGTCCTTGCGGAACGTCTTCAGGCGCGGCAGCTCGTGGATCAGGACCGCGGCCATCACCCAGGTGGGGATCAGGATGAACGCGGTCCCGTGCAAGCCGAACGCGATCACCAGCGGCGTCACCACGACCGGACCGAGCGCGAAGCCGATGTTCCCGCCGACGCTGAACCGGCTCATCCCGCTCGCGCGCCGCGCGCCCGAGACGTAGTTGGCAAAGCGCGAGCCCTCAGGGTGGAACGCGGCCACCCCGAGACCGCTGACGAGCACCGCGGCAAACGTGAGCGCGTAGTTCGGGGCGAAGCCCACGAGTGCGATCCCGAGGCCGCCGAGCGCCGGTCCGAGCGGCATCAGCCAAGGCAGCGACACGCGGTCCGAGATGTACCCGAACGCGGGCTGGACGACCGAAGAGGAGATCGTGGCGGCGAGCACCAGCGCCGACGCGGCCGCGATGCCGATGTGACGGTCGCTGATCAGGAACGGCAGCAGGGCGGGAATGGAGCCCTGCGCGATGTCGGTGAACATGTGGCCGAGCGACAGCACGGTCATCGCGCGCCGATCGACGCCGGCCCGCGTTGCGGGCTCGTGGGTGCGTGCCACGTCCGGGGCGGCGCGTACTGCGCCCGTCGCGCTCACCCCTCGGGCAGCTCGGACAGTCGCTTGTGGACCCGGCGCCGCTTGGCCACCAGCTCCTCCTCGAGCTGCCCGAGCGCCTGCCGGCGCATGCGAACGAGCTCGAGCTGGGTGCCGATGTGGCCGAGGGCCTGCTCGAGGAGGGTCTTGATCTTGGCCGGATCATCCGCGTGCTCGAGCTCGCGCCTCAGCGCCGCTCGCGCGGTCTCGGCGTCGAGCAGGACCGCGAGCTGGTCGAGCGACAGGCCGAGCAGGTCGCGGAGCCGGATGATCTCGCGCACGCGCTCGACGTCGGCCTCGCTGTAGACCCGGTGCTGGCCCTGGGCCCGGTCATCGGCGCCAGGGAGCAGGCCGATCTCCTCGTAGTAGCGGATCGTCCGCGGGGTCGTGCCGGTGAGCTCGGCCACCTCTCCGATCCGCAGCGGCTTGCTTGCGGTGGCGGTCATACGGCCACCTCCTCCGCGTGGGGTGCCTCCTGCGCTTCCCGTCGACGGTCGCTTTCGAGCAGGTCAGCCTCGGACTGCATGTGCGACGGGCGGGCCGCGCTGATCGCGGCGCCGAGCAGCGAGATCGCCGCCAGGCACCACAGCGCGGTGTGCATGTTCGAAATGAACGGCACGAGCTGCGCGTTCGTGATGTGGTGGGCGAGGCCCGAGAACACCTTGAACAGGGTGCTCCTCGGAACCGACGAGGTGACGACCGCGAGCACGAACGCGATCGATATCACCGCTCCGGTGTTCTGGACGAGCACCCGAGCGCCGGCGGCGATGCCGCGGCGGTGCGGGGGAACCGTGCCCATCATCGCCGCGGTGTTCGGGGAGTTGAACATCCCCGAACCGACCCCGACGATGAACATGTAAGCGCCGGGCGCCAGGTACGCCGTGTCTCGCTCGAGCGTGGTCATCAGGGCGAGCCCGGCGGCCTGGACGAGCATGCCGGCCACGGCCATCCCGCGCGAGCCGCGCCGATCGGCCCAGATCCCGGCTAGCGGCGAAGCGATCAGCATCCCGAGCGCCAGCGGCGCCAGCTTGATCCCGGCGACGATCGGCGAGTCGCCCTGGACGCCCTGGAAGTAGAAGACGAACACGAACATCAGCGCGAACCGCGCCAGCCCGTTCATGAAGGCGGCGGCGGACGCCGCTGCGAACAGGCGGTTCTTGAAGATCGACAGGTCGAGCATCGGCGACTTGACCCGGCTCTCGATCAGGACGAAGCCGGGCAGGAACACTGCCGCGGCGATCAGGCTCCCGATCACGCCCGGGCTGTTCCAGCCGGACAGGCCGCCCTTGGAGATGCCGTAGACGAGCCCGGTTAGACCGATCAGGAACGTGATCGTTCCGAGCGCGTCGAAGCTCCTGTCTTCCGAGCGCCCCGAGACCTCGTGGAGGATGAGCGCCGCCCACAGGCTTCCGCCGAGCGCGAACGGGACGTTGAACCAGAACACCCAGTGCCACGAGATCAGCACCAGAGCGCCACCGAGCACCGGACCGATCACGAGCCCGACCGCCGCCACCATCGTGTTGGTTCCCATCGCCATCCCGAGTTGCTCGCGCGGGAACGCGTCGGTCACGATCGCCGCCGCATTCGCGAACAGGAACGAGCCGCCGATGCCCTGGAGGATCCGCCACAGGATCAGCTCGGTGCCGCTGCCGGCGAAACCGGCGCCCAGCGACGCGAACGCGAACAGCACGAACCCGGCGATGTAAGCCTTCTTGCGCCCGAACTGGTCAGACAGACGGCCGGCGCTCAGCACCAGCACCGTCGAGGCGATCATGTACACGAGGATCACCCACACGAGCTCGAGCAGGCTCGTGTGCAAGCTCCGTTCGAGGTCGGGCAGCGCGATGATCAGCGTGCCCGAGTTGATCGTCGCCAGCAGCATTCCCAGGCTGGTACACGACAGCGCCCACCACTTGTACGAGTCGTGCCCGGCGTGGACGCCAATGCTCCAGGTGCGACGGCTCTCGATTGCTGACATGATCCTCCGAAAACTGATTCTTACGTTAACGTCAGAATAGCACGATGGGCGGGCTGCCGGCGGCCGATTTGTTCCAACTTCGTCACGCCTCGCAACCACTCGGTTCCAATCTGGGCCCCGGTCGGGCGCGCCGGGGTCCGGAGGCCCGATACTGGGCGTTGTGAGCCGGAAACGACCTGCAAAACACGACAATCGCCACGCTCGGGGCCGGCCGTGCCGTGTGACGCATGTGGGGCATGCGCCACGCGGCACGGCCACCGCGAAGTGGCCCAAATGACGTGTGATGCATGTCGTAGAGCACGCGATCGCCCGGATCGCCCGCCGCCAGGACAACGTGATCACAGGCGAGCAGCTACGCGCCGCCGGGCTTGGACGAGGCGCAATCGCGCATCGCGTAAAGGCGCGCACGATGCAGCGGATGCACCAGAACGTGTACCTCCTCGGCCCGGCGCCACCGACACCGATGGCCCGCGCCCGCGCCGCGGCCATGGCCTGCGGAGACGACGCGGTGGTCAGCCACCGCTCAGCCGCCTGCCTTTTCGGCTTGCTGCCCGACATCGCCGGGGACGTCGAGATCACGGTCGTCGGGCGCAACCCGGGCATCCACCCCGGGATCGAACTCCACCGCGTGAAGACGCTCCCAAGACAGGACGTCACGAAAGTCAACGGCATCAAGGTCACCTCAATCGCGCGCACGATCTGCGATCTCGCCGCCACCGAGTCCGACCACGCCACCGAGCAGGCCTTCCAGGAAGCCCTCTACCGCGACATCGTCACGGACACGGCCGTCAAGGCCGTACTCGCCCGCGAGCCCACCCGCAGGGGTGCGCCCACGATCCGCCGACTAATCAGCGACCCGCGCCTCACCCGCTCCGAAAAGGAGCGACGACTGCTCAAGCTGATCGCAAGCGCGCAATTGCCGGCGCCGCTCACGAACGTCCCGCTGCACGGCTACAGGGCCGATATGTACTGGCCCTCACAAGCCCTCGTGGTCGAGTTCGACGGCTGGCAGGCCCACGGACACCGCCACGCATTCGAGAGCAACCGCAAGCGAGACCAGGTCATGGTGGCGCACGGCATTCGAGTGCTGCGCGTCACCGATCGGCACCTCGAGGACGAGCCGATCGCGGTAGTCGCGAGAATCGCCCAGGCACTCCGGTGACCACACAGTCCTCCTCCCCTGGCATGCTTCCCCCAAGGCATGCGTTACTGGGACGCGTTTTTCGCATTTCTGGTGGCGATGGCGGTCGCCACCGTGCTGACCCCGTTCGCCAACAAGCTGGCGCGGAGAGTCGGCGCTGTCGCGACCCCGAGCGACCGCGGCCTGGCCGAGCGGGATACGCCCGCGCTGGGTGGCGTCGCGATCCTCGCGGGTGTGCTCGTCGCCGCGGCGTTCTGGCTGCCGCCGACGATCAACCTCCACCACACCGCAGGCACCGCGCCCGGGACCGGCGGTACCGTCCACACCTGGGCGATCCTCGCCGGCGCGTGCCTGATCACGCTCGTCGGCGCGATCGACGACGCCCACCCGCTGAGGCCGCAGTGGAAGCTGCTCGGCCAGATCACGGTGGCGGTGATCGCGGTGGTCGTCGGGGGCGCGGTCGTGACCGACGTCACGATTCCGTTCGCCGGCACCCTCCAGCTGCCGAACGCCGGTGGCGTGCTGACGGTGATCTGGCTGGTCGGGCTGATGAACGTCGTGAACCTCTCGGACGGCGTCGACGGCCTCGCGGCCGGGCTGTGCACGATCGACGGGGTCGCGTTCGCGATCATCGCGTTCGACCTCGGCATCAGCGGCGCCGCCGTGCTCGCGGCCCTGACCGCCGGTGCCGCGCTCGGCTTCCTGTTCCACAACTTCCCGCCGGCTTCGTCGTTCATGGGCGACGCCGGGGCGAACCTGCTCGGCTACCTGCTCGGGGTGGTCGCGGTCATCGGTTCGGTGAAGACGGGCGCGGTCGTCGCCCTGATGGTGCCGCTGATCGTGCTCGCGGTGCCGTTCCTCGACACCGGCTTCGTCGTCGCCAAGCGGCTCAAGTACAGGCGAAAGCCGTGGGCGGCGGACGCCAACCACTTCCACCACCGGATGGCGCGGATGGGATACAGCCAGCGCCGGACGGTCGCCTACCTGTACGGCTGGACGCTGATGCTCGCGGGCGTCGCGGTGGCGCTGCGGTTCGTGCCGTACTCGAACCACCACGGCGTCTATCACCTGGGTTGGATACTGGTGATGGTGGCGATCGTGCTGGTGGCGCTCGCGGCCAGCGTCTACCTGATCTACGTGCTCGAGATCCTGAAGTTCAAGAACCGGCGCGCGCGGGAGATCCGCACCACGGACCCGGACACCAGCGAGCATGAGATCGACGAGCGGGTGCGACGCGAGGTCGAGACCGGGGAGTTCGAGCGGGTGGGTTAGCTGGCGGCGGCGACTCGATCCACCGACGATCAGCTGAGCGGGCTGACCCGGATCGAACGGGTTCTGCTCGGCTTGGTCGCAGCGCTGATCGTCCTCGCCGGCGTGACCCGCTACGCCACCGGCGTCTCGCGGATCGTGGCGTTCGTGTTCGCCACGCTGGCGCTTGCCGGCACGGCGTGGGTCGTCTCAGTTTCGATCGAGCAGGTCGGGCGCCGGGCGGGGCCGGCCATCACCGGCGTCATGCAGGCGTCGCTCGCGAACCTGCCGGAGTTCTTCGTCGTGATCTTCGCGCTCCAGGCGGGCCATCAGGTGATCGCCGAGACCGCGATCCTCGGTTCGATCCTCGTCAACGCGCTGCTCGTCCTCGGCCTGGTGATCATTGCCGGCGCCTGGCGCTCGCACGACGGCATCATGCGCTTCAGCCCGAAGCTGCCGAACGACACCGCGACGCTGCTGCTCGTCGCCTCGTTCATCATCGTCCTGATCGGGTTGACCCGCTCGGCGAGTGACTCCGCCAGCCGGCACACCGAGACGATCTCGATCATCGGGTCGTGCGTGATCCTCGCCGTCTACGCCACCTGGCTGCGGCAGTACCTGACCTCGGAGTCGATCGCCCAGGAGGCGTCCGAGCCACCGCGGCTCACCATGAGGACCAGCCTCATCCTCCTTGGCCTGGCCGGCGTCGCGTCGGCGTTCGTGTCCGACTGGTTCGTGAACGCGCTCGAGCCGACGATCAACCAGCTCCACATCCCACAGGCGTTCGCCGGCCTCGTGATCGTGGCCATCGCCGGCAACGCGGTCGAGAACGTCGCCGGTATCGTGCTCGCCGCCAAGGGCCAGTCCGAGCTCGCGATCTCCGTGGTCAAGAACTCGGTGTCGCAGATCGCCGCGTTCCTCTACCCGCTGCTGGTGCTCGTGTCGCTGCTGACCGCCACTCGGCTGTCGTTCAACCTCGCCCCGGTGTACATCGGGGCGCTGATCGGGACCGCGGTGATCGTGTGGCAGATCACCGGCGACGGCGAGGCGACGGTGTTCGAGGGGACCGCGCTGGTCGCGACGTTCGTGATCCTCGCGACGGTCGCGGCCTTTGAGTAGGGATTTCTGGGCCTCGCTGCGCTCGGCGTCCGTGGGGCCGTGCGGCCCCGTCCGGACAGGAGCGAGGGCACGCGAACCGGTTCGCCCGCAATAGCTGCGTAGGTGCATGTCCCAACCGGGTGACTCGCGCCCGATCCGAAAGGCCCAGGAGCACGCTTCGACGGCGCACGTCACCCGGTGCGGACGTGTACCGGAGCGTGTAAACAATCGCGGCTGCGCCGAGGCGCGAGTACAGCGGGTACCGGTCGGCGATCGCCGTGGTCCGTTCCACGAACTCGGGCTGCCGCTGCTCGAAATCGTCCGCGGTCAGCGTCTCGGCGATGATCGATCCGACCTCGACGAAGTCGTCCACCTGAAGGCCGCGCGTCGCGAGCGCCGGCGTGCCGATCCGCAGCCCGCTCGACACCGCCGGGGGACGCGGATCGAACGGGACCGCGTTCCGATTCACCGTAATCCCGACGCTGTGCAGGCGATCCTCGGCCTGCTTACCGTCGAGCGCGGACTCGCGCAGATCGCACAGAACCAGATGCACATCGGTCCCGCCGGTCAGCACGCTCACCCCGCCGCCCGCGCCGAGTAGCTCCTCAGCGACGACACGCGCGCCCGCGACGGTCCGCTCCTGACGCTCCCGGAACGGCTCACTCGCAGCGATCTTCAACGCCACCGCCTTCCCCGCGATGATGTGCTCCAACGGCCCGCCCTGCTGCCCCGGGAACACCGCCGAATCGATCCGCTTACCGAACTCCTCGGTACACAGGATCAGCCCCCCGCGACCGCCGCCGATCGTCTTATGGATCGTGGTCGTGACCACATCCGCGTACGGCACCGGACTCGGATGCAGACCCGCCGCGACCAGCCCCGCGAAATGCGCCATATCCACCACCAGATACGCACCGACCTCATCAGCGATCGCCCGGAACCGCACGAAATCCAAAAACCGCGGATACGCCGACCACCCCGCCATGATCATCTTCGGCCGACGCTCCTGCGCGATCCGCTGCACCTCGTCCATGTCGATCCGGCCGGTCTCGCGGGAGACGTGATACGGCGCGATGTCATACAACCGCCCCGACACGTTGATCCGCATCCCGTGGGTCAGGTGGCCGCCGTGCGAAAGCTCGAGCCCCATCACCGTGTCCCCGGGATCCAACAGCGCGTGATACACCGCGATATTCGCCTGCGCACCCGAATGGGGCTGCACGTTCGCGTGCTCTGAGCCGAACAGCTCATTCGCGCGCTCGATCGCCAACCGCTCCGCGACATCCACGAACTCGCAACCGCCGTAATAACGCTTACCCGGATAACCCTCCGCGTACTTGTTCGTGAGCACCGACCCCTGACACTCCAAAACCGACATCGGCACGAAGTTCTCCGAAGCGATCATCTCAAGCGTCCGCTGCTGACGCTCCAACTCCAACGCCAGCACCTCCGCGATCTCCGGATCGACCTCGGAAAGGGGCCGGTTGAAGAAGTCGGCTGGCAGGTCGGAGGCGCTCACTGAGGCTACGAGCCTAGCAACGGAAGCGGCCGTCGTTGTTGCCAGTCAGCGATCACTTGACGCTCAGATCCGGCGCGCCGCCACGACCGCCAGATCGCCCTGCTCCCACACGACCCGGGGCTCCAACCCGGCGTCGGCCAGCCACCGCAGCTGGTCGGCCAGCGGGCTCGGCCGGTCGTACCCGGGCGTCAGCGGCGTGGTCGCCAAAGCCGGGTCAACCGGCACGACCACGTCGGCCAGCACGAACAGTCCGTCGGGCACGAGCGCGTCGCGAACCCGCTCGAACAGCTCGGCCTTGGCGAGGCCGTCGAGGTGGTGAACGCATAGCGCGGTCGCGACCAGGTCGAAGGGACCGTCCGGCAGCGGATCCTCGATCCGGCCGGCGCGCAACGAGACGCGAGACTCCGGCAGCGCCCGACCGGCCACCGCCAGCATCTGCTCGTTCTCGTCGATCCCGACCAACTCCGCCTCCGGGTGGCGCGCGAGCAGGCGGCGGGCCGTCTCTCCGGTGCCGGTGCCGAGCTCGAGAATCCGCTTCGCGCCCGATCCGCTCGCGCCGGCAAGCGAATCCTGGAGCGCGTCGTAGAAAGGCAGGTCCTCACGGATCTCGTCCGCATAACTCGAGGCATCGAAGTGGTACTGCCAGTGGAGCGCCTCGGTCAGCTCACGCTCCCCCACCGCGCCCTCGCGAACGATCCGCCACTCTCCGTCCGCCTCATAGCGGCGCAGATCGACGACGGTCGACGGCGTCCCGGGCAGCGAACCCCCGTCGATCACGAGGTCGACCGCGGCCCGCAGCAGCGTCGGGACCTCCTCGAGCGTGCGCGGATCGGGACCGCCGGAGCGGTTCGCGCTCGACTGGAGCACCGGCCGGCGAACCCCCTCCAACGAGGGAACCACCGGTACGCGCAAGCCGAGCGTCCCGAGATCGGATCCGCACGCCAGCGCAAACCGCCCCGCCGGATTCGGCACGAGCACGCTGACCGCGCCCGGGAGCAGCCGCTCCATCGCCTCGCGCGTCCGCTCGCCGATCTCGGGCACCGCCGCGAACGCCCGCTCCAGCGAAAAGAACATGACCGCCGAGGGCTTGTCGAGGCTGCGCCGCTTCAGCAGGTACAGGCGCTCGACCGCGAACCGGTCGTTGGGATCGCAGGCGAGCCCGTACACGGTGTCGGCTCCAAACAGGACGAGGCCCCCGACCGCGATGCAGCGCTCGAACGCCTCGCGGTCGCTCACCGCCGGCCGACGACGACGCGTTCGTGTCCCGCGAGATCGTCCAAGATCTCGACCGAAGAAAAGCCGGCGCCGGCGACAAGCGCAGCGACCGCCTCGGCCAACCCGACCTCGAGCGCGAGCAGCGGCACTCCCTCGATCATCGGCAGCAGGCGGCGGACCGGATCCATCCCGTCGGGCCCTCCGAACAGCGCGAGGTCCGGCTCGTACAGCTCGATCTCAGGCGGCAACGCCGACCCTTCGGCCACGTAGGGGAGGTTCGACAGCACCGCGTCGAACGGACCCGGAACCCCCTCGAGTAGATCTGCCTGAACGAACTCGACGTCGAGCCCGAGCGCGGCCGCGTTCGACCGCGCTACCGCGAGCGCCTCATCGCTGATGTCGACGCCGACCACCGACAGGTCGGGCCGCTCCTCCTTCAGGGCCAGCGCGACCGCCCCGCTCCCGGTCCCGACATCCGCGACCCGCGCGCCTCGAGCGAGCGACAGCGCGACCTCGACGAGCAACTCGGTCTCCGGCCTCGGGATCAGCACCCGGCGGTCGACGGTCAGCGAGATCCGCCGGAACGCCTTGCGCCCGACGATGTACGCGACCGGCTCGCGCGCCTGCCGCCGGGCCAATACGGCCGCGAACTGGTCGGCCGAGCAGGCGTCGAGCTCAGCGCCGGCATCGATCACGAGCCGCTCGCGCCCGACCCCGAGCACGAACGACAGCAGCAGTTCAGCGTCGAGCCGGGGCGTGTCGCAGCCGGCCGTCGTGAGCACCGCGGTCGCATCCGATAGCGCCTGCGAGACCGTCTTCCCGGCCCCGACGGCGGTATCAGGCAACGGCCTTCTCCTCCAACCGGCGCCGCTTCTCGTCGTCCTGCAAGGCGGCCGTAAGCTCGTCGAGCTCGCCCATCAGGATCGCGTCGAGGTTGTGGACGAGCAGGTTGATCCGGTGGTCCTTGACGCGGCGCTCGCCGTAGTTGTAGGTGCGGATCTTCTCCGCGCGCTCGCCGGTCCCGACCTGCGCGGCGCGCGAGGCGGCGACCTCCGCCTGCTGCTCGGCCAGCGCGCGCTCGTACAGCCGTGCCCGGAGCACGCGCATCGCGCGCTCGCGGTTCTGAAGCTGGGATTTCTCGTCCTGCATCGAGACGACGATGCCCGACGGCTTGTGGGTGATGCGCACGGCCGAGTCGGTCGTGTTGACCGACTGGCCGCCGGGTCCTGAGCTGCGGTACACGTCGATCTGCAAGTCCCCCGGATCGATCTCGACCTCGACCTCCTCGGCCTCGGGGAGCACGGCCACGGTCGCCGTCGAGGTGTGGACGCGGCCCTGGGACTCGGTCTCCGGGACCCGCTGCACGCGGTGCGTCCCGCCCTCGAACTTGAACACCGAGTAGGCGCTGTCGCCCTTGATCGCGAACGTGTATGTCCCGTCGCCGATCGACAGCGGCTCGGCCTGGAACCCGAGCCGCTCGGCATAGCGGGTGAGCATCCGGTACAGGTCACCGGCCCATAACCCCGCCTCGTCGCCGCCGGCGCCGGGGCGGATCTCGACGATCACGTTCTTGTCGTCGTTCGGGTCCCGCTCGACCATCACCAGCCGGATCTCGTCCTCGAGCTCGTCAAGCCGAGTGCGCGAGGACTCGAGCAGCGCGCGTATCTCCGCGTCGTCGCCGCCCTCGGCGATCAGCTCGCGGGCGCCCTCGATGTCGTCCGACACGCGGCGGTACTCAGCGGCCAGCTTCGCGGCGGGCTCCAGCTCGCGGTATGCGCGGCTGGCGGCCGTGAACCGTTCGCGGTCGCCGATCACCTCCGGATCGGACAGGTCCTCCTGCAGCTCGCCGAAGCGCGCGTCGATCTTTGAGACAAGGTCATCGATCATCTCCCCCGAGTGTAGGCGCCCACCGGCGGCGCAAACTCGTAATCACGAGGGTCTAACACGCGCAAGCGCTCGGCGTACTGCGTCATGTAGCCGGGCCAATTGGCGACGATTCGCCCGCGCTCGTCGCGGTACCAGGAGTCGCACCGGGTCCACGCCGTGCCGGCGAACGCCGCCTGCACCTCGCGGTCGCTGGCCGTCTCGACCTCCGGCCGGACCACGATTGCCGCCGCGTGCCGCGAGCGAAGCTCCGAGAGCGCCTGGCGGATGTAGGCGGCCTGGGTCTCCTCGTAGAACACGATCGAGCCGCCCGAGGTGTTCGTGTTCGGGCCGTACATCAGGAACAGCGACGGGAACCCGGGGACGCAGACGCCGAGATGGGCGTGGGCACCGGCCGCCCACTGCTCGCGCAACGATCGCCCGCCGGCGCCGACGACCTCCATCGGGAACATGAACTCGGTCGTCTTGAACCCCGTGCCCCAGATCACGCAGTCGACCTCGCGCACCACCCCATCCGCTGTCACGACACCATCAGCGCTCAGCCGCGCGATCGGCGAAGTGACGAGCTCGACGTTCGGGCGCTGGAGGGCCGGTAGGTAGTGCGAGCTGAACAGGACGCGTTTGCACCCGAACGTGTAATCCGGCCACGCCTTGCGCCTGACCTCCGGGTCGCGCAGCTGCCAGCGCATGAACAGCGCCGAGCGCAGCCGCCCAACCCGCCCTACCGTCCGCGGGTTGCGGATCATCATCGTCAGCGTCTCGGCGTAGTAGTAGACGAACCGCCGGCGAAACGCCTGGACTCCCGGGCACGAAGCGGATCGCGGCGCGCACGACCCCCGGGTACGCCCGATTGCGCCGCGGCAGGAACCAGTTGCCGGTCCGCTGGAACACGTACAGACGCCTCGCCTGCCGGGCGACCTCGGGCACGAACTGGACCGCGCTCGCGCCCGTTCCGATCACCGCCACCCGCTTGCCGTCGAGGTCGACGGAGTGATCCCACCGCGACGAGTGAAAACACGCGCCGCCGAACTCGTCGATCCCCTCGAGCCGCGGGACGGAAGGCTGATGCAGCTGCCCGGTCGCGATCACGACCGCGTCCGCGCCCCACGTTCGCCCGTCAGCGCACGACACCGTCCACGATGACGATGCGTCATCCCACCGGCACGAGACGACGTCGACGCCGCATTGCACGAGCCGATCGACGCCCTCGTCCCGCGCGACCTCCTCCAGATACCGGAGGATCTCAGCCCGCGGCGAGCACAGCCGCGACCAGTGCCGGCGTTGCGCGAACGAGAACGAGTACAGGTGGCTCGGGACGTCGCAGGCACACCCCGGGTAGTCGTTGTAGTGCCAGGTTCCGCCGATGCCCGGAGCCCGCTCGAGCACGGTCACATCGGTGAACCCGTGCCGCTTGAGCTCAATCGCGGCCGCCAGCCCGCCGAACCCGGCGCCGACGATCACGACGCGGACCCCGCGTTCCCCGAACACGGGGACGAAACCTACGCTACGACTTCGAGCCCGACAAGGTCCTCGGGCGAGACCTCGGTGCCGTCCTGCTGCGCGAGCACCGCCTTCAGCGACGCGATCGACACCGCAAGCTGGTCGAGGTCGGGCTCGGCCGTGGTCAGCCGCTGAAGTTGCATGCCCGGGTACATGATCGCGCGGACCCAGCCCCGCCGGCGGTTGCGGCCGGCCCACTTGATCACCTCGAACGACAGGCCGGCGATCAGCGGCACGCCGACGATCCGCGTGAGCACGAGGATCCACCACGCCGGCAGCCCCACGGGAGCGAACACGAAGATCGCCATGATCATCACGATCAGCAGGAAGCTCGTGCCGCACCGAGGGTGGAAGCGCGAATAGAGCCTCGCGCGCTCGGGGGTGAGCTCGTCCGACGCCTCGTAGCAGGAGATCACCTTGTGCTCGGCGCCGTGGTACTCGAACACGCGCTTGAGGTCCTTCACGCGCGAGAGCAGGAGCAGGTACCCGAGGAAGATCGCGGTCCTGAGCACGCCCTCGACCGCCCAGAACGCCACGGAGGAGCCGAGCTGACCCTTGATCAGGCTGGTCACCCCGACCGGCACCACGAAGAACAGGCCGATCGCGAACACGGCGGCCACCGCCACCGTTCCGATCCATGCCCCCCCGGAGATCTGCTGCTCCTCCTCGGGGAGCTGCGCGTTGGCCGAGATGCCGAGCGCGCGGATCCCGATCGCGAGCGACTCGACGAGCGCGACGACGCCGCGGATCACCGGCCAGCGGTAGATCCGCCGGCGCCGGTTCCACGACTGGATCGGGAACGTCTCCACGCCGATGTCGCCGAGGTTCTGTTCCTCGGCGGGCGGCCTGCGAACCGCGACCGCCCACGTGGTGACGCCACGCATCATCACGCCCTCGAGCACGGCCTGGCCCCCGACGGGGGCGTCGCGCGAAGCCGTCAGGCGTCCTTGCTCGACGGCCGCGCTCATCAATTCCTCAGGCTACGAGGCCGCAGCGGTTCCGCGAGCGGCACGCCGCCCCTTGGCCACTCGCCGCTGGAAGCGCTCAACCCGACCGCCGGTGTCGACCAGCTTCTGCCGGCCGGTGTAGAACGGATGGCAGGCGGAGCAAATCTCGACGTGGATCTCGGGCTTCGTGGAGCGGGTCATGAACTCGTTGCCGCACGTGCAACGCACGTGCGCATCTGCATATTCAGGGTGTACGCCGGTTTTCATAGTACGTTCGAGTTTAGCGGCCCGCCTACACCGCGAACCCACGTCATATATCGGCGCGAGACGGCGTTTCGTTAGCCCGTCCGCCCGGACGGCGCCGGCGCCGGGCAGGGCATCGTCAGCACGTTGTTCGCGAAGTCGTACTCGTCGATCGTCTGCGTCGGGTCGACGGTCACGGTCAGCGTCGTGCCGGCCGTGCACGCCGGCGCCACGAACCGCTCGCGAGCCGAGGACTTCGGCCCCACCCAGGCAATCGTCCCTGACACCGGAGCGGTGGCGCCGTCGGCAAACTCGACCTGCACCGGGCCGGCTCCGGTCAGGCCACGGTTGCCGATCAACGCGATGTACGCCGACTGGCCCGCGGACGCCCCCGAGGTGATCGGGGCGATCGACAGCGAGCGCACGAGCAGGTCGGCCCGCATTTCGGGCTGGTAGCACGTCGGGCTCGATTGGATCGCGGTGCCGAGCGTCTGGCCGTCCGACCCGAGCCACTTGAACGTGACCCGGAACTTGTACGTGGCCGGGGCGGCGAGGTTCACGACCGGGTGGGTGAGGATCCACACGTCGCCGGCCTGCTGCCCGAGGGTCGGGTCGGTCGGCGAGATCCAGCTGCCGAGCCCGCGCCCGCGCACGGACACGAACCGCGGGTGGGGCTTGGTCGAGCGCAGCAGCTCGAACTTCATCTGCATCTTCGACGTGCCGGTGACGGGTCGCATCACGGCCTGGATCGACACCGCGCGCGCCGGCGGGTCGAGCGCCTTCTGGCACACGAGCGAACGCAGCTGGTCGTTCGGCTGCACCGTCGTGGTCGCCGCCGCCGTTCCAGAGCCGAGCGCCAGCGCGCACGCAACGGCCGCGCCGACCCCAAGTAAGCGCTTGCAGAACATGCGCAAATACCAACAGATTGCGGGCACGAAAGTCGCGGCCCGCACGCCCGGCTCAGGTGACCGTGTACAGCGGCCCGTCGCCGCCCTCGGGCGGAGTCAGCCGGCCGCCCTTGGCGGTGATCGCGCCGCACTGCACGCAGTTGGTGTAGTTGACGATCACGTCGACGTTGCCCGAATCGGGGGCGTCGTCGGGGATCTCGTACACACCCGCCGGGCACATGTACTGCCAGGTCTCGGCGATCGCGCGCGGCACGTTCTTGCGCACCCGGATGTGGTTGGGGGCGTCGTCGCGCGTGGAGTTGCCCGACACGTACACCGACGAGAGCTTGTCGAACGTGTACTTCCCGTCGGGCTTCGGATAACGGTCCTTGGTGTCGCCGATGAACATCGGCTCGGCGTCGTCGCGGTGCCACTGCTGGCGGCCGGGTGGGACCTTGCCCTTCGACATGATCGCCGGACCAGCGAGCAGGCTGCCGGCGATGAAGCCCTTCTGGAACGCCTGGCGCGTGTTGCGCACCTGGTAGAGCTCCTTGCCGATCGAGGACTGGTCCACGGCCTCCTCGTAGGACTCGAGCGATTGTCCGGTCTTCACATTGGAGTAGATCGCCTCGGCGGCCAGGATCCCGGCCTTGATGCAGTGGTGGACGCCCTTGAGCGCCGCAGTGTCGACCATTCCAGCCGCGTCGCCGACGAGGACGGCCCCGGGCATCGACAGCTTGGGCATCGACCAGTACCCCCCGCCCGGAAGCGCCTTGGCGCCCCACGCGACCCGCTCGCCGCCGTCGAGGATGTCCTTGACCAGCGGATGGGTCTTGAACGTCTGTAGAAGGTCGTGCGCCGAGGTGGTCGCGTCGCGGTAGTTGAGGTCGACCACGAACCCGATCGAGACCAGGTCGTCACCCGTTTTCTCGTCCTTCATCGGGTATATCCACGTGCCGCCGAGCTGCCCGTACTTAGCCGCCACCTTCAGCGGCCACGGCTGCACGAACGTGTGGATCACCCGGTCGAGCGGCTTCTTGACCTTCCAGACCTCCTTGACCCCGAGCTCCCACACCTGGGGCTCGCGGTTCTGAGCCAGCCCAAACTCCTTGATCGCGGCCCCGGTCAGGTGGCCCCAGCAGCCCTCGGCGAGCACCGTCACCCGCGCGGTCACGTCCGAGCCCGGCTCGAAGTTGCCCAGCGGCTGGCCGTCCTTGCCGCGGCCCTTGTCCCCCGAGCGGATTCCGAGCACCCGACCACCATCGACCAGCAGCTGAGCGGCGCTCGTCTCGGTGAGGACGTAGGCGCCGGCCTCCTCGGCCTGCCGTTGCTGGTAGCGAGCCATCGCGGAAACCGACACCACCTCGTTGCCGTGGTTCTTGAAGTTCGGCACGGCCGGGATCGGCACCCGGAGCTTCGTCTTCGGGCCCGTGAGCATGTACACGGACTCCTTCGTCACCTCGCCGAAGGCGAAGCGCTCCTTGCGCCAGTCCTCTCGGGTCAGCTCCGGGAACAGCTCCTGCAGCGGCCCCGGGCGCATCACCGCGCCCGACAGGTTGTGCCCGCCGCACGTCTTGGCCTTCTCGATCACGGCCACCGGTACCTCGCCCAGCTTCTCCATCGTCTCGGGGTCGTCCGCGAGCAGCTGGAGCAGCCGATTGGCGCAGGCCAGGCCGGCGGTCCCGCCGCCCACGATCGCCACCCCGACCTCGATCCGCTCGTCCTCGGAATCGAGCTCGCGCTTGATGAACTCGTGGACCGGGTCGACCGCCGGCGGGAATTCGCTCGGCGCCGGCGCGCGTCCGTTGCTCGTCATGGTCGCCTCCGCGGGGCATCCAGCCCCGCGGTCTGACACCGAGCTCGGCGTCCAGCCTCGCTTAACCGTTCGCTCGCGCTCACTCCCTCAGCCGCCCTTCTTGGCCTTGATCGCGTCCGTCAGCTTGGGCAGGATCTTGTTGAGGTCGCCGACGATCCCAAGGTCGGAGAACTCGAAGATCGGCGCGTTCGCGTCCTTGTTGATCGCGACGATGTTCTCCGAGGACTGCATCCCGACCTTGTGCTGGATCGCGCCCGAGATCCCGGCCGCGAGGTACAGCTTCGGCGCGACCGTCTTGCCCGTCTGGCCGATCTGGGCGGCGTACGGGTACCACCCGGCGTCGACCACCGCGCGCGTCGCGGCGACCGCGCTGTTGCCGCCGAACGCGGCGGCAAGAGCCTCGGCGAGCTCGAACCCCTCGGCCTTGCCGAGGCCTCGGCCGCCGGCGACGAGGATGTCCGCGCCCTCGATGTCCACATCCGCGCCGCGCTGCTCGCCGCGCTCCACCATCTTCGCCTGCGTCGACCACGGCGAGTACTCGACGTCGACGTCGACCACCTCGGCCGAGGCGCCGTTCGAGGAGACGATCTCGAACGCGTTGATCCGCCCGATGATGATCCCCAGGTCGCCCCTGTACCTGGACACCGAGATCTGCGAGTCCTGGAGAATCGGGCGCTCGGCGACGAGCTTGCCGTCCTCGGCGCGGACCTGAATGACCTCCATCGTCACGCCGGCGTGCTTGCGTGCCGCGAGGCCGGCGCCGATCTCGAACCCGAGCAGGCCGCCGCCGAACAGCGCGTAGGACTGCC
The DNA here is from genome assembly GCA_963770615.1 of uncultured Solirubrobacterales bacterium. Classification (GTDB taxonomy): domain Bacteria; phylum Actinomycetota; class Thermoleophilia; order Solirubrobacterales; family Solirubrobacteraceae; genus Palsa-465. Next base: position 242,898 of record CAVYQJ010000016.1, on the reverse strand, counting down.
CGTGCTCGTCGATCACCTTGGCCATCACGTCGACGACCGGCTGCGCGAGACCCTCCTCGCCGCGAGCGCGGAACACCTTGGTGGCGCCGTACGCGCCGAGCGACTGGCACAGCTCGTCGGTGAGATCGTCGCCGCCGACGACCACCGCGTGACACTCGCCGCCGATCTCCTTGGCGCGCGCCGCGCCCTCGGACACCGCGCCGAGCGAGTTCTTGTTGAACGCGCCCTCGTAATGCAGGACGTAGGTGAGAACGTCGGCCATCAGATCAGCTTCCTTTCCTCGAGCCACGCGACGATCTTCTCGACGGTCTCGTTCGTGTCCTCGTCCTCGATGATCTGGCCCGCCGGCTTGGCCTCGGGGGCGTGGAAGTCGCCGCACTGGACGCGGGACCCCTCGACCCCGACCATCGATCCGTCGATCCCGACGTCGCCGGTCGCGACCTTCTCGAGCGGCTTCTTGCGCGCGCCCATGATCGCCTTGAGCGACGGGTAGCGCGGCTCGTTGATCGCGTCCCCGACCGAGATCACCGCCGGCAGCTGAATCTCGACCGTGTCGTAGCCGTATTCCGCCTGGCGCTCGCAGCGAAGCCCGGCGTCGCCCACGTCCATCTTGATCACCTGGGTCAGCGACGGCATCTTCAGGTGGTCGGCGACGACGGCGCCGATCGTGTAGCACTCACCGTCGTCGGACTGCTGCCCGAGCAGCACCAGGTCCGGCTGCTCCTTCTCCAGCACCTTGGCCAGCGCGTAGCCGGTCGCGGCGACGTCCGAGCCCTCGAGCGCGTCATCGCTCAGGTGAAGCGAGCGATCGGCGCCCAGCGACACCGCCTTGTGCAGGGCCCGCATCGCCGAGTCGGGGCCCATCGTCACGGCCACGATCTCTTCCACCTCGGCCGCACCGCCCTCGCGGATCTGCATTGCCGCTTCGATGGCGTGCGTGTCGTACGGGTTGAGGTTCTTCTCCCCTGAGCGGTCCAGACGGCCCGTCGAGGGGTCGATGCGCTTCTCGACTGCAGCGTCCGGCACCTCTTTGACGAGGACGCAAATCTTCAAGTGAGGCCTCCTAAAGTGAGTTCAGAGGGGCTGCATATTACCCAGTTGACTGACGAGTCAATCAGGCTGGACGGGCCGGCCCACTCAGGCCCGGACCGCGCTGCGGATGAAGTCGACCGCCTGCTGCGTCGAGGCGCCGGGCGTGAATACCTCCGCCACGCCGAGCTCCTTCAGCTCCTTGACATCATCCGACGGGATCGTGCCCCCGAGCGTCACGACCACATCGTCCGCACCCTGCTCCTTGAGCAGCTGCATCACTCGCGGAACCAGCGTCATGTGGGCGCCGGACAGGATCGACAGCCCGACCGCGTCGGCGTCCTCCTGGATGACGGTCTCGACGATCTGCTCGGGCGTCTGGTGCAGGCCGGTGTAGATGACCTCCATGCCGGCGTCGCGGAGCGCCCTGGCGATGATCTTGGCGCCGCGATCGTGGCCGTCGAGGCCGGGCTTGGCGACGACGACGCGGATCTTCTTCTCGCTGGAGGAAGCCATTCGGGGGGCGGGATTGTAGTGCCGCCCCTCAGAACACGGGCGCTTCGGTGTAACTCCCGAACACGGTCTGGAGGGCCTCGACGATCTCGCCCTCAGTTACGTCGGCGCGCGCGGCCTCGAGCAGCAGCGGCATCAGGTTCTCGCCCGGATCGCGGGCCGCCCGCACGAGTTGGTCGAGCACTCCCTGGGCCGCGCCGGCGTCGCGCCGCTCCCGGACAGCCTCGACCCGCCGGATCTGCTCGCCCTCGAGCGCCGGGTCGATCCGCAGGATCGGCGTGGCGAGGTCGTCGCCCTCGGTGTAGGCGTTGACGCCGACCACGCGGCGCACGCCGGCCTCGAGCTCCTGCTGGTAGCGGAACGCGGCATCCGCGATCTCGCGCTGCGGGAAGCCGCGCTTGACCGCCTCGACCATGCCCCGAGCGCGTCGATCTTCGAAGTACTCGTAGCATGCTCCTCCATCCGGTCGGTCAGCCCTCGACCAGATAGACCCGCCGAGCGGATCGATCGAGTTCGCGACCCCGGTCTCCTCGGCGATGATCTGCTGGTCGCAGCGCACCGACCGCCTCTCGGTCGGGAGCGCCAGCGCCTCGTCGAACGAGTTCGTGTGCACGACTGGGTCCGCCGAGCACGCCGGCGAGCGCCTCGATCGCGGTCCGCACGATGTTGTTGAGCGGCTGCTGCGCGGTCAGCGAACCCCGCCGTCTGCGTGTGGAACCGCATCCGCCACGACTCCGGCTTCTTCGCCCGAACGTGTCCTGAGCTCCCGCGCCCAGATCCGCGCGCCGCCCGGTACTTCGCGATCTCCTCGAAGAAATCGATGTGCGCGTTGAAGAAGAACGACAGCCGCGGCGCGAAATCGTCGACGTCGAGGCCGCGGGAGATCGCCTGTTCGACGTACGTCAGGCCATCCTTCAGCGTGAACGCCAACTCCTGCGCCGCCGTCGATCCCGCCTCGCGGATGTGGTAGCCGGAGATCGAGATGGGGTGCCAGCGCGGCATGTGCCCCGCGCACCACTCGACCATGTCGGTGACCAGCCGCATCGCCGGATCGATCGGGAAGCACCACTCCTTCTGCGCGATGTACTCCTTGAGGATGTCCGTCTGAATCGTCCCCGCCAGCGCCTCCGGCCCGACGCCCTGACGCTCGGCGGCCACCACGTAGAAGGCGAGCATGATCGCCGCCGGCGCGTTGATCGTCATCGACACGCTCACCTGGTCGAGCGGGATGCCGGCGAACAGCGTCTCCATGTCGTCGAGCGAGTCGATCGCGACCCCCTCGCGCCCCACCTCGCCGAGCGAGCGCGGGTGGTCGGAGTCGAGCCCCATCAGCGACGGCATGTCGAACGCGGTCGACAGCCCCGTCTGCCCGTGATCGAGCAGGTAGCGGAACCGCCCGTTGGTCTCCTGAGCCGTCCCGAAACCGGCGAACTGGCGCATCGTCCACAGCCGCCCGCGGTACATCGAGCCGTACACGCCCCTGGTGTACGGGTATTCGCCCGGGAACCCGATCGGATCATCGTCTCCGCCCACCCCGGCGGGCAGGTCCGCCTCGGTGTAGAGCGGCTTGACCGCTTCGCCCGAGATCGTCGAGAACGGCGCGTCGCGCTCGGGAGCGCGGCTGAACGTCTCCCGCTCCCAGCGCTCAAAGCGCTCGCGCTCCGACAGGCGCTCGCCGGTCGCCATCGGCCGAAGTCTAGGAGCTTCTCATCGGAGCTTGGCGGGGACCAACCGCCGGCTCCGGCGCCCGCGCGCGGCGAGCGCCGCGGAACCGACCCCGCCGGCGGCCGCGGCGCCGATCAATCCAACCACCGCCTTCAGCCGGCGCCCGAGCCGGTCGAAGCGGAGCACGTCCCAGCTCTCCTCGCGGGCGGCGCTGGCCAGGTCCGAGTCGGGATTGACCGCGACCGGGTGGCCGACCAGCCGCAGCATCGGCAGATCCGAGGCGGAGTCCGAGTAGGCGTAGGACTGCTCGAGGTCGATCCCCTCGCGCTCGGCGAGTTGCCCGATCACGCGCGCTTTCTCCTCGCCGTACACGAACGGACCGGTGGTGCGTCCGGTGTAGACCCCGTCGATCGCCTCGGAGAACTGGGAGCCGATCGCGCCGTCGAACGCGAGCACGCCCGCCAGCATCGTCGCGAGCTCCTGCGAGGCGGCGGTCACGATGTATACCCGCCGCCCCTCGTCCTGGTGCCGGTAGGCGAGCCCGAGCACCTGCGGATAGATGCGCGGCAGCACGCCCGCGAGCACGTCGACTCCGAGCCGCTCGAGGTCGCGGACGCGGGTGCCCTCGAGCGACTGCGAGATCCGATTGCGCAGCTGATGCGAGGACTCGTCGCTCGCTCCGCGGAGCCTGAACTTCAGGTTGGCCCACCCGTCGGCGACCAGCTGCCGCCGACTGAGCAGGCCAGCCTTGTACGCGGCACGACCGAACTGGAAGGCCGAAGAGCCCTCCATCAGCGTCCGGTCGAGGTCGAAAAACGCTGCGTGCGACCCGTCAGCCGCCATTGACCTCGATGATCACGGCGTCGCCCTGGCCGCCGCCCGAGCAGATCGCCGCGCAACCGAGCCCGCCACCGCGACGACGAAGCTCGAGCATCAGCGAGCCGAGGATGCGGGCGCCCGAGGCGCCGATCGGATGGCCGAGCGCGACCGCGCCGCCGTTGACGTTGACCTTGTCCTCGTCGAGACCGAGCATCCGCATCGAGTTGAGCGTCACCGAGGCGAAAGCCTCGTTGATCTCCCACAGATCGATGTCATCGACCTTGAGTCCGGCCTTCTCGAGCGCCTTCCTGGCGGCGTTCGCCGGGGTCCGGGCCAGATACGGGAAGTCGTCGGCGACCTGCGCATGGGCGACGATCCGCGCCAGCGCGGTCTTGCCGTTGGCCTTGGCCCATTCGTCGCTGGCGACGACGAGCGCACCGGCCCCGTCGTTGACGCCCGGCGAGTTGCCGGCGGTGTGGGTCCCGTCCTTCATGAAGATCGGCGGCAGCTTGGCGAGCGTCTCGAGAGTGGTGTCGCGCCGGGGCGCCTCGTCGATCTCGACGACCGTGTCGCCCTTCTTGCCCTTGATCGTCACCGGCACGATCTCCTCGGGGAGGCGCCCCTCGTCGGTCGCCTTGATCGCAAGCTGGTGCGAGCGGAGCGCCCAGCGGTCGAGGTCGACTCGGCTCATCTCGAGCTCGGCTCCCACCTCGCTCGCCTCCTGCGCCATGTGCTTGCCGCTGAACGGGTTGGTCAGACCGTCGTTGATCATCGCGTCGATCGCCTTCCCGTCGCCCATGCGGAAGCCGAAGCGGGCCTCCTTGAGCAGGTACGGCGACTTCGACATCGACTCCATCCCGCCGGCGAGCCCGACGTCGAGGTCGCCCACGCGGATCGCGTTGTCGAGCAGACACGCCGACCGGATCCCCGACGCGCAAACCTTGTTGATCGTCTCCGAGGAGACCTCCTTGGGGATCCCGCCCTTGATCTGCGCCTGGCGCGAAGGAATCTGGCCCTGGCCGGCCTGGAGCACCTGACCGAACACCACGTGCTGGATCTGATCGGGCGCGACGTCGGCGCGCTCGAGCGCGCCCCTGATCGCGGTGCCGCCGAGCTCGGTCGCGTCGACGGTGGAAAGACCTCCGCCCAGCTTGCCGATCGGTGTCCGGGCGCTCGAGAGGATCACGGTGTTGGGCATCTTGTCTCTCTCTCCAAGTTGTGGGTACGCAACCATCCTAGTGGCACTGGTATGTTCGCCCGCGTGAACGTCGAGACGAGCACCGACAGTCCACTCGCGACCGGCGCGGACACGATCGTGGTGGGTGTATTCGAGGGCGAGGACGTCGCCCACGACCTGCCCGGAGGCGTGCTGGGCGCGCTGCTCGAGTCCGGCGAGGCGCAGCGGAAGTTCAAGCACCTCGCGGTCGCGCACGCCGACGGCGCCCGGGCGATCCTGATCGGCCTCGGCGACCGCGCCAAGTTCGACGCCGAGCGGGCACGGGAGGCCGCCGCGGTGGCGCACCGCCGGGCGCGCGAGATCGGCACGACCAAGATGTGCTGGGAGGTCCCCCACCACGTCGACGCGGACGTCGTCGAGGGGCTCGTCGAGGGGACGCTGCTGCACGCGTACCGGTTCGACCGCTACAAGCCGAACTCGTCGTCGGAGGACTCGGGCGAGCGCCAGGTCCAGGCGCTCGTGCTCAGCGCCCACGACGACGTGTCCGAGCCGGTCCGCACCGCGACGATCCTGACGACCGCCCAGAACCGGGCGCGCGACCTCGGCAACACCCCACCGAACGACCTGCCCCCATCGGCGCTCGCCGACTACGCCCAGGAGCTCGCGTCGCGGCTCGGCATCCAGGCGACCGTGCTCGGCGAGACGGCGATCCGCGAGGCGGGGATGGGCGCGTTCGCGGCCGTCGCGCAGGGATCGCACGAGCAGGCCTGGCTGATCCGGCTCGAGTACAACGGCGCCGGCGATTCGGACGGCGACGCCCCATTGCTCGCGCTCGTCGGCAAGGCGGTCACGTTCGATTCGGGCGGGATCTCGCTCAAGCCGGCGGGGAGCATGCACGAGATGAAGTTCGACATGTGCGGCGGGGCCGCGGTGATCGAGGCTGTGGCCGCCCTCGCCGAGCTGCGCGCGCCCGTCCACGTGCTCGGACTGATCGGCGCGACCGAAAACCTCCCGAGCGGCACCGCGGTCAAGCCCGGCGACATCATCCGCGCGCTCGACGGTACGACCGTCGAGGTCAACAACACCGATGCCGAGGGCCGCCTCGTGCTCGCCGACTGCATCTCCTACGCCCGGCGCCAGGGAGCTGGGCGCCTCGTTGACGTGGCCACCCTCACGGGTGGGATCGTGGTCGCGCTGGGGTCGACCTACGCGGGCCTGATGAGCAACGACGACGCCTGGGCCGCCCGCGTCGAGGAATCCGCGGGTCGCACCGGCGAGCTCGTCTGGCGGATGCCGCTCCACCACGACTACGCCGAAATGATCAAAGGCCGCTACGGCCAGATCGTGAACTCGACGACCAAGCGCGAGGCGACCGCGCTCACCGCCGGCGAGTTTCTGCACCACTTCGCCGGCGACGTGCCCTGGGCGCACCTCGACATCGCCGGCACCGCCTGGGACGTCCGCCGTTCGTACTTCGCCGACAAGGGCGCGACCGGGTTCGGCGTGCGGCTGCTGGTGGACGTGGCGCGCGGTGGCGGTCAGCCGGCCGCCGCGTAGGACAGCGCCACGCCGAACGCCATCGACGGTGCCCTGAACCCGTGCGGGTGACGCTGGCGGTAGGCACGGTCCTGCGCGCCGAGCCGAGCCAGCATCGCCTGGCCCGTCTTGTTGAGCTGGAACGTGAGGGTGTGGCGACCGGCCCTCGCGAACTCTCTGTGCAGGGTCGAGACGATCCGGGAGCGGCCCCGGCCCTTTGGCACGCCGGGCCCCGTCGAGCCCGCGGCACAGCCCTGACTGGCCGTCGACGGATCCGCCGCCACGCTGATCGTCGTGCCCGTCCGGTCGAAGCTGATCACCCCCGTCAGCCTCCCGGGAGTCATTGCCTCGAAGTGGCCTGTGATCGTCGCGACGTGGGTGGTCGAGGCATGCAAGACAACCCGCTGAACGGCCCCCAGCAGCGCAGTGCAGGGGCGCTGCAAGCTTGCATCGGGTGACGTTGCGGACGCCGAGGCCGCGAACGTCCCAACCGATGCGGCAAACGCGAGCGCGACGACTGTGCGACCTCCCCTCCGCATGCCGGCAGTCTATAGCCGGATCACGCCGACGAAGCTCCGCAGCGCGCCGATGCGGCCCTGGATCCGGACCCGGCGGGAGGCGAACAGGGAGATCGCGGCCCGACCCCGGGCGTCCATCGGGCTGGGGACTCCGCGGATCGTCGGGGCGATCATCAGCGCCACCAGATCCGGCAGCGATCCGCTGACACGCAGCCCCGGGGCCGCGCCCGGACCGTCCTCGACCAGCACCTCGTGCTCGCCGAACACGATCCGCACGGGCGGATAGCTCTCCTCCATCTGCAACTCGACCTCGAGCCGGAGCGCGCGCGCCTGGGCGGGCCGGCGCTGCACGCCGCGCTCGACGATCGCCATGATCGCGGGGGCGAGCCCGCCGTCGAGTAGCGTGCCGAGCCGCACCTCAGGCGCGCTTCCGTTGCTGGGCTGTGAGAATCCGGGCATGGAGTTCGATCTACCCGACCATCATCGCCTGCTGCAGCGAACCGTCCGCGAGTTTGCCGAGCAGGAGATCGCGCCGGTCGCCGAGGAGCTCGACCGGACGCACGCGTTCCCCTACGACATCGTCCGCCGGCTCGGCGAGCTCGACCTGATGGGGATCCCGTTCCCCGAGGAGTACGGCGGCGCCGGAAGCGACTCGCTCGCGTACGCGCTCGTGGTCGAGGAGCTGGCGCGCGTGGACTCGTCGGTGGCGATCACGCTGTGCGCCCACACCTCGCTCGGGACCCAGCCGATCTACCTGTTCGGCAACGAAGCCCAGAAGCAGGAGTGGCTTCCGCAGCTGTGCAGCGGGCAGCGGCTCGGGGCGTTCGGGCTGACCGAGCCCGAGGCGGGCTCGGACGCCGGCAACACCCGCACGCGCGCCTCGCTCGAGAACGGCGAGTGGGTGATCAACGGGTCCAAGCAGTTCATCACCAACGCCGGCACCGACATCTCGGGCGTGGTCGTGATCACCGCGGTCACGGGCACCGGGCACGGCGCCGACGGCCGCGGTGGCGAGCGCAGGCCGGACGAGCGCGAGATCTCGAATCTGATCGTCGCCAACGGCACCCCCGGCTACGAGCCCGGCGAGCCGTACCGGAAGATGGGCTGGAACGCGTCGGACACGCGACCGCTGACGTTCGACGACTGCCGCGTGCCCGAGGAAAACCTCGTCGGCCAGCGCGGCGCCGGCTTCCGCCAGTTCCTCCACGTGCTCGACATCGGCCGGATCGGGGTCGCGGCGATGGGCGTCGGGCTCGCCCAGGGAGCGCTCGACCAGGCGCTCGCCTACGCCAAGGAGCGCCGCGCGTTCGGCCGCCCGATCTCGAAGTTCCAGGCGATTCAGAGCAAGCTCGCGAACATGGCGACCGAGATCGAGGCGACGCGGCTGCTCGTGCTCAAGTCCGCCTACCTCAAGGACAAGGGCGCGAACTTCACGCTGACCGCCGCCCAGGCCAAGCTCAAGAGCGGGCGCGTGGCGGTGCGCGTCGCCGACGAAGCGGTCCAGATTCATGGCGGGTACGGATATATCGAGGAGTATCCGGTGTGCCGGTTCTACCGCGATGCGAAGATCCTCACGATCGGCGAGGGGACCGACGAGGTGCAGGAGATGGTCATCGCGCGCGCCCTCGGCGCGTGATCACCGGGCCAGCTCGCCCGCGCGCCGCTCGAGCACCGCATTGGCCGCGCTCGCCGGGTCGAGCTCGCGGGCGACCACGCGGTCGAGCAACTCCTGAACGTCCGGATCCTCGCGGATCGAGGCCTCGAGCTCGCGGCGCATCCGGTACGTCGCCAGCGCCAGCACCTCGTTGAGCAGGTTGCGGCGCCGGCGCTCTGACAGCGTTCCCTCGGCCTCGACGTACGCGTGGTGTTCGGCGATCTTCTCCGCCAGCTGCTCGATCCCAACGCCGCTGACCGCCTCGGTTTTGATGATCGGCACCTTCCACCCCTCCTGGGGGCCGAGTGCGAGCACGTTCTTGATCTCGCGGACCATCGTGTCGGTGAGCGGGTGGTCGGCCTTGTTGACCACGATCACGTCCGGGATCTCCATCACGCCGGCCTTGAGCGCCTGGATCGAGTCGCCTGACCCGGGCATCAGCACGAGCACGACCGTGTCGGCGTGGTCGATGATGTCGACCTCAGCCTGGCCGACGCCGACGGTCTCGAGCAGGACGACGTCGCGCCCCGAGGCGTCCATCAGGAGCGCGGCCTGGAGCGCGGCCTCGCTCAGGCCGCCGAGCGCGCCGCGGCTGGCCATCGAGCGGATGTACACGCCCGGGTCGAGGAAGTGGTCGGACAGGCGGATCCGGTCGCCGAGGAGCGCGCCTTGGGTGAACGGCGAGGTCGGGTCGATCGACAGCACCGCCACCGTGCGCTCGCGCGCCCGCTCGAGCTTGGTCAGCGCCCCCAGCAACGTCGACTTGCCGGCGCCGGGCGGGCCCGTGAAGCCGATGATCGCCGCCCGGCCGGTGCGCGGATAGACGTCTCTGACGATCGCCCAGCCCTCGGGGTCGTCGTTCTCGACGAGCGAGATCGCACGGGCGAGCGCGCGGCGGTCGCCCGCGAGAAGCCTCTGGGTGAGCGATTCGTCGGCGCCGGACATGGCCACTGAGCTAATCATGGATGGGACCGCAGCAGCCGTTTCCCCAACTCCCTACGATCCGTGCGTGCAGTCGGTGAGCACCGAGCAGCTCGAGCGGACGCCGGGCCGGCGAGAACCATCTTCTGTCCCCGCGCTGGTCCGCTCCGGGCCGCCCCCATTGCACGGCGGTCTGCTGACGTTCCTGCGCTTCGCGCGGTCGCACCACATGCTGCGGCCCGGATACGCGCTGCTGGTCGCGCGCTGGCTGTGGCTGAAACTCCGGTGGCGCGGACGGCTGAAGACCGACGGACTGTGCTTCGTGTGCCCGGGGGTGAAGTTCGAGATCGGCCCGAACGCCACCGTCACCCTGGGCCGCTGGTCGTGGCTTGGGCACGGGTGCAAGGTCCGCGTGCACGAGGGCGAGCTGTCGATCGGCGCCAAGTCGGTGCTCGGCCAGGAGTGCACGATCTCGGCCTACCAGCACGTCTCGATCGGACGCGAGTGCATCATCGCCGACCGGGTCATGATGATCGACTTCGACCATGGGATGGTCGAGGTCGAGCGGCCGATCCGCGAGCAGGGGATCTACAAACGCGACGTGACCATTGGGCATAACGTCTGGATGGGCTACGGGGTTTGCGTACTCCGAGGCGTTTCGATCGGCGACAACGCGGTAATCGGGACCAGCGCCGTCGTCACAGCCGACGTGCCCGCGAACGCGGTCGTGGGCGGAGTCCCAGCGCGCCTGATCCGGATGAGAAAGGCGCCAAAGACCTTCCGCTGGGGGTAACACTCCGGGCCGGCTCGAAAAAGCGAACCTGGAGGACGCTTTCTCGAGCCGGCTCCCCCTTCGTCAGCGAACCGGTGTCGTTCTCCCGTCCACGTCGGTCATGAACGGCGTCAACACCGGCGTACCCCAGCCCGACACGTAATCCCAGCCCGGTAGGGCCTGGTAGAAGCCGTTGGTTCCGGCCTCGTAGTCGTTGAAGTCACGGGCGTAATCGGTGGAGTTCTCGGCGATCCGGTAGATGTCGGGATCGGCGAACCCGGTCCCGCGCCGGGAGGCGGCCTGGATCCGCGTCCACATCCCGACCATCAGCGGCGAGGACAGGCTGGTCCCGCCCTCGCTCGAGGCACCGCCGAGCTCGTCTGAGTAGATGTCGTACGAGCTCGTCGCGATGTCGCCCGACTCGTCGGCGACGTCGGGGATCCCGCGACACGTCACGCCGGACGTGTTGGGATTGCCGTTGACGTCTGACAGGCATGGCCGGTCGACGCTCGAGTCGCCCTTCTGGAACGCCGGCTCGGGGATGAAGAAGCTCTGCCCGCCGCCGCTGTACGGCCACGGGTACTCGAGCGCCCGCTGCGGCGGGTTGCCGCCGTCGGGGTACAGGACGGTCCCGCCGACCGCGACCACGTTCGGGCTCGCGGCCGGGTAGTTGATGATCGGGATCCCCTGGTTGGCCACCCCGTTGCCGGCTCCCGCGTCCGGTCCCAGGACTAGGACCGGACACGAGGAGCCGGTATCTCCGGTGGCTGCGAACAAAGTCCTGCCCTCGAGCACCCCTTGCTCGAGCGTCTGCTCGGCGACCGGCTCGAGCGCGTCCGGCGCGCCGGTGCCGTAGTCGGCGTTCCAGTCCTCGTTGTTGTTGAACTGCGTCGGGATCGTCGACTCGAGCGTCGCGTTCAGCGGCGTGGTCTCGCACTCGCCGAACGACGCGTTGGCCTGCTTCGGCCCGCTGGGGTCATCGATCCACTTCACGAAGTCGGCCTCGACGTCGGGGTCGATCAGGTGCTCGGAGAAGTACAGATGCACCTTGTTGACGTCGGGCGCGACGCCGGTCGAGGACTGTGTGTCGAGTTCCCACTCGACGTTGCCGCCCGTGTCCGAGAAGTCGCCGTCCTTCGGAATGTCGGTGACCTGGACCGGCACCTTGGGCAGGTTGTGCTCGGACTCGAAGATCGCGAGGTCCTTGACCGTCGTGCTCGAGTCGCCCGAGCCCATGATCGCGATCGACTGTCCCTGGCCCATGTTGTTCGAGGGCATGTCGTAGATCGACCACATGTCCTGTGGCGTGAGCTCCGCCGGGATCGTCGGCACGGACGCGGCCGGGACGCTGAGGCGCTTGTTCAGCGCAAGCGTCGGGGTCCCGCCTGGCAGCGACCCGAGGACATTGTTGATCGTGTTCGTGAGCGTGCCCTCGCCGGGAATCGACGGCAGCGACGCCGGCGCGGTCGACAGGCCGAGCGCCGAGGACCCCGGCGCGGGCGCGCCGTGGTGGGCGCCGGCGAGCGGTGTCGTCGGCCGGTCGAGCGTGTTGAGCCCGATGATCGCGAGCACGTCGAGGTGCGCGGGGACGCTGGGCGCCGAGTCGTTGGCCAGGAACTGGGTTCCGTGAGCCGAGTAGCGGTTGACCTTGGTGCCGAACAGGCCGTCGACCTGCTTGACGGTGGCGTTCACCTCGACGTAGTTGCGCGCGCCCGAAGTCTCGATCACGGTGGCGCCCCCGCTTCGAAGCCACGTGAGCATCCGCGCAAACGTCGTCTTCGGGACGCCGAAGCGCGAGTCGAACTGCGCCGGCGTGAGGAAGTGCTGGTACTCGGGACTGGCCGGGTTCTGCTGGGCCCGCTCGAGCGCGACCTCGCCGCTCGGGTTCGGGGCCTTCAGCCCGATCCCGATCTGCATCACCTGCGACGGGCTCGCGGCGCCGAGGTTCGTCGCGTAGCCGAGCGCCAAGACATCGCGGGGGAACCACACGCGGCTGGTGGACGCACGTGGCGTGGATGCGCCATGTCTGGCTGCGCGCTTGGCGGCGGCCGGCGTGACCGGCGCCAGCACTACCACGCTCGCAGCGATGGTGGCGAGCACGCCGGGAATGGCGCGCCTGCCCAGGCGAAGTTGTGACACTGCGGACCCTGCCTTCCGGATGTCAATAAGCCAGTAATTGGGTTGTCGCGGCGAGGCTACCCACCATGGCGAAGTCCATGCGCCGGTTCTGTCGCCGCTCCAGGCGTTCCGTTCAGTCGGTCCGGCAGACCGCGAGGAAGTCGAGCGCGCGGTCGAGCCGCTGCGCCTTGAGCGTGAAGTCCGTGGTCGCGATTGCCGGCGTGAAGCGGCCGTAGAACGCGTCGCTGATCCCGGTTCGCTTGTGCACCGAATCCCAGCCCAGCGCGAGCGCCATCTCGTGCAGGCGGAGCTTGCGGGCGTGGAACAGGCCGAGGACCTCGACGTCGGCGAACGCGCCGCGGCACAACCCGGCGAACTCGGAGGCCCGGTACTCCCGCAGATGCCAGGGGTTATCCGATTTGGCGTGGCCGGCCGGGGCGAGCTTCAGCACGTTCGGGGTCGAGACGTACGCGACGCCGCCTGGCCTGAGAATCCGCCGAAAATGCGCGAGCACGGCGGGCGGGTCGATCACGTGCTCGATCGTCTGTAGGAACACGACGGCGTCGTACGCATCCGGCTCGCCGAACGTCTCGACCGCGCCCCACTCGAAGCTCAGATTCGAACGCTTGTATCTGAGCCGGGCGTGCTCGTGCGCCTCGGGATTGCCGTCGACCCCGACCACGCGAGCAGCCGAGTGGGCCAGCACACCTGACCCGTAGCCCTCGCCACACGCCATGTCGAGCACGACCCCGCCGCCGACGCGCGCAGCGATCCACTCGTACACGGCCAGATGCCGGCGATACCAGTAGTTCTCGGCGGGCACGTCGGGGAGCGTGCGCTCGCCGGTCAACTCGAGCGGGGGCACCCCGGGGGGCTGGTTTTGCTGGACGTAGAGGCTCACCGGCGCGGGCCCTAGAGTAATCTGGCGCCGCGATGGAGGCGCTGCAAAGCGACGCAATGCAAAGCGACGGGAACCGGAGCGCGGACGAGATCCGCGACGTCAACACGCGGTATCACGACGTGGCCGCGTCGAGCTACGACTCGAAGTGGGGCATCGATTTCGGCGAGGTCGGCAAGGGCCAGGTGGTCGGCAAGCTGCGCAAGCTGCTCGGTCCCGCGCTCGACCGCGGCTTCGCGCGCTCGCTCGAGGTCGGCGCCGGCACCGGCTATTTCAGCCTGAACCTGTTGCGCGCGGGGATCGTCCGCGACGCCACGTGCACCGACATCTCGCCGGGGATGGTGCGGACGCTGGCCGGGAACGCCGAGCGCCTCGGGCTGACCGTCAAGAGCCTCCGCGCCGACGCGGAGTCGCTCCCGTTCCCCGCGCAAAGCTTCGACCTCGTGCTCGGACACGCCGTGCTCCACCACCTGCCCGACCTGGAGCGCGCGTTCTCGGAGTTCCACCGCGTGCTGAAGCCCGGCGGCCGGATCCTGTTCGCCGGCGAGCCCTCGCGCGTGGGCGACCGGATCGCGGCGGTTCCCAAGCGCGGCGCGGTGGCGCTGGCGCCGGCGTGGCGCCGCGTGCTCCGCGCCGGGCCCCCGCCCCCGCCTGACCCCGGCGGATCGTCGAACGGCGCCGACCACAGTCTCGAGCAGGTCGTCGACATCCACGCGTTCGCGCCCGAGGATCTCGTGCGGCCTCGCGCGCGCCGCCGGGTTCGAGGACGTCCGCGTGCGCGGCGAGGAACTGCTCGCCAACTGGTTCGGCTGGTTCAACCGCGCGCTCGAGGCGAGCGCCGATCCGGCCGACGTGCCGATGCTCTGGCGCCAGTACGCGTTCCACGGCTACCTGCTGTTGCAGCGGGTCGACGAGCGGCTGCTCGAGCCGCTGCTGCCGCCCGCGATCTTCTACAACCTGCTGGTCACCGCGCGTCGTCCGTAGACTGGCGGGGGGATGCCCGAAGGTCCCTCGCGCGAGTTCCCGCTGTTCCCGCTCGGGTTGGTGGCGCTGCCCGGAGAGCTGATCCCGCTGCACATCTTCGAGGAGCGCTACAAGACAATGATCCAGATGTGCCTGGGCGAGGAGCGCGAGTTCGGGATCGTGTGGCTCTCGGACGACGGCCTGCGCGAGGTCGGGTGCGCGTGCGCGGTCGATCGCGTGATCGAGCAGATGGCCGATGGCCGCATGAACCTGCTCGTCCGCGGTACCCGGCCGTTCCGCGTGCTCGAGCGCCAGGGCCACCTCCCCTACCCGGCCGGCGTGATCGAATTCGTCGAGGACCGCGAAGACGAGATCGACGCGGAGCTCGCGCACGGCGCCCACGAGGCCTACGCGGAGCTGTACAAGCGCGCCACCGAGCGCGACCCCGACCCCGAGGAGCTCGCCCGGATGAGCGCCTACGCGATGGCTGCGACCGTCGACTTCGGCCTCGACGCCAAGCAGGGCCTGCTCGACATGCGCTCGGAGAACGCCCGTCTGCGGCTCGTCACGCGCCTGTTCCGCGCCGCGATCAAGCGGCTCGAGCTCGTCGACAAGGTGCAGGAGCGCGCCCAATCCAACGGCAAGGTGAGATTCGGCGCGAGCTGAAGCGCTACGCGTTGTAGATGACCATCGCGGCGCCGAACACGATGCAGTAGATCCCGAACGGGGTCAGCGTTCGCGTCTTGAAGTAACGCATCAGGTAGTGGACGGTGATCACCGCGGTGATGGCCGCGGCCACGGCCGCGATCACCGCATCGCCGCGGATGCCGGCGCCGAGCGAGCCGGTCAGGTCGCCGAACTTGAACAGCCCGGCGGCGAGGATCGGTGGCGTCGCGAGCAGGAACGCGAACCGGGCCGCGTCCTCGTTGTCGAGGCCGCGCACGAGTCCGGTCGCCATGCAGAGCCCGTCGCGGCTCAGTCCGGCGATCAGCGCGAAGCTCTGGGCGATCCCGATCACGCCAGCCTCCTTGTACTCGAGCGTGTCAAGCCGCCGACCGCCGTCGCGCTTCATCCCCTCGCGCGCGGCGAGCTCGCGGACCTCGGCCCGTCTTCGGAATCGCTCGGCGCCGAGCAGGATGAACCCGTTGATGACCAGGAAGATCGACGCCGCGAGCGGCTTGGCCAGCGCCACGCGGATCGGATGCTCGAGCAGGAGCCCGAGGATCCCAACCGGGACCGTCGCGATGATGATCAGCCAGGCCAGCCGCTCGGTCGAGGTCTCGATCCTGCGTTTGCGCACCGTGGCAAAGAATGCTCCGATCACCTCGAGCCACGTTCGCCAGAAATAGATGAGCAGCCCGACCGCGCTTCCGACGTGGAGCATGACCACGAACGCGAGCCACGGCGACTCGGGCTCGGACTGCCAGGAGACGATGTTGCTCCAGCCGAACAGGTTCGGGTAGATGACGGTGTGCCCCAGGCTCGAGATCGGGAACAGCTCGGTGATGCCCTGGAGCACCCCGAGGACGATCGCCTGGAACGTCGTCATGTGGACGGCGGTGGTTGCGGCTAAGTTGATCACGAGCGTGGACGGTAGCGGGCGATCTAACCCGCGGGTAAGGCTAAGAAGTTCTTCAAGAACTTAGGCCGCAGGGATTCGCGGCGGCCTGTACTACAAATAACTCCAGTTGCGCCAATTCCTTGTGCGCGCTCGCGGCAGTGTCGGGAAAAGACATCGTGCCGTTCGCCACGTTCACGGTGTACGAGTACACGCTGCGCGCGCTCGGCGCGAACCGCAGTTTGGCACTGACATCGCTGTTGAGGCTGGTCGCCAGGTCGCGCGCCTGCAGCAACTGGGGGTCGGAAAGCTCCTTGGCTTTGCCCCCATCACACCTGATCGTGCCGCCGTCGTTCACGAGCAGCGTCAGCTTCTGTCCCGCGGCACCGGTCCGCGTCACGAGGAACAGGTCTGGCTCCTCGACCTCGAAGCCGCAGCCCGTGACGAGCGCAGCGAGCAGGAGTACGACCGCTACGCGAAGCCTCATCCAGCCGAAACTACCAGCGCGGCGCCGCCGCGCCGCGGGTCTCCGCCCCCGGAGAACCGGCCCTGGCCGTCGCGAGCGGCGGCCTGCACGCCGCCGAAGAACAGGTTGAGCTCCCTGAACGCGCCGATCGCCCGGCCGGCGCGCTCGAGCCTGCCGGTGTCGATTCCCGGCTCGGCGTACACGACGCCGTCCTCGAAGTGGACCCGCGGCGCTCGGACGGCGTCGCCGGCCTCGAGGCCGTCGTCGATCACCCGGATGATCGTCTGCAGGATCGCCGAGCGGATCCGGTTCGAGCCGGCGCTGCCCAGCACGAGTTCGGGCGCACCGTCTCTGAGCACCACGGTCGGCGACATCATGCTCGGCAGCCGGCGTCCCGGCGGGTAGCGGTGAAAGCCCAGCGGGTTGAGGTCCTGCTCGCCGAGCATGTTGTTCAGATGCACGCCCGTGCCCGGCACGATGACGCCCGAGCACGACCCGTTCGAGCACGTGACCGAGCACGCCCAGCCCTCGCGGTCGAGCACGGCCACGTGCGTAGTCGACCCGAGCGGGGAGCGCCGCGCCAGAAACCGCCTGACGAACTCGGGGTCGTCGAGGCCCTCGAGGAACTCGGGCGTGCGCTCGGACTGCGTGCGCTCCATCGTGGCCACTATTTCGGTCAGTCCGGGCGGGTTGGGGTCGGCGTCGAGAAGCGCGAGCGCGTGCGCGATCAGGATCCCGCCCGCCGACGGCGGCGGGTTGGTGACGACCTCGCGCCCGCGGTAGGAGACCCGGATCGGCGTGCGGTCGACGACCTCGTACGCGGCCAGGTCCTCGGCGGTGACGATTCCGCCCCGCGCCGCCAGCCAGTCGACGATCGCCGCGGCGATGTCCCCGGTGAAGAACGGCGCGGCGCCCTCCGTGCCGAGCCGCTCGAGTGCGTCGGCCAGCTCCGGCTGGCGGACGAGGTCGCCGGCCCGCGCGACACGCCCGTTCGGGGCGAACAGCGCCGCGCACTCGGGCGTCGAGGTCACGATTCCGGCCAGGATCTCGATCACGTACGCCTGCGCCTGGTTGAGCTCGACGCCGTCCCGGGCGAGCCGCGCCGCCGGCCCGACCAGGTCGGCGAGCGGGATCCGCCCGAACCGCGAGGACGCCTCGCAGACGCCCGCCGCCATCCCGTACGTCCCGACCGACGCCGGGCCGATGTTGAACACCTGGACCGCGTCGCCGAACGACACGCTGATCGGGACCAACTGCGCGCGCGCCCCCACGTCGGCGCCTCGCCCGGGGGCCTCGATGAAGAAGTCGAGCAGCGCCGGCTCCTCGCCGGGCGCCACCACGAGCATGTAGCCGCCGGCGCCGAGGCTCGTCAAGAGCGGCTCGCAGGCATACGACGTGAGCATCGACGCGAGCGCGCAGTCGACGGCGTTCCCGCCGCCCCGCATCGCGTTGGCGCCGGCCTGCGCGGACAGCGGATGGCCGGCCGCGATTACGCCCAGCGGCTCGGCCATTACGTACGATCCTGCTGGTGGGTCAGCGGCGGGGGATGAACTCGGGCACGTCGAGGTCGAGCGTCCCTGAGCGTTGCCGCACGCGGCTCACGCGCGGCTCGCCGGCGGGCTCGCGAAGCGACTGGCCGCGGTCCCGGGCACGGTCGTCCGAGCCCGCAAGCTCGCGTCTCGGATCGCGCCGGCGCGTCCGGCCGTCGCCGTAACCGGTGGCGATCACCGTGACCCAGACGTTGTCGTGGAGCTTCTCGTCGACCATCGCGCCGAAGATGATGTTCGCGTCCGGGTGCGCCGCTTCGGCCACCGCCTTGGCCGACTCGTTGACCTCCCACAGCGACAGGTCGGGGCCGCCCGTGATCGACAGCAGGATCGAGTGCGCGCCGTCCATGCTCGTCTCGAGCAGCGGCGAGGCCACCGCCTGCTCGGCCGCTTCGATCGCGCGCCGGTCGCCCGTGCCCATGCCGATCCCGAGCAGGGCGGTGCCGGCGCCGGACATGATCGTGCGCACGTCGGCGAAGTCGAGGTTGATCAGCCCGGGCAGCGTCACCAGGTCGGAGATCCCCTGGACGCCCTGGCGCAGCACGTCGTCGGCGACCCGGAACGCCTCGACCATCGAGACGTTGCGCTCGAGCACCGACAGCAGCCGGTTGTTGGGGACGACGATCAGCGTGTCGACCTCTTCACCCAGGTCCGCGATCCCCACCTCGGCCTGGTCGCGCCGGCGGGTGCCCTCGAACTGGAACGGGCGGGTGACGATCCCGACCGTCAGCGCGCCGAGCTCGCGCGCGATCTGGGCGACGATCGGCGCCGCGCCGGTGCCGGTGCCACCGCCCGCGCCGGCCGCGATGAACACCATGTCCGAGCCGCGGAGCATCGCCTTGATCCGGTCGTACTCCTCGCGCGCGGCCGCCCGCCCGAGCTCCGGGTTCGAACCCGATCCGAGCCCGTGCGTGATCGCGTCGCCGATGTGAAGCGTCTCGTGCGCGGCCGACTGCTGGAGCGACTGAAGATCGGTGTTGATCGCGAGGAACTCGACGCCCTCGATCTCGGCCTCGACCATGCGGTTGATCGCGTTGACGCCGGCGCCGCCGACGCCGACCACGCGCAGCACCGGACCGCCGGCCCCGCGCTCGGGTACCGGCTCGTCGCGCGTGACCCGCGCGTAGACATCGTGCTCGGGCTCGCTCGGCACGGGCGCGGGCTCCGGAGCGGCGGGTGCGCCTCGCTCGAGTACGTTCTCGGGGATGTCGGCGGAGAAGGCGTGGCGGAGGCGCTCGTGCGGGAGCGGGATCCGCGGTTCCTCGTCCTCCAGCTCAGGTTCTGCCGCCGGAGCCGCTGGTGCCGGCTGCTCGTCGGCCGCCGCCGCAGACTCGGGCGTGTCCGGCGTGGCCGGGGGCGTCGGGGGCGTCCGGTGCTCGCCGCTCTCGTCCGTGTCCTGCGCGGTCTTCCGGAACAAGGCCGCGAGTGGTCCCTCGCGCATACTCGCGCGCTTACCGCTTGGCATTGGACAGGACCTCCTTCGCGAGCTGCCGATAGGCGTGTGCGGCCAAACCGTCGGGATCGTACTTCAGGACCGACATACCTTTCACAGGTGCCTCGGCAAAACGGATGGTCTTGCGGATCCGCGATGCAAATACTCGGTCCCCGAAGTTCTCTTCCAGCAGCTCGATCGCCTCCTTGGCGTGCAACGTGCGAGTGTCGACGAGCGTCGGCAAGATCCCCTCGATCTCGACGTCCGGGTTCAGGTTCTCGCGGATCATCGCCAGCGTGTTCTGCAGCTGGATCAGGCCGCGCATCGACAGATATTCGCATTGGACGGGGACGATCACTTTCTGCGCGGCGGTCAGCGCGTTGATCGTCAGCAGCCCGAGGCTCGGCGGCGTGTCGATGAACACGAAATCGTAGTCGTCCTCCACCGGCTTGAGAGCCTTCTGCAGGTTCCGTTCGCGGCCGATCATCGTCGACATCGCCATCTCCGCGCCGGCCAGGTCGATCGACGAGCAGGCGACGTCGATCTCGCGCTTGCGGATCACCTCTCGAATCGAGATGTGATGGACGAGCACGTCGTACATCGACTTCTCGAGCGTGTCCGGATCGATGCCCTGCGACATCGTCAGGTTGCCCTGGGGATCCATGTCGACGCACAGGACCCGATGCCCTTCCTCGGCAAAAGCCACTGCGAGGTTGAGCGTCGTCGTGGTCTTGGCGACGCCACCCTTCTGGTTGGCGAACGCGATCACGTGGCTCATGTCGACCGGTGTATTCGTAGAAGCCGGGCGGAATCCTCCGAGATCTCCCCGCTATTTTCGGGTGCGGTGCCTGGCCTTCTCGACAAACGGCTGCTGTTCGTGACCGGCAAGGGCGGCGTCGGCAAGTCAACGGTCGCCATCGCGCTCGGGTTGCTCGCCGCCCGCCGGGGCCGGCGGACGATCGTCGCCGAGCTCGCGAGCCAGAAACGGATCCAGGGACTGTTCGCCGAGAACGCCGAGGGGGAGCAGTTCCGCGAGCTCGAACTCGCTCCGGGTCTGTTCACGATCTCGATCGATCCACAGCAGGCAATGGAGGAGTACCTGCGCGTCAAGGCCGGGCCGCTCGGACAGGCGCTCGGCTCGAGCCGCCTGTTCCAGGCGTTCGCGATGGCCACCCCCGGGATGCGCGAGCTGCTCAGCATCGGCAAGGTGTGGGAGCTCGCGCAGTTCGACCGCCGGACTCGTGGCGCCGCGCCGTATGACCTGGTGATCGTCGACGCCCCGGCGACCGGTCACGGAGTCGGACTGCTGCGCACGCCCAAGACGTTCGCCGACATCGCCCGGGTCGGCCCGATCGCCCACCAGGGACGGACGATCGCCGACACGATCGCCGATCGCGAGTTCACCGGCGTGGTCGCGGTGGCGACGCCCGAGGAGATGCCGGTCAACGAGACGCTGACGCTCGCCGACGAAATCACCCGCGACGAGCTCGCGCTCGACCTCGTGATCGTCAACGCGCTGTATCCCGCCCGGTTCGACGCTTCCGAGATCGACGAGCTCACCGGCGCGCTGGCACGCACGCGTTCGCCGCTCGCGCGGTCCGCGCTCAGAGCGGCGGTGTCCGAGCACGCCCGCGCGGCCACCCAGCGTGAGCAGCGCGACCGTCTCCGCGACCACGTGAACGGCCGCCTCGCCGAGCTTCCCTACGTGTTCACCGATCATCTCGGACTGCCCGAGCTCGAGCAGCTCGCCAGCGCCTTGGACGCCGCGCTATGAACGTCGCCGAAATGCTCGAGGGCAAGCGCGTGTGCGTGTGCTGCGGGTCGGGCGGCGTCGGCAAGACCACCACCTCGGCCGCGGTCGCGCTCGGGATGGCCGCCCGCGGCGCGAAGGTCGCGGTCGTGACGATCGACCCCGCGAACCGCCTGGCCGACGCGCTCGGGCTCGAGCAACTCGAGAACGAACCGCGGCGGGTGCAGCCCTCCCGCCTGGCCACGGCCGACTTGAAGATCGACGGCGAGCTGTGGGCGATGATGCTCGACCCCAAGCGGACGTTCGACGAGCTGATCGAGCGGATCGCGCCCGATCCCGAGCGGGCCGAGGAGATCAAGGCCAACCGCGTGTATCGCGAGCTGTCGACCGCGGTCTCGGGATCACAGGAGCTGACCGCGATCGCGAAGCTGTACGAGCTCGACCAGGAGCACGAGTTCGACGTGCTCGTGCTGGACACGCCGCCGTCGCGCAACGCGCTCGAGTTCCTCGACGCCCCGAACCGGATCAACTCGTTCCTCGAGGGCCGGGCGCTCAAGGCGTTCATGAAACCCACGGGCTTCGGCTTCCGCACGCTCGGCCGGGGCGCGATGCCGCTGCTCGGCGGCCTGCGCCGGATCACCGGGATCGACCTGATCACCGACCTAACCGTGTTCTTCGGACTGCTGGGCGACATGACGGGCGACTTCAGCCAGCGCGCGACCCAGGTCGAGCAGCTGCTGCGGGCGGACACGACCGCGTTCGTGCTCGTCTCCTCGGCGGCACGCGAGTCGGTCGACGAGGCGATCTGGTTCGGTCAGCGACTCGAGACCGACGGCCTGCCGTTCGCCGGCGTGGTCGTCAACCGCGTCCACCACGACCTGCTCGGCGATCGCGAGCCGCACGAGCTCAAGGAGGCGCTGGCCAAGACGCTGCCCCCTTCGCTCGCCGGCAGGGTCGCGGACAACTTCCGCGACTACCACGTGCTCGCGACGCGCGACGACCACAACCTCGCGCGCCTGGCGGCGGAGCTCGGCGATCAGCGTCTGCTGCTCGTGCCCCAACTCGACGACGACGTCCACGACGTCGCGGGGCTGGCACGAATCCACCGCTACCTGTTCGCGTCGAAGGACGAGCGCGAGCGGCTGATCGCGGATTTGGTCGCCTAGTGTCGCTCGCGGCGCGTTCGGTCTACAGCGGACCGAGCGACACCGCGTCGGGGCCGTCGTCGGTCCACGTTGCCCAGGTGAGCAGCACTGCCTGCCACTCGTACGCGGGCACCGGCTTACCGCGACGGGACAGGGTCACGGGCACCGAGTGGAGCAGCTCCCACACGACCCGCTCGCACAGCGCGATCCGCTCGCTCACCCGCGACTGCGGATACCACTCGCCGGCAAGCTCGACGAGCCCGGAGACGGAGATCGCGCCGGCGCCGGCCCGCCCGGCGACCTCGTCCTTGAAGTCGTCAGCGGTCGGCAGCTCGCTCGTCTCGTCGCGCGCCTCGATCAGCACTTCCTGGGTCACATCCCTCCCGGTGCGGGTGACGTTCTGCCAGCCCCGCCCGAGGCCCATGTCCGCGACCTCGAGCAACGGGCCCTCGTAGATCGTCAGAGTGGCCCGGTCCGGCAGCCACCGGTACTCGTTCAGGTCGAGCGGCTCACCCGCGATCCAGGGGCCCACGATCTGCGCGTCGAGTTCGTCCCGCGTGAGGTTGAACGCGCGCGTCTGGTGGGGGAACTGGCGCAACTCGACGTGGAACACGCCGGATAGTGTCGCGGGTTTGGCCCGGGGCACTAAAGTCGCACGCTCATGTCCGAACGGCCACTGTGGGCGCCCTGGCGCATCGAATACGTCACAGGGCCCAAGGACGGCGACTGCATCTTTTGCGCGGCCGCGTCCGGCACGGACCCCGACCCGGCGCACCAGCCGATCGATCGCGGCGAGCACTGCCTGACGCTCATGAACGCGTTCCCGTACGCGCCCGGGCACGTGATGGTGGCGCCGTTCCGGCACGTCGGGATGCTCGAGGACCTGAACGCCGACGAGATGCTCGAGACGATGCGCCTCGCGCAGCGTGCGGTCCTCGCGATCCGGGCCGTGATGTCGCCCGACGGGTTCAACGTCGGACTGAACCTCGGCAAGGTCGCCGGCGCCGGTTTCGAGGATCACCTGCACCTGCACGTGGTCCCGCGATGGAGCGGCGACACCAACTTCATGCCCGTGCTCGCCGACACCGCTGTGATCCCGCAGGCGCTCGAGGCGACCCGGACGCTGCTCGCCGACGCCATCGCCCAGCTAACGTGAGCTCCTGATGGCAACCCGGATCTGGCTGGAACGACTCGAGGAGCTGATTGAGCGGGGCGCGCAGGTGGTCGAGGTGCTCCCCGAGGACGACTACGCGCCGGCGCATCTCCCCGGCGCGATCAATCTGCCGCTCCGCGAGCTCGACAAGCAGCGCGCCGCCGTGCTCGACCACTCCCGCCCGGTGGTCGTGTACTGCTGGGATTCGCTCTGAGACCTCAGTCCGCGAGCCGCGTGCCGGCTCGAAGCGCTCGGGTTCGCAGACGTCTACGACTACGTGCCCGGGAAGGTCGATTGGCTTGCCCACAACCTCGCGGTCGAGGGCACCAACCCTGAGCCTGCGACCGTCGGAGGGCTGATGCGCGACGACGTCGTCCGGTGTGCATGGACCGATCGCGCGAGCGACGTGCACGCGTCGATCAAGGCCTCGCCGTACCCGTTCGCACTCGTGACGAGCGAGGGCGGCACCGTCCTCGGCCGGGTGCGGGCCAGCCGGCTCGACCCCGCTTCCGAGGAACCGGTCGGGGATATCGCGGAGCCCGGGCCGAAGACGTTCCGCCCCCACCACTCCGCCGCGAACGTAGCCAGGCAGCTAGGAGAGAAGGATCTGCGCTGGGCGATCGTCACCACGCCCGAGGGGCGGCTGTTGGGCGTCGCGTCGCGCGAGGATCTGGAGCGGGCCTCTTAGAACACTGTGATCGTGCCGGGCTCGCCTCCGAGGAGCCGACCGATCACGGCACCCGGGAGTTCCGCCACGCGCGCTGGGTCGAGTGCCACCAGCAGCCCACCTGACGTCATCGCGTCGGTCACGAGGCGCCGATGCACCTCGTCGACGTCGTCGTCGAACGACGCGAACTCCTCGGCGTAGCGCCGGTTGTTGCGGCTCCCGCCGGCGACCGCGCGATCGTCTTCGAGCAGCTCGAGCGCCCCGGCGATGACCGGCACGGATTTCGCATCGACCTCCGCGGACATGCCGCTCGCAAGTGCGAGCTCGTGCAGATGCCCAAGCAATCCGAACCCGGTGACGTCGGTCATCCCGTGGGCGCCGGCCGCCCGCGCCGCGGTGGCCGCGTCCGCGTTCAACGTGGTCATGACCTCGACGGCCGCCGCCAGCACCTCGTCTGACGCCAGGCCCTTCTTGAGCGACGTCGTGACCGCGCCGGCGCCGACCGGCTTGGTCAGGACGAGCGCGTCGCCGGCGCGTCCCCCGGCGTTGGTGATGACATCGTCGGGGTGGATCACGCCGGTCACGGCCAGCCCGTACTTCGGCTCGGGGTCGTCGATCGTGTGCCCACCGACGATCGCGGCGCCTGCCGCTCGAACGACGTCGGAGCCACCACGCAGGACCTCGCCGAGCATCTCGGCGCCGAGGTCCGCGACCGACCAAGCGACGAGGTTCAGCGCGCTCAGCGGCCGGCCCCCCATCGCGTAGATGTCCGACAGGGCATTGGTGGCGGCGATCCGGCCGAAGTCGTATGGGTCGTCGACGATCGGCGTGAAGAAGTCGACGGTCTGGACGAGCGCGAGGTCGTCGCGCAGGCGGTAGACGCCGGCGTCGTCGCTCGTCTCGGTCCCCACCAGCAGATTCGGATCGGACGACCGCGGAAGCGTGGCCACGAGCGGCGCGAGCAGAGCGGCCGGCACCTTGCAGGCGCACCCGGCGCCGTGCGACAGCGAGGTGAGCTTCACGGCGGTCATATCGCGATGATCGCAAAGCGCGCGGGTAGGGTCTCTAGCGATGCTCGATCCGCTCCTAGCGGCCTCCGCTCCCCCACAGCACCTGCCGGGCGTCCTCCACAGCCTGGAGCCGACGCTGAACCGCTTCGGCTACCTCGCGCTCGGCCTGATCTTCCTCGAGGACTTCGGCGTCCCGGTGCCCGGCGAGACGGTGCTGATCATCGCGGCCGTGTACGCCGGGACCGGACGGTTCAACGTCTGGCTCGTCGGCCTGATCGGGTTCCTGGCCGCGATTCTCGGCGACAACGTCGGGTTCGCGATCGGGCACTTCGGCGGCCGCCCGCTCGCGGAGCGGTTCGGGAAATACATCTTCCTGACGCCCGAGCGGCTCGACAAGACCGCCAACTTCTTCGACCGCCACGGCGGCAAGGTGATCGTGATCGCCCGGTTCGTCGAGGGGCTGCGCCAGGCCAACGGGATCATCGCCGGGATCACCGGCATGCACTGGACGAAGTTCGTGCCGTTCAACGCGCTCGGGGCGGCGCTGTGGGTCGCAGTCTGGGTCTCGATCGGCTACTTCTCGGGCAGCAACATCGACAGCATCTACGCGACCGCCACGAGGTACGAGGCGGTCTTCGGGATCGTGGTCGGAGTGCTGATCCTCGCCTTGGTCGCGCGGCGCGTGTGGAAGCACCAGAAGGGGCGGGCGGCGAAGATCGCCGCTCAGTCTGAGTCCGCGATGTCCGAGCCGGCCGAGTCAGAGTCGACCACGTCCGAGCGGGCGGAGTCAGAGTCGACCATGTCCGAGCTGGCCGAGCCCGATCCCCCCGCCACGGAATCCACCGACTCCTCCGAGCCGGCCGAGCCCGAAGCCTCCGCCACCGACCGCGGACCTGCACAACGCGACTTTGACCCGCGAGCCCGCCCGGCCCGCAGCGACCTACTCCTCCTTATCCAGAAACGCCCGCCGCGCCCCCTCGATCGCCTCGAGCGCCGCGTCGCGACCCGCCCACCCCTTGACCTCGGAGTGCCGGTCGGTATCGAGATCCTTGTAGACGGTGAAGAAGTGGGTGATCTCGGCGCGCAGCTGGCGCGGCAGGTCGTCGACGTCCTCGAGCGTGTTCCAGCCCGGGTCGTGCAGCGGCACGCACACGACGTGGTCGTCGGGTCCCTTCTCGTCGGCCATCTTGAACAGCCCGATCGCCTTGGCCAGGACGTAGCAGCCCGGGAACGTCGGCTCGGACACGCACACGAGCACGTCGAGCGCGTCGCCGTCGGGGGCCAAGGTATTCGGTATGTAGCCGTAGTCGGTCGGGTACACGACCGATGCCGAGATGAACCGGTCGAGCTTGATGCCACCCAGCTCGGGGTCGTACTCGTACTTGTTGCGCCCGCCCTTGGGGATCTCGACGACGCAGGTCAGCCGGAAGTCGTTCACGGTGTCTGCCGGCGAGCCCCGCCCGTGGAAGGTCTCAGTTCATCTCTCCCCGGGCGACCGCCAGACACGCCTCGCACCGGGGCCATGGCGGATCCCACGGGTATCCGGCCACGTTCTTGCCGCACAACGCGGTGTCCGGATCCTCCTCGGTCACCAGGTGACACAGCTCCTCGAACCCGTCGTCGTTAATCCGGGGAGTGTTCCGGCACTCCGGATGGACATTCGGGGTAACCGCCGGCCGAGCGGCGATCGGTGCTGTGACCGGGGACACGAGTCGGAGCATAACCGCGACCCCAGGCAATCGAAACCCAATATCCGCCCCAAAACAGCACGAGCGGGCGTGGAGCCCGCTCGAAGCTGCGATCGCGCTCCCCCTAACTGCATTTGAGCGCCAGGACTTACGTTGTCGAGCCTGGCGGCTTGACAATCCCGGCCCCGTCGGGGACCGAGTAAGGAGCGGTCTAGACGAAGCCTAGCGCGGCCGGAGCGGCCAATGGAATCGCCGATCAGACGGCCGCTTCCGCCAGCAGATCGTCCGCCACAGCGCACAGATCCGGCTCGAGATGGCCGCACAGCACGTCTCTGAGCAGCGCCCGTAACTGCTCGGTCAGCTCCTCGACGAGCGCGTCGACACCGGGCTGAGCCGGGGCTAGCCCGGCGATCACGGCGCGCTCGAGCGAGATCGCGTGCGCGGTGCGCTCGGCAAGCGCCGCGCGGTCCTCCGGCCTGGCGCAGATCGCGGCCAGACGGCCCGCCAGGCGGCCGCTCGACGGGCCCTCGGGCTCGAGCAGCGCCCGCAGCGCCAGCAGGTAGTCGGTCAGGGCCTCGAACGGCGCGAGCCGCTCACAGCCCATCTCGAATCGCGACAGCGCCCAGGCGATCTCACCGCCCTTCGGGGTGCGTCTCGCCACCAGGTTGCAAAACGCACGCAACTCGTCTTCCTGCTCGGCCGGGATCAGACGGGGCAGGCCCGGCCGCCCGCTCCCGCCGAGCGGGACCGCGCGCCACGTGCCGGTGTCGATTCGCGACCAGGCGACCGGCCCGAGGGCGAAGCCGCCGCGCTCGAACAGCCGCAGCGCGGTGAGCGTCCGGCGGAAACGAACGCGTGCGGCCGACACGGGCGCCGGCGCGGCGCGGTCCTGCGCCACGGTCAGCACGATCAGCACGTGGGGCTCATCGCCGTCGCCCCACACCGCCTCGTGCGGCGCCCCGTCGAACGAGTCGCCGCTGACGAGCGACAGCCCGTCGCCGAGTGGAACCTCGGTGGTGTCGAGGTCGAGCGCGATCCCGAGCAGCGGCGCGACCACGGTCGTCACCGCGCGACCCTCATACACCGCCTGCTCGAGCTCCTCGTAGGCAGCCGCGAACCGATCCTCGTCGAACTGGAAGTCGCTCCGCTCGGCGTACACGACATCCAGGAACGTGTGCAGCGCTGCGTCGGCGCAGTCGCGGCGCTCCGAGGGGATGCCCGATTCGCCGCGCTGGCGCAGGTAGGCGTCGACCCCCTCGAGGCCGCTCAGCGTTCGCACCGCCGGCGCGTACGTCGGCAGCGACGACAGCAACCGGAGCCGTTCGCGGATGAAGTTGCCGGTCAGTGGCCGGTAGCAGTACAGCGGCACGCGGCCGCGCGGACCGCCGGCCGTGTCGACCAGCTCGAATGAGATCTCGGCGCCGGATGCGGTCTCGGCGCACAGCGCCATCGCCGCCTCCGTCGCGAACGCCTCGATCACCCCGTGAAGCGTGGTGTTGCGCACGTTCGGCGGGTTCGCCCCCACGGCGGGCGATCCTGCAACGTGACCGTCGGCTTGCAGCTCGGGGTCAGATCCCGCGCTCGAGCGCGAGCACCAACAGCACGATCGCTGCCCCGGCGGCAAGCACCACTATCACGACGTTCGCCAAGAGCGCCATCCGGAGCTTCGAGCGCGCAGGCGCGGCGTCCCCATCCGCCGGAGCCGACCCAACGGAGCTCGAGAGGGCCTCGTTCACGTACCGGTTGAGGCTCACCTCGCGGCGCTCGGCGGCGAGGGCGAGCTGCTCGTGGAGCTCGCCGGGCATACGCACGAGGAAGCGGCCGCTGTGGCTCGGTCCGGACTTCGTGTTGTGGGAGCGGTCCGCTCCTGTCTGCCCGGAGTCGCCATCCGGTCGCATGCCCATGCCCTCCTGATGCGCACCCACGCCCGAAATTTTAGTCCGTTCCTCCGCAATTTCGGGCGATTTGGTCAGTGATATCGCATCGGTTTTCGTGATATCAGGGTCGTCCGAGGCGAACTGGGCGCGAAGCTTGGCCAGCGCTCCGTCGAGCAACCGGGAGACGTGCGCCTGCGAGATCCCGACCTCCCGGGCGATCTCGCGCTCGGTCAGATCGGCGTGAAACCTCAGGACGACGATCCGGCGCTCGCGTTCGTCGAGCGCGCGGAGACCGTCGGCCAGCAGCACGCGCTGATCGCTCTCGGCGAGCGGGTCGGGCTCGCCCGGCCGCTCGACGTCCGCGGCATCGGGGAGTCGGACGCCCGGGGAGCGTTCCCGCAGCTGCCGGCGGATCGCGCCTTCGACGGCCGGCGTCACGAACGTCGCGAACGCGACGCCACGGCTCGGGTCGAAGCGAACTGACGCCTTCACCAGGGCGAGCGAACCGGCCTGGACGGCGTCGTCGAATTGCTCACCAGCGCCTGCCTGGCGGCGCGCCACCGCCCGCACGAGCGGGAGGTGAGAGCGGACCAGATCCTCCCTGTCGGCGTCCGAAAACCCCGAGCCGCCTGGGCTCTTTCGGGACGGTATCGCCCGCCGCATATGAGCTTTTCCACCGATGTCGCCACGCCCTTCCTGCGCCTGATACCACGCCGGAAGCCATAGAGATAACGTGTGATAGCCAGCTTTTCTTGGATCGGATCTCGGGTAACTGGTGACCTTAATGATCAGAAGCTGGTCATGGCTGATCATCTGCTCGCAAAGTTTCGGGGGTTGTGTGGAGCGCTCACGGTGGCGCTTCTCACGCTGGCGCTGATCGTCCCGGCCAGCGCCGAGGCTTCCGACCCCGGCTTGGACGCGCTCAGCCAGCTTTCGAACGTCGTTCCCGCTCCCGCGCAGGCGGCCGTGGCCGCGGCCCTCGCGCAGGTGCCGTCACCGTCGCCGGTCGCGAGCGTTCCCTCTGCCACCGTGGCGATTCCGACGCCGGCACCTTCCACTCAGACGGTGGGGCCCTCGGTTGCGACGCCGGCGGGCAATGTCCCGGCGGTGGCCGTCTCGGTCCCGCCCCCGCCTCGGCCGGACACGGCTAACTCCGCGCCAACGATTTCCGTACCGACAGTCTCGGTACGCACGACGGGCAAACGGCCGAATCCGCCCGCTCGAGCCCGGCCCGACGCGTCCCTCGGTGGGCAGGCGAGCGCACATCGCGTCTCGCGTCCGAAGGGGCGCCGGGCCGGGCAGAGGGGCCTTCGAAGCCCAGCGCGGCCGGCGCCGACGCGGCCCGGCCCACTCGCCGCCGTCGGAGCGCGGTGGGCACCTGTGCCGCCCGCCCACGCCGTCCTCGTTCACGCCCAACACGCCACGGCCGCTCGGGCGCCGTCCCGAGCGCGCAGGCGTTCGGATGGTCCTCGTCACCTCGCCGCGCGTCCATCCCGCGCCGTGAGCACGGTGAGCACTCCGCAGCTCGGCCCTCCGGTGCCGGCCAGCCTGCCTCCGGGTGGTGCGGAGGGCGCCGCAGCGGGCGTGGGTGGTGGCGTGGCCGGCGCGGCCGCAGTGGCTCTGCTCGCACTCGTCGGCGTATGCATGCTTCGAGCCTTGTTGCCGGGGCTCTTAGGCCTGGGGCTCGCCCCAGCGCGATCGGCTCTCCTCGTCTCGAGGTTGGAACGGCCCGGTTAGCGCCGCTGGATGAACGCACACGACGGTCGCCGTTGTGAGGCGGTCGTTGCCGGGTCCGCGGTTGACGTAGCGGGCCCAATCCAACTTAGATCAAGGAGAAACGCAGCATGAGATCTAGATTGATTGCTGCCGCCATCAGCGTCATCGCACTCGCCCTTCCGGCGACGGCGATGGCCAACGGTGGGGGCAGCCCCGGGGCCGGTGGCCTCGGTCAAGCACAGCTCGCGGGTCAGTCCGCGATCACACTGCAAGGCGCTCTGTCGAGCGCAAACGCCCAGCAGACCGCGACGAACACGAACGCTCCGGTGAGCGTGTCCGGCGGTCATCCGTCGGGCGGCGGCCAGCCATGTGGCTGCGGTACGCCGAAGGGCACGCCGCAGGGCGGCCCGTCGTGGAGCGGAACGCCGACGGGCGGCATGCCCAACGGCGGCGGCTCGAACAGCGCCAACCAGGGCGCGCTCAACGGGGCGGCTAGCGGCGCCGGCAACAACGCCAGCACGACCCAGAACAACACCCAGAGCCAGATGGCCAGCGCCGGCGGAGCCGTCGGCGGCGGCGGATCAGGACAGGCGCAGGGCAGCGGCCAGAAGTCCATCACCGGCCAGCTCGCCGGGTCCTCGGCGAACGCCAACCAGACTGCGGTGAACGGCAACTCACCGAGCAGCACCGGCGGCCAGCCGTCCGGTGGCGGGCAGTCGTGTGGTTGTGGGACGCCGAAGGGCGGACAGCCGTCGGGCGGCGATCCCTCGGCCAACCAGGGTGCGGGGAATGTCGCGCTGAGCGGCGCAGGCAACAACGCCGGCACCACCCAGAACAACACCCAGACCCAGACGGCCGGCTCCAGCTGCCAGGGGGGCTGCGGGGGCGCTGGCCAGGCTCAGGCCGCCGGCCAGAGCGCAGCGACGCTTCAGGGCGCGCTGTCGGGGGCAAACGCCAACCAGACCGCGGTCAACGCCAACACCCCGGTGAACGTCGCCGGCGGCGGCATCTCGGGCGGCAACAACAGCGCCAACCAGGGCGCGCTCAACGGTGCGGCCAGCCTCGCCGGCAACAACGCCGACACCACCCAGAACAACACCCAGACCCAGACCGCCGGCTCGAGCTGTTCGTGGGGCTGCGGTGGCGCGGGCCAGGCCCAGCTGAGTGGGCAGCAGTCCGTGACCGGTCAGCTCGCGGGATCCTCCGCGAACGCGAACCAGACGGCGGTCAACGCCAACGTCCCGGTCAATATCGCGGCCGGGAACATCGCGGGCGGTAACAACAGCGCCAACCAGGGCGCCGTCAACGGCGCGCTGAGCGGCGCCGGCAACAACGCCGACACGACGCAGAACAACACCCAGACCCAGAACGCAGGCTCGAGCTGTCAGGCCGGCTGCGGGGGCGCGGGCCAGTTCCAGGCCTCGGATCAGGGAGCGGCGACGCTCCAGGGGGCGGTGTCCTCGGCGAACGCCAACCAGACGGCGGTGAACGCCAACGTTCCGGTGAACATCTCCGCGGGCGATGTGTCGGGCGGCTCCAACAGCGCCAATCAGGGCGCGATCAACGGGGCCGCCAGCCTCGCCGGCAACAACGCGGACACCACCCAGAACAACACGCAGTCGCAGACAGCCGGCTCGAGCTGTTCGTGGGGGTGCGGTGGCGCGGGCCAGGCCCAGGTGAACAATCAGCAGGCGCTCACTGGCCAGTTGGCCTCTTCGAGTGCGTGCGCCAATCAGACCGCAGTCAACGCCAACGTCCCGGTGAACATCTCCGCCGGTGACATCACGGGCGGCGACAGCAGCGCCAACCAGTTCGTCCTGAACGGGGCACTGAGCGGCGCTCGCAACAACGCGGGCACCACGCAGAACGGAACTCAGAGCCAGACAAGTAGTTGACAACCGGCTCCCTCGGGAGCCAAGCAACCGCGGCACCCGGCCGGCGCCCTGGCGGCGTCGGCCGGGTCTCCGGTTACTCGACGCAATGAAATTCTTGAACGCGGCAAAGCTCGGACTGATCCTGACCACGATCCTCGTGGCGCTGGGTTCCGTGTCCGAGGCTCGCGCGGACCAGCCTCCGGCGAACGCCGGGAACGCGCCGGCCGCACCGGCACAGCCGCCAGTCGCGCCGGCGACCCCCACCGCTCCCGCGACCCCCACCGCCGGCAACCCCCACCGCTCCCGCGACCCCCACCACGCCGGCAACCCCCACCGCTCCCGCGACCCCCACCACGCCGGCAACCCCCACCGCTCCGGCCACCCCCGAGTCCACGCCGGCGGTCAATCCTTCACCGGCCGAGTCGACCGCCACCTCGACCGACCCCGACCCTGGCACCGGGACACCGGCCAACCTCGCCACCTCTCCATCGCCAACCGATCCCGCGACTCCCCCGGCCGCATCTTCCGCTCCGCCAAGCGGTCCTCCGACTGCGTCGGGCACTCCGTCGACTTCCCCAACCACTTCGTCGACTCCTCCAACCACCCCGTCGCCTTCTCCGACTCCAACTCCCCCGGCTCCGCAGCCGGTCGCGTCCAGCACGACCACCCAGGTGATCATCCAGGTTCAGATGTCCGGCTGCACCTCCAACTGCCAGGGCCTGAGCGAGGTTCAAGAGGCCTCGCAGACCACGGCCGATCTCCAAACGCTGGGAACGTCCGGGCAGCAGGCGAGCGGACTCGAAGGGCAACCCGC
Source organism: uncultured Solirubrobacterales bacterium (assembly GCA_963770615.1). Classification (GTDB taxonomy): domain Bacteria; phylum Actinomycetota; class Thermoleophilia; order Solirubrobacterales; family Solirubrobacteraceae; genus Palsa-465. The sequence goes on along the minus strand of CAVYQJ010000016.1, from coordinate 209,618 downwards.
TCCCTCACAGCCGACCAGCACGATCACCCAGATCCAGATCGGATGCCTGACGGAGTGCTTTGGCACCACATCGACGGGCACGACGCCGGAGCCGCTGGCCCAGCAGATCTTGGGCGAGCTCAGCTCCCTGGTGCCGCCCGATGGCTCGACGAGTGTCCCACCGCCGGCCGGGAGCGAACTTCAGAGCGTTGTCGACCAGGTCACCTGCCAACTGCAGACCGGCGGCCCGACGGCATCCGGCACCGACGTGCAGACCGCGTCCCAGACGAGTACCACCGTGCAGCTCATCGACCCTTCGGCTTCGACCGGCTCGCAGACCCCGGCGCCGTCTGCGGTCGACCAGACCGAGCAGCAGACGTGGCAGCTTCAGATCGGCTGCCTCTTCTACTGCACGGACACCCAACAGATCCAGCAAGCGCAGCAGACGATCACCACCGTTCAGGTGCTCGTCGAGCCGCCCGGCTCGCCCACATCTACGACAACTGGCGCGGGGACGGCGACCGGCCAGGTCATCTGGCAGGTGCAGATCGGATGTCTCGCCTGGTGCTACGACGCGACCCAGGTGCAGAACGCCACCAGCCAGACCACGGTGACGGTGATAACGGTCGTGCAACCTGTCCCCGACCCGCCTGCGTCGACTCCGCCGACGGCCACCACGACTGGTCCCCCGCCGACGCCCGCGCCCGCGGCTGCCCAACCGGCCGCCACCATCGCTCCGTCGGCGCGGGCCACCCCCACGTCGCCCGCATCTTCGGGTTCGATCACGATGTTGACGCGCCCGATCGCCCGGGCCGGGATCGCCGTCGTCGACTTCCGGCCAGGCACGGCTGGCGTCCCGGCGCCGGCACCCTCGGTGGCGAGGGTCGCGATCCCGGCAGCCAGCGCTCCGTCGCCGAGCGCGCCCCGTGTGTTCGTATGGCGTGGGATCCGTCGGTCGTCGGCCCATCCGCATGCCCAGCGAGGCTCGGGGTCCGAGGGCGGCTACGCCAATGCCGCAGACCTGGCGGCCGTCGCGAGTCGGCCCGCGTCGACGCCCTCGATCCTGCTCGTCGCCCTTGGATTCTTGGCTGCCGCGGTACTCCTGGCGCTCGGCGGCATTCAGCTTCGCGCGCGCAAACGTTGAACCTGTGGCTCGGTAGGCGTATGGTGCGATTTGCTGAGCAATACGTAAAAAGCAGGAAGGACCGTTGCATACCGGACAAAGGCGTCTAAGGCAGCGGTACCGGGGGCAAACGGATAGGAGTTCTTGGGCCGCTCGCATTTTCGCCCAATCGGGCGAGGCACTGGTCCTTGCCCTGTTGCTCTCGGGCTGCCTGGGCGCCGCTGGCGCGAGCGCAAACCCGACGCCACAGAAAGCGCCCGCCTCTACAACGTCACGTCAGCCATCCCCGGATCCCGCGCCGCAGGCTGAGGTGAAGCCGTCGACCTCGCACACGTCGACTCCGACCGCGCCGGCAGTGCGCCGTCCAGTCGCCGTGTCCTCATCGCCGGCACCGACCAACACCTCGGCGGCGACCAGGCCACGGTTGGTCCAGCTCGCGACGTCGCCGGCCGCGACCGGCGCGCCGTCGCGTGGGGCGCGGGGGCCGACAACGTCGAGACGTACAGCGACCCGCACGACCGCCGCTCACCACTCGCCGGCGACGCCCCGCGATTCGCCGCAGACCACGTCCATTCCGTTCCCGCTCGCGTTGCCGAGGGATCTGCTCCTGCTGCCGCGAGCCGCCCTCAACTCCGGCACCGACAGCCGTCGCAACGGCGTACTGTTGCTGCTCAGCGCCGTGGCGATGGGAGTCCTCGCACTCGCGAGCCTCACGCTGTTGCGCCGTCTCAGGAGGCTCGAGCCGCGGTGAGACGGGTCGCGTTGGTTGTGGCGCTGGCGGCGGGCGTGATGGCGATGGGCGCGTCGGTGGCGTGGGGCGACAGCATCACCCCGTTATGCACGGTTGGCCAAGGCGCCCCACAGCCGTGCACCGGCGGTTGGTACCAGACGGCGGTGTACGTGAGTTGGACTTGGACTCCGCTGATGTCCGGAACGGGAAGCTGCCAATCCGCGCCGTACGCTGGCGATACGCAGGTCACAGTCTCGTGCACGGTCAGTTGGACCGACGGCTTCACGGGTACCCAGTCCTATACGGTCCAGGTCGAGACCTCTTCTCCCACAGCCACCGTCGCCCCCGCTCGCCCCCCCGACTCCGAACGGCTGGTACAACCACCCCGTCTCCGGCGCCTAACCGCCTCCTCGTTCTCCGGCATAGCCTCCTGTACGCCGACCACCTACTCCGGTCCGGCCACGACGACCGCCACCGTCGCCGCGACGTGCACCGACAACGCCGACAAGACAGTGACCGCCGTCAGCGCGCCCTTCGCATACGACGCGACGCCGCCGGCCCTCAGCGCTACGGCCACCGCCGGTGACCAGAGCGTGGCGGTGAGCTGGCACGCCGCAGGGGACGTGGCACCGATTGCCTCGGTCCAGGTCACGCGCCGCGGCGGCACGACCGCGGCCGCAGCCGCCACCGTGTACTCCGGTGACGGGAGCGGGTTCACCGAGACGCACCTCAAGAACGGCGTCCACTACACGTACACGATCACCGCTCGTGACGCGGCGGGCAACGTGGCGCTCCAGACCGTCGCGGCGACGCCCGCGGAGCGGCTGCTCTCGCCGACCGCCGACGCACACGTGGCTGCACCACCGATGCTCATCTGGACCGCCGTCCCGGGCGCGACCTACTACAACGTGCAGTTGTTCCGCGCCGACCCGACTAAGCTGCTCAGCATCTGGCCCAAGCATGCCGGCTTCCAGCTGCGCCGGACGTGGCGATTCGACGGCCGTCGTCACCGGCTCAAGCCGGGCAAGTATCGCTGGTATGTCTGGCCCGGGTTCGGCCGGCGGAGCGCCGGCCGCTACGGCCACATGGTCGGTTCGGGCACGTTCGTCGTCGTCCGCTGAATCCGGCGGCGTCTACGACGAAGAACGCTCGATCTCGCTCAGGTGCGCGATGTTCTCGACGTCGTCCGGCTCGGTGCTCGAACTCCCTCCGAACCAGGCGTCCAAAATCTCCGAAAGCTCGGCCTGCGATGTCGCCCGCAGGCTTAGCGCGAGCACGTTTGCGTCGTTCCAGCGGCGCGCCCCGTCAGCGGTCTGCGCGTCCGCGCACAGCGCGGCTCGGATGCCCGGCACCTTGTTGGCGGCGATCGACGCGCCCGTCCCGGTCCAGCACGCGACGATCGCCTGCTCGGCCCGGCCGTCGGCCACGTCGCGAGCCGCAGCCTCGCTAGCCCACGCCCAGTCGGGACGTTCGGCGTCCGCGTACGCGCCGCGCAGCAGCGGCTCGTGCCCGCGCCGGCGAAGCTCGTCGGGCAGCGCCGAAGCGACTCCCGTCAGCTCGTCCGCGGAGACCGCGATCCGCATGTGCGCGCCGGCGGCGTCAGACCGCGGCGATCGCGGGCTCGCGATCCTGACCCAGCGCGCTCTCGACCGCGGGCTCGCAGTCCTCGAGCAGCCACTCGAGACCGTAGGTCCGCATGTCCTCGATCAGCGGCACCAGCGCGCGGCCTTTGTCGGTGAGCGCGTACTCGACCCGCGGAGGCACCTCCGGGAACGTCTGACGTTCGACGATCCCCGCCTCCTCGAGCGCGCGCAGGCGCAGCGAAAGCGTTCGCGGACTGATCCCGTGCAACGATCGCTCGAGCTCACAGAAGCGCGAACGACCCTCGGCCAGATCGCGAATCACAAGCAGCGTCCACTTGCCGCAAACGATTTCGGCGGTCCGGCAAACCGGGCAGGTTTCGTTAGAAGAAGCCATCTACGGCCGATTCTAGCGCAATGCTTCACCAACTGAAGTTATGGCTGCCGCCCCGCGAACGGGGCGGCAGCCAAACCACTTACTTGACCTTGTAGCTGTACGGGATCGCAGCGACGTCGTTGCCGTCGGGCTGGAAGGCGCCCTGGAAGGCGACGGCGTTGTAGTCGTCGATGTACAGCGTGCCCGCCACCTGCGAGCCGGACGACCCGCTCGGCGTGATCGTGACCGGAATCGTCCCGGTCTGATGCGGGCCTACGAACACCGGCGACAGTCCGTTCAGCTGCGACGGATCCGTGCTGGCGAGCCACAGGTCGCCGGTCTGCGAGGTCACCGCTGAATCGAACGGCGCGGTGGCCACGCTCATCGTCGTCGAGACCGGCTCGTTGGGCGGACCGCTGGCACCGAACGGCCCGACCACATTCGGAGCGACGCTCCACAGCGACTGGGTCAGCGGGTTCGCCGACAGCGTCGCGCTGACCGGGTTGCCCACGCTCGAAGCGACCTCGGGATCGCCCCACGGCGAGCTCGAATCGAGCACGATCGGATTGCTCCCCGTCGTGCTGGCCACCTCGGTGAACTCAGTGCTGTGAGTCGGGACGAGGTATTCAGGGATGTTCTGGAACTCGGTCAGCGGCACCGTCGTATCCGGGCCGGTGAGCGAGGTCAGGCTGAGCGGGGCACTGCCCGCCAACCGGGCGTCGACGAAGTACTCCTCCGTCGTTGACCCGTTGTTGGTGATGCCGACGTTGTACGTCTGCGCCTTACCGGCCGGCAGCTTGGTCGAACTCGAGTTCGGCAGGCCGCCGGCTGAGGAGGGCACCTGGTTGTCGTTGGTCGACACCGTGAACGGCTCGGTTATCGCCGTACCCGACACCTGCGGGGCGAACGCGATCGCCAGCGTCCACGTCCCCGACGCGGGCGACAGCACGTGCAGCTGAGCGCCCATCGTGTTGGTCTCGGTGTTCCCGCTGACCAGCTCGTTGGACGCCTGCGACTGCGCGGAACCGCTCGGATTGATCAGGAACGCCGTGAACGGGTTGTTCGGGTTGTTGGCCAGGTCGATCGATCCGTTCAGCTCGCGGGTCCCGCCCGGGACCGTGAGCTGGTAGAAGAACTCCTGGCCGGCGTACGAACTCACGCCCGTTGCCACCCGTAATGGTCTGCGTGAACGACTGCGATCCGCTCGGGATCACGCTGCGCAGGGTCACCGGGACGGTGCTCTGCTGCCCGAAGCCCGGGCCGCCGCTCTGGTTCAGAACGATCGCGCCGGCCGCGTCACCGGGCGAGCTCGGCGTCGAGACGGTCAGCGTCACCTGCTTCGACTGACCCGGCAGCGAGCGTCATGCTCTTTGGACTGACGCTTCCGAACGACGCGTACTGGGCCACCGAGGCGTTCCACAGCACCGGACCCGTCGATCCCCCGTTGCTCGAGGTGTTACTCCAGATGTAACCGGTCCAGGTGCCTGCCTTCGGGCTGGTGATCTGGAGGTTGCCGTAGTTCCCGTTGCCCTGGGGCACCGAGTAGCCGGCCAGGTTGCCGGCCGGATCCACCAGCGTGAGGCGGACCCGCGCGTTGAGGTAGCCGTTGTCGAAATCGGTCAACGCGTTCTGGTAGGCGATCGACACGTTCAGTCGATCCTGACCCGCCGGAACCTTGAACGTGACCGGCTCGTAGTTCGCCGGCGTGCCGGCCCAGTTGGTCGTCTGCGGGCTGCTCGAGTCGTTGAGCACGACCTTGCCCGAGCCGACCGGGGTGTAGTTACCGACCTTGCGCGTAGACAGCGAGACCGTCTGCGTGCCCGATCCGTTGTTGGTGATCGTGTCGGTCAGCCGCTCGGACGTTCCCGAATTGCCGATCGCGTTCAGCTGCGTGGGGCTTGAGAGCAGCGTGTGACCGGTCGGCTTGGTGGCGACCGACGGTGTCTGGTAAGACTCGGCCGCCTGTACCGCCTTGTAGGCATCGATTAGCCCGGCGCCTTGCTGTTCGGCGGGCGATCCGATGTCGTCGGTGGTGCTGACGATGATCTGCTTGACGACGGCAGGCGTGGGGCTCGCGCCGCCATGACCCTGGCGGTACGCCTGGATCACGAGCGCCGCCTCGCCGGCCGTCAACGGCGCGGACTCGCTGGTGCCGCCGAATGCCAGCACCGGCGACGGATTGCCCGCGTAGTTGAAGCAGTCGCTCGTACATCGCGGTGTTCGTCGAGCACAGAGCCCAGTTGAGCTCGCCCGGCGCGACCGCGTCGATCGTGCGCCCATCCTGCTCGAAACCGCCCGAGCTGAACGAGCTGATGTTGTTGTTGAGGTAGCCCTTGATCCCCGGGAACTGCGCGCCGCCGTACCCATCCTGGAGGTTGATCCGATAGGTCGTGGTAGCGCCCATCGACAGGACCTGCGGATCGGTCGAGGGCGTTCCGATCGTGCTCGTGATGCCGGCGTCGCCGCTCGAGACGACGACGGTCGTGCCGGCGGCCACCGCGTTGTCGTTGGCCTGCTTGAGCACGTCGAGGCTGGCCGTGTCGTCGGGGTAGTAGTTGTTGCCGAACGACTCGTTCAGGACGTTGACGTGGTCGGTCGAAACCGCGTAGTCGATGGCCGCGAGGATCGACGAGTTGTAGCCCGGTCATTGGACCGAAGACGACCAGGCCGACCAGGCTCGCGCCCGGGGCCACGCCCTCGACCCGGATGTCGCAGGTGCCGGTCACGGCATGCGGGCCATAGCCCGCCACGTTGTAGACCTCGCGCCCCTGCGCGGCGATCGAGCTGGCGTCGCCGAACGCCTCCTCGCCGCCGGTCACCTGGCCCGTGCCCCCGCCGGTGAAGTCCTTCGTAGTCGACGAAGACCTTCTGCCCGTTGGCCCGGATGAAGTCAGGGTCGGTGGTGTCGAGTCCGTCCGCGATGAAGCCGACGGTGACGCCTGCGCCGGTGAAGCCGAGTGACCGCGCGGTCTTGGCACCGGCGACGTCGGAGTCGGCGTGGATCGTCTCCAGCGCCTGCGGGTTGAGCTGCACCTGCCCGTTCGGCGCGCACACGGTGGAACCGGGAAGACCGCCCTGAGACCCGCCCGAGCCGGTGCTCGCCGGCGGAGCCAGCTGGATGACCTGGTCGGGGATGACCTTGCTCACCGCGGGGTTCGAGGCGAGCTGTGACTCCTGGCTCGACGAAACCGTTGCGGACACGGCGTTGACGACCGTGTAGGAGTGGACGTTGCGCGCCCCGAAGGACGACAGCTGCCTGGTGACCGGCGCCTGGATCCCCTGAAGCGCGTGCCTGCGCGCGGACACGTCCGAACGCGTCGCCGGCAAGCCGGTCTCCTGGTTCTTGAAGATGACGATTACGCGTTGCGACGGGGCCTGGCTCTGCGCCCCGGCCACCGCCGCGCCCCCGAACTGGCAGAGCGCGGCCACCGCCGCGATCACGCCAAAAGCAGAGACAACCCTTCGTGTTCGTAACACGATCCTCCCTCGCTTTCTCCCCACGCCATCGGATTGCAACTTGTTGCAGCGGCGCGAAGCCTATACCGATGTGAGAAGGATCACATGTCAGAAATGTGACCCGGGTTATGGAGCGCACGCAAGGTTCGCGCGCGCGGGCGGTGGCGGAAGCGATCGGGCGGGCTACGCGGCCATGCCCGGCGGCGGGGCGGACGGCCGCCCGTTCGGCGGGCCGACCGGAGCCACGGGCCGGGCGTGCTGCACCGGCGGCGTCGTGGGCAGCGCAGGCGGGCCGGGCGCGACGGGCGCCACCGGCTCGGGCTCGTGAGCGCCGGCGTGATCCGAGCCCGCGAGGTCGTTCATCGACGTCGCGGTGCGGCCCTCGCCGGCGACGAGCAGCTTGAAGTCGTGCGGGCTCGACGCGACCCGCATCGCGTCCTCCATCGACACCCGACCCGCCTGATAGTGGCCGAGTAGCGCCTGGTCGAACGTCTGCATCCCGTAGTACTCGCCCTCGGCGATGACCTCGCGCAGGCGATCGGTCTGATCCGGGTCGAGGATCATGTCCCGCGCCCGGCCGGTCATTCGCAGAACCTCGCAGACGGCGACGCGGGCCTTGTGATCGGCGGTCCGGACCAGTCGCTGAGAGACGACGGCCTTCAGGGTTCCGGCCAGCATCGCGCGGGCCTGGCTCTGCTCGTGGGGCTGGAAGAAGTCGATGATCCGGTTGACGCTCTCCGCGGCGTCGAGCGTGTGGACGGTGGAGAGCACGAGGTGGCCGGTCTCGCCGGCCGACAGCGCGGTGCGGACGGTCTCCTCGTCGCGCATCTCGCCGATCAGGATCACATCGGGGTCCTGGCGCAGGACGCGGCGCATGGCGCGGCCGAACGACTCGGTGTCCATCCCGACCTCGCGCTGGTTGATGATCGACCGACGGTCGCGGTGCAGATACTCGATCGGGTCCTCGATCGTGACGATGTGGCGCGCCATCGTCTCGTTGATGTGGTTGATGATCGCCGCGAGCGTGGTCGACTTGCCCGAGCCGGTGGTGCCGGTGAGCAGGATCAGCCCGCGCTCCTCCTTGGCGATGTCCTCGATCGAGAGCGGCAGGCCGAGCTCCTGGATCGTACGCACCGTGAACGGGATCACGCGGGCGACGATCGAGACCGAGCCGCGCTGGCGGAACGCGTTGACGCGGAACCGCGCAAGCCCATCGACCGTGTAGGAGAAGTCGATCTCGTTGTCGGTGTCGAACGACGCCATCTTGTCCGAGTGGTCGGCAAGCATCTGCCGGAGCACCTGCTCGGTGTCGGCCGGCGAAAGCGGTTCCAGGTAGTGCTCGAGCGGCTCTAGCTGACCGCGGAACCGCGCCATCGGCCGCGCGGGCACCTTCAGGTGAAGGTCCGAGCCCTCGTTGTCGACGACATATCCGAGCGCATCGTGGAGATCGAACATCGATCTCGAATCGGCGCGAACGATCGCAGGCTTGAGCGCCCACGCCAAGCGTGGACGCCCAACCAGCGATGAAAATCAGGCTACGTCGCGGAGCTTCTGCGCCTCAGCCAGCGACTGAAGCTTCTTGAGCGACTGGTTCTCGATCTGCCGGATCCGCTCGCGCGTGACGTTGAACGTCCGGCCGACCTCGTCGAGCGTCCGCGGGTGCTCGCCACCGAGCCCGTAGCGCAGCTCGAGCACACGGCGCTCGCGGTAGCTGAGGTTCTCGAGCGCCTCGCGGAGAGCCTCCTTGGTGAGGATCTCGGCCGCCCGCTCATACGGCGACTCGGCGCGCTCGTCCGCGATGAACTGCCCGAACTCCGATTCCTCCTCGTCGCCGACCGGCTTCTCGAGCGACACCGGCGCCTGCGCCGAGCGCTTGATCGACTCGACCTCCTCGGGCTCGATCCCCGTGACCTCGGCGATCTCCTCGGCGGTCGGCTCGCGCCCGAGCTCGGTCACGAGCTTGCGCTCGGCCCGGCCGATCTTGTTGAGCTTCTCGACCACGTGCACCGGGATGCGGATCGTCCGCGCCTTGTCGGCGAGCGCACGAGCGATCGCCTGGCGGATCCACCAGGTGGCGTAGGTCGAGAACTTGAAGCCCTTGCGGTAGTCGAACTTCTCGGCCGCGCGGACAAGCCCGAGCGTCCCTTCCTGGATCAGGTCCAGGAACGGCAGGCCCTGGTTGCGGTAGTTCTTCGCGATCGATACGACGAGCCGGAGGTTCGACTCGACCATCTTCTGCTTGGCGTCGAGGTCCCCGCGCTCGATCCGCTTGGCGAGGTCCACCTCTTCCTGGGCGGTGAGCAGCCGCACCTTGCCGATGTCCTTCAGGAACAGCTGAAGGGAATCGGTCGTCATGTCCGGCTTGAGGTCCAGCGCCGTCTTCGGCTTGCGCCGGCCGCGCTTGTCGGGCGCGCGCTCGAGGTCGGCCGCCGTGCTCGCGGGGTCGAGCTCCTCGACCAGCTCGATCTCGGCTCGCTCAAGGAAGCCGTGAAGCTCCTCGACATCAGCCTCGTCGAGGTCCAGCTCCGAAACCGCTCCGGAGATCTCGGCGAAGGTCAGGACGCCGAGTTGCTGACCGCGCGAGACGAGGCCCTTGATCTCTTCGAGTTCCTGCAGATCCGCTACTGACATCTGAATCCGTTTCCCGTCGTACCCACCGGCCCTGGACACCGCCGGCCTGAGAGGATGGCAAACGGGCGAGAGCCCTCAGGGCGCACGCCCGCTAGTGAAGCATGTGAAAGCAGTCTAGTCGCTATACTTTTTGAAGTCAAGGAACCGCGCCGCTTAGATAAAGGTATACGCGTAACCGTCACGCGCGTTTCAAATCCTGTTCGGATTTTCCTAACAGCCTCTACCCACGAGGCGGCGCCGACCCAACAATTGTGACGGATTGGTGTCCGGTCGCGATAAGGCTCACCGTGCTGCCATCATGTGGGGGCTTGAGCGACGAACGCCCCTCAGATGTGCTCGGCGCGCTGCCGCATCGCCGCCCGCAGCGTCGCAGTGATAAGCGAGCGTCGCCAGCCGGGCGGTCCGCCGCTTCCGCATCCACGACCGCCAAGCGCGCGCCGGCGGCGCGCTCGCGAGGCGCCCGCCCCGCCACCCCGCAACGCTCGGCGCCGGCAACCGCGACCCGCGCCACCCCGCGCCGGCCGGAGCGCCTGCGCCAGCCCGCCCAGCCCGCCGGCGTCCCCCCGACGCCGCCGCGCCCGGGCCAGCCCGACCAGACGACTGGCCGGGACATCCTCGGCATCGCGGCCCAGGCCGCGGCCGAGCTCGCCGAGATCGGCCTGTCGGTGAGCGCCCGCGCGCTTCGGAACGCCGTCAGCCGCCTCCCCCGCCCCTAGCGGGCCGGGCGCCACGGCTGTCGACATAACTGGTTAGAATCCCCGCCCGTTACGCCGAGCGATCGTCCGTCCGCGGGCGATCGGCGGGGGAACCACTTGCGGATCCCAGGATCCGCAGGGGCGAATCGGTCCGACGAGGGACCGTAGCGCTCACCAGGCGCGAGCCCGTCAGCTCACCCCGTAGGCAGACAACGAGAGGACTGACAAGCTGCTCGCGAGCGCTCGCGCCCATCGCTATTTGGCCCCGCTAATGGCCGCCGCTGCCGGCGCCATGGTGATCCCAGGGCTCGCCTTCGCTTCGGGCGGATCGGGCTCGGGCGGCGCCGGAACCGGTCCCGGGAGCCCGGTCTCGAGTCAGACCCCACCCGTGCCCGTCACCTCCGGCAACGTCCCGGTGAGCGCGAGCAGCGGTGGGATCACGATCTCCACACAAGCTTCGGCGTTTATGAAGGGTGGCGTGTCGCTGACCGGAACCGTCCCGGCCTCCGACGCGGGTGACGTCATCGAGATCGACCAGCTGGGCAGCCACTCCGCGTGGGTCCCCGTCGCGGACGCCAACCCCGAGTCGAACGGGTCATTCACGACGACGTGGCACCCGGCCCGCCCCGGCCAGCTCACGGTCCGCGCGGTGATCAAGGGCGCCCAGGCCTCGAGCGCCGCCGGCGCCGCCCCGAGCGTGTCGCTGACGCTCTACCGCCGTTCGATCGCGACCCTGTACGGGCCCGGCTTCTACGGGCACCGGACCGCGTGCGGACAGATCCTGAGGCGCTGGACGATCGGGGTGGCCAACCGGACGCTTCCCTGCGGCACGCCCGTCCAGATCTACTACAAGGGCAACGTGATCACGGTGCCGGTGATCGACCGCGGTCCGTATGCCCACGGCGCCAACTGGGACCTGACGATGGCGACCGGACGTGTGCTCGGAATCCTCGAGACCGAGGTCATCGGCGCCGCCCCGGTCCCGTCCGCAACGACCAACCCGGCCGCGACTCCGACGACCCCGTCCGCGCAGTAGCCCGGGTCAGCTCACCAGGCTCGGACCCGGAGTCGGCGGCTCGATGTCGCCGTCGCCCGGCCGGTCGGTGACGATCCCGATTCCGCTCGCCTCGGCCGCGAATCGCGTCTGCTCGGCGGCGTCGATCAGCGTCGCGGCGTTGTGCCCGTCCTCCCCGAGAACTGCGACGCCGACGCTCACGGTCAGCGGCGCGCCGCGCCAGAACTGCTCGGATGGCACGGCCATGACGATCCGCGACCCAAGCGCCTGGGCGCCGGCGCGCCCGGTGTCGCGCGCGATGATCCACGCCCGGCTCTCGGACTCGCACGCGAGCACGTCGCGGTGCCGAAGCGCCGTCCGCACCGCCTGGGCGAACCGCCCGAACGTGGCGCTCGCCTGCACCTGGGGCTCCGCCGCGAGCAGCCGCTCCGCCTCGTCGAGCTCGACGAGCAGCAGCGACAGCGGTGCCCGGGCGCGAGCGGCGCGCACGATCTCGTCTCTGAGCGCGCCGATCCAGAGCGCGTCGCCGACCGGCGAGCTCCGCTCCGCCGACCTCGGGTACGCCTCGCCCGAAGGCGCCGAATAGTCCTCGTCGCCCTCCACGCGTTCTGTCAGCCCCGCCGTTCTCGACCCCCTCCGCCCTTGCGCCACCGCCAGCCTCGACCGGTCCCGCCGTGCCCGCAAGCCCCGGCGTCCCGCCCCCTTCCCCGCTGAGCAGCGGGCGGCCGGGCTCGGCCGGCCGCTCGTACGATGCGGATGGGACATCAGGGCGCGCCACCCGCAGCGGCGGCACGCGTGGTCGTGGGGCGCCCTCGCCCCCGCCCTCGGCGCGCCGGCGCAGGACGGCCGCGCGCACGAGCTCGGCCACCAGCGACAGGCGCTCGCCGGCGTCCGCCAGCAGGTCGGGGTCGGTCCGCGCGAGCTCGGTTTGCAGGGCGCTCCACACGACGCTCCGGAGCGTGTCGACGGCGTGGGCCGCAGCCTCGGTGGTGCGCACGCCCGCGAGCTCGCCGGCCCGGGACACCAGCGGCTCGAGCACGCCACCGGCCTCGATCCGCCGCAGGTCGGCCTCGTCGTAGATCGCGCGCACCACCGCATCGCAGATCCGCGGGCCATCGCGCGCGACGTCGCCGGCCATGATCGCCGCCGCCTCCTCGAGCGGCGCGTCCTCGACCAGCGCGAGCAGCCAGCCCTTGGCGAGCTCCTCGCCCCGCAGCAGCAGCTCTTCGACTCCTTCGGTGACAACCGGCCTTGGTCGTCTACGACGTGGCACACCCCGCTCCATCAAGCCTCTTTTACCACCTATCGACATCCGTGCATTCCAATCAACGTCAGCCGATCGCTGTTGTTCGCAAGAATGAGGAGATGCCTGCTCCCCTGATCACGATCGCGGAGGCCCGAAATCGGGTGCTGAGCGCCGCGACACCGCTTGGAACCGAGCGGGTCGCGATCGACGATGCCCGTGATCGGGTGCTCGCCGCCGACCTGACCGCCGCCGGCAACGTGCCCCCGTTCCCGTGCTCGGCGATGGACGGCTACGCGCTCCTCCCCGGGGACGCCGGCCGCACGCTCACCGTCGTGGGTGAATCCCGCGCCGGGACCCCCTCGTCGGTGACGCTCGGCGACGGCAACGCGATCCGGATCTCGACCGGCGGCGCGATCCCCGACGGCGCCACCGCGGTGATCCCGCAGGAGGACGTCGAGACCCGCAACGGCACGATTACGACCCGGACCGTGGTCAGCGCCGGCGATCACATCCGTGGCGCCGGCGAGGACATGCGCTCCGGCGAGACCGTGCTCGTGGCCGGCACCACGCTCGGCGCCGCGGAGCTGGGGGCAGCGGTCGCCGCCGGCGTGGGCGAGCTGACCGTCTACCGGCGCCCGAGGGTCCAGGTGCTGTGCACCGGCGACGAGCTCCGCGCTCCCGGCGAGCCGCTCGGCCCAGGGGAGATCCACAACTCGAACGCGCCGATGCTCGACGCGCTCGCGGCCGCGGCGGGCGCGATCGTCGGGACCGCGCGACGGCTGCCCGACGACCGCGCGGCGACCGAGGCCGGCCTGGAGACGGCGCTCGAGAGCGACGACGTCGTGATCGTGACCGGCGGCGTGTCGGTCGGCCCGCACGACCACGTCAAGCCCGCGCTCGCGGCGCTCGGCGTCGACGAGGTCTTCTGGCGCGTCGCGCTCCAGCCCGGCAAACCGACCTGGTTCGGCCGCCGGGGCTCGGTGCTGGTGTTCGGGCTACCGGGCAATCCCGTCTCGGCCGTCGTCACGTTCTCGCTGTTCGTGCGGCCGGCACTCGCCGCGCTCCAGGGCCGGAGCGAGGCGCCCGAGCTCGAAGCCGAGGCGGTGCTCGCGAGCGCGGTCCGACGCAACCCCGACCGTGAGCAGGCGGTCCGCGTGCGTCTACAGCACCAGAACGGCGCGCTCGTCGCCACGCCCAACGGACCGCAGGGTTCGCACATCGTGACCTCGCTGCTCGGCGCGGACGCCCTCGCGTTCATCCCGGCCGGCGAGGGCGACTTGGAGGCCGGCGCGGCAGTGGCGCTCGAGCGCCTTCCGCGCTGACAGAATCCCGCCGTGCCCGTGTTCGCCGCGGCCCTGGCAGCGCTCACCGCGTTCGTGGCTTCACGGCGCTGGCGGCGGAGCCGGCTTCCGGCCGACGCCGTGATCGTGTCCCCGGCGAAGTCGACGGTGATCGCGCGTGACGGCGCGGTCCGCTCGGCCCAGTGCGCCGAGCTGACCCTGTCCCAGGAGGACTTCAAGAGGATGTGGAACGCCACAAACCTCGAGAACCTGGCCCGCACCTACTGGCTGTTCCTCTCGCGCGTGACCGGGTGGCTGATTCGTGTCGTCTACGACGAGAACCAGCGGTCGGTGGTGTTCCTGGGCCGGCCGCTCACCCTGCTTCGCTTCGATGCCCCCCACTACGAGATCGAGCGCGAGCACGGCAAGGTCAGCTGGCGGATCCAGGACGGGCTGCTGGTCGCGCGCGCCGGCCGGGGCTGCGGGTTCCTGTCGCTCGACGTGGTCCACCTCGCCGACGAGCCGGACGGCAGGGTCAAGCTCCGGATCGAGGTCGAGGTCGCGAACTTCTATCCCGCGATCGCCGCCGGGTTCAGCACGCCCGTGTACGAGGCGACCCAGTCCTCGATCCACGTACTCGTGACCCACGCGTTCCTGCGCTCGCTGGCCAAGCTCGAGCTGGCGCCGTCGAGGGTCGGCCGCTTCGCCCGCCCGTCGGACGTGCGCGCGGCCGGACGCGCGGCGTTCGAGGCCGCACGCCACCTCCGGGATCGCACGCCTCACTGATTTGGGGCCGCCTTCGGCGGCGTCCTCCGGATGGAATTGCGGCAGGCCCGTTAGGCGAGGCAGGGATGCCGAGCGGGCCGTCGCCGCAATGCCGGTTCCGCGCGGCGTCCGTGCCGCGCGTGGGGTCGCTGATTCCTTGGTCGTCGTGGGGCGGATGGGTTTTTAACGGCGGGCACCTGGAGAGGGGTGCGGTGGGTTCCACGCGGATCGACCCGTGCGAGCGAACCTGCATAGCACGGCAATTGGCGCGCTTCGCGGCAGCCGTGCCGTGTCACGCGTGCCACACATGCGTAGCACGGCAAGGCCTCGTCGGATCGGCCCGATTGTCGAGCTATGCATGCCCGGCGCGCCGCGACCCGTCCCCGGGACGACCGCACCCCCCTCAGGTGCCGCCGTAAAACCCCCGGGCGCCGCGGAACCGCCCCGGGGGACCACTGCACCCCCCTCAGGTGCCCGCCGTTATCCCCTGGACGCCGCGACCAGTCCCCGGGACGACCGCACCCCCTTCAGGCGCCCGCCGTTAAACCCCCCGGACGCCGCGACCAGTCCCCGGGACGACCGCACCCACCCTCAGGCGCCCGCCGTTAAACCCCCCGGGCGCCGCGACCGTCCCGGGGACGACCGCACCCCCCTCAGGTGCCCGCCGTTAAAGCCCCCGACGCCGCTGGCACCGCCCCGGGGTTCGCGTCCACGCCCGCCGGGCACGGATGCCCGGCGGAACCGGCATTGCGGCGACGGCCCGCTCGGCATCCTTGCCTCGCCTAACGGGCCTGCCGCAATTCCATCCGGAGGATGCCGCGCGCCAGCGAGGCCCAGTACTACCCGTATCGAATGCCCGTCAGCGTCCGCAACTTGGCGCGGTCGTGGCGCGCCGACACGCGCCTGACGGTGCCCGACCGCGACCGCATCACCAGCGACTCGGTCGTCGCGCCGCGGTCGCCCTGGTAGCGAACGCCCTGGAGCACGTCGCCGTCGGTGACCCCGGTGGCGGAGAAGAACACGTCCTCGCCGCCGACCAGGTCGTCGCAGCTCAACACCCGCTCGAGGTCGTAGCCGGCGTCGAGCGCCGCGGTCCGCTCCTCGTCGTTGCGCGGCCACAGCCGGCCCTTGAGCTCGCCACCGATGCACTTGATCGCCGCGGCGGTGATCACGCCCTCGGGGGTGCCGCCGATTCCCCACAGCAGGTCGACCGGCGTGTTGTCCGAGACCGCGAGCAGGGCCGCTGAGACGTCGCCGTCGAGGATCAGCCGGACGCGCGCCCCCGCCTCGCGGATCTCCGCCATCGCGGCGTGGTGGCGCTCGCGATCGAGCATCACCACCATCACGTCGCGGATGTCGATCCGCTTGCGCTCGGCGATCAGCGCGAGCGTCTCGGGCAGCGGGCGGTCGAGGTCGAGCAGATCGGCGATCTCGGGACCGCCGGCGATCTTCTCCATGTACACGATCGGACCCGGGTTGAACATGCTCCCGCGTTCGGCGAGCGCGATCACGGAGATCGCGCTCGGCATCCCGAGCGCGGTCAGGCGCGTGCCCTCGAGCGGGTCGACCGCGATGTCGACGAGCGGTGGCGTGCCGTCCCCGATGTGCTCGCCGTTGAACAGCATCGGGGCTTTGTCCTTCTCCCCCTCGCCGATCACGACCACGCCGTCCATCGACACCGAGTCGAGCACGTGGCGCATCGCGTCGACCGCCGCCTGGTCGGCGCCCTCCTTGTCGCCGCGGCCGACCATGCGGGCTGCGGCGAGCGCGGCCGCCTCGGTCACGCGGACGAGCTCGAGCGCCAGGTTCCGATCGGGGCGCTCAGGTGGTTGATCGAATGTCATGGCAGACCCGGGGGCTTACGCGTGGACATGCTCTCCTTGGTCCGCGCCACCGAACCGACCAGAATCAGCAAACCGCCGGCCAGCCCGATCCACCAGCCGGTGGTGATGCCGATCTCGCCGGGCGGCGACCCGGGCTTGTCGATCACGCCGCGAAACACGGTGAAGCCGAGCGCGAAGATCGCGATGATCGCGGTCATCTCCCCGCGCGGCCACGACAGCGCGTGCCCGCGCAGGATGATCCAGGCGAGCACCGCCGGCGCGACCGCCGCGATCAGTAGCAGGAAACGGAGAATCAACAGCGAGTTCCATCCCGTGCACGACGTGTTCGGCCCCTTGCAGTGGCCGAGGATCGTGTACTTGTCGCCGAGCGTGTACCACGCCAGAAATATCGATATCGCCAAGACGGCCCCGCCTAGCACCGCGATCAGTTCCCCGCGGTCGAGCTGCCTGAAATCCATCGGCGGGCAGCCTAGCCGGTTCCCCGCCACCGGGCGCCGTTCGAAGCCGCGCCGCCCGCGACGGGTCGCGGCCCCTCAGAGACCGGCGTTCGCCCGCTCCGGCCGGGCGATCCCGCTGCGCTCGGCCGCGTCCTTGACGGCCGCGGAGACCGCCTCATGGACGCGCTTGTCGAGCGCGTTGGGGACGAGCTCGCCGTCCTTCGCGAGCGCGGCGATGACGTCGGCGGCCGCGAGCTTCATCGCGACGTTGATCCCGGCGGCACCCGACTGGAGCGCGCCGCGGAAGATCCCGGGGTAGCCGAGCACGTTGTTGACGCTGCGGCCGTCGGCGGCGAACGCGGCGCCGGCGGCCTCCGCCTGCTCGGGCTCGATCTCGGGATCGGGGTTCGTCAGCGCAAGGATCACCTGGCCGGCGCGGATCATCTCCGGCTGGATCAGGCCGGCGCGGCCGGTCGTCGCCACGACCACGTCCGCCTCAGCCATCACGCGTTCCATCGAGGTGATCTCGACCCCGTGCTCGCGCGCCCGCGCGTGGGACGCCTCGAGCGGATCGAACGCCAGCACGCGGCGGACGCCCGCGTCGACCATCAGCGACGCGATCCCAAATCCGGCGGCGCCGAGGCCGAGCTGGCCGACCGTCGCCGAGCGTAGCTCGATTCCCGCGTAGCGACACGCGACCATCGCCGCGGCCAGCGACACCACGGCGGTGCCATGGACGTCGTCGTGCATCACCGGCTGTGGCAGCTCGTCGATGAGCCGCCGCTCGATCTCGAAGCACTCCGGAGCCGAGATGTCCTCGAGGTGGATCCCGCCGAACGTCGGCGCGATCTGAAGGACGGTGTTGACGAACGTGTCGACATCGGTGGCCTTGATCAGGATCGGCATCGCCGAGATCCCGACGAACTGGTCGTAGAACACCGCCTTGCCCTCCATCACCGGCATCGACGCGACCGGCCCGATGTTTCCCAGCCCGAGCACCCGCGTGCCGTTCGTGCAGATCGCGACGCTGCGCGAGATCATCGTGTAGCGCGAGGCGAGCTCGGGCTGTTCGGCGATCGTGGTGCACACGCGCGCGACCCCCGGCGTGTATACGTCGCGCATCTCCTGGACGGTCCGCACTTCCCTCAGGGCGTCGATCTGGAGCTTCCCGCCGACATGGCGCAGCAGCGCCCGGTCCTGGTGCCAAAGAACCTTCACGTCGCCGAGCGCGGTCACGAGCTCGGCGATCCGGTCGGACTGGGGGATGTCCCGCACCTCGACCGTGATGTCCCTGACCGAGTTCTCGCGCCCGAGCGAGATGGTGACGACGTCGCCGATCAGTCCCCCGCCGTCGGCGATCGCCTGGGCGACGCGCGCGAGCTGACCGGCGGCGTGTGGGATGTGGACGCGATAGGTGCAGTCGAGCATGCTCCCTCCCTCAATGCCGGCGTTGGCTGACCGCTGTGTTTAGCACCCTGCTGATACGTTCGACCTCGTGACCCCCGATCCATCGTCCGGGGAGGGTCCGGCGCTTCGTCAACTCCTGCCTGTGGCCCGGCGGGTCCACGCCGGCGAGCTGCTGTCCTCGCTCGGTCTCGCCGGCCGCGCGCACACCGAGCGCCCCTACACGGTCGTCAACTTCGTCGAGTCAGCCGACGGGCGCGCGGCGTTCGACGGGCGCTCCCGCGACCTCAGTGACCCGGGCGACCGCGAAATGTTCCACGGCCTGCGCGAGCACGTCGACGCGATCCTGGTCGGCACCGGGACGCTCCGCGCCGAGCGCTACGGCCGCCTCGTCCGCGACCCAGCGCGCCGGCAGCGGCGCGCGGCCTCGGGGCTCAGTCCAGAGCCGCTTGCGTGCATCTTCAGCCGCGGCGGCGACATCCCGACGGACATTCCGCTGTTCGCCGAGTCCGCCGCCCGTGTCGTCGTGTTCACGCCGGCGCAGATCGACCTGACCGGGGTCGCCGCTCACGTGGAGATGGTTCACCTCGATCCCGGCGAGTTCACGCTGACGACGATGATGCGCCGGCTGCGCTCGGCCTACGACGTCCGCTCGCTCCTGTGCGAAGGCGGTCCGACGTTGTTCGGAGCACTGCTCGGCGAGAACCTCGTCGACGAGCTGTTCCTGTCGCTTGCGCCCAAACTTACCGGGGGCGGGATGGCGCCGGGGATCACGCGTGGACCATCGCTCGCCCAGCTGCGAATGCTGTCGCTCGCGTGGATACTCGAGCACGACAGCTCGCTGTACCTGCGCTACGAACTGCACTGAACCGGTTCACCCAAATCGGTTAACCGGTTCATCTTAACCACTGAACCGTTTAACCTCGATGGTGAACCGGTTCACCTCTAGTTACATCGATGTTTCACCCGAATTCTCAAGGGGTTAACACTTGGTATGCATACAATTGAACGAGTGACCGGGTCGATCGCAGCTAGGGTGCCGCTGAGTTCGGCGCGGGTCGTGGAGGCGCTGGAGGAAGCTCGCCGGCGCACGTTTGCGCTGGTTGAATCGGTCTCCGACGACGACCTCGCGCGCGTGCACTCTCCGCTGATGAGCCCGCTCGTCTGGGATCTCGCGCACATCGCCGCCTACGAGGATTTGTGGCTCGTGAACCGTTACGGCGAGCGCCCGCTGTTGCACGACGACCTCGCCGCGATGTACGACGCGTTCGAGACACCCCGCGCGGTACGAGGTGACCTCCCGCTACTCGGTCCCTCGGAGGCGCGCGAATACCTCGAGGAGGTTCGCGCACGAACGCTCGAGGTGATTGACGAGCG
Source organism: uncultured Solirubrobacterales bacterium (assembly GCA_963770615.1). Taxonomy (GTDB): domain Bacteria; phylum Actinomycetota; class Thermoleophilia; order Solirubrobacterales; family Solirubrobacteraceae; genus Palsa-465. The sequence goes on along the minus strand of CAVYQJ010000016.1, from coordinate 189,680 downwards.
CGGCGTCGGTGACGGCACCTTGCACGAGATGGTCCTGCGCCACGAGCACCAGCACGACGAAACGATGTTGCAGACCTTGATGCTGGCGCGCCTCCCCGGCTATGAGCTTCCCGGCCGCCGCCCGATCCCGTACCCGCCACGCCCCTCCGATACCGGCCTCGAGATGGTCGAGGTCAGGTCCGGCGAGTGCACGATCGGCGCAAGCGACGAAGGATTCGCTTACGACAACGAGCGCCCGCGCCACCGGACCGACGTGCGCGGTTACCTGATCGGACGGACCCCGATCACGAACGCCACCTATCTGACGTTCGTCGAAGGCGGCGGGTACGAGCGCCGCGATTGGTGGTCTGCGGAGGGCTGGGCCTGGAAAGAGGAATACGACATCTCGCGCCCTCTAGCGTGGACGGCGGACCTCCGCGGCGAGTGGCGACTCGGCGGACTCGAACCACTGCACCCGGAGCGACCCGTCGTTCACGTGTCCTGGTTCGAGGCCGACGCCTTCGCCCGCGCTCACGGCGCTCGCCTCCCCACCGAGGTCGAGTGGGAGAAGGCGGCGACCTGGGACCAGGAGAAGGAGATGGCTCGGCGCTATCCGTGGGGGAACCGGCGGCCGGTTGCCGGCCAGCACGCCAACCTCGACCACCGCGGCTGCGGAACCACCCCCGTCGGCGCCTACCCCGACGGCGCATCGCCGTACGGGTGCCTCGGGATGATCGGCGACGTGTGGGAGTGGACGAGCAGCGCGTTCGACGGCTATCGCGGATTCGCCGCCCACCCCTACCGCGAGTACTCAGAGGTGTTCTTCGGAGGCGACTACCGGGTGCTGCGTGGCGGCTCGTGGGCGACACGCACGCGCGTCGCGACCTCGACGTTCCGCAACTGGGACCACCCGCAGCGGCGCCAGATCTTCGCCGGCTTGCGGATCGCGAGAGACGCGTGACCCCGCCGACGCGGACCCGCGACATCCAGATCGAGTCGTTCCTGTCCGAGACCGACGAACGCTCGCTGGCCAACGACGTGCTCGACGGGCTGACCCGTCCGTTCAAGGAGATCCCGGCCAAGCATTTCTACGACGCGCGCGGCTCGGATCTGTTCGAGCGGATCTGCGAGCTGCCCGAGTACTACCCCACGCGGACCGAGCGCGAGATCCTGGTCGCGCGCGCGGACAGCATCGTGCGGCGAACCGGCGCCGGCGAGCTCGTCGAGCTCGGGTCCGGCTCTGCCGAGAAGGCGCGGATCCTGCTGGACGCGATGTCGCGCGCGGGGACGCTGCGGCGCTACATCCCGCTCGACGTGTCCGAGAGCGCGCTCGAGGCGGCCGCCCACGAGCTCATGGACGAATTCGAGGAGCTCGAGGTGCACGGCGTGATCGGCGACTTCGAGCGACACCTCGGCCACGTCCCGGAGCCCGCCGACACGCCGCGGATCGTCGCCCTGCTCGGCGGCACGATCGGGAACTTCCTGCCCGGCACGCGCCGGCGCCTGCTGCGCGAGATCGGCAGGCTGCTCGGCCCGCGTGACCGGTTGCTGCTCGGCACCGACCTGGTCAAGAACCCGGCGGTGATCGAAGCCGCGTACGACGACTCCGAGGGCGTCACGGCCGAGTTCAACCGGAACGTGCTGCACGTGATCAACCGCGAGCTCGACGCCGACTTCTGCCCCGAGGCGTTCGACCACATCGCGTTCTTCGACCGCCGGCACGAATGGGTCGAGATGCGCCTGCGCTCGCGGCGGCCGTGCACGGTGCTCGTGGGCGACCTCGGGCTCCGGGTCGAATTCGCCGCCGGCGAAGAGCTCCGCACCGAGATCAGCGCCAAGTTCACGCGCGAGCGCGTCCAGGATGACTTCGAGGCCGCCGGTCTGCGCCTCGAGGCCTGGTACACCGACCCGGACGAGCTGTTCGCGCTGTCGCTGGCCGCGCGGGCATGAGGACGCCGGCGCCGGTCACCCGCCAGTAGGGTTCCCGGCCATGCACATCGAAGGCAGCGGCGCGCTCGTCGCGGGCGGCGCCTCAGGTCTCGGCGAGGCCACGGTCCGCCGCCTCCACGCCGGCGGCGCCCACGTCGTGATCGCGGACCTGAACGAGGACGGCGGTCGCGGTCTCGAGGACGAGCTCGGCGACCGGGCCACGTTCGTCCGCACCGACGTGACCGACGAGGATGCGGTGCTCGCCGCCGTCGGCGCCGCCGCGTCCCAGCCCGTCCCGCTCCGGATCACGGTCTCGTGCGCGGGCATCGGCTGGGCCGCCCGTGTCGCCGGAAAGCGCGGCGCGCACCCGCTCGAGCCGTTCGAGACCGTCATCCGCGTCAACCTGATCGGCACGTTCAACGTGCTGCGGCTTGCCGCCAGCGAGATGCTCGAGAACGAGCCGACCGAGACCGGCGAACGGGGCGTGTGCGTCAACACCGCGTCGATCGCGGCGTTCGACGGTCAGATCGGACAGATCGCCTACTCGGCTTCGAAGGGCGCGATCGTCGGCATGACCCTGCCGGCGGCGCGCGACCTCTCGGCGGTCGGCATCCGCGTCTGCACGATCGCGCCCGGCACGTTCGACACCCCGCTGCTGGCTTCCCTCCCGCAGGAGTCCCGCGACGCGCTCGGCCAGGCCGTGCCGTTCCCGTCGCGTCTCGGCCGCCCGGAGGAGTTCGCCGCGCTCGTCGCACACATCGTGCAGAACGAGATGCTGAACGGCGAGGTGATCAGGCTGGATGGCGCGTTGCGGATGCCGCCGCGTTAGTGCATCACACGCGCGGCGCGAACCTCCACCAGATCTCCCTAGCCATTTGTTCGACCGGGGATTCTGCCGACCTTTGCAGGGGTAAAATCCCGCCATCCAGGAAGGGAGTACCCGTTGGCGCTCACCATGCAGGGTGGTGATCGGCGGCCCTCGTTGCCTGCGAGGACAACGCCAGAGTGGTCGTGATGGAGCCGCCCTCCGAACAGAATCGCGGGGACAGTGAGTGGCTCGATCTCCAGCGCGCGGTCACCGACGCGCTCGAGCGGTCCGAGTCGCTTACCGAGGCGGGCCCGCTGATCCTCGACGCGCTCGCCCGCGCCAAGGAGCGGGCTCGCAGCGAGCGCCTGCTCACCGAGGCCGAGCAGGCGGCCGTGAGCGGAAGCTTCGAGCTCGAGCTCGACACCGGCGCCACGCACTTCTCGGCCGGTCTGCGACGGCTGTTCGCGACGCCCCCGGACGTCGAGCTCACGCGCGAGCTCCTGCTCGAACGCGTGCATCCGGAGGATCGCGAGCTCGTCTCCAGATCGTTCGAGAGCGCGCGCCGCAGGCATGATCCGTTGCAGTTCGAGTTCCGCGTGACGCGATTCGACGGCGCCGAGCGGGTCGTGCGCGCCCGCGGCGAGGCGATCTCCGAGCGGCGGCGCGGACCGGTCAAGGTGGTCGGGACGATGCAGGACGTTACCGAGGAGGCGGCGGCGCGCTCAGCGCGCGACCTGCTCAGCTACGTCGTCCAGTCGACCGGTGACGCGGTCATGACCAAGTCCCACGACGGCACGATCACGAGCTGGAACCGCGCCGCCGCGCAGCTGTACGGCTACTCGGCGGACGAGGCCATCGGGCAGCCGATCGCGCTGATCGAGCCCACCCACCGCGCCGGCGAGCAGCAGAAGATCCTCCAGACGCTGCTGTCCGGCGAGTCGATCGACAACTTCGAGACCGAGGGCGTGCGCAAGGACGGGAGCGTGATCACGGTGTCGCTGACCGTCTCGCCGGTGACCGACGCGAACGGCCGGATCGTCTCGACGGCGATCATCGCGCGCGACACGACCGAGCGCGTGCGCTACGAGGAGCGCCTGCGCCACATGGCCGACCACGATCAGCTGACCGGCCTGTTCAACCGCCGGCGTTTCGACGAGCAGCTCAAGCGCGAGCTCGCGCGGGCCGGGCGCTATGCCGCCCACAGCGCGGTGCTCAGCATCGACATCGACAACTTCAAGGGGATCAACGACTCCGCCGGCCACGCCGCCGGCGACGCCATCCTCGTTCAGGTCGCGCGCGTGCTCGGCAACCGATTTCGTTCGACCGACGTCGTCGCCCGGCTCGGTGGCGACGAGTTCGCGGTGCTGCTCTCCGCGGTCGGCGTCGACGAGGCCCGCGCCGCGGCCGAGGACCTGCTCGCCGAGATCCGCAACAGCCCGGCGACGTACGGTGGCCGGCCGTTCCGGATCAGCGCCAGCATCGGCGTGACCGCGTTCGAGTCAGACGACGCCACCGCCGGCGAGGTGTTGGTCAACGCAGACCTCGCGATGTACGCGGCCAAGACCGGCGGCCGCGACCGGGTCGTGGTCTACACCGCGCCCGAGGCGCGCAAGGCCCGCGCGATGGCGAAGCTGACCTGGTCCCAGCGGATCCAGGACGCGCTCGACCGCGATCGGTTCGTCCTGCACCTGCAGCCGATCCTCGAGCTCGCCACCGGCAAGATCAAGCACGGCGAGTTGCTGCTGCGCATGAAGGGTGAGCGCGGGAAGCTGATCGCGCCGGGCGCATTCCTGCCCGCCGCCGAGCGCTTCGGGCTGATCCACGCGATCGACCGCTGGGTCGTGGCGCGCGCGATCCAGCTGGTCGGTCAGTCAATGGGCGCGATGCCGCAGGTCGGAATCAACCTCAGCGGGGAGTCCGTGGTCGGCGACCCGGAGCTGCTCCGCATGATCGAGCGCGAGCTCGAGCGCTCCTCGGTCGACCCCTCCAAGCTGATCTTCGAGGTCACCGAGACCGCCGCGATCGCAAACATGCCCGAGGCCACCGAGTTCGCGCGCGGCCTGACCGACCTCGGCTGCAGCCTCGCGCTCGACGACTTCGGCACCGGGTTTGGGTCGTTCTACTACCTCAAGCACCTGCCGGTGAGCTACGTCAAGCTCGACGGCGAGTTCATCCAGAACCTGCCGCGCAGCGAGGTCGACGAGCACATGGTCAAGGCGATCGTCGGCGTCTCCCAGGCGCTCGGGATCAAGACCGTCGCCGAGTCGGTGGCGGACGCGGAGACGATCGGGCTGCTCCAGAAGCACCAGGTCGACTACGCCCAGGGCTACTTCGTCGGCAAGCCGGTCCCGCTGAGCGCGGCGCTCGCCGACGGCGGGTGGCTGTCGAGCACCCCGCGGCTCCCGGCTTAGCGGCCGGGCCGCAGGCCCGTGTGTCGGCGGCGGAGCCGCGGCCCGACGGTCAGTTGAGCCGCTCGATCAGCATCGCCTGGCCCATCCCGCCGGCAACGCACATCGACTCGATCCCGAGCGTCCCGTCGAGCGCGCGCAGCCCGTTGATCAGCGTGGTCATGATCCGCGCGCCGGTCATCCCGAACGGGTGACCGAGCGCGATCGCGCCGCCGAACGGGTTGAGCTTCTCGTCGGGGATCCCGAGCTCCTCCTTGCACGGGACGATCTGCGCCGCGAACGCCTCGTTGATCTCGACCACGTCGACGTCGTCGATGCTCACGCCGGTCGCCTTCAGCAGGGCCTGGATCGCGGGGATCGGGCCGAGGCCCATGATCTCCGGCCGGATCGCGGCGACGGTCGAGCCGATGATCCGCGCCTTCGGCGTGAGGCCGAGTTGCTTGGCCTTCTCGGCGGACATCACGAGCACCGCCGCGGCGCCGTCGTTGAGCGGGCAGGCGTTGCCGGCGGTGACCGTGCCGTCCGGCCGGAACGCGGGCTTCAGCTTGCCCAGCACCTCCATCGTCGTGCCGGCGCGCGGGCCGTCGTCCTTGGTCACGACCGCGTCGGCGACGTCGATCTCGTTCCCCTCCTTGTCGGTGTCCTTGTGCGCGGGCACCGGGACGGGCACGATCTCCGGATCGAAGTGGCCGGACTCGCGGGCGTCGACCGCCCGGTTCTGCGAGATCACGGCCCACTCGTCCTGCTGCTCGCGCGTCACATTGCAGCGCTCGGCGACGTTCTCGGCGGTCATACCCATGGGGATGTAGACGTCGTAGGCCGAGCCGCCCGAGCCGTTGAGGTGAGGGTTCTTGGCCTCTTCGGGGATCCCGGCGCCCAGCCCGGCTCGCGAAACCGCTTCCACCCCGGCGGCGATGTACTGGTCGCCCTCGCCGGCCTTGATCGCGTGGAACGCCATCCGAAGCGTCTGCAGCGACGAGGCGCAGAAGCGGTTGACGGTGCACGCCGGGACGTGATGGTCGAGGCCCGCCAGCAGCGAGGCGTTGCGGCCGACGTTGTAGCCCTGCTCCCCGATCGACGAGGCGGCGCCCATCATCACGTCGTTGGTCTGCGCGAAGTCGACATCGGGGTTGCGCTCGATCAGCGCGCGGATCGGGATCGCGGCCAGTTCGTCGGCGCGCACTGTCCTCAGCGAGCCCTTGCCCGCCCGGCCGATCGGCGTTCGGATGGCGTCGACGATCACGGCTTCTGGCATCTGGGTTTCGCTCCTGGTGTCGGGGTCGGTGGCGCGGCCGACGAGGCGCCACCGTTCGGGCGCGTCGGGTCGGCCCGGCATCCCAAGCGTAGTTGTCGCGCGTGCCTCACGCCCCCGGTCCCCCGCCGACCCGTCACCCCCGGTCCCCCCGCCGGCAGCCGCCCCCTACAAACCCAGCCCGCGCACGCCCTTCTCGTCCCACCCCAGATGGTGGGCGAGCTCGTGACGAAGCGTCCGGGTCACCTGCGCCTTCAGCAGATCGGGGTCGTGCCCGAAGTCGCGCAGCAGCGTGTCCCGGAAGATCACGATCCGGTCGTGGAAGTAGTCCTGGGCGACCGTGTCGCCCTGGTAGAGGCCGTAGGCGCGGTGGCGCCGGCCGCTTTCGGAGACGACGACGGCCACGTGCTCGAGCGCGCGGTGGAACTCGAGCGGAAGATCGTCGATCGCGGCGCGGACGAGCGCCTTGAAGTCCGCCTCGTTGTAGGGGTCGAACAGGTCCTCGTCGTCGTCCTCATCCTCGTCGTAATCCTCGTCCTCGCCCCAGGAGCCTTCGGCCGCGAGCCGCTCGGTGCGCTGGACGAGCGCCTCGAAGTCGGTCTCGGATTCCGGGTCGTGCCAGCCGGCGAGGCGGATCATCACGAGTACGACGGCCCCGCCGACGATCACCGCCCCGGCGCCGAACACCGCGATGCCCTGGAGCAGCCGGACTGGCCCCGATTCGCTGAAGCCGGCGATCAGGCTCACCGCGCCCAACCCGACGGTGAGGGCGCCCAGCGCGGACAGGAGGACGCGGCGGGAGGTGGGCTGGTTGGGATTCATGCCGACCAGCCTCCCGGTCCGGTCACCAGCCGCACGATCCTCGGTCTAGCCCTCATAGCTCTTCCCATGCTACGACAGAGCCGAGCCCGTTAGGAGGGCGGCTACCAGCGACCTTGAGGAGCGGGGCACCCGGCGTCGCCGCCGGATGCCCCGTGCCGAGCCTCCTCCTACAGTCGGGCGGGTGGCGGAGCTACAGGCCGGGCGGGTGGCGGACGACGTAGTCGCCGCCGTCCGCGAGGTTTCCAAGCGGGTTCGAGCGCCATCGCGGCCCGGTTCCCGATGGGATGTTGGGTCCGCCGTAGTTGGCGGTGTCGAAGGCTCGTCCGGCGATCACGATGAACGCGTGGCCGGCGTCGGCGTAGATCGTGATCCACTTGCCGGGACCGGGCGACCCGTACGTCTCGAACCCGGTGGAGTCCTCGGACGAGTTGAGCAGGCCGGCGCCGTGCAGCGCGTAGCTGACCGAGCCCGAGCAGTCGTAGCAGCTCGACTGCCATTGACCGTGGCCTCCGCCGACGCAGTACGACGTGTTGAGGATCTGGTTGGCCGAGGCGACCGCCGCCTGGACCGCCGCCGGCGCGCTCGAAGGCGCGGTCGCGGTGCCGTCCGGGTTGATCGTCGCGGTGGCGGTCGGCGTGTCGGCCTCGACGGCGCTGATCGCCGCCTCCAGCGACTTGTCGAACGACGCACCGGCGACTCCGTTGGCCGGGGCAATGTTGTGAGCCGCCTTGAACGCGGCCACGCTCGCGGCGGTCTCGGGCCCGAACTGGCCGTCGACCGACGTCGGGTAACCCGCGATCGTGAGGTAACCCTGGAGAATCGTCACGTCGCTGCCGTGCAGCCCCGGGCGCAGCAGACGCGCGCCGAGTTGCTTTGCCGTGCTCGGCCGCGTGAGCGTTCCGGCGGTCTTGATCGTGGCCGCCATCGCCGCGCCTCCGGAGGCGGGACGGTTGGTCTGAGTGGCCGCGCTGGCCGATGCAACAACGGCCAACGTCGTCGCGGCTATGAGTGCAGACGCACCCGCCCTACGGGCGACGCGATTAAAATCCAGACTCGACAACTACAACCCCTTCTCTTTCTTGCGCCTACGGGGTTAGCTGTCGGGCTCGCGCTGAAAGAGTGCGCTACGCCGGAAATCCGGCGATTCGCCCCCCGGAGCCTGTCGGCTCCATTGGGTTCCCCGCTCCCCGGCGCCGTAGCAACCGGGGACTCGGCTGGGCTTCTTATCTGTCGGCGCGGCAGCCTACACGACGCGCCCGACAAATGTCACATAACTGGTATCGGGCTCCACCCCCGAATTCCTTTAGAGCGGTCGAAATCTTGCAGCCGGACCTCGCCGGCAACCCCCTTGACACGATCCATAGCTAACGGTTACCTTGCCGCCATAGCTAACCGTTAGGGGATGGGTTGCCGGACACCGCGCCACTGCCGCACGACGAGCCGCTCAACGGCTACGAGCTCCGGGTCGTCCGTGAGGTGCTGCTGGCGCTGCTCGCGCGCGAGTCCTCCCACGGCTACCAGTTGCGAGCCCGGCTGGCGCTCGCGCTGGGGCCGCTCGCGGGGGCGCTGAACGACGGACAGGTGTACGTGACGCTCGGCCGGCTGGAGAAGGCGGGGCTGCTGAGCTCGCGCCGGGTCGGACAGACCGACCGCCCGGATCGCAAGGTCTACGAGCTGACGCCGGCCGGGCGCGACCAGGTGGAACACTGGCTGCGCGACACGAGCTGGCGCAAGTCCGCGCCGGCCGAGTTCCACCTGAAGCTTGTCGCCGCCGCAGCGGCGGGGCTCGCCGACCCGATCGGGATCGTCGACCAGCAGCGGCGCGATCTGCTGATCGCGCTCGGCCAGGCCCAGCGGGCCGCGCTGGCCGAGCCGAACGGGTCGGTCGCGGCGCTGCTCCTCGAGGGCGTGGTGCTCAGGCTGCAGGCCGATCTGCGCTGGCTCGAGGCCTGTGCCCGTTACTGGAACTCGGTCAAGGAGCGGTGATGACCTCAGACCAACCGGTCCTCTCGACGAGCGGCCTGAGCAAGGAGTACGGCAAGGGGGCCGCGCTGGTCCGGGCCGTCGACGACGTGAGGCTCGAAATCGCACCGGGCGAGTCGGTAGCGATCGTCGGCCCGAGCGGATGCGGCAAGTCCACGCTCCTGTACCTCCTCGGCGGGCTCGAGCGGCCGACCGGCGGCACCCTGCAGCTCGCCGGCGAGCGCCTCGAGCAGATGCCCGAGTCCCGTCTCGCCCGTCTGCGCCGCCGGGCGTTGGGGTTCGTGTTCCAGTCCTACCACCTGGTCGAGGAGTTGACGGCGCTCGAGAACGTCGAGCTCCCCGCGCTGCTCGCGGGCTCCTCGCCGCGCAGGGCGCGCGAACGGGCGACCGAGCTGCTCGAGCAGGTCGGCCTCGACGATCGCGCCGAGCATCTGCCCTCGGCGCTGTCCGGCGGGCAGCGCCAGCGCGTCGCGGTCGCGCGTGCGCTCGCCAACGCGCCGCTCGTCGTGCTCGCCGACGAGCCGACCGGCAACCTCGACAGCGCCGCCACGGCCGACGTGCTGCGCCTGTTCGAGCAGCTCCGCTCGAACGGCCAGACGCTCGTGATCGTGACCCACGACTCGCGCATCGCCGCCACCTCGGACCGGCTGATCTCGATGCGCGACGGCAGGTTCGTCGACGAGACCAAGCTGACCGGCGGCACCGCCCGCAGTCTCACCGAGATGGCCGGGTTGGAGGGCTGACGGAAAAATGGCCGGAATCGAGGGCTGACCGCAGTGGGACGGCTCCTGCTCGTCTCCCGACTCGTCATCGGCGACATCAAGCGGCGCCGCACGCAATCGGCGCTGCTCCTGCTGATGATCGTGACGACGACGACCACGCTGACGATCGGGCTCGCGTTGCACAAGGTCACCGACAGCCCGTTCGCGCGCACGCGCGCGGCAACGAGAGGTCCCGACATCGTCGCGCAGATCATCCCTCCGCCGGGCGCGAACCAGAACGTGACCCGTGGATTTGCGCCGCTCGTTCACGCCTCCGCCGTCGCCGCCACCGGCGGCCCGTATCCGCTCGCGTTCGCGCGCCTGACCGCGCGAGGCATCGATGTCCAGGCGCAGGCCGAGGGCCGGGACGTCGCGCCGGCCGCGATCGACCGGCCGGCGCTCACCGCCGGCCGCTGGATCAGTCCCGGCGGCGCGGTGATCGAGCGCGGCTTCGCGGACGCGCTCGGGCTCCACGTCGGCGAGACGATCGACCTGAACGGGCGGGCGTTCCGGGTCGCGGGGATCGCGGTCAGCACGGCCCAGTGCTTCTACCCCGTGAGCACTCCCGGCGTGATCTGGCTCACCCGACGCGACGCCGAGTCGCTCGCCACCGCGACCCAACCGGTCGGCTACGTCTTGAACCTGAAGCTGCGCGACGCGTCGGCCGCGGAGGCGTTCGAGAACGGCAACGCCGCCGCCGCGTTCGGGAACGTCACGATCAACGGGGCCGAGACTTTCCTGTCGTCGTGGCAGGACACCGAGAACAGCGACTTCAAGGTGGTCGCGGTCGATCAGAAGGTGATGCTGATCGTCTCGACGCTGCTGGCACTGCTCGCGATCGCCAGCATCTCGGTGGTGGTCGGGAGCCGGATGGCGGAGCAGACGCGCCGCGTCGGTCTGCTCAAGGCCGTCGGCGCGACGCCGCTGCTCGTCGCGGTCGTGCTGCTCGCCGAGAACCTCCTGCTCGCGCTCGCCGCCACCGCACTCGGCGTCGCCCTGGGTCAGCTCGTCGCGCCGGTGCTGACGAACCTCGGCAACGGGCTCCTCGGCACCCCGCCGACGCCCCCGCTCACCGGCCAGTCGGTGCTCGAGGTGACGATCGTCGCGGTGGCGGTGGCCGTCGCCGCCACGCTCGTGCCGGCGATCCGCGGCGCTCGCACGAGCACGATCCGCGCACTGAACGACGCCGCTCACCCGCCCCGGCGCCGGCCACGGCTGATCGCGCTCTCGGCGACGCTCCCGGTGCCGCTGCTGCTCGCGGTACGCCTGGTCGCCCGGCGCATCCGCCGGTCGCTGCTGACCGCGGCCAGCATGACGATCGCGGTGACGATGGTGGTCGCCGCGTTGACGCTCCAGCACAACGACGAGGTGCGCAACCAGGTCTCGCTCGTTGGAACGACCACGGTGGCCGGCCGCGTGACCCACCTCGTGTTCCTGCTGACCGCGGTCCTGATCGTGCTCGCTGCGATCAACGCGATCTTCACCACATGGGCGACGGTGATCGACGCGCAGCGGCCGACCGCGCTGGCGCGGGCGCTCGGCGCGACTCCCCGACAGGTGACGGCCGGTTTGGCCGCCTCCCAGCTGATGCCGGGCCTGCTCGCCGCGTGCCTCGGGATTCCCCTCGGACTCGCCCTGTACGAGGCCGCCGGCGGCCACGTCCATCAGGCGAGTCCCCCGATCCTGACGCTGCTCGCGGTGATCCCGGGGACGCTGATCGTGGTCGCCGCGCTGACCGCGATCCCCGCGCGGATCGGCGCGCGCCGCCCGGTGGCCGACGTGCTCCGGTCCGAGTAGCGCCGGACCTACGCGCGTTCCGCCCTAACCCGTACCTAGGCCACGTGGCCGTCGGCCGGCTCGAGCGGCAACCCCGCCGCGTGCCAGTCGAGCAGACCGCCGAGCATGTTGTGGGCGTCGAACCCGGCGCCGCGGAACGCCTCGGTCGCCATCGCCGACCGCGCGCCGCTGCGGCAGTAGAACACCACGGGGCGCTCCCGGTCGACCGTGTCGACCGCGCCGGCGAGGTCCGAGAGCACGACCAGCCGGTCGCCGGCGATCCGGCCCGCGTCGTGCTCCTCGGGCTGACGCACGTCGATCAGCTGGATTTCACCCCGCGCCATCAGGTCGGCGACCTGCTGGGGCGTGTAGTCGTCCATCAAGCCTTCCACTTGATCGAGCAGCCGACGGGCTTGGTCTCGGCCCGCTCGAGGCTCGACCCGGAGAGCACAGCGTCGAGGGCCTCGCGCAGCCACTCGGCCCGCTCCCCCGGGTTGTCGTAGTTGGCATCGGGCGCGCCGCGATACCGCAGCCGGCCGTCGGCATCGAGCACGAACACGTCCGGCGTGACCTTGGCGCCGTACTCGCGCGCGACCTCCTGCGTGGAGTCGTGCAGGTAGGGGATCGTCCATTGCTCGCGCGAGACCCGATCCTTCATCGCGTCGAACGAATCGCGCGGGTAGCGCTCGGAGTCGTTGGAGTTCACCGCCAGCACCCGCACGCCGCGGGCCGCGTAGTCGTTGGCCACGTCAACGATCCGGTCCTGCCACGCGAGCGCGTACGGGCAGTGGTTGCACGTGAACACGAGCACCGTCGCCGGCGCACCGTCGTAGGACGCCACCGACCACTTTCTGCCCTGCGTGTCGAGCAGGGAGAAATCGGGCGCCACCTCGCCAATCGTCAGAGTCATCAGTTCACCTCCGCGCGCTCGGCCGCACGTTGCAGCGCCTCGCGCAGGTCGTCAGGATCGGGAATCGGGCTGATCCGGCCGTCGCGCCGGCGGTAGACGCGGCAGCTGAGGCCGATCGGCTCTGCGGCGGCGGCTGGGACCAGGTCTGCGCCGTCGATCAGGATCGTCGGCGACCCGACGAATCCGGTCTCGAGCGCGTCGTCGTCGGTACGGATCTCGCGCGTGTGTACCTCGACATCCTCGAGCCCGAGATCGCTCAGCGCCTCGCGCACCGCGCCGAGCGCGCGGTCGGTGGAAGGACAGCCCTCCCACCACAGCAGCTGCACGTCGAGGTCATGCATCAGACCTCAGCGTAGCGGCGCCGGATCGGGCGCTCTCGGCCCGTCAGCCGACGGTCCAGCTGTCCGCGCCGAGCAGCAGATCCGACAACTCGACGTCGGTGGCCGGGATCGAGCGAACCAGGCTGGTGCGTCCGTACACCGGGCGCTCGACCTGGCGGAAGATCCCGATCGGCGTGGGCACGGTCGGGTTGTCGGCGAGCCGCGCGAGCGAGAACGCCAGGCCGGGGTCGGGCCGCGACGGATCGTGGACGATCAGCGCGTCCTCGCCGACGTCGGCCACGTCCACGATCGCGAGGCCACCGTCGGCTCCGCGCGCGACGCCGCGCTCGTCCTCGACGCCGAACCGGATCGGCCGGCCCGCCTCGAGGCGGATCTGGTTGGCGTCCTTGGTGTCCTTCTCGGTCAGCGCCGAGAACGCGCCGTCGTTGAACACCGGGCAGTTCTGGTAGATCTCGACCAGCGCCGCGCCTTCGTGGGTCGCGGCGGCGCGCAGCACGTCGGTCAGGTGACGGCGATCGCGGTCGATCGTCCGGGCCACGAACGTGGCCTCGGCGCCAAGCGCGAGCGACACCGGGTTGAACGGGTGGTCGGCGACGCCGAACGGGGTCGACTTCGTGACCTTGCCGAGCTCTGAGGTCGGCGACGCCTGCCCTTTGGTGAGGCCGTAGATCTGGTTGTTGAACAGCAGGATCTTGATCGGGACGTTGCGGCGGAGCGCGTGGATCAGGTGGTTGCCGCCGATCGACAGCGAGTCGCCGTCGCCGGTGACGATCCAAATCGAGAGATCCTCACGCGACGAGGCCAGGCCGGTGGCGAGCGCCGGCGCGCGGCCGTGGATGCCGTGCATCCCGTACGTGTTCATGTAGTAAGCGAACCGCCCCGCGCAGCCGATCCCGGTGACGAACACGATCTTCTCGGGCGGGATCCCGAGCTCGGGCATGAACTGCTGCACCGCGGACAGGACCGCGTAATCGCCGCACCCGGGGCACCAGCGCGTCTCCTGGTCTGACTGGAAATCGGCCTTGGTCAGCTCGTGCGGCGCCCCGCCGTTGCCGTGACTGATAACCGCGCTCATTGCCGCTCCACGATCTGCTCTTCGATCTCGGACGCGAACAGCGGCTGTCCCTGCACCTTGCAGTACGACTCGACGTCGACGAGGTACTTGGCGCGGAGCAGCTGGGCCAACTGGCCGGTGTTCATCTCCGGCACGAGCACGCGATCGAACGACCGCAGCACATCGCCGGTGTTCACCGGGAACGGGTTCAGGTGGCGCAGGTGCGCGCACGCGACCGCCTGACCGGCCTCCCGCGCCCGCCTGACGCCGGCACGGATCGCGCCCTCGCTCGACCCCCACCCGAGCACCAGCAGCGTCGCGCCAGGCTGGGAATCAACCGTCAACCGCGGGATCTCAGAAGCGATCCCTTCGACCTTCGCGGCCCGAAGCTCGGTCATCCGCTCGTGGTTGGCGCCGTCATAAGAGATGTTGCCGGTCTCCTCGGCCTTCTCGAGGCCCCCGATCCGGTGGGCCAGGCCCGGCGTCCCCGGGATCGCCCACGGACGGGCGAGGCGCTCGTCGCGGGAGTAGGGCATGAACTCCTCGCCGTCGCGCGCCACCGCGAACGCCGGATCGATCGTCGGAAGATCCTCGACGACCGGTACCCGCCACGGCTCCGACGAGGAGGCCAGGAACGTGTCCGACAGCAAGATCACCGGGGTCCGGTAACGGACCGCGATCCGCGCCGCCTCGAACGCCGCATCGAAGCACCCGCCCGCCGTACTCGGCGCGATCACCGGGATCGGCGACTCGCCATGGCGCCCATAGACCGCCATCAGCAGGTCCGATTGCTCGGTCTTGGTCGGCATTCCGGTCGAGGGGCCGGCACGCTGAACGTCGACGATGATCATCGGCAACTCGAGCGCCGCCGCCAGCGCGATCGTCTCGCCCTTGAGATCCATCCCCGGCCCGCTCGTCGCGGTCACGCCGAGACGCCCGCCGAACGCCGCGCCGAGGGCCATGCCCGCGGCCGCGATCTCGTCCTCGGCCTGGATCGTCTTGACGCCGAGGTTCGCGTGCCGCGAAAGCTCGTGCAAAAGCTCGGAGGCGGGCGTGATCGGATAGCTCGCGAGCAGCAGCCCCAGCCCGCTCCGGGCGCTCGCCGCGATCAGCCCCAGCGACAACGCGGTGGTGCCGTTGACGTTCCGGTACGTGCCCGGCGGGACGTCGGTCGCGGGCTTGACCTTGTACTGGACGTCGAGCAGCTCGGTCGTCTCGCCGAACGACCAGCCGGCGTTGAACGCGGCCAGGTTCGCCTGCAGCGCCCCTGGATTGCGTGCGAACTTCTGCTCGATCCACCGCTTGGTGACGTCGGTCGGACGGCCGTACAGCCACGAGAGCACGCCGAGCGCGAACAGGTTCTTGGCCCGGCCGGCGTCGCGCGTCGACGACCCCTCGATCCCCTCGACGGCCGCCACCGTCAGCGACGTCATCGGGATCCGGTGGACGCGATACGAGCTCAACGACCCATCTTCCAACGGGTTCGACGCGTACCCGGCCTTCTCGAGGTTGCGCTTGCTGAACGCGTCCTCGTTGACGATCACGGTCGCGGCGCGGTCGATCTCGGCCAGGTTCGCCTTGAGTGCCGCCGGGTTCATCGCGACCAGCACGTTCGGCTTGTCGCCCGGCGTCAGGATGTCCCGCGACGCGAAGTGAATCTGGAACGCCGACACGCCAGCGAGTGTCCCCGCGGGCGCGCGAATCTCGGCCGGGAAGTTCGGCAGCGTCGCAAGGTCGTTGCCGACCAGCGCGGTGGCATCGGTGAACCGGCTGCCCGCCAGCTGCATCCCGTCGCCCGAGTCTCCCGCGAAGCGGACGACTACCTGCTCGCGTTCCTCGACCGTCTTAGTCATATTTCCGTGCGCCCACGTAAACCAGCCTTACCCATAGTACGCATGGGCGAGGACGAAGTTTCGCCCCTGGCGGGCAAGCCCCCCGAATGGGGGATTGGGGGCCGCCTGCGGCGGCGTCCATGGGGCCGTTCCGCCGGGCGTCCGTGCCCGGCGGTGAAGTCGCTGATTCCTTGGCGGTCGTGGGGCGGATTGGGTCTTTAACGGCGGGCACCTGGAGTGGGGTGGGGCGGGTCGCCGGCGCGCGGCGGCTCGCGGCATGCATGCATGAGCGCTCGACAATCGACGCGCCCTGCGTCCCGAGCCTTGCCGTGCTACGCATGCCACACGTGCGTAGCACGGCACGGCCCCGCCGGATCGGCTCCGTTGTCGAGCTATGCATGCTCGCGGCCGCCGCGACCCGTCCCGGGACGACCACACCCCCCTCAGGTGCCCGCCGTTAAACCCCCGGAGTCGCTGGACCGCCCGACGGGGGTTCGCGCCACCCCGCGGGGCACGGATGCCGGGCGGAACCGGCCTCCCGGCTCGGCCCGCTCGGCATCCGGCCTCGCCAAGACCGGGCTGGCCGGGAGTCATCCGGCTGGATGCCGAGCGAAGTGAGGCCCCAGAAGATCCTGAGGCCCGACGCCCCCGTCAGATCTTGTTGACGTTGACCGCCTTGGGGCCCTTCGGGGCGGCCTCTTCCTCGTAGGAGACCTTGCTGCCCTCAGAGAGCGAGCGGTAGCCGTCGGCAGTGATGCTCGAGTGGTGGACGAACAGGTCGCGACCGCCGTCATCGGGGGTGATGAAGCCGAACCCCTTCTCGTCGCTGAACCACTTGACTGTGCCAGTTGGCATGTGGAGTGCTCCTCCGCTTGTAGTGCTGCCCCGCGGAGGATGCGCCGCACACACCCCGGAACCTGCACCTACTTGGCGCCGCCATTTCATTAGGGCGGCCTTACGGGCGGCACGGTAGCACGGCGGGGCGCCGGGAATGTGATCGACCGGCACACTCTCAACCGATGGACGATCCGATGTCAGTCGGCCGCGATGTGAAGATCCCGCTGCGGGAGATCACGGTGAGAACCTCGCGCTCTTCCGGCCCCGGCGGTCAGCACGCGAACGTCACCGCTTCGCGGGTCGAGGCGAGCTTCGACGTCGAGGCATCCTCGGCGCTGAGCGACGAGCAGAAGCGCCGCGTGATCTCGCGCGCGGGCGCGCGCGTGACCGCTGTCGCCCAGGACGCGCGTGGGCAGGCCCGCAACCGCGAGCTAGCGCTCGAGCGGCTGCGCCGCCGCCTGACCCAGGCGCTCGCGACGCCGCGCCACCGGCACGCAACCCGCCCGACGAAGGCGTCCGTGCACCGCCGGCTCGACACCAAGCGCCGGCAGGCGGCCCGCAAGCGTGATCGCCAACGTCCGAAGACCGACGACTAGCCTCGAATACAGAATGCGCTGGCTCGTCGACGGCATGAACGTGATCGGGACCCGGCCGGACGCCTGGTGGAAGGACCGCGACGCGGCGATGCTGAGGCTCGTCGACATGCTCGAGCGCTGGGCGGCCGCCAGCGGCGACGACGTGACGGTCGTGTTCGAGCGCCCGCCGCGGCCGCCGATCCGCTCGACCGTGATCGAGGTCGCACACGCCCCCCGCCCGCGCCCGAATTCCGCCGACGACGAGATCGTGCGGCGCCTGCGCGCGGACCCCGACCCGGCCGCCGTCCGCGTCGTGACCTCCGACCGGTGGCTCGCCGACCGTGCCTGGGCCGCCGGCGCGAGCGTCGAGGGCGCGGACTCGTTCAGGAGCAGGATCGAATAACGGCCGAAGAGTTGCTTGCTCGGCGGCGGCACCTTGCCACAATCAAGCTGATGGCCGAGCAACCGCGGCGACGTGAGAGCAGCCCCCGGCTCCGGCCGGGAGGTACTCCCCCGCAGCAGCAGCCGCCCGGCTGGCGTGTGACCCCGGCGCCGGACGGTCGCGGACAGCAGCCGGCCAAGCCGCCGTCGAGACCCAACATCCGCTGGCTCGCGGTGATCGCGGTGATTGCGCTGATCGCGCTCAACTTCTGGGTCTCCTCGGAGGCGCTCAGCCCGAGCCCCCGTGTTCGCGTCCCCTACAGCCCGACGTTCCTTTCCCAGGTCTCCGACAACAACGTGGCCTCGATCTCGTCGACCAACTCAGCGATCGACGGGACGTTCAAGAAGGCCGTGACGTACCCCGAGGGCGGGACGAGCTACGTCTACTTCTCGACCCAGATACCCGCGTTCGCGCCCGGCAACGAGCTGTTCAGCGAGCTGAAGGCGAAGGGGGTGGTCATCAACGCCGAGCCCAACGACACCGGACCGTCGTTCCTGACCAGCCTCATCTTTGGCTTCGGACCGACGCTCCTGTTCGTGTTGCTGCTCGTGTGGCTGTTCCGGCGGGCCGCCGCGGCGGGCGGTGGCGGCGCCGGCGGGCTGATGTCGTTCGGCCGCTCGCGCGCGCGCCGCGTCGAGGCCGCCGACCAGCGCGTGACGTTCAACGACGTCGCCGGGATCGAAGAGGCCAAGGCGGAGCTGACGGAGATCGTCGACTTCCTCAAGAACCCGGACAAGTACCAGAAGCTCGGCGGCCGGATCCCCCGCGGGGTTCTCCTGAGCGGAGCGCCCGGCACCGGCAAGACGCTGCTGGCTCGGGCCGTCGCCGGCGAGGCGGGCGTTCCTTTCTTCCAGATGTCCGCGTCGGAGTTCGTCGAGATGATCGTCGGCGTCGGCGCCTCGCGCGTGCGGGACCTGTTCGCGCAGGCCAAGCAGGCGGCGCCAGCGATCATCTTCATCGACGAGCTCGACGCAATCGGCCGGTCGCGCTCCTCGGGCGGACCGAACATCTCCGGCGGCCACGACGAGCGCGAGCAGACGCTCAACCAGATCCTGACCGAGATGGACGGCTTCGACCCTCGCCTCGGCGTGATCGTGCTCGGCGCGACCAACCGGCCCGAGATCCTCGACGCCGCGCTGCTACGGCCCGGGCGGTTCGACCGGCGCGTGGTCGTATCCCCGCCCGACCGTGCCGGTCGCCAGGCGATCCTCGAGGTCCACACCCGCGGGGTCCCGCTGGCCGCCGAGGTCAGCCTCGGAACTATCGCGGCGGCCACCCCCGGGATGGTTGGCGCTGATCTCGAGAACCTCGTCAACGAGGCGGCGCTACTCGCCGCCCGCCGCAACCACGAGAAGGTCAACCGCGAGGACCTCACCGACTCCCTCGAGCGGATCGTGCTCGGCGCCGAGCGCAAGGTAATGATCTCCGAGGAGGACCGCCGGCGCACCGCCTACCACGAGGGCGGCCACGCGATCGTCGGGATGCTCACCGCCGGCGCCGACCCGGTGCGCAAGGTCTCGATCATCCCCCGCGGCCAGGCGCTCGGGGTCACGTTCTCGGCGCCCGACGCCGACCGGTTCAACTTCGAGCAGCAGCACCTGCTCGCTCAGATCAAGGTTGCGCTCGGCGGACGCGTCGCCGAGGAGCTCGTGTTCAACGACATCACCACCGGCGCCGAGTCCGATATCCAGCATCTGACCCGGATCGCACGGGGCATGGTCGGGCGGTGGGGCATGAGCCGCGCGATCGGCCCGATCGCCGTGCTCCCGGCGGACGGGATGGGGCCATTCCTGCCTGGCGTCTCAGAGACGTCGGAGTCGACCCAGCGGCTCGTCGACGAGGAGGTCAGACGGATCGTCGAGTCGGCCTACTCCGAGGTGGCCACGCTCCTGCGCGGGCATCGCTCGAACCTCGATTCGCTCGTCGCCGCCCTGCTCGAGCACGAGACGCTCGACGAGGTCGACGCGTACGCGGCCGCTGGGCTTCCGCGCAACCCGTTGGCCGAGCCCGAGCCGCACGTGACGCTCGACGCCCTGCACGCCGACGGGACGCCCGAGCGCCCACTCCGCTGACCGCTCGCCGCTCGGGCGTTCAGCTGATCAGTCGCCCAAGCGCGTCAACCGCGCGAGCGCCTCGTGGCACTCGACGACACGGCGCTTGACCGGATCGCTATCGGGGCGGTCGTGGACGAGGTCCCACGTCCGGTCGGCGATCTCGCGCGCGGACTCCGCGGTGGCGCTCTGCCACAGACGATCGACGAGCGTGATTTCGAAGCTCGAGATCTGGTCGGCGGGATCGCCGGGAGGCATCCTCGGCAGCGGCTCGTTGATCGTCTCCTTCCACATCGCGGTGGCGACCAGCAACCGGTTGCGCAGCGTGATCTGATCGATCGGCGACATCGCCGCCAGCCTACCGAACCGTCCCGCCGTACTCAGCTGAGCGCGGGCAGAGATTGCTTGACGCCGAGGGCCGGGGCGAACAGGTCTCCCTGGTCCTCGGCGCGGTCGAGCAGCTCGTGAGCCTCGAACGTGAGCAACCGCTCGTCGCGGCGTTCGCGGCACTCCTGCACCTCGTCCCACGTCACGGGCGTCGAAGCCGTCGGGCGCTCGCGCGCGCGGAGCGAGTAAACGGTGACGGTCGTCTTGTGCTCGTCGTTCTGACTCCAGTCGACGAGCACCTTCCCCGGGCGCAGCCGCTTCGTCATCCGCGAGACGACCAGCTCGGGCATTCGCTGCTCGAGCAGCTCGGCCACACGCCGCGCGAACGGCTTGGTCGCGCGGTAGTCGATCCTCGTGTTCAGCGGCACGTAAACCTGGAGTCCCTTCGACCCGGACGTCTTGGCGACGCTGACGAGCCCAAGCTGGTCGAACAGCCCCCGCAGCACGAGCCCGACCTCGCAGCACTCGACGATCCCCGCCGGCGCCCCGGGGTCGAGGTCGAACACCATCATCGTCGGGCGCTCCGGGTTCGCCGCCAGCGCCAGCGACGTGTGCAGCTCGATGTCGGCCAGGTTCGCCAGCCAGATCAACGTCGGCCGGTCCTGCGCCAGCGTGTAGTTGACGTCGCCGATGCGGACTGTCTGGATCCAGTCGGGCCGGTGCGAGGGCGACTGCTTCTCGTAGAAGTACGACGAGTCGATGCCGTTCGGGTAGCGCTTGAGCGTCAACGGCCGATCGTGCAGGTGCGGGAGCACGAACGATGCGGCTCGTGCGTAGTAGGCGATCAGGTCGCCCTTGGTGAAGCCGGTCTCCGGGTACAGGACCTTGTCCCAGTTCGTGATCCTCAGCTGGCGTCCCTCGGTCATCACCGAGAGCACGCCCTCGGGCAGCCGCTCGACCTCGTCGAACAGGGCCTCGGGAGAGTCCCGGTCGGCGTCTTCCACAGGCGGGGCGCCACCGTCCTCGATCACGACGTCACGCGCGTCCTTGTCGTCCCGCAGCCCCTTGAACGAGGGCGCGCGCATCACCCGCTCGGTCGTCCACTCGCGGAACTCGATCTCCGCGACCAGGCGCGGGTCGACGAACACGGCTTCCCGTGGGAGCTTCGGCGCCGCATCGAACGGGCTGTCCGCCCGCCGCAGCGGCTCGAGGCGCCGGCGGAGATCGTCGAGCAGCTTCTCGGTGAACCCGGTCCCGACTCGCCCCGCGTACCGGAACGCCCCGTTCTCGTGGACGCCCATCAGCAGCGCCCCGATCCGCGCGGTCCGGCGACCCTCTCCCGGGATCCAACCGCCGATCACCATCTCCTGGCGGTGCGTGTTCTTGATCTTCAGCCACGCACCGCTGCGTCGGCCGGGCTCGTAGCGGGTGTCGAGCCGCTTCGCGACGACCCCCTCGAGTCCCTGGCTGCGCGTCGCCTCGAGCAGCCGCTTCCCGTCGCCAGGATGGACGGCGGGCACGCGCCACGCGGTCCCTGAGAGGTCGAGCGACTCGAGCGCGGCGCGGCGCTCGGAGTAGGGCCGCTCCATCAGCGAGTGGCCGTCGAGGTACAGGAGATCGAAGATCGCGTAGACGACGGGGGTGGTGCGCATCAGCCGGCGGACGGCGGCCGGGGCGGAGACGTTGATGCGGCTCTGAAGCCGCTCGAAGCTGGGCCGGGGGTGGGCGGGGTCCGAATAATCGAACGCCACGATCTCGCCGTCGAGCACCGCCTCGTGCATACCGAGCGCCGCCACCAGTCCGCGTACCTCGGGGTAGCCGGCGGTGATGTCGTTGAGGTTCCGGCTCTCGAGGCGCAGGCGGCCTGGCTGGACGTAGGCGATCGCGCGGACGCCGTCCCACTTGACCTCGAACGACCACTTGCGCGGATCCCGCGGAAGCTCGCTGGCGGGCCGGGCCATCATCGGGATCAGCCGCTCGGGCATCGGCTGGCGGTCCGGATCCGCGGGCGGATCCATCCGGTGGATCATCCAGTCGTTCTTCGCGTCCCCGGCCTTGCCGATCGGGAACAGTCCGTAGCGTCCGGTCAGCCGCTCGCCGTGAAAGGTCACCTCGACCTTGCGCTCCTCCCACTTGTGGACGTCGAACGTGCCCTCGTCCCAGATCGTCATCGTGCCGGCGCCGTACTGACCCTTCGGGATCTCGCCGTGGAACTCGAGGTACTCGAGCGGGTGGTCCTCGGTGCGCACCGCGAGCCGGTTGTCCGCTGGATCCGCCGGAATGCCGTTGGGGATCGCCCACGACGCGAGCACGCCGTCGTGCTCGAGCCGCAGATCCCAGTGCAGGCGGGTGGCGTCGTGCTGCTGGACGACGAACCGGTGCCCGTCGCCGTCGCCGGTGTCGACGCCGGCGGGCTCCGACGTGGTGTCGAAGTCGCGCTTGGCGCGGTAGCTCGAAAGCTGATCGTTGTCCTTGGTCCGTGGCACCCGCAGTGAGTTTCGCGAATCGTCAGAAAGAGCGGCGGCAAACGCGGCATCTTTTAGTCCAACCAACCAAATAAGGGGGCAGTGATGGACCTGAGCAAGTTCTCCCGCGAGGATTGGATCCTGGCCGGAGTCGCGTTGCTGCTGGTAATCGACCTGTTGTTCCTGCCGTGGTTCGACATCACCGTCAGCTTCGGCGGATTCCATGCATCCGCCACGAGCACCGCCACCGGAGCGCCTGACGGCTGGCTCGGCGTGTTCGCAGTGTTGGCATTGCTGGCTCTGATCGCCGATCTCGCCCTCGACCGCCTCGGCAACGTCGCGGTCCCCGCGATCAACGGAAGCCGCGCCACCACGCGGCTCGTGATGGCGGCCGTCGCCGCCGGATTCGTCGCGCTGAAGTTCCTGTTCCACATCCACTTCAGCTTCTTCGGAATCGGGTTCTGGGCGGCGATCGTGCTGGCAGCGGCGCTGGTCGTTATGGCCGTGCGCGCCCGCGACGCCGAGCGGTTGACGGTCACCCTGGCGTGAGACGATGAGGGCTCGGGGGCGACCTCGCCCCCGAGTCTTCACAAATGTTTACGCGCACGCGCCACAATTGTCGGGATGGCGCGCGTATTGGTAGTGGACGACGAGCCTGCTGTCCGGCGGGCGCTCGAGCGGGCGCTGCGGCTCGATCGCTATGACGTAGAGCTCGCCGGCGACGGCGAGGAGGCGCTCGACGCGCTCGCGAAGTCGCCGCCAGACGCGGTGATCCTCGACATCGGGATGCCCAAGCTCGACGGCCTCGAGGTTTGCCGGCGGATGCGCCAGGCGGGCGACCGCACCCCGATCCTGATGCTGACCGCGCGCGACGCGATCGACGACCGAGTCGAGGGGCTCGACGTGGGCGCCGACGACTACCTGGTCAAGCCGTTCGCGCTCAGAGAGCTCCAGGCGCGTCTGCGCGCGCTGCTGCGCCGCTCGGGGGACGGGGCCGACGGCGAGATCCTCAGGTACTCCGATCTCGTGCTCGACCCAGTCGCGCACGAGGTTCGTCGCAGCGACCGGGCGATCGAGCTGTCGAAGACCGAGTTCCTGCTGCTCGAGCTGTTCATGCGCCACCCGCGGCAGGTGCTGACCCGCTCGACGATCTTCGAGAACGTGTGGGGATACGACTTCGGGCCAACCTCCAACGCGCTGGGCGTGTACATGGGGTACCTGCGCCGCAAGACCGAGGCGGACGGCGAATCCCGCCTCCTGCACACGGTGAGAGGCGTCGGCTACGTTTTGCGCGACTGAGGGACTGAGGGGTTAGGGAGTGCCTCTGCGCCGCCGACTCGCGATCGCGTGCGCCTCAGCCGTCGCGCTCGCGATCTTGCTCGCCGCGATCGTCGTCTACGTCGTCGTTCGCTCACAGCTGCTCGGCCAGGTCGACAACGAGCTCCATTCCCAGGCGGCGCTCGCGCCCCAGCTGCGCTGCAACGCCGGCGGCCCTCCGACGCCGACCGCCGGCGGCGGCGCCCCGATCTGGCAGGTCGTGAACGGCCAGGCCCAGGTGCTGTGCGGCGACGGCAACGTCACGCTCCCGTTCGACAGTCACGTGCAGGCCGTCGCGGACAACCAAGCCGGCGGCTACCTCCAGGACGTGAACCTCGGGGGAACGGTGGTCAGGCAGCTGACCGTGCCCATCAGCCTCACCAACCAGTTCGGGTCGGTGCCGGCGGCGCTTCAGCTCGCCCGGCCGCTCTCCCCCGTGGACAACGTCCTCTCGGAGCTGCGGGTGGTCCTGTTCCTGCTGTGCGCGGGCGGGATCGCACTCGCCGCCTGCCTCGGGCGGCTGGCGGCCGGGCGCGTGCTGGCGCCGCTCGCCGAGGTGGCCCAGACCGCGCAGCACATCACCGATACCGAGGATCTGACCAGCCGCATCCAGTACCACGCGGACGACGAGGTCGGGCAGCTTGCCACGCGCTTCAACCGGATGATCGAGCGATTGCAGGGCTCGCGAGCGGCGCTCGACGAGTCGGTGCAGGCACAGCGGCAGCTCGTGGCCGACGCCTCCCACGAGCTCCGCACACCGATCACGAGCCTGCGCACGAACATCGAGGTGCTGATGGCCGGCGACGCGCTGTCGGAGGCTGACCGGCACCGGCTGCTCGCGGACGTGCTCGAGCAGAGCGAGGAGCTGAGCGCGCTGATCGGAGACGTGATCGAGCTCGCCCGCGGCGACCTTCCGATCACGACGGCCGAGGACATCCGGCTCGATCGCCTCGTCGCCGACTCGCTCACGCGCTCGCACCGCGACTTCCCCGATGTGCGGTTCGAGAGCTCGCTCGAGCCCGTCGTCGTCGACGGCGTTCCCGAGCGCCTGGCCCGCGCCGTCAACAATCTGCTCGACAACGCGGCCCACCATTCCGCGGCCGGCGGCGTTGTCGAGGTGATCGTCGATCAGCGCGGCGTGCAGGTGCGCGACCACGGCACCGGCATCGACCCGGCCGACCTGCCGTACGTGTTCGACCGGTTCTTCCGGGGCGCCAACTCCCGGGGGCGCCAGGGCAGCGGCCTCGGGCTCGCGATCGTTCGGCAGGCCGCGGTTCAGCACGGCGGGTCGGTCGAGGCGGCCAACGCCCCCGACGGCGGCGCCGTGTTCACTCTCCGGCTGCCCACGCTCGCCGAGGACCACCTCGACCACGCCGACGACGGCTACCCGGTCGAGGGCGATCCGCTTTCGCTCCGCTGACGAACGTCGCTAGAGCTTCGCCGGCCGAGCGATTCGCGCCTGGCGCGCGACCAGGAAGGGCTTGCGCAGCAACCATACGCAGACCGCGAACACCGCCGCGACCGGGACGAGCAGGAGGGCTCTGATCGCGGGCGCCCCGACCGTGAGCGCGATCAGGAACTCGACCGCCACCGCCGGAATCGCCGCCAGCAGCACCGTGTGCGACCGGTACCCGGAGAAGTGCTCCCGGGTCGTGACCTCGATCACGCCGAACAGGCAGATGACCACCCCGCCGATCAGCGCGGGGCCGCCGTGGTTGATCACTCCGACGACCAGCGCCACGGCGCCCGCGAGGATCGCGATCTCCGAAACCGGGACGCCGCCGAACCGGCTCGGCGGCCGCTCCCCATATGCGCCCATCGGACTCGCGCGCCGGCGCGGCGGCCGAGGCTGCTCGGTTGCCGCGCGACGCGCAGACGTTGGCCCGGAGGCGCGCTCGCGGCGCACAGCCGGCTGCGCCGACGGTGCCGCGTGGCCGCCGCCAGGATTTCGCCGCTTTCGCGACCGCCGCTTGGCCCTCTGACTCGCCACCGTGCCGCGAGCATAACCGTCGGCTCGCGTGGCGGGGCCGTTAGGGCGCTTGTTGTGCGACCTCGGTCGGCGTCGACGCGTCCGCGAACTCGCGGAACAGCCCGGTGACGACGAACACGGTCTGCTCGGCGATGTCGACGGTGTTGTCGCCGACCCGCTCCAGACAGCGGGCCACGAGGATCATGAACATCGCCCACTCGCGAAGGTCGGTGTTGTCGCCGATCTCGACCGCGCGCTTGAAGATGTCGCGGTTGAGCCGGTTGATCTCGGTGTCCTGCCGCACCAGGTCCTGGGCGAGTTCGACGTTGCGGCCGGCGAACGCCTGCTTGGCCTGTGAGACCTGAGAGCGTGCGAGGCGGCCCATCCGCTCGATCGCATCGAGGATGTCCTTGTCCTTCGGCGTCTCGTAGCCCGACAGCGGCACGAGCTTGGCGATGTTGACGCACTGATCGCCCATCCGCTCGACGCAGCGGATCACATGCAGGAGCGCCGCGACGATCCGGAGATCGCCCGCCACCGGCGCCTGGCGTGCCAACAACGACAGGATCCCCTGGTGCACCTCGAGATAGCGGCCGTCGATCCGGTCGTCGTCGGCGACGACCATCCCGGCCAACTCGACGTCCTGGTAGGAGATCGACTCGAGCGCGCGGTCCAGCTGCTGGATGACGAGGTCGAGCCCGTCGAGAGCCTGGCTCTCGAGCGTGCGGAGCTGCTCGTGGAACTGGTGGCGCGTCTCTTGCATTTGCGAATCCCTACCCGAACTTCCCGGTGACGTACCGTTCGGTCCGTTCGTCGCTGGGGTTGGTGAAGATCTTGTTCGTCTCGTCGTGCTCGATCACCTCGCCCTCGAGCATGAACACGGTCGAGTTGGCGACCCGCGCCGCCTGCTGCATGTTGTGGGTGACGATCACGATCGTGTAGCGCTCCTTGAGCTCGTCGACCAGTTCCTCGATCTTGAGCGTCGAGATCGGGTCGAGCGCGGAGGCGGGCTCGTCCATCAGGATCACCTCAGGCTCGATCGCCACCGTGCGCGCGATGCACAGGCGCTGCTGCTGGCCGCCCGACAGTCCGATGCCCGGCGAGTTCAAGCGATCCTTGACCTCATCCCACAGGCCGACCGCCTGCAGCGAGCGGTGGACGAGGTCCTTCAGGTCGTTGCTCTTGGTCCCGGTGAGGCGCAGCCCCGCGGCAACGTTGTCGAAGATCGACATCGTCGGGAACGGATTGGGCTTCTGGAACACCATCCCGATCAGACGCCGGACAGCGGTCACATCGACGCTCGGGTCATAGATGTCGAGCTCATCGAGCGTCACGCTGCCCTCGGCGCGGGCCCCGGGGATCTCCTCGTGCATCCGGTTGATGCAGCGGACGACGGTCGATTTCCCCGAGCCCGAGGGACCGATCAGCGCGGTCACCTCGTTGGCCGGGAAATCGATCGTGACCCCCTTGATCGCGTGCTGATCTCCGTAGTACGCGTTCAGGTCCTTGACGTTGATCGCGTGACCCGTCTTCTGTTGTGGGGCGGCGGTCGCGGAGGCCTGCGGCGCTGCCTGCCCGCGCTCCGGAGGCGGCGTGCCCGCGCTGGACATATCGGTTTGTTCCTTGCTTGTCGTGTCCGGCGGATTCATGCCATGCGGCTCCTTGAAGCTATCAATCGGGCGACGAGGTTCAGGATCAAAACGATTACCACGAGCGTCAGCGCGGCGCCCCATGCGATGGTCTGGAGCGCCGCTCGCGGCGAGGTGATGTCGTTGTAGATCAGAAACGGCATCGTGTTCATCTGCTGGCTGAGGCTGAACGTCAACCCGAACGCGGTCGACACGGTGAACAGCAGGGGCGCGGTCTCGCCCATCCCGCGGGCGAGCGCCAGCAGCGAGCCGGTGACGAGACCTGGCGCCGCGGTCGGCAGCACGACCCGGAACACCACGCGCCACCGCTGAGCGCCGAGCGCCAGCGCGGCCTCGCGCAGGCTGCTCGGGACCAACAGCAGCACGACCTCGGATGAGCGAATGATGATCGGGAGCATCAGCAGCGCGATCGCCACCGCCCCCTTCCAGGCCGCGAACCCGCTCCCCCCGAAGCGGCCGACCACCAGCACGATGTAGACGAACAGGCCGAACATGATCGAGGGAACGCCCGTCATCACGTCGACGAAGTAGCGGACGGTGTTGGCGAACCACCCTTCCTTCCCGTACTCCGTCAGGTAGAGGGCCACGCCGATCCCGATCGGGATCGAGATCAGCGTCGCGAGCAGGACGATCTCGAGCGAGCCGAGGATCGCGCTGCGTATGCCGCCGGGGCTGCCGAAGAAGCTGCCGGTCGGATCGGTCGTGAAGAAACCGCTCGACGTCCACGCGCTCAGACCCTTGTGGATCAGGTAGTAGACGATCAGGACCAGCGGGATCAGCGCGATCATCGTCGCGGCCAGCATCGCGCCGCGCATCACCTTGTCGGTGCGCCGGCGCCGGGCCGAGATCTGCGGGAGAGAAGCGGCGCTGATGCTCATGAGTCCGCCGGGCCCGAGGAGATCGTCATGCCGGTCGCGCCCGTACCGCGCGTGCCGTGCGAGCCGCGGGAGATGAACCAGCGCGCGATGATGTTCACGATCAGCGTGAGCACGAACAACACGAGGCCGGCCGCGAACAGTGCCGACGTGTGGATCCCCGTGGCCTCGCCGAACTCGTTGGCGATCACCGCGGCCAGCGTGTAGCCCTGGGCGAACAGGTGGCTTCCGATCTTCGGCGCGCTCCCGATCACGAGTACCACGGCGATCGTCTCGCCGATCGCCCGCCCCATGCCGAGCATCGCCCCGCCGGTGATCCCGGGCCGCGAGTATGGGAGGACCGCCATGCGGATCATCTCCCACCGCGTCGCCCCCAGCGCCAGCGCCGCCTCCTTGTGCTCCGACGGCACGGTCGCGATGACCTCGCGCGAGATCGCCGACACGATCGGGAGGATCATGATCGCGAGGATCAGGCCGGCGATGAAGTAGTTGTAGAGCTGCGGGATGCCGCCGCCGATCCACGGGATGAACGAGAACGTGCTCGCGAACCACTTCTCGGCCGGGAGCAGCTTCGGCGCGAGCACGAACACGCCCCACAATCCGTACACGACCGACGGAACCGCGGCGAGCAGGTCGACGAGGATCGATAGCGGGCTGCGGAACCGGCGCGGACACAGCTCGTTGATGTACATCGCGCCAGCGACCGCCACCGGCACGCCGATGATCAGCGCGATGATCGACGTGACGATCGTGCCGAACAGCAGCGCGCCGCCGTGGTAGATGCTCCGCGAGACGTCCCAGTCGTTGCCGAACACGAAGTTCAGCCCGTACGTGCTGAACACATGGCCCGACTGTCCGATCAGCCGGATCAAGAAGTAGACGATCAGGATCAGGATCAGGGCGGCGAGCCCGCTCAGCCCCCACTTCAAGATCCGATCGGGAAGACGCCCAGCCGGCGACCGCTCGAGAGCCGAGCGGCCGCCGGTGACGCTGGTGGCGCTTGCTTCCACCTACTTCCTCTACGAGATGGCCGACCCGTTGCAGACCATCGTGGCCAGCTGGGTGTTGTCCTTGTCGGCGATCGCCGAAGGCACCGGCGCGTACGGGAGCTGATTAGAGCCCGCGCCGAGCGTCTGCTGCCCCGCTCCGAACGCGTACGTCAGGAACTTCTTCAGCGCGGCGGCGGTGCCGGAGCTGGCGCCACCCGCCTTGCACGGGTCCTTGTACGCGTCGAGGAACGTCTGCGACACGATCGGATACGCACCCGCGTTCGGCGAGTTGATCGTCGAGATGCCGAGGTCAGGCGGGATCGTGATACCCAGGAACGCGGCCGACGTGTTGGGGAGCGTTGGCAGAACGTACGAGCCGGCGGAGTTCTTGATCGCCGCGTACGTGAAGCCGTTCTCGAGCGCGTAGGCCTGCTCGACGTATCCGACCGCGCCCGCCGTCTGCTTGACGACGGCGGCTACGCCGGAGTTGCCCTTGGCGCCCGTTCCCGTGGGCCAGTTGACGTCCTTGCCCTCGCCGACCGAGGACTTCCAGGTCGGGTCGACGTCCGACAGCCAGGTCGTGAACCCTTGGGTGGTGCCCGAAGAATCGGAGCGGTGGACGATGGTGATGTTGGTGCTCGGCAGGCTGATGCCCGGGTTGAGCGCCTTGATCGCCGGGTCGTCCCACGTCTTGATCGTGCCCGAGAAGATCTTCGCCACCGTCGGCCCGTCCAGCTTCAGCCCGCTCTTGACTCCGGACAGGTTGTAGGACAGGGTGATCGCGCCCGCGGCAACCGGGAACTGGAGGACCGGGCCCTTCATCTTGGCCTTGTCCGCGGCCTTCAACGCCGGGTCGCTACCCGCGAAGTTGACCGTCGCCGACGCCAGCTCGGTCTGACCGGCTCCCGAGCCAACCGGGTTGAAGTTCACGGTCAATCCCTGGCCCTTGAGCGTCGATCCCCACTGCTGGTAGATCGGTGCCGCCAGCGTCGACCCCGCGCCGTTGATCGTGCCGCTGCCGCTGCTGCTCGATCCGCTCGACGAAGCGGCGGCGCCACCGCTCGAGGTGCTGCTGCTGTTGCTGGATCCGCATGCCGCCACCGCCAGCGCAACGACCAGCGCTGTGGCGACCATCGCCATACGTCGTCGTTTCAAGGTCACGTCTCCTTCACTAGGTGTGCGCCTAGTCTCGGCGCAAGGATCGGCTGCCGTGTTATCCAGTTGTGAACCGATCGTTGGCGTTTTGTGCTGGTTCGGCCGACAATCGATAGCCGAAACCGAAGTGCGTGTGGATGAATCGCCACCCCGGGAGCGCTTCCTCCAGCTTCACGCGAAGCTTCCGCACGTACACGTCGACCGATCGGTCGCCCGCCCGCATCTCGCGACCCCATACGAGCCGAAACAGCTCTTCGCGCGGCATTATCCGGTCGGCGCGGCGGCCGAGCTCGGTCAGCAGGCGCAGCTCCCGGATCGAAAGAACCAGCGCGCGCCCGTTCACGCGCGCGAGATGCTCCTCAGGGAGGATCTCGAGTGGACCCACCTCGATCACCTCGCTGCTCGACCTCGCAATCGCGGGCATGGGTCCGATGCTCGCCTCCCGGCCACGCCGTCGCGTTAACGAGTCGTGACGACGATGTGAACAACCTGTGACCGAGGCCGCTCTTGGTGCCCGGTCGGAGGCGCCCGGCCACGCCGCGCGGCGCGCGGCAACGGGTCAGGTCAGCGGGTTAGAGCCGCCGGAAGCGCGGGCGCCGGCTCGAGCGCACTGCGGCTCACTTCGATCTCGTCCCCTTCGAGCTCGGGAGCAAACCTGTAGCCAACCCCGAAGTGCGTGTGGATGTAGCTCCAGGATGGCGATGTCGCGCGTAGCTTCTGGCGGAGCTTGCGGACGAACACGTCGACCGAGCGGTCGCCGTGCGCCATCGCGTAGCCCCACACACGTTCGTAGATCTCCTCGCGGCGCAGTACGCGATCGGACTGGGCGAGAAGTTGCAGGATCTCGAATTCGCGCGCGGTCAGCTCGAGGCTGTGATCCCCGACGTACGCCTGGTACAGGTCGGGGCGGATCGTGATCTCGCCGATCGTCGCGGCGACGTCGACCTGAGGCAGCTCCTGGCGCCGGTGACGGCGGACGGCGGCCTCCATCACGCAGATCAGCTCCTCGGGATGGCACGGCTTCGTCATCCACGCGTCGGCGCCGAGCCGCAGGCCGCGCACTCGCTGCGCCACCGACGACGGGCCGGTGCACACCACCACGGCGAGGCCGGGAAGCCGACCGCACACGCGCTCGAGGTATTCCCAGCTATCGGGGCCGACGACCGTCAGGTCGAGCACCAGCGCGTTCAAGCGCATCGCCACGAGCGTCTCCACCGTGGCCGGGCTCGACAGGGCGCGGTGTTCGCACCCGAGCGCCCCGAGACGGTTGGCGAGGACTTGCATGAAGCCCGGATCGCGATCGATCACCGCCACCCGGAGTCGTGCCTGGGCGCGCTGCGGGGAAGCCTGTCCGGGCGGCGCGTCGCTCCGCTCATGCGACATGGGCGGCACTGTAGTCCACGGCGACACGGTAGACACACCGGGACACCCCCGGGTCACAGGATGTTTACATGCAAACAGCGGGGAAGCGGGCATCCCCGGATCCAGGCGCCATCGGTGATTGCCGATCGCACTCGCGCTCGACGGCCGATTTCGAAGAGGTGGTTAAGACCTTCGCGGAACCGGGCTGAGGCTCTTTATCTGTCGCTATCCTCACTGCCAACGCGCCCCGGGCGCCCTACGACGATGGCTTCACGAACCAAGCAGAAGGAAGAGGCACGCGCCCGGCGTCTCGAAGAGGAACGCCAGCGCTCGCTCAAGGCCCGGCGCGACCGGCGGATCCGGTCGACTCTCGGCATCGTCCTCGTCGCGGTCGTCCTGGTCGCGGTGGCGATCGTCGTCAGCACCGGCGGCTCCAAGAAGAGCGGCCTGCAGAAGGGGGACCAGAAGAACGCCACCGTCACGGCGGTCAACAATCTTCTGGCGGGCATTCCCCAGTCGGGGAACCGGCTCGGGAACCCGAACGCGCCGGTCACGATGACCTACTTCGGCGACTACGAATGCCCGGTGTGCCAGGCGTTCACGCTCGAGGGCGGCTTCCCCCAGCTCGTCCAGAACGACGTCCGCCAGGGGAAGGTCAAGGTGGTCTACAAGTCGTTCTGCACCGCCACGTGTAATGGCCCGGGTCAGAGCGTCTTCAACACCCAGCAGGTCGCCGGGCTCGCCGCCGGCGAGCAGAGCAAGTTCTGGCAGTACACCGAGCTCTTCTACCACGAGCAGGGACAGGAGGACAGTGGGTACGTGAACGAGGCGTACCTCACCGGCCTCGCCAACCAGGTCACGGGGCTGAACCTCCCCACGTGGCAATCGGACCGCAACAACCCGAACCTGGCTGCCCAGGTCTCGAGCGATGCGACCACCGCCCAGTCCTTCAACGTCCAGGGCACCCCGACGCTGATCTTCAAGGGTCCCAAGGGCCAGGCGGCGCCGAGCGCCTCCGTCCCCACCTACGCCCAACTCGAGTCGACGATCAAGCAGGTCTCGTGACCGCCACCGCGAGCAGCGGCACGCGCCGGCGCCTCAGCGTCGACGACAAGCTGCGAATCGCGATCGGCGTCCTGACGGTGATCGGCATCGGGATCGGGACCTACCTCACCTACACCCATTACGCGAAGCTCAACGTCCTCTGCCTGTCCAGCGGCGGGTGCGAGACCGTTCAGCACTCTTCGTATTCCAAGCTCGCCGGCATCCCGGTCGCGACCCTCGGCCTCGCCGGCTACATCGGAATCCTGATCTCCCTCTGGATCCGCGGCGAGCTCGGCCGCATGATCGGCTTCGGGCTCGCACTGGTCGGCTTCCTGTTCAGCATGTACCTGACCTATCGCGAGGCCTTCACGATCCACGCCTACTGCCAGTGGTGCCTGGGCAGCGCGACGATCATGACCCTGCTCGCGATTCTGACCACGATCAGGATCCTGCGCGTCGAGCCGGCGGGACCGGCCGCGGCCAAGAAGCCGGTCGGCCGCGCCGAGCGCCGCCGCCAGATGGCCGGGCGTCGCTAGTAGCTGCACGGGCGTAGCACGAACCCATCGCCACCCGGGGATCGTGAACTCCCAGGTGTTCGTGGGCGATGCGTTCTTTAACGGCGGGCACCTGGAGAGGGGTTGGGGCGGGTTGCCGGCGCGGGGGTTGCGGGCGGCGGGCCCCGCGCTCGAGAACCTGCATAAGACGACAACGGAGCGGTCCGAGCGTGACCGTGCCGTACTACGCACGTGTGGCACGCGTAGCACGGCACGGCCCGGTCCGCACGCTTCGAATGTCGTGTTTTACAGGTGATCGAGAGGCCTCGGCTCCCAAGGCAACCGCGACAACGCCCCTCCCACTCCAGGTGCCAGCCGTTCGCCCGACGGCTCCGCACCGCTGACAACCCAGCCGCCGACAACCTCGGGCTGGGCGGACGACTGCCCGGCCTCGCTCCAGCTGGCTACCCCAATACACCGGTAATGAGGCGTCACAAGTCCACACTCGGGACCCTCGCTAGGCCGAATGTGGATTCGGGCACACATACGGGTCATGCCGCGTATCTCGACCGGCGAGGTTCGTCGAGTGCGGACTTGCGGCCCGACCGCCGGCGCCGCCATGCCCACTACCCCGCGGGGCCTGCCGCCGATTCCCCCAGCCCATCTCCAGGTGCCCGCCGTTCGCAGCGCGACACGCGCCACCCCGCCACCGCCCGCCAACCCACGTTGCCCTCACTGGCATGCATCTGATATATCACGAGACACGAGCAGCATGGCCGGAGCGGGCAACAACAAACGAATCGTCATCATCGGCGCGGGGATCGTGGGCAACAGCCTCGCGTACCACCTGACGCGCCTGGGCGTCACCGACATCGCGATGATCGACAAGGGGCCGCTCCCGAACCCGGGCGGCAGCACGGGACACGCGTCGAACTTCATCTTCCCGGTCGACCATTCGAAGGAGATGACGATGCTGACGCTGGAGAGCATGCGTCAGTACAAGGATCTCGAGGTGTTCATCGAGAGCGGCGGGATCGAGATCGCGCGCAACGAGGAGCGGATGCAGGAGCTGACGCGCCGCGTGGTGTCCGCCAAGTCGTGGGGCATCGAGCCGGTCGAGCTCCTGACCCCGCAGCAGATCAAGGACAAGGTTCCGTTCATCGACGAGACGCTGACCATCGGCGGGTTCTTCACGCCGGGCGCCGGCGTGGTCGACTCGCTCCGGGCCGGGACGATCATGCGCGAGCGCGCCCAGGAGGCCGGCATGAAGGTGTCGGCCAACACCGAGGTGCTCGGGATCGACGTCGAGCACGGCCGCGCGACCCGGGTCAGAACCACCAGGGGCGACTTCGACGCCGACATCATCGTGATCGCCTGCGGCGCCTGGAGCCCGCGCATCGCTCGGATGGCCGGCGCGTCGATCCCGCTGACGCCGATGGTCCATCAGATGATCGACATCGGCCCGGTGCCGCGGTTCGCGAACACGACGGGCATGATCGAGTACCCGATCGTCCGCGACGTGGACACGAACATGTACGAGCGCCAGGAGGGCACCGGCCTCGAGATCGGCTCCTACGCCCACCGTCCGATCACGCTCGAGGCCGACGAGATCCCATCGATCGAGGAGTCGGCGCTCAGCCCGACCGAGCTTCCGTTCACGCAACACGATTTCGACCCGCAGATGGAGCTGGCGCTCGATCTGATGCCCGAGATCGTCGGCGACGAGACCGTCGGCGTGAAGTACGCGATCAACGGCGTGCTGTCGGTCACCTACGACGGGATGCCCCTGCTCGGCGAGACCCCGGAGATCCGCGGCCTCTGGTCCGCGGCCGCGATCTGGATCAAGGAGGGGCCGGGCGCCGGCAAGACGATGGCGGAGCTGATCGTCCATGGCGAGTCGGAGATCGACGTCTACGAGTCCAACATCGCGCGCGCGTATTCCTGCCAGAAGACCCGGACCCACATCGTCGCCAGGGCCTCCGAGGGCTTCAACAAGATGTACGGCATCGTCCACCCCGGCGAGCAGTGGGCGTCGGACCGCAACGTCCGCCTGTCCCCGTTCTACGAGCGCGAGCAGCAGCTCCAAGCCGTGTTCATCGAGGGCGCCGGGTGGGAGCGGCCGAACTGGTACGAGTCGAACGCACCGCTCCTCGACGAGTACGGCGACAGGATCACGAGACGCGAGGCCGAGTGGGACTCACGGTGGTGGTCGCCGATCATCAACGCCGAGCATCTCGCCATGCGCGACCGCGCCGCGATGATCGACCTGAGCGCGTTCGCGATCTTCGACGTCGTCGGACCGGGCGCGCTGCAAACGGTCCAAGAAGTCGCGATGCGCCAGATGGACGTGCCGGTCGGCCGGGTCGTCTACACGCCGCTGCTCACCCCGAACGGCGGCTTCAAGCAGGACCTGACGATCATGCGCATCGCCGAAGACGTCTTCCGCGTCGTGACCGGTGGCGCGTACGGGATGTCCGACAAGAAGTGGTTCGCCGACCACCTGCCCGAGGACGGCTCGGCGCAGATCCACGACCAGACCAACGCATTCACCACACTCGGGCTTTGGGGCCCGCGCGCGAGAGACATCCTGAGCAGCGTGACCAGCGCCGATGTCTCGCACGAGGGGATGGCGTTCGCGAGATGCAAGGAGATCGAGATCGGCCCGGTCCAAGCACTCGCCTCCCGGATCTCCTACGTCGGCGACCTCGGCTGGGAGCTGTACGTCCCAATCGAGCAGGGCGCCCGTTTGTGGGACATCGTCGCCGAGGCCGGCGCGCCGCATGGGATCGTCCCCGCCGGGATCGGCGTGTACGGCAGCACGGGTCGCCTCGAGAAGTGCTACCGGGCGTACGGCGCCGAGCTCGAGGGCGACTTCAACGTGGTCGAGGCCGGGATGGCGTGGGGCAAGGTCAAGGACCAGGACTTCGTCGGCAAGGAGGCCCACGTGCGCCACCGGGAGGAAGAGCCCGCCGCGATCATGTGCACCCTCACCGTCGACGACCACACCTCGAAGTCCGGCGTCAAGCGCTACATGCTCGGGCACGAGCCGATCCTGACTCGCGCGGGCGAATCGATCACCGACCGCAAGGGCCGCCGCTCGTACGTCACGAGCGCCGGCAGCGGCCCCTCGCTCGGGAAGTACATCCTGATGGGCTACCTACCGCCGGAGCACGCGGTCGTCGGAAACGAGCTCGCGGTCGAGTACATGGGCGAGCGCTATCCGGTTACGGTCGTCACGAACGACTCGACGCCGGTGTTCGATCCGGAGAATGCCCGCGTCCGCTCCTGAGCCAATGAACATCCTGGTGTGCGTCAAGCGGGTGCCCCTTACCGGCGGAAAGATCGTGCTCACCGATGACGAGCGCGCGATCTCGACGCGGCACCTGGGCTTCACGGTCAGCCCGCACGAGGAGTGCGGGGCCGAGGAGGCGGTCCGGCTGATCGAGCAGCACGGCGGCTCCTCGACCGTGCTCACGCTCGGGCCGCCTGAGGCAGAGGAGCAACTCCGCGACATGATGGCGCTTGGAATCGATCGCGCCGTCCATCTCGTGACCGACGGCGGGGAGTGGGATCCGCAGGCGACCGCACAGGCGATCGTGGAGGCGATCCAAAACGAGCCCGAGCCACCCGACCTGATCCTGTTCGGCAACGAGTCAGCCGACGCGGGCAACTACCAGGTCGCGATCCGCGTGGCGCACAAGCTCGGACTCCCGGTCGTCACCGGTGTCAAGGGGATCACCGCGGACGACGGACACTTCCGCTGCGAGCAGGAGGTCGCGGGCGGGCGCGACGTGTACGTCGTGCCGGCGCCGGCGGTGGTCACGGTCAAGGAAGGGCTGAACCTGCCGCGCTACCCATCGGTCCCCGGCCGGCTGCGCGCGAAGCGCAAGCCGCTCGACGCCGCGACCCCGGATCGACCGGCGCCCAAGCTCGAGATGGTCAAGCTCACCCTCCCGGCGAGCTCCGGCAAGCAGGCCGAGGTGCTCGGCAACGGCGCCGGCGCGGCGCCCGCGGTCGTCGCCGTCCTCAACGACTTGGGACTCCTCTGAGAGCCATGATCTTCGTCTTCGCCGACCGCTCCGACGACGATCTGTACCGGCAGGCGCTCACCTTCGCCAGAACCCTCGGCGACGGCGACGTCCAGGCGGTGGGGATCGACGATCCAAACGGCTATTCCCCCGACGGCTGGGCCACCGCAATCGCGAGCGCGACCACCGAGCGCGGGCCGAGCGTCGTGGTCGGGCCCGGAACCGAGCGCGGCAACGAGGTGCTCGCGCACGTCGCCGCAATCCTCGACCTGCCGTTCGCCGCGAACTGCACCAATGCGACGCCCGGCGACCCGCTCACGCTGACGCGCGTCCGGTGGGGCGGGAGCCTGCTCGAGGAATCCCGGCTGCACGGCTCGCCGGCGCTGTTGACGGTCGCCCCGCACGCGATCGCCGCGGACCCCGCGGCCGCCGACGAAAGCATCGAACTCGTCCCGGCCGCCGTGGAGGGTCGCGTCAGGGTGTCCGAACGCGTCGAGGCCGTGACTGCCGGCGTGTCGCTGGCCGATGCCGACGTGGTCGTGTCCGGCGGGCGGGGCGTCGGGTCGGCCGAGGGCTTTGCCGTGATCGAGGAACTCGCCGCGCTGCTCGGCGCCGCGGTCGGCTGCTCCCGCGCGGTCACGAGCGCCGGATGGCGGCCGCACACCGATCAGGTCGGCCAGACGGGGACGAAGATCTCGCCCTCGCTGTACATCGCGTGCGGGATCAGCGGCGCCACCCAGCACATGGCCGGCTGCAAGGGAGCCAAGAAGCTGATGGCGATCAACCCCGACACCGAGGCCTCGATCTTCGCGAGCGCCGACTACGCGGTGTTCGGCGACCTGCACGAGGTCGTCCCGGCGATCTCGGCCGAGATCCGCAGGACAAGGGGCGGCGGATAGCTTCGCTGATCTCCGCGCTGGCGCTGGCCGCCGCCCTCGCCGTCAGCGGGACGCTGTTCGTCACGCGTGGCCGCCTGCTGGTGCGGCTCGTCCAAGGGGCCGCGCCGACCCGACGAACGGGCGACGTCCCCCGTCGCGCGCGCAACGAGGCCGAGATCGTGCTCGGGCAAAGCAAGCTGCTCCAGCGCCTCGGTCCGGGGCTGCTGCACGCGTTCATCTTCTGGGGCTTCACGATCCTCCTTCCGACGATCCTGATCGCGCTGATCGGCATCGTCGACAAGCACGACACGCTGCCGTGGCTCGGCCACCAGGGCTGGTACGCGCTGCTCGTCGACATCTTCTGCGTGCTCGTGCTCGTGGGGGTGATCGGGGCGTTGTGGATCCGCAAGGTGCAGAAGCCAAAACGGTTCGAGGGCAGCCATCTCGGCGAGGCCGACCTGATCCTGGCCCTGATCGCGACGATCGTGATCAGCCTGCTGCTCTGGCACGCGACCCGGATCGCGCTCCACCTGAACGAATGGCCCGCGAGCTGGTCGCCGGTCTCCAACGCTCTGTCGCACCTGTTCGCGGACAACCAGACGACAAGGGTGCTCGAGCGAGTCTTCGTGTGGATCCACGTGCTGACGATCCTCGGGTTCCTCGCGTACCTCCCCCGCTCCAAGCACCTGCACATCTTCGTGGCGGGGGTCAACGTCTGGTTCGGGCGCACTCGCGCCGGGGGCCGGCTCGAGCCGCTCAAGTTCGACGACCCCGACGTTCCCGAAGACGAACTCCGGTTCGGAGCCGGCGTATCAAAAGACCTGACGTGGAAGCAGGTGCTCGACACGTTCTCGTGCACCGAGTGCGGCCGCTGCCAGGACGCGTGTCCGGCGTTCGCCACCGGCAAGAGCCTCAGCCCGAAGCTCGTGATCATGGGGCTGCGCGACGCCGTGTTTGCAGAGGACAGCGACGCGCCGCTGGTCCCGAACGCGGTTCCGGCGGAAAGCATCTGGGATTGCGTGACGTGTGGTGCGTGCGTCCAGGCGTGCCCCGTCTCGATCGAGCACGTCGATCACATCGTCGATCTGCGCCGGCACCTGGTGATGGTCGAGTCGAGCTTCCCGGCCGAGGCCGAGCCGATGCTCCGCGACGTCGAGCGCGCCTCGAACCCGTGGGGGAAGGCGCAGTCAGAGCGCGCCGACTGGGCCGCCGACCTCGGGATCAAGGTGCTCGAACCCGGCGACCCCGCCCCCGAATATCTCTACTGGGTGGGATGCGCATCCTCGTTCGACGAGCGGGCGCGAAAGACCGCGCAAGCGACCGCGAAGCTCCTCCAGAACGCGGGCGTCGACTTCGCGATCCTCGGCCCCCGCGAGAGCTGCACCGGCGACCCCGCGCGCCGGATGGGCAACGAGTACGTGTTCCAGGCGTTTGCCGAGCAGAACGTCGAGACGCTCAACGAATCCGGCATCACCAAGGTCGTCACCGGCTGCCCGCACTGCTTCAACACGATCGCCAACGAGTACCCGGACTTCGGCGGCAACTACGAGGTGGTCCATCACTCCGAGCTTTTGTCGAACCTCGTCCGCGACGGCCGGATCAAGCCGGCGAAGTCCGAGAACACGGAGATCACCTACCACGACTCGTGCTATCTCGCGCGCCACAACGACGTGGTCGAGGCGCCGAGAGAAATCGTCGCCGCGATCGGGAAACCCGTCGAGATGCGACGGTCGCGCAAGCAGACGTTCTGCTGTGGCGCCGGCGGCGCGCACATGTGGATGGAGGAGCGCGCCAAGCCGATCAACGAGGAGCGCGTGCGCGAGGCGGCCGCGACCGGCGCCGGCACGCTCGCGGTCGCGTGCCCGTTCTGCACGGTGATGCTCGACGATGGCGTGCAGAGCGCCGGCGCGGACATGCGGGTCGTCGACGTCGCGACGCTGCTATCCGAGGCGATCGACGACGGCAGCTGATCGCCCCGCCGCCGCGGCGTCGAGCTCGGCTCGCGCGCCGGGCGTGCGTGCGCCGCAGCATCCGCCCTAGCAACAGGGCCTGGTCGAGAAACCGGCCTCATTTTCCGGTTTCTCGACCAGCCCATCCGCGATCAGCGCCTCGAGTTGTCGCTCGAGGCCCGAATCGCCGACCTCACGAACTTCGAGGGGCAACCCGAGCCGCTCCGCCGCCCGCAAAGCCGCCGCGCGCGTCGCCGGCGTGGCCCGCTGCGCCAGCCACATCACGCGCGTGTAGTGCCGGAAGTACTCGTCCCGCAACGACGGATAGCGATCTAGACCAAGCTGACGCCACACCGTGTGCTCGAACGTCCGCGCGAGGAAGTCGGTGAGGAAGTACGTGCCCGGCTCCTCCTCCAACGCCGCGCGCACCTCTTCCCGCGCGAACACGTCATAGCAATCCGAGCCCTCGAGGCGTGGGAGGCCGAGCGAATCGAGTGCGCCGTACGTCCCGCAATCGCCGTACGCGATCGCGACGACATCGTGCTCCGCGGACGCAGCGGCGACCGCGGGTGCGATGCGCTCCGGGCGGTTGTGCAGCAGCGCCGGCACGGGGATCACTTCAACGTCCCAACCCCGCCGCCGGGCGATCCGGCGCACATCGACCGCCAGTGCCCCGCAGGCGACGACCGCAGCACGCCGGCGCCGGTCCGTCATCCCGGGAATGCCAGCTGGTCGACGAACATGTCGTTGAAATCCGGCCGCCCCGACAGCTCGACGTACTCGACCTCGCGCAGGATCGAATGCGCCTCGGCGCGCTCGCGCACCGACAGCGCCGCGATCTTCGCGCCCTCGCCGGCGACGTTGCCGGCGGACACGATCCGGGGCAGCGCGATCCGCGGCACGAGCCCGATCCGGATCGCGCTCAACGGCGTCAGGTACGCGCCGAAGCTCCCGGCGAGCAGCACTTGGCGTGATGTCCTCGACACCAACCCCCAGCTCCCCGAGCAGGATGCCCCACCCGGTGGCGATCGACGCCTTCGCGAACTGCAACTCGCGCACGTCGCGCTGGGACAGGAACACCGACGACTCGGGATCCGACCCGCCGCGCCAATCCAGGACGAACACCCGCTCCTTGTCGATCTTCGTCAACCGATCGGCAAGGCCCGGGTGAGACACGGCCGCATCCTCGTCGGGGATGAACCGACCCGAGTGGTCGAGCAGGCCGCAGTGGACCAACTCGGCGACCGCGTCGACGAGCCCCGACCCGCAGATCCCGACCGGCTCGACGTCGCCGATCACCTCGAGGGTCAGCGTCCCGTCCGAAGCGGAGATCTTGACCCCCTCGATCGCGCCGTCCGAAGCCCGCATCCCGCACCTGATCTGCGCCGCCTCGAACGCCGGACCCGCCGGCGCGGCCGTCGCCACCACGCGGTCGACCGAACCGAGCGCGATCTCGCTGTTGGTGCCGACATCGATGAACAACCTGACGCGACGGTCGCGGGTCAGACCCGTGGCGAGCATCCCGGCCACGATGTCCCCGCCCACGTAGGCGCCCAACGACGGGAACACGAACGCGGGCGCCCGCGGGTGGACCTCGACCCCGAAGTCGCGCGCGAGCACCTCCGGGAACGAGTGCGTAGAGACCACGAACGGCGCCATCGACAGCGGCTCGGGGTCGATCCCGAGCGCCAGGTGCATCATCGTCACGTTGCCGCACACGGTGATCTCGTACACCTCGCGATGCTCGACGCCGCCCTCCTCGCACACCTCGGCGACCAATGAAGCCATCGTCTCGTGCACGCGCGCGCCCAATGCCGCGAGCGCTTCCGGGTCCATCATCGTCGCCGAGATCCGCGTGATCACGTCAGCGCCGTAGGGCTGCTGGCGGTTGAGGATCGAGCGGACCGCCACCGGCTGGCCGCTCTCCAGATCGAGCAGCGTGGCCACGACCGTCGTCGTCCCGAGGTCGAACGCGATCGCGAACCGCCGCGTGGTCGTGTCGCCGGGCTCGAGGTCGATCAGTTCCTGGTCGCACACGACGGCGGTGACGTCGAACCCCGACGAGCGCAACACGGACCCCAAAGACCGCAACATGTCGATCGAGGCGTGGGGCTCGAGATCATCGAGCGCATCGAGCACGCGCTGGAGATCGGAGCGCTGATCCTCCATCGTCGGCTCCTCCAAAACAAGATGCCGCTTCTGCACCGCCGGCCGCAGGATGACGTGCCGGCCGACCCCCGCCAAAGCGGCCTTCGGCCGGGTCTGCAAGCGGGGGCACCTCGACCACGAGATCGCCCCGTGCCGAAGCGCGGCATGCCAA
This sequence comes from uncultured Solirubrobacterales bacterium, assembly GCA_963770615.1. Lineage (GTDB taxonomy): Bacteria > Actinomycetota > Thermoleophilia > Solirubrobacterales > Solirubrobacteraceae > Palsa-465. The sequence goes on along the minus strand of CAVYQJ010000016.1, from coordinate 147,099 downwards.
CCGCCACCCCTCCCTCAGCTCATCCGTACTAAAAGCCCGCGGGTCCAAAGGACCTACGGGAACGTCCCCCGACACGATCCGGACGCGGCACTTCTTGCACGTCCCGTGGCCGCCGCAGGTCGAGTCGATCGCGATCGCGTTCCAGCTCGCGGCGTCGAACACCGGCGTGCCGCTCGGGACGCGGACCTCCGTGCCCTCGGGCAGGAACCGCAGCCGGACCCGCTCGGCGCCGTCGGCCGGAGCCGGGTCGACCGCTCCGGCGCCGGCGAGCTCGAGCCTGCGACGCTGCGGCGATACGCCACTCACGACACGGGAGCTCCCTGCGCGACCGTCGCCTGACGGGCGCGGTGGGCCGCGATCCAGCTCGCGCCCCACTCGTCATGGCCGAGCAGAAGGTCCGACGCCCGGACCGCGTCGACGCAGACCTCGGCGGTCGACATGATCGCGCTGGTGAGCCCGGCCGCCATCGCCATCGGCAGGAACCCCGCGTTGAGCACGAGCCGCTGCGGGAGGCCGAACGAGACGTTCGACGCGCCGAGGCACATGTTCACGCCGAGCTCGTCCCGGATCAGGCTGATCGTCTGAAGGGTCGTCCGCACCGCCGCCGGGTCGGCGCCGACGGTCATCGCGAGCGGGTCGATCACCACGTCGTCGCGCGCGATCCCGTAGTCGGCGGCGACGGACACGATCTTGCGCGCGCACTCGAGCCGCTTCTCCGGCGTCTCGGGGATCCCGGTCTCGTCGTTGGCCAGGCCGATCACCGCCGCGTCGTGTCGCGCCACCAGCGGGAGAATCTCGGACAGCCGCTCGTCCTCGGCGGTCACCGAGTTCACGAGCGCGCGTCCCTCGTACGCCGCGAGCCCCGCCTCCAACGCCTCGATCACCGACGAGTCGATGCAGATCGGCACGTCGACGGCGGCCTGCACCGTCTTGATCATGCTCGCCAGCAGCTCGGCCTCGTCCACCAGCGGGATGCCGGCATTCACGTCGACCACGTCGGCGCCGGCCTCGACCTGCGCCACCGCGTCGTGGGTCACCATCGACAACTCCCCGGCGCGCAGGTCCGCCGCGAACTTCTTGCGCCCGGTCGGGTTGATGCGTTCGCCGATGATGCAGAACGGGCGGTCTGCCCCGATCTCCACGGTCTTCGACTGCGAGCGCAGGACCGTGACCGAGCTCATACGAGCACCTTCTCGCGCCGGAGCTGGATCAATTCCTTTGCCTTCTTGACGGCCGAGGACGCGTCGGCCGAGTAGCCGTCGGCACCGACCGCGTCGGCGTACTCCTGCGTGACCGGCGCGCCGCCGACCATCACGATCACCCGGTCGCGCAGCCCCGCCTTCTGGAGCGCGTTGATGTTCGCCTTGAACATCGGCATGGTGGTGGTGAGGAACGCCGAGAACCCGACCACGTCCGGGCTGTGCTCCTCGATCTGCTCGATGAACTTCTCGGGCGGGACGTTGACGCCGAGGTCGATCACCTCGAAGCCGGCGCCCTCGAGCATGATGTTGCAGAGGTTCTTGCCGATGTCGTGCACGTCGCCCTTGACCGTGCCCATCAGGAACTTCCCCACCTGCGCCGCGCCGGTATCGGCGAGCAGCGGGCGGAGGATGTCGAGCGCGCCCTGCATCGCGCGGGCCGCGATCAGCATCTCCGGGACGAAGAAGTCGCCGCGCTCGAACCGCGCACCGACCTCCTCGAGCGACGGGATCAGCGCGTCGTACAGCATCCGGTCCGGCCCGATCCCCTGTTCGAGGCCTTCGTTCACACCGTCACGAACAACCGGTGCATTCCCCACCAGCGTCTCGTCATACAACAGCTGGAGGATCTCTTCGTCGGTCACGCCGCCCGTTCTCCTTGGTCGCGATGGCCGAGGCGGCGGCTGAGCGTCCGCGCCTCGCTGGTCAAAATCGGATTCAGCTCCTCGATCCGCGCCGGCGTCATCCGCAGCGTCGGGCCCGAGATGCTGAGCGCGGCGATCACCTCGCCGCGCGCGCCCCGGACCGGCGCCGCCATCGCGGCCAGCCCGGTCTCGAGCTCGTCGATCGATGTCGCAACGTCGGTCCGCCGAACCGCCTGGAGCTCGCCGTCAGTCGCCGCGGCCGCGTCCGCGGGCGCACGACCGAACGCCGCGAACACCTTTCCGTTGGCCGAGTGCTCGTAGTCGACCGCGCGCCCGAGCCACTGGCCGGCGCCGAGGAAGTGCCGGCTGTCGACCTGGGCGATGTGCTCGACCCCGTCGGGTCCCGGCACGGCCAGGTTGATCGTCTCACCCGGTGGCTTGCGACAGCGCATCCAGCGCAGGCCGCGCCAGCTCGACGATGTTGCGCTCGAGCATGCCCCGCTCGGCGACGCGCAGGATCGCGGGCCCGGGACGCAGGCGCCCGCGCTCGCCGTCCTGCTCGATCAGACCGCGGCGCTCGAGCGCGCTGACGAGCCGCGACGCGGTGCTCTTGGGCAGCCCGGCGGCCGACGCAAGGTCTCCCAACGCCACCGGCTCCTCGCTCTCGAGCACGCGCACGAGCAGATCGGCGCCGCGGTCGACCGCCGTCGTTCCGTGCGCCGGACCTCTGTCGTGCGAAACTTGGAACTGTTGTTCCACGCGGTATAGATTACGGATCACAGCCGCCCCGTCAACCCCTGAGGCGCCACCGCCGACAAACTCCTAATCCTGAGGAGCCCGCCTTGTTCGTCAACGCCATGCCCCGCTACGAGATCCTCAGCGAAGACGCGATCGCCGTGATCGATCGTGGATGGAAGCGACTCGTGTCCGAGATCGGGATCGAGTTCCTGCTCCCCGAAGCGGTCGAACTGCTCACGAGCGCCGGCCAGACGCTCGAGGACGAGAACCGCATCAGGTTCGATCCCGAGTTCATCCTCGAGCAGATCGCGAAGGCCCCGCGCGAGTTCGACCTCCAGGCTCGCAACCCCGCCAACACCGCGCACATCGGCGGGGACCACATGGTGTTCGCGCCCGTGTACGGATGCCCGTTCATCCGCGAAGGGAACACCAGACGCGACGCCAAGATGGCCGACTTCGAGAACCTCGTCCGCCTGGCGCAGGCATTCCCCGAGCTCGACTCCCCCGGCGGCACGATCTGCGAGCCCGAGGACAGGCCGTTGGACTCGCGCCACCTCGACATGGTGTTCGCGCTCCAGACGCTGTCGGACAAGCCGTACATGGGGTCGGTCACGTCCGGACCCAACGCCGCGGACACCATCCGGATGGGCGAGATCCTGTTCGGGGGACGTGAACAAATCGAGCGCGCCCCGGTCTCGATCAGCCTGATCAACGTCAACTCGCCGCTGCGGTACGACGACCGCATGCTCGCGGCGATGTTCGAGTACGTGAAGGCCAACCAGGCCGTGGTCATCACCCCGTTCCTGCTGATGGGCGCGATGTCGCCCGTGTCGCTGCCGGCGACGCTCGTGCAGCAGGTCGCCGAGGCGCTCGCCGGAATCGCGCTGGCGCAGCTGATCCGCCCGGGCGCCCCGGTGGTGTTCGGGAGCTTCCTGTCCAACACCGACATGCAATCCGGCTCGCCGTCGTTCGGGACGCCGGAGTCGGGGATGGGCGTGCTGTGCACGGGCCAGATCGCGCGCCACTTCGGGCTGCCGTGGCGCGGCGGCGGCGGCCTCAACGCGTCGCAGACCGTCGACGCCCAGGCCGCGTACGAGTCGCTGATGACCATGCTTCCGACGTTCCTGGCCGGCACCAACTTCGTCATGCACTCGGCCGGGTGGCTCGAGGGCGGGCTCGTGTCCTGCTATGAGAAGTTCATCGTCGACGTCGAGTTGTTGCGCGAGCTCCGGCACGAGTTCACGCCGGTCGAGATTGACGAGGCGTCGCTTGCATTCGACGCGCATACCGAGGTTGGGCCCGGTGGCCACTTCCTCGGCGCCGCCCACACGCTCGAGCGCTTCCGCGAGTGCTTCTACCGCCCGCTGCTGTCCTCGACCGAGAACTTCGATCGCTGGTCCAAGCGCGGCGCCAAGGACACGACGGCCCGGGCGGCCGAGATCTGGCGGGCCACGCTCGAGAGCTACGAGCAGCCGCCGCTCGACGACGCGATCCGCGCCGAGCTCGAGGAGTTCGTCGTGCGCCGGCGCACCGAGCTCGGCGACTGAGCCGTCTGATTCGCTACATCCACCATGGATACCCGCGAGCTGCGGCTCCTGTTCGTCGTCGCGAGCGCGGTCGTGTTCGTCGACACGATGTTCTACTCGGCGGTCGTACCGTTGCTGCCGACGCTCACGCAGGAGCTGCACCTCTCGAAGGCGTCCGCCGGTGTGCTCACCGCCGGGTACGCCGCGGGGACGCTGATCGGATCGATCCCGGCCGGCATGCTGGCCGGGGAGGCGGGGCCGCGCACCACGATCTACACCGGCCTGTTCCTGATGGGTTCCTCGAGCCTGGCGTTCGGGCTCGTCGACAACATCGTGCTGCTCGACGCCTCCCGGTTCGTCCAGGGCGTCGGCGGCGCGTGTACCTGGGCGGGCAGCCTCGCGTGGCTGATCGGCGAGATCCCCGCGGAGCGGCGCGGGGGCGCGATCGGGGGCGTGCTCGCGGCGGGAATCGGCGGTGCCCTGTTGGGACCGGTGATCGGCACGCTCGCGCACGCGCTCGGGCGCGCGCCCGTGTTCTCGGCGGTGGTCGTGGTCGCGGGGGCGTTGGCGGTCGCGGTGGCGCTGCTGCCGGCGCCCTCGCCGCAGCCGCCGCAGCCGGGACCGCGCCGGCTGCTCGAAGCGCTGCGCCGGCCGGGGATCGCGCTCGGCATGTGGCTGGTCACGCTGCCGGCGCTCGCGTCCGGAATCATCAACGTGCTGGCGCCGCTCCGGCTCAGCGCGCTCGGCGCGAGCGCCGCCGGGATCGGCGCCACGTTCCTGATCGCGGCCGGCGCCGAGGCGCTCGTCAGCCCGGCCGTCGGCCGCGTCTCGGACCGCCGCGGGCGGATGTTCCCGTTGCGGATCGGACTGGCGGGCGCGGCGTTCGTGCTGCTCTGGTTCACGATCTCGGAGACCGTGGTGGTCGTCGCGGGCGTGGTCGTGCTCGCCTCCGTCGCGCTTGGCAGCTTCTGGGCGCCGGCGATGGCGATGTTGTCCGACGCGGCCGAGTCCCGCGGGATCGGGCTCGGCTATGCGATGGCGCTGATCAACCTGGCCTGGGCGACCGGGCAGGTCGTCGGCGCGGGCGGCGGTGGCGCGCTCGCCAAGGCGACCGGCGACGGGGTGCCGTTCGCGATCTCAGCGGTCCTGTGCGCGACGACGCTCGCGCTCACGCTGGTGCGCCCAGTACGCGCTGCACTACCACGTTAGTCCCTCGACGCCGCGCGGCGGCGGATATAGACTCCCGTAACCGATGACTGATATATCAGTCGTCCCAGGTCCAAGCCGACGCCGCAGCGCGCCGCGCGGTCTGCTCGCGGACCGCGCGTACCGGGAGCTGCGCGACCGGCTCGTCACGCTGCGGATCGCCCCGGGCGCCCCGATCGACGAGGACCTGGTGGGGCGCGAGCTGAAGATGGGCCGGACTCCGGTGCGCGAGGCGATCAAGCGCCTCGCGCTCGAGAACCTGGTCACGGTATTCCCCCGGCGCGGGACATTCGCCTCGGAGATCAACATCACCGACCTCGCCCACATCTCCGACGTGCGGACGCAGCTCGAGGGTCACGCGGCGTACCGCGCCGCGGAGCGGATCACCGAGGCCCAGCGCGACGAACTCGCGGGGCTGCTCGACGAGCTCCAGGCGAGCCGCGGCAACGATGACCTCGCGGCGCTGATGGAGCTCGACGCGCGCGTGCACCGGTTCATCTACCGGTGCGCCGCCAACCCGTTCCTCGAGGAGACGCTCGGGCGTTACTTCAACCTGTCGCTGCGGATCTGGTACCTCGTGATCGACCGGCTGCCGCATCTGTTCGCCCGCGTGCACGAGCATCAGGATGCGCTGCTCGCGATCTCCGCCGGCGAGCCGGCGCGGGCACGCGACACGCTCGTCGGTCACATCGAGACGTTCGAGCAGGAGATCCGCTCGGTCCTCTAGAGAGCGATCGGCTACTCGCCGGACGTGCGCCAGCGAATTCGGTCGCCAGGTACGTCGACCGGCGCGACGAGAACGCGTTCGACCGGCACCGGCGCGCTCTGCTTCTTGGACGCGGCTCGCAGCGACGCGCCGACGTAGCGCCGCAGGTGCCAGACCAGCAATCCGGTCCACCACGCCGCCGAGATCAGGTGCGCATACGAGAAGAACGAGCTCGTGCTCGGCGCGAACAGGAGCGCGACGCCGGTGACGATCAGCGGCACCGACAGGATCCCGAGGATCATGGAGACGAGCTCCGGGAGGCGGTCACGGCTGAACGCGCGGCGGATCCGGACCGTCCCGAGATCGCTCACCTTGTAGAGGACGAGCAGCAGCGCGAGCGCCGAGATCCCCGAGTGGATCCAGATGACCGCGCCGGGGACGGAGCCCCCGCCGACGTCGAGGCCGTACAGGATCGCTCCGGTGGCGACGGTGCCGAGCAACGGCCCGAGCGCGAGCAGGCCGCGGCGCGCGGCCGACCGGCGCACGGCGGTCGCCTTCGGCGCCACAGAAGCGGGCTCGACCGCGTAGGCCGGCGCAAAACGGCCGCCGCGTTCGTCGGACTCGCGTTCAGGCCGGTAGGCGACCCACAGGAATGCAACGACGCCGACGGCCACGAAGATCAGGTGTGGCCAGTGCGCCGCGAGGATCTTGCTCACGACAGGCTCTCCGGCTCAGGACCGGGAGGCGCGCTGCACGTCGCGGATCGCGAGCCCCATCAGCACCCCGCCCGCGAAGATGAACCCATGCTGGGTGAAGTGGATCATCGGGTGGGCGTCGGCGAGGTGATCGACGAACGGCAGGATCAGCGTAATCTCGAGCAGCGCCGCGAACACCACGAGGCGCAGCGCGCGACGCCGCGTCTTGCGGCGATCGCGAACGGCGGCGAGAGAAGCGACGGACGACTCCATAGCCTGGTGATCGGCGCCGTCAACCCGCGCTTGAGTCCGGGGCCGCGTCGCCATGGACCCAGGTGTGGGTCATGGCCTTGACGCCGGCCACGAGCGAATGCCGAGCGAGACGCCGGCGGCTGCCGCGGACACCCGGCGGCGGCATCAGCCGGCGCTGCGAGGCGGCGGCCGGTCCGTGGTCGACCGGGCCCGCGCCCGCGGGGGCCGAGCCGTTCGCGGATACCTCGTCGGGGGCGCTCGGCGCCTCCTTGGACAGGGCCGAGGTGTCCGCGAACAGCTGCTCGATGACCTCCGGCGGTTCGGGGCGATAGAACAGAAAACCCTGGGCGGTGTCACACCCGGCCCCCTGTAGGCTGCCGAGCTGCTCGACCGTCTCGACGCCCTCGGCCGTGACCGACAGCTTTAGCGCGTGGCCGAGCTCGATCACCGCGTTGACGATCGCCACGTCCTCCTCGTTGTCCGGCACGCCGCGCACGAACGACCGGTCGACCTTGACGCAGTCGACGGGCAGGCGGCGCAGGTACTCGAGCGACGAGTAGCCGGTGCCGAAGTCATCGATCGCGATCCGGAGGCCGAGCTCCTTGAGCTCGGTGAGCACGCGGATCGACGACTCGGGATCCTCGATCAGGACGCTCTCGGTGACCTCGAGGCACAGCCAGGCCGGATCGATGCCGGTTTCCTTGATGATCGACGAGACGGTCTGCCGGAAGGAGTCCTTCGCAAGCTGCCGGGCCGAGACGTTGACCCTGAGCATCAGCGGCTCGTGGCTCTGCCGGCCCCGCTGCCACACGACCGCGCGCTTGCAGGCGTCGCGCAGGATCCAGGTGCCGAGCGGGACGATCAGACCGGTCTCCTCGGCCAGCGAGATGAACTCGCCGGGACCAAGCAGCCCGCGCTCGGGGTGCTGCCAGCGCACGAGCGCCTCGAGGCCGGTGATGCGGTTGCCGTCGATCGATACCTCGGGCTGGAAGAACACGCGGAACTCCTCGCGCTCGATCGCCTTGCGGATCGCGTTCTCGTTGTGCAGGCGAGCCAGCGCGCGCTCGCGGGTGACCTCGTCGAACAGGACGACGCGCGCGCCGCCGGCGCCCTTGGCGCGGTACATGGCGGCGTCGGCGTCGCGGATCAGGTCGTCGGGGTCCTGATGCGGATCCGAGGTGACCGCGATGCCGATGCTGGCCGCGGCCGTCGTCTCGCCGTGGGCGAGCTGGAAGGGCAGGCTGAACGCCTTCAGCACCCGCTCGGCGACCGCGACCGCGTCCTCGTCGTCGAACAGGTCCTCGCATAGGATCACGAACTCGTCGCCGCCGAACCGGGCGAGCGTCTCGTGCCGGCGCAGCGAGTGGCCGACGCGCTCGGCGACCGCGACGAGCAGTTCGTCGCCCTCGCCGTGGCCGAGGCTGTCGTTGATCACCTTGAAGCGATCGAGGTCGAGGAACAGCACCGCCACCGAGCGGGTCGGCCCCCGGCCGAGCCGTTCGAGCGCGAGCTTCAAGTTGTTGAGGTACAGCACGCGGCTGGGCAGGCCCGTGAGGGGGTCTCGCAGCAACTGGTTCTCGTTCGTGCGCCAGGCGACGACGTGCGCGACGCTGGCGGCGAGCACGAAGCCGCCGTGGATGCACGCCCACAGCCACGGGTTCTTGTCCGCCTGCGGGTTGTCGCCGAACACTGCCTTGGGGTCGAGCACGCCGCCGACGCCGTGGTGGACGACCACGAACGCGATCGCGACCAGGAACGGAGTCCAATCCTGGTACAGGGTCAGCACCCCGATCATCACGAAGAAGTGGAAGTGCGCCTCGGTGATGCCGCCCCACAGGTCGACCAGAACCGCTGAGCAGGTCACAAGACCGAACGACGCGGCGATGATCCGGGCCTTCAGGCGGAACCGCTCGAAGCTCGCCCCGAGCCCGCACAGCACGACCAGGCTCACGTCGACGCTCGTGTGCAGGACCGAGTTGCCCATCAGGACGCCGAACGCGAACAGCGCCGGCACGTGGAGCCAGAGCAGGATGACGATCGAGCGGTGGCGCCGGCGCAGCACGTGCTCGGGCAGCAACTGCCCCTTCGGGAGCCAGTGCTTGAGCGAGAGCCACTTGCCGGCGACCCACGCGCCGACCCCGGGAGACTTCGCGTGGCGCGCACGGTCGAACTGACCGTCGGCCGTACCGCCGACCGAAGGGATGGCGCCCTGGTCGGCCACCGGAGCGTCGGCCACCGCGCTCATTACGCGGCGGACTGCTTCGCTTGACGGACCTTCGTCACCGCGCGCTGGGACTCGGTGAGCTCGCGCTCAGCGGTGCCCGCAGGCGCTGTCGGGAGCGCCACCTTGCAGGGGGCGCCGGTCTTGTACACGAACAGCTTGCGTGCCTCGTGGTAGCTGCGGTCATCGCCGAAGAAGCAATCGTGCGACTTGGCCATCTCCTCGGTGCGGTAGGCGGCCAGCGGCTTGACCTGCTCGTCGCGGGCGCGCTCCCGGCGCTTGGTCTCGAGCCAGTGGGGCACGTCGGGATGGCGCGCCAGGCGCTCGGCCAGGCCCTGCACCTGCGCCCGGAAGCTCGCGCTCGAGTCACCGAAGGCGGCGTCGAGCAGTCCGATCTCGACCGCGCGGCGGGTGCCGATCGGGTTGAACGGCGCGCTCGTGAGCTCGCGCGTCAACTCGTGACCGACGCGGCGCGGGAGCAGGTAGGTCCAGTACTCCGACCCGTACAGCCCGCCCATGTGCTGGTAGTAGGCGTTCAGCACGACGTCCTCGCGGGCGACGACGTGGTCGGCCGCGACCGCGAACGGGACACCGCCGGCGGCGGCGTCGCCCGACAGCGCCGAGATCGTGACGTGCGAGTCGGTATCGAGGATCTCGCGGACGACGTCGTCGATCGCGTGGAGGTTGTACCAGGACTCCTCGCCCTGATTGTCGGCCGCCTCGATCACGTTGAGGTGGATGCCGTTCGAGAAGAAGTCCGACCCGCCGGCGAGCACGATCACCTTGGTCGTGCGGCGGCTGCGCGCGTACAGATACGCCTCGCGCAGACGGCGGCACTGCTCGGTGCTCATCGCGCCGTTGTAGAAGTCGAAGTTCAGGTAGCCGACGCCCGCCTTCTCCTCGTAGGAGATCTCACGGTACGTGTGGCCCGGCGGGATCGGGGCGTGGAGCGCTACCGGGATCTCCGGGGCATCGGGCGTGTGGCCCCCCAGCTCGAGCGCGCGGAGGGCCGGGAGCTTGAACGGAGCCGGCCCATCCTTGGCCTTGAGGTGCGTGACCCACACCGCGCCGTCGACGGCGGCGCGGCAGATCGCGCCGTTGCGGGTGGCGATGATGTCGCCCGGGCGGCCGCGGAGCCCGCGCTCGGGGTAGACGTTGAACAGGAAGTACTCGGCGCCGGCGATCGTGTCGAGCACGCCGGGGTGGCCCTCGGCGGCGCGGATCTTGCGGACGATCGCGGCCGTCGAGTCACAGCGCCAATCGATCGCGCGATCGGCCTGCTTGATCAGCGGACGCAGCCGCCCGGTCACCGACGGGTCGTCGTAGTCCAGCGGTAGCGGCTTGAAGTCGTCCCGCGCGAAGTTGTGGACCGCGAACACCAGCATCTCGACCGCGGCGCGGCGCACCTCGTGGCGGTAGATGCTGCTCTTACCGACCGGCCGCACGCGGAACTTGCGCGTCTCCCAGATGTCGCCGGCATCGGCCTCCTCGGCGGCCTCGAGCACGGTCACGCCCCACTCGTCCATGCCGAGCTCGATCGCCCAGTCCAGCGAACTCGGTCCCCGGTCCCCGTGGGGTCCCGGATGCACGACGAGGCAGGTGTAGTTGCTCCACACCGACTCGGGGATGAACTGCTTGAGCATCGGGCAAACGACCAGGTCGGGCTTGTGCGCCTCGACCGAGGCCTCGATGATCTCGGGGGAGTCGACGACCTGGACGGTGACGTCGTGCCCCATCTCGGTGAGGGCGATGTATGCGCGCTGGCTCAGGCTGTTATGCGCGGACGTCACGAACAGGATGCGGAGCGGGTTCTCCACAACCGGCGTCGGGACTTCTCCACGCAGACGTCCAGGGCCACGCCGCAGGACGTCCTCGAAGTTCTTGGGCGGCTCCATGCTCAATGGCATCGACGCGCACCACGTCCGTCTGGAGATCGACTGGACGGATTACGGACTATTGGGTTTTCAGCTACAGACTCGGGCTTGGCTGCCGATCCTCAGGAGGTCTGCCAGCCTTCTCCCGAGTCGGTCAGCTTTCTTACGCCCGGGGTACGTGCGGGCTCAGCACCACCGTCTGCAACTCGGTGAACGACTGCATCACGTGCGAGCCGCCGACCCGGCCGATGCCGCTGTCGGTCCCGGCGCGGCCGCCGAATGGGAGGTGCGCCTCCCAGTAGTTGCTCGACTCGTTGATGTTGACCCAACCGGTGTGGACCCGGTCGGCGAACTCGAGTCCGTTCTCCAGGGCGGCGGTGAAGATCGCCGACGAGCAGGCCGTAGGGCGAGGCGTTGGTGAGCGCGATCGCATCTTGCAGCGAGTCGATCGCCACCACCGGGGCGATCGGGCCGAACGTCTCCTCGACCGCGACGCGAGCGTCGGCGGGTACGTCGGTCAGGATCGTCGGCTGCCAGTACAGCGGGGTCGCGAACCCGCCGGCACGAGCCCCGCCGCTGACGACGCTCGCGCCGCGGGCGAGCGCGTCCTCGACGTGCTCGTCCATCTTGGCCGCGACCGGCTCGTTGTTGACCGGGCCCATCGTGGTCGCGTCGTCGAACGGGTCGCCGAGCAGGATCCGCTCGGTGACGCGCCGGGCGAGCAGTTCGACGAACTCGTCGCGGACCGCGCGGTGGACGAGGATCCGCTCGCCGGCGGTACAGCTCTGGCCGGCGCACAGGTAGCACGCGGTCAGGGTCGCGTCCGCGGCCGCGTCGAGGTTGGCGTCGTCCATCACGACCAGCGGCCCGTTGCCGCCCATCTCGAGCAGCGCGGCCTTGCCCGCCGCCGCCTGGGCGACGAGCCGCCCGGTCGCGGTCGAGCCGATGAAGGCGACGCCGTTGGTCCCGGGGTTGCGGGCGATCTCGTCGCCGACCACGGGGCCAGGCCCGGTCACGAGGTTGAACACGCCCGGCGGGCAGGTCGGCGTCGGCGATGCACTGAGCGAGCGCCACCGCGCACACCGCGGTCGACGGCGCCGGCGTCCACACCACCGCGTTGCCGCACGCGAGCGCCGGGGCGATCAGTTCGGCGGGCATCGTGTACGGCCAGTTCCACGGGCTGATCACCCCGACCACGCCGCGCGGGCGGCGCACCAGCATCACGCGCTTGCCGGGTGAGAACGAGTTCGGCAGCTCGCCCCCGAGGCGCTTGGCGTCCTCGGCCGCCATCCGCCAGTACTCGATCAGCTCGTCGACCTCGCCGAACGCCTCGGCGCGCAGCGGCTTGCCCTGGTCGAGCGTGAGCGTGCGGGCCAGGCCGTCGCGGCGCGACTCGATCAGGTCGCCGACCGCGTGCATCTTGGCCGCGCGCTCGAACGCCGTCAGCCGCGCCCAGCCGTCGGCGGCACCGCGCGCCGCGTCGATCGCGCGCTGCGCATCGCCTCGGTCGCCCTGCGGAACGGTGGCGATCACCTCACCGTTCGCGGGGCTGGTCGCCTCGAACGTCTCGCCGCTGGCGCTCGGCTGCCAGCTTCCGCCTAAGAACATCTGCTGCACGGTCTGCGTCGCCATTTTCACCCTCTTGGCCGGGGCCACGGTCTCGTTGACACACGTCGACAACTGATATATAACCGCCCGATCAGGCCCGGGTCAATGGATTCGAGGGTGCGCGCCCGCCTCAGCTCGCGGGCATTCGTGGTGTGTTCGATGGCCGCGCAGCACTGCGCGCGCCGGGGAGGTTGATCGATGGCAGCCGTAGGAGAGGCTCCGCAGCAGAGCGGTGTCGCGTCGGACAGCAACGAGCTCGCAGGCTTCGGCTACAAGCAGGAACTGGATCGTTCACTGGGGAGCTTCTCCGCGTTCGCTGCGGGGTTCAGCTACATCTCGATCCTGACCGGCGTCACGGCGCTGTACGGGTTCGGCTACCTGAACGCCGGGCCGGGCGTCTGGTGGACGTGGCCGGTTGTGGTGTTCGGGCAGATCCTGGTGGCGCTGTGCTTCATGGAGATGGCCGGCCAGTATCCGATCGCCGGCTCGGTGTACCAGTGGTCCAAGCAGATCTCGAGCGGGTTCACGTCGTGGATGACCGGCTGGATCTACATCGTCGGCGCGATCGTCACGATCGCCGCCGTGGCGGTCGACTGGCAGATCGTTCTGCCCCAGGTATCGACCCATCTGCAGTTCTTTGGGACGTCCGCCGACGCGGGCACGTACCTGACCAAGCATGGGGCCCAGAACGCGCTGCTGCTCGGGGGGATCCTGGTCTGCATCACGACCACCATCAACATGCTCGGCGTCAAGCTGATGTCGCGCATCAACAACGTCGGCGTGATGTGCGAGCTGGTCGGCGCGACCATCCTCGTGATCCTGCTGCTGTTCAACGCGCACCACGGGCCGCAGATCATCTTCCACTCCTACGGCTTCGGCGCCGGCCATCCGTGGGGCTTCTTCGGGGCGCTGCTCGTCGGCGGCCTGCTCAGCGCGTACGTGATGTACGGGTTCGACACCGCGGGGACGCTCGCCGAGGAGACCAACAACCCACGCAAGCACGCCCCGCCGGCGATCATCCGCGCGATCGCGGCGGCCGCGATCATCGGCGGCCTCGTGATCCTGTTCGCATCGATGGCGAACAAGCACATCCTCGACAAGAACGTCGGAATCCTCGGCCTTCCCTACGTCATGAAGCAGGCGTTCGGAAACACCGTCGGGAACCTGTTCCTGATCGACTGCGCGATCGCGATCTTCGTCTGCTGCCTGGCCGTGCAGACGGCGACGATCCGGATGCTGTTCTCGATGGCGCGCGACAACCGCCTGCCGGCGGGCTCAGCGATCGCGCGCGTCTCCGGTCATCGCAAGGTGCCGATCGTGCCGGCGCTGGTTACGGGCGGCCTGACGCTGCTGCTGCTCGTGATCAACCTCGGCAACCAGAGCGCGTTCCTCGTGCTCACGTCGCTGGCGATCATCATGTTCTACCTCGCCTACCTCGGGGTCACCGTCCCGATGCTCCTCAAGCGCCTCCGGGGGGAGTGGCCGAAGCCCGATCACGGGCCGTACTTCTCGCTCGGTCGCTGGGGGCTCCCGGTCAACATCGCCGCCGTCGCGTACGGCGCGCTCGTGGCGCTGAACATCGCCTGGCCGCGCAACGCGATCTACAACGCGCTCGGCACGCCGCACTGGTACTGGCAGTGGTCGCCGTTCCTGTTCGTCGGCGGGGTCGTGATCATCGGCACGATCTACTACTTCACGGTGCAGGTGAAGAAGGGCGGCGAGGTGTTGGAGGAGCACCGGGCCAACGTGCCCGACATCGAGCACCTGCCCGCGATGGGAGAGATGGCGCCATGATCGACGCCGGCGAGTTCGACTATGTGATCGCCGGTGGCGGGACCGCGGGGTGTGTGGTTGCCGCCAGGCTGTCCGAGGATCCGAACGTCACCGTGTGCGTTCTGGAGGCGGGCCCCTCGGACGTCGACGACCCGCGGGTCCTGCGCCTCGAGGACTGGATGTACCTGCTCGACTCGGGCTACGACTGGGATTACCTGATCGAGCCGCAGGCGCGCGGTAACAGCTTCCTGCGGCACGCACGGGCCAAGGTGCTCGGCGGATGCTCGTCGCACAACTCGTGCATCGCGTTCTGGACGCCGAAGGAGGACCTCGACGAGTGGGCCGCGACGGGCTGCGAGGGCTGGAGCTCGGCGGATTGCTGGCCGCTGATCAAGCGGCTGGAGACCAACGACGGGCCCGGCGACCACCACGGGCGCGACGGCCCGGTCAACATCCGCACGGTGCCGCCCGACGATCCGTGCGGCGTCGCGCTGCTCGAGGCGGCGGCGCAGGCGGGTTTGCCCACGAGCCTGTTCAACGAGGGCCGCACGGTGACCAACGGGGCGGGCTGGTTCCAGATCAACTCGTCGGCCGACAACACGCGGATGTCGTCCTCGCACGCGTACCTGCATCCGATCCTCGACTCGCGACCGAATCTCGAGATCCGCGTGGGATGCTGGGTCAAGCGGGTGGCGACCGAGGACAAGCGCGCCACCGCCGTCGAGTACCTGACGCCGGATCTGCTCACGCAGGCGTCGGTCAAGGCGCGGCGCGAGGTGATCCTCAGCGCCGGCGCGATCGACACGCCGAAGCTGCTGATGCTGTCCGGGATCGGCCCCGGCGAGCACCTGCACGAGTTCGGGATCGAGACGCTCGTCCACTCGCCCGGCGTCGGCGCGAACCTCGACGACCACGTCGAGGGGATCGTCCAGTGGGACTCGAAGAAGCCGATGATCCGCACCTCGACCCAGTGGTGGGAGATCGGGTTGTTCTCGACCTCCGAGCCCGGCCTCGACCGGCCCGACCTGATGATGCACTACGGCTCGGTGCCGTTCGACATGAACACAGCGCGCTGGGGCTACCCGACGACCGAGAACGGCTTCTGCCTGACGCCGAACGTGTGCCGCGGCCGCTCGCGCGGGACCGTGCGGTTGCGCTCGTCCGACTACCGGGACCGTGCCCGGGTCGACCCGCGCTACTTCACCGACCCCGAGGGTCACGACGAGCGTGTGATGGCGTACGGCATGCGGCTGGCGCGGAAGATCGTCTCCCAGCCGGCGATGGCCGAGTGGGCCGGCGCCGAGCTCGCTCCCGGACCTGACGCGCAGACCGACGACGAGCTCGTCGAGTACATGCACAAGACCCACAACACGGTCTACCACCCGGCGTGCAGCTGCCACATGGGCCCGGACTCGGACCCGCTCGCGGTCGTCGACTCGCGCCTGCGAGTCCGCGGGGTGCGGTCGCTGCGGATCGCGGACGGCTCGATCCTGCCGTTCCTGCCGGCGATCAACCCGTGCATCACGACGATGATGATCGGCGAGAAGTGCGCCGACATGCTCAAGCAGGACGCTGCCCGCGGCGCCGAGGCTGCGACGCCGGCAGCGGTTGGTTGAGTGGTTCGGTAGTCGGATAGGGTCCCGGACATGAGCGCCACCGCGGCGCCCGAGGTGACCCGCTTTCTCCAGGAGCACCCGCCGTTTGACGCGCTCGACGACGGTGAGCTGGATCGCGTGGCCGCGGCGGCGGAGGTCGAGTTCCATCGGGCCGGCGCGACGATCTTCTCGCAGGGCGCCGAGCCGGTCGAGCACCTGCGCGTCGTGCGCGCCGGCGCGGTCGAGATCGTGTTCGACGGCCGCGTGCTTGACCTGCTCGGTGAGGGGGAGCTGTTCGGCCACGCCTCGATGTTGTCCGGGCTTCCGACCGGGTTCGAGGCGCGAGCCGGCGAGGACACCGTCTGCTACCGGATCCCGGCTCAGATCGCGCAGGAGCCGCTGTCGCGGCCGGCGGGCCTGCGCTTCGTCGCGCGCTCGCTGCTCGACATCAGGTACGAGGGCGGCGCCGCGGTCGAGACCGAGCCCGGCGTCGACCCGCCGCTCCAGCCCGTCGGATCGCTGCTGCGTAGCGACCCGGTCGTGTGCCGCCCGGACACGACGATCCGCGAGGCGGCGGAGCTGATGACCGCCGCCCATGCGACATCGGCCGTCGTCGACGTCGGGGACGGCTCGCTTGGGATCCTCACCGACCACGACCTCCGCACGCGGGTGGTCGCCTCCGGGCTTGCCGGGGACACACCGGTGTCGGTGGCGATGTCGACGCCGGCTTACACGTGCCCGCCGGACCGGCTCGGTGGCGATGTCCTGCTCGACATGCTCGACCGGGGCTTTCGCCACTACCCGGTCGTGTCCGCGACCGGGACGATCCTCGGAGTCATCGAGGAGATCGACCTCGTCGCCGCGCAAACGCGCTCGTCGTTCTACCTGCGGCGGCGGATCGCCCGGGCCCAGACCGTCGAGGAGCTGATCGAGGCGGCGCACGAGTTGCGCCCGACGGTGATCGCGATGCACGATGCTCATGTCGCGGCCTCGAACGTCGCCGCCGTGTACTCGGTCGTCGTGGACGCGCTGACGCGGCGGTTGCTCGAACTGTCCGTTGTCGAGTCCGGCGACGTGGGCATCGAGTTCGCGTGGTTGGCGTTGGGCAGCCAGGCACGGCGCGAGGCCCTGCCGAGCTCCGACGTCGACAGCGCGATCGTGTGGTTCGGCTCGCCGGGCGACCCCGACGTGCATGCGCGGCTACAAGCGGTCGGACGGACCGTGGTCTCAGAACTCGAAGCGTGCGGGCTCCGCGCCGACGAGCATGGAGCGACGGCGTCCGACGCGCGGTTCGTCCGCTCGCTCGATTCCTGGAAGCGAGCGGTTCGCAGCTGGATCGACGACCCGACGCAGGAGAAGGCGCTCGTGCTGGTGTCGGTACTCGTCGACAGCCGGCCTGTGTGGGGCGTTCACACGGGCACGCCGGTCGCGGACAGCTTCCGCCTCGCGCCGAACAACCCGGCCCTGCTCCGGCTGCTGGCCCGGTTCGCGCTGTCGCACCGCCCGCCGACCGGGTTCTTCCGCGGGCTCGTCGTCGAGCCCTCCGGGGAGCACCGCGGCCGGCTCGACCTCAAGCAGCGCGGCGTGCTCCCGATCGTCGACCTGGCCCGGTGGGCCGGCATCGCGGCCGGCGTGACGAGCGCGTCGACACGCGAGCGATTGCGCGTGGCCGCCGCCGCCGGGACCCTGTCCGACGCTCACGCGCGAACGCTCGACGATGCTCTGACGCTGATCACCGACCTCCGCGTCGAACACCAGGTCGACCAGCTTCGCGCGGGCGAGGAGCCCGACGACTTCGTCAACCCGGCGGCGCTCACCGGCCTGACCCGGAGCTATCTGCGAGAGGCGTTCCGCGCGGTGGCGTCGGTCCAGAAGCGACTCTCGGCTGAGCTGAAGCTGGGCGTGCGGTGAGGCGGGTGGGCTCGTCCGCAGGTCGAGCAGCACCAGGTACGCTGCTGCTGTGACCGGGGATTGGCGCGACTGGCGGCCGGCGATCTGGCTGACGATGCTCGGCATTGCGGTCATTCTGCTCGTGAGTCCGTTCTGGATCGGCGCCCTGTTCTTCGGTGCCGCGATCGGTGCCGCGATCCGGATCAATCAGCGGCGACGCCGGGCCGCCGCGGCTGCGGCTGCGACGCCGAAGCCGGCTCGACAATCCGGATCTCGGCGCCGGCGGTGAGCCTCAGCCGGGCCGCCTCCGGGTGCCTCGGCGCGCGGAACGGGCGGCGCCGGCCGGGCAGCAGCACGAGCTCGAAGCCGCCGCTGCGCACGAGCTGCTCGAGCGTCTGATCGGCGCCCTCGACGAGGAGGACGAATGCGGCGCCCGCGGCCGCGGCGGGGCCGAGACGCTCTCGTGCCTGCTCGAGGTCGTGCGCCACAGAGTCCGCGACCACTTCGTTGTACTCGAGCGCCGAGTTGCCGCAGCGGGGACCCGACGGCGCCTGGGGCGCGATCGCGACGATCGTGAGCGCGGCGCTCTCGTCCTCGGCGAGGTCGCGGGCGAGATCCACGGCGGCCGCGCCGGCGCGGCCGTGCTCGTACAGGACCAGGACCTTTCTAGGCGATTTCACGGATCACGCGGCACGGATTGCCCAGGCAGAGATGGCGCGCCGGCAGGTCCTTGGTGACCACGCTGCCGGCGCCGACCACCGTGTCCGCTCCGATCGTCACGCCCGGGAGGACGAGCACGCCGCTGGCGAGCCACGCGCCGTCTCCGATCGTGACCGGGCTGGCGATTTCGGTACCGCGACGACGCTCCGCGGGGTCGAGCGCGTGGGTCGCGGTCAGCAGCTGCACGTTAGGGCCGATCTGCACGTCTTGACCGATCGTCACCTTAGCGCCGTCGAGGACCACCGCGCCATAGTTGATGAACGTCCTGGCGCCGACCGTGACGTGGTAGCCGTAGTCGCACTGGAACGGCGCCATCACCTCGGCGTCGTCGGCGATCTGGCCGAGGAGCTCCTGCAAGATCGCGCGGCGTTCGGCGGTCTCGGCGAAGGAGGTGGCGTTGAATCGCTCGCAGATCAGGCGGCACCGCTTGCGCTCTTCGAGCAGCGCCGGGTGGTTGGCGAGATACGGCAGTCCCCGCAACATCCGGTCTTTTTCGGAGTCCAAGCGGCCATCGTGACACGGTCGGGGGGGTTTCGTCCGCCCTCGCACGGATCATTTAGCTCACGTGAGCTGGCGATCGACTCGAGCGACCGGCCAGGCGGGCGAGGATGTCCGCCGGGTGGCCGTTATCGACCTTGGCTCGAACTCGTGGCGGCTGGTCGTGTACATGTTCATTCCGGGCGACTGGTGGAAGCTCACCGATGAGATCTACGAGACCGTCCGGATCGGCGCCGGCCTGGCGGAGACCGGCCGCCTCGGCGAGGCGGCGATGGGGCGCGGGCTCGAGACGCTCGCGGTGTTCGAGCGCTTCTTCGCCGCGCACGGCCTCGGTCCTGACGCCGTCCACGCGGTCGCCACCAGCGCGATCCGCGACGCCGCCAACGGCGAGATGTTCCTCAAGGCCGCCCGCGCCGCCAGCGGTCTGAACATCGAGGTGATCTCCGACGAGGACGAGGCGCGCTTCGGCTACGTGGCGGCGATCAACAGCTCGACGATGACCGACGGCATCGTGCTCGAGACGGGCGGCGGCAGCATCCAGGTGATCGAGGTCGCCGACCGCCACGCTAAGTCGCTCCAGTCGTTCCCGCTCGGAGCGGTGCGGATGACCGAGCAGTTCCTGCCCGGTTCGGGCCCGGCCCGCAAGCGGGACATCCAGCGGCTCCGCGCGCACGTGCGCGCGTCGCTGTCGGGGCTCCCCGCGCTCGCCGCCGACGGCGACCGGATCGTCGGCATGGGCGGCGCCGTCCGGAACCTCGCCGCCGCCGCCCAGCGGATGACCGACCAGCCCGACATCGGCGTCCAGGGGTTCGTGATCACGCGCGAGATGCTCGCCGACCTCGTCCAGACGCTCGCGTCGCTGCCGGTAGCCGAGCGCGGCGACGTCCCGGGGATCAAGGTCGGGCGCGGCGACATCATCCTCGCCTCGGCGGTGGTGATCGAGACGGCGGTCGAGCTGGGATCGTTCGCCGGCATCGAGGTCACCGAGGCCAGCCTCCGCGACGGCGTGTTCCTCGCGCGCGAGCTGCTCGCCGACCAGCCGGAGCCGCTGTTCGAGGACGTCCGCGTCGCCGGCGTGCGCAACCTCGCGATCCAGTACGAGTCGGACCTCCCCCACGTCGAGCACGTCGCCCTGCTCTCGCTTCAGATGTTCGACTCGCTCGCGGCCGGCGGGCTGTTCGAGCCCGAGCCCGGCGAGCGCGAGCTGCTGTGGGCGGCGGCGATGCTCCACGACGTCGGGATGACGATCTCCTACGACGACCATCACAAGCACTCCTATTACCTGATCGTCAGCGCCGAGCTTCCCGGCTTCGATCCCCGGGAGCGCGCGCTGATCGCCCAGATCACCCGCTACCACCGCAAGGGCACCGCCAAGCTCGGCGAACTCGCGGCGCTCACACACGCCGGCGACGAGGAACTGCTCGACCGCTGCTCGGTGATCCTGCGGCTCGCCGAGCACCTCGAGCGCGGCCGCGACCAATCCGTCCGCGAGGCGCGCCTGCGCGCCAACGGTCACGGCGTCGACCTGCACCTCGAGGCCGCCGGCGACCTGACCCTGCCGCGGTGGAGCGTCGAGCGCTACGGCGACGGCGACGCATTCCAGCGCGTGTTCGGCCGGCGCCTCCTGATCGGCTGAGCCACCGTCGCTCGCGAGCCGAGCTCGCTCGATGGTCAGCTGCCGCTGACGCCGCTCGCCCGCGCTAACAGGCTGGTCTCCACTCCGACTAGAGTTGTGCGCATGCTCTGGCTTCTGCGCCACGCCGAAGCGGAAGATGGCCTCCCTGACGACGAGCGACCGCTCACCGAACGGGGCGCGATGCACGCGGATGCCGCGGGCAGGACGCTGGCCATCCTCGGCGTTCACCTGGACGCGTGCCTCAGCAGTCCGAAACTGCGTGCGGTGCAGACCGCCGAGCGGGCGTGTGAACCGCTCGGCTTGCCGGTGACGATCGAGCGGGCCTTGTCCGGCGAGCCGTTCGACGTCGAGGCACTGACAGCTGGACTGGGCGACGTGCTCTTGGTCGGACACGACCCGTCGTTCTCGCTGCTCCTCCACGATCTCACGGGGACGCAGGCGCGGATGAAGAAGGGCGGTCTCGCGGCCGTCTCGAAGGGTGAGCTGGTCGCGCTGCTGCGACCGTCCGAGCTAAGCGCGATCGCGAAGGCAAACGTAGGAGTGACATGAGCGAGACACGGTTGGAAGACGAAGAGGCCACGGCGACCGAGGAGGCCGCGGAGGAACACGCCGACGCGGAGGCCGCGGTGCCCGCGGTCGCGGACCCGGCGGTTTACATCAACCGCGAGCTGTCGTGGCTCGACTTCAACGATCGTGTGCTGCAACTGGCTGAGGACGAATCGCTGCCGTTGATGGAGCGCCTGAAGTTCCTGGCGATCTTCACGACCAACCTCGACGAGTTCTTCATGGTGCGCGTCGCCGGCGTCCACGACCAGCTCGACGCGCGCATCGACGCCCGCGGGGCGGACCGGCTGTCGCCGTCGCAGGTGCTCCAGGGCATCTCCGAGAAAGTGCGGGAGATGGACCGCCGGCAGGCCCGGGAGTTCACCGAGATCGTGCGGCCCGAGCTCGCCCAGAACGGCATCAGAATCGTCAGCTGTGAGGAGTCCTCCGCGCCGGCGAGCCTGATCGCGCGCCACTTCCGCGAGGAGATCTTCCCGGTGCTGACGCCGCTCGCGATCGGCCACGGCCGTCCGTTCCCCTACATCTCGAACCTGTCGCTGAGCCTGATCGTGCGGCTGCACGACCCCGACCTCGACCAGGAGGTCTACGCTCGCGTGAAGGTCCCGAAGGAGGTCCTACCCCGCTTCGTCGAGATCTCGCCGGACACGTTCATCCCACTCGAGCAGATCATCGCCAGCCATCTGGAAGCGCTGTTCCCCGGGATGGACATCCTCAGCTACGACATGTTCCGGGTCACGCGCGATGCGGACTTCGAGGTGTCCGACGAAGCCGACGATCTGCTGGAGGCGGTCGAGGACGAGCTCCGGCGCCGGCGGTTCGGCGAGGTCGTGCGGCTCGAGGTCGGCGCCAGCATGGACCCGTCGCTACGCACGCGGCTGATCGAATGGCTCGGCGTCGAGGACGTCCAGGTGTACGACGTCGAGGGTTTGCTCGACCTCAGCGACCTGTGGCAGATCGCCGGCCTCGACGGCCATTCGGACATCCGCCAGGTGCCCTGGACGCCGCTGACCCATCCGGCGTTCGGCCCGAACCCTGGGGACCCGGACGACCAGCCCGACGTGTTCGCGCCGATGCGCACGCGCGACGTGCTCGTCCACTATCCGTACCAGTCGTTCGCGACGAGCGTTGAGCGGTTCGTGAAGCAGGCGGTCGACGACCCGAACGTGCTCGCGATCAAGATGACCGTTTACCGCACCTCGGATGACTCTGCGCTCATCCCGTCGCTGATCGAGGCCGCCGAGAAGGGCAAACAGGCCGTGGCGATGGTGGAGCTCAAAGCCCGGTTCGACGAACGCCAGAACATCGGTTGGTCACGAGCGCTCGAGGAAGTTGGCGCGCACGTCGTCCACGGCATCCCCGGGCTGAAGACGCACGCCAAGGCGATCCTCGTGGTCCGCCGCGAGCGCGGCGGCGTCCGCCACTACGTGATGATCGGCACCGGCAACTTCCACGCCAAGAACGCCCGGCTGTACGAGGACTTCGGGCTGTTCACGACCGATCGGGAGATCGGCCAGGAGGTCGCCAACCTGTTCAACACGCTGACCGGCTACGGCCATCCGGCCCGCGAGCGCAAGGTGCTGGTCGCACCGAACTCGATGCGCGGGCCGCTGATCGAGGAAATCGATCGGGTGATCGCCGCCCATCAAGCGGGCGAGCCGGCGCGGATCGCGATGAAGATGAACTCGCTCGTCGACCAGCAGTGCATCGAGGCGCTCTACCGGGCCTCGCAGGCAGGCGTCCCGATCGACATCAACGTTCGCGGCATCTGCTGCCTGCTCCCCGAGGTGCCGGGCGTCAGCGAGACGATCAACGTCGTATCGGTGGTCGGGCGGTTCCTCGAGCACTCGCGGATCTACTCGTTCCACCGAGGCAACGAGCACGTCTACTACATCGGCTCGGCCGACCTGATGCCGCGCAATCTGGACACGCGGGTCGAGTTGCTGACTCCGGTCGAGGACGCCGAGCTTCAGTCCGAGCTCGAGGACACGCTCGAGCGCTGCTTCGCCGACGACACAAACGCGTGGACGCTCGATTCGCAGGGCGCCTGGAACCGGCGGACCGGCCGGACGCGCAGCGTGCATCGCGAGCTGATGGAGCGGACGATCCATCAGGCGCAGCAGGCATCACTCGCCACTTCTTAAATGCCGCGGCCGGCGCTTGGCCGGCCGCGGAGTAGTTGTTCGCCTGCTTTTCGGTTACCTGTCGGCTAAGGGGTCCCGAAGCCGTTGTTCTGGCTCTGGGTCTGGGTGGTCGCGCTCGCTGGCTGAGAGCCGAGCGTCAGCTTGATCGTCTTGGTCGACCCGTTCCGGTTCACGGTGAGCGTCACCGTGTCGCCGGGCGCGTAGTTGGCGATCGTCGCCACGAACTGGTTGATCGAGGCGACCGGCGTACTGTTGACGGCCGTGATCACGTCGCCCGGCTGGAGGCCGGCCTTGGCGGCCGGCGATCCGGCCTGAACCGGCGCCACGCCACCCGTGGTGGAGGACTTGGCGATTCCGGCGCCGCCGGACACGGTCGGGTCGAGGCTCACGCCGACCCAGGCGTTGTGGGCCTGGCCGGTCGCGACGATCTCGCGGGCGATCCGCGCGTCGCTGTTCGACGGGGTCGCGAATCCGACGCCCGAGCTCGAGCCCTCGCCCTGGCCGTTGGTGTTGTTGGTCTCGATCTGGTCATTGAGACCGATCACCTGGCCAGCCGCGTTGAGCAGCGGGCCGCCCGAGTTGCCGGGGTTGATCGGCGCGTCGGTCTGGATCGCGTTCGGAATCGTGAACTGGTTGGGCGCGTTGATGGTGCGGCCGACCGCGCTGACGATGCCGGCGGTGACCGTGTTGGGGAGACCGAACGGGCTGCCGATCGCGATCACGCTGTCGCCAACCTGGACCGCGCTCGAGTCGCCGAACGTCAGCGGGTGCAGCTCCGAGGCGGCGACGCCCTGGACCCGGATGACCGCCGTGTCCGCGCCCGTGTCGGAGCCGACGAGCGTCGCCGGCGCCTTGGTGCCGTCGGGGAAGTTCACGGTGATCTTGCTGGCACCGGACACGACGTGCTCGTCCGTGACGATGTCGCCCTTCTTGTCGAACACCACGCCGGCGCCTTCGCCCTCGGTCTGCTGGGTCTGACCGAAGCCGAACACGCCACCGGTGTTCTGGGTCGATGAAGTTGTGATGTCGACCACGCCCGGACCGACGGCGCGGTAGATCTGGTTGATCGTCTGGGAGTGTCCGTCGCTGAAGCTGGTGGGCAGCGTCGGCGAGTTCGACGGCTGCACGACGGTCGTGGTCGTGACCGAGTGCGTTGTGGTGCTCCCGCTCGCTACGGCGAGCGCGATTGCCCCGCCGGCAATAGCGCCGCCGATAATCGGAAGCAGACGGCTCAGGCCTTTCATAGGTGGGTTTCTCCTAGCAAATGCATGGCTGTTGTTTCGGTCTCCCCAGTACAGCAGCTACCCATGAGAAACCAGTCAGAAATCAATGAGAGCAGCGTAAGAGCGGGCCGGGACTACGCCGTGGGCGCCGGCTGGAACAGCTGCTGCGGGAGCGCGCCGGGTTGGGCCGGCGTCTTGGGCGTGCCGGGCGTCGTCGGCGCGGTGCCCTTGCCGGGGGCGGGGGCGCCGCCCGGGGCGGGGATTGCGAACGGCGGGCCGTAGGGCTTGCCGGGACCTCCCGGACCTCCCTGGCCTCCCTTGCCTCCCGGACCTCCCTGGCCTCCCGGGCCTCCCGGGCCGCCGCGGAAGAGGCCGCGTAGCGCTCCCTGGGCGGGTGTGGCAAGACCCTTCTGGTTGATCCGCTGGCTCAGAGCGGACGACAGGCGGCTGAGGATCTGCTGTTCCTTCGCCGCGGTGATCACCTTGCGGGCGACGGCCGCATCGAGCCCCTTCTTGAGCGGGGCGGTCATCGCCTGCTCGAGGCCGGCGACGGTCTTGCCCTTCGCGCTTGCGATCTGAGCGAGTGATTTACCGCTTCGTAGTTGCTGGATCAGCTGCGCGTTGCTCAGCCCGAGGTAGCTCGCGGCGGCGTTCAGACCGAAGCCCCCGAAGCCGAAACCGAAGCCGAAGCCGTGGCGCTGGCCCTGGCCCTGGCCGAACGGGCGGCCGGGAAACGCCCCATTCCCGGGAGGACGGGCCAGGAACCCGCGCGGCCCGGCGAGGCCTGGGGTCAGCGGCAGGAGCGGCGTGGAGCCGCCGTTCTTCAGCCGCTGCTCGAGCGCGTTCGCCTGAGCCTGCGTGATCTGGCCCGCTTTGACCTCAGCCTGGAGCTGATCGGTCGTGGCGCCGTTGACCGCGGCGCTGAGCTGCGACGGCGTCACGTGGAGCCGCTTGGCGATGTCGTTCAGGAATGCCTGACGCGTGTTCGGACCGGAATTCTGGGTCGCGGCATACGCGCCACCGGCGAACGCGGCGACGGCCAGCGCCGCCAACGCCAAAACGACGTTTCGCTTCAGACTGCGGTGCAACGTGCGCTCCTCAGTTGGCCGGGCGCTCCGTCAACGGCGCGCCCGTGGGCGGCACTTTCTCAGGCTTGTTTGAGAGAAGCGTAAGAACTTCGGCGGCTCGCATCAGGCGGCGCGGCGGCGCGCTCGGAGGATCTTGTGGAGCCGGGCCGCCTCGCGGTCCGGCGAGCCGGTCAGCCGCTCCTCGGTGATGCGAACGGTCAAGATGCCCTCGGCGAGATGATCTGCGTCACGGTCCCGGTCGCTCTCGAAGCTGCCTCTGTCTCCGTGGAACTGCCAGCTGTCGATCTCGACGATGACGCGCTCGTCGGAGAACAGGAAGTCCGGCTCACGCCGACCCCGCCGCTTGTTGATCGTCGGTTGTGGCAACCCGTAACGGCGCGCGAAGTCGACGAAGGTGTCCTCGAGCTCGGAGCGCGTCATGCCGGTTGGCGCCTCGACGAACGGCATCAGCCGCTTCGTCGACGGGTGGCGCGGGTGGCGGGCGAGCAGTTCGGCGAGGTCGCCCAGGTGGAAGGTGCGGGTCAGGCGGGCGTCGTTGACGAATCGTCTGAGCGCTGCGTCGGTCTTGTAGCGCGGCGCCATGTCGAACACGGTGCGGGCGGGGCTCGTGACCGGAACGCCCCGCTGGCGGGTGATGTCGCGGCGGGTCAGCGCTTTGCATCGATGCGCCCGGATGCCGCGCCGGCGCCGGTCGTAGGTAGCGATCACCTCGAACCGGGTCGGCCAATCCTGTCTGTAGTTCCAGAGCGCCGCGGCCGAGCCGTGGCTGAGGATGGCTCCGTCGCCACACGCGAGGACTGCGGCGTGGGCGCGTGCTTCGTACGACAGCGGGAGGTGGCCCACGGCGTACACGCCGGCGTAGACGGGGATCAGCTGCCGACCTCGACGCGATACTCGATCGCGCGCGCGGTCGAGTCCGAGCTGCAGCAACTGACCGCGCCTGATGTACCCGTGCTGCTTCAGCGCCAGAGCCGCGATCGCCTTGTCGATTCGTGCCGCCACTTTCCAAGTCCGTGCTCGATTTCCCACGAATAGCGTGGGTTTTTGAGCACGCCACTGTTAAGAGTCGGCAGCGCGGCGAATTTCGCCCCCCTAGGGGGCTAAATCCACGAAGTAGTCGAGAGCCGCGGGGTTTGCCAACGATTCCCGGGAGGCGGCCTGTTCCACGGGCGTCCCCATCAGGATTCGCTTCACCGGGACTTCCAACACCTTCCCGGAGAGCGTGCGAGGGACCTCGGAAATCTGGCGGATCTCGTCGGGCACGTGCCGCGGCGAGCAGTCCTCGCGCACCCGCCGGCGGATCTGGCCAATCAGGTCATCGGAGAGCGACACGCCGTCGCGGAGCACCACGAACAGCGGCATCCAGGCCTCGCCGCCCTCGCGCGGCACGTCGACGACCAGCGCATCGGTGACGTCGTCGACCGCCAGCACGGCCCGGTAGATCTCCGAGGTCCCCATCCGCACCCCGCCGCGGTTGATCGTCGAATCGGATCGGCCATAAATCACGGCCGTCTCGCGCGAGGTGATCTCGATCCAGTCGCCGTGGCGCCAGATCCCCGGGTACATCTCGAAGTAGCTCTCGCGGTAGCGCTCCCCGGATTCGTCCCCCCAGAAGAACAAAGGCATCGACGGCATCGGCCGGGTGATCACGAGCTCCCCCACCTCGTCAATCAGCGGACGACCCTCCGGGTCCCAGGCCTCGACCGACGCGCCCAGCGCGCGTGCCTGCAACTCGCCGAGGTACACCGGCAGCGTCGGCACGCCACCCACGAACGCGGTGCACAGGTCGGTGCCGCCCGAGGTCGAGAACAGCCAGGTATCGGACCCCAGCTCGTCGTAGATCCACTGGAACCCCTCCGGCGACAAAGGCGACCCGGTCGACCCCACCGACCGCAGCGCGCTCAAATCGCGCTCCGAAGAACGCAACGTCACGCCGTCCTTCATGCACGCCCCGATGAACGCCGCGCTCGTGCCGAAGCACGTCATCCCGGTGTCCGCGGCCAGGTCCCACAGCGTCCCGAGCGACGGATACCCGGGATTCCCGTCGAACAGGACGATCGAGGCATCGCTCAAAAGCATCCCGACGATGAAGTTCCACATCATCCAACCGGTCGTCGTGAACCAGAACATCCGATCGCCGGCCTGCGCATCGAGGTGGAGCAGGGCCTTCTTCAGGTGCTCGAGCAGGATCCCGCCCTGGCCGTGGACGATCGGCTTGGGCAGCCCGGTGGTCCCGGACGAGTACAGGACCCACAGCGGGTGGTCGAACGGAAGCTGCGCGAACTCGAGCTCCGAAGACCCCGGCTCATCCAGGAACCCGTCCTCCCAGCCCGACCCATCCAGATACCCCAGCCGCACGGTGCGCGAAAGCGAAGGGATCTCGGCCGCGATACGCGAAACCGCGTCCGAGCGATCGAAGTCCTTGCCCCCGTAGCGGTAGCCGTCCACAGCCAGCAGCACCTTCGGCTCGATTTGCGCGAAGCGGTCGACCACGCTCCGGACCCCGAACTCGGGTGCGGCCGAGGACCACACCGCGCCGATCGAGGCGCACGCGAACAGCGCCGCGACCGTCTCAGGGATGTTCGGCATGTATGCCGCGACGCGGTCGCCTTCGCCGACGCCGGACGCGCGCAGTCCCGCGGCGATCGAGGCCGTCAACCCCCGCAGCTCGCCCCACGTCATCGATGCCAGCTCGCGCGACTCGGACGCGTGTTGGATTGCCAACGCATCAGGGTCCTTGCCGGCGAACATGTGCTCGGCGTAGCTGAGACGCGCGCCCGGGAACCACTGCGCGCCCGGCATCGACTCGTCGCCGAGCACGCGCTCCGGCGGATCGGCGAACCGGACGCCCGCGAACTCAACCAGCGAGCCCCAGAACCCCTCGAGATCGGACACCGACCAGCGCCACAGGTCGTGGTAGTCCTCAAAACGAAGACCCCGTTCCTGCGCGAGCCACGACTGGTAGCGCGTCAGCGTCGTCCGCTCGATCCACTCGGACGACGGCGTCCACAACAGCTTCGGCTCGGCTTCCGGCACGCGACTCAGTATCCCGTAGTAGCTTTGCCACCGCATGCCCGCCGGCCGCAATCCGAGCCCGCCGTCACGCGCCGACGGGCTCGCCGAAATCGTGCTTCCCGATCACGAGGCCCACGACGTGCGGCTCGGCGACCTGTGGAGCGAGCGCCCCGTCGCGCTCGTCTGGCTCCGCCACTACGGGTGAATCTTCTGCAAGGAGCACGCGGTCCAGTTGGACGGCGCCCGGCAGGACTTCAAGACGGCCGGCGTCAACCTCGTGCTGATCGGCCAGGGCACCCCGCGCCAGGCGGCCGAGTTCCGCCGGCGCCAGGGCATCCAGCTGCCCGTGCTCGCCGATCACGACCGGGTCAGCTATAAGGCGGCGGGGACGAAGGTCGGCGGCGTGACGGACCTGTTCAGCCCGCAGACCGTCGCCAAGGGCCTCCTGGCGACCGCCCGCACCAGGCGGACGCAGACCCGCACGATCGGCAACGCCGCCCAACTCGGTGGCGCGCTCGTGGTCCTGCCGGATGGCTCGATCCCCTGGTCGCGCATGGCGGAGGACGCGTCCGACAACGCCCCGCCGGAAGAGATCCTCGCGGCGGTTCGCGAGGCCGTCGCGTAGCCGTGTCAGAGAGCGTCCCGCTTCACGCCCCCTTCGCCGGCACCGTCGTCGCCGTCAGGCGCGATCGCGACGATTCGGTAACCGCCGGCGAACCGCTCGTCGTGCTCGAGGCGATGAAGATGGAGCACGAAATCGCTGCCGGCGCGAGCGGCGTCGTCAGCAGCCTCGAGGTCACGGTCGGCGACACCGTCGAGGAGGGTCAGCTCCTCGCGGTGCTGACCCCCGGGGAGCAAACCGCGGAGGCAAACCCACCAGAACGCGCCGCGCCGGAAAACGGCGACGACCTGGCCGTGGTCAAGGCCCGCCACGACCAGACGCTCGATGCCGCCCGCCCCGACGCCGTCGCCAAGCGCCGCGAGCAGGGCCGGCGCACCGCCCGCGAGAACCTCGATGACCTCGTCGATCCCGGCAGCTTCGTCGAGTACGGCCCGCTGATGTTCGCCGCGCAGGAGCGCCGGCGCCCGCGCGAGGAGCTGATCGAACGAACGCCGGCGGACGGCCTCGTAAGCGGGACCGCGACGATCGACGGCGCGCCGGCAATCGTCATGTCCTACGACTACACCGTGCTGGCGGGAACGCAGGGAATGCGCAACCACCAGAAGAAGGACCGGCTGTTCGAGATCGCCGAGCGCCGGCGCGTGCCGGTGGTGTTGTTCGCCGAGGGCGGCGGCGGGCGGCCGGGCGACGTCGACTGGCCGCACGTCGCGGGCCTGGACTGCCGCGCGTTCCACCTGTTCGCGAGGCTCAGCGGCCTGGTCCCGCTTATCGGGATCGCGGCGGGCTACTGCTTCGCCGGCAACGCCGCGCTGCTCGGCTGCTGCGACGTGGTCATCGCCACCGAGGACTCGAGCATCGGGATGGGCGGGCCGGCGATGATCGAGGGCGGCGGCCTCGGGGTGTTCGATCCGCGGGACGTCGGCCCGATCGACGTCCAAGATGCAAACGGCGTCGTCGACCTCCGCGTGCCCGACGAGCCGCCGCCGTGAGCGGCCGCCAAGCGCTACCTCTCGTACTTCACCAGAACCGGGGCCGAGACCCGACGAACCGCCCAAAGACCCGGACGCGCTCCGACACCTCATCCCCGCCAACCGCAAGCGCATCTACGACATCCGCACGGTCATCGACGCCCTGCTCGGCGACGTGCTCGAGCTCCGCGCGGGCTTCGGCCCCGGGATCGTGACCGCGCTCGCGCGAGCCGACAACCAAAGGCCACTGGGCGTGATCGCGAACAACCCACAGCACCTCGGTGGCGCGATCGACGCCGACGGCGCCGACAAGGCCGCCCGCTTCATGCAGCTATGCGACGCGTTCCGGTTGCCGGTGCTGTTCCTTTGCGACACGCCCGGCTTCATGGTCGGGCCGAACGCGGAGAAGACCGCGACCGTCAGACATTTCTCTCGCCTGTTCCTAACCGGCGCGAACCTCGACACACCGACCGGCACGATCGTGCTGCGCAAGGGCTACGGCCTCGGCGCCCAGGCGATGGCCGCCGGCAGCTTCAAGGCGCCGTTGTTCACGGTCGCGTGGCCGACCGCCGAGTTCGGCGGGATGGGGCTCGAGGGCGCGGTCCGCCTCGGGATGCGCCGCGAGCTCGAGGCGATCGGGGATCCGGACGAACGCGCGCGAGCCTACGACCAAGCCGTCGCCGCCGCTTACGAGAAGGGCAAGGGCCTCAACATGGCCGCCTACTTCGAGATCGACGATGTGATCGATCCCGCCGACAGCCGGCGCTGGATCGCGACGCTATTCGACGACCCGCCGCCGCCGCAGCCCACAAAGCGCCGGCCCTACATCGACGCCTGGTAGCGCCTCAGAAGCAAGTCTGCGGACCGGCTGGCGGACCCGGGCGGGAGTCACGACCCGGATCCGCCGCCGGTCCCCAGCTGCGGGGTTCGGGGAGTCCGTCCGCAAGCGACGAGGCGCACTTTCGTCGCGCCCGCAGCCTATGCAGCGGCTCGTCAGGTTTCCGTAAGCGACGAGGAAAGTGTCCGGGGACGATGGGAGAACGTCGCGACGGCGATCCGGGAACGATGGGAGAACGTCGCGACGGCGATCCGGGAACGCTGCGCGAGCTGTCAGGGAACCTGGTTGTACCCGGGATACTGCGGCAGGACCTGGCGTTGCCGCGGGTACGTCTGGTACTGGTACGGGCTCGTGAGACTGGGACCGAAGTTCGAGCCCGTGCCGGTGTTCCCGCCCTGAGGGACCGGGACCGCATCGGAGAACAGCCGCGAGAACAGGAGCAGCAGCACGGCCGTGCCGGCGACGATCCACGCCACCACGACCGCCCGCCGGAGCCACACCGACCCCGTGAGCTGGGCCTGTGACCGCGGCCGCGCGGCGGGACGTCCAAACGCCGGCGCGGCCGCCGCGCCGACCCGCTGCGCAAATCCCGGAGAGATCAGCCGCACGGTGCCGGTCGGGCGCGCGCCCGGGACCGCCCCCACGGCCGGCGCGACACTCGGCGCGACCGGCGGCACCGCCGCGACCGCGCCGGCGCCGATCCGCGTCGCCGGGACCGGCCCCGGATAGCGCTCGTTCAGACGGCCGTCCGCGAGCAGCCCGCGCAGGGCTCGCTGCCATTCGCCGGCCGGCGGGCGGTTCACGGCGTCGGGGGCGAGCGCGCGGCCGAGCAGCCCGTGCAGTTCCAATGGCACGTGCTGCGCATGCGGCCCCACCACCCGCGCGTCGTGCGAGCGCGCGAACAGCCGCAGGACGACGAGGCCGAGCTTGTAGGCGTCCGCGGCTCGGGTGTTCGGCGACTCGTCGAACGCGGCCGGGATGTCCCAGTCGGCGGTCTGCACCGAGGCCAGGGCCTGGCGCCCGAGGAAAACCATCGAGTCGCAGTCGATGAAGCAGACCTCAGGTTCGTCGCCGGCGCCGAACGCGACGAGCAGGTTGTTCGGCGCGATGTCGCTCGCGACGATCGCGTGCCGGTGCAGGAACGCGAGCGCGTCGCAGATCCGCTCGGCGACCTCGACGCGCGTGAATGTGTCGAGCCGCACGCCGAGGCCGCGCATCTGCAGATACGCGTCGGTCCCCAGCAGGTGCTCGAGCGTCAGCAGCACGCGCTCGCGCCGGCCACTCGGCATCACGAACGGCGCCGAGAAGCGCCCGCGGACGTCGTGCATCGCGATTCCGGCCGCAATCTCGCCGGCGCGGACGATCGCGAGCGGCCACGCCGTAACGCGGTGGAGCGCCGCTCGCTGATCGGCCTCGAGCAGATGAGCCCACGCCACCATCTCGGTCAGGACGCGTCCGGCGCCCGCCGGCGGCGCCCGCCGATAAATCTTCACGACCACGGGACCGTCGCCGAGCCCGGCCGGTACCACCGCCGGCCGGTACACACGGCCCTGGCCCCCGAACCGCGAGATCGGCTCGAGCTCGCCGAACTCCCCGACCACGATCGCGCGGCGCTCGGTCCCGACCGGCGCGTCGACGAGCGCGCTCACGGCCGATCCGACCCCCACACCGCGATCAGGCTGCGATCGTCGTCGTAGGTGCTGCGGCTGAAGTCGAGTAACCGCGCGAAATCGACGACGTCCGGTGGGCGCGCAAGCTCGCGCGCCAGCGTGCGACCGACCTCGCCGGTCCCGCCCGCGAGCGGCATCGCCAGCCCGTCGGTGCACAGCAGCAGCACGGCGCCGGCGTCGAGTGAACAGCTTGCGACCCGCACGTCGCCCGCCGACCGCGGGAGCGCGTCCACACCACCTCCGACCAACCCGTCGAGGTGTTCCGGTTCGCCCACGAGCGCATCGTAGTCCTTGCCGGCGAGCACGAACGCCGGCGAGTCGCCGACCGCGGCCACCTCCACATCCGACCCGCGAACCACCGCGACCAGCAAGGTCGTGGCCAGAGCCCGACCGGCTTCCTCCACTCCGGCGTCACCGTCCCCCGAAGCGCGCCGGTGCTCTTCGATCAACGCCCACGCGGCGTGTTCGAACACCGCAGCCCAATCGATCGACCCGGAGCCGCTATCCAAGAAGCGTGCGACCGCGGCCGTCGCGTACCGCACCGCTAGCGCCGCGCCGAGGTCCGAGCGAGCCGCCCCGGACACTCCATCGGCAACCGCCGCGATCAGCGTGCCCGAGTCGGCGTGAAGCCGCAGGCAGATGTCGTCCTGCCGCGGCCCGCCGGTGTAGCGCTTGTACAGGCCCCTGACCGAGGCCGCCCTGACCGTCAGCCCGAACGCGCTGCCGCCGTCGGCGATCGTGTCGGGCCGGTAGGGCTCGGCGGCCGCGAGCCGGGCCTCGATTGCGGCCGCCGGCTCCCCGATCGTCACCGGCCCGCGCGCCAGCCGGACGCGACGGCGAACCGGCGCGGGGCGTCCGGCGGCGGTCATCGCTCGAAGCTACACGAGCGGCGCGTCGAGCTGGACGAATCCCTCGGGCTTCTCGAACTCGATCGTGTGATCGCCCCGGTCCAGCCGCTCGGCGGACGCCACCATCGAGTTCAGCATCGACGCCGCGAACTCGGCGATCGCACCTGCCGTGGACGCGCCCGACGCCATCATGAACCCGTAGCGGGGCGAGCTCGCGAGCCGCCCGATCACCTCGGGATCGGCCTCGCCGACGCCGAACGCGAGGATGTTCGGCCGCTCCCGGAAGCTCGGATCCTTGAGCTCGGCCAGGCGCGCCTGCCACTTCTCGGCCTTCTCGGTCGGCAGGCCGTCGCTGAGGAAGAACACCGACGGACGGTGCACCTGGTAGCCGTTGCTCTTCAGCAGGGCCACATCGGCCGGGATCGTCTGGCGCAGCGCCTCGAGCGCGCTCGCGTAGCTGGTCCCGCGCCCCCGCGGGGACAGCGTCGGGAGCACCAGGTCCTCGCTCAGCTCCGAGAGCTCGAGCCGCGTCTGCGCGGTTTCGGCGAACGTGATGATTCCGAACCGGACCTTCTTGCCGATCAAGGGGTGCTTGGCCACCTCGTCGCGCAGGTCGATCAGTCCCTGGTTGACGGCCCCGATCGGGTCGCCTGCCATCGAGTGCGATTCGTCGCCGACGAAGTACATCGGGAGGACCTGGCCGACCACCGCCGGAGCCGCAACGGGCGGCGGCACAACGGGGTCCACCAGCGGCGTCGTCGCGGGCTCCGTGGGATCGGGCGTGCCGGCGCCCGTGGACGTGCCGGCACGCATGTTCGACGGCAACTTGATCTTCATGTCAACTCCCCGAACGGGGGCTTCAGGCCCCCGATGTCGTACTGGTCCCCCCGCTCGGTCGCGCTGGAATCAGCAGGTGCTGGCAGGACTTGGCCGCGGCCTGGAACTTCGCGTTGGTCTCGATGCTCCGGGGGAAGATCGCGCCCTTGCCCGAGAAGTTCGGGCTCGGCAGTTTGTAGCCGTGCTGATTCACACACGTCACAAAGCTCGTAATCGCCGTGTGCGAGATCCGCCCGCCGAAACCGCCGGCGCCGCCGCGGAAGCCGAAGTTCGCGCCACACGCTTTGAAGGCGGCTTGCATCTTCGGCGAGATGTTGCGAGCGCCGCCGCCACCGAAGAAGAACCCGCGGCGGGGAGTCGTACCGGTGCCAGTGGTCCCGGTTCCGCCACCCGCCGGCGGAGCACCGCCGCCCGGAGGGGCGCCGCCGGCGCCGGCCGGACGCGACGGCAGGGTCACGCCGTGGGACTTCAGACAGGAGACAAGCTGCGCGCGCTTTGCGCTGTTGGGACCGCCGCCGGTCGTGCTCGTCCCCGAGCCCGAACCGGAGCTCGAGCCGGACGATGCTGAGGCCGTCGTGCTGCTCGTACTGCTAGTAGAGCTAGCACTGCCGCAGGCTGCAAGTGCGCCACCGGCGACAAGGGTGACGAGCGCGACTGCCACTCGCCTGGATCGAACGTCAAACACTTTCAAGGTTCCTTTCGTAAATGAAGCTGCTCATCCGCCCCCGCCCCCGAATAGCGAGCTGACTGCGGAAGAGCCGCTGCTGCTGCTACTGCTCGAGCCGGTGCCGCCTGTGGCGCCGCCGGCTCCCGCACCGGTGTCGCTGACCGTGGTGGCCGCGACGGTGCCATTCGAATTCTTCGCCCCGGCGACCACGACGGTGTCGCCGGGCCGCACGGCCTTCTTGCCGACGGCCACGTTCTTGGTCACCTTGGTCGCGCTCGAGAGCGTGACCTTGACCGTGTTACCGGTGGCCTCGGTGATGTAAAGAGTGTTGCCACTGATAGTGCTGACGGTTCCGAAGGTGCCCGCACCGCCCGCGCCGGCAAAGCCGCCGGCGCCGCCACCGAACAGCCCCCGGAGCCCGCTGGCGCCCGCGCCGGTGCGCGAAGCGGCGCCGGTTCCGCTGGCGCCGGTTCCAGCAGCGCCGGTTCCAGCAGCGCCGGTCGCGCCGCCGGCGCCGGTCCGCCCGGTCGCCCCGGCAAGACGCGCTGCCGCCCCACCGGTGCCCGCGAACGCGCCCGCGGTCGAGCTCGAGTTCGACAACTGGTTCTTCTCGACGCGCACTCCGGCGTAGAAGCCGATCGCGCCGAGGACGACCGCGAACAACGCCGCGCTCTTGCGGTTGAACCACTGCCGTCGAGGACGCCCGGGAAGCGCGAAGTCGTCCTGCACCTCCTGGGTCCCCTCCTCATAGCTGTCCCACTCTTCCTCGGGCCGGTCGTAGGGGATGGCGTTCATCTCGATACCTCTGCTCTGTTGTTCAGGCTGATCACTCAAAGCGCAGTGCCTCAATTGGCCGCAGCGCGGCGGCGCGCCCGGCCGGGTAGGTGCCGAAGAAGAGTCCGGTCAGGACCGCCGCGCCGAACGCCAGCGCGATCGAATACGGCGCGATCACCGGCTGCACGCCGGCGATCTTGAACTGGCTGCCGATGATCCCGGCGATCACCCCCGCGATGCCTCCGAAGAACGAAACGAGCACCGCCTCGACCAGGAACTGAGTCAGGATGTCGCTGCGCCGGGCGCCGACCGCCTTGCGGATCCCGATTTCGCGCGTGCGCTCGGTGACCGACACCAGCATGATGTTCATCACGCCGATTCCGCCGACGAGCAGCGAGATCGCCGCGACCTCGCCGAGCAGCGTCGTGAACACCTTGCTGCTCGCGGTCGAGGCCTGGACGATGGAGCTCTGGTTGATCACGTTGAAGTTGCTCGTGCCCAGCGACTCGGCCGACGGCGGATCGAGCTGATTGAGGATGCTCGTAACCTCGGTCTGCGCGGCGTTCAACTGACCCCGCGATTTCGCCTGGACGACGATCTGGCTGACGTTCCCGTACCCGGTCAGCGTGTCCTGTACCGCGGTCAGCGGTGCAATCGCGACGTCGTCCTGATTGGAGGTGCCGTTGGACCCCTTGGATGCGGTCACACCGATGATCTGGAAGTTCGTGCCGTTGACCTGGACCGACTGGCCGACCGGGTCCTGTCCGCTGAACAGCTCGCTGACGACCGTCGGCCCGACAACCATCACTCGGGCGTGGTTCGTCTCATCCGCGTTCGTGAACCACGAGCCCTCGGCCATCGTGTAGCTCCTCGCCGCCTCGTAGGACGTCGTCGTCCCGACGAACGACGACGGCGAATACGTGGTGTCACCCGAGGTGAGCGTCACGCTGTTGGCAGTCACCACCGGCGACGAGCTGGCGACGTCGGGCGCCTGGTACGGGTTCACGAGCGCGTTCGCGTCGGCGACGGTCAGGCCGGTGCTCGCGCTGGCGGTGCCGCCGCCCCCGCGGAACAGCCCGCCGAGCGTGGGCGCGCCGCTCACCAGCAGCACATTGCTCCCCAGCTGATCGATCTGGTTCGTGACCGCCGCCGACGATCCGGTGCCGACGGCGATCAGCACGATCACCGAACCGACCCCGATCATCAAGCCGAGGATCGTCAGACCGGACCGCAGCTTGTTCGCGGCCAGACCGGCGAGCGCCACACGCACGGTCTCGATCAATGGACCTTCTCCGCGGAGTCGGAGTCGGTGACCTCGTCGGACAGGATCGTGCCGTCGCTGATCCGGATCACCCGGCGCGCGTGGGCGGCGACGTCTTGCTCGTGGGTGATCAGGATGACCGTCCGCCCCTGGTCGCTGAGCCGCCCGAAGATCCCGAGCACCTCGGCCGAGGAGACCGTGTCGAGCGCGCCGGTCGGCTCGTCGGCCAGGATCATCGCCGGGTTGGTCACCAGCGCGCGGGCGATCGCCACGCGCTGCTGCTGTCCACCCGACAGCTCTGAGGGCATGTGGTGGACGCGCGGGCCGAGCCCAACCGACTGGAGCGCCGCGAGCGCGCGGTCGTGC
Source organism: uncultured Solirubrobacterales bacterium (assembly GCA_963770615.1). Taxonomy (GTDB): domain Bacteria; phylum Actinomycetota; class Thermoleophilia; order Solirubrobacterales; family Solirubrobacteraceae; genus Palsa-465. The sequence continues at coordinate 109,436 of CAVYQJ010000016.1, read as the reverse complement.
CGCTGGGAGCGGTGCACGCCGGCGTAGGACAGCGGCAGCTCGACGTTCTGGAGCGCGCGCGTGCGCGGGATCAGGTTGAAGCTCTGGAACACGAACCCGATGTGGCGGTTGCGGATGTCGGCCAGCGTGTCCTCGTCGAGGCCGCGGACGTCGATTCCATTCAGGTGGTAGGTACCCGTGGTCGGGGTGTCGAGGCAGCCGAGGATGTTCATCAGCGTGGTCTTGCCGCTGCCGGACGCGCCGACGATCGCCACGTACTCGCCGCGCTCGATCCGCAGGCTGACGCCACGGAGCGCGTGCACTGCGATGTCGCCGACCGAGTACGTCTTGTGCACGTCGACCAGTTCGATCACCGGCGCGCGCCGGGATCCGGCCATGAGCGACGGCGCCCGCGCGGGGGCCGGCTGCTGCGCCGCCTCCTCCTCGCGCCGCGTGGCCTGGTCACGCCTTGACTGGAGCACGCGCTGCGCCCGCGCCACGGCCGGCCGCCGCGGGAGACGAGGACCGTCGGGCATCAGCCGCCGCCTGCGGCGCGCCGGAAGAATGCGCCGCCGCCGCCGCCGCCGCCGAAGCCGCCCGCTCCGCCGAAGCCGCCCGCACCGCCGAGGCCACCACCGCCGAGCGTCCCCGACCCCGAGCTTCCGCTCGTCGAGGTCGAGCTCAGCGAGGGCAGCGCGATCGTGATGACCAGTTGGTCGCCGGCGCTCACGCCGCTGATGATCTGCGTGCGCGAGTCGCCCCGCAGCCCGACGACGACCTGCTGGGTCACGTCCTTGCCGTTCTTGTCCAGCGTGACCGTGCCGAGCGAGCCGGTGCCGGTAACCGCGGCGTTCGGGACGGTGACCCCGCTCGCCTGTCCGGTGACCACCGACGCCGACGCGCTCATCCCGGGCTTGACCCGGTTGTCGTTCTGATCGAGCGTCAGCGTCGCGTCGTAGGAGACCACGCTGCTGCTGGTGCTACCCACCAGCGAGATCGAGCTGACGTGGGCCGCGAGCTCGACCCCGGCCAGCGCGTCGAGCGTGACCGTCGCCGGCTGGCCGACATGGACGCTGCTGATGTCCGACTCGCTGAACGCCACCGTCATCGTCAGCGAGCTCGTGTTGACGATCTCCGCGAACCCGGAGCTCGAGCTGCTCGACGACGAGGACCCCCCGAGGCTGCCGGCGGTCGTGCCGGAGGCGGATGCACCGCTCCCCGAAGAGCTCGAGGAGGATGACGACGAGTCAGATGAGCCGCCAGACGATCCGGCGGACACCGTGTCGCCCGGACCGAGGCTTGAGAGCGAGGCGATCGTGCCGCTCGTCGGCGCATAAAGCTTGGTGTTGCTGACCGCGGTCTCGGCCGTGTGCACCGCCGCCTGGGCGCTGTAGACCGAGGCCTGGGCGGAGGCGAGGCTGCTCGGCGACGGCGTCGACGTCGTCGTGGTCGTCGCGGTCGAGCTGGTCTTCGGAGTCGAGGTGGATTTCCCAGTCGAGCCACCGCTGCCCGAGGGCGACTTCGTGCTCGGCACGATCACGGTCACGGTCACGCTCGGGGTCGTCTTCGTGATCTTCGTTCCGCCCTTGGTCGGCGTCGTTGTCTCGCCCGTTCCGGTCGTGGGCTTCTTCCCCTTGCCCGCCCCCGGCTTGAACGACGCGAACTCAACATCAGATGCGCTGCTGGTCAGGCTCGTGTCGCTCGCCGTGCCGGACGCCGAGCTCGACCCCGACCCCGAGCTCGACCCTGCGCCGCCACCGGACCCGCTCGAGCCGCAGTTCGCGGTGGTCTGGTCCTGGAGACAGGTCAGCTGGTCCTCGGCCGCGGTGAGCTGCTCCTGGGCCTGGCTCAACTGCAGGTCCGCGGACGTCGGGTCGAGGTCCGCGAGGAGCTGACCGCCGTTGACGTGCTGGCCGACCTTCACGTACACGTCCTGGAGCGTCCCGCTCGTGTTGAAGTTGACGGTGTCGTCCGTGCCGGCGGCGATGTTGCCGGTCCCGGTCACGCTCGACTGGACCACGCCCTGCGCCGCGGTCACGATCTCCTTCGACGTGCGGGCCGAACTCGTCGGCGCCCCGATCTCTGACACGGCCAGGGCGGCGACGACGATCGCCACGACTCCCAGCGCGTACAGAAGCCAGGGCCTAGAGGCTCGATCCCGGCGACTTTTCATGGGAGTGGCAATCCGTTGCCGGGAGGAGGGCAGGCAGACCGCGCGCAGCTAGTGATGATGCGGAGAGCACGATGCCTCAGCGTTGTAGCGCCGCCGGTATCAGCTCTGCGTAAGCACTCTTGCGGGCCTCTTAGGTTGGGCCGCAACGGTCACGCGCGGTAGCGCCGGGAGCGTGATCCGAACCTCGAGGCCGCCCGCCGGGGGCGCCTCGATTTCCATCGTTCCGCCGTGCGCATCGACGACCGAGCGCACGATCGACAACCCGAGGCCGAACCCGCCGGCGCCGCGGTCGAGCCTGCGGAACGGCTCGGTCAGCTTCTGAGCGTCGGCAGCGTCGATTCGGGCCCCGCCGTTGGCGACGGTCAAGCGGACGCGGCCGTTCTCGGCGCGCGTGGACACGCGCAAGTATCCGCCGGGGAGGTTGTGCTGGATGCCGTTGTCGACCAGGTTCGCGATCATCCGCTCGAGCAGCGTCGGGTCCCCCCGCGTCCACGCCGGTACCAGGTCGTCCCGCACGTCGACATCGGCCTCACGCGCGCGCGCCCGCAGATCGGTGATGCAATCGGCCGCCAGCGCGGACAGGTCGGCCGGCTCCTCGCGCCCGGTCGCCGCCTCGCTCCGCGCGAGCATCAGCAGCCCCTCGATCAGCCGCTCGCAGCGGTCGACGGTCTCGCGGACGGCTTCCCCCATGCGTCGGAGCTCCTCGACGCTCGCATCGGGGTCGGCGAGCGACACGTCGACCTCGGTCCGCATGATCGCGAGCGGCGTCCGTAGCTCGTGCGAGGCGTTGGCGACGAAGTGCCGCTGGCTGCCAAACGCTGCGTCGAGCCGGCCGAGCATCCCGTCGAACGTGTCCGCGAGCTGCTTGAGCTCGTCGGCCGGCCCCTCCAGGCTGATCCGCTCGCCCAGGTTCTCGCCCGACACCCGCCGCGCGGTCGCGGTGATGGCGCGCAGCGGCCGGAGCGCCCGGCCGGCGAGCAGCCAGCCGGCGACCACCGACACGGCGGTCATCGCGCCGAGCGCGACCACGTACTCGATCAGGAGCCGGTGGAGCGCGTCGCTGCGGAGCTGAGCGCGCACCGCGTCGGCGATCCGGGCGCCCGTCGAGCCGGGGGCGAACCCGGGCGGGCGGCCGAAGAACTGCGGCGTGATACCGAGCTTGCGCAGCTCGTCGCGGTAGTCCTGCGGGCCGTTCAGGTTGTGGCGGACGAGCTCGTAGCCGATCGTCAGCAGGACGGCCCCGGTCACGAGGAACACGAGCCCGTACAGCAGTGTCAGGCGCAGGCGGATGGTCGGCGCCGGCAAGCGGACCTGAGCCGACCCGACGCGCATCAGGTCATCCGGTAGCCGACGCCGATCACGGTCTCGACGACCGGAGGATCACCCAGCTTGCGGCGCAGCGTCATGATCGTCATGCGCACCACGTTGGTGAATGGATCGGTGTGCTCATCCCACACTCGCTCGAGTAGCTCTTCGGCCGATACGGTAGCTCCGTCGGCGTCCATCAGCACCTCGAGTACGCCAAATTCCTTGCGCGTGAGCTCGACCCCGTCGCCGGCGCGGCTCACCAGACGGCGCGCCGGGTCGAGCTCGATGTCGCCTCGCTCGAGCACGGGCGGGCGGCTCGGGGAAGCGCGGCGCGCCAGCGCGTGGATCCGCGCCACCAGCTCGGCGAACCGAAACGGCTTGGGGAGGTAGTCGTCAGCGCCGAGCGTCAGGCCCTCGACGAGGTCCTCGAGCGCGCCGGCCGCGGTCAGCATCAGGATCCCGGTCTCGGGACGCTCGCCGCGAACCGCCTTGCAGACGTCGTCGCCGTGGAGCCCGGGCAGATCGCGGTCGAGCACGAGCACGTCGTACCGGACCACGCGCGCCTTGACCAGCGCGTCGGTCCCGTCGGGCGCCAGGTCGACCGCCATCCCCTCGCGGCGGAGCCCCCGCGCGATTGCCTCGGCCAGTCTCTGCTCATCCTCTGCGATCAGCACGCGCAATGCACGTTCCAGGATGACGGCCGGGGCATAAGGAACTCATAAGACGTCCGGCGGTTGGTGCATGCCCGGTTGCAACCGGGCAACTAAGCCTCGGACATCCTTGTCCGAGGCAGTTGCAATTCCGGCCAAGTGCCCTCGCCCGTGGAAGCTGCAGCTGTCGCCGTGCGATGCGGGACTGGGGCCCTCCGGGTGGCTTCCGGTGTCCTTCCCAGGTCATTCTCGGGCCCGCGCGCCTACTGGGTTAAGTACCGTGGCGAAATGGCACAGGTTTCGGATCGCATTCCATTCGCTTGCCGACACGACCCGGATTCACCGCGTCGGGTCGGCCAGAACGCCTGGACGTTCGTATGACGGCTCGGACGGCGTCCAGTACAACCGTTGTCCGCACGGATTGACTCGATGGTGAGTTTTTGACAGGTTTGGTGCTGCAGCTCACATCGAGGGGCGACGCCGGGCCAGGGAACGGAATCTCGCGGACTTGGATGGGAACCAAGGACGGTTCACCCGGGGCGCACCGAGTCGCGTCCGGCGCCGCTCCTTCGATGTTCTCTCTCCCCCTCTCTGAATCGAGCCGGCGCACACGACGACTGCGCGCGGAAAGATTCGCTCACGGGTTGCGCGGGTATCACCGATGTCGACATCGAGTGACGTTACATCGTTTCGTGTTATCGTCCACGTGAGCAAGGCGGAGCAGAACTGAGCATGGCGGAGCAGAACTGAGAATGACGGAGCAAAACCTCACCGAGCGCAGCATGGCGGTCGGGCTGCGGGCGCTAAACCGCCTCGCCAGCAACCCGCTGATCGACCGCTTCGGCCTGCGCGACCCCGCGCAGCGCGTCCTCCACGGCGCCTCGAAGGCCACGGTGCAAACGGCCACGCGCGCCGGCCGCACGTTCGCCGCCACCCAGAAGCTGTCCGGGCCCGCCCGCCAGCCACGGAGCGGTCGCAGCGATCTGTTCGACCTCACCCCCGACGAGGAGCAGCAGATGCTGCGCGAGTCGGTGCGCGACTTCGCGCTCGCGAAGCTGCGGCCCGCGGCCCCGGCCGCCGACGAGGCGTGCGCCACGCCGGGCGAGCTGCTCGGCCAAGCCAACGAGCTCGGGCTGACGATGGTCGGAGTCCCCGAGGAGCTCGGCGGCGCGGTCGCCCAGCGCTCCGCGGTAACCACTGTCTTGATGGCGGAGGCGCTCGCGCAGGGCGATATGGGCATCGCGGTCGCGTGCCTCGCGCCCGCCGGCGTGTCGACCGCGCTCAGCCTGTGGGGCGACGCCGATCAGCAGGCCACGTACCTGCCCGAGTTCGTCGGCGAGAACGTGCCCGCCGCCGCGCTCGCAATCGTCGAGCCACGCCCGCTGTTCAATCCGTTCGAGCTCGAGACGCGGGCCCGCCGCGCCGGCGACGGCTTCGTGATCGACGGCGTCAAGTCGCTCGTGCCCCGCGCCGGCGACGCCGAGCTGTTCATCGTCGCCGCGGAGCTGGAGGGCGAGGGCCCGGCGCTGTTCATCGTCGAGCCCGGCGGCGCCGGCCTCGGCATCGAGCCCGAGCCCGCGATGGGAATCCGCGCCGCCGCCACCGGCCGCCTGATCCTCGAGGGCGTCAAGCTTCCCGGTGGCGCGCTGCTCGGCGACGCCACCCGCGAGCTGATGGCCGAGTGCGTCCAGCTCGGGCGGCTCGGCTGGTGCGCGCTCGCGGTCGGGACCGGCCAGGCCGTGCTCGACTACGTGATTCCGTACGTGAACGAGCGCAAGGCGTTCGGCGAGCCGATCTCGTCGCGCCAGGCGGTCGCGTTCACGGTCGCGAACATCGCGATCGAGCTCGACGGCATGCGGCTCGCGACCTACCGCGCGGCGAGTCGGGTCGATCAGGGCGCTTCGTTCGCGCGCGAGGTCTCGCTCGCCCGAAGGCTTTGCTCGGAGCGCGGGATGGCGATCGGCTCCGACGGCGTGCAGCTGCTGGGCGGCCACGGCTACACCAAGGAGCACCCGGTCGAGCGCTGGTATCGAGATCTGCGCGCCGCCGGCGTGATGGAAGGGGCGCTGGTCGTGTGATCAACCTGGAGACCCCCAAGAAGTTCGAGTTCCTCATCAGTCAGGCCCACCAGGTCGCGACCGAGATCTTCCGCTCGAACTCACGCAAGTACGACGCGGACGAGCACAGCTACCCCAAGGAGCTCGACATGCTCGCCGCCGTGATCGACGGCATGAACGAGGGCGGCGCGCTCAGCGGCGCCGGCGCCGGCGGCGTGGGCGAGAGCAACGGTTCCAAAAAGGCCCGCGACGGAAACCGGAACGGCAGCAACATGGCCAGCCTGCTCGGCTTGGTCGAGCTGTCCTGGGGCGACGTCGGGCTGCTGCTGACGATGCCGCGCCAGGGTCTCGGCCAGGCCGCGATCGCCGCCGTCGCCAACGAGGAGCAGCTCAAGCGGTTCGGCGGCAAGTGGGCCGCGATGGCGATCACCGAGCCCGAGGCCGGTTCCGACTCGGCGGCGATCCGCACGACCGCGACGCTCGACGACTCGGATCCCGCCCACCCCGAGTACGTCCTGAACGGCGAGAAGATCTTCGTCACCGCCGGCGACCGAGCCGAGCTGATCGTGGTCTGGGCCACGCTCGATCGCAAGCAGGGACGCGCGGCGATCAAGTCGTTCGTCGTCGAGCGCGACAACCCGGGGCTGATCCTCGAGCGGCTCGAGCACAAGCTCGGGATCCGCGCCTCCGACACCGCCGACTTCCGCCTCGAGGACTGCCGCATCCCGAAGGACAACCTCCTGGGCAGTCCCGATATCGAGCCCAAGCGCGGGTTCGCCGGCGTCATGCAGACGTTCGACAACACACGTCCGCTCGTCGCCGGCATGGCGATCGGCGTGGCGCGCGCCTGCCTCGAGCGCACGCGCGAGCTGCTCACCGAGGCCGGCGTCGAGATCGACTACGACCTCCCGCCCCACGCCCAGGTCGCGGCCGCGTCGGAGTTCATCGCGATGGAGTCCGACTGGGAGGCCGCCCGCCTCTTGACCATGCAGGCGGCGTGGATGGCCGACAACAAGAAGCCGAACTCGCTCCAGGCCTCGATGGCCAAGGCCAAGGCCGGTCGTACCGCCACCGACATCGCCCTGCGGTGCGTGGCGCTGTGCGGATCGGTCGGCTACGGCGAGGGCGAGCTGCTCGAGAAGTGGGCCCGGGACGTCAAGATCCTCGACCTGTTCGAGGGCACCCAGCAGATCCAGCAGCTGATCGTGGCGCGCCAGCTGCTCGGGAAGACGTCGGCTGAGCTGAAATAGCTCCGACCCCGTGATGCGGCCGCCTCGGCGGTGTCCGTGGGCCGCCTCGCGGACCGTCTGCGGCTGTATCGGGCGCGATCACCCGACAGGCGGACATCGCCGACCTACGCGCGCGATCGCAGCGCCTCACCCGCCGGGGGCCGTGGAGACCGAGAATGCCGCCCCGAACGGATCGGCCAGCACGGCCTGGCGCTTCGGGATGCTGTCGAACGGCGGCACGATCACGCTGCCGCCGAGCTCCGGCGCCCGCGCCGCGAGGTCATCGGCGTCCGTCACCCAGAAGTCGACGCTCCAGCGGTCCGGTCCATCGTCCTTGGCCATGACCGCGACCACGTCACGCGGCACCGGCTGCGACGGCTCGCCACCGACGAAGCCCGGTAGGCGGAACAGGCTGATTCCCGGCGCGAACTGCTCGGACTCCCATCCGAAGACGTCGCGGTAGAAGCGGGCCGCCGTGTCGGTGTCGCCGGTGTGGAGCGCGCTCATCGCGTACGCCGACGCCTCGTTGACGAGCTGGCAGCCCAATCGCTCCGCCGGCTCCCACACGCCGATGACGGCGCCGCCGGGATCGGCCAGGGCCGCGACGCGACCGGCCGGCAGCGCATCGAACGGCTCGACGATGACCCGGTCCGCAGCTCGTGCCGTGTCATCCGCGCTCGCCACCGACACGTACGTGTTCCACCCAGGCGACACGCCGGGCGGAGCCTGGCCTACTCCGGCCACGTCGCGCCCGCGCACTTTGGCCACGTAGTAGTCGCCGGGACCAGGTCCGTCGAACTCCCACCCGAGGAGCCCGCCATAGAAATCCATCGCCCGCGCCGGGTCGGGAACCAGGTTGTCGACCCAGCACGGGACGCCGGGCGGATACGAATCACGCTGGCTCATCGCGCTACCGCCTCGTACTCGTCGTGCTTGCGCCACCAGGTGTAGGGCGGCGTCTGCGGCCAGCCCTCGGGCGAGTCCTCCCACTCCTCCTGGCGCCCGAACGGCGTCAGATCGAGCAGGTTGAAGTCGAGCCGGAGCCGGTCGACGCCCCGTGAGGATGTGACGTACGAGCGGTACACGCTGTCCCCATCCCGAACAAACACGCTCAGCGCGAACATCTCGCCGCCATCCCGGGTCACGTCGAAGTCGTAGTTGAAGTCACTCCCGAACGACGAGAACCACGGCACGGTCCACCCCATCCGCTCCTTGAACGCGCGGATCTCGTCGTACGGCGCGCGGGAAACGAGGACAAACGCGGTGTCGCGGGCGCGCAGATGCGTGAGATCGGCGATGTTGTCGGTGAACGACGAGCAGCCGGTGCACGGATCCTCGCCCGGGCCGAACATGAAGTGGTAGACGATCAGCTGCCGGCGCCCGTCGAACAGGTCCGTGAAACGGACCTCGCCGTCGGGTCCCGCGAGCTCGTAGTCCTTTTCGACAAGCACCATCGGCAGTCGCCGGCGCTCAGCCGCGAGGGCGTCCAGCGCTCGCGTGGCCTCCTTCTCCTTGACGAGCAGCTCCTCGCGGGCCGCCCGCCACTCGGCCTCTGACACGACTTCGGGAAGAGTCATTCGCGTCACCTCAGACAATCGAGTAGTTGGAAAAACCGACTATAAAGTTGGTGATCCCAACTGTCAAGTGGTAGACTTCGGCAGGTGGCCGGCAAGCGAACCTACGGCGATCCGTGCGGGATCGCCCGCGCCCTCGACGTCATCGGGGAGCGGTGGGCGTTGCTCGTCGTGCGCGAGCTGCTGCTCGGGCCGAAGCGGTTCACCGATCTGCGCGCCGGCATGCCGAACCTGAGCCCGGACGTCCTGTCGCAACGGTTGCGCGAGCTCGAGCAGGCCGGCGTCGTCCGCCGCGGCTCGCTGCCTCCCCCGGCCGGGTCGCGCATCTACGAGCTCACCGACTGGGGTCGCGAGCTCGAGCCGATCGTGCTCGGACTCGGGCTATGGGCGAGCCGCCGGGCCCCGTTCCCGCCCGGAGACGCCCCGATCGGCGCCGACTCGATGATGCTCGCGCTCAAAACGCTGTACGACCAGCGCTTCGCCGACGGCCTGCTCGGCAAGAGCTTCGAGCTGCGACTCGGCGACCAACGCTTCGAGGCGCGGCCTGCGGACGGGCGGTTAGAAGTCTCGCGCGGAGTCGCCACCGCTCCGACCGCGACGATCACCAGTGACCCCACGACGCTCGAGCATGTCCTCTGGCACGCCGGCCCGCCGACGACCGACGACCTGACGATCACCGGCGACCGGAGGGCGGCGGTGCGGTTCCTGACGATGTTCCCGTTGCCCGACTGACGCCGGGCGAGTTGACGGGGGCGGCCTCCCTCGCTGCCGCCCCGCGTCACGCGTCCGCTACTGCTTCATCTGCACGGCCGTCTGCATCATCTGATCGGCCGTGGTGATCGTGCTCGCGTTGGCCTGATAGCCACGCTCGGCCTCGATCATGTTCGTGAACTCCGTGCCCATGTCCACGTTGGACTGCTCGAGCTCGCCGCTGATCGTCTGACCGTAGTTGCCGGTGCCCGGCTGACCGGCGGTCTCGGCGCCCGACGCCGCGGTGGCGCTCCACAACGACCCGCCGTCACGCTGCATCCCGGCCTGGTTGGGGAACGTCGACAGCGAGATGTACCCGGCCGTCACGGAGGTGCCGGTCGGCGTCTGGTAGTTGACGCTGCCGTCGGGGCCGACCGTCACGTTGGTCGATCCCGGCGGGACGATGATCGGGTTGTTGGCGCCGCCGGCGGTGTTGGCCGAGTAGGTCCCGGTGGTGGCGTTCTGGGTCGCGCCGTAGCCGAGCACGTACTGCCCGGTCTGGGTGGACAGGTAGCCCGACGCGTTGAACGTCAGGTCACCTGCGCGGGTGTACTGCGTGGCGTCGAACGTCGGCGGCGTGGCGCTCACGTTGCCGTTGGCGACACGCAGCCAGCCGTTGCCCTGAATCGCCACGTCGGTGGCGTTGCCGGTCGTCTCGACGCCGCCGGCGGTCATCACGTTGTCGATCGAGCCAACCTGCACGCCCAATCCGACCTGGCGCGGGTTGGTCCCGGCGCTGAAGCCATTGGCTGCAGTCCCCGACGCGACCAGTTGCGAGAGCTCGTCAGAGAACTCGGTGCTCTGCGCCTTGTATCCGACTGTGTCGACGTTGGCCAGGTTGTTGGCCGTCACGTCGAGCATCGTTTGATGAGCATCCAGGCCGCTGATAGCGGCATACATGCCTGACATCATCGAAGCATCACATCCTTTGCGGCGCCCCCGGGTGCCGCCTTCGAGGTTGGTCCCTGCAACTCAGTAGTCGGCAGACGCCCCCGCCGATGCAGGGGTGCGCGCACCACAGACTCATGCAAATTGCGTAGGACGTCCGGCCAGCGCCGGCGCCCCCGAGCGGCTATCGGTCGCGCAGCGCGATGAGCCCGCCAAGCGTGCCCACGTACTCCGTTCCGGCCGGGCTGACCGCGATCCCGGAGTAGTTGTTGTTGTAGCCGACACCCGTCCCGGCGAGCTGCTTATAGACCGTGCGGCCGGTGCGGAAATCGATCGCGGTCCAGTACCAGGGATCCGAACTCCCTGGATCCTTCGTATACGTGTAAATCAGTCCATCAGCGGTCGATAATTTGGAAACAACGGTCGGCGCGCGCTCGGTCCGGTTGGTCCAGACCAGCCGGCAACCGGTGCCGGAGCGGTTCAGGTCGACCCGCGCGACCCCCGCCGCGGTGACCTGCCCGCCCTCGACCGAGGCCGGGCTCTGGTAGCCGTAGTTGTTCTCGACGATCATCGAGCGGCCAGCGCCAATTAAAGAATTCTCATTCGCGCTGGCGCCGGCGTCGAACACCGGAACGCGGCAGACCTGCCGCCGGCGCACGTGGATCTGAGTCCGGTAGACCATCACGTCCATCGGGTCGGCGTTGTCGGTGATGTTCACGTAGCCGCCCGGCATCACCGTGGGGGTCGAACCCGTGCCGTCGTCGACCTGGCCGGCCTTGTGCTCGCCGCTGTTCGGATAGGTGATCTGCCACTCGATCTCGGGCACGTCACCCGCGCCCGCGCCGAACCGGTACAGCTTGCGGTTCGTGGCGATGTACACGCCACCGTGCTGATCGGTGGCGAACGAGTTCTCGATCTCCCCGTCGCTCCCGCTGCCGAGCCGGATCACGTGGACGTCACCGGTCGACAGGTCGAGCGTCCCGACCACGCCGTCGCGCCGTGCGACAAACCACAGCAGGCTGTTCGAGTCCGGTAGCGCCGAGGTGATCTCCTCCTCGGACGTGAGCACCGAGGACAGGTCGTAGTCGTGCACGAGCGCAAAGCCCTCGCCGCCCGCGGTCTCCCCGATCACGTAGATGTGCTGCGTGGTCGTGGCGGTGACGACCTGGTCGTGGTTGTCGAGGTAGAAGTAGCCGCCGTTGGAGAAGTCCTGGAAGATGTTCGGGTTCAGCAGGAGGTCCTCGGGCGTGCGCAGCGGCAGCGAGAACGTCGCGAGCGTCGCCAGCGTGCTCGGGTCGAACATGTAGAGCTCGGGGCCCGAGGTGCTGATGCAGATCGACACCACGCGCCCGTGGCTGTCGAACGCGATCGAGCCGCAGTCGCGCCCCGGCGCGAGATACGACGACAGCGTCTGGGGCGAGCGGCCGAGTGGACCGGACCAGGCGAAAGCGTCGGTCTGCCAGCCGTCGTCGTGGATCTCCGACTCGCCGTTCGGGGCCATGAACCGGTTTTGGGGGACGGTGCCGGACCCGCGCACGGGCTGCGGGTCTGCCGGCGCGCCCTCGTACGACGGTGGCGCTCCGAGCGCGACCGACGGGATCGGCGTCGGGCCGACCGGGACCGGGCCGACCGGCACCGGACTGACCGGGACCGTCAGCGACGGCAGCGGGGGCAGCGACGGAAGCGACGGCGCCTGAGCGCGCGCAGCCGCGCACGCGACCAACGGCAGCAACGCCGCCAGCGTCAGCCCAACGAGACGGAACCTCCCGCGTTCCAAGCCAACGTCATACCCGCCCCGCCTCGCGCACAAGCACCTCCCACGCCCGCCGCACGTCATCCTCGGTCGTGCTCACCTGCCCGATCGCGAGGCGCAGCACGTAGCGGCCGTTCAACACCGCGTGGGAGATGAACATCTCGCCGCTCGCGTTGACGCGATCGAGCAGCGCCCGGTTCCGGTCGTCGTCGCCCTCCAGGCGGAAGCACACGAGCGAGAACGTCCGGGGCGCGCACAGCTCCCACCCGTCGGCCTCCTGCACCCAACGCTCGAACTCCGTCGCGAACCCGATCCCGTTGCGGATGTGGCGTTGGAGCCCGCTCCGGCCGTAGCAGCGAAGCACCGCCCACAGTTTGAGCGCCCGAAAGCGCCGCCCGAGCGCGGGCCCGTACTCGCTCAGGCTGAGCGAGTCCTCGGCGTCGGGGGTCCGGAGGTACTCGGGGACGACGCTGAACGCGCGCCGGAAGTCGTCGCGCCGGCTGGTCCACAACAGCGAGCAGTCCATCGGCGTGAGCAACCACTTGTGCGGGTTGACGACGAGCGAGTCGGCGCGATCGACCCCCGCGAACGCCCACCGGTTCTCCGGGCAGACCATCGCGGAGCCGGCGTACGCGGCGTCGACATGCAGCCACGTGCCGCTCGCGGCGCACGCGTCGGCGATCGCCGGCACCGGATCCACCGCGGTCGTCGCGGTCGTGCCGACGGTGGCCACGATCACCGCGGCATCCGAGAGGTCGCCGAGCGCGTCGGCGCGCATCCGGAACTGGTCGTCGACGGGGATCTTCCGCAGGCGCATGCCGACCATCCGCGCGGCCTTCTCGATCGACGAGTGCCCCTGCTCCGAGCACACGATCAGATCGCGCCCGGTCGCCTCCCGCGCCGCGATGCACGCCGCGAACGTCGAGGTCGAGGCGCTGTCCTCGATGTGGCCGTGCCAGCCGGCGGGCAGCCCGAGCAGGTCGGCCGTCCAGTCGAGCACCAGGCCCTCGAGCTCGGTCGCCGCCGGCGCAGTCCGCCACAGGAGCGCGATCGAGTTGAGCGTGGCCGCGAGCAGCTCCGCCAGGATTCCCGGCTCCGCCGAGCTCGTCGCGAAGTACGCGAAGTACCGCGGGTGCTGCCAGTGCGTGATGCCCGGCAGGAGGATCCCGTCGAGATCGCGGAGCACCGCGGAGAACGGCTCGGGCTCCTCGGGAGCCTGCGACGGTAGCCGCGCGCGAATCTCCCCGGGCGCGACCTGCGCGAGCACCGGCAGGTCGCCGACGCGCTCGAGGTATTCGGCAGCCCACTCGATCGCGGCGTGGCCGTCGGCGCGGAAATCGCTCACGCCGCCGCCCCGCTCACGCGTCGAAACTCGTAGTGCACGCCGGTCAGCTCCTCAGAGACATCCCACAGCCGCCGCCAAGCGGCCTCGTCGTACGCCTTGCCGGCGGCGCCCACCACCTTCGGATATCCGCGCTGCTCGCCGCGCCCGCCCGGCCCGACGTACGTGCCGCCGGGCAGCCCGGCGACCGTCGCCGCGTACAGGGTCGGCAGTGCTCCCATATCGGCGCTCTGCGCGATCAGCCGGTTGCCGATCGCCATGTACCACCGTTCCCAGAAGCGGTCGGTCCCGGCCGCCTGGAGGTTGGTGGCGGAGTAGCCCGGGTGCGCGGCCATGCTCAGCAGATCCGTGTCCGCCGCCACCGCGCGGCGCTGAAGCTCGAAGCAGAACATCAGGTTCGCGAGCTTCGACTGCTGGTAGGCGCGCCAGCGGCCGTAACCGCGCTCGCCCTGCAGATCGTCGAAGTCGATCTTCCCGCCACGATGCATCAGGCTCGACACGGTCACGACGCGGGGCGCCGGCGCCGCCAGCAGCCGCCCGAGCAGCAGTCCCGTGAGCGCGAAGTGGCCGAGGTGATTGGTTCCGAACTGGCTCTCGAAGCCGTCCTTGGTCATGCGGCGCGGCGCCGCCATCACGCCGGCGTTGTTGATCAGCAGGTCCACCCGCTCCGGCGCGGTCGCGGCGAACTCCCGCACCGACCGGAGATCCGCCAGCTCGAGGATCGCGGGCGAAACGTCCGCGCCCGGAACCGCCGACGCGATCCGCGCCGCAGCGTCGCGCCCCTTCTCGGCGCTCCGCGATGCGAGCACGACCCGGGTACCGGCCCGCGCGAGCTCGCGTGCGGTGACGAGGCCGAGGCCGCTGTTGGCGCCGGTCACGACGGCAACCCGCCCGGCCTGATCCGGGATATCGGCGGCGGTCCACTTAGACGGAGCCATCGAGCACCTTGAACTCGATCCCGGCGGCGACGAGTCGTTGCCGCAATGCATCGCCCATCGCGACGGCTGGGGTCAGCTGGCCCGCGCGCGCGGGGAGATCGTCGTACGCAAGACACAGCGCTGATTCGGCGAGCATCTTCGATGTCTCGGTGTAGCCGGGGTCGCCGCCGTTCACCTCGGTCCGCAGGTCCGTGCCGTTCCCGTTCCCGGCGTGGGCGGCGAACCGGATGCTGAACCACGACTTCGCCCGGCGCTCCTCGGACGGACCTTCCCCCGCGCGCTTGAGCTTCATCAGCTGATCGCGAGCCGGAGGAATCTGCGCGAGCGCTGCCGCGACGCCGGCCGCGGCGCCCAGGCCGACAAGCATCGGCAGCGGCCCGGCGACCAGGTAGTGGCTGTAGCTGAAATCGGGTCCGTACCGCTCGAGCGCCCGCGCGGAGCGGAGCACGGTCGCGGGATCGACCGTCGGGAACGGGACGACCCAGCCGCCCGCGAACTCGTCGGGGTGCGGCTTGCCCGCGACCCCTTTCACACGCCGCCCGGCGGGATCGCCCTCGAGCCGTCGGCGCTCGCGCGCCACCTTCGCGCCGGACCGGAGTCGACTCAGGATCTCGATCGCGGACTGGTAGGTGCCGCCCGAGAACGACGCCTTCGTCCGCACGAACCCGTCGATCGAGATCGGTACGTCCTCCGGGAGGTGCTCGACGGTGAACTGCACGCCGAGGTCGTACGGAATCGAGTCAAAGCCGCACGAGTGCACGATCCGCGCCCCGCTTCGCTCGGCCTGCTCGTGGTAGCTCAGCCACATCTGGTCGACGAACTCGGGCTCGCCGGTCAGGTCGACGTAGTCGGTGCCGGCGCCGGCGCACGCCGCCACCAGCGGCTCGCCGTAGCGGATGTACGGGCCGACGGTCGTGATCACGACCCTGCTCGACTCCGCCACCGCCCGAAGCGACGAGACGTCATCCGCGTCCGCCTGGAGCAAAGACATGTCCGCGCACGCCGGATCGATCACCGCCAGCCGCCCACGTACCTGCTCGAGCTTGCTGAGGTTGCGTCCCGCGAGCGCCCAGCGCATCCCCGCGGGTGCGTTGCGGGCGAGGTACTCGGCGGTCAGCGCCCCGGTGAACCCGGTGGCGCCGAACACCACGATGTCGAAGCGGCGATCAGCCATCGCCCGGGCGATCAGTCATCCGCCCCGATCTCGCGCGCGATCCGGATCGCCTCGTCGAGGTCGACCCCGGCCTTGGCCGCGACCCACGTCGAGGCCGGCGCGGCTACCCGCTCGGACGCATGGGCGGCCACCCCCGAGAGGTCAAGGATCCGCTTGAACTCCTCGGTCGAGGGGGGCGTCGTACCGAGCCGCTCGGCAAACGCGGCCAGCCATTCGTTCGCGTTCATGGCCGCCCGGACTCTAGATGGTTTCGCCAATTGGTACATTTGTACCACTATGGTCGCGAGCACTCCCAACCGCACTCGACCCCGTGGAGCGGCGCGCCGCGAGGCGCTGCTCGATGCGGTCCTCCAGGTGGTCGCGGACGAAGGGGTCGACGCGGTCACTCACCGGCGCGTCGCCGACGTGGCGGGGCTGCCGCTCGCATCGACGACCTATTGGTTCGAGTCCAAGGAGCACCTGCTGACGGCGGCGCTCGAGCGCGCCGCCGAACGCGACATCGAGCGGCTGGAGGCATTCCTCCACGAGGCGCCGGAGGGTCCGAGCGACCCGCTCGATCTAGTCGTCGCCGCGATTCTCGATCCGATCGAGGACGAGGGTCCGACCAGCCGCAGCCTGCTGCTCGCGACCTACGCGCTGATGCTCGAAGCCGCGCGCCGCCCGGCACTTCGCGAAGCGACCCAGCGATGGACCGACGCCTACTGGGACGCGCTCTCGCCGCTGCTCGCCGCGGCAGGATCTCGGGACCCGCGGTCCCACGCGCAGCTCGTGGTCGGTGCGGCCGATGGCCTGCTCGTGAGCCAGCTCGCGACAGGCGACGCCTCGGATCTGGCCCCACAGCTGCGGCGCCTCGCCGAAGCGCTGGTGAAGGCATGAGCGCGCTCCGGACCCGCCGGCCGCTCGTGGCACGGCCGACGCTCGATCCCGAGCGACGCACGATCGTGCTGATCCGCGTGCTGCTCGGCTTCGAGGCGATGCTGTATTCCGTCCTCACGCCGGTGCTGCCGCACTACGCGCACGCGTTCGGAGCCTCGAAGCCGGCGATCGGCGTACTCACCGCCTCCTATCCGGCGGGGATGCTCCCGGGCTCGCTGCTCGGCGGGTGGATCGCGACCCGCGCCGGCGTGCGGCGCACCACCGTCGTCGGCTTGCTGCTGTTCACCGTCTCGATCGTCGCGTTCGGATTCGGCTCGGACATCGTCGTACTCGACGGTCTGCGGTTCGTGCAGGGCATCGCCTGCGGCTGCATCTGGGGCGGCGGCCTGGCGTGGGTGATCGCGATCTCGCCACCGGAGCGCCGCGGTGCGATGCTCGGCGCGGTGTTCGCGTCGGCGATCTTCGGCACGCTGATCGGCCCGGTGCTCGGTACGGTGGCGGTGGCAACCGGGACCGAGGTCGTGTTCGCGTGCGTCGGCGGCGTGTCGCTCGCGCTGACGGCGTGGACCCTTCAGCACCCTGAGCCTCCCCGCGCCGCGCTCGGTGCCGGAGCGCCGCTGCTGGTGCTGGCCAAAGACCCCAGGATCGCGCTGGGCTGCTGGCTGATCCTGCTCGAGGCCGGGACGATCGGCGCCACCGGCACGTTGCTTCCGCTACGGCTGTCGCGCTTCGGCGCCACGGACGTGGCGATCGGCGTCACGTTCGTGCTCGCCTCGCTGCTGGCTCTGCGGGTAAACCCCGCGGTTGGACGTCTCGTCGATCGCCGCGGCATTTTGCTCCCGCTGAGCGCCGGCCTCGGCGCGATGGCGGTTCTGCTCGTGTTGCTGCCGCTGCCGCGATCACCGCTGGTGCTGGCCGCGCTGACCGTACTAACGCTGGGCGGCCCGCTGACGGCGTTTGGGCTGCCGGCAGTCTCGATCATGACCGACGCGATCGAGCGGATCGGCGCCGCGCTCGCGTTCGGCTCGATGCTGTTCAACCTGGCGTGGGCAACCGGGGAGACGATCGGCGCGCCCGCGGCGGCGAGCTTGTCTCGCGCCACGAGCGATGCCGTGCCGTTGGCCGCACTGGCGGCGCTGATGCTGGCGACGCTCGTGGCGGTGCGGGTCGGCTCCGCGATCAGGTCGAAGCGGACGATGAGCTGGTCACGTCCAGCAACTGCTCGCCGAGCGTCTCGTCGCGAATCTCGGCCACGCTGACGCCAGGATCCGCGAGCACGCGCAATGCGTCGGCCGGCAGCCCGACGCTGACGGGCGTTCCCTGGCGGTACGGGACCGGCTCTCCCGCGTTGCGTACGAGGGCCTGAAGCGCCGAGCCGGTGGCGAGGCGGACGTACACGTGCGTGGTCGAGCCGAGGAAGACCAGGCGCTCGACCATCCCCGGCAGGTGATTGACACCGGCTGTCTCGTGCGCATGCAGGTGGATCCGCTCCGGTCGGATCGCGAGCTTGACCGCGCCGGTGGCGTCGAGCTTGCCGGTCCGGGCCTCGAGCGTGAAATCGCCCAGGCGCACGCGGCACGGTCCCTGCCCGTTACCGGTTGACTCAACTCGGGCGTCCATCAGGTTCGACACGCCGAGGAAGTCGGCGACGTAGGCATCGGCGGGCTCGTTGTAGACGTCTTCAGGGGTGCCGAGCTGGGCGATGCGCCCGTGGTTCATGACGGCCAGGCGATCTGACATCGTGAGCGCCTCTTCCTGGTCGTGGGTCACGTACAGGAAGGTGATGCCCACCTGCTTCTGCAGTGCGCCCAACTCGACCTGGAGCGTGCGACGAAGCTTTGCGTCGAGCGCCCCGAGCGGCTCGTCCAGCAGCAGCACTGACGGACGCAGCACCATTGCCCGTGCCAGCGCGACGCGCTGTTGCTGGCCGCCCGAGAGCTGGTTGGGGCGCCGCTTCTCGTACCCGGAGAGCTGCACAAGCTCGAGCGCCTCCTTCACCCGGCTGTCGCGTTCGGACTTCGGCACCGACTTGTACTTCAGGCCAAAGGCGACGTTCTCGGCGACGGTCAGGAACGGAAACAGCGCATAGCTCTGGAACACCGTGTTGACGTTGCGGCGGTGAGGCGCCCAGCGGCCGACGTCGGTGCCGTCGAGCATGATCTTTCCGCTGGTCGGCGGCTCGAAGCCGGCGACCATCCGCAGCGTCGTCGTCTTGCCACACCCGCTGGGCCCGAGCAGCGAAAAGAACTCAGCGGCCTTGATCTCGACCGAGATCTCGTCGACCGCGGTGACACCGTCGAACCGCTTGGTCAGTGACTCGATCTTGACATGTCCTCCACTCATTTCTGGCGCTCTCTTTCCCTCTCAGATTCCAGCGACGGCGGTCAATGCCTCGGTGCTGCCCTTGTTCCGTTCACCCCGGCTCAACCACCTGTAGCCGACAAACCCGATCAGCGCGGCGAGGAGCGAGATGACCAGCATGATCGTGGCCAGGGCGTTGAGCGCGGGACCACTCAGTCCTCCATGGACGTTGGAGTAGATCAGCACCGACATCGGTTGCGTGTTCGAGGTCGACGACAGCTGCTCGACGATCACGAAATCATCCACCGTGCTGGCGAACACGAGCACGGCGCTCGCGAAGATCGCCGGCATCAGCATTGGAATCAGCACGCGGCGAATCGCCCCGAGCCGCGACGCCCCGAGATCGGCCGCCGCCTCTTCATAGCTCCGCCCGATCGAGATCAGCCTTGCCCGCACGATGATCGCGGGCCAGCTGATGTTCCATACCACCAGGCCCGCCACCTCGGCCGGCGTCCCGAGCCTGATGAAAGTCAGCCCCTGCGTCACGAGCAGGAACAGCGCCACCGCGAGCAGCAGCTCCGGGATCACGAACGAGAAGATCATCACGAAGTTCAGGCCGTTAGAGGTCCGACTGCGCCAGCGATCGATCCCGATCGCGAAGGAAACCCCGATCGGGACGCAGATCACCGTGGTCAGGACGGCGAGTATGAGCGTCTGGATCACCGCGTGATGAAGGCTCGGGTTGTGGAGGACCGAGGTGACCCCCTTGCCGACGTACCACTTGGTCGAGAAGCCCTGCCACGTTGCCTGTGATGCGCCCTTGTTGAACGAGAACAGCACGGCGATCGCGATCGGCACGATCGACCAGATGATGTACAGCCACGTGAAGCCCTCCATCGCCCACGGCCGGCGCCACGGGTTGCCGCGCGCGCGGCCGGGCCCCGCGGGTTCCGCCCCTTCCGGCGGGGCGGTGGTTGCCGATTCACCGACGACGCTGGCCATCAGGCGTTCTCCGACGAGGCGCGGGCGGTGCTGACCACGTACCAGATCATCGGGATCAGCAACACGACGAGCAGCATCAGCGACAGCACCGCTCCCTGTCCGACCTCGCCCGGCGAGTCGAGCTGCCCCTCGATCACGTTGCCGACCATCGTCGTCCCGGGCGCCGCCGACAGCAGCTGATTGGTGTAATAGTCGCCGAGCATCGGCAACGCCGTGATGAACGTACCGGCGATGAGCGCCGGCTTGCTCAGCGGAATCGTCACGTGCCAGAAGGTCCGCCACTTGCTGAGCCCGAGATCTCGGGCGGCCTCGAGCAGGCTCTGGTCGATGCGATCGAGGAAGGCGTACAGCACCAGGATCACGTACGGGATGTATCCGTACACGAGCCCCAGGATCACGGTCACCGACTTGCCGCCGAGCCAGTCGGTGTTGCCGGGCAGGCCGAAGAACGACAACGCGCTGTTGAAGAAACCCCCCTGCTGGAGCAGGTCGATCCAGGCGAGCATGCGCATCATGTAGCTCACCCAGAACGGCGCGATCAAGAGGACCAGATACAGGGTCTTGCGCTTGCCTGCGTAGCGGGAGACGAAATAGGCCACCGGGTAGGCGATCGCGAGCGAGATCACGGTGGCGATCGCGGTGTAAATGAGCGTCCGTAGCGCCGGCGCGCCGATGAACGCTCCGCTCCCGAAGATGTCGTGCCAGACCGCGCTGAAGTTCCAGCTCGACCAGTGCAGCGGATTCCAGATCGGGACGACCGTCTGGAAGAACTCGTTGACCCCGCCGCCGGCCACCGACAGCATCACGTAGAAGGGCGCCACGAACAGGACGAGCAGCCAGATCGCTCCCGGCACCGCAAGCGCTATCCACAGGCCGCGGTTGCGCCGGTCGCGGGTGTTTCCGATGGCACTCATAGCCGCTACCTAGAGCCCCTTTGAGAACGAGTTCCAGGTGGACTCCCACACCGCGTCGGCGGCGGGAGGCAGCTCGAGCTGGAACAGGCCTTTCTCGAAGTATTCCGGTAGCACCACCGTCGACGCCAGCTGGGGCGGCAGCAGTTGCTCCTTTGTCAGCTTATGTGGCGTCACCTCGGTCAAGGGCTGCATGTAACCGACGTAGCTGTAGTTCTCAAGCGCGTTGTTCACATCGAGCATGTAGTTGATGAACATGTGAGACAGCACGGGATTGGAGCCGCCGGTCAGATTCACCATCAGGTCGTTGGCGACCGGACCCTTCCGGTCGGGCGGGAACCAATAGCCGACGTTGTCGATTGACACGCCCTTGGGTAGGTAGTCGGCCGCGGTGGCCATGTCACCCGACCACGCGTGGTGAATCCAGGTCTTCCCCGTCGGCACGTCGGTGTAGTCGTTGTTGTCGATTCGCACGCCGGTCAGGTCCGATAGCTGCGACAGCGCCCTGCCGGCGGCATGGATCTGGGCCGTGCTCGTCGTGTTGAGGTCGAGGTTGCCGGACCGCAGGAGCGCCAGGCTGATCGTCTCCCGGTAGTCGTCGAGGACCGCGACCTTGCCCCTGTACGGCGCCCCCTGCCAGGGCATGTCCCACGAGGGTGCGAGATTCACCTTATCCTTGCGCCAGGCCATGCCGGTGGTGTAGATCGAGTACGGCGTCGTGTACTGCCAGCCCGCGTCGTAGAACGGATTGGTCGGGCCGCGGTAGTCGGGCCAGGCGTTGACGATGTTCGGGATATAGCTGTGGTTGAGCGGCCGGATCAGCTTGGCCGCGATCAGCTGGCCGAGCACGGGGACGGTCGGGAAGAACACGTCGAACTTGAGCTCCCCGCTGGTGAGCTTGGAGAGCGCCTCCTCGATCGTGTTGAAGGTCGTGATCGAGTACTTGCAATCGTGCTTCTTGCAGAAGCTCTTGACCACCGCCTCGTTGATGTACGCGACCCAGTTGTAGAGCTGCAGCGTCGCCCCCCGCTCGGGCGCGAGCCCCGAGGCGATCGGCTTGTTGTCGGCATACACCGGCCACGTGAGGTTGGTTCCTTTTCGCGGCAGCGGGGGATCCGCGCTGGCCGCTCCGGCGGGGTTCGTCGAGCTACAGCCGGCCAGCAATCCGGCCAGCGCGAGCCCGGCGCCGGCGCCCAGCAGCTCACGGCGTGAGAGCGCCGCTCCTTCGAGCGGAGTACGACGGCGGATCCCGTCGCCCAACCAACCCTCACGTGGATGCACGGACACTCCTTGGCTCGCGCAGGTTGCAGCCAAGCTCGCTCGATGCGAGCGTCAGGCAGCGGTCGACCATCCGCTCGGCGGTCACGTCGGGTTGACCCAGCGTGACCTGTACGCCGAGCCCGTCCATCAGCCCGCTGAGCGCCAGCGCGAACTCATCAGGGTCTACGTCCCGGTCGAACTCGCCCGCTTGTTGGCCCTCGCGGACGATGTCGGCGATCAGCTTGCGCTGCCGGCGGTCGAGGCGGAAGTACGCGTCGCGCACGGCGGGATCGCGGCGAGCCCGCACCCACATCTCCATCCACAGCGTCCAGTCGCTGAGGCCGCCCGGACCGAGGCTGGTCTCCTCGATCAGGTGTACGAGCTTGTCGACTGCGCCCTCGCGCTGGGCCTGCCCCTCGGTCAGACGTTCGTAGAAGTCGCGGTCGGTCTGGTCGACGGCCTCCTCGAGCAGCCGGTCCTTGGACTCGAAGTAGTAGAGGATCGTCGGCGCGCTCGTGCCGGCGCGCGCGGCGATGTCGCCGATGCGCGTGTCGAACAGACCCCGCTCGTACAGCACTTCTGCGGCCGCGGAGATGATCTGCGGCTTGCGCAGGTGCTCGACCTTGGGACGCGGACTCACCCTCTTCTCAACCCTTGTACAAACTTGTATCCTGAACGGCGGTTCAGAAAACTACAGCGATCGCCGTGGCGCTGTCAAGGCCCCGGGCCATCGCTAACAAAAGCCGCACGCTGAGAGGGGTCATCGAACGTGGTCGACGTCGCAGTGCTGGGGGCAGGACTGGCGGGATTGAGCGCCGCGCGCGACCTCAAGCGCTCGGGAGCCGACGTGATCGTGATCGAGGCTCGCGACCGGGTGGGCGGCCGCGTCGAGGCGGCGACGCTGCCTGACGGCCGCACCGTCCAGGCCGGCGGCGAGGTGTTCGGGCCCGGCCACTGGGCCTACGGCGAACTGGTCGACGAGCTCGGGCTGGCCGTCGAGGCGAGTTACGTCGCCGATCCCGGCGAGATGAGCTGGGGACTCGTCGACGGCGTTTATGTCGGCGACGACGCGCCATGGATGAGTGAGCCCGAGCGGCGCGACGAGGACCGGATCCAGCAAGCGTTCGTGGCGCTCGCCGCGACCGTCGACCCAGAAGACCCGTGGGCTCACCCCGACGCCGTCGCGCTCGACGCGATGAGCCTCGCGCAGTGGCTCCGCCACGAGGGCGCGCTCCCCGCGGTCCACCGCCGCCACGAGCTGGCGTCGCTGTCGCTCGCGTGCGACGGCCCGGAGCGAACCTCGCTGCTGGCGGAGTTGCGCAAGCACGCCGCGCTCGGCGGTGACGCCTTCTACGAGCTCGAGCGCTGGGAGAGCCTGCGCGTCGCCGACGGCTCCGCCGCGGTCGCGCTCGCGTGCGCCGCCGACATCGGCCCCGACGCGATCCGGCTCGGCGCCGTCGTGCGCCGCATCGAGATCAGCGGCGGCCGGACACGCGTGACGCTCTCGGGCGGCGAGGCGATCGACGCCGAGGCCGTCGTGTGCACGCTCCCCGCAGGCCCGCTGCGGGCGGTCGAGTTCGCCGGCCTCAGCGATGCGCGGCTGCGGTCGCTCCGGTCACAGCGCCAGGCACTCGCGGCCAAGGTCGTCGCCGCCTACGAGGCGCCGTTCTGGCAGGCGGCGGGGCAGAACGGACTCGCCGAGAGCGAGTGGCTGTTCGGCTCGACCTGGCCGCAGGGTCCCGGCGTGCTGTCGCTGCTTGTCCCGCCCGAGCGCCTGTCCGCGTTCCTGGCGACGCCCGAGGCGGTCAGGTCGAGCACCGTGGTCGACGGCCTGGTGGCCCTTGTACGGCGAGCCGGCCCGGTTCCCGGTGGCGATGCTCGAGCGCGCGTGGGGCGTCGATCCGTTCACGCAGGGCTACATCTCGAGTTGGGCGCCGGGTGACCTGACCCGAGTCGGGCCGCTCCACGGCACCCACGAGCCGCCGTTCTACGTCGCCGGCTCAGACCACTGGGTCGCTGGCTATATGGAGGGGGCGGTCCGGACCGGCCGCGCCGCCGCACGCGCGGCACTCGGCGCCGGCTCGCCGGCCTGAGCCGTCAGCGTCTCTCCGAGACCGAGGTCGCGGGCGAGCACGCTCGACACCGCCTGGCGCGCGCGCTCCAGCGGGATCGCCCCGTCGCCGATCAGCGTCCTGATTCCGTAGCCGTCGAGCAGCGCGAGCAGACGATCGGTGACCTCGTCCGGATCGCAGCGGGCGAACTCGCCGTCGTCGACACCGGCGGCGATCTCGTCCCGGAACCAGGCGTGGAGGCGCGCGTACAGCTCCTCGGCGACCGCCCGCAGCTCGGGATGCCGCGCGGCGCGGAGCCAAAGCTCGACCCACAGCACCCAGTCCTGCTCGAGTGCCTGCGTAGTCGGCAGGCACTGTTCGATCATCAACTGCAGGCGCTCGGCGTGCGAGGCCGCGGGCAGCTCGCCGCTCGATATGCGCGCGTCTCCGGCGTGCGAGTAGGAGTAGTCGAGCGCCTCCGCGAGGAGGGCGTCCCGGGTCTCGAAGTGGTAGTGGACGAGCGCGGTCGACACGCGCGCCTCCATCGCGATCCGGGCGATCCGCACGCCGTCGATCCCCTCGCGGGCGATCTGCCCGGCGGCGGCAGCGAGGATCCGGTCTCGGGCGCTCCGCTTGCCCGCGCTCACGC
The DNA here is from genome assembly GCA_963770615.1 of uncultured Solirubrobacterales bacterium. Classification (GTDB taxonomy): domain Bacteria; phylum Actinomycetota; class Thermoleophilia; order Solirubrobacterales; family Solirubrobacteraceae; genus Palsa-465. Next base: position 84,571 of record CAVYQJ010000016.1, on the reverse strand, counting down.
GGTCGCGGCCTCCGGGTGGGCGGGCTCCAAATCCGCGCGCACCCGATCGGCGAACCACGCCACGGCGCTCTCCCTGCGCGACAGCGGCCCACACCGATACCCGCGCGTTTTCAGCCCCAACTGGACGTTCTCGACGAGGTCGATGTCCTCTTTGAGCACGACCTCATTGAGCCATCCGTTGATGCGCTGAACGGCGCGGGTCCGGGGTCCGCTGCTGCGCGCGCGATACCCCGCGAACACGTCACGGGTTTGGCCTACCCCATCGGGGTTCATCTGCCACGTGTTCACCTGATCGGGGTACAGGTCAATCGTCGTGTTCGGATAGATGAACACGTACCGCCAGGTGCGCCGATCCTGCTCGCTCAGCCCCGGCATCGGCGTCACCAGCTGCGCATAGGCGCGCTCGACCCAGTTGCTGCTCGGCTTCTCCCGGAGCGGCGCCTCGATCCACGCGTAGCCTTCGTGCAGTTCGGTGTCGTAGTGCTTGTAGTCGAGCATCCGCATGAGGCCGGGATGCGCGATCGGGATGTGGTAGCCCTCGAGGTAGTTCTCGGCCACCACCTTCCAGTTGGCGGGCTGCGTGCCGCCCGACGCCCCGAACGGCTCGAGCGTCGGGATCCGGTAGGGCGCCAGACGCGCCGGCAGGTCGCCGAGCAGGTCGGCGAGCGGCGTCGCGTCGGGATCGAGGTTGACGAACACGAGCCCGCACATCTCCTCGACGCGCGCCGGCATCAGCCCGAGCGAGCGCTTGTCGAGGCGGTCGCCGAACTGGCGCCCCTCGGGCACGCCGATCAGCGTGCCGTCGAACTTGTAGGTCCAGCCGTGATAGCGACAGCGGATCGCTCCCTTGCACTGCCCCTCCCCGCTGAGCAGGCGCGAGCCGCGGTGGCGGCAGACGTTGCGGTACGCCCGCAACCCGTGTTCGTCGTCGCGCACGACCAGCACCGGCTGCGAGCCGGCGAACCCGGTCGTGTAGCTGCCCGGGCGCTGCACCGCGGAGACGTGGCCGATCAGCTGCCAGGTCCGTTCGAAGATCCGCTCCTGCTCGGACTCGATCAGCTCCGGATCGAGGTACAGCCGGGGCTCGAGCGCGACCCCTGCGACGGCATTCATCACAGCTGACATAGAAACCATCCTGACTTTGTGATCAGTTTGCGTTAGTCTACCGCCCATGGTCAAGCGCGTGCCGTGGCTGTCGGTCACCCCTGAGCCCGAGCGCGAGCTTCCGGCCGCGGTGGCGACCCTGCGCTGCGGCGCTCGCGCGACCGACGGGGCGGTCGCCGAGGAGACGGCCGAGATCGAGCGGCTCATCCTGCGCGGAAGCGAACGGCGCTGGGATCGCTACCTGCACGGAGTCGTTGAGCTGATCGACGTCCGCGCCGGCGATCGCGATCCCGCGGTGGCGGAAGCTCGCGAGGTCGCGATCGCAGTGATCGCCAACCACCACAACCTGCTGCTGGCGCTTCCCGGGCGCGGCGCACGACGAACCGACACAGATAGGCGGCGGCTGTCAGAGCTGATCGCCGAGAGCAACGAGGAGCAAGCCACATGAGCACCGCCGTGATCCCCACGTCCGCCGGCCACGAGCTGACATCCGACCAGCTCGAGCTTCAGCAGCGAGCGCGGACGTTCGTCGAGACCGTGCTGATGCCGCTCGAGCTCGAGGCCGAGGAGCTCGGCGGGCGACTGCCCGAGGAGACGATCGAGCACGTCAAGCGCGAGGCGATCGCGGCGCGGCTGAACGGCGGCCGGTTCGCCCCCGAATACGGGGGGCAGGGCTGGTCGATGCTCGAGTGGTTCCTCGTCAACGAGCAGTTCGGCCGCGTCACCAACGGACTGCACTGGCACGTGCCGAGCGCCTACAACGTGCTGCTCCAGGGCACGCCCGAGCAGGTCGAGCGGTACTTGATCCCCGCGATCCGGGGAGAAGGCGGCGACGCCTACGCCGTGACCGAGGCCGAGGCGGGATCCGACCCGGGCGGGATCGCGTCGACCGCGGTCGCGACCGGCGATGGGTGGCGGATCAACGGCGAGAAGTGGTTCGTGACCTCGGGCGACGTCGCCCGCGTGCTGATCGTGATGGCCAACGCGATCGACGGCCCCGACCGGCGTCCCACGCTATTTCTGGTCGAGCCCGACGCTCCCGGAGTCGAGTTCGTCGACGACCCGCGGTTCACCCACAACTACCCGCACGGCCATCCGACGATCCGCTTCACCGACGTCGAGGTCGGCCTGGACGCGGTGATCGGCGGCGTCGGCAACGGCGAGGCGCTCCAGCGCGCGTGGTTCACCGAGGAGCGCCTCGGAATCGCCACCCACGGGCTCGGCGCGATGTGGCGGCTGCTCGAGGAGACGACGGCGTGGGCGCTCTCGCGTCAGCAGGGCGGCACGCGGATCTTCGACTACCAGGGGATCTCGTTCCCGCTCGCCGACTCGGCGACCGACGCGGCGCTCGGCCGGCTGCTCGCGCTCCAGGTCGCGGGCATGGTCGATGCCGGCGCCGACTTGAAGCTGATCCACGCGAAGGCGTCGATGGCGAAGCTGTTCGTGTCCGAGGCCGCCTGCCGGTGCGCCGACCGGGCGGTCCAGGCATTCGGCGGGCGCGGCTACATGCGCAGCAACGTCGCCGAACGTTTCAACCGCGAGCTCCGCGTGGACCGGATCTGGGAGGGCACCAGCGAGGTGCAGCGGCTGATCATCGCCCGAGCGCTCGAACGCCGCGGCGTCGAGGCCACGATCCATTGAGGTTCTCGCCGTGGACCTGAGCCGTCTGCTGCGTCCGCGCTCGATCGCGGTCGTCGGCGCCACCGACCGCCTCGACAGCTACGGGGCGCAGGCGCTGCTTAATCTGGACGCGGTCGGCTTCGCCGGCCCGGTGTGGGGCGTGAATCCCCGCCGCACCTCGGCGCTCGGCCGGCCGTGCGTGCCCACCGTGTCCGACTTGCCCGAGGCCGTCGACGCCGTGGTGCTCGCAATCCCGGCGGCGGGCGTCGCGGGGGCAGTGGAGGAGGCGGGGGCCCGGGGTTGCGGCGGCGCCGTCGTGTTCAGCGCCGGGTTCGCGGAGATCGCCGGCGGGGTCGGATTGCAGGACGACCTCGTCGCGGCGGCGCGGCGGTACGAGCTCCCGGTGTGTGGGCCCAACTGCAACGGAATCGTCGCGACGCACACGCGCACCGCGCTGTGGGGCGACGCGCTGACCCCGCGCGAGCCCGGCGCGGTCGCGCTGATCTCGCAGAGCGGCAACGTCGCCGTGAACGCGCTCGCGACGCGCCGCGGCCTGCGGTTCCACACGGTCGTCGCCAGCGGCAACCAGGCCGTGCTGGGCGCGGCCGATTATTTGGGGTCCCTGGCCGGCGATCCCGGGGTCGGGGCGGTTGCCCTGTATCTCGAGGACGACGGCGGCCCCGGTCTGTGCGACGGTCTCGCCGCGTGCGCATCGGCGGGCGTGCGCGTGGTCGTGTTGAAGGTGGGTAGCTCGAAGGCGGGCGCGAGCGCGGCCGCGGCTCACAGCGGCGCGCTCGCCGGCGATCAGCGGATCTTCCGCGCGCTCGTCGAGGAGGCCGGCGCGGTGTGGGCGGACGACGTCCACGACCTGCTCGAGCTCGCGAAGACCCTCGCGGTTCCCAGCCGCCACACGGTCCCCCGCCGCCACACGGTCCCCCGCCGCCTCGCGGTCCCCAGCCGCCACGCGGTCCCTGGCCACCCCGCGCCGGCGAGCGCCGGCGGCGGTCTCGCGATCATGACCTGCTCGGGCGGAGACTCCGCGCAGGGCGCCGACGAGGCCGAACGACTCGGCGTCGCGCTTCCGAAGCTCGCCCCCGCGACGTGCGACCGGCTCCGCGAGCTGCTCCCCGCGGCGGCGACGGCCGCCAACCCGCTCGACTACACGGCGATGATCTGGGGCGACACGGCCGCGCTCTCCGGACTCGTGCAGTCGCTCGGCGCCGACCCCGCGATCGACCGCGTGCTCGTGTTCTACGACCAGTTCCCCGATATCGACGGCGTGATCAAGGAGTCGTGGGATGCCGTGCGCGAAGGGGTGATCGACGGCGCCGCGCACAGCGACGCCGACACGATCGTGTCCTCGACGCTCCCGGAGCTGCTCGACGACGAGGCAGCCTGGCGGTTCATCCAGGCGGGCATCCCCGCGATCGCGGGCCTGCGCACGGGCCTGCGCTGCGCGGCCGCGCTCGAGCGGCCGGCCGGCGATCCCGACCGGTTGCGCTCGATCTCGCGGGTTGCCCAGAACCTGCGCGCTTCGACGGCGGGGACCGGCCTCGAGTGGCTGTCCGAGCACGACGCCAAGGAGCTGCTGCGCGAGGCCGGCGTATCCGTCGTCGAGGGACGAGTCGTATCGGATGAGGACGACGCGGTGCTCGCGCTCGCGGAGCTCGGCGGGGAGATCGCGCTGAAGCTGAGCGCGGCGACGATCCAGCACAAGTCGGATGTCGGCGCGATCGAGCTTGGCCTGCGGTCTGAGGCGTCGGTGCGGACCGCGTTCGCGCGGTTGGCCGCGCTCGGCGGCCCGGGCGCATCCGTGCTGGCCGAAAAGATGGCCGAACCCGGGGTCGAGTTGATCGTGGCCGCCCGCGCCGACGCGATCGTGCCGGCGCTCGTGATCGGGCTCGGCGGCGTCTGGACCGAGATGCTCGGGGACGTGGCGATCGTGCCGCTCCCGGCCAGCGCTTCGCGGGTCGAGACCGCACTCCGCGAACTGCGCGGCGCCCCGCTGTTGACGGGCGCCCGCGGCACGCCGCCGGTGGACGTCGCCGCGGTGGCGCGGCTGGCCGAGCGGGTCGGCGAGATCCTCGTCGAGGAGTCGCTCGAGTTGATCGAGCTGAACCCGGTGTTCGTGGGTCCCGGCGGGGCGGTCGCGGTCGATGCAATCGCGCGCCGGCGCGTCGGGGTTGTCTCTGAAGCGGTGGCGGTCCGATGAACGACGTGATCGTCGTCGGGGGTGGCTTTGCCGGCGTGACCGCCGCCCGCGAGGCGTCGCTGCGCGGTCGCTCCGTCCTCCTCCTCGAGGCTCGCGACCGGCTCGGCGGACGCACTTGGGCGGCCGACTGGCACGGCCACGCGATCGAGTACGGCGGCGCCTGGGTGCACTGGCACCAGCCCCACACGTGGTCCGAGATCACCCGTGCCGGCCTTCGCGTCGAGGTCAGCGGCGACACCGACGTCGCCGGCTGGTACGTGGGCGACGAGCGTCGGACGGGGTCGATCGACGAGCGCGACGAGATCGCCCGCCGCGGCTGGGACCGGTTCGTCGACGGCGTGCGCGAGGCGCTGCCGGTGCCCCACGACCCCACCCGCGCGCTCGATGCGCTTGCCCGCTTCGATCGCCAGACGATCGCCGAGCGCCTCGACGAACTCACGCTCGGAGCCGAGGACCGCGACGTCCTGACCGCCGAGCTCGAGTCGCTCGCGCACGCCCCGCTCGACGACGCGGGCGCGGTGTCGGTGCTGCGCTGGCACGCGCTGTCCGGCTACAGCCTCGAGCTGACCCAGTTCACGGGTGGGCGCGTGACGATGGTCGGAGGTACGCGCGCCCTACTCGACGCGATCGCGTCGGCGGCGCCGTTCGAGCGCCGCCTCGGAACCGTGGTAACCGCGATCACCGCGCGGGACGACCACGTCGAGGTCGAGACCCGCGACGGGTCGGGGTTCGCAGCGCGGGCGGTGGTCGTCGCGCTGCCGCTCAACGCGCTCGGCGCGATCGAGTTCGCGCCCGGGCTGCCCGAGGACAAGCGGAGGGCGATCGCGCTCGGCCAGGCCTCGCGCGGGATCAAGATCTTCATCCGCGCCCGCGGCGAAGCGGTCGCCCAGAACGCGATCCGGCCCGGCCACCCGTTCGGCTACCTCGGGACCGAGTCGTTCGACGGCGACGGCTCCCAGCTGCTGATCGGCTTCGGGATCGACGCTGAGCACTGCGACGCCGGCGATCTGCCCGCGGTGCAGGGCCAGCTCGACGCGATCCTGCCGGGCTACGAGGTGCTCGACGCCACCGCGCACAACTGGCTCGGCGACGAGTTCTCCCGCGGCACGTGGGCGATCCACCGGCCCGGCTGGTACGAGCACCACCACGTGGCGATGAGGCGCCCCGAGGGCCGCGTCGTGTTCGCCGGTTCGGACCTCGCGAACGGCTGGTCGGGGTTCATCGACGGCGCCATCGAGTCGGGGTTGCGTGGCGCCTCGTTGGCCTCCGCACTGGCATGATGCCCTGCCTCATATCCGAATACGGAGGTCTGGACACATGGCAATCCTCGATGACAAGGTGGCGATCGTCACCGGGTCGGCGCGCGGCATTGGACGCGCGACCGCCGAGCTTCTCTCGGAAAACGGCGCGAAGGTCCTGATCAACGACCTCGACGGTGACGTCGCCGAACAGACCGCGAGCGAGATAGCCGGCGAAACCATGGTGTTTGCAGGGGATCTCACGGAGCCCGGGGTTCCCGACGAGCTCGTCCAGGCCGTCATCGACAAGTGGGGCAAGGTCGACATCCTCGTCAACAACGCGGGCTACACGCTCGACGCTCCGATCCACAAGATGAGCGACGACTGGTTCCAGAAGATGCTCGACATCCACACGGTCGTGCCGTTCCGGATGTGTCGCGCGGTCGCTCCCCACATGCGCGAGCCCGCCAAGGTCGAGCGCGAGGAAGGCCGCGAGGTGTTCCGCAAGATCGTCAACGTGTCCTCGATCTCGGGCACGATGGGCAACGCCGGCCAGGCCAACTACTCCTCGGGCAAGTCCGCCGTGCTCGGGCTCACCAAGACGCTCGCGAAGGAGTGGGGCCAGTTCAAGATCAACGTCAATGCCGTCGCGTTCGGGTTCATCGAGACGCGCCTGACCGCCGCCAAGGACGAGACCAACGTCGTCGAGATCCGCGGCGAGAAGGTCCAGCTCGGGATTCCCGAGCAGCTCCGCGCGCTGGGTCCGGCGCTGATCCCGATGGGGCGCCCGGGCACGCCGCGCGAGGCCGCCGGCGGGGTGTTCCTGCTCTGCACCCCGTGGGCCAATTACGTCAACGGCCAGATCCTGACGATCAGCGGCGGCCAGTTCGGCGGGATGATCTCGTAGGCCGCCGGCTCGGGCGCCCCGCGCCCTGGGTCACTGCCCTCCGGTCGCGCGCAGATACGCGAGTACCGCCAGCACCCGCCGGTGATCGTCGTCGCCGGCGGGCAGGTCGAGCTTGGTGAAGATGTTCGAGACGTGCTTCTCAACGGCGCCGAGCGTCACCACCATCTCGCGCCCGATCGCGGCGTTGGTGCGGCCCTGGGCGATCAGCTCGAGCGTCTCGCGCTCGCGGGGCGTGAGCGCCGCGAGCTCGGCACCGTCGCCGATGCGGTCCCGATCGGCGATCAGCGCGCTGACGACCTCGCGATCGAGCGCCGTCCCGCCGCCGGCGACGCGCCTGACCGAGTCGATGAACGTCCTCACCTCGCTGACTCGCTCCTTGAGCAGATAGCCAACCCCGCTCTGACCCGCCGCCAGCAGTTCGGCCGTGTACACGGGCTCCACGTACGCGGAGAGCACCAGAATCGCGAGCTCGGGATGGCGCCGGCGCGCCTCGAGCGCCGCGCGGATCCCCTCGTCGGTGAACGTCGGGGGCAGCCGCACGTCGCAGATCGCCAGATCGGGCTTGTGGCCGTCGACGATCCGGAGCAGTCCGGGACCGTCGTCGGCCTGCGCCACGACCTCGATGTCGTTCTCGGCCAGCAGCGCCACGATCCCTTCGCGCAGCAGCGCCTGGTCCTCGACGACCACTACTCGCATGGCAGCACGGCCCACACGACCGTCCCCTCGCGGGCCACGCTGTGAACCTCGAGCCGTCCGTCGAGCGCCTCGACTCGCTGCTTGAGCCCGGTCAGCCCGCCGCCCGCGGGGTTCGCGCCCCCCGGTCCGTTGTCGGCGATCTCGACGACGAGCATCGCGCCGTCGAGGTTCAGCGTCACGACCGCGCTGGCGCTCGGCGCGTGCTTGGCGACGTTCGTCAGCGACTCGGCGATGACGAAGTAGGCCGCGGTCTCGACCACCGGCGGTGGCCGGTGATCGATGTGACCGGCCACCCTGACGCTCACGGTCGACCGGCTCGCGAGCGACTCGGCCGCGGCCACCAGTCCCCGATCGGCCAGCACCGGCGGCGCGATCCCACGCGCAAGGTCTCTTAGCTCCCTGATCGCCGCGGTCGCCTCTTCCCGGGCCTGGCGCACGAGCGCCGCGCTGTCGGGGTGATCAGCCAGCCGCTCCTCGGCGCGGCCGAGCTGCATGCTGAGCGCGACCAGCCTGGCCTGGGCGCCGTCGTGGAGATCGCGTTCGATCCGACGCAGCTCGGACGCCTGGACGTCGAGCGCGCCGCTGCGGGTACGGGTCAGCTCGTCGACGCGGACCTCGAGCTTCCGCTGAGCCGGCCGGAAGGCGAGCGGATTCAGGGCAAGCGCGACCGAGAACGCGACGAACGGGAAGATCGGCCAGAAGAACCCGCCTCCCGACATCGCCCAGACCGCCAAGCAGGTGGCGACGAGCACCACCGAGACGCCGGCCTGCAGCACGTACCAGCGACTACCTCCCTTCGGCCGGAGCCACGCCAAGCGCACGGCCTGCCAAAGGGCGGTCGGGATCGCGAGTCCAAGCGCCACCCACATCGGCCAGAAGTAGCCGGCTCCGGTCGCCGCCCAGATCACGATCAGCGCCGTCAGGAGCACGAGGGACGGCACGAACGCCGCCCCCCGGGCCACTGACCGCCAGTCGAGTTCGCGGTTGTGGTCAGTCATTGCTCGATCCAATCGCGGCGACATTGACCTCATGATCCCAGCCCCGGGCGCGCCCGCGGGATGGGCGAGCGGGAGCCGGTGCCAGACCGCGGTCGCCCAGCAACGTGAGCGCCGCCGGCAGCGCCAGACCGCGGACGATCGTCGCGTCGAGCGCGATCGCGGCCGCCAGTCCGACCCCGAGCTGCTTGAACTCGAGCAACGGGAGCGTGGCGAACACCGAGAACACGGCGATCATCACGAACGCGGCGCTGGTGACGGTCCCGCCGGTCGAGCCCAGCGCCACCGCGGCGGCCTGTTTCGCGCTCGCGCCCTGCTGGCGTGCCTCCCGAGCGCGCTCGAGCACCAGCACGGTGTAGTCCATCGACAGGCCGAACAGCACCACGAATGCGAACAGCGGGAGCCAGTCGACGACCGCACCGTCGGACTGGAAGCCCAGCAGCGACTGGGCCCAGTGATGCTGGAACACCGCGACCAGCACGCCGAATGCGGCCCCGACCGACAGCAGGTTGAGCCCGATCACCGACAGGGCCAGCCTCGCGGAACCGAAGGTCGCGAGCAGCAGGATGAACGCCAGCGCGAGCACGAACGCGATCACGAGCGGCGTGACATGGGACAGTCGGCTCGTGAAATCGAGGTTGCCCGCGTAATCGCCGGTCAGATCCGCGCGCGCCCCGGGGATCGCGCGTGCGACCGCCGGCTCTAGCTCGTGCCTGATCGTCTGCACCTTCTGGTCGGCGACCGTCAGGCTCGACTCGGGCATCGGGATCTGAAGCAGCGCCGTCTGGCCGTCGCGCGATATCTGCATCGTCACCGCGCCCCGGCCGCCGGTGATGTCGACGCCCCTTCGGCCGATGTTGTGGAGTTCGGAGATCGCCTTCTGTGTGTGGAGGCCGTGTCCGCTCACGACGAGATCGGCGGTGTCCTCCGATCCCGGGAACGCTCGCTCGATCGCCGTGTACGCGGCACGGATCGGCGTGTTCGGCGACACGTCGTTCTGTCCGGGCTCGGCGGTCGTGATCGACAGCAGCGGCGCGGCGAGCGCTCCGAGGATGATGACCGCGGTTGCGAGCGAGGTGCGCGGATGGTTAGTGACGCCGGCTGCGAGAGCCTGCCACATCGTCCGCCGGCGGCGCGACCCCTTACGACGCCGGCGCGGCCACAGCCGGCCCCGATCGATCCGGTCGCCGAGCAGAGCGAGCATCGCCGGCAGCACGGTCAGCGACCCGACGACCGCGATCAACACGACCAGGATCGCGCCGAGCGCCATCGAGGTGAACACCCCGAAGCCGGTGAACAGCAGCCCGGCGAGACCGATCACAACCGTCATCCCGGCGACCAGGATCGCCCGGCCGACGGTTGCCGAGGTGGCGGCGAGCGCCGCGTCCGCGGTGGCGCCGTTTCTGCGTTCGACGCGCTCGCGGCGGATATAGAACAGCGAGTAGTCGACGCCGACCGCGAGGCCGATCAGGACGACGACCGGGGCCGTCGAGGAGCCGTTGGGCGCGATGTGGGAGACGAGCCCGAGCGCGCCGATCGCAGCTCCCACGGACGTCAGCCCGAGCAGCAGCGGCACCGACGCGGCGACCAGCGCACCGAACGCGAGCACCAGGATCACGAGCGTGATCGGAACCGAGATCAGCTCAGCCCGGTGCAGCCCGTTGTTGACGAGCTGAGTGATCGCGTTGTCCTCCGAGCCGGCGCCGGCCTCGTAGAACTTGACGCCGTGCTCGTTTGCAGACAGTTGATCGACGAAGTGCTCCACCTGGGCGGCGCGGGCGTCGGGGCTCTTGGGATCGCCGCGCAGCGTCACGACGACGAGCGCGGTTCGTCCGCCGGCGCGAGACAGCTCGGACGAGTCGCCCGGACCCTGGACGGACTTCACCGCCGGGAGGCGGCGCGCGCCGGCTTCGAGCGCGTTCACGGCGTGTGCGGTGCGCTCCGGACTGCTCGAACGAACCAGCACGTTCTCCGTCGCCGGGCCCTGAAGTCCCGACGCGGTGAGCCGAGCGTCGGCACGGGCGGATTCACCGGTGCCGGAGCCTGCATTCGACAGCGTGCGCATGCCGGCGCTCGAGCCGAGCACGACGCACGCGACGATCAGCGCGAGCCAGAGCGCGACGGTCGTCTTGGGGCGACGCGCCGCGCTCCGGGCCGCGGCGTGGACGAAGCGGGACAGCACGCCGGAGCGATGCGGTCCGCCAGATGCTGCGGTGGGTGAAGGTGTGGTTTCCATGGGTCTGGACACTGCCTTCGCCAGCCCCCAAAATCGCTGGGGCGATCGGGCGTCTGGCAGGCTGCGCACCCCCGTCCTCGTTGGTGGGGAAAACCCCACCGTTGGGCTCGGCGTGTGGTGGCGGTCGCGCGGTGGGGGTCGCGCGGTGGCGGTCACGCGCTGAGAGGGCGCGGCCAGCGCCGGCGATCAGCGACGGTTGAGACGCCGGCGAAATGCCGCGAGATTGATCGTGTAGCCCGAGCCGTAGTTCTTGGCCGTGGACACGCGCCGGTCGTCCGGATCCCAGAGGCCCTTCCTGGCATCCTTGCGCGTCGTACGGCTCAAGTCGTAGGGCACACCCAAGAACCGCCCCTGCGGTTTGCGAGCTATTGCTCCAAGGCTACGCTCGGCGGTGCACAACTCGCCAGCGCTGGCACGGCACCCGCCCCCGCGGTGCGCAACTCGCCACCGCTGCCCACTACCTCGGCGCCCCGGCGACATAAGCGCCCCGGCGGCGCTTATGTCGCCGGAGCGGCGGGTGGGCGAGTCGGTTTGGCGACTTTTACACGCCGCGCGGCGCCACCGTCATGTAGATCGCAGCAAACCACCCCATCCGACGGGCACGGCGGCCGCATAAGCATTGGGTGCATGCTTAGGTGGCAGCACTAAGACGCCACCCGGGGATTTGGCACGTTTTACAGGTGCTGAGAAAGACGGTCGCGTGCGCCACTCGACGCGACCCCCACGGACCACGCGAACACCCGCACGGACCACGCGAACACCCGCACGGACCACGCGAACACCCGCACGGACCACGCGAACACCCGCACGGACCACGCGAACACCCAGACGGACCACGCGAACACGCACGCGAACCGCGGATCGGCCCGCCATTCCTCCTAGAGCTCCCGCGGATCGACCCGCCACTCCCCTAGAGCTCCCGTTGCACGGCGAGCGGCGGCATGTGGCCCCTGCCCGTTCCCCGCAGAGGCTCGAAGTCACGCCCCGGGCGCCAGCACGGCCGCATCCAAGACCGGCGCCACCGCGACCCCGCTGTCGTCGCCACTGGCGAAAACGCCGACCACCGCCCGACGACCGCCGCGCAAACCCGCCACCCTAGACACCGTTCACGCACTCAGGTAGAACTTCAATTGGACATATTTGTGCAGAGCGAGTGGAGGGTTGTAGATGGCCGAGAAGACATGGGGTGGCGAGCCCTTCTGGGGATTGGGCTACGAGTGGGACCCGGAATGGGTGCTCACCGACCACCAGAAGGAGCTTCGCGACACTCTCATCGAGCTGTGCGAGAAGGAGATGCGCGCCAACGCCAAGATCTCCGACGACGAGCTGAAGTTTCCGCGGCGGAACCTCGAGCTGCTCGGCGAGCACGGGTTCCTCGCGCTGACCGTCCCGACCGAGTACGGCGGCCTCGGCCAGGACCACGTCGCGTTCGTGATGACCTGCGAGACGATCGCGCGCTACGGCTGCGCCTCGACCGCCATGTGTTACGTGATGCACATGGGCGCGGTCAACACGATCATGCTCCGCCCCACGGAAGCGCTCATCGAGAAGTACATAAAACCCCTGAACAGCGGGAAGATCGGGACGCTCTCCTACAGCGACCCCGAGACCGGCTCGCACTTCTGGTACCCGATCTCCTCCGGCGCCGCCCGCTCCAACGGCGGCTACAACGTGCGCAAGAAGGCGTCGTGGACCACCTCAGGCGGATTCGCCGACTTCTACGTGGTCCAAACGACCTCTCCCGACTTCACCGGATACGACGACCTGTCCGTCTTCGTCATCGACGGCGAGCACGTGAAGTCCCAGCCCTCGACCTGGGACGCCCTTGGGCTTCGCGGCAACCAGTCGGGCCCGATCGAGGTTGACAGCGTCGACATCCCCGGCGACCAGATCGTCGGCCCCGAAGGCGACGGCGCGGCCTCCAACGACGAGGCGGTCGACCCCTGGTTCCTGATCGGGTCCTCCAGCGTCTGGAACGGGCTGGCCATGGGCGCGATCGACATCGGCAAGCGCCAGACCACGCGCAAGCGCCACGTCGACGTCGGCCTGCGGGTCGCCGACTACCCGACGATCCAGGACTACATCGGCGAGGCCGTCATGGACACGAACGCCGCCCGCCTGTTCGTGTACTCGGTGGCGCAGGCGATGGACAACGTCACCGAGCACAACACGATCCAGCCGCCCCCAGGAGAGTTCGCGCGCGCGAACTTCCTCCACTGGGCGTGGCAGATCAAGTTCAACGCGGCCAAGAACACCGCGCACGTCGTCGACAAGATGCTTCACGCCTGCGGCGGCACCGGCTACAAGCGCGACATGGAGCTCGAGCGCTACCTGCGCGACGCCAAGGCCGGCTGGGTGATGGGCCCGACCAACGAGGTGCTGCGCCAGTTCGTCGGCAAGGCGGTGCTGCTCGGTTTCGAGAGCCTCGATTACTGGAACCAGCACTACAACCGGCGCGCCGTCGAGAACGAGGTGAAGAAGCTCGACGCCGACGGTAAGCGCGAGCTCGCTGAGCAGCTGCTTGCCGAGGTGGAGAAGGCGTCCGCGCCGGCCGCGTCATAAAGGCCCATGGCCGTTCTGATCAACGGGCTGCGACCAACCGAGCCAGGGCTCGAGTTCTACCGCGTGGCCCCGGGCGGCTCGACCGACGTCGCGATCCGAGGCGATGACCGTGTCCGCCTGATCGATCGCCATGGGGGCCAGGCCGCCGAGCTCACCGCGCGCGGAGGCGGTGGGCTGGCCGCGCTCGGCCTCGAACGCGAGGCGAGTAACGGCGGGCTCACGTTGTTCGGCGCCGATTCGAGGCCCGGTAGCGAGATCGACTTCACCGCTCACGGCGCCACCACCCTCACCGTGAAAGCACCGGGAGGACGGATCGTCGACGGCGACGCGCCGGCGTCGGAACTCCTGATCGAGGTCAGACGCGCAACGCCACAGACCCACGACGAGACCGAGCTGCCCCCACCGCTGGCCGAGCCCAGGCTCGACTTCCGCGTCGACAAAGCAACCGCGCGCTCCTACGAGGTCAAGCAGGGCGAGTACATCCAGGTGATCGACGTCCGGGGCCGCCAGTGCTCGGACTTCCTCGCGTTCGGCGCCGCGAAGCTTCAACGAGGCCTCGAACGCGGCCTCGACGCGACCGTGACCCGAACCCTCATGGGCAACGCGTACCCGATGCCCGGCCTCTACGGGAAGTTCTATGACCTCGACTTCGACCCGCTGGTCGAGATCGTTCGCGACACCGTGGGCCGGCACGACACGTTTGCGCTCGCGTGCCAGGCCAAGTACTACGAGGACCTCGGCTACCCCGGGCACATCAACTGCACCGACAACTTCAACGGGGCACTCACCCCGTTCCCGATCGCCCCCCGCAAGGGCTGGGAGGCGCTGAACTTCTTCTACAACACGGCGTTCGACTCGAACATGCAACTGGTCTCCGACGAGCCGTGGTCGCGCCCCGGCGACTACGTGATGCTGCGTGCGATGACCGACCTGGTGTGCGCGTCGTCGGCCTGCCCCGACGACGTCGATCCCTCAAATGCCTGGGAGGTGACAGATGTCCACGTACGCGTCTACTCGCCGCAGAACCGGTTCTCGGTGGCCATCGCCCACCGCGTGACCGCCGACGCCCCGCCGGTGCTCACGCAGGAGACCGCGTTCCACCCGCGCACGAGCGCCCTGACTAAATCATTCGTCGAGTACCGCGGCTACTGGCTGCCTCATTGCTTCAACAACGAGGGTGCGATCGCCGAGTACTGGGCCTGCCGCGAGAAGGTCGTCGTCATGGACCTCTCCCCGTTGCGGAAGTTCGAGGTCCTCGGACCTGACGCCGAGACGCTCATCCAGAAGACGATCACCCGCGACGCGCGCAAGCTGGCCGTCGGGCAGGTCGTCTACACCGCGGTCTGCAACGAGACCGGCGGGATGATCGACGACGCCACCGTTTTTCGCCTCGGCGACAACAATTTCCGCTTCATCGGCGGTGACCCGTACGACGGGGTCTGGCTCCGCGAGGTAGCGGAACGGAACAACCTGCATGTCTGGATCAAGCCGACCACCGACCAGCTCCACAACCTCGCCGTCCAGGGACCGCTTAGCCGGGAGACCCTGAAGGAGATCGTCTGGACGCCGCCCACGCAGCCGAGCCTCGAGGAGCTCAAGTGGTTCCGGTTCCTGGTGGGCAGGATCAACACCCACGACGGGATCCCGATCATCGTCTCGCGTACCGGGTACACGGGCGAGCTCGGGTACGAGGTGTTCTGCCACCCGAACGACGGCCCCGCCGTCTGGGACGCGATCCAAGCAGCGGGCGAACCGCACGGCATCAAGCCGCTCGGCCTGGAGGCGCTTGACATGGTGCGGATCGAGTCCGGGCTGATCTTCGCGGGCTACGAGTTCGACGACCAGGTCGATCCGTTCGAAGCGGGAATCGGATTTACCGTGGCACTGAACAACGACGAGGACTTCGTGGGACGCGACGCCCTCCTGGAGCGCAAGGAGCATCCCCAGCGGCGCC
Source organism: uncultured Solirubrobacterales bacterium (assembly GCA_963770615.1). GTDB lineage: Bacteria > Actinomycetota > Thermoleophilia > Solirubrobacterales > Solirubrobacteraceae > Palsa-465. The sequence goes on along the minus strand of CAVYQJ010000016.1, from coordinate 69,047 downwards.
TCGTCGGGCTCGAGCTCGACAGCAATGAGACCGCCGGTCACGGCGACCACGTATACGTGGGACGCCAACGCGTCGGCGTCGTCACGAGCGGCACCCGCAGCCCGACGCTGAAGCGTTCGATCGCGCTCGCACGGATGGCGGTCCAGTACGCCGACATCGGCACCGAGGTCGAGGTCGGCAAGCTCGACGGGCTCCAGAAGCGGATTCCGTCGACGGTCGTGCGGATCCCGTTCTACGACCCGGACAAGACCCGCCCGCGGTCCTGAACCCCCCATCCAGGCCGACAGCGGAGCTATCGTGACGACCGTGACCGATCGCGAGGGTGTAGCTCGGCTCACGCGCGTCGCGAAGCCCACCGAGACCTACGGCGGGCTGATGCCGCCGCCACGGCCGGCGGCCAAACGCGCGCCGGCGAAGTCGGGTGCCGACCTCCTCCCTCCGACGGGCGTCGCCAGGCTGACACCGAAAGCGGCTGCCGTCGAGCAGGCCGCCAAGGAATTCCGCCAGGTGATGGGCCGGTTCGCCACCGGCGTGACCGTGGTCACCACGGTCGAGAAGGACACGATCCACGGGATGACCGCCAACGGCTTCCTGTCGGTTTCGCTCCGCCCGCCACTCGTGCTCGTGTCGCTCGGGCGCTGCAGGATGAACGAGATGCTCCCGCGCAGCGGGCGCTACGGAGTGAGCATGCTGTCCCACGAACAGCGGCACTTCGCCGCGCACTTCGCCGCCCAGAAACCGTCTCCGGTCGAGCCCAAGTTCACCTGGCAGGCCGGCCTCCCCCTGCTCGACGGCGCGGTCGCCCACCTGGTCTGCCGTGTTGTCGACGTCCATCGCGCCGGCGATCACGTCCTGTGGATCGGCGAGGTCGAGTACGTCGACCACCGCGACGACGAGCCGCTGTTGTTCTACACCGGCCGCTTCGGCACGATGCAAGACCTGCAGGACAACCCCGGCTAGCCGCTCGCCGCGACAGCCCGGCTAGCCGCTCGCCGCGACAGCCCCGGCTAGCCCGTCGGCGCCACCCACACCAGGCACGGCGCGTCGCGCCGCACCACCTTGGCCGCCGCGCGGAAGCGCCGGCGCGAGATGCGCGATAGGTCGGGTCCGAACACGAGCAGCCCGACCTCGCGATCGTGTGCCAATTCGATCAATGCGGTCAAAGGGCGGGGGCTGCGGACGCGCAGCAACTCGGTCGCGATCCCAAGCGCCGCCGCCCGCGCCGCGGTGGCGCGGACCGCATCCAGATCTTCCTCGTGCGGCAGCGTCACGTACTCCGGCGCGATCCTGACCGTCAGCGGATACGGCGGGAGCATCACCATGTTGGCCAGGATCAGCTTGGTGCCCACCTCGAGCGCCGTATCGATCGCCATTCGTTCGGCGGTCGGGTCGACCCGTACCGACAGCGTCCCCAGCAGAACCGGCCGCGAAGGCGACCGCTGGTCGCCCCTCGCGGCTGCAGGGGACCTTCGGCGGTCCAGCAGCGGGCGCATCGCGCCAACGAGTCTACGCCGCGGCCACAAAAACCCCGCAACGCCCGCCGGCGCCTACCCCGAAACCCGGGCCGATCAGGTTGACCACCTTTGTACAAACTGGTATAAGGCTGCCAACAGCGGGGAGAACGACTTCACAGGAGAGAGTTGAAAATGGCGACAGCCGTAGTCGAGGAGCGTCAGCTGCTGAAGTCGCTCCGCTGGTGGGATGGGTTCACGATCGCGATGTGCAATCCGGGCTTCCTGTTCGGATCGCTCGGCTACACGCTGGGCATCTTCGGAGTCTGGGGGTCGGTGATCCTGTGGGGGATCTCGGCCATCCTCGGATGGATCCTGACCTGGATCTACGTCGAGCCGGCGATGATGTTCCCCGAGAAGTCCGGCGGGATCTCGGTTTACGCCAACGAGGCGTGGCGCAAGTACACGACGTTCGTCGGGCCGGTGGCCGCGTTCGGCTACTGGATCGGGTGGTCGGTCGTGCTGTCGATCTTCGGCAAGATCATCGGCGACCTCGTCGAGGCCCGCTGGTTCCCACACACGACGTTCACCGTGTGGGACGGCGTCGTCCACCTGAGCCTGTCGAACTTCATCGCGATCGGCGTGATCATCGCGGTGTGGGCGTTCAACATCTTCGGCATCCGCCCGTTCAAGGGGTTCACGTACGTGACCGCCGGCCTGCTCACGATCGCGCTGATCGGGCTCATCATCCTCCCGTTCGTGACCGGTCACTGGCATTCGAGCAATGTGAAGGCGACGTTCACCGGCCCGTGGGGCGGCACCAAGCAGGCGTTCGTCTACCTGTTCATCCTCGCCTGGTCGGCATGGGCGGCGGAGGTGTGCGCCACGTTCGCGCCGGAGTACAAGACCAAGCAGGATGCCAGGATCGCTTTGCGAAGTTCCGCGGCATTCGTGGTTGGCGTATTCATCCTGGTGCCGTTCGCGCTCGGCGGCGTCACCGGCGTTCCCGCGACCGCCACCCAGGAGGGCCAGTTCTACTCGGCCGCGTTCCAGACAATCGCAGGCCACACCGTTGGGACCTTCTTCCTGATCTGCCTACTGGCTAGCCTCGTGCTGTCGATGTCGTCCTCAACGGCCGACGGCGGGCGCGCGCTGTACGGAATCTCGAAGGCGGGCATGACCGTCAAGCAACTCGGGGTGCTCAACCGCTTCCACGTACCCGGTCGCGCGATGACCGTCGATCTCGTCGTCAATATCTTGCTGGTGCTGTTCATCTCGAGCAACCTGGCGATCCTGTACATGAGCAACATCGGTTACGTGCTTTGCCACCTGCTCGCGGTCAGCGGCTTCCTGCTGTTGCGCAAGGACCGCCCGAACTGGCCGAGACCTGTCAAGCTGGGCACCGTATGGGTGTGGATCGCGGGCTTCATGACGGTGTTCGTTGCTTTCCTGCTGGTGGTCGGCGCCGGCGCCCCGCACCTGAACGGCTATGGCACCTGGACTGACTTCGGCATCGGCATCGGCGTGCTGGTCGCCTCGGTGCTGCTGTTCATCTTCCGGCGGATCGTGCAGGACAAGGAGCACGTGCACTTCCGCGAGCAAACTCCAGCGACTCCCGAGGAGGAGGCGGCGATGCTCGGGGCGGAGCCGAAGCCTCACGCCGCACTGCCCGTATAGCCGCACTGCCCGCGTAACCACTGAGGAGCGACGATGAGCACGATCGTTGTCGGATACGACGACACAGCCGGATCACAGAAGGCGCTGGAACGGGCCGCAACGCTCGCCAAAGCACTCGGCGCGAAGCTCGTGGTAACGAGCGTGACGCCGATACTGCTGAGCGCCGGGCGCTCAGCCGGTCCGATCGACTCCACCGACCCGCCCGAGAAGCACGCCAAGGAGCTTGAAACGGCGCGCGCGTATCTCGAAGGCCAGGGAATCGAGGCCGACTATCAGGGCGCGATCGGCGAACCCTCGGACGCGATCGTCCAACTCGCCGAGGAGCGGGGCGCCGACATGATCGTCGTCGGCCAACAGCATGGGGTCGTGCACCGCCTGTTCGGCGCGAGCGTCAGCGACACGGTGTCACACCACGCGCACTGCGACGTGCTGATCGTCCACACCCCGCACGACTAGCTCTCAACTTCGTCGGCGCGAGACGAGCCGTCGGCCTCGTCTCGCGCCGCCCATTCAAGCAGCGGCTCGAGCGAGAAGACGGCGTCGTCGATGCCCGCGTGCGGGTCGCCGATCGCGGCGAATCGCGCTGGAACAGTCGCGATCGTGAAATCCCGCGGATCCAAATCGTCGCCCAGCTCATCCCACGTGATCGGCGTCGAGACCGTGCCGTATCGATTTCCGCGCACCGAATACGCGCTCGCGATCGTGTGGTCGCGCGCGTTCTGGTTGTAGTCGACGAACACCTTGCGCGGATCGCGGTCCTTGCGCCACCACGTCGTCGTCGCATCGTCCGGGATCCGCCGCTCGACCTCGCGCGCGAACGCCAGCGCCGCCTCGCGCACCTCGCCGAATCCCCACCGCGGCTCGATCCGGACATAGATGTGGAGCCCGTTCCCACCCGAGGTCTTGGGCCAGCCGACCGCCCCGATCTCGTCGAGCACCTCGCGCGCGACCCCCGCCACCCTGCGAACCGCGTCAAAACCGCACTCGGGCATCGGGTCGAGATCGATCCGCCACTCGTCGGGCCGCTCGACGTCGGCGCGCCGCGAGTTCCACGGGTGAAACTCGACCGTCGCCATCTGCACCGCCCAGATCACGCTGCCGAGCTCGGTGACGCACAGCTCATCGGCGGTCCGGCCAAAACGCGGGAAGTAGATCTCGACGGTCTGCACCCACGGTGGCGCGCCCTTCGGCAACCGCTTCTGATGAACCTTCTGGCCATCGACGCCGTCGGGGAAGCGGTGGAGCATGCACGGTCGCTCGCGAAGCGCGCGGACGATCCCGTCGCCGACGCTCAAGTAGTACCGGGCGAGATCGAGCTTGGTCTCGCCGCGGGCCGAGAAGTAGACCCGATCTGGACTGGAGATCCTGACGGTTCTCCCGTCGACCGAGAGTTCCACGGCATTCGTCTTGGAAGCACCCGCCACGGTCATCGCCAGGTTAGACGGCGTCCGACGCCGGATCTCATCGCCCGTCGCCCGCCAGCACCTCCGCCGCGGCACGAAAACCGCTCCGGAGCGCGCCCTCCATCAGCCCGTGCCACGCGCCCGCGGTGTGCTCGCCGGCGAAGTGCAGCGGCCCGACCGACCGGGCGAGCGCGTCGGTGTCGAGCGGCACCGTGGCCGACCGCGCCGAGTAGGCGCCGCGCGCCCACGGATCGTCGGCCCATCTCGAGAGCATGACCGCGTCCAGGTCCAAATCCAGGTCCGGGCGTAACCGGGCCAACGCCGACACCCAACGCTCGGGCCCGGCGTCGACCGCGAGCGACTCGAGGGCGCGAGGCGTTCCCGCGAACGCCGTGACGAACGGGCGTGGCTGTCCGTCGGCGCCGAGCTGCGTGTAGCACCAGAACCGGTCCGGGACCGACAGCACCTCGCTCGGTGGCGCCGGCGTCCGCAGCGCGACGAACAGCTTCGCCGCCTGCCCGTAGCGGACCGCCGCCTTCTCGGGCGCGAGCGGCGGGTCGAACGCGATCTCGAACAGCACCGAGGCGGGCACCGCGATCACCGCGGCGTCGGCCACCCACTCTTCCCCGCCGCCGACCACCCTGACCTCGCGCGGGCCCCACTCCACGCTCGACACCGCCGCTGCGCACCGCACCGCGCCTCCGAGGCGCGCTGCAAGCTCGCGGGCGATCCGGTCGTTCCCGCCCTCCACGGTGTGCGTGTCGAAGTCGCCGAACGATGACGCCCCCTCGGACAGCGCGCCGGCATCGAGATCGTCGACCGGGTACCCGCAGCTGACCTCAATCCGAGCCCGGATCGCCTCGGCCACGCCCGGCTCGAGCCCGTACGCGGCCAGCGCGACGCTCAGCAGTCCGGCGCCGGCCGCGGGCGGCTCTGACCCGATCCGGTGGAGTGCCGCCGCCACCTGCTCGCGCGTCACCGGCTCACCGCCGCGGGGCTCGCGGTTGCCATACCGGGTCCCCTTGCGCACGAGCGCCAGCCCGAGGCGACTCGGCGGTCGCGACCACCGTGTTGTCGTGCGGCAGGATGAACTCAGCGCCGCGCTCGACCGCACCATCCGAGAACGGCACCGACCACACCCGCCCGCCGACCCGGTCGCGCGCCTCGAGCACATCGACCTCGACCCCGCCCCGCGCCAGCGCGTCGGCCGCGGCCAGCCCCGCGAACCCGGCGCCGACGACGATCACCCGCACGACAGCGGCACGACCGCTACTCGGCCTCGATGTTCCAGCTCGGCCGGTTCTCGATCGCCTTCACGTAGCGCCGCTTCCACTGCGGCCGCCCGAACGTGCTCCAGGCCATCGCCGCAAGCGCGGCGAGCAGGATTCCGCTGAATGCCCGCCCGAGGATGACCAGCGTGATCAGCGAGGCGACCACGACCGCGGCGGCCGCCAGCGGGATCCACCGAAAGCGGGATTGGGTGCGGCAAAGCTGCGCGTACTGCTCGAGCGGGATCCGGCGCGTGTCCCACGTTCGCCCGCACTTCTCGCACGTCCACCGCTCGCCGTATTGGAGGTCGCGACGCTCGCCGCACTCGCAGCCGATCGTGATCGGCGGGCCTCGCCGGATCGACCGCGGCAGATCCGCCTCGCCGCCCACCGGGGTCAGTGCTGCCGGAGGCTCCCATCCCTCGAGCACCGTCGGCTTGTAGTCCGTGCCCACCATCCGCGACCCCTCGACCCACGGCCCGAGCTCCGGCTGGGGGAACTTGCAATGGCGCTCCTTCAGCGCGATCCCGTATGAGTTCCCCGACTGTAGATGCTTGATCAACACCTTCCGGGCGATCTCGTCCTCGTGGCCCGAAGGAATCGGGAAGTAGATCTTCAGGAACGAGTTCGAGTAGCGATCGAACACCGCCGGCACGCCGTCCTCCTCGAGCAACTCGACGTCCTCGAGCCAGTTGATGTCCTGGCCGGGGGTCGCGGCCAGCAGGTCAACATCCTGGACGAGCGACACGTCCTCCTGGTAGGGGAACCGCCGCCCCGCCAGATACTCGGCGTCGATCGATCTCGTGTATTCGGTCTCGCTCACGACCCCACCTCCTCGCGCTGGGGCTCCAGGAAATCGATCGGGTTCTCGACGTGACGCTCGAGCAGCCGCTCGATCCGGGCGAGCGTGCGCTCCTCGGACACCCCCGGGATGTAGTCGGTGCCGGCGAGCGGTACCCGCGCCATCGCCGAGGCCTCGACGGTCAGCGCGGCGAGGTCCTCGGGCTCGAGGCTGTGGACGTTGGTCTTCCCGCACGCCCGCGCGAGCATCTGGCACTCGAGCGTCATCGTGTGCAGGAAGTTGTAGACGCGCGTGGCGGCCTCGTCGACGACCAGGCGCTTGCGCAACTCGGGGTCCTGGGTCGTGATCCCGACTGGGCACCGTCCGGTGTGGCAGTGGTAGCACTGGCCCGCCGGCACGCCGACGGTCCCCTCGTAGTCGGTGACGCCCGGGATTTCCTTGTTGCAATTCAAAGCCATCAGCCCGGAGTGGCCGATCGCGATCGCGGTGGCGCCGAGCGCGAGCGCCTTGGCGACATCGGCCCCGTTGCGGATCCCGCCGGCGACGACCAGGTCCACCTCGTCGGCCATGCCGACGTCCTCGAGCGCACGGCGTGCCTCGGGGATCGCCGCCATCAGCGGGATCCCGGTCTCCTCGGTGGCGATGTGCGGCCCGGCGCCGGTCGAGCCCTCGGCACCGTCGAGGTAGATGATGTCCGGGCCGCACTTGGCGGCCATCCGCACGTCGTCGTACACGCGCGCAGCGCCGAGCTTGAGCTGGATCGGGACCTCGTAGTTCGTCGCCTCGCGGATCTCCTGGATCTTCAGCGACAGGTCGTCGGGCCCGAGCCAGTCGGGGTGGCGCGCGGGTGAGCGCTGGTCGATCCCGACCGGCAGCGAGCGCATCTCCGCCACCTGCTCGGTGACCTTCTGGCCCATGAGGTGCCCACCGAGCCCGACCTTGCAGCCCTGGCCGATGAAGAACTCGACGGCGTCGGCCAGCATCAGGTGATGCGGGTTGAAGCCGTAGCGGCTCTGGATCACCTGGTAGTACCACTTGGTCGACAGGTCGCGCTCGGGCGGGATCATTCCGCCCTCGCCCGAGCAGGTCGCCGTGCCCGCCATCGACGCGCCCTTGGCGAGCGCCATCTTGGCCTCGAGCGACAGCGCGCCGAAGCTCATCCCGGTGATGTAGATCGGGATGTCGAGCTCGATCGGCTTCTTGGCGAAGCGCGCCCCGAGGACGGTCTTCGTCACGCACTTCTCGCGGTAGCCCTCGATCACGAACCGGGTCAGCGTCCCCGGCAGGAACATCAGCTCGTCCCAGTGCGGGATCGGCTTGAACATCGAGAACCCGCGCATCCGGTAGCGGCCGAGCTCGGCCTTGACGTGGATGTCGTCGATCACCTCGGGGGTGAAGATCCGGCTGCGTCCGAGCCGGTTCCGGGCCATCGGAGCGTTCTCGTCAGCCATCACAGCACCAGCTTCCTTTCCGAAGGCTCGAGCGAGTCGTAGTTGTAGAGCTTCTTGCCGCACACGAACTTCTGGAGCTCGGGCGGGTCGCCGAGGCCGTAGATCCCGAACTTGCGCGTCACGAACTCGGTGTCGGCGTCGGTCCACTCGCCCGGCACGCAGTCGATCCCGAGCGACGCGACCTTTCCGCCGACGTACAGCACGCCGTCGTACATCGAGTCGCCGAGGCCGTGACCGGCGTTGCCGCAGATGATCTGCCGGCCCCGCTGCATCATGAACCCGGTCATCGAGCCCACGTCGCCGAGGACGATGATCGTCCCGCCCTTCTGGTCGATCCCGGTGCGCGCGCCGACCTTGCCGCGCACGACGACGTCGCCGCCGCGCAGCGCCGCCGCCGTCAGCGATCCGGCGTTGCTGTCGATCACGCACACGCCCGACATCATGTTCTCGCACGCCGACCAGCCGACCCGACCGGTGATGTGCACCTCCGGGCCATCGATCAGGCCGCACGCGAAGTACCCGATGCTGCCCTCGAACGTCAGCTTGCACCGTTGCAGGATCCCGACGCCGAGCGAGTGCTTGGCGCCCGGGTTGCGGACCGTGACCTCGTGCACGCCCTCGCCGTAGATCAGCCGGCGCAGCTCGAGGTTGATCTGACGCGTGGTCAGCTGACGTGCGTCGAAGCTCGCGCGTTCGCCGTCGATCTCGGCGATACCCGGAATCGTCTCGTCGAGCTCGACCAATCCGCGCGGGTCAAAGCGCGCCTGCGGGACCGCGCCGGCCGCGGCTACCGTGTCCACACCATCACCTCGCTCTCGTACGGGTCGTACGTCTCGATCTCGCGGTCGATCACCGCCCGGATCGCCATCTCCTCGGAGGCGAGCACGACCATGTCCTCGCCCTCGTAGAGGACGAGCGGCTTGGCGGCGAGCTCGTCCTTGGCCATCCCGAGCGCGTCGTCGGAGACGCAGATGTAGGTGAACACGCCGTCGAGGTCGTCGAGGCTCATCCGCATCGCGTCCTCGAGCCCGGCACCCTCGGCCATCTTCTGCGCGAGGTACACGGCGATGATCTCGGAGTCGCAGTCCGACGCGAACCGGTGGCCCATCCGCTCGAGGCGCCGGCGCCACTGGTGATAGTTGGTCAGCTGACCGTTGTGGACGACCGCCACGTCCGAGAACGGATACGCCCAGTACGGGTGCGCGTTCGAGATGTCGACGTCGGACTCGGTCGCCATCCGCACGTGCCCGATCCCGTGCGTCCCGATGTAGCCGTCGAGCTTGTACGCGCCGCCCACGGTCTGGGCGTCGCCGAGATCCTTGATGATCTCGAGTGCCGTGCCCGCCGACAGAACCTCCGCCCCCGGCACCGACTCGACGTAGTCGGCGAGCCGCTTGAGCTCGCCGTCGTAGTCGAGCGCGGCCGCGATCGTGTAGTCGTTGATGTCCTCGATCGACTCGACGCGAGCGCCGGCGGCGCGCAGCCGCGCCTCCACCTCGCGCCGGCGGTGCCTGAGCCGGTCGGCGTACTCGATGTCCCCATTCGCCCCGCCGTCGGCGAGCTTGATCCGCATGATCAGATCCGAGCTCGGCCGGTGATACAGGGCGTACCCGGTCGAATCGGGGCCGCGGTGCTTCATCGACTGGAGCATCCGCGTCATGTCGGCACCCAGCCGATGGGCGCCGTTGCCGTTGCGGTAGATGATTCCGGCGATCCCGCACATGGTTAGGGGAGCACCTCGAGGTACTCGTTGCGCTCCCAGTCGGTCACCGCCGCCAGGTAGCGCTCCCACTCGTCGCGCTTGTACCAGTCGAACACCTTGTACAGCCGGCCCGGGATTGCACCCTGGATCAGCTTATCGGCCGCGAGCGCGTTCAAAGCCGCGCCGAGGCTCTCGGGGACGCGCTCGATCTCGACGCCCTGCTGGAGCAACTCGTACGTGTTGCCCTGCTGCGGCGGTCCCGGGTCGAGCTTGCGCCGCACGCCGTCGAGCCCGGCCTGGAGCAGCGCCGCGGTCGTCAAGTACGGGTTGCACGACGAGTCGACGCCGCGGTACTCGAACCGCCCGCCGGTCGCGACGCGCACGGTCGTGGTGCGGTTCTGCCAGCCCCAGTTCTTGTAGATCGGCGCCCAGAACCCGGTGTCCCACATGCGGCAATACGAGTTCACGGTCGGGTTCCCGATGCACATCAGCGCGCCGAAATGCTCGAGCATCCCGCCGAGGAAGTTCCGGGCGATCTCCGACAGCTGCGCCGGCCCCTCGGGGTCGTGGAACACGTTGACGCCGTTCTCGTCGACGAGCGTGAAGTGGTGGTGGTGGCCGTTGGCCGACACGCCCGTGAACGGCTTGGGCATCCAGGTGGGCAGCACGCCGTGCTTGCGCCCGACCGCGGCGCAAACCTGGCGATAGGTCGTGATGTTGTCGGCGGTGCGAACCGGCCGGTCGAAGCGGAAGTTCAGCTCGAGCTGGCCCGGCGCGTCCTCGTGGTCGCCGTAGCTCATGTCGAGGCCGAGGCGCTGGCCCCAGTCGACCACATCGAGCAGCACCGGACGGAGCTCCTCGAACTGGTGGATGTGGTAGCAGTAGGGCTTGGTGACGCCCTCGAGCTCGCCGCCTTCCTCGGGCTGCTTGAGCCACATCGTCTCGGGCTCGATCCCGATCAGGAACTGGTATCCGAGCTCCTGCTCGAACTCATGCGCGACCCGCTTGAGGTTCTGCCGGCAGTCGGCGTCGAGCAGGTCGCCGGTCTCGGTGTCGTAGCAGTCGCAGTACACGCGCGCGACGCGCTCGTCCCACGGCAGCACCGCGAACGTGTCGAGGTCCGCCACCGCGGCGAGCTCGGACTCCTCGGGTCCGAACCCGATGTAGTTGCCCAGGCGATCGGTGAACAGGTTGGCGGTCGCGCCGTACACGAGCTGGTAGCCCTTCTCCGCGACCTGCGGGAAGAACGTCGACACGACGCCCTTACCCATCACCCGGCCGGTGACCGACACCTGCTGGAAGAACACGTATTTGATGCCCTGGGCCTCGATCCGCTTCGTGATCTCCTCGATCTTCTCCCGTCGTCCGGGCGCGTTCCGAGCCTCCTCGAGCGTCGCCGGCGCCGGCGCGATCCGCGGGCTGTCGAGCACCGTCTGAACGGTCCCACCAAGCGGCACCGTCACAGCACTGGGGTCGCCGCCGTCGACTGCTACCGCCATCCTCCACTCCTTTCTTGCACCCTCGCCGGCCGCGCCACCGAGCGATGCCACGGACGCTCCCTTGTACAAATTCGTACAGCGGTCGTTTATATCAGTTGCCGAATCCCTAGGCAAGGTCGCGGACTTGACCGCGGCACCCTGTCACGCTTATGCTGACAGCACAATGCGCAATGCTATTGCGCACCACGCAACACTAGGAGCACGCCACCATGTCCGAACCGCTGCCCAACTCCGTACCCGTCCTCGTCATCGGCGCCGGCGTCCACGGCCTCTCGACCGCCTGGCACCTCGCGAAGCAGGGGCAGCAGGTGCTGGTCGTGGACAAGACCGACGTCGCCGCCGGCGCGTCGGGGATCGCGTGCGGCGTTATTCGCAACAACTACTTCCAGCCGGCGATGTCCGAGCTGATGGCGGCGTGCGTCGAGGTGTGGGAATCGGATCCGGAGGCGCTCCACTACCACGGCTCGGGCTACATCGCGCTCGGTCCGCCGGCGCAGGAGAGCGATCTGGTCGAGGTCTACGGACGCCAGCAACGGATCGGCTACCCGTCCGAGCTGTACGTGGGGGAAGAAGCGGTTGCCACACATATGCGCGAGCTGTACGGCGACTGGCGCGCCCCCGGGCTGACCGTCTGCCTGCACGAGCATGCCGGCGGGTTCGCGTTCAATAAGGAGTCGATGCTGGGCCTGGCCGCGAAGGCCGAGCAGGCCGGCGCCCAGATCCGCGCGGGCGTCGAGGTCACCGGGTTCGACCAGGACAACTCGGGCGCCGTCACCGCCGTCCACACGACGCAGGGCACGATCCACGCCGACCAGGTCGTGATCGCGGTCGGTCCGTGGGTCACCGAACTGTGGGCGATGCTCGACCTGCCCGACCGGATCGACGTCCGCCAACCCGACGGCGAGCTCCAGACCGCCCTTCCGATGTGGACCTACTGGTACCTCCAGGAGGGCGAGATCGAGTTCGACCCCGCGCTGTTCATCACCGACGACGGCAAGGAGTCGCCGGTGCTGCACGTCGACTCAGACCAGACGCTGCGCGACGACGCGGCGCGCCTGATCACAAGCGAGCCCTGGGGCGTCTACTTCAAGCCCGACCGCGAGACCGTGCAGGGCGGCGCCCAGCCGCTGAGGCTCGGCCACGCGATCGACCTCGACCCGTATCCGACCGGCACGGTCGAGCCTGGCTTCCCCGACATGTGGTGCGCGGCGCTGTCGCACTGCCTCGGCCGGTTCGAGGGCGTCCGCCCGACGTACCGCCAGACCCGGAGCGGCGGCGCCGGCGCGTTCACCGTCGACAACTTCCCGGTGTTCGACTACATGCGCCCGAACGTGTTCGTCGCCGCCGACTCGAACCACGGCTACAAGATGATCGCCGTCGGCCGGGAGATCGCGCGCGTCCTCGCCGGCGAGCACTCCTCGCTGCTGCACCCGTTCCGGTTCGAGCGGTTCGCCACCGGGGACCTGCACCCGGTGTCGCATAGCCCATACCCCTGGAGTTAGTGAGCCTCGCGTCTCAGGTCACGTGCGCGACGATCACGGGCGCGGACGTGGGCGCGAGTGTCCCCCCGGCCGGCTCCTGCGTGACCAGCACGGCGCTGACCCCGCTGAGGCTTCCGGGGACGCCGACCGCCGCCGACCCGTTCGCCCTCACGCCGAACAGCGTGCCGGTCGGAGTGGGCGTCGCGCTCCCGCGCTGCACCCACATCTCGTAGATGCGCCCCGCCGGCAGCTGAGGCAGGCGGTGCACGATCAGGTCGCCACGGCCGCTGGTGATTTGCAGCTCGGCGTTGCCGGTCGACGCCTGGATCGTCGTCGGGCTCGAGCCGCCCGAACTCAGCGCGACCACGAGCACGACCGCGATGATCACGACCGCAGCGAACGCGCCGCCCCAGGCGAGAGCCGGCCGCCACGACCGCGAGGGCGCGGGCGTCTTCCGGGACGCCGCCGCCTTCGGCGTAGCGCGCACCTCGGCAAGCACCCGCCGGCGGAGGTCCTTCGGCACCTCGTACCGGACGCCCGCGTCGGGCAGCGCGCCCGTGATCTGCTCGAACTCGGCGACGTCCTTCTGGCAGGCGGGGCAGTCGCGCAGATGGCGCCGGAAGGCCTCAGCCTCGGGCGGCTCGAGTGCCCCGAGCGCGTACGCCGCCGCGTCCTCGCCGCACGTGCGCCCGTTGGCGATGTGATCCTCGCCGCTCATATCGTGACCCTCGATTCCTCGCCGAGGAAGAACCGCAACTTGGTGAGGCCGAGACGCATTCGCCCCTTCACGGTACCGGGCGGCAGATCGAGCATCTCCGCTATCTGCTTGTGGGTGAAGCCCCCGAAGTACGCAAGCTCGATCACCTGACGCTGGTCGGGCGGCAGCTCGTCGAGCGCGGTTCGCACCTGGCGGGCGTCGTCGCGGCGCTCGACCTCGCCGTCGGTGGTCTCAGCCGCGTGCAGGCGCTCGGCGATCCCTTCGTCGGCCACGTCGAGGCCGGCCTTCGCGCCGAGCCGCCGCATCGCATCGACGGCGCGGTTGTGGACGACGCTCAGCACCCACGACCTGACGCTGCCGCGCCTCGGGTCGTAGCCGCTCCCACTCCGCCACAGCGACAGGAACGCGTCCTGGACGATGTCCTCGGCGGTCGCCCGGCGACCGCACATCCGGTAGGCGAGCGAGAACGCCGCTGACGCGTGGCGGTCGAAGACCACCTCGAACGCCCTCACATCGCCGTCGTGGACGAGTTGCATGAGCTCCTCGTCGGCAAGGCTGCGCATGGCCCCCGGGCGAAAGCGCATGCCCAATCCTATCCAGGGCCCCCGAGCGACCGCCCGAGCTCGGCGGTCGCCCGGCCGAGCGGCGCGCGCAGCGCGCGGCGGGTGCTCGCCGGCAGCCGCGCCGCGGGACCCTGGAGCCCGAGGATCGCGACCAGCTCTCCCCCGCGCCCGATCACCGGCGCCGCGAGCGCGTTCAGATCGGGTTCGCGCTCGCCGACCGCCTCGGCGATCCCCGACGCCCGCACGGCGTCGAGCTCCGCCGCCAGCGCGTCGGCATCCGTGATCGTGCGCTCGGTGAACGCGACCAGCTCGCCCGCAAGCGCTTCGTCGCCCGGCGCCCCGGGAGAGCCGAACGCCAGCATGATCTTCCCGGCCGCGGTGGCGTGGGCGACGCTCGGCCGCCCCACGCGCGCCATGCTGACCACGCTCGACGACGACGGGACGAAGTCGACCGTGATCGCCTCGCCACCGCCCGGCACCGACAGCGTCGCGGTCTCGCCGGTCTCCTCGACGAGCCACGTCAGCCACGGCCGCGCGCGCTCGCGCACGTCGAGCTGGCCGAGCACGCGGTCCGACAGCGCCACCAGCTTCAGCCCGAGCCGGTAGGGGCCGTCCGCGGAGCGCTCGACCAACCCGCCGTCCTCGAGCGTCGCCAGCAGCCGCGATGCGGTGCTCGCGTTGACCCCGATCCGGCGCGCCAGTTCGTTGACGCCGAGGCCGGCGTCACTTCGCGCCACCTCGTCGAGCAGCGCGAGCGCGCGTGCCACCGAGGCCACCCGCTGCCGGGATCCCGCGCTCACGTACGGCGGTGGCGCGGACCGCTCGCGTCGCGGGCGTTCCGCGAGCCGCGGACGTTCGCGATCGGGGTCGGACGAGTCGACTCGAACGAGCGCATCACGGTCACATCGAGGCCGCCCGGGGCGAACAGGTCACGCGAGTAGGCGACGCGCTCGTCACGGCCGGCGTAGTACAGCTCCTCGAGCTCGAGCACGGCGGTGGTCCGCTTGACTCCCAGCAGCTTGCCGGCGTGCTCGCGGGGACTGATCAGCGACGGGATCACGCGCGTGCGCGCGTACGTGACCGGCACCCCGATGTCGATCAACACGTCGAGCACCATCTGGCCCGACTCGAGCACGGCGCGGAGCGAGCCGTCCTCGGGCACCGACACCTTCGGGTGAACGACGTCGAACATCACCGCGACCGGCGCCTCGTTCGCCACCAGCGTCCGCGAGATCGTCAGCGCCGGCGCGATCGGCGCCAGCCCCAGCGCCTCCCCGACCTCGGCGCCGACCGCGCGGCGCTCGATGTTCAGATCGACCGACGTCAGCACGAGCCCGCGGCGCTCGGCCAGCGACGAGTACGGCTCGAGCCGCTCGAGCCGCTCGCCCAGGGCGGCGGGCACCGCGCCGCGCCCGACGAACGTGCCGCTCCCCTGCCGGCGGACGATCTCGCTCCGCTCCTCCAGGCGACGGAGCGCGCTGCGCAGCGTGCCGCGAGACACGCCGAGCATCGTGGCGACCTCGTGCTCGGGCGGCAGGCGGTCACCCTGACGGTAGCGACCGCCGGCGAGCCAGATGTGCAGCGCCTCCTCGGCGCTGTCCACGAGCGACGGGTTGCGCTGGTCGTTCGCGCGAGCGTCGCTCGAGTTCGCGGTCCTTCGCCATCGGCTCGCCACGTCTTCGCGCGCCACCGGATCGCCCTCCTCCCCACACAGGTTTTGAACCTATTGTGTCAAGAGGTGCAAATGTCAGCAGCTACCGAACGCAGAACTCGTCAGAGCCCCGGTTGAAGCAGAGCAGCCCGCGCAATGTGGCGCCGTCCTCGTCGAGCACGATCAGCCGCGGCTCGGGCTGATCCTCGAGCAGCTTGATCGCCTCGGGGACGGGCGTCGCGGGCGTCGCCGTCACCGGCTCGGTGTCCGCGTACGTGATCGCGGGCTCGCCGTCGGCCGCGTCGGCGGGCACGTCGTCGCGCTCGATCGCGCCGCGGAATACGCCGTCGTCGGCGAGCAGCACGGTCCGGACGCTCGGCTGCTCGAACGCGCGCCGGACATCGCCCACGAGCGCGTCGCCCGGCTGGGTCTTCGGGCGCGCGATCATCACCTCGCCGACCGTCATCTCGGTGGCCTCGTGGCTCGCCATCCGCCCCTCTCGCGCCATGGCCCGAAATATTAGGCGGTCCAAGGGTCCGCGACTGAGGAGGTGGCGGGCCCTAATCTTGCCCCCATGTCCGATGCGGCGGCGATCGTGCTGGCGGGCGGGCGATCCTCGCGGATGGGCTCGCCGAAGGCGGCCCTCGACTGGCACGGCTCGACGCTCCTGCGCCGCGTGACCGGGATCGTCGCCCGGTCGGTCGACGGGCCGGTGATCGTCGTGTCCGCGCCGGGGCAGGCGTTGCCGGCGCTCGACGGCGCGGTCGAGGTCGTCACCGACGACCGCGAGGGTCGCGGTCCGGTCCAGGGGATCGCCGCAGGATTGGCCGCGATCGGCGACCGGGCGGAAATCGCGTATGTGTCGTCGACCGACGTGCCGCTGCTCCACCCGGCGTTCGTCCGCGCGGTGGTCGGATCGCTGGACGACACCGTCGACGTGGTGCTCCCCGAGGTCGGGGGCTTCCGGCAGCCCCTGTCGGCCGCGTACAGGGTCGACCTGCTGGGCGCGATCAACGACCTGATCGCCGCCGACAGGATGCGC
Organism: uncultured Solirubrobacterales bacterium; assembly: GCA_963770615.1. GTDB lineage: Bacteria > Actinomycetota > Thermoleophilia > Solirubrobacterales > Solirubrobacteraceae > Palsa-465. Next base: position 52,339 of record CAVYQJ010000016.1, on the reverse strand, counting down.
CCGGCGTTCCTGTTCGAACGATCGCGCGTGCTCCACCTGAGCGAGGCCGATCTCCTGAACAACCGCGCTCTGAACCTGCTCGACCCCGACCTGCGCTCGGTCAGCAACCTCAACGAGCCCGCCGACTACGAGCGTGCCCACGCGTTGCCGGCGCCCGAGATCGTCGTCGAACGGTTCGGGCCGCTGGCCAAGCCGCCGGCCGCGCGCCGGCAAACCGTAAACGGCTGGTCCCTCGGAGAGGTGGCCCTCGCGGCAAGCCTCCCCCTCGACGAGCACGTCGTCGCCGCGCTCAACGGCGACCAGATCACCCGTGACCCGGAGTTGCCACTCGTCTCCGGCGACACAGTCGCGTTCATGGTCGCGGACGCCGGGGGCTAGCCTTAGTCATATGCCACCCGGCGGGTATTTCGGGAAGGCGCTGCTCGTTGACTTGAGCACGGGGTCGGGCGAGGCGGCGGAGATCGAGGACGACGTGCTGCGCTCCTACATCGGCGGCGCCGGACTGGGCACGTGGCTGATGCACCAGTACTGCCCCCCGGGCGTCGAGCCACTCGACCCGCGGGCGCCGCTCATGTTCGTGTTCTCGCCGCTGGTCGGCACGCCGCTGACCACGAGCGCGAAGTTCGCGGTCGTGGCCAAGTCACCGCTCACGGGCCGGCTGACCGACGCGCTCGCCTCGAGCCATTTCGCGATCGCCGGCAAGCTCACCGGCCACGACGCGATCGTGCTGCGGGGGACCTGCGAGGAGCCTTCGGTGGTCGTGATCGATCGCGGCGAGGTCCGGATCGAGCCCGCTCACGATCTGTGGGGGCTGCCGGCCGCTGAGGCAGAGCACCGCCTGCGAGAAAGTCACGGTCCGGCCTGGCGCGTCGCGGCGATCGGTCCCGCCGGGGAGCGCGGCGTGCGCTACGCGACGATCTCGCACGACGGTCGCCACGCCGGCCGGGGCGGACTCGGCGCGGTGATGGGATCGAAGTGTTGCAAGGCGATCCTCGTGCGCGCGGGCACGAAGGTGGCGTCGGCTGATCCCGCCGGGGTACTCGCCGCCGCAAAGCAGCTGCGCGAGCGCTCGTTCGGCGCCGCCACCGCCAAGTACCGAGAGCTCGGCACGATGGCGAACCTGCTCGCGTTCAACGCCATCTCGACGCTGCCGACACGGAACTTCTCCGCCGCTACTTTCGAAGGCGCGCCGGCCCTCGGAGCCGAGGACATCGCCGAGCTCCGCCAGGTGGCCCGCAACTCGTGCGCGTCGTGCTCGATTGGGTGCGAGCACATCTACAAGGGGCCGGGGGGCAAGAAGACCCGGATGGAGTACGAAAACGTGTTCGCGCTCGGGCCGCTGTGCGGGGTGAGCGACGCCGACGCGGTGATCGCGGCCAGCTCGCGCTGCGACGAGCTCGGCCTGGACACCATCTCGACCGGGGGGACGATCGCGTGGGCGATGGAATGCGTCGAGAAGGGCCTGATCGACGCGCCGTGGCTCCAGTTCGGCGACGGCGACGCGCTCATGCGCGCGATCGAGGAGATCGGCGCACGCACGGGCCTCGGGGAGCTGCTCGCGCTCGGCTCACGCGCCGCCTCGCAAACGATCGGCCTCGGGTCCGAGGCGTTTGCTGCGCATGTGAAGGGCCTCGAGCTGCCCGGGTACGAACCGCGGACGCTGCAGGCGATGGCGCTCGGCTTGGCGGTCAACGCCCGCGGCGCCGATCACAACCGCTCCGGCGCCTACGAGGCCGATCTGTCGGGCGCGCACGACCGCCTCGCCGGCGGCGAGCCCCACGTCGCCGGCGCGATCGAGACCGAGAACCGCGCGGCGATCATGGACTCCCTGATCCTGTGCAAGTTCCTGCGCGGGGTGTTCACGAAGCCTTACCTCGAATGGGCGAACCTGCTGAGCACCGTCACCGGCTGGGACGTCGACGCGGACGAACTCGCCACCACCGCGCGCCGGATCGTGCTCGCCAAGCGTCTGTTCAACCTGCGCGAGGGTTGGACGCGCGAGGAGGATTGGCTCCCGGACCGGTTCCTGTCCGAATCGCTGGAACTTGAGTCTGGCCGCACAGCGACGTTGACCGCGACCCGCCTCGAGGCGATGATCGACTCGTATTACCGCGGGCGCGGTCTGAACGACACGGGGGTTCCGAGCCCGGAGGCGGTGAGCGAACTGTCACTACACGGACTTATGGACTTCGAACCAATCGTGGGATAGTGGAGGTCCGAATGGCGACGACGACGATAACCCCGGCGATCACCAAGAACGTGTCGCTGACGATCGACGGCCGCGAGGTCACGGTTCCCGAGGGCACAACGATCATCAACGCCGCGAAGGAGCTCGGCATCGAGATCCCGGTGCTGTGCCACGACGATCGCTACGACCCGGTCGGCGTGTGCCGCATGTGCGTCGTCGACGTCGGCGCGCGCGTGTTCGCCGCGGCGTGCGTGCGCCCGTGCGAGGAGGGCATGGAGGTCACGACCACGAGCGACCGGATCGACGCGCAGCGCTCGATGCTGACCGAGCTGCTGCTCTCCGATCAGCCCGATCCCGAGCACGATCCCAAGGAGACGACGACCGCCGACAACGAGCTGCTGGTGCTCGTCCGGCAATACGGCGTCGAACAGGACAACGGGATCCCGCAAAACGAGGGCCGCGGGATCGACGACTCGAACCCCGTCATCTCGGTCAACCACGACGCGTGCATCCTGTGCGACCGGTGCGTGCGCGCGTGCGACGACATTCAGGGCAACGACGTGATCGGCCGGAGCGGCAAGGGCTACACGACCCGGATCGCGTTCGACCTCAACCAGCCGATGGGCGACTCCTCGTGCGTGACGTGCGGCGAGTGCGTAGCGGCGTGCCCGACCGGCGCGCTCACGAACAAGCCGATCCGCGGCGTCCCGATCCAACCGCGCGAGAAGCTCCGCCAGGTCGACACGGTGTGCCCGTACTGCGGCGTCGGCTGCGCGCTCACCTACAACGTCGACGACGAGCGCAAGGCGATCGCGTTCGCCGAGGGCCGCGCGCAGCCCGGGTCCAAGGGCCGGCTGTGCGTCAAGGGCCGCTACGGCTGGGACTACGCGGCTTCCCCGCAGCGCCTGACGAAGCCCCTGATCCGCCGCGAGGACGCTTACCCGAAGGGCCCGTTGTCGATGGACGTGCGCGGCGATGAGGCCGGTGGACGGTCGGAGCGCCGGCGCAAGCCCGGGGGACTCGTGGACTACGACCAGGTGATGCCGTCGTTCCGCGAGGCGACCTGGGACGAGGCGCTCGACCTCGTCGCGCGACGCCTGTCGGAGATTTACGCCGACGGTGGACCCGGGGCGATCGCGGGGTTCGGATCGGCGAAGTGCTCCAACGAGGAGGCGTACCTCTTCCAGAAGCTGATCCGCACGGGCTTCCATACCAATAACGTCGACCACTGCACGCGCCTGTGTCACGCGTCGAGCGTCGCGGCGTTGTTCGAGGGGATCGGATCGGGCGCGGTGTCGACCACGTATGGCGACGTCGTCAACGCCGACGTGATCATCATCACCGGCTCGAACGCGACCGCGAACCATCCGGTCGCGTCGTCGTTCTTCAAGCAGGCGCGCCGCGCCGGCACGACGATCATCTACGTCGATCCGCGCGCCGACAAGGTCGCCGACCACGCCGACATCTTCTGCCAGCTGAAGCCTGGCACCGACGTCGCGTTCTACAACGCGGTGATGCACGAGATCATCCGCCTCGGGCTCATCGACGAAGAGTTCGTCCGCGACCGAACCTCAAACTTCGAGGCGCTGGCGGACACCGTCAAGGACTACCCGCCCGAGCGCGGGGCGCAGATCACCGGCGTCAGCGCCGAGCAGATCCGCCGGGTCGCGCGGGCCTGGGGCGAGGCGAACGCCGGGATCATCTACTGGGGGATGGGCATCTCGCAGCACACGACGGGCACTGACAACGCGCGGTGCCTGATCGCGATGTGCGCGATCACCGGCAACGTCGGCCACGAGGGCGCTGGGCTGCACCCCTTGCGGGGGCAGAACAACGTCCAGGGCGCCTCTGACTCCGGGCTGGTCCCGATGTTCTATCCGGACTACAAGGGCGTCGCCGACGAGGCGACGCGGGCCCGTTTCGAGAAGGCCTGGGGTGAGACCGACCTGGATGCGGTCAAGGGTCTGACGGTGACCGAGATCATCGGCTCGGCCCTGAAGGGCGGGGTGCGCGGGATGTACATGATGGGCGAGAACCCCTTCCTGTCGGACCCGAACATCAACAAGGTCCGGAAGGCCTTGTCCGCGCTCGAGTTCCTGTGCGTCCAGGACATCTTCCTGACCGAGACCTCCGAGTTCGCTGACGTGATCCTGCCCGCCTCCTCGTACATGGAGAAGGACGGCACGTACACGAACACCGACCGTCGCGTGCAACTCGGGCGGAAGGTCCTCGATCCGCCCGGCGACGCGCGTGTCGACTACGAGATTGTGCAGGAGATCGCACGACGCGTCGGGCTGGACTGGAACTACGGCTCACCCCGAGAGGTGTTCGAGGAGATGGTCTCGGTGATGGCGAGCTACGCGAACCTCAGCTACGACAACCTCGGGCTGACCGGCAAGCTGTACCCAAACCCGGATCCCGAGAACTCCGACGGGACCGTCGTGATGTTCACCGAGAAGTTCAACACCGACGACGGACTCGCCCACCTCGTCCCGGCCGAATGGCTCCCGGCCAAAGAGTTGCCCAACGACGAGTACCCGTTCGTGCTGAACACGGGAAGGCTGCTCGAGCACTGGCACACCGGATCGATGACGCGCCGGTCGTTCGCGCTCGACGCGATCCAGCCCCGCCCAGAGGTGTACATGCACCCGGCGGACGCAGCCGAGTGCGGGCTGGCCGATGGCGCGATGGCGCGGGTGAGCTCGCGTCGCGGGACGATCGCGCTCGAGGTCAAGGTGTCGCACAAGGAGGCGCGCGGCAACTGCTTCATCCCGTTCCACTTCCGCGAGGCGGCCGCAAACCTGCTGACGATCGACGAGATCGACCCCGTCGGGAAGATCCCCGAGTTCAAGTTCTGCGCGGTGAAGATCGAACCCGCTACCAACGGGAACGGGTCCGCGGGAGCCGACTGATGGCCGTCACGAACGGCCGCGTCCCCGGCCGGGAGGCCCGTGCCGGCAAGTTCCCCGGTCCCAGCCTGATCCCGTCGCTGAACGCGATCCAGCGCGAGCACGGTTGGCTCCCGCCGGAGGAACTGGTCCGCCTGTCCCGCGAGACGCGCCGGCCGCTGTACGAGATCGAAGGACTAATCACCTTCTATCCGCACTTCCGCACGGCGGCGCCGCCCAAGGTCGAGGTCACCGTCTGCCGCGACCTGTCGTGCTGGCTCCACGGCGCGGACGAGCAGATCGCCGCGATCCACGAGCGATACGGCGACGGCGTCGAGATCGAGGTCCGCGAGGTGTCGTGCATCGGGCGGTGTGACATCGCCCCGGCCGCGACCGTCGAGGAGCGGCCGGTGCGGGCCGCGGACGTTCCCGAGGCGGTGCAGCAGGCGCTCGACGGTGAGGAGCCGCCCGCGCGCGCGAAGACGCCGCCGCGATCGTGGCCGAACGACCCGTACGCCGCGGACCCTGATCTGCCGAGCTACGCCCTCGTGCGCCGGCTGATCGCCGGAAAGCTCGGCGGTGACGAGACGATCGAGGTGATCGAGGAATCCGGATTGGTGGGCCTGGGCGGCGTGCTCGAGCACGCGGTCGGCACCCTCCGCGAAGCGGGGCTGAGAGGAATGGGCGGCGCCGGATTCCCCACGGGGTCCAAGTGGGAAATGGTCGCCGCCCAGGAGGCCGAGCCCAAGTACGTCATCTGCAACGCCGACGAGTCCGAGCCCGGCACTTTCAAGGACCGCCAGATCCTGGCCGAGCAGCCCCACCTGGTGATCGAGGGGATGCTGGCGGGGATGCTCGCGATCGGCGCCGAGCAGGGCTGGGTGTTCATCCGCCACGAATACGGGCCGGAGGAGTCCGCGATGCGCGCGGAGCTCGACTCCGCCCGCGCGCAGGGCATCCTCGGCGAGGATGTGCTCGGATCGGGGCGGAACCTCAACATCGACGTGTTCACTTCCCCGGGCGGCTACATCCTCGGCGAGGAATCGGCGCTGCTCGAGTGCATGGAGGGCCACCGCGGCGAGCCCCGCAACAAGCCGCCGTTTCCCGCCACCTACGGCCTCTGGGGCAAGCCGACGCTGATGAACTCGGTCGAGACCTTTGCCGCGATCCCGATCATCCTCCAGCGCGGGGCGGAGTGGTGGAAGGACCAGGGGGTCAACGGCGGCGCCGGATTGAAGTTCTTCGCGATCTCCGGCGACATCGCCCGCCCCGACGTGTACTGCGTCCCGATGGGCACGACCGCCCGCGAGCTGATCGAGCTCGCCGGCGGGCTACCCGAGGGCGTCGAGCTCCAGGCGTTTCAGCCCGGCGGCGCGTCGTCGAACTTCCTCGGGCCCGAACAGCTCGACGTGCCGCTCGACTTCAAGCCGCTGGCCGAGGCCGGATCGATGCTCGGCTCCGGCGCCGTGGTCGTCATCGGGGACCAGACCAACCTCCTCGCCGCCGCCACCAACGTGCTCCGCTTCTTCCGCAACGAGTCGTGCGGCAAGTGCGTGCCGTGCCGGGTCGGATCGCACAAGGCGCACCGCATCCTGACCGACGCGCTCGAACGCGGCGCCGACGCCGACGGGATCGACGACCGGATCGACCGGCTCGAGGAGACGCTCAGACTGACCTCGATCTGCGGGCTCGGGCAGGTCGCGCTCGGGCCGGTGATGAGCGTGCTGCGCCTCCAGCGCACGCCCACCGCGTCCGGCTGACTCGACTCATGGCGGCAACCGGGCGGGAATTCTTCACGGTCAGGACCGTCTCCGAGGCGCTGACCGGCTTCCGACCGGGCCACATTACCCCGGTCGAGACCGTGTCCCTGGGCAACGCGTACGGACGGGTCCCGGAGATCGAAATCGTCGCCCGGGATCCGCTGCCCGGGTTCGACCGCTCGAGCGTCGACGGTTACGCGGTCCGGGCGGCGGACACCTACGGGGCGTCCGAGTCGATCCCGGGATACCTGCGCGTGGTCGGCGCGGTCCGGATGGGCGCGTCGGCGTCCGACATCGTCGGGTCCGGCACCGCCGTTGCGATCCCGACCGGCGGAATGCTGCCTCCGGGCTCCGACGCGGTCGTGATGGTCGAGCACACATCCGAGGCGACCGCGGACTCGATCGAGGTGGTTCGCCCGGTCGCCCCCGGCGAGAACGTCATCCGGCTCGACGAGGACGTCACCGCGGGTGCCGCGCTCGCGTCGCACGGCCGCCCACTCCGCGCCCAGGACGTGGCGCTGCTCGCGGCTGCCGGCGTTGTCGAAGTCTCCGTCCACGCGCGGCCGCGCGTGACGATCCTCGCCACCGGCGACGAGGTCGTCCCGCCCGAGACTGCTCGGCTCCCTCCCGGTCACGTCCGCGACGCGTTGAGCGCCTCGGTCGCCGCGCTCGTGCGCGAAGCCGGTGGCGAGCCTTCCTCGGGAACGATCGTCTCCGACGAGGACGGCGCGTTGCGCGAGGCTTTGACCGCCGCCGTCGGCGCGAGCGACGTTGTCGTGGTCTGCGCCGGGTCGTCCGTCGGGATGCGCGACCAGACCGCCGGCGCCGTGGCCGCGCTGCCGAACTCGGAGACGTGGTGCCACGGGCTCGCGATCAAGCCGGGCAAGCCGACGCTGCTCGCGCATAGCGACGGGATCCCGATCATCGGCCTGCCCGGCAACCCGCGCTCCGCGCTGGTCGTGTTCCGCCTGATCGGAATGCCGATCGTTCGGCGCGCCGGGGGCTGGACCGTCCAACCGCTCGTCGGCACGATCCGTGCAACGCTCGCCCGCGATCTGCCGTCCGCCGCAGGGAGGCTCGACGTCGTCCAGGTCCGGCTGAACGACGACGCTCGCCTCGCGGAGCCGATCTTCGGGTCCTCAGCGCTGCTGTCGGTGCTGACCGCCGCCGACGGCTACGTGATCGTGCCCGAGGACGCCAATGGCCTGTCCGCCGGCGAGCCCGTCGAGGTGACGCCGTATGGCTAGCCGCACGACACCGTTCCTGCGCGACGTGCCGCTCGCGACCGCGCAGTCAGCGTGGCGGGAGTGCTGCACTGCGGCCGGCTGCCCGCCGCGGGTTGACGCCGTGGGCTTGCCAATAGAGCGGGCGATCGGCCGCGTCACCGCCGAGCCGATCTGGGCGGTCCGCTCGTCGCCGCCGTTCGACTCCGCGGCGATGGACGGGATCGCCGTCCGCGCCGCGGACACCGTCGGCGCGAGCGAGACCACGCCGCTGCTGCTGGCCCCGGATGCGTTCGTCGTGCTCGACACCGGCGACCCTATGCCCGACGGGTTCGACGCGGTCGTGATGCGCGAGCACGTCCACTACGTCGACGGCCGGGCCGAGCTGCGCGCCGCGGTCGCGCCCTACCAGCACACGCGCTCGATCGGCGAGGACATCAGCGCCACCGAGTTGCTGCTCCCCGCGGGGCATCGGCTGCGCCCGGTCGACGCCGCGGCGGCCGCGGCCGCGGGCGCCACCGAGGTCCGCGTCCACCGCCGGCCGGTCGTGGCGATCCTGCCGACCGGCGACGAGATGCGCCCGATCGGCTCGGAGCTCGAGCGCGGCGAGCTGCTCGAGACCAACTCACTGATGCTCGCCGGCCAGGCCCGCGAGGCCGGCTGCGAGGCCATGGTGCTCCCGATCGAGCCCGACGACGAGTCCCGAATCGCCGACGCGATCCTCACGGCGGTACGGGCGTGCGACCTGCTGATCGTGATCGCCGGCTCGAGCGCGGGCCGCGACGACTACACGGCGGCGCTGGTCGACCGGCTCGGAGAGCTCGCCGTCCACGGCGTCGCCGTCCGGCCCGGTCATCCGGTGGTGCTCGGCGCGATCGAGTCGACGCCGGTGCTCGGCGCACCCGGGTACCCGGTGTCCGCGTCGCTGACCTTCGACATCTTCGCGGCGCCGCTGCTCGCCGAGCTCGAAGGCTCGACGGCCACGCCCCGGCCGACCGCTCGCGCGCGGCTCGCCCGCAAGCTCGCCTCGACGATCGGGATGGACGACTGGGTCCGGGTCCGGCTCGGGCGTGTCGGGGGTGCACTTGTCGCCTCGCCGCTGCCCCGCGGCGCCGGCGTGCTGACGTCGCTGGTGCGAGCCGACGGGCTGCTCGTCGTCCCCGCCGACGTCGAAGGTCACCACGCCGGCGAAGACGTCGACGTCGAACTGCTCCGCGCGCTGGACCAGATCGAGCGGACGATCGTCGCGATCGGCTCGCACGACCTGATCCTCGACCTCGCCGCCTCGCAGTTGCGCGCGCGCGATCCGCGGGTCACGCTGGCGTCCGGCAACGTCGGGTCGATGGGCGGGTTGATCGCGCTTCGCGACGGTTTGTGTCACCTCGCCGGGTCCCACCTGCTCGACCCCGACACCGGCACGTACACGCTGCCCTACATCGACCGGATCCTGCCCGGGCGCGACGTCGCCGTGGTCCGGCTGGTCCACCGGGAGCAGGGCCTGCTCGTCGCTCCCGGCAACCCTCTCGGCTTGTCCGGCGTGTTGGATCTGGCGCGGCCCGGGCTGCGCTACGTCAACCGCCAGCGCGGTGCCGGCACGCGCGTGCTGCTCGACTACGAGCTGGCGCGCGCGGGAATCGACCCGGACGCGATCGCCGGCTACGCGCGCGAGGAGCCGACCCACCTCGCGGTGGCGGCCGCGATCGCGGCCGATCGCGCGGACTGCGGGATGGGCGTGCTCGCCGCGGCGCGTGCGTTCGAACTGGACTTCGTCCCGGTCACGAGCGAGCCCTACGACCTGGTGCTCGAGCGCGAGACGCTCGAGCACGAGGTGCTCGCCCCTTTCTGGGAGCTGCTCTCAGACCCGGGGTTCAGGTCGGCGGTCCAGCAGCTCGGTGGCTACGACACCGTTGAGATGGGCCGCCGGATCCGCTGAGCACCGGCGGATCCGGTCGACCGGCAGCACGTACCAGTGTCGGTTAACGCAAACGAGCTTGATGTGCTCGACCGGCGTGGGCGCGGCGTCGAGCGTGAATCGGTCGATGATCTCCGCCGGCAGGCCGCAGCTCGGGCACTCGAGCAGCGGGTCGGCGGGGATACGGATGTGAGGTGATGTCATCGTGTTTGCCCTGAGAGAAGTTGGCTTCCTCAGTACGAACGACGCGCGTCGTTGGTTCGTGAGACACACACGAAGGCCTGATCGGCAACGGCGACCGTGAGAATCCGGGATGCCAACGAGGACGAGGCCGCGGTCCTCGAGGCGTTGCAGCGCCGGTCCTCGGACGTCTGGGAGCAGTACCGAGAGCAGCTGGCCGCCCACCCCGACGTGATCGAGCTTCCGCAGGCGTTCATCGACAGTGGCTGGGTCCGCGTCGCCGCCGCCGGCGACGACACCCCGATCGGCTTCTCGGTCGTGATCCCGACCGACACCGGGGCGGCCGAGCTCGACGGGCTGTTCGTCGAACCCGAGCAGATGCAGCGCGGAGTCGGACGCGCGCTGGTCGAGGATGCCGTTATCCGCTCGGCGGCCCGCGGCGGGAGGGCTCTAGAAGTGACCGCCGGTCCCGCCCAAGGCTTCTACGAGCGGACCGGCTTCCATCTGATCGGCGATGCGCAGACTCGCTTCGGCCCCGCCGTACGTATGCGCCGCGAGATCGGAGGCTGAGCCCCTGCCGCCGGCGGTTGCGCCGGCGCTGCGGGTCAGCCGCCGCCCATCGCGGTCGTGAGTATGACCTCCGTCGCGTCGACCGGGAGCCGGTCGCCCTTCAAAGGCTCATAGGTCGCGCCGTCGTCGCTCCGGACCGCCACGTGCTCCTGCTCGAGCCAGCGCCGGTACTCGCGCTCGGCGGCCTCGACCGACGCCAGGTCGGACGGGTCCCACTCCGCGAGCAACTCGTCGCGGCCCGTCATGCGGCGCAGCAGCTTCCCCACGACGCTCAGCTCTGGACGTGCTCGAACCCGAACCGGCCCTTGACGCACAGGTTCCCGAGCGTCACGTCGTGGTCGGCGGGCGAGGTGACCTTGATGATCCGGTCGTCCTGGACGTGCAGGGTGAGGTTGCAGCCGACGCCGCAGAACGCGCAGATCGTGTCGGTCTGTGTCTGGCGCGACGGGTCCCATTCGCCGGACTCGCGCAGCTCGTGCTCATGGCTCGCCATCAGCGCGCCGGTCGGGCACACCGCGATGCAGTTGCCGCAGTACACGCACGCGGACTCGGGCAGCGGGACCGCGTACTCGGTCGAGATGTGGGCGTCGAACCCGCGGCCGGCGACCGTGATCGCGAACGTGTTCTGGTGCTGGTCGCCGCAGGCGTCGACGCACTTGTAACAGAGCACGCACTTGGAGTAGTCGCGGACGTACAGATCGTTGTCGACCTTGACCGGGCCGGCGACGGTCGCCGCGGTCTGCCCGTCGGGAACCGTGTGGTGGCCCGCGCGACGGCGCTCGCGCCCGGTGTCGGGAGGCGCCGGCGGCCCGTACCGCTCGGGCTTGACGTCGTAGATCTCCAGATACGGCTGGACGATCGGCGCGGTCGACAGATCGACGGAGGAGGCCAGAAACTCGAACACCATCTTGCGGCTCAGCCGCACGCGCTCGGAGTCGGTGTGGATCACCATCCCGTCCTCCGCCTTGCGCGAGCACGCGGGCACGAGCGTCCGCGCCTTCTCGAGCTCGACCATGCACACCCGGCAGGCGTTCGCCGGCGTGAGCGTGTCGCCGTAGCAGAGCGTTGGCGTATCGATGCCGAGCTTCCGGCAGGCGTCGAGCAGTGTGGCGCCCTCGCGCACCGTCACCTCGGTGCCGTCGATCGTGATCGTGACCGTACGTTCGGCTGACATCAGATCAGGCCACCTCCTCCTTGAACACGCCGAGCTTGTCGATCGCCGACGCCAGTGCGCTGTACGCGGTCTGGCCGAGCCCGCAGATCGACGAGTCCCGCATGCACGTCCCGATCTCGTCGAGCAGCGCCAGTTCGTCCGCGACCGTGCCGCGGGTCTTGCCCGACACGAGCCGCGCCAGCGCCTCCTCCTGGCGCACGGTCCCGACCCGGCAGGGAGTGCACTGACCGCAGGACTCGTCGCGCATGAACGCGGCGATCCGCACGAGGATGTCGCGCAGATCGACGGTCTCGTCGAACGCGACGACGACGCCCGAGCCGAGGGTCGCGCCCACCGCGCGCACGTCCTCGAACGTGAGGCGCAGGTCGAGCTGATCCGGGCCCACGAACCCGCCGGCGGCGCCACCGAGCATCACCGCCTGGAGCGAATGGCCGGCCGGGACTCCGCCGGCGCGCTCGAGCAGTGCGCCCAGGGTCTCCCCGAACGGCACCTCGTACACGCCCGGCCGGGCGATCGCGCCGGACAGGCAGAACAGCCGCGGTCCCGTCGACTTCTCGGTGCCGATCCGCGCGTACTCGAGGCCGCCGATGCGAAGCACCTCGAGCACGTTGATGAGCGTCTCGACGTTGTTGACGATCGTCGGCTTGCCGAACAGCCCGCGCTCGACCGGGAACGGCGGCTTGTTGCGCGGCTCGCCGCGGTACCCCTCGATCGAGTTGAAGATCGCGGTCTCCTCGCCGCAGATGTACGCGCCGGCGCCGCTGCGGATCTCGATGTCGAACGAGAAGTCCTCGCCGAGGATCCCCTCGCCGAGGTAGCCGTGCAGACGCGTCACGTCGAGCGCGTGCTCGAGGATCTCGCGCGCCAGCGGGTACTCGCCGCGCAGGTAGATGTAGCCGTGGCGGCAGTCGCCCGTGTAGGCCGCGATCGTCATCGCCTCGATCACCGAGAACGGGTCGCCCTCGAGGACGACGCGGTCCTTGAACGTGCCCGGCTCGGACTCGTCGGCGTTGCAGATCACGTAATGCGGATGGGCCGGTTGCTGCGTCACCGCTTCCCACTTGACGCCGGTCGGGAACGCCGCGCCGCCGCGACCCATCAGTCCGGAGTCCTTGAGCTCGCGGATCACGTTCCGCGGGCCGATCTCGATCGCCCGCCGGAGCGCCTCGTACCCGCCGCGGGCGCGGTAGTCGTGCAGGCTCCGCGGGTCGACGAGGCCGACACGGCGCAGCAGCTTAAGCTCGGGATCGCCCTGCTGGGGCACGCCCGCGGGCGACGGCGCGGGGACGGTCTCGGCCTTCAGCGCGCCGATCGCGTCCTCGACGGTGACCGCCGCCAGCGCGTGCTCGGTCGGGTGCTCGCCGGCCAGCGTCAGCATCGCCGCCGGCGCCCGGTCGCACTGGCCGAGGCACGGGCTCCGAAGCCACGTGCAGCCGCCGCAGTCGACGTCCTCGGGTCCGATCCGTTCCTCGAGCCCTGCGATCAACTGCTCGGCGCCCTGGCAGCGGCACACGACGTCGTCGCACACGTGCAGGACCCGCGCCGGCCGGGGGTCCATCGACAGCAGGGCGTAGAACGTGGCGACCCCGTACGCGTCGGCCGGGCGGCACCGTCAGCCGCTCGCAGATGTAGCCGAGCGCGCCCTCGCTGATCCACCCCATCCGCGCCTGCACGTGCTCGAGGATCGGCAGCAGCAGGTGCCGCTGGTCGCGGGCCTCGTGGCCGCCGTGCATGGCGCGCCCACCGACGGTCCCCGCGGGAGCGCGGCCGTTGTGCGACGCCGTGGTGCCGTCCAGAAACGTGTCGACCGCCGCTCGCTCGGCGTCCGTGGGCGCAGCGAGCAGCAGTCGCAGGTCCATTAGACGGACTCCCGAACCGGCCGGCGGTCCCCGTTCGCAGCGGTCTCGCGATCGCCGTTCGTCTGGCCAGCCCCGCCGCCGTTCGTCTGGCCAGCCCCGTCGCCGTTCCCGGCCGTCCCCGCCACCCCGGCGGCCGTCGCCTCGGCGTCCTCGACCGGCAGCTTCTCGACCCGGATCGCGGTCGCCTTGAACTCCGCCGTGCCGGACTTCGGGTCGGTGGCGTCGATCGTCAGATCGTTGGTGGCGACCTGTTCGGGGAAGTGGAACGTCATGAACGCGAGCCCGGGCCGCAGAATACGGTCGATCCGCGCCGGCGCCCGCACCGCCCCGCGTCGCGAGGACACGAGCACGATCTCTCCGTTCTCGATCCCGAGCCGCTCGGCGTCCTCGGGCGAGAGATCGAGCGACTCGCCGCGATGTAGCGGCGAGCGGTACAGGTTCGACTGCGCGCCGGTGTTGTAGGACTCGAGGCGCCGGCCCGTGGTCAGGCGGATCGGGAAGTCCTCGTCGAGTTCGTCGACCGGAGGCTCGAACGGCGTCACGCTGAACGGCGCCAGCGGCCCCTCGACCGGGTCCTTCCACAGCCTGCCGTGCAGGTACTGAGATCCCGGGTGATCCTCGGTCGGGCACGGCCACTGGAGCCCGCCGTGCTCGGCGAGCCGGTCGTAGCGCATGCCGCCGTGCATCGGGCTCAGCGTGCGCAGCTCGTCCCACGCCTCTTCAGCCGTCGGGTGGCCCCAGTCGAACCCGAGGCGTCTCGCGAGCTCGGCGATGATCCAGATGTCGTCGCGCGCCTCGCCGGGCGGGTCGAGCGCCTTGCGGCACAGCTGGACCCGGCGCTCGGAGCTGGTCACGGTTCCGTCGGCCTCGGCCCACGACGCCGACCCGGGCAGCACGACGTCGGCGAGCTTGGCCGTGCGCGTCAGCACGATGTCCTGGACGACGAGGAAGTCGAGCCCCTTGAGCAGGTCCATCGCCTTCTTGCGGTCGGCTTCGGAGTCCGCCGGGTTCTCTCCGATCACGTACAGCGTCCGCAATTCGCCGCGCTCCATCGCCTCGAACATCTGCGTCAGGTGCCAGCCGTACTTGGGAACGATCGGAACGCCCCAGGTGTCCTCGAAGAGCGCTCTCGCCTCGGCGTTCTTCTCGATGTCCTGGAACCCGGGCAGCTTGTTCGGGATCGCGCCCATGTCGCCGCCGCCCTGCACGTTGTTCTGCCCCCGTAGGGGATTGAGCCCCGACCCGTACTTGCCGACGTGGCCGGTCAGCAGCGACAGGTTGATCAGCGCGAGCACGTTGTCGACCGCGTTGTGATGCTCGGTGATCCCGAGCGTCCAGCACAGGATCGCGCGGTCGGCGCGGCCGTAGGCGTGGGCCAGTTCGCGGATCGCCGCCGCCGGCACCCCGGACAGCCGCTCGCCCTCCTCGAGCGTGTACGGCTCGACCGAGGCGGCGTACTCCTCGTAGCCGCTGGTCGCGTTGGCGATGAACCGCTCGTCGGTCAGTCCCTCGTGGATGATCTCGCGCGCGACCGCGTTCGCGAGCGCGATGTCGCCGCCGACATCGAGCCCGAGCCACAGGTCGGCCCATTGCGCCGACGCGCTCCGCCGGGGATCGATGACCATCAGCCGGGCGCCGTTGTGGATCGCCTTGAGCACGTGGTGGAAGAAGATCGGATGGGTTTCGCGCGCGTTCGACCCCCAAAGCAGAATCAAGTCCGCTTCTTCAACCTCTTTGTAGGACGACGTTCCGCCGCCCGCTCCGAATACCGTCGCCAGACCGACGACGCTGGGAGCGTGTCAGGTTCGGTTACAGGAATCGATGTTGTTGGACCGCATCACCTGCCGGGCGAGCTTCTGCGCCAGGAAGTTCATCTCGTTGGTCGACTTCGAGCACGAGAACATCCCGAACGAGCGCGAGGCGTCAGCCTCCCGCGCACGCTCCAGCCCCGCGGCGGTGCGCTCGAGCGCTTCCTCCCACGTTGCCGGGCACAGCTCCCCGTCGCGACGGACGAGCGGTTGGGTCAATCGAGTTCGAGCGCGCATTTCTCCCTTTCAGAGTTGGGCTCTGTATTCAATTTAACGCCTCCTCCCGCGCTTTCAGCGCTCGGAGGGCAAATTCGGTCGCCTCGCTGACAGCGGAGCCTTCGGTCAAGTTGATCCTGACGAGCCGGGCGGCGGCCTGAGCAGCCGCCTCGCCGAGCACCGCGCCGGCGATTGCGTCGCCTGCGAGATTCCGGTTTCCGGTTCGAGCCAGGCCCGCCGCCAGCTCGGCCAGCTCGGCCGCGACGCCGGCGATCGCGAGCGGCGACTGCGACGCGGTGGCCTGCGCGGCCTCGACCCGCTCGGCTCGCCCGGGATCATCGTGCGGCAGCCGCAGCGCCTCGAGCACCGGCTCGTACGCGTGCAGCTCGATCTCGGCCAGCTCGAGTGCGCGTGCTCGGAGCTCACGCGCGCGGAACGCCACCGATTCGCGATCCGGAGTGAATGCCGCCGCCATCTCGACCAGCGAGGCCGCGATCGCGCATGCGCACGCCGCACTCGAGCCACCGCCGGGAGCGGGCGTCCGCGCCGCGATCGCGTCGAGCAGTTCCCCGAATGGGCGGTTAGAAAAGGCCGACGGTCCGGCCCTCGGAATCGATGTCGATGTTGAGCGCGGCCGGGGTCTTGCCGAGCCCCGGCATCTGCATGACGTCGCCACACAACGGCACGAGCCAGCCGGCGCCCGTATAGGCGCGGATGTCGCGGACCGGCAGCGTGAAGTTCTCCGGCGCGTTCAGCAGCGAGGGGTCCGCCGACAGCGACAGGTGGGTCTTCGCCATGCACACCGGGAAGTGGCCATGACCCTCGCGGGTGAACTGGGTGAGCTTCGCCTCCGCCTCGGGATAGAAGTACACGTCCTTGGCGCCGTACACCTGCTTGGCCACGGCCTCGATCTTGTCCTGGATCGGCTCGTCGTCCTGATACAGCTGGTGAAAGCTGTTCGGCTGCTCGCAAGCCTCGACGACCGCCGAGGCGAGGTCGGCGACGCCGGCGCCGCCCTTGGTGAAGCCCTCGTTGGCCTCGGCCGCGAACGCGCCGGCCTCGAGCGCCAGCCGCTTGACCAACTCGATCTCCTCGTTCGTGTCCCCGGGCCGCCGGTTGACCGCTACGACCGCGGGCACGCCGAACGCGGCGATCGTGTTGAGGTGGCGCCGAACGTTGGCGAAGCCCGTCTCGACCGCTTGCAGCGCCGCCGACCGCTCGGCGCGGGGATCGTCGTCGAGCCCGGCGTGGTGCTTGATCGCGCGCACGGTGGTGACGAGCACGGCGGCCGACGGCGTCAGCTTGCCGAACCGGCAGACGATGTCGAAGAACTTCTCCATGCCCATGTCGGCTCCGAACCCGGACTCGGTTACGACATAGTCGCCGAGCTTCATCCCGATCAGGTCGGCGATCAGCGAGTTGTTGCCGTGGGCGATGTTCGCGAACGGGCCGCAGTGCATGAGTACCGGCTGGCCCTCGAGCGTCTGCACGAGGTTCGGCTTGATCGCGTCCTTGAGCAGCACGGTCATCGCGCCGGCGGCGCCGAGGTCCTCGGCGGTGATCGGCTTGCCGCCGTCGAATGAGTACGCGGCGGTGACCCGGGACATTCGCCGGCGCAGGTCCTGGAGGTCGCGCGCGACCGCCATGATCGCCATCACCTCCGACGCCGCGGTGATGTCGAAGCCGGTCTCGCGCGGATATCCGTTGGCCCGGCCGCCGAGACCGACCGCGATGTCGCGGAGCGCCCGGTCGTTCATGTCGACCGCGCGCCGCCAGGGTATGCGCAGCGCGTCGATGTGGTGCGGGTTGCCGTGGAGGATCGACGCGTCGATCATCGCGGCGAGCAGGTTGTTGGCGGCGCCGATCGCGTGGATGTCGCCGGTGAAATGGAGGTTGAGGTCCTCCATCGGAACGACCTGGGTGAGGCCGCCGCCGGCCGCGCCGCCCTTGATCCCGAACACCGGACCGAGCGACGCCTCGCGCAGGCACGCCACCGGGTTCTTGCCGATCACGCCGAGCCCCTGGGTGAGCCCGACGAGCGTCGTGGTCTTGCCCTCTCCGGCCCTCGTCGGCGTCATCCCCGTGACGCAGACGATCTTGCCGTCGGGTCGATCCTTGAGACGCTCGAGCACCGAAAGGGCGACCTTCGCCTTGTAGCGCCCGTACGGCTCGATCTCGTCGGCATCGAGTCCGGCGCGCTCGGCGATCTGCCCGATCGGAATGAGCTCGGCTTCCTGCGCGATCTCGAGGCTGCTTTTCATCGTCGTCGCCTCCTCAATGCTTGTGTCCATGCTGTCCCGGTCCCTTCTAGTGGCTCACGGCCGCGGCCGCAAGCTCTGATACGAGCGTGTCTCGGTAGAACCGCTCGACCTCGAACGGTGCGATCAGCTCGGGCGTCCGTCCGGTCGCGACCAGCTCCGCCAGCGTCTTGCCGACGATCGGGGCAGCCTTGAAGCCGTACGTGCCCCAGCCCGCGCTGATGTGGAAGTTCTCGACCTCGGTCTTGCCGAGGATCGGGCTGTAGTCGGGGCTGAGGTCGCACAGACCCGCCCAGCTTCGCAGAAGGCGGGCGCGCTCGAGCTGCGGAAACAGCTCGATCGTGTGCCGGCTCACCTCCTGGAGGAAGTTCAGCGTCCCCTGCATCCGGTACGTCGTCCACGGCTCGATCTCGGCGCCCATCAGGAACTCGCCGCGGTCGGTCTGGCTGATGTACACGTGCATCTGCGAGGACACGATCACCACGTCGAGCAGCGGCTTGACCGGCTCGGTCACGCACGCCTGGAGGATGTGGGTGGTGATCGGCAGCGGCACCCCGACCATGTCGCAGATCAGCGTGCTCCACCCGGCGGTGCAGTTGAGCACGGTGCCGGCGCTGATCGTCCCGCGGTTCGTCCGGACCTTGGTGACCCGGCCGTTCGCGCGCTCCATCCCGAGCACCTCGGTGTCCTGGTGGAGCTCGACCCCGCCGCGATCCGCGCCGCGCGCGAACCCCCACACGACCGCGTCGTGGCGGATGATCCCGCCGGGCGGGTGATACAGCGCGCCCAGGATCGGATACGTCGCGTGCGCGTCGTCGACCTGCATCGCCGGCGCGAGCCGCTTGATCTCGTCGGGATAGATCACGCGCGAGTCGATCCCCTGCAGACGGTTCACCTCCGCACGGTTGGCCATCACGAACATCGCCCGGTCCGAGTGCGCCAGCGTGAGATGCCCGCACTGCGAGAACAGCAGGTTGAAGTTCAGCTCCTGCGACAGCCCCTCGTACAGCTTGACGCTCGCGTCGTAGAAGCGCGCGCCCTCGGGCGTCTTGTAGTTCGAGCGCAGGATCGTCGTGTTGCGGCCGGCGGCGCCCGATCCGATGTAGCGCTTCTCGAGCACGGCCACGCTGCGGATCCCGTGCTCCTTCTGCAGGTAGTACGCCGCCGCCAGCCCGTGCGAGCCGCCGCCGACGATCACGACGTCGTAGGCGGATTTGAGCTCCCCCCGCGGGCGCCACATCCGGCGCTTTCGGAAGATGTCAAGCACCCGCGCGTACCTCGCTGACCGGGGCGTGCGCGTCAACGCCCACCGGGCCGCCGCCGAGCGAGCGAGCGGCGTCCTCGACGACGGTCCACACGTACTCGCCGACGGCCCACCCGAACAGCAGCAGGAACCTCTGCTCGCCCTCGACGATGATCATGCCCGGCTGGCGCGCGATCGAGCCGGGACGGAAACTGCCGGGAGGTGCGACCTGGGGGCGCAGGTCGAGCGCGCAGAAACGCGCGATCACCTCCCGGGCTTGGGGGCCAAAGATCGTGAGCGCCGCGAAGCACGTGGTGACGTCGACGGTGTTGGTTGGCGCGGCGTGAACGCCGCCGATGAGCAGGGCTCTCGTCGGAGTCAGCTCACATATCCACGCGTCGCCTTCGCGCTTGGCCTCGCCGAGATCGCCGGGGACGCTGTCGCTCTGAAGCTCGAGCTTGCGCAGGTGCGAGACGTCGGTCAAGCCGACGGTCGTCCCGGGCGCGGTCCTCGCCCTGGATACTCGACCGCGACGTTCCAGCCGCCCTGAATCTCGAACCTCGCGCCCGCGGCCTTGGCCTTGCCCTCCATCGGGCTGCGCGCGACCGCCACGTCCTCGGCGCCGTCCGGGCTCAGGAACGCGAGGGTGCTCACGAGCGGAGCACCTCCCCATCGGGGTCGTAGAACGGCCTGGTCTGGATCTGCGCCTCGAGCGTGCGGCCCTCGTCGGAGATCGTGATCGTGGAGCCTTCGCGAGCGAGCGGACTCGGGACCCAGGCCATTCCGATCACGCGATCGAGCACCGGCGAGAAGCGCGCGGACGTCACCTGGCCGGCAGGGTCGCCGAGCCCGTCGAGGATCACCGACCCCTCGGTCGGCACGTAGCCGTTGGCGAGTGTGAATCCGACGAGTAGGCTCGCGGGCTCCTCAACCGCGTAGTGCTCGAGCGCCCACTTGCCGATGAAGTCCTGCTCCTTGTCGAGCTTGACGATCCACGGCATCGCAGCGCCGAACGGCGTCGACTCAGAGTCGGTGTCCTGGCCGACGAGGATGTGCATCTTCTGCAGGCGCAGGATCCGCTGCGGCTCGAGCCCGAACGGGCGGATCCCCTTATCGGCGCCGGCGCGCATCAACGCGTCCCACACGTGCTCGCCGTAAGCGGCGGCGAAGTGGATCTCGTAGCCGACCTCGCCGACGAACCCGATCCGCAGGATCAGGCAGTTCACGCCGGCGATCCGGGCCTGCTTGCCGTCGAGGTACTTGAACGCCTCGGGCGAGCAGTCGAGATCGGTCAGCTCGCTCAGGATCTCGCGCGCGCGGGGGCCGGCGAGGTTCACCGCACTCAGGCCCTGGGTGAGGTCGGTCAGCTGCACGTCCATCCGCCAATCGGCGAGCCACCACGAGAACCACTCCTCGACCGCGCCGGCGCCGCTCGAGGTCGTGGTCACGTAGAACGTGTCGTCGTCGATCCGGCAGATCGTGCCGTCGTCGACGATCCGGCCGGCGTCGGAGCTGATCACGCCGTAGCGGATCCGCCCCGGCTTGAGGTCGCTGAACCGGTTGGGGTACAGGAGGTCGAGGAACTCGCCGGCCTCCGGACCGCGGACCAGCAGCTTGCCGAGCGTCGACACGTCGATCAACCCGGCCGCCCGGTGCACCGCGAGCGCCTCGGCCTGCGGGTCGCCGTAGTCGTAGGCGCGGCGCCAGTCGCCGGCCCACTTGATGTTCCCGCCGAGTTCGCGGTGGCGCCCGTGAATCGACGATCGCTTGGCCGGCTCGAACGGGCGCCCGGCGAGGATGCCCATCGGCACCGACACCCACGGCGGTCGCGCGGTCGTGGTGCCGACCTCCTCGAGGCTCTGCCCGGTCTCCTTCGCCATCAGGCGGACCGCCGGCAGCTGGCACATGCGGCCCTGGCACGGACCCATCGTCACCGTCGTGTAGCGCTTGCACAGCTCGATCGAGTCGTAGCCCTCCTCGACGCTCAGGTGGATGTCCTTGGCGGTGACGTCCTCGCACAGACACGCGAAGCACTTGCCGTGACCGGCGCCGGACACCGGTGGCGGCACCGCGACCGTGTCGGCGTCCCCGCCGTCTTCGCCGCCGGCCACGTCGCCCACGGCGGTCACGTTCGGTGGGAGCTCGTCGAGCACGAAGGATCCGCGCGCGGCGTCGTAGCGCGTCCGCGCTCCGGCCTGGAGCGGCAGCGAGGTCGCCGGCGCGAAGCCGCCCGAGACGACCACGAGGTCGCATTCGAACGTCTTCTCGACCGACGCGCCCTCGACGCCGTTCGGCCCGAGCACCGCGCCCTCGACCCCCTTCCCGCCCTTCGCCGCGAGGATCGTGTGGTCGATCAGCACCTCGATCCCGCGCTCGGCGAGCCGCCGGGCGGCGGCGGTCCGCTCGGTGCGCAGATCCGCGACCGCGACGATCTGCACGCCCGCGTCGTGGAGCGTCGCCGCAGCTTCCAGGCCCCGGTCGGACGTGGTGGCGACCACGGCGCGCGTGCCCGGACTGACGGCGTACAGCTGGGTCAGGCGAACCGCGCCACCGGACAGCATCACGCCCGGAAGGTCGTTGCGGGCGAACACCAACGGCTGCTCGATCGCGCCGGTCGCGAACACGTGACGACGCGCCCGGATCTGGTGAAGGGTGTCGCCCTGCCACACCGGGACCATCCCGTCGAAGTAGCCGAGCGCGCTGGCCCGCGCGAGGATCTCCACGCCGGGGATCGGCTCGATCGGACGCGGCCCCTCGTCGACGAGCACGACGTCCTCGCCCTGCGCGGCGGCGTCGGCTGCGGCTCGGAGACCGGCCGCTCCGCCACCGACGACGAGCACGTCCGCGTGGCGCCGGCGGTACTCGGTGCGCCACTCGCGCTCGGGCTGCTGCTTGCGGAGCACGCCGAGTCCGGCGGCGTGGCGGAGGACCTTCTCGTACACCGGCCACAGCTTGCGCGGGCGGATGAACGTCTTGTAGTAGAAGCCGGGCGGGGTGAACTTCGTCCCGACGAGGTCGGTCGCTCGCATCACGTCGAGGTCGAGGCCGGGCTGGGCGTTCAGGTGCTCGACCTTCATGCCCTCGCGGACGGGCTCGGTGCAGGCGCGCACGCCGGGCGCGCCGTCGACCGCGACGATGCAGTTCGGGCACTGGCCGGCGCAGCAAAGGAGACCGCGCCGGCGGTGGTACTTGAAGCTACGCGAGAACGTGCGCCGGCCGGCGGCGTACAGCGCCGACCCCACGGTGTCGCCCTCGTACGCCTCGACCGGCTTGCCGTCGAACGTGAACCGGATCACGTTGAGGCGGTTGATCAGCTCGCCGGGCTGGTCCGGCAGACGGCTCACGCGGCGTCACTCCCGTTGCCGTTTGAGGGCAACTCGGTCAGCAGCACGTGGTTGGTGGCCGTGTCGCGCTCGGCGATGAACCAGGCCCGGCACCCCGACCGGTGAAACCACCACTCGCGCTGAACGCCGGCGCGGTTTCGCCGGAAGTAGTTGTACTCGCCGAGCTCGCGGAGCGTCGGGCGCGACTTGGGCCGCGCTGAGATTTCGCCGCCGTAGCCGAAGTCGGTCACTTCGCGGACGCCGCAGTTGGGGCACGTTAAGAGGAAGGACATGACGCGTCTCGCCAGGGCAAACCTACGCCTGACCCTGTGATCTTGTCCAATATCTAATTAAGCTCTATTGATTCGGTAAACGAATCATGGAACTTCGCCAGCTTCGCTACTTCATCGCGGTCGCGGAGGAGCTGCATTTCCGCCGCGCCGCCGAGCGGCTGCACATCTCGCAGCCACCGCTCAGCCAGCAGATCCGCGCGCTCGAGGACGAGCTCGGGTTCGTGCTTCTGACCCGTACGCGCCGGCGCGTCCAGCTCACGCCGGCGGGCGAGGCGTTCCTGCGCGACGCCCGCATCGTGCTCGCCGAGCTCGAGGGCGCGGTCGCGACCGCGAGCCGGGTCAACGCCGGGCAGACCGGGCGGCTCCGGGTCGGGTTCGTCGGGTCGGCGCTGCTGTCGATCGTCCCCGGGACCGTCGAGCGCTTCCGCGCCGCGCGACCCGGAGTCGCGATCGAGCTACGCGAGCGCTCGACGGTCGATCAGCTCCGCGCGGTCGGCGCCGGCGTCATCGACGTCGGCCTCGTGCGACCCCCGATCGAGGACGACGGCGAGTTGCGTTCCGAGACGGTGTTGCGCGAGCGGACGGTGGCGGCGTTGCCCGCCGGTCACGCGCTGGCGAGGCTCGCCCGGGTGCCGCTGGCGCGACTGGCGGCGGAGCCGCTGGTCCTGTTCCCGCGCGATCAGGCGCCCGGGTTCCACGACCTGCTGATCGCAGCGTTAGCTAGCACCGGCGCCGGCCCGCGCGTAGTCCAGTACGCGCCCGAGATGCTGACGATCATCGGGCTGGTCGCCGCCGGTACCGGTGTGTCGCTGGTCCCGGCGTCGGTCAGCCGGCTCGCGCTCGACGGCGTCACCTACCGGCCGGTGACCGGGGCGCCGCGCTCGGAGCTCGTCGCGATCACCCGCGCGCGCGACGACTCGGCGGTTGTGCGGGCGTTCGTGGCCGAGGCGACAGCGGCCAAGCGGTAGACCCCGGGCGCCTGCCGCGGCCGTAAGCTGGGCCGATGGGCCGGTTTGGCAAGCGTGACGATCTGGTCGTGCATCAACGCGAGCCGTTCAACGCCGAGACCGGCTTGCAGTCACTGACCGATCCGGTGACGGACACGGATGCCTTCTACGTCCGCGGTCACGGCGCGGTGCCGGAGATCGACCCGGATGACTGGCGTCTGCGGGTGCACGGGCTGGTCGAGCACGAGCTGAGCCTGTCGATGGAGACCTTGCGCGACGGGTTCCGCGAGCGGACCGTGACCGCGACGCTGCAGTGCGCCGGCAACCGGCGCGCGGGGCTGATCGCGATCCGCGACATCCCAGGCGAGGCGCCGTGGGGTCCCGGAGCCACCGGCACCGCGACCTGGACCGGCGTCGCGCTCGGCGACGTGCTCGCGCTCGCGGCTCCGCTCGAGGACGCGACCGACGTCGGGTTCGAGGGTGCGGACCAGTGTCCGGAGGCGAAGCCCATGCAGCTGTTCGGCGGCTCGATCCCACTCGACAAGGCCAGGCGATCGGAGGTGCTGCTCGCCTGGGCGATGAACGGCGAGCCGCTCGAGCCGGTGCACGGCGCCCCGCTCCGAGTGGTGGTTCCGGGTTACATCGGCGCGCGCAGCGTCAAATGGCTCGAGCGCGTCGAGCTACGTCCCGAGCCGTGGATGGGCTACTACCAGCACGTCGTCTACCGGCTCGTGCCCGCGGACGGAACCCCGGGACCGGGTGTCGGAATGCCGCTCGGGCTGGTGGCGCTCAACTCCGATGTCCTGTCCCCTCGCGACGGCGAGACCGTCGCCGCCGGGCCGGTCGACGTGCACGGGTACGCGTTTGCCGGCGGCGACCGGTACGTGGCGCGCGTCGACGTGTCCGTCGATCGCGGCGCGACCTGGACGGAAGCGGAGCTGCTCCAGGATCTCGGCCGGTGGGCGTGGCGGCAATGGCGCATCACGCTCGACCTCGCGCCCGGCGAGCACGAGCTGCTCGTACGCGCCTGGGACTCCTCGGCGGCCACCCAACCCGAGGACGAGGCCACGGTCTGGAACCCCAAGGGCTACGTCAACAACGCCCGTCCCCGGATCCGCATACGCGCCGTCGCCGGGTGAGCCGCACGCCGGGTGAACCGCGCGCGCGGGGCGCGGGCTACTCCGCATCCGGCGCCGGGTGATCCGCGCGCGCGGGGCGCGGGCTACTCCGCATCCGCGCCGATCAAGAAACGGGTCACCTCGTCGCTCAGCTCCGGCGAGAGCAGCGCGGTCAGGTGGTCGCCGGGTACCTCCTGTAGCCGGCTGCCGCGAATGGCGGCGGCGAGGTCCGGCACCGAGCCGCGGCCGACGTCCTGCGCGCCGGCGATCACGAGCGTCGGCACGTCGATCGCGGCGAACGCCTCGAGCGGCGTATCGACAAACGTGTCGAGGACATGCAGCAGCGCCACCGGGTCCGCGCCCGTGCTGTTCAGGTACTCCTCGACCTGCGCCTCCGGCGATCCGGGCGCGAACGTCCCGAGACCGGACAGGATGCGCCGGTAGTTGCCGCCACGGCCGGAGGCGTGGACGATCGGCTCGAGCCCGGTCCCGGCCACGACCGCTCGTCCGGGCTTCGCCCCCAGCGCCAGCATTCGCGCCACGATCCGGCCCCCGAGCGAGTAGCCAGCCAGGTCGTACTCGCCAAGCTCGAGATGCGCGATCACCGCCCGCGCGTCGGTGGTGAGCGCGTCTCGCGGGTAGGCGCCGGGATCGTGGGGGCGGGCGCTGTCGCCGTGACCGCGAAAGTCCGGCATGATCACGCGCCGGCCCGCATCGGCGAGCCTCGTCGCAATCCCGGTCCTCACCCAGATCTCCGGACCGCCCGACATGTAGCCGTGCAGGAGCACGACCGCCCGCCCCGTCCCTAGCTCGTGATAGGCGAGCGTGACTCCGTCGGGGGCTTCAAACGTGCGCGTGATCGGGCTGCCAGGGTCCATGCCCGCCATTCATCCCGCGCTGAGCAGATTCGATTCGTTTGCAGTCCTGCGGATGACGTCGATCAGCACCCGGACCCCCGGCCGGGGGCGGTCGTCGATCCACGCGACCACGACATCGGCGTATTCGCCGCGCAGCGGGACGAAGCTCACGCCGGTGTCGCGCAGCGTACGGGCCGACATCGGCAGCCGAGTGACGCCGACGCCCGCGGCAACGAGCGCGAGCAGGCTCTGGACGCTGCTGCCGCGCTGGACCACGTTGGGCAGAAAGCCGGCGACGGCGAAGTCCTGGTCGTACTTGCGGTGCCACGGCTCCCACGACGACCGCGGCGTCAGCACCCACGGCTCTCCGGCCAGGTCGGCCAGGTCGAGCGCATCGGCTGCCGCCAGCGGATGCCCGGCGGGTAGCACGGCCGCGACGGGTTCGGTCAGGACGTGCTCGGTCGCGACGTCGTCGACGAGCGGCGGACGCGTCAGGGCCGCATCCAGCCGACCCTCGCGCAACCCCTCGATCAGCGCGCCGATCGGGTGGTCCTCGGTCGTCAGGACCAGCTCGGGGTGCGCGTGCGCGAATGCCCGCACCAACGGCGGGACGATGTAGTTGCCGACCGACGGCAGGTAACCGACATGGATGGTCTGGCGCTCGCCGCCGGCGACGCGCTGGACGTGGTCGAACGCCCGATCCGCCTGGTTGATCAGCGAGCGCGCCTGCACCTGGAGCTCCTCTCCGACCGCGGTCAGCCGCACGCCACGGGGTCCGCGCGTGAACAGCGGCGCTCCGACCTGCCGCTCGAGCGAGCGGATCTGCTCCGACAGCGACTGCTGGGCCACCGGGATGCTCGTGGCGGCAGCGCTGATGCTGCCCTCGTCGGCGACGGCGAGGAAGTACCGGAGCTGGCGCAGGTCGAACGCCACGCCGTCGAGTCTAGATACAGGCTCTGCCTGTACCCAGACCGGACGCTCGTGTTGGCTGCGCTCGATGCCCGGACGTACCGTGAGCCCATGACCAATCAGACATCAGCTCGCACCTGGATGATCACCGGTACGTCCTCGGGGTTTGGCTCCGCGCTCGCGAAGGCGGCGCTCGCCGCGGGGGATCGGGTGATCGCCACGGCGCGCCATCCCGAGGCGCTCGGCGAACTCGTGCGCGAAGCACCCGACCGAGTCGCGGCCGTCCGCCTCGACGTGACCAAGCCGAATGACATCACCGCGGCCGTGGCCGCCGGCCTCGAGCGGTTCGGCCAGATCGACGTGCTCGTCAACAACGCCGGCTACGGATCGGTCGGCGCGGTCGAGGAGATCGATATGGCCGAGCTCGAAGAGCTGCACGCCACGATGTTCCTCGGCCCGGTCCGGCTGACCCAGGCCGTCCTCCCGCACATGCGCGCGCGCCGCGCCGGAGTCATCGTCCAGATCAGCTCGATGGGAGGCCAGCTCGCGCCTCCCGGGTTCGGCGCGTACTGCTCGGCCAAGTTCGCGCTCGAGGCGATGTCCGAGTCGCTGGCCGCCGAGGTCGGCCCGCTCGGCATCCGGGTGCTGATCGTCGAGCCGGGTGCGTTCCGCACCGAGTTCGGCGCCGACCGGATGCACCGCAGCCGAACGATCATCGACGACTATGCGGACACGGCCGGCCCCACCCGCGCAGCGGTCGATCAGATGGACGGCTCCCAGCCCGGCGATCCCGACCGAGCCGCGGCCGCCATCCTCGACGTCATCGACGCCGACGACGCACCGCTCCGGCTCGCCCTCGGTGACGACGCGGTCGATGCCATCCGTTCCAAGCACGACCAGCTGCGCGCCGACCTCGACGGCTGGGAGAACGTCAGCCGGTCGGCGACGCTCGTCCGGTCCTAGGCGGAGGGACGAGGCGCGCCGCCTGAGCGAAGAGGGACGGACCCGGCGGGCGATGGTGCATGATGAGAGGCTGCGATGAGCGACGAGCGAACCGTCGTGCGGCTCCCTGGCCTCCGGCAGTCGGAGGCACAAGAGTTGGCCGAGAACGTGGGTGCCGAGGCAACCATCGTCGCGGACGCATCGCCCCCCATCGGCGGCTACGGGGACCTCGGGACCAAAACCGTCGCCGTAGCGGTTACTCGCCGGACACTCCGCGCGGTCGCGAGGTATCTCGCGGATCGGCAGGACTCTCGCTCGGACACGGTCAGCCTGAGAGTCGAAATCGATCATGCCGACGGAACTCGGCACAGTGAGACGCTCACTTACCGGGCCGCGGCAGGGCAATCGCCAGTCGATGCTGCGGAGGCCGCGCTCCGCGCGCTGCCGGGTATCGACGACGCTCTCGATCGCAGTCTGTGGTAGCGGCCGGCGGGCTCCGTCGACCTGGCACTCACCCTCGACATGCTTTGGGTTAGGTGTGGTCTGCGGCTCTGAAGCAACCGTGAATGTGGTCGTTGACCACGCCGACGTTCTGCATGAACGCGTACACGCTCGTCGGGCCGACGAACCGGTATCCCTGTGATTTCAACTGCTTGGCGAACTCCTCGGCCTCGGGCGTCGAGCTGGGGAGGTCCGCCCGGGACCGCGGCGCACGCTTACGGGTACTCGCGTAGGACCTCGCGAGGGCAGCGAGGCTCGGCGAGGAGGACCTGATCGCGCGTGCGTTCTCGACGGTGGCCTGGATCTTGGCGCGGTTACGGATGATCGAGGCGTCCTTGACGAGCCGATCGACGTCCCGCTTCGTCATCGCAGCGACCTGCGTGACTTGGAAGTCGTGAAAGGCCCTCCGGAAGCCATCGCGCTTGCCGAACACGATCGACCAGCTGAGCCCGGCCTCGAATACACCCAAGGTGAGCGCCTCGAACAACGCCGACTCGGCGTAGGTTCGCGTACCCCAGACCTCGTCGTGGTAGCGCACCGACGGGGTATCACCGGTCCCGGCCCAGCCACAACGCGGCCTACCGTCGTAGCCGATGATCACATCATCGCCCATCGGACCCGCCCGCCCACAAGTGTGGTCTTCTCTGGGTTGGCAATCCTGAAATCACGCGCATTCTGACTAAAGCGGTCCGGACGCTCTTGAGTCAACCGACTGTTCTGATCCGCGCGGCGCCACCACTCGCCGCCCGGAACCCGAGTTGAACGTCACCCGCGGACTCCTGCAGATGACACCCGGTGCGAGGAACGTTTGCGTGACCATCGGCGAGCCTTCAGGGTGTCGCCTGTGAGACGGGCCGCGAAGCTCGCGCGCTGGCGGAAGCGAACGCCCGTGCCGATGTCGCGCCCGGCTCCTGGCGCTCGACGGAGCCGGGCACTGTGTCGACCCGGCCGACTGGGAAGTCGTCACCGGCGCGATTCTGGACCACACCCGCGCGGACGGAGGGCCCAGTCGCTGACGCGCCCAGCGGTCGCGTCAGATGACGCGGTGCGAACATGGGGCGATGGCGCATGTGGGGGTCTCGAATTTGGCGTACGCCCATCCGGGCGGTGACCTCCTGTTCTCCGAGGTGTCGTTCCGGGTCTCACCGGGACAGCACGTGGGGCTCGTCGGGACGAACGGGGTCGGCAAGAGCACGCTGCTGAAGATCCTGGTCGGCGAGTTGCCGCCCGACGAGGGCGAGTACGCGGTCGGCGGGCTGGTCGGCTACATGCCGCAGGACGTCGGCGTGAGCGACGGCGACCGGACCGTCCGCGCGCTGCTGCTCACGATGGCGCCCCGGGCCGTCCGCCAGGCCGGCGAGAGCATGCTCGCGCTCGAGGCCCAGCTCGAGGCCGGGGATCCGTCGGCGGGCATGAAGCTCGGCGAGGCGATCGCCGACTGGTCGACGCTCGGCGGGTACGAGCTCGAGGGCCAGTGGGACGCGTCGTGCCGGCGCATCATCCACGCGTCGTTTGCCGAGGTCGCCGATCGGCCGGCGCGGACGCTGTCGGGCGGGGAGCGAAAGCAGCTCGTGCTCGACGTGCTGTTCGCCTCGGACGCCGAGGTCCTGCTGCTCGACGAGCCCGACAACTTCCTCGACGTGCCGGCCAAGCTGGCGCTCGAGCGCCGGGTGCAGGCGTCCAAGAAGACGATCGTGATGATCTCCCACGACCGTGAGGTTCTTGCCGGTGCGGTCGGGACGATCGTGACGCTCGAGGGCAACGGCGCGTGGGTGCACGGCGGCTCATACGCCACCTACGCGCAGGCGCGGGAGGATCGCCAGCGCCGGCTCGGCGACGCCGTCAAGCGCTGGAACGAGGAGGAACGCCGGCTGTTCCGCCTGATGAAGACGTTCAAGGAGCGCGCTCGCTACGCGCCCGACTGGGCCAAGCGCGCCGACGCGATGGAGACCCGGTGGCGCCGGTTCCGAGCCGGCGGGCCGCCGCCGGCGCCGGTCGCCGACCAGGCGATCGCCGTGCACATTCGCGGCGGCGATTCCGCGCGCGTGGTCCTCGACCTTCGCTCAGTCGAGATAGCCGGACTGGTGGCGCCGTTCTCGGAGGAGATTCACTTCGGTGAGCGCATCGGTGTCATCGGTCCAAACGGATCGGGGAAGAGCGCGCTCCTGCACGTGCTCGCCGGCGGGAGAGTCGCCGACGGCGGCGAGCTCCGGACCGGCCCGCGCGTCTCGGCCGGGTTGTTCACCCAACTCCAGTCGCGAGCGGACTTCTCCGGTCGCGTCGTCCTCGACATCGTGATGGCGCGGCGCGGCGAGATGCAGGCCGCGATGGGCGCGCTCGCGCGTTACGGGCTCGCCGATGCCTCCCGCCGACGGTACGACGTGCTCAGCGGCGGCGAGAAGGCGCGGCTCGAGATCCTGATCCTCGAACTCGAGGGCCACAACCTGCTGCTGCTCGACGAGCCGACCGACAACCTCGACACCGACTCATCCGAGGCGCTCGAGCGGGCGCTCGACAGCTTCGACGGGGTGGTGGTGGCGGTGTCCCACGACCGCGCCTTCCTCCGCCGCATGGACCGCTTCCTGATGGTCCTGCACGACGGGGGCGTCCTGTCGTTCCCGTCGTATGACTCGGCGCTCGAGGCGCTGGTGAACCCGGAGCACGCGGCCGAGGTTCGCCTGGCGAAGCTCCTCTAGCTCGGGGGCGCGTTACAAACCGAGCGAACGCGAGATGATCTCGCGCTGGATCTCGCTCGTGCCGCCGTAGATCGTGGTCACGATCGTGTGGCGCACGTGGCGCTCCATGTCGTACTCGGTGGCGTAGCCGTACCCGCCCATCATCTGCATCCCCTCGAGCGCGGTGCGCTTGGCGGTCTCGGTGGCCTTGAGCTTGGCCATCGACGCCTCGCGCGGGAGCATCTTCCCCGGGTTCGCCTGGACGGCCTCGGCCACGCCGTATACGAGGTGCCGGGTGCACTCGATCTCGGTGGCGAGGTCCGCCAGCCGGTGCGCGATCGTCTGGAAGCTGCCGATCGTCTTGCCGAACTGCTTTCGCTCCTTGACGTACGCGAGCGTTTCCTCGAACGCGCGCTCCGCCATCCCGAGCGCCTGCGCCGCGATGATCAGCCGCTCGTTGTTGAGCCCGGCCATCAGCTGCATCCACGCCTGGTCGGGGCGGCCGACGACCCGCTCCTCGGGCACGTAGTAGTCGGTGAAGAACATGTCGTTTACCTCGCGCCCGCCCATCGTCTCGATCCCCCGGATCTCGAGCCCTTCCGCGTCTCTCGGGACCGAAATCATGGTCAATCCGAAATGCTTGTCCTCGGTCCGCGAGGTCCGGCACACGAGCAGGATGTGGTCGGCCGCGTGGGCGCCCGTGATCCAGGTCTTCTGGCCGTTGATCACGTAGCCGCCGTTCGAGCGCTCGGC
Organism: uncultured Solirubrobacterales bacterium; assembly: GCA_963770615.1. Taxonomy (GTDB): domain Bacteria; phylum Actinomycetota; class Thermoleophilia; order Solirubrobacterales; family Solirubrobacteraceae; genus Palsa-465. The sequence continues at coordinate 20,742 of CAVYQJ010000016.1, read as the reverse complement.
CCGACACGACAGGTTGCCGACGTCGGACCCGGCCTCGGGCTCGGACATCGCGATCGCGTACACGGTGCCGGCGACGATCCCCGGCAGGATCTCCTCCTTCAGCGCGTCGGTTCCGAACAGCTCGACCGGGCGCGCCGACATCATCGTCACCGGGAAGAAGCCCATCGGGATCTGGCCGCGAGAGAACTCCTCGCACAGCAGGCACAGGTCGACCGACCCGCCTCCGGTCCCGCCGAATTCCTCGGGGATCGCGGCGCCGAGCCATCCGAGGGCGGCGATCTTCGCGTAGATCTCGGCGTTGTGGGGCTCGCGCCCGTTCTGGGTGAGCGCGTCGCGCTGCTCGCGGGTCCCGCACTCGCGCTTGGCGAAGTCGCGGATCGCCTCGACGAACGCGTGCTGCTCGTCGGTCAGGTTCAAGTTTCTGTTCCTCCTGGTGCGCCGGGTGCTGTCCCGGCCGAGACTACATACCGGTCGCCCGCGGGGGCCGTTGGGATAATCGGCGACATGGAAGAGCCCACGGTGTTCAGGCCAGGAGGAGTGTCGTATCTGCGAATCCCCGCTCCGGACCCAACGGCGTCCGCGGCGTTCTACGCGACCGTGTTCGGGTGGACGGTCGACACCGACCGCGCGAATCCGAACTTCCAGGACGGCAGTGGGCACGTCATCGGCCACTTCATGCCGGATCTGCCGGTCGCCGGCGCGGCGGGCGTCCGGCCGTATGTGTACGTCGAGGACGTGCGCGCGACGCTCGACCGGGCGCTCGCGAACGGTGCCGAGCCGGCGACCGCCCCCTACCCCGAGGGCAACCTGACCGTGGCGACGTTCCGCGATCCCGCCGGCAACGAGATCGGCGTCTGGCAGCAGGGCGCGCCCGCCTGAGTGTGGTCTCACGAAAGAGACCACTAAGCCGGATGCGCATCCGCCCCGTGGACAGCGCCCGCGACGCCGAGGCGATCGCCGCGATCTACGCGCCGTTCGTCACCGACACCGCGGTCTCATTCGAGGACGTGCCGCCGACCGCGGATGAGATGGCGACGCGGATCGAGCAGTTGACGCGCACCCATCCCTGGCTCGTGGCCGAGGACGGCGGCGAGGTCCTCGGCTACGCGTACGCGTGCCCGCACCGTGAGCGCGCCGCCTACCGCTGGGCGACCGAGGTGACCGTGTACGTGGACCCGCGCCACCACCGGCGCGGCGCCGGCCGGGCCCTGTACGAGGCGCTGCTCGCCGCGCTCGCCGAGCGGGGCTACCGGAGCGCGCTGGCGGTCATCGGGCTCCCGAACGACGCGAGCGTCGGGCTCCACGAGGCGTGCGGGTTCAAGCCCGTCGGGGTGTTGAAGCGGATCGGCTTCAAGTTCGACCGATGGTGGGACGTCGGCTGGTGGCAGCTCGAGCTTGTGGACGACGAGCCTCAAGAGCCGGGGCGAAAACCTGCATAACTCGACAATCGACGGCTCGCGCGCGGCCGTGCCGTGTCATGCACGTAGGGCACGCGTAACACGGCAGGGCCCCGTGCGGGCGCATCGATTGTCGAGCTATGCAGGTTTGAAGGCTAGGTTTGGCCGGCGACCGCGCTCCGCTCCCTGGCGACCCCTCCCGCCCCAGTCCAGGTGCCCGCCGTTCGTGGCGCAGACACGCCCCTCCAGGTGCCCGCCGTTCGTAGCGCGGACACGCCCCGGCCCACAACGACTACGCGTCGTCGAGCAGCAGCGCCAGCGTCGGGCACGCGTCGACCGCGCGCCGGGCGAGCCCGAGCAGGTCGGGCGGCACCTCGGACTCGTCGAGGATCGGGTAGCCCCAGTCGTCGAGGCGGATCAGCTCGGGCAGAAGCTCCGCGCACAGCCCGTGTGCCTCGCACGCGATCGGATTGACCCGCAACCGCGCGCTCATCGGACCCCCCTCATACGAGCCGCGACCCGCAACCGCGCGCTCACCGGACCCCCCTCATACGAGCCGCGACACGCAACCGCGCGCTCATCGAAGCCGGCCTCCGGCGACGGCCGGCCCACCGAGCGGCAGCCCCGCGGGCCTCGCGTCGCAAACACCACCGACGTGCCAGTCGATGTCCTCGGCGAACACCCGAAGCGCGCTCTCGACGAACCGCACCGCGCCGTCGGGGTGATGGCAGGCCCCCCGCCCGCGGATCTCCGTCGCCCAGCGGAGCACGCGCTCGCGTTCGCGCGGGTGGGCGACGCCGCCGGCGAGCGCGCCCACGGAGTCGGCGATCGCCCGCAGCCCGTACACGCACGGACCGCACTGGCCGGCGGACTGTGCCGCCAGGTAGGAGATCACGCGCGCGCTCTCATGCAGCCCGCACGAGCTCTCGCCGAGCGCGATCAGAACGCCGGATCCGAGCGAGCACCCGACCGAGCGCAGATCCTCGCGCGCGAGCCGCAGCGACGCCGCCTCGGAGGCCTCCATCCAGGTGCCGAAGTAGCCGCCGACGAGTAACGCCTGGAGTGGCTCGACCGCACCCCCTGCCGCGTCCAGCAGGTCGCTCATCGCGGTCCCGAACGCGAGCTCGTAGACGCCCGGCGCCCTGACCGCGCCGGTGATCGTGACCAGCGCCGAGCCGGGATCGGCGACCGTGCCGAGCTCGCGGTACCAGCGCGAGCCGAAGCGGGCCACGAGCGCGAGCTGCGCGAGCGTCTCGGGGTTCTGGATCAGCGTCGGGCGCCCGCGATAGCCGCGCTCGTACGGGCGCGGCGGAACGAACGTGGGCAGCTGGCCGCCACCGTTCAGGTAGTGGACGACGGCGCTCTCCTCGCCGGCGACGTACCCCTCCGGCGCGGTCACGACCTGAATCGGCACCGGGTCGCGCTCGCGCACCGAGACGGCGCCCTCCAGCGCGCTGACCGCGTCCACCGAATTCGAGCCGACCTTGACGATCACCTGCCGAGCGCCGACGGCGCCGGCCGCGAGCACCGCGCCGTCGAGCACCAGGTGCGGGAGCCGCGCCAGCAACAGCCGGTCTTTCGCGCTCGCCGGCTCGGTCTCGGAGCCGTTGACGATCACCGGCCCGACGCGCCGGCGCTCGGCCACCGCGCGGAGCTTGCGCGCGGTCGGGAAGTCGGCGCCGCCGCGGCCGCGCAGGCCGCTGCGCTCGACCTCCTCGATCAGTTCGTGAGCGGGTACCTGCGGGAGAGGTCCGTGGACGTGGGTGTGCGCGGCGAGCGACATCGGGCCGCCCGGCTCCAAGCCGGCGAGCAGCCGCGGCAGTCCGTGGTGGCCGTCGCCGGCGCTCATCAGCCCGGCGTCCCCGTCAGCGTTCCCGTGACCGTGTCGCTCTGAGTGTCGATCTGAAGCGCGGCGTGGATCCCGACCGTCGATCCCTGGCTGTCGGTCAGGCGGGCGCTGAACTCGCTGCCGCGGAGCGAGTCGATCGTGCCCTCGAGCACCGAGGGCACGCCCGCGAGCGCAAGGTCGACCTGACTTCCGGTCATCGACAGCCCGCCGCCGATCGGGGTCCCGGCGATCCGCACGCGCAGAACCCCCCGGGCCTGACCCCGGACGTTCAGCACGAGGTCGACCACCGCCCCGCCGGCCGCCGGCTGCTCGTGGACGTTGCCGGCGACCGTCGAGACGAACGGTCCGCTGAGGGCGGCGGGCCCCGCGACGCCGCCCGACGACGAACCCGACGCCGACGCCGACGAGGTCGCCGACGTCGACGGCTTGCCCAGCAGCGACGAGGGCGTCCCCGCGCGCCGCGCCCACCCCGCCTGGAGCGGGCCCGCGAGCGTGAAGATCAGCAGTCCGATCGGAGTGATCACCGCGAGCGCCGTCGCGGGCGCGCGCAGGCCGGCGTAGTCGGAGGACACATGGGCGATCCGCGTCCACACCGCCGCCAGCACGGCGACGATGCAGACTACGGTCAGCGCCAGCATCCACCACTGCTTGACGTCGCTGCCGGTGCCGAGGCCGTGCAGCACCGCGACCGGCCAACTCGCGTACGCGAGCCAGTGGACGGTACGCCACGCGCGGTAGCCGAGCCGCCTGCGCACGAGGCTGGTGATCGCAATCGCCAACAGCAGATCGAACGCCAGCGTGCCGAGACCCAACCACAGCGGGCGATAAGGGGACACAAACGGGATCACCCCGTCGAGCAGCGTGATCGGCGCGAACCCGTCGAGCACGCTGGTCACGATGTGGATCACGAGCACGACCAGCACAAGCAGCGACACGTCCCGGTGGACCGAGTCGATCGCGAACCGCGGCCAGCGCGCGGTCACGACCCTCACCGTGCCGACGATCCCGATGACCACGCTCGCGGTCAGCAACACCAGCGCGACCGCACCCGTGCCGCGCGCGAGATACCAGTAGGCGCTCGGTGAGAGCGTCGCGCCAACCGAGAGGCTCACGACGTCGGCGCCTCGGGGACGAGGCTCAGCGTCGTCGAACGCCGATCCCACCAGCGGCAGGTCGTCGCCGTCTGAAGGCCAGCCCCCGACGTGGAGGACGGTCCCGTTCGTACGCACGAGCCGGCTCGGTAGCGCGAGCGCCTCGAGCCACGGCGCCGCCTTCTCGCCGCGGACGATCGTGGCGGTGCTCGCGATGTTCGCGTCCACGCACGAGCCGGCGTACACGCTGGCCGTGCGCCAGACGCTGTCGGCTGACCGCCCGGTGAGCGGATCGATCAGGTGGTGGGCGGTGCCCGTGTCCGTCCGCCACTGGCGGACCGCGGTGCTCGAGGTCGCGAGCCCGCCGGAGCTGAGCGAGATCCACTGGCCGGGCGCATCGAAGCCCGAGCGGTGGTCGTCGGTCACGCGGATCCGCCATCCCTCCTCAGGCGCCGGCCCGGCGATCGCCAGGTCGCCGCCGAACGACACGAGCACGCCGCAGCCGGCGGCCGCGCTCGCCTCCGCCGCCGCCCGGTCCGCGGCCAGCGCCTTCGCAGTGGCGCCAAGATCGAGGCTGACTCCCCCGCGGACGCGGATCGTGCTCCGCTCGGGATCGAGGCTCACGGTCCGCCATCCCGGAACGGATGCCAGCGGGCGCCCACCGGGCACCGCCACACCGCCGCCCACCCCCACCGGCAGCTCCGCGAAGTCGCGGTCGTATCCGAGCGAGATCAGGGCCTGTCCCACAGTTGGATCGACGTCCCCACCGGTCAGCCGCGCGGCTCCGAGCGCGACGGTCACCGCCTCGAGCAGCACCGGCCCGACGTGCACCGTTGCGCCCGCGGCCGCGTTGACCGCCGACAGCTCGGAGTCCTCGCGGAAGCGCGAGCACGCGCGGTCGAACTCGGCGACGATCCGCTCGACGACGGCCCGCGCCGCGGCTAGCCCAGCGGCGTCAGTGACCGCGACCAGCGCGGTACTTCCGAACGCCTCCAGCGTCGCGCGTTCCTCGGCATGCCGCATGGCGTCCGCTCACGAGCCCCCCGAGACGACTCCGCCGCCTCCGGAACCGCCCCCCGAGCCCCCGGGCGAGGGTGTGGGCGCCGGCGAAGAGCTCTGCGGCGGACTAGGTGCCGACTGCGTCTGCGTCTGGGTCTGAGTCTGGGGCGGGTTCGGCACCGACTGAGGCGCCTGGCTCGGTCCCTTCAGGCCGAGCGTGCTCGGATTTGCCACCGGCGGCAGCTGCGGCACCGCGGAAGACGAGGCGCTGTTTCCGGCGCCGGTCGCGGTCCCCGCTCCAGACGAGGTCTTCGAGGCCAGCGACCGCCCCGGCGCCACCGCCGAGACGAGCGCTGCCAAGCCGGCGGTGAGCGCCGCGGTGCCGGCGATCACCCAGCGGCGCGTGCGGCGCACGCGCACGATGGCGGCGTCGCGGGCAAGCGCGGCAGACGACTTGTTGCTGATGCTCATCCGATGTTCGCGTCCAATCATGACTCGATCTCTGGAACAGAGAATCAGCGCTCAGTAAGACCAATATGAGAATCGCGGCCGCGCGTCAATCATCGTCGACCGCCGGCAGCTCGAGCGTGAACGCCGATCCATCGACCCTGACCCTCCCGCCGTGCCGGTCGACGATCGCCGAGACGATCGAGAGTCCGAGCCCCGACCCCGGACGGCCGGACGAGCCGGTACCGCGCCAGAACCGCTCGAACAGCCGGTCGCGGTCGGCCGGATCCGGCCCCGGCCCCTCGTCGCGCACGGTCACCAACACCATTCCGTTGACGCGCGACAGCGAGATCGTGACCCGGCCGCCCTCCGGCCCGTGGACCAGCGCGTTCTCGACCAGGTTCTCGAGCGCGCGGGCCAGCGCATCCTGATCGCCGCGCACGAGCGCGTGATCGACTCCGGCCAACCCGACCCGGCCACCGCCCTCCCCCTCCGCCGAGGAAGCGTGAGCACGCGCGACCCCACGCACCAACTGCTCGAGGTCGACCTCGCCTTCCTGCGAAACGCCGGCGTCAGCCCGCTCGAGCGCGAGCAGGTCGTCGACCAGCCGCGCGAGCCGGCGGGCGTCGCGCTGCAACTCCTCCAGCACCTCGGGGTCGGCACCGTGTCGCGCCGCGAACTCGACGTTTCCGAGCAGTGTCGTCACCGGCGTCCGCAGCTCGTGCGACGCGTCGGCCAGGAACCGGCGCTCGCCGGCGCGCGCGGCCTCGAGCGAGGCGAGCATGCGGTTGAGCACGCCGGTCAGCTGCCCGATCTCATCGGCGACCTCCCGCGAAGGCAGCCGGCGCGAGGGATCCGGCGTCCGCTCGATCTCGCCCGCCCCGGCCGCCAGCCGCCGCAGCGGGCGCAGTCCCCGCCGGGTGAGCGCGGCGGCGAGCAGCGCCGCCAGCAGCGCGGCGCCGGCGCCGATCAGGACCACGAGCAGCCCGATGTGCGCGGTCGTCTGCGAGATGTCCGATGTATCCGAGGCGACCAGCACGGCCCCGCCGCCGGCGGGGCCGCTCAGCGCGATCGGCGCCGCGAACAGCCGGTACGGTTGACCGCCGATCGAGAGGTTCTCGAACCCGGTGGCGCCATCGGCAACAGCGGACCGCGCCAGACGATCCTCGGGCAGCACCTGGGCTCCGAGCGTGAGCGAGCGGGCGAGGATCCGGCCGTGCGCGTCGATCACCTGCACCGCGATCGCCCGCCCCGACACCGGGCTCTCGAGCGCGCCGGGGTCGTTCAGCACCGCCGGCGCCGAGACCGCAAGTTCTGCGACCTCGGCCGCCCGCTGGCGCAGGGCGCTGTCGAGCGAGCCGCGGAGTTGGTGTCCGACGACGAGGACGGTGGCGACGCCGAACAGCACGAGCGCGACGAGGATCGATCCGGCGGCGGCGAGAACGAGCCGGAACCGCAGCGTTTGTGGACGCCCAAGCTTCACTGGAGTTCTCGCACGATTTTTAGGCTGATCCACAAGTTTTGCGGGTAACGACCCATATCTTAAGGTGAGCAAGTTTGATCAAGGATGTAGAGCTGCTGCTCTCGAAGGGGGTTCATCGTTGGTGGATTCGGTCCACGCAGGCCCGGTACGGGTTCTGCTGCTGTCCGCCGATTTCCATACCGCGCGTCTGATCGACGAGCTGCTGCGCGCGAACTGGAGCCGTGTGCAGCTGCTGGCCCACGCCGAGTGGGACGCGGCGGCCGCGCAGGCATTGGTCGACCACCCGTCGTGCTGCGTGCTGCTCGACGTCCCGGCCGGCGAGAACGAGGCCACCCTGGACCTGCTCGAGTACGTGCGCCTGTCCGCCCCGGACGCGCCGATCGTGCTGCTGTCGGCGGGCGACGACGAGGCGCTGGCGCTCGAGGCGGTCAAGGCCGGCGCCCAGGATTACCTGGTCAAGTCCGAGCTCCAGCCGAGCGTGCTCCGCCGTGCGCTCACCCACGCGATCGAGCGCAAACGCGCGGAGTCCGATCTGGCTCACCAGGCGCTCCACGACCAGCTGACCGGCCTGCCGAACCGTGCCCTGTTCCTCGACCGCCTCGGAGTCGCGCTCGAGCGCGCCCGCCGCTCGGGCACCCAGACGGCCGTGATGTTCCTCGATTTCGACAACTTCAAGGACATCAACGACGCCCACGGTCACGCGGTCGGAGACAGGCTGCTGTTCACGTTGGGAGGGCGCCTCAGCGCGATGCTCCGCCCGATGGACACGGTGGCGCGGTTCGGCGGGGACGAGTTCACGTTTCTGTTCGAGGACCTGACGTCCGAGCGCGAGGTCGTTCTGATCGCCGACCGGATCTGCCAGGCGGCAAGCCGGCCGATCGACGTCGACGGCGTCGAGCTGACCATCACCGTGAGCGTCGGGATCGCGATGGTGGCCGATCCGTCGGTTCCGCCAGAGACCGTGATCCGCGAGGCCGATGCCGCGATGTACCGGGCCAAGGAGCGCGGCCGCTCCCGCTTCGAGCTGTTCGACGAGGACTCGCGCCGGCGGGCGATCGCCAGAATCGAGCTCGAGGCCGAGCTCCGGCAGGCGGTCGATCGCGACCAGCTTCGTCTCCAGTACCAGCCGCGCATCGCGCTGAACGAGGTCACCGACGCGCTCTGGGTCGACGCCCAGGTTCACTGGCAGCATCCCCGCCGCGGCCTGCTCGACCCCGAGGAGTTCATGCCGGTCGCCGACGCCACCGGCAGCGCGACAGCGATTTCGCGGTTCGCGCTCGAGCATGCGCTCCACCAGCTCGCTCATTGGCGTACGTCCAAACCCGAGATGCGGCTGTCGCTCGGGTTCTCGGCGCGCCAGCTGCGGGACGCGAGCCTCGAATCGGTGCTCAGCGACGCGATCCACGCCAGCGGCGTGGACCCCGGCGCGGTGTGCCTGGAGATCCCCGAGGGAGCCGTCGGCGAAGATCCCGAGGCGATGACCGAGACGCTTCGCACGCTCGAGGAGACCGGCGTGCGGCTCGCGCTCAGCGACTTCGGATCGGGTGCCGCGTCGTTCTCCCGGCTGCGGCAGCTCCCGATCGACGCACTCAAGATCCACCGAAGCTTCATCCGTGCACTCGGGGAGTCCGACGAGGACGCGTCGATCGTCGGCGCGCTGGTCGACCTCGGGCACGCGCTCGGGCTCGGAGTGGTCGCCGACGGCGTCGACACCGAGGCCCAGCTCGACACGCTGCGCGAACTTGGTTGCGACGCCGCCCAGGGAGACCTGATCGGACCGCCGGCCACCGAAGAGCAGACCGACGCGCTGATGGTCGCCGAGGTCGCGTAGCGCGACCGCCGGCCCGAGCGAGTGATCACGCTCGCAGCGTGAACCCGCTTCCCCTCACGGTCTTGATGAGCTGCGGCTCCCCGAGCTTCCGGCGCAGGCGAGTCACATAGCGATCGACCACGTTCGGCTCCGCGCCGTCGTCCCAGATCTCCTCGAGCGCGCGGTCGCGCGTGATCACCCGCCCGCTCTCGCGCAGGAGCAGCTCGAGCAGCGCCGCCTCTCTCCCGGTCAGATCGATTTCGCGTCCTCCCCGCATCGCCTTGCGCGCGTCGACCGCAAGCGTCAGGTCGCCGTAGGACCGCAACCCGCCGGCGTGGGCGTCGCTGCCCCGCCGCGTCAGCGCCCGAAGCCGCGCGATCAGCTCCTGGATCGCGAACGGCTTGACCAGGTAATCGTCGGCGCCGGCCTCGAGCCCGGCGACCCGGTCCGGAACGGCGTCGCGCGCGGTGAGCATCAGGATCGGGGTCGACACCCCCTTGCTCCGCAGCCGGCGGCACACCGCCAGCCCGTCGGGCGCGGGCATCGCGACGTCGAGCACGATCACGTCGGGGGCCGCGCGCTCGGCCTCGGCCAGCGCCCCGCCGCCGTCGCCGGCGACGGTCACGTCGTAACCCTCGGCCGCGAGCGTCCGCGCCAGCATTCGCCGCAGCGGCGGATCGTCGTCGACGACGAGCACCCGGCTGGCCAGGCCCGCGGCGCTGGTCGAGGCCGCGTCAGCCACCGGCGACGTCGCGGCGCAGGAACACCAGGAATGCGGTGGCGAGCGCCGGCACGCCATACATCGCGCACACCCACGCCGCGCGGACGATCGGCGACCAATCGATCGGCTGGCGCAGCAGTCCCTGCCAGGCGTTGAACTGGGTGCTGAGCAGGTAGGGTCCGAGCGCGCCCAGCCCCGGTAGGACGCCGATCAGCTGGAACAGCAGCGAGATCATCAGCGTCCCGACCACCGCGGCCGCGCTGTTTCGGGTGATCGTCGAGAGCAGCAGCCCGATGCATACGACCGTCGCGATCGGGATCAGGTAGACGAGCAGGCTGAGATACACGAGTTCGAGTCCCTTGGGGGCGGAGACGATCGACCCCGAGAGCGTCTGCACCGAGTTGAAGCCGGACTGGATGCTGCCCGCGATGACCCCCACCGTGCCGCTGATGAAGATCGCGACTACCGCGTAGGTGGCGGCGGCGAGCGCCTTGCCGGTGAAGATCTGCCACCGCTCGAGCGAGCGCGTCAGCACGGTCTTGAGCGTGCCGTTGTGGTCCTCAGAGGCGAAGATGTCCCCCGCGACGAGCGCGGTGATCAGCGGGAACAGCCACACCGCGCCGAACAGGAGGAGCACGAGCGGCACGACCAGCCCGCTCTTGGTCAGATACGACTGGAACGCGAAGTTGTTGCCGTTGTCGCGATGGTGGCGGAAGTGGATCGCGACGACGAACAGGATCGGGACGATCGCCGCCGCCCCGAGCCCGAGGTAGGTGCGCTTCTGGTAGCGGAGCTTGAACAGCTCCCAGCGATACACGACCGCGACGCCCGGCCGCGACGCGCGAGCGCCCGCCGCGCGCGCGCGCCGACCGCAGGCCTGCCGAGCCTTCGCGGTGCCGACGCCTGAGCTCATCGCGACGCCTCCGCGGTCGCCGCGGGCCGATCCGCCGCGCCGAACCCATCGCCGACGCCGTCGCCCTCGGTCAGCGAGAAGAACAGGTCCTCGAGCGTGACCGACTGCGGCGCGAGCGAAGTGATCAGCGCGCCCGCCTCGATCAGCGCCTGCGACAGGTCGGCGACCGCCGGCTCGTCGGCGGTGAACGAGATCTTCCCGTGGACGATCCGGATGTCGCCGATCCCCGGCTGCGCCCGGCACACCGCCAGCGCGCGCTCGTCGTCGGTGCTCGACAGCCGGTAGGTCGCGCCGGCGCCGCGTTTCAGGTCGGCGATCGCGCCCTCGTAGACGATCTTCCCCTTGCGGACGATCGCCACCCGGTTGCACAGCTCCTCGACCTCGGCGAGCAGGTGGCTCGACAGCAGCACGGTCATCCCCTGGTCGGCCAGGCGGCGGATCAGCAGCCGCATGTCGCGCATCCCGGCGGGATCGAGACCGGTCGCCGGCTCGTCGAGCAGCAGCAGCTTCGGGTCTCGGAGCAGCGCGGCGGCGATCCCGATCCGCTGGCGCATCCCATGCGAGTAGCCGCCGATCTTGTCGCGGGCCCGGTCGGTGAGGTCGACGGTCTCGAGCGCCATCTCGATCCGGTCGCCGGCGTCGCCACCGTCGAACGCGGCCAGCAACTCGAGGTTGCGCCGCCCGCTCAGATACGGGTAGAAGGTCGGCGCCTCGACGAACCCGGCGACGTCGTCGAGCGCCTGGACCGTCTGGAGCGGATCCCGGCCGAACAGCCGCACCGTGCCCGCGGTCGGTCGGATCAGCCCCAGCATCATGCGCAGGCATGTGGTTTTGCCGGCGCCGTTCGGGCCGAGGTACCCATACACGTCGCCGGCGTGGACCGTGAGGTCCACGCCGGCAACCGCTTCTAGTTCGCCGTAGCGTTTGACAAGTCCCCGGACCTCGACCGGGGGCGGGGTGTCCGGCACGTCGGTCAGGGCACCAACTGCCTCGCTGCCATTTCCGCGGCGGCCGGTGGCACAGAACCGATCAGCGTGTACTCGACGCCGCCGCTCTTGACGCGCAGGACAGTGCCGAGCGCGGTCGGGAGCTCCTGGGCGCTCTGCCCGTTGATCGACACGGTCGGGAGGTTCAGGCCGCTCTGGTTTCCGCCGCTCTGCGAGCTAGCCGCCGGCTGAGCGGAAGCGGTCTGCTCGATCACGGCGAGCCCGCCGAGGCCCTGGCCGTAGGTGACCAGCGCGGCCGGGCTTCCACCCCAGTCGAGCAGGGAGGCCGACTGACGCTGAAGGCCAGCGAGCTTACGCGGGGCGGCCAGCGTGAACGGCACATGTGCGCGGACCGCGGCCACGCCTTCGACCTGGGTGTGCGCCTTCGTCGCGCGCTTCCCACCGCGCGCTACATGGCTGGCGGCGGCGTGTCCTGCGGGCGTCGCGATCCGGACGACCTTCGCCCCCGCGGGCGTGCTCACCTTGAATACGCCGGCGGAGACCTTGCCGTACGAGATGTGCGTCGCCTTGAGCTCGAGCACGGGGGTGCTGCTGCTGGTGGAGTAGATCGCGATGCCGAGCGGAACGCCGTGGGTGGCATCCCAGGCGAGCTGCACGCTCCCGAGCAGCCCGCCCGAGTGCTTGGGGGTCATCACGACCTTGTAGGCCGGCTGGCCGGCGACATTGCGCGGGATCGGCCCGGCGATGTCGACGTTCTGCATCAGCTGGTTCAGCTGCGACTGGATCTGCGCGACCGAAGGGATCGGCTCAGTCGTGGCTTTGCCGCTCTTCGAGCTCCCACTCGGCAGCGTCCCCTTATAAACGGTGTTCGACATCGGGTCGTAGATCGAGAACGCGCCGTTGTCGACCAAGACCTGGGCATCGCCGTTTGAACCCTGGAGCTCGAGCCGGAGCTTGTGCGTGGCCGTCGACAGCCACAGGCGGCCGGTCGCGCCCGACAGGATCGGATCCGAGCCCTGGAGCGCGGTCGAGTCGATCAGGTTGTCGGTGAAGCTGATCCTGGCGCTGATCGCGGTCACGGCCGGCGCGCCGGCGGCTTGGTGAAGCGCCTGCGCGAGCGACTCGCGGCGCGGCACGGATCCGCTGCCCGCGGCGGCGACGGCGATGGCGGTCCCGCCGACGATCGCGAGGATTACACCGGCGAGGATCGCCAGCAAACGTTGGGTGGATACGGTGCGCAAGAACCTCATATCAGACGACCTTTCTCGTGGCCTGAGGGTCACGATAGGGCACCTTTTTGAAATTACATTGACAGTGGTTGCGGGCGGTGGTGATCGCCATTGCCCGGGATGACGGTGGCCGCCTGCCGAACGGGGCCCCCATCGAGCCGCTAATGTCGCCAGCGTGTGCCGCCTGTTCGGAATGAGCGGCGGGCGAGAGCCGGTCCGCGCCACGTTCTGGCTGCTGGAGGCGCCCGACTCGCTCTCCGATCAGAGCCGCCGCGAGCCCGACGGCACCGGCCTCGGCTGGTTCGAGAACGGAAAGCCGGTCGTGGCCAAGCAGCCCCTGGCCGCCTACGAGGACCAGGCGTTCGCGCGGGAGGCTCGCGAGGTCACCTCGCGCACGTTCGTCGCGCACGTCAGGTACGCATCGACCGGGGCGGTCAGCCCGGAGAACACGCACCCGTTCGAGCAGCGCGGACGGCTGTTCGCCCACAACGGCGTGATCGGCGACCCGGAGCGGATCGAGCCCGAGCTCGGCGACGCGGCCGGGCTCGTCCGCGGTGAGACCGACTCCGAGCGGTTCTTCGCCCTGATCACGAAGGAGATCGAGCAGGACGGCGACGTCGGCGCCGCGATCGTGCGCGCGGCGACCTGGATCGCCGGCAACCTGCCCGTGTTCGCGCTCAACGTGATCCTGACCACCGCCACCGATCTGTGGGCGCTCCGGTACCCCGACGTGCACGAGCTGTTCGTGCTCGAGCGCGCCGCCGGCGGCCCGACCGGGGCGCGCCACCTCGAGCACGCGAGCGCGCGCGGCTCGATGCGTGTCCGCTCGGGCGATCTCGCCAAACGCCCGTGCGTCGTCGTCGCCAGTGAGCGGATGGACGAGGACCCGGCCTGGCGGGCGCTCGAGTCCGGCGAGCTGCTCCACATCGACGCGGACTTGAAGGTCACGATCACCCGGCCGCTCACCGAGCCGCCGGCGCATCAGTTGACGCTCGCCGACCTCGGGGACAAGGCTGCCGCCTCCCAGGCGCCGAGCCACGCCTCCTCCTGAGCCGAGATTGCCCGTGTGCAACGATCGCGGGCGACGATGACCGCGACCCACAACGGACTCCCGCCCGGCCCGCGGTTGCCCCGCGCGGTGCAGACGATCGGGTTCATGCTCACCGGCCCCCGCTTCATCGACGCGTGCCGGCGCCGGTACGGCGACGCTGTGACGTTCGGCACGCTGTTCGACGAGCGGTTCGTGATGGTGTTCCATCCGGCGCTGATCAAGGAGCTGTTCCAGGGGCCGCCCGAGCAACTCCGCGCCGGCGAGGCCAACGTGATGCTCGGCCCGATCGTCGGCGAGCGCTCGGTGCTGCTACTCGACGGCGTCGAGCACCTGCGCCACCGCAAGCTGCTGCTCGGCCCGTTCCACGGCCGGCGGATGCAGGCCCACGCCGACGCGATGCGCGCCTCGGCCGACCTCGAGATCGACTCCTGGCCGGTCGGCGAGCCGTTCTCGCTGCTGCCGAGCATGCAGTCGCTGACGCTGCGCGTGATCCTGCGCGCCGTGTTCGGGTACGAGCCCGGGGCCGAGGAGGAGGAACTCCGCCGCCGGCTGCGCGCGATGCTCGAGCCGCTGTCGAGGCCCCGGGCGATGATGCTGCTGGCGGCGCTGCCGTTCATCAAGGGCGACCAGGCCGCGGTGACCGCCCAGTTCGACGCCGCGCGCAAGGCCGTCGACGAGGTTCTGTATGCGGAGATCGCGCGCCGGCGCGCCGACCCCGAGTTGGATCAGCGCGACGACATCTTCTCCGCGCTGCTGCTCGCCGAGGATGAGGACGGCGAGCGGCTGTCCGACCGCGAGGTCCGCGACGAGTTGGTGACGCTGCTGCTCGCGGGGCACGAGACGACCGCCACCGGCCTCGCGTGGTGCTTTGACCTGTTGCTGCACGATGCCGCCGTGCGCCACCGCGCGCGCCAGGGCGACGAGCGCTACCTCGACGCGGTGGTCAAGGAGTCGCTCCGGCTCCGCCCGGTGATCCCTGGCGTCGGGCGCGTCGTCCGAGGCGAGCCGTTCCGCCTGAACGGCTACGAGATCCCGCCCGGCGTCGAGATCAACCCATCGATCCGGGTCATGCATCGCCGCGAGGACCTGTTCCCCGATTCCGGCGCCTTCCGGCCCGAGCGGTTCCTCGTCGAGGATCCGCCCGACACCTACACGTGGATCCCGTTCGGCGGCGGGACCCGGCGCTGCCTGGGCGCCAGCTTCGCGCTGATGGAGATGCGGATCGTGGTCGCCCGCGTGCTCGAGCGCGCCGCTTTGCGGGCCGCCGACCCCAAGCACGCCAAGGTCCAGTTCCGCGGGATCACGCTGGCGCCGAAGGGCGGCGTGCGGGTCATCCAGGACACGGCGCCGGAGCCCGCCGCCTGATCCGCCCCCGGCCCCCGGCCCCGGGCGAGCCCCTTGGGAAGAAACTCGGACATAGTCCGAGTTTCTTCCCAAACGGTCACTCCCCAGTCGCCACCGGCCGCGACGGGTCCGTGATCCAGTCGCTCCAGGACCCGACGTACAGCGCCGCCGGAATGCCGGCGAGCGACAGCGCCAGCACCTCGTACGCCGCGGCGACGCCCGACCCGCAGTAGGCCCCGACCGCGGCGACGCCGTCGTCGACCCCAGCGGCGGCGAACCGGGCACGAAGCGCGTCCGAAGCCAGGAACCGCCCGGAAGCCCCGACCAACTCCGGCGCCGGCAGGTTCACCGCTCCCGGGATGTGGCCCGCGACCGGGTCGACCGGCTCGCGCTCGCCGCGAAACCGCTCCGGCACGCGGGCGTCGAGCAGCACGCCCTCCCGCGCGACCGTCGCCGCCGACTCGGCATCGAGCAACGGCATCCCGCCGGCGCTCGCGACGAAATCGCCACCGTCGGGCGAAGTCACAGCCCGCTCGATGGCGTTCCCGGCGGCCAGCCAGCCACTGAAACCCCCATCCAAAACACGCACGTCCGGGTGACCGAAGTACCGGAGCAACCACCACGCCCGGGCCGCGGCAATCGAGTTGCCGGCGTCGTACACGACGACTGGCCGATCCGCCGACACGCCCGCGGCCCGCATCGCCCGGGCGAATGCCTCAGCGTCCGGGAGCGGGTGGCGACCGCCGGCACCCGGCGGCCCCGCGAGTGCGGTGTCGAGGTCGACGAACACCGCCCCCGGGATGTGGCCTTCCAGGTACAGGTCGATCCCCGGCGGGCCGCCGAGCTCCCAGCGGACGTCGAGCACGGTGGCGCCCGGGGGGATCTCGTGCACCAGGGTCATCGCTTTCCGATCGCGTACTGGAGGATCGACAGGTCGGTCAGCCATTCGACCGGCGCCTTGTCGTCGGTGTAGACGGTCCCGCCGCGCAGCGGCGGCCACAACTGTCCGGCGACCTCGTCCGCGAGCGGGCGCAGGCCGGGCGGGAGTATCCGGGTTGCCGCGACCATGCCCCATGGCAGCACGGGACGCGTGCTCGCGACCACGAGCGTGTTCGTGTCGTCGACGAGGTCGCGCGCGACGTACGGGAACACGGCGTGCAGCGTCGCCGTGACGACCTTCTCGAGCGCGTCCGAACCCGGCAGGTGCCCGACGTTGACGGCCACGACCCCGCCCGGGTTCAGGTGCGCCCGGATCAGCGCGTAGAACTCGCGCGTGACCAGGTAGAACGGGATGTACGGCTGGCGGTAGGCGTCGACGAAGATCGCGTCGTAGCGGGCCTTGCTCGTCTCGAGCCACGGCCGCGCGTCGGCGGTGTAGAGGTGCAGATCCGGCCCGGCCAGGCCGAAGTAACGCTTCCCGATCGCGGCCAGCGCGCCGTCGATCTCGACCGCGTCCACGCGCGTGTTCGGGAAATAGTGGCCGTACGCGCGCGCCAACGTTCCCGCCGCGTCGCCGAGGATCGCGATCCGTCGCGGGACGGTCGGCGACGCCGCGAACGGCAGCACCAGGAAGTTGTCCCAATAGCCGCCGCTCAGGTAGCTCCAGGGGCGGTACACGGAATGCACCGCGACGCCTTCGTTCAGCTCGAGCCAGCGCTCGCCGCTCGGGAACTGGAGCACGCGCGCGTACTGGTACTGGGTTTCGGTCGAGTAGATCACGCGGGCGCCCACCACGCCGGCGCCGATCGCAGCCGGCGGGACCACGAGCAGCGCGCCGATCGCGCCGGCGACCGCCAGGAACCGCCACGACGCGGCGCCGATCGCCGCCGCGATCGCGAGCATCAGCGCGAACACGAGGAACGTGCGGTGCGTCCCGATCAGCGGGATCAGCAGCAACGCCGCCAGGAACGTCCCGAACAAGGAGCCGGCGGTGGAGATCGCGTACAGCCGGCCGGTGACCGTTCCGGTGTCCGACAGCCGCTCCACGGCCAGGCGGTTGGCGTACGGAGCGACCATCCCGAGCAGCAGCACCGGGACCGCGACCAGCGCCAGCACCGCCGCGAGCGAGCCGGCGAAGCCGCCGAGTGAGAGCGCGCCGAGCGCCTTCACGGCCTCCTGGAGGAACGGGTCCGACACGAACGGGACGATCGCCAGCAGCACCGAGGCGCACAGCACGATCGCGCACAGGCCGCGCATGTCCGCCCGGCGGTCGGCGAGCCGGCCGCCGACCGCGTAGCCGACCGACAGCGCGACCAGCACGGTCGCGATCGTGTTCGCCCAGATGATCGTCGAGGCCCCGAAATACGGGGCCAGCAGCCGGGCGGCGGCGATCTCCGCGCCGAGGCTGGCGGCGCCGACGAAGAACGCGACCAGCCGCAATCGCCAGAACGGGACGGGCGCGGGCGCCCGGCCCGGTACGCGACGCACGCTCCCCACCGCGTGGCGGGTCTTGGTCGTGGCGCTCACGTCAGGACAAAGCGTAATCCCCGACGTAAGGGCCCTTAGTCAGCATCCGAACCATTGGGGTTCAGCTTCGGGCGCGTCGAGTCGATTAGACGTAATGCGGTAGATCCAGCACCGCACATCCATGGCAGAGGTATTCGTCGCACGACAGCCGATCTTCAACCGGGCACTTCACGTGGCCGGTTACGAGTTGCTGTTCCGGGGCGCGGACGCGAGCAGCGCGCTGATCGCGGACTCCGAGGGCGCGACCGCCTCGGTCGTGCTGAACTCATTCACCGAGATCGGGCTCGAGCGGCTCGTCGGCCCCAATCCGGCGTGGGTCAACGTCTCGCGTGAGTTCGTCTTGAGCGGCCTGGCGCGAACGGTGCCGCCCGGCGTCGTCGGGCTCGAGATCCTCGAGGACGAGCTGCTCGACGAGCGCTTCGTCCACGCGCTGATCGACCTCAAGCGCCTCGGCTACCGGCTCGCGCTCGACGACTTCGCCTACACGGTCAGCGCCGAGCGCGTGCTCGGGCTCGTCGACGTGGTCAAGCTCGACGTGCTCGCGATGGGCCGCGAGGGCATGTCGCGCGAGGCCGCTCGCCTCAAGCCCTACGGCGTGACCCTGCTCGCGGAGAAGGTCGAGACGCACGAGGACCACGCCTGGTGCCTCGAGCTCGGCTGCGACCTGTTCCAGGGCTTCTTCTTCTGCCAGCCCGAGCTCATCCACGACCGCGGGATCGCCACCAACCGAGCGGCACTGCTCGAGATCGTCGCCGCGCTCCAGGACCCGAGTGTGCAGCTCGGTCAGCTCGAGCGCAAGATCAGCCGCGACGTGGCGCTGAGCTTCCGCCTGCTGCGCTACATCAACTCGGCGTTCTTCGGGCTCCGGTTCGAGATCAGCTCGATCGGCCAGGCGCTCGCGCTGCTCGGCGTCGACAACCTCCGGCGCTGGGCCACGCTCACGGTTCTGGCCAGCGTCGACGGCAAGCCGCCCGAGCTGACTGTCACCGCGCTGATCCGCGCGCGCTTCTGCGAGCTCGCGGGCGACCAGATCCCCGGGCCGCGCCCGGGAGAGCTGTTCACGCTCGGCCTGTTCTCGGTGATCGACGCGCTGATGGACGCCCCGATCGAGGACGTCGTCGCTTTGATCCCGTTCCCGCGCGACATGCGCGCGGCGCTCGTCTCGCGGGCCGGCGAGAAGGGCGCGCTGCTCGACTCCGTCACGGCGCTCGAGGCCGGCGACTTCGATCGCGCCCAGAAGCTCGTCCGCGGCGCCGGCGACTTGTACCTCGAGGCGCTGATGTGGGCCAACGACGCCGCCGGCGCGCTGTTCGAGGGCGCGGGCAGCGCGGTGCAGCGGACCCACGCCGCGTAGGCGATTCGTTAGCCGGACTCGACGCGACCCGTAAGCAGGTCGCCCGTAGTCACGAGCGGCGGCGGCTGCTACACACCAGCGACCGTGCTGCTCTACGACTCCGCCGTCTCGGGCAACTGCTACAAGGTCCGCCAGCTATTCGCGCACCTGGGGATCGAGTACGAGCGGCGCGAGGTCGACGTGATCGACCGCTCGGGCCGGCTCGAGCTGCTCGGCGCGCTCAACCCGGCGCTCCGCGTGCCCACGCTCGTGTTCGACGACGGCCGCTCGATGGGCGAGTCGGACGCGATCATGTTCTACTTCGCCGAGGGCACGCCGTACCTGCCCGAGGATCGGTTCGCGCGCGCGCACGTGCTCCAGTGGCTGTTCTTCGAGCAGTACAGCCACGAGCCGAACATCGCGGTGGCGCGGTACTGGGTGATCGCGGGCATCACGCCGTCCGAGAGCGACGCCGAGGCCAAGCGACGAGGAGGCACCGCCGCGCTCAGGGCGATGGAGAGCCACCTTGGCAACGGGCGCGAGTTCCTGGTCGCCGACCGGTACACGATCGCCGACATCGCGCTGTACGCGTACACCCACGTCGCCCCCGAGGCCGGGTTCGCGCTCGATTCCTACCCGGCGATCACCGCCTGGCTCGAGCGCGTCGCCGCTCAGCCCGGTCACATCCTGATCACCGACTGACGGTCAGCGCTTCGTCCGACCCATCCGCTTCGGGAGCGGCACCGGCGAGAGCTTCTGCACGACAAGGCCGGCGAACAGCTTCGGGTCGGCCTTGGCGATCAGCCGCGCCAGCTCGAAGCGCTCGCCGGGGGTGAGCCCGCCCCGGCGTCCGGTGGCGACGCGCACGAGCGTGAACAGCCGCCGGCGCTCGTGCGGCTCCAGACGAAGCCAGTGCCGGCGAGCGATCATCACGAGCTGGGCCGCGGTAAGGAGCTTCGCCATCGGAATCGCGCGAGCACCCTGAAGTAGCTTCGATGCCATGTGACCGAGTGTACGAAGCGCCGCCGACTACCCTGTCCGGCGATGGCCCTGACCGCGCTCGAGCGACCCGCCGACGGCGACCCGCAGGGCCTGCTGGTCCTCCATCACGGCCGCGGGAGCGATGAGCAGGACCTGATGGGGCTCGCGGCCGTGCTCGACCCCGACCGCCGTCTGCACGTCGTCACCCCGCGGGCGCCGCTGCGCCTGCAGGGCTCGCCCGGCTATCACTGGTATCTGGTCCCTCGGGTCGGCTATCCGGACCCCGAGAGCTTCCGCTCCGCCGCCGCCGAGCTCGCCGCGTTCCACGACGAACTGTGGGTGCAGACCGGGATCGGCCCCGAGCGCACCGTGCTCGGCGGCTTCTCGATGGGATGCGTGATGAGCTACGCGCTCGGCCTCGACGCCGGCCGGCCGGCGCCCGCGGGCATCCTCGCGCTATCGGGGTTCATCCCGACCGTCGAGGGGTGGCAGCCGTCGCTCGACGACCGCACCGCAACGGCCGTCCTCATCGCCCACGGCCGCCAGGACCCGGTTATCCCCGTCACGTTCGCGCGCACCGCACACGAGGCGCTCGAGCAGGCCGGGTTCGACGTCGACTACCGGGAGTTCGACGGCGCCCACCAGGTCGATCCGGACGACCTGCCGCGCACGACCGCCTGG